>CAVPQA010000001.1:0-63238 GCA_963707175.1 uncultured Alphaproteobacteria bacterium
GCATCGATCTCGACCGGCTCGACGATCCGCGCGAATGGGCCAAAATCCCGCTGCTCGACAAAGACATGCTGCGCGCCATGTCGGACCGGGAATTCTATCGCGATTTCTGTTTGCCGGCGACGCCGGACGACCCATCGCGCAATACTGGCGCTCCGGCGGGACCACGGGGCGGCCGCTGTTTTATCCGCGCAGCCACGCCGATATCGAAGTCGCGATGCGCGGCTTTTCCCGCGTCTATGCGTGCGCCGGCGCCAAGCCGGGACAGATGGTGCATTGCGCCTTTCCACTGGGCATTCATCCGGTCGGCTCGATGATGGCGCGCGCCGCCGAAGCGTTCGGCATGGGCGCGCTGATGGCCGGAGCCGGCACCACGACCCCGTCGGCGCTGCAGATCGAGCTTGATGGAAAAGCTGGGGCCCGACGTACTCGTCGGCATGTCGAGCTACGCACTGCATCTCGCCAACCTGGCGGATCAGAGAAAGATCGATCTCGCCCATGGGCGGGTGAAGCTTGTGATCTGTTCGGCGGAGCCGCTGTCGGCGGCAAAGCGCGAGAAAATCGGCCGCATGTGGGGCGCCGACGTGCGCGATTCCTTCGGCATGACCGAAGCCGGCATGATGGCGGCCGAGGACGGCGTTGCCAGCGGTTTCCGCATCTGGACCGATCTGTTTTTCGTCGAAGTGGTCGATCCGGCGTCGGGCGAAGCGGTGGCCGACGGCGAGTCCGGTGCATTGGTCGTCACGCCGCTTTACACCAACAACATCACGCCGTTCCTGCGCTGGTCGTCGGGCGACGTGGTCACGCTGCACAACGACGTTCCGGGCGACGGTCCGTTCTCCGTATTCCCGGTCATGCATCACGCCCATCGGGCCAGCGAATTCATCAAGATCCGCGGCATCAACATCGATCACGGCGAATTCGAAGACTTTATGTTCCGCATCGCGCCAATCAACGACTTCAAATGCGAGGCCATTACCGTCGGCGATCTTGAACAGTTGCGGGTGTCGATAGAAACTCGCCGCGAAGCCGATCCGGCGGCCGTAGCCGCCGAGGTCGAGCGCGAAATCAAGCGCGTGTTCGAGATCTCGCCGCACGTGGTGACGCTCGAACTCGGGACGCTGGCGAAGGAATTCGAGTCGAGCGTCAAGGCGCCGCGCATCCGCGACCTGCGGATTTAGCTAGCTCCCGCTCTGCTCCGCCGTGCTGGGGCCGCCGGCGGTTGCACGCGCTGCAGCTATTTCCGTGCGGCGTTGTCCGCGCAGCACGCGGGCGCCGAGCGGAATGGCGCAGATCGCCGCGGTTGCCGCCCAACTGAAAGCGAGCGTGACGCCGAACACGATCACGCCTTTGGCAATCGCGGGCAATGCGACGCTGAGCAGCACGTATTGCGCCCACAGGATAAAAACGTAGTGGAACAGATAAATGCCGTAGGAATTCTCGGAGAGGCTGTCGAATGCCGGCCACGGCTTGCCGGCGAAGCGCAAGAACGTCGCCGTGGCCGCGAAGCAGGCGGTCGCGGCGAACATGGCTTGGCCGAGTGCGGCGACAATCTGCAGTCCCGCCACGCCGTGTCCGGTAACGATCAGCGCGGTGCAGGTGATCCACACGGCAAATGAAACGACCGCCGCCACGCACCAGCGGCCCCAGCGCCCGGCCAGCGCGCCCTGGCCGCCGAACAGGCCGCGCTCCAGTCCCTGGGCCCCGACGATAAGACCGAAGAAGAAATAAAGGGCGTATTGCGGCAAGAGAAACGGCTGAAACGCGAACGGTCCGTAGTCGATCCACTGCCACGGCGTGAATAAGCCGGACATGGCGAGGGTGACCAACGCGGAGAGGCCGGCGAGCGCGACAAACAGCCGATTGGGCGTGGCGCTGGCAGCCACGCGCGCCAGGACGTCAACCGCGCCCGGAGCAAGCCAGCTCAGCATCGCTGCGGCGGCGTTGAGCAGCAGCAGGATCCAGAGAAACCACAGCGGCCCAGACGGCCAGAACGGCAGCGCGGTGAGGCGCGACCAGTAAGCGGACCAGCTCGGGTCCACCGCGGTTTCACGGTAAACGGCGTAATACCCGACCGGCATCAGCAGATAGACGCCGAGCGCAAACGGCACGCCAAGCCGCACGAAACGGTCATACAAGAATACGACCGCGCTCTTTCGTCGGAGGCTCGG
This sequence comes from uncultured Alphaproteobacteria bacterium, assembly GCA_963707175.1. Lineage (GTDB taxonomy): Bacteria > Pseudomonadota > Alphaproteobacteria > Rhizobiales > Xanthobacteraceae > BOG-931. The sequence continues at coordinate 2,169 of CAVPQA010000001.1, forward strand.
CCAGACGAACAAGCCGGACAGAAAAAACATCAGCTGCATCATGTAGAGAAAAGTGAACGCGCAGAACAAGTCGAAGCCCAGCCAGCGATTGCTGTCGACGATCGGATTGGCGATCCAGGAATAGGGTGGCTGACTGAAGGGCAGCGCGGTGGCCGGCTGATGGGTCACATAGGCAATGGAGGAGTGAAACGCCAAGACGATGATAATGGCGTAGCCGCGCAGATTGTTCAGTGCCAGACTGGTTTTAGACATGCGGCGCCGTTTCCCCCGATAGCCGCATACTCAAGAATGCGGACGGGCCGGCGTCAACGCATGTTTTCTGCTGCGGTAAACGCAGGCGGCCGGTCGCTGCGTGCGCCGGTTGCCTTGCGCGCTGCCTCCAGCCCGTTGGCGGTGACGTAGACCCCGCACTTGGTTACCACAAAATCGACGCGGCCATCGACCAGCGCCCGGCGGCACTCCTCGGGCCTGTTAACAATCGGCTCTTCGTGCACGTTGAAGCTGGTATTGATCAGCACAGGTATTCCAGTGCGGTCGCGGAAGCGACGCAGGATGCCGGCAAATAGCGGGTTGTCGGCGTCGCGAATGAGCTGCGGGCGCGCCGTGTTGTCGATGTGCACGACCGCCGGAAGGCGCGCCCGCCATTCCGGCCGCACCGCACAGGTTATGGTCATGAAACGGGCCGCATAGCGGTTAACCGGGCCGATCTCGAACACGCGCGCGGCATCCTCTTCGAGCACGTAGGGGGCGAACGGCATGAATTCCGAACGGTCGAGCCGCTGATTGAGCCGATCGTTAATTGTCGGGTCGGTCGGATTGGCAATGATGCTGCGGGCGCCGAGCGCGCGCGGGCCATATTCCATGCGCCCGACAAACACCGCTCCGGCCGCACCGCCTTCGACCAACGCGGTCGCGAGCTCGACCGGATCGCCCGGCAATTGCCGGATGCCGGAATCCGCCGCCAGGACGGCGTCGATGCGCGTATCGAAATCCTGGCCGAGGTAAACGTTGTCGAGGCGGCGGCGCTGCTGCAGCCAGGTCGAGAGTCCGTCGCGGTCGCGCAGATAGCAGAGCGCCGCGCCCACCGCTAAGCCGTCATCGCCCATCGCGGGAAAGATGAAGATCTCTTCGACCGGAAGTGTTTCGGCCAAAAGCCTGTTCAACCGGACATTGGCGAACAGCCCGCCGGCGAGGCCAAGACGCCGCGTCTTGGTTCGCGACAGCCAATGCCCGACGGCGCCGGAGATCAGGTCTTCGGCCAATTGCTGAATCGAGGCCGCAATGGTTTCTCGGCTGTGGCCCTGGCAGATCGCCTCGATGCCTTTCTCCATCACGCGCCAACTGGTGAAATCGCAGGCGATCAGGCCATCGTCGCCAAGGCGAAAATGGCGGCCGAGCGCATCGCGCAGGTTCGGTTCGCCGCGCGCCGACAGCCCGGTGAGCTTGCCCTCGTGACGCCACATGCGAAACCCAGCCGCTTTCGTGGCGTGGCCGTAGGCCGTGGCCAGGCTGTTGCGCGGTGCGCGTTTGGCCTTCAGCCATTCGTCGCCGCCGAACAGACAATCGAGCTGCCCGTTCTGGAGCTTGCGAACGCTGTAGCTGACGTTGTCGCCGACGCCATCGGCCGTATAAATCAGCGCGTCGTCCCAATCGGTGAAGAACAGTGCCGCCAGCCCGTGCGCCTCGTGGTGGTTGACGAAGCGGAACTGCGTGTCGGCGCGAAAGCCGTTTTCGGCGAGAAATCGGTCGCTGCGGAATAGCCGGTCTTCGCCGGTGCCGCTGCGGGTGATGGCATTCGACAGATCGCGGTTGAGCCGCTCATGGCCCAAATGCTTGCGAACGGTGTAGTAAACGTCGCGCGGCAGCGGGAACGAGAAATAGTGCAGCGGGAAAACGCCGCGGATCGCAGCGATCGCATCGACCTCGTTGCGCGCCCATCCGGCGATGCGCAGCACCTCGTCGATGGCGAGCCAGGGCACGTCGTTGCCCCAGCCCTTCTCGCGCCGCAGCCGCTCTTCCTGAACGGCGGCGACGAGCTGGTAATCCTCGAATACGGCGGCCGACGCATCGTGAAGACCCGACTGAAACGATAAAATCCGCACGGAACTCAAACCCTCGGCTTTATTAACTTCGGCATTATGGAAGGCGCGGGCCTAACCGTCGAGGGGCCGCGGCTTTACGTTACTTAGAGGCAGGGCTGCCGTCGAATTGAAGGCGACCGCAGATGCTGTTATGCAGAACCCAACAGAAGAAACCGCCGATCGCCAGTAATCCGAGCTATTTGAAACTGAGCCGATTGAACTGAGCATGGCGCGCATCCTTTCGCTCACGCTCAATGGCCGCGTCCGCACCGACGCGGTGCCCGACAATCTGTTGCTGCTGGATTATTTGCGGGAAGCCGCCGGGCTGACCGGAACGAAAACAGGCTGCGATGGCGGCGAATGCGGCGCCTGCACGGTGCTGGTCGACGATCGTCCGCGTCTGTCGTGCCTGACGCTGGCGGCGACGGTCGACGGCCGCTGCGTCGATACGATCGAATCGCTCGCAGTCGACGGCCGCTTGTCGGCGGTGCAGCGCGGCTTTCACGAAAAGCTCGGCTCGCAGTGCGGCTATTGCACGCCGGGATTCATCATGGCGTCGGCCGGATTGTTGCGCCGCAATCCGCGGCCCAGCGAGGACGAGATTCGCGAAGCGCTCGGCAGCAACATTTGCCGTTGTACCGGCTACGTGAAAATCATCGAGGCGGTAAAGCACGCGGCGGTGCTGTGTGCTGAGGGACTGACGCCGTGAACCAAATAATGCCCGCACATAATATCGGCGACTACGTGCCGATGATCGACGGGCCGGAAAAAGTCTCCGGCCGCGCCAAGTTCACCGCCGATCTGATCGTGCCGGGCGCGCTTGCCGGGCGCGTTTTCCGCAGCCCTTACTCGCACGCAGAGATTCTCGAAGTCGACGTGAGCGAGGCTTTGAGGCTGCCCGGCGTCAAGGCGATCGTCACCGGCGCCGATTGCGACAAGACCTTCGGCGTGCTGCCGATCGCCCGGACCGAGCATCCGCTGGCGCGCGATAAGGTGCGCTATTGCGGCGAGCCGGTTGCGGCGGTCGCCGCCGTCGATGACGCCACCGCCAAGGAGGCGCTGCGGCGCATCAAGCTGAAGGTGCGCGAGCTACCCGCCTATCACACCGCCCGCGCGGCACTGGCGGCGGATGCGATCGCTATTCACGAGCGCCGGCCACACAATATCGAGCGCGACGTGTTCTTTGAGCTGGGCGACGTGGAGGCGGCTTTCGCGAGCGCCGACCTGGTGCGCGAAGGCACCTACAATTGCGCCGAGGTGTGCCAAAACCAGATGGAGATGCACGCCGCGCTCGCCGATTACGATGCGGTGCGCGACCGCATCACCGTCCACGCCTCGACCCAGGTGCCGTATTACGTGCACCTGATGCTGTCGCAAATTCTCGGCATGGACATGTCGCGCATCCGCGTGGTCAAGCCGCATGTCGGCGGCGGCTTCGGCTGCCGCACCGAGACGCTCAATGTCGAATTGATCGCCGCGCTATTGGCGCGCAAGGCCGGCGGCTGCGTCCGGCTCGTGGTCAACCGCGAGGAAACTTTCATCACGCACCGCGGCCGGCCGGAAACCGATATCCGGCTCAAGATCGGCCTGCGCAAGGATGGCCGCATCGCCGGCGTCGAATGTGAATGCATCCAGCGCGGCGGCGCGCATTCGGGCTACGGCGTGGTGACGATCCTCTACGCCGGCTCGATGCTCTACGCGATCTACGATCTGCACAACGTCAAATATATCGGCAAGCGCGTGCTGACCAACACGCCGCCATGCGGCGCGTTCCGCGGCCACGGCACGGTCGATGTGCGCTTCGCGTTCGAAAGCCTGATCGATCAGATGGCGACCGAGATGGGGCTCGATCCGATCGCGGTGCGCCGCGCCAACCTGCTGCAGGCGCCGACCTTCACCGACAACGATCTGATGGTGAACAGCTACGGCCTGCCCGAATGCATCGATTGGGTTGAAAGAGAGAGCGGCTGGAAAGAGCGCAAGGGCAAGTTGCCGAGCCGCAACGGCATCAAAAAAGGTCTCGGCTTCGCCTGCTCGCATTACATCAGCGGCGCGTCGAAGCCGGTGAACTGGACCGGCGAGCCGCATGCCACCGTCAAGCTCAAGCTCGATTTCGACGGCTCGATCGTGCTGCTGACCGGCGCCGCCGAGATCGGCCAGGGCTCCTCGACGGTGCTGGTGCAGAGCGTCGCCGAAGTGCTGGGGCTCGATCTGTCGCGCATCCGCATCGTCACCGGCGACAGCGACGTGGTGCCGAAGGACAACGGTTCCTATTCGTCGCGCGTCACCTTCATGGTCGGCAATGCGGCGATCGACGCGGCGAACAATCTCAAGGCAGTGCTGATCGCCGCAGCGGCGCGAAAGCTCGACGCCAAGCCGGGCGAGATCGAATGCCTCGGCGAACTCTATCGTGCCGGCGCGCAGGACAAGGGGCTGACTTTCAACGAAGTCGTCACCGAGGCGCTGAAAGATACCGGCACCATCACCGTCACCGGCAACTATTCGACAATTCCCGAATCGCACGGCGGCAAGAAATATCGCGGCTCCGCGATCGGCGGCACCATGGGCTACAGCTACGCCGCGCAGGTCGTCGAGGTCAGCGTCGACGAGGACACCGGCGTCGTCACCGTCGACAAGGTCTGGGTGGCGCACGATTGCGGCCGCGCGCTCAACCGGCTCACGGTCGAAGGCCAGGTGCAGGGCTCGGTGTGGATGGGCATGGGCCAGGCGATGAGCGAGGAGGCGGCCTATCACGAAGGCCTCATGCTCACCGCCAACATGCTCGACTACCGCGTGCCGACGATCCAGGATTCGCCGCCGATCGAGGTCGGCATCGTCGAGAGCATCGATCCGCACGGTCCGTTCGGCGCCAAGGAAGCCGGCGAGGGCTCGCTCGCCGCGTTTCTGCCGGCGCTCACCAATGCCATCGCCGACGCCACCGGGCTGCGCTTCAACGATCTGCCGGTGACGCCGGATCGCGTGTTCGCGGCGCTGGAGAAGCGCGCGCGTGACGCCGGCCGCAAGCGCAACGGTGGCGGCTGATGGACGCGCTGCCGCAATTCGATCTGGTGCGCCCGCGCACGCTCGACGAACTGATCGCCGCGCGCGCGGGCCATGCCGAGAGCAGTCTCCTGGGCGGCGGCACCGATCTTGTCGTCAACATCAGGCGCGGCATCGTCGCGCCGCCGGTGCTGATCGATGTCAACGGCGTATCGGAGCTGCGCGCCATCAAGGCGGACGCGCACACGCTTGAAATCGGCGCCGCGGTTACGCTGGCCGATCTGGCCGAGCATCCCGATGTCGTGCGGCATTATCCCGTCGTGGCGCAGGCGGCGGCGCATATCGCCGGACCGACGCATCGCGCAAATGGGCACGGTCGGCGGCAATCTCTGTCTGGATACGCGCTGCATCTTCTACAATCAGAGCGAATGGTGGCGCGACGCCAACCATCATTGCCTGAAGACGACGGGCACGATCTGCCACGTCGCGCCGAAGAGCCGCGGCGTCTGTTTCGCCACCTTCAGCGGCGACCTGGCGCCGGCGCTGCTGACGCTCGACGCCGAGATCGACATTGCGGGCCCGAACGGCCGCCGCACGATGCCGCTCGCCGACGTGTATATCGGTTATGCAAGGCAGGACGTGCCGGTGACGGAGACGCAGGGCGACGGCAAATATTTCCTGTCGCTTCGCCCGGGTGAACTCGTCACGGCGGTACGAGCGAAGAATATGGCGCGGCCTGCGCTCCGCTTACGACAAGATACGCATTCGCCGCTCGATCGAATATCCGGTGACCGGCGTCGCGGTGGCGCTGCGGCGCGACGGCGATGCACTCGCCGACCTGCGCGTCGCCTTCACCGGCACCAATCCGCGGCCGGTGCGGCTTGCCGGCACCGCGGCCTTGTGCGGCGGCCCGCTCGACGCCCGCGTGTTCGCCGGCCTCGACGCGCTGGTGCGCGATCAGATCATGGCGATGAAGACCACGTTCACGCCCGGCCACTATCGCCGCCGCGTCGCCGGCGTGCTGGCGCGGCGGCTGGTGCAGCGGCTGTTCGAAGCGTAACGCCGCGATTGCCCGCAGAGCCCGTCACCGAAAGACCATGACCGAAAATTTTGATGTCATCATTGTCGGCGGCGGCGCGGCCGGCTGCGTGTTGGCGAACCGCCTGTCGGCGCGCTCGGCGACCCGCGTTCTGTTGCTCGAAGCCGGCCGCGATGCGCCGCCGGGCGCCGAGCCGGACGACATTCTCGATACCTATCCGCGCTCCTACTACAACGACGCCTATTTCTGGCCCGGGCTGAAAGTGCACTGGCGGCGCCAGGATAATTCTCCGCTGACGGGCTTCTCGCAAGCGCACGTGATCGGCGGCGGCTCGTCGGTGATGGGCATGGTTGCCTATCGCGGCACGCCGCACGATTATGCCGAATGGCAGGCGCTCGGCGCCTCCGGCTGGGGCTGGGACGACGTGCTGCCGTTCTTCCGCAAGCTGGAGAACGATTTCGATTTCGGCGGCGCGCTGCATGGCAAGGACGGTCCGGTGCCGATCCGGCGCACGGCGATGGCGGATTGGGCGCCGCTGTCCAAGGCCGTGCATGTCTTCGCGCAGGAGCGGCAGATTGCCTTCATCGCCGACATGAACGCGGATTTCCGCGACGGCTACGGCGCGGTGCCGATGAGCAACTGGCCGGACAAGCGCGGCTCGGCGGCGATCTGTTATCTGGATGCGCCGACCCGCCGGCGCGACAATCTGACGATCGTTTCGCAGGCCTTCGCCACCGGCCTCATCTTTGATGGAAGCCGCGCGGTCGGCGTCAACGTACGGATCGGCGGCGAACAAAAACAGTTCCGCGGACGCGAGATCGTCGTCGCGCTCGGCGGCATTCATTCGCCGGCATTTTTGCTGCGTGCCGGCATCGGCGCGGCCCGCGCGCTGCGCGAACACGGCATCGCGGTGCGCGCCGATCTGCCCGGCGTGGGCAAAAATCTCGCCAACCACGCCATCCTGTTTCTCGGCCTGTTGCAGAAGCCCGGCATGCGGCAGGCGGAGAAAATCCGCCCGCATCCGATGACGTGCTTCCGTTACTCCTCGAACCTGCCGGGCGCGCCGCCGCTCGACATGTATATCAACGTGCAGTGCAAGACGTCGTGGAGCCCGCTCGGCACGCAGGTCGCCAATCTGGCGCCGTCGCTGCTCAAGCCGATGGCGCGCGGCCGCGTCTCGCTCGTCTCAGCCGATCCCGCGGCACATCCGCTGGTCGAGTTCAATTTCACCGGCCACGAGCTCGACCTGCAGCGCTTCATGCAGGGCTTCCGCCGCTGCGTCGATATTCTGGCGCACGACGCGGTGCGCGGCATGACGAGCCTGACCTTCCCGGTGAAATTCTCCGACCGGCTGCGGCGGCTCAACCGCATCACGCCGGGCAACAAGCTGAAGAGCGCGGCGGTCGCCGCGCTGATCGATCTCGCGCCGCCGCTCGCCGGCCCGATCTTTGCGACGCTCGCCGACCGCCGTGTCGATCTCGCCGCGCTCGCCGCGGACGACGACGCGCTCGCCGAGCACATCCGGGCGAACGTCGCCGGCACGTTTCATCCGGTCGGCACCTGCCGCATGGGCGCGCCGGGCGATCCCGAAGCGGTGACCGATCCATCCGGCCGGGTGCGCGGCGTCGCCGGGCTTCGCGTCATCGACGCCTCGATCATGCCGACCCCGCCGCGCGGCAATACCAACATTCCGACCATCATGGTGGCGGAGAAGCTCGCGGCCGGGATGGTGGCGGCTACTCCGGCAAGCTGATGTAAATCTGCCCCTCGCGCACCGAAACCTTGACGGGCGTCAAGCGCACCGACGGGTCGCCCGGATGGCAGCCGGTGGCGAGGTCGTATTCGTAGCCATGCCATGGGCAGACGATGTGCCGCGACTTGCCGAAGCGCAGTCCGGCGCTTTTCTTATCCGGCGTGATGATTTCCTCGACCTTGTTGAAGATCTTGCCCTGGCAGATCGGTCCGCCGGCGTGCGGGCAGCTATTCTCATAGGCCAGCACCTTGCTGCCGGTGCGGAAAATGCCGACCTCGAATTCGTCGACGGCGAAAACCCGGTAATCGCCATCCGGAATGTCGGCGAGCTTACCGACTGAGATTTCATCCATCGCACCCTCCATCATTTCCGTGCGCGTAGACGCGCTATTCGATCCCCGGCGGGCGATGAAACCAGATCGCCACGTCGAACATGTTGAGGTCGGCGGCGCGGATCATGCCGCAGGCGGCGACGACGGTCTCGGTCGCCGTCACCGTGTTCTGCGGAAACGGCGCCACCTCATGGCCGCGCCGTTCCACCTTGGCGGCATAGACTTTCACCGCCGCGCTGAGCACCTGCTGCAGCGTCTTGTCGGAGACCGCGTCGGGCTCGCCGCGCTTGAGCGCATCGCGCGCCGCCGCGCAAAAATCCCCGATTTTCGCGCGCCCTCGCTTGCGCACCGATTTCGCGGTGCGGCTTGCGATCTTCTTGGCCGTCTTACGCCGGAACGCCTTCGCCATTGCGGATCAGGCCGTCACCGGCTCGCGGACCGATGCCGGCTTCGGCCTGGCCTTGACGAGTTTGTGCTTCGGCACTTCGAGATTGAACAGGCGCGCCGCGTTCAGCCCGAGAATGTTGCGCTTGGCCTGGTCGTCGAGGAACGGCAGCGTCGTGATCGAGTTGGGCAGGTCGAAATCCCAGTGCGGCCAGTCCGAGGCGAACAGCAACTGCGTGTCGGCGTGCATCGCCTTCATGGTCGCCTCGGTCAGCTCCATGTTGGAACGTTCCAGCGGCTGGCTCGAATAGTACATCTCGCGCATGTAGTCGCTCGGCCGGCGCTTGAGCAGCGGCGCCTCCGACGAGCGCATCATGTATTCGGAATCGAGCCGCTGCATCAGGAACGGAATCCAGGCCAGCCCGCTTTCGATCCAGATCACCTTCAGCTTGGGGAAACGCTCCGGCATGCCGTTGATGATCCAGTTCGTCATGTGAATGATGTTGTAATAGACGAACGAGATGGCGTGCATCGAGATGAAGCGATTGCACTGCTGCATCGACTGGTCGCCCCAGTGGAAGCCGGAGTGAAAGGCCAGCGGTTTGCCGGTGGCCTGGATGGCCGAGTAGAGCGGCATGTAGCTGTCGTGATTGACGGCGCGGAAGCGCGTCGAGGTGACCGAAAAGCCGATGACGCTCGGATTGTCGGCGTACATCTCGACCGCCTCGACGCAGGCCTCGGGATGATTGAACGGCAGATAGAGCATCGCCTTCATGCGCGGCTCTTGCGGCAGCACCTCCTCGGTCAGCCACTTGTTGAAGGCGTTGCCGACAATGACTTCGACCTCGGCCTGCGGATGCATGCCGAGCACCAGCATCGGGCGTCGGGAACACCACCATGTAGTCGATGCCGAGCGAATCCATGGCGCGCTGCACCAGCGCCACCTGCCTGTGGGTGCGGCCGCCCGGCACGTCCTCGCCGAGCCGCTGCTGATGCGGAATGCGGCCGAACACGTCCTGATAAAGCATTCCGGGCGTGGCGTTGAGCAGCCCCGGCGCCCCGCCGCGCTCCTTGAAGGCGCGCGCCATCTGTTTGTAGACGTCGCTGTCCATGCGGTCGATCACTTCCGGCCAGAACGCGGTTTCGGTCACGTGGGCGTCGACATCGACGATGAAATAATCGTCGCGCCGCGCTTCCTTGGCGGCGTGCGCCAGAATCTCGCGCGTGTCGGTGGTGGTGGTGATCTTCGGCAGCTCGGTGACGCGCGGCCGGCCGTTGCCGTTCTTGCTGCCGTTCCTGTTACCGTTTTTGGCGCTCTGCTCCTTGCGCGGGCTTGGCTTCGCCATGGCTTCCTCCAGCTCGTGGGCGGCGCCTCTCGGGGCACCGGACGTGACCGCAACGTAGCAGAAACTCGCACGCGATGCACACGCCATATTGTTTTGCATGAGCGCAATGCCACTCTGCCTTGCAGCGCCGGTGTGCGAACGGGGCGGACCCGCTGTGCGGTCGTGGCCGATTGATTTTTCCGCAACGCGGGCGGATCATCGAAACGTCTTCTTGCCGGCTTCATCTGTTGGGGTTGCCGCCGCGTATGGACCGATCCGCCGATACCGCGAGTGGGGCCCAGGTTCGGCTGCGTAATCTCTACAAGGCCTACGGTCAGACTGCGGCGGTCGACGACGTCTCGCTCGATGTTCCGGCCGGCGCATTCGTATCGCTGTTGGGGCCGAGCGGGTCGGGCAAAACCACCACGCTCAATCTGGTCGCCGGTTTTTTGACGCCCGACCGGGGCGACATTCTCATCGACAACCGTTCGGTCGCCGACGTGCCGCCGCATAAGCGCAACATCGGCATGGTGTTCCAGTCCTATTCGCTGTTTCCGCACATGACGGTGGCGGACAATGTCGGCTTTCCGCTGCGCATGCGAACGAAGCTTACGCGCGACGCGGCGCAGAAGCGGATCGCCGAAATGCTGGCGCTGGTGCAGCTGTCGCACCTGCAATCGCGCTATCCGCGCCAATTGTCCGGCGGGCAGCAGCAGCGCGTCGCCATGGCGCGGGCGCTGGTGTCGCGGCCGCGGCTCCTCTTGATGGATGAGCCGCTCGGCGCGCTCGACAAGAAGTTGCGCGAGCAGATGCAGACCGAGATCAGGCGCATCCACCGCAGCGTCGGCACCACGGTGGTCTACGTTACCCACGATCAATCGGAAGCCTTGACCATGTCCGATCTGGTTGTGGTGATGCATCGCGCGCGCATCGCCCAGATCGGCCCGCCGAACGCACTCTACGAGACGCCGGCCAATGCCTTCGTGGCCGATTTTATCGGCGACTTCAACCTGATCGAAGCGACGATCATGGGGGTGGTCGGCGATCGTTGGACCGTCAAGGCCGGCAATGGCGCGATTATTCATGTCGCCCCGCCGGCGTTCTCGGCTTCGGTCGGGGGCCGCGTCTTCCTTCTCATCCGTCCGGAAGACATGACGGTTCGGTCCCTGACGACAGAACCCGTGGCGCAGGGCGGTCAAATCGTTGGAACTCTGAAAGAGCGGAGCTTCCACGGCGATGTGTTCAAGCTCGGCATTGCGACCGGCAGCGACATGCTCAAGGCGAAAGTTGCGCGCGAAGATGGCGGCTCGTTCGCGATCGGGCAACAGATCGTGCTGACCTGGAAGAACGGCGCCGCGCGGCTGTTGCCGGCAACAGGCGACGATGCGGTGGATGGACGGAGCGCGGCGCCATGACGGCGATCGCCGAACGTGCAGCTGCCGCGAGTACACGCGATCCAGCGGCGGCAGGCCATGCCGGCGCTGTTGCTGCTGCCGGCCTTGATCTGGATTTTCGTGTTCTTTCTGCTGCCGCTCGTGCTGATGTGCTGGCGCAGTCTCGCCGCCGAGGGCTATTCGTTCAAGGCGTATTGGATGGTGTTCAGTTCGCCGCTCTACACCAAGGTCATGCTCACGACGCTGGAGACCGCGAGCATCGCAACGGTTCTGGCGCTGCTTCTGGCCTATCCGATGGCCTATACGCTGACGATCACCCGCGGCATCTGGCGCGGGCTTCTCCTGATGTTCGTGTTCATTCCGTACTGGGTCGATATCATCGTCCGCACCTTCTCCTGGCTGATCCTGCTGGGCGACCACGGCCTGATCAACAAGCTGCTCAGGAAGTCTCGGCATCATCCATGCGATCGCTTCCGCTGCTTTACAGCGAGTTCGCCGTGCTGGTCGGGATGGTGCAGATCCTGCTGCCGCTCACCATCGTGGTGTTGTTTGGCGCGATGCTGCGCATCGACCGCACGTTGATCTCCGCGGCCAAAATCCACGGCGCCAGCGGCTGGCACGCCTTTCGCACCGTGTTCTTTCCCTTGAGCCTGCCGGGCGTTTACGGCGCGGCGAATTCTGGTCTTCGTGCTGTCGCTCGGCTTTTACGTCACGCCGGCGCTGCTTGGCAGCCCGCGCCAGACCATGATCGCGCAGACCATCATGGTCGAGGCGAGCGAATTGCTCGACTGGGGGCAGGCGAGCGCGGCGGGCTTCGTGCTGCTGGTCATCACCACGCTGATCGCCGCGATCTATAACCGCTATTTCAGTCTCGACCGGCTGTGGGGAGGTTCCGACGCATGAACTTCACCGCAGACCGGATTGTACTGGGAGCCGCCGCCACGGCGATCGTCGCCTATCTGATCTTTCCCGTGATCGTCGTGTTGGCGATTTCGTTCAGCGCGGGAAATTTCTTGGAATTTCCGCCGCCCGGCCTGTCGCTGCGCTGGTACCGGGCGATCGCCGGCGATCCGGAATGGGTCTCAGCCTTCATGGTGACGCTCAAGGTCGGCAGCCTCACGGCGCTGCTGGCGACGCTGCTGGGGGTGCCGGCGGCATTCGCGCTGGTGCGCTACGTCGTCCCCGCCAAGGCGCTGCTCAGCGCGCTGATCCTCTGCGCCCTGGTGACGCCGCCGATCGTCACCGCGATCTCTACCTATCTGTTCTTTGTTCCGCTTGGCCTGAACAACTCGATCGTCGGGCTGGCCTGCGCGCATGCGGTCAGCGGCATGCCCTTCGTCGTCATCAATACCGCGGCGAGTTTGCGCAGTGCCGACCGCAATCTGGAGCGGGCCGCAATCATTCACGGCGCTCATCCGCTGTGGGCGATCGTGCGGATCACCCTGCCGATCATTTCGCCGGGCATCGTCATCGGCGCGATCCTGGCGTTCGTACATTCGGCGCACGAATTGCTCATCGCGATGTTCGTGCTCGGCGGCGTCGGCAAGCCGGTGACGGTGAAAATCTGGTCGGACGTGCAGGCGACCTCGGATCCGACAATCGCGGCAGCCTCTGCAATTCTCATCGGGCTGGCGATTTTGACCTTCGTAAGCGTCTCGACCGCGCAGGCGCTGGCGCGCCGGCGCAGCAGCTAAAGCAGGAGTTCGGAGCGATGATAATACGGCGGCGGACATGGAAGTCGAAGAGACCTGCGCCCGCCTGCGCGCGGTGTTGGACGAAACGCGCGGCTTCGGCCGCCGGGAATTCATCCGTGCGCTCGGTGGCGCGTTTGGCGGGCTCGGCGCTGTCGGGCCTGTTCGGCCCGTTCGCGGACGCGGCGCGACTGCCGGTCACCGCTTTCGTGTTTGGCGGCGATTGGCAAAAGGCCGCCACCAAGGCCTTCGGCGAGCCGTTCACGCAAAAGACCGGCATTCCGATGCGTTATCAGGCGCCCTACTCGTTCGCGAAGCTGCGCGCGATGCACGAGGCGAATGCGATGCAGATCGACGCCGTCTCCGTGCAGGGCGAGGAAATCTATCAGGCCGAGCGCATGAAGATGATCATGCCGCTCGACTTCAATGTCATCGATCGCTCGGTGCTCGATCCGCAGCAGCTCCGCTACGGCAATGCCATCGGCGGTCACTCGCTGTCTTACGTCATCTGCTACAACACAAAAAAATGGCCGGGCGACAATCATCCCAAGTCGTGGGCGGATTTCTGGAACGTCGAAAAGTTTCCGGGCCGGCGCTCGATGCGAACCGACCAGCTGTGGACCATCGAGGCGGCGCTGAAGGCCGACGGCGTCAAGGACAGCGAGTTTTATCCGATCGATGTCGAGCGCGCGTTTCGCAGTCTCGACCGCATCAAGCCGCACATCAAGGCGTGGTGGTCCGACAATTCGATGAGCCAGCAATTGATGGAGCAGGAGGAGGTCGACATCATCGCCATGATGAACGGCCGCGCCACCGAAACCATCCTGCATCATCACGCGCCGTTTGCGATGGTGTGGAACGAGGCGATCTGCGAGGGCGGCAATCAGGCCTGGCTGGCGCCGGTCGGCTGTCCCAATCCGCAGGGCGCGATGAAATTTCTCGATATCGTCGGACGCGCCGAATATCAGGCGACATTCGCCCGGCTGATTTATTACGGCCCGCAAAATCCCAAGGCCTATAATTTCCTTGAGCCTGCAGATCGCCAAGCTGATGCCGACCTATCCGGAAAACCTGAAGGTCGCCCACAAGGTGGACTTCTCGTGGTGGGACAAGAACCTGCCGGCGATGCAGAAGCGCTTCCAGCTCTGGCTGCAATCGTAAGCGGCGCCGGATCCGCGGTCAGAACAAGAAACGGAAAAGCCGCATGGAGCCGATGAAATCGCTGCTCGCGCCGCAATCCATTGCGGTCGTCGGTGCGTCGCAGCGGGGCGGACGCGGGCGCCAGCGTGATCGCCAATCTGCGCGACTGCGGCTTTTCAGGACAGATTTTGCCGGTCAATCCGCGCTACCAAGAGGTCCACGGCTTCAAATGTTACCCCAGCATCGCCGGCCTGCCTGACGGCGTCGACTGCATCCTTGCGGCGGTGGGCGCCGATGCAACATGCGACGTGCTTGAGGAGGCGCATGCCAAAGGCATTCCGGCCGCCGTGGTGCTGGCGGCAGGTTTCGGCGAAGGCGGATACGGCGAAGCGCGTGCGCTGCGTCTGGCAGCTCTCGCCGCCAAAGGCATGTGCATCTGCGGTCCGAACTGTTTCGGCTATATCAATGTCAAGGACCGTGTGGCGGCGTTCAGCGGTCCGATCGCGAAACCGCTGCGTACGGGTTCCGTCGCCATCGTGTCGCAGAGCGGCGGGCTCGGCGCGACGGCGTTCACGCCGCTGATGGCGGACCGCCAGCTTGGATTCGCTTATTTCGTCTCATGCGGCAATCAGCTCGGCGCCACCATCGAGGATTTCGTCGACTATTTTGTTGACGATGCCGATGTCCAGGTCGTCGCGATTGTCATCGAGGCGTTGAAAAACCCGCAAAAGCTTGCCGCTACCGCCCGCAAGGCGCAGGCGCAGAAGAAATCCCTGCTGCTGTTTCAGGCCGGCCGCTCGGCCGCGGGCCAGGTGATGATCCGGTCGCATACCGGCGCGCTCGCCGGCAATTCCGAGGTGCTGGCGGCGTTTCTGCGCCGCTGCGGCATCGTTCAGGTCCGCGGCTTCGACGAATTTGTCGAAGCGATCGAGATTTTCGCCACCGCGCCGCGCGATCTCGATATTTCAGACGACGTCATCGTGGTGTCCGGCAGCGGCGGCGGCGCCGCGATCTCGACCGATGTGCTGGAGGAGGCTGGATTGCCGCTGGCGCAATTCGAGCCCCAGACCAAAGAACGCCTGCGCGCCGTGCAGCCGGATTTCGGCAGCGTCACCAATCCGCTCGACGGCACCGGCGCGATGTATGACGATCCGGCGCTGATGCCGAAGATTTTCGGCGCGCTCGTCGAGCGAGCGCCGCCGTCCGGTCATCGCCGCGAGCGTCAGCGTGCGCGCCGGCGGCAACGAAAGCATGCGGCGGCTGGCGTCCCATATTGCGGACGCGGCCCGCAGTTCGGGCCGCACGTTTGCTGCTTTTCAATATACGCCGCTGGGCGGACCGCTGGATTCCGAGCTGATCGGTACGCTGCACGGCGCCAATGTGCCGATTCTGCTCGGCACCACCAATGCCATGCGGGCGCTGCGGTATTTGCCGATGCGGCGGGATTATTGGGCGCGCGGCGCGGCGCCTGTGGAGCGCGCGATCCGGGCAGGGAGCGAGGTGGATTTTGCCAGCGCCGGCTTCATGGCAATTCGGCAAGCGCTGCTCGCGCATGACATCCCAATCGTTGATGCCGCGCTCGCCAGTTCCGCGGAGGAAGCCGTCGCGCTGCAGCGCCGCTTTGGCGTGCCCGTTGTTCTGAAAGCCGAGGTGCCTGGGCTCCTGCACAAGAGCGACGTGGGCTGCGTGCGGCTCAACTGCGGTGCTGGCGAGGTGGCCGAGGCCTATCGGGCAGTCATCGGCAACGCGCGTAAGGCCGGCTTCAAATCGGCGGCGAGCGTCCTGGTGCAGCCGATGGTCGGCGGCATTGCCGAGGTCTATGCGGGCGCAATCGACGATCTATTGTTTGGTCCGGCGATCTGCTTCGGTCTCGGCGGCGTGTTTGTCGAAATCTTCAACGACGTACGGACCGAGATGGCGCCATTGTCGCACGACGACGCGCTGGCGATGATCCGTGCGGTCAAAGGCGCCAGGCTTCTCACCGGCGCGCGCGGCCGGGAGCAAGGCGATGTCGAGGCGCTCGCAAGTCTTCTGGTGCGGCTCGGCCAATTCGCGCTTGCCCATGCCGGGCATTTCCGCGCTATCGATCTCAATCCCGTCATCGTCAGGCCGCGCGGCGAGGGCGTCGTCGCCGTGGATATTGCGGTCGAACCGTTGCAGCAGGATGCGGCGTACCTCGCCGATCGTGCGGCGTCATAAGGCCACGAACAAACAAAGAAAGGGTCAGGAATGAGCTATCAGGATTTGCTGTACATCGTCGAGGAGAAGGTCGCGACCATCACCCTTAATCGGCCGGACCGCATGAACGCGCTTTCGCGCAATCTCGAGGCGGAGATCCATGAGGCGCTCGACGAGGCCGATGCGGATCGCAATGTCCGCGCCATTATCCTCACCGGAGCCGGGGCGGCGTTTTGCGCCGGCTACGACCAGACCGCGGCGCCGGCTTCCGGGGTGCGGCATTCGGATCCGAAAGGCAAGACGCACGCCGAGTACATCGAATACTGGCAGCGCCACGACGGCAAACATGCCGCGCAATGGTCGCACATGTGGAGCCTCGGCAAGCCGGTGATCGCAGCCGTGAACGGCTGGGCCATGGGCGGCGGCTTCTGGTACCAGCTTGCCGCTGATATCACGATCGCCTCCGACAAGGCGGTGTTCGCCCAGCCGGAGGTTCGTCACGTTTCGAATTCTTCGTTCCTGTTCACCGCGTTGTGCGGCTGGAAGGCCGCCAATCGCTGGGCGCTGACCGGCGATCACTTCGACGCGCAGGAGGCGCTGCGCATCGGCATGGTCAACGAAGTGGTGCCGCATGACGAACTGATGACGCGCACCCGCGCGCTGGCCAAGCGCATTGCGCTGGTGCCGGAGCCGTCGATCCGCATCAACAAGGCGATTGCGATGCTCGGCCTGCAGGCTTCCGGCGTTCATTCCGGCCTGCTGCTCGAAGGCGCGCTGAGCGCGCTGGTTCACTCGTCGCACAACGAAGATCGCGAACGCCTGTTCGAGGCGCAGCGTTCCAAGGGCCTCAAAGCCTATCTCGAAATGCGTGACGGTCCGTTCCAGCCCGAGCCGATGGGTCCGCGCTCCAAACCGCGGCCAAGCAAATCGGGCGGGTGACTGGCGGTTCGGCCGCAGAGGGTCCAGGATGGTACCGCGTCGCAACGACCCAAGCGGTGCCCGAGCTTAGGAGAACGCATCGATGAGCAGCCAATCGCACAGTGACGTCGACGAAGCGTGTGCGCGCCTGCGTAATGTTTTGCTGGAGACTCGCGGTGAGGATCGCCGCCAGTTTCTCCGCGCGCTCGGCAAAGCGGCGGCCGGATCAGCACTGCTATCGCCGTTCGCCGCGCTGTCCGCCTGGGCCGATACCAAGCCGATGACCTATTTCACGTACGGGGGCGCTTGGAAGAAGGCGATCATGGCGGCTTTCGGCGAGCCGTTCACCAAGAAGACCGCCATTCCGGTGCGTTATCAGGAGCCGTATAATTTCGGCAAGCTTGTCGCGATGCATCAGGCGCACGCGCAGCAGATCGACGCGGTGACGGTTTCCGGCGTTGAAGTCATCATCGCGCAGCGTTCCGGCATGATTACGCCGCTCGACTGGAGTCTGATCGACAAAACGGCGCTTTCGGATGTGCAACTGCGGCGCCCCAACGTCATCGGCGGCGCCGCGCAATCGATGAACGTCACCTACAGCACCAAAAAATGGCCGGGTGACGAGCACCCGAATTCCTGGGCCGATTTCTGGAACGTGGAGAAATTTCCCGGCCAGCCGTGCGCTGCGGCGCGACGCGCTGTGGACGATCGAAGCGGCCGTGAAAGCGGACGGCGTCAGCGAAGCCCAGTTTTATCCGCTCGATGTCGATCGCGCGTTTCGCAGTCTTGACCGCATCAAGCCGCACGTCAAAACATGGTGGAGCGACAACTCGCAGTCACAGCAACTGATGGAGCAGGAAGAGGTCGACCTTATCCACATGACGAACGGGCGCGCAACACAATCCATTCTCGACCACAAGGCGCCGTTCGCGCTGGTCTGGAACGGCGCGACCTTTTCGGGCCACGGTGAAGGCTGGTTTGTGCCGACGGGCTGTCCCAATCCCACGGGCGGGATGAAATTTCTCGATATTGTCGGACGTGCCGAATATCAGGCGGTGTTCGCGCGGCTGCTCTACTATGCGCCGCAAAATCCCAAGGCTATTCCGCTGCTCGACGACAAGATCGCCAAGCTCATGCCGTCCTATCCGGCGAACGAGAAGGTCTCGCACATCATCAATTTCGATTGGTGGGCGGATAACCTCAAGAGCGTCCAAAGGCGCTTTGAAGAATGGCTCCAATCGTGAGCATCGGGTGCAATCCCTATCCTTCCCTCCAAGGCGGCGTTCTGCGTGACTGACACTCATACGGTCGGGCACAGGGTGCTGCGGCTCGAAGACGGGCCGCTGCTGCGCGGCGACGGCCGCTTTATCGACGATCTCAAATTTGCCGGCATGCTGGAGGCCGCGTTCGTGCGCAGCCCCCACGCCCATGCCGGTATTCGAGGCATCAACGCCGAGGCGGCGCTGCGGCTGCCGGGCGTGCACGCGGTGCTCGCCCTTCGCCGATCTTGCGCCGCTGCTGACGGCCGAGCGCCTGCCGCTCCAGTTCCGGACGGATCAATTGCCGGCCGACGTCGCGCCATTCGTCCTCGCCAAGGACGAGGTCGCGTTCGTCGGTGAAGCGATCGCCGTGGTTATTGCGCGGTCGCGAGCCGTCGCCGAGGACGCGGCCGCCCTGGTCGATGTCGACTATGAGGTGCTGCCGGCCATCTCGGATTGCCGCGCGGCGCTGCGTCCCGGCGCTCCGCTCGCCCATCGCGGCAAGTCGAGCAACCTGCTCATCGAGCTGCGCCAGGCTTATGGCGATGCCGCCGCGCGCGTTTGCCCGGGCGCCGCATCGTGCCCGGGTCAGCCTCAAGCAGCATCGCGGCGGCGCGCATTCGATGGAAGGCCGCGGCGCGGTCGCCGTATACGACGCCAACGAGGACCGGCTGACCCTGTGGTCGTCGACCCAGCTCGCCCATGAGGTGCGGGCGTTTCTGATGCGGCTGTTGCGGCTCGACGAAAACCGCTTGCGCGTCGTGGCGCCCGATGTCGGCGGCGGCTTTGGCGCCAAATTCGTGCTGTATCCCGGAGGAGGTCGCGCTTGCGGCCGCCTGCGCTGCGGCTGCGGCGTCCGATCAAGTGGGTCGAAGACCGCCGCGAGCATTTTTGCGCAGCCGTTCAGGAGCGCGATCAATATTGGGATCTCGAAGTCGCGTTCGACGGCGAAGGCAAGGTGCTCGGCGTGCGCGGCGAACTGATCCACGACCAGGGCGCCTACACGCCGCAAGGCCTCAACCTGCCCTACAACACGTCGACCGGCGTGCCCGGGCCGTACATCGTGCCGGCCTACGACTTGCGGGTCAGGGTGGTCGAGACCAACAAGGTCGCCACCATGCCGGTGCGCGGCGCCGGCTATCCGGAAGCCGCCTTCGCCATGGAGCGGCTGCTCGACGCCATCGCGCGCGAACTCAAGCTCGATCGCGTCGAGGTGCGGCGGCGCAATCTCGTGCCGGCGGAGAAGATGCCCTACGTCACGCCGCTGAAGACGCGCTCCGGCTCGGCGGTCGCCTACGACAGCGGCGATTTCCCGCGCTGCGTCGACATGGCGATCAAGCGCGATCGACTATGCCGGCTTCGCCGAGCGGCAGCGACGCGCGCGCGCGCAAGGGCGCTATCTCGGCATCGGTATCGGCAGCGGCGTGAAAGGCACCGGGCGCGGGCCGTTCGAGTCCGGCATCGTCCGCGATCGGCCGGTCCGGGCGCATCTCGGTCTATACCGGCGCCATGCCGATGGGGCAGGGCATCCGGACGGCGCTGGCGCAGATCTGCGCCGAGCAATTCGTCGTACCGGCCGATAGCGTCACGGTCGTCGCCGGCGACACCGCGGTCATTCCCTACGGGCAGGGCGGCTTCGCCAGCCGGCAGACGGTCACGGCCGGCTCGTCGGTGCATCTGGCGGCGGTCGCGGTGCGCGAGAAGGTGCTCGCGGTGGCCGCGCATCTGCTGGAGACCGGCGTCGAGGATCTCGAGCTGCGCGACGGCCGCGTCGAAGTAGTCGGCGCGCCCGGCAGCGGATTGTCGCTGCGCGAAGTGGCCGAAGCGGTTTCTGGCGTGCCCGGCTATTCGATGCCGGGAAAATTCGAGCCGGGCCTGGAAAGCCTGCAGAGTTTTCTGCCCAGCGCGCTGACCTACGGCATGGGCTGTCATGCGGTCGAAGTCGAGGTCGACATCGAAACCGCGCGCGTGCGCATCCTGCGCTATGTCGTGGTCAACGACTCGGGCCGGCTCATCAATCCGATGATCGTCGAAGGCCAGCTCATCGGCGGCACCGCGCACGCTATCGGCAACGCATTGTATGAGTGGATGGGCTACGGCGAAGACGCCCAGCCGTTGACCACGACATTTGCCGATTATCTGCTGCCGACCGCCACCGAGGTGCCGAATATCGAGCTGCATTTTCTGCAGTCGCCGTCGCCGCTCAATCCGCTCGGCGTCAAAGGCGTCGGCGAATCCGGCTGTGTGCCCGCGGCCGGAGCGATCGTGGCGGCCGTCGAGCATGCGCTGTCGCCGCTCGGGGTCACGATCGGCGAATACCCGGTGACGCCGGCCCGGCTGTTTGCTTTGATCGCCGCGGCGCGCGCTTAGGTGTCGCGGTGGAAGTTCACGGGCATGCTGCTGTGATGGTTTCGGTCGGGCTGATCGGGTACGGCGGTATTGCGCAGGACGCCGTTGCGGCGATACGCACAGCGGGCGGCGGAGTGAGATTTGCCGCTGCGCTATGTAGGCCTGGTCGCGCCGCCAACGCGCGGATTGCGCTGCCTGGAATCGACATCGTCGAATCGCTTGATGAATTGCTGGCGCGCAAGCCGCGTGTCGTCGCGGAGGCCGCCGGGCAGGGCGCTGTGAGCGAGCACGGTCCTGAGGTGTTGCGGCGCGGCACGGATTTGCTGGTGATCTCGATCGGGGCGCTGGCCGAGCCGAAATTGCTTGAGGCACTTAAGACTGCGGCTCAAACCGGCGGCGGCCGCCTGCTGTTGCCGGCGGGCGCCATCGGCGGCATTGACGCCATCGCGGCGATGCGGCTCGGTGGCCTCAACGCGGTGCGCTATCGCTCGCGTAAGCCGCCGGCGGCTTGGCGCGGCTCGCCGGCGGAAAAGGTTGCGAATCTCGACAGTCTGAAAAGCCGCACCGTGCTGTATCGCGGTACGGCGGGCGAAGCGGCGCTGCTTTATCCGCAAAATGCCAATGTGGCGGCCGCGGTGGCGCTTGCGGGGCTTGGCTTCGACGCCACCGAAGTGGAATTGGTTGCCGATCCCGCCGCGCCCGGCAACGTCCACGAGATCGAAGCCGAAGGTACCGCCGGGCGTTTCGCCATTCAGCTGCAAGGCAAGCCGTCGCGGACCAATCCGAAAACATCGGCGCTTGCGGCGCTCAGCGTCGCGCGTGCCTTGCTGAATCTGGAAACGAGCATCGTCATATGAGCACGGCCACGCAGCGCGCCAGCAATTTGTTCGTCGGCAGTCCGATCGAGCGGCTGGAAGATTTCAGATTCCTCACCGGACGCGGGCAATACGTCGACGATCTGCATAGCGAACACATGCTGCATGCCGCCATCCTGCGCAGTTCGGTAGCGCACGGCCGCATCCGCTCGATCAACGCCGCGGCTGCGCTGCCGCGGCGCGGCGTTCATGCAGTGATTACCGCGGCTGATATCGGCGAGGTGCCGACCATTCCATTGCGCCACGATCCGACACCGAAGATCCGGCGCTTCGAGCAGCCGGTGATCGCCAACGGCAAGGTGCGCTATGTCGGCGAGCCGCTCGCCGTCGTTATCGCCGACACGCCGGCGCTGGCCGAGGATGCGCTGGAGGCGATCGAGGTCGATATCGAACCGCTGCCGGCGGTGGCCGACCGCGACAAGGCTCGCAAGGAAGATGTGATTCTGTTCGAGACCGTCGGCACCAATCTCCCTGACACGATCAGCGCCGTGCGCGGCGACGCAGATGCCGCGTTTGCCAACGCGCCCTATACGCGCCGCGAACACTTTAGCGTGCAGCGCCATGCCGCGGTGCCGATGGAGCCGCGCGGGTTGCTCGCCGAGTGGGACGAAGCGCAAGGGCGCATCACGGTGAAAGGCGTCTGCAAGGTGCCGTTCACCAACCGGCGCGCGCTGGCGGAGATGATGGAGCTGCCGGAAAAGTCAGTGCGCATGGTCGAGTATGACGTCGGCGGCGGCTTCGGCGCGCGCGGTGAGTTTTATCCGGAAGACTTTTTGATTCCCTTCGCGGCGCGGCTCCTGCGCCGCCCGATCAAATGGACCGAGGACCGGCGCGAGAACCTCACATCCCTCAATCACGCGCGCGACATGGAGTGCGACCTGGAGATCGCCTGTGATCGCGACGGCACAGTGCGCGGGCTGCGCTGCCGCGCCTTCACCGATATCGGCGCTTACGTGCGCACCAACGGCGCCACGGCGGCGCGCAATATTTCACAAGTGATGTCCGGGCCCTATCGCATTCCGGGCGTGCGGGTCGACGTGACGCTGGTCGTCACCAACAAGACCCCGGTGGGCACCTATCGCGGACCGGGCCGCTTCGAATCCGATTTCTGCCGCGAACGGCTGTTCGATATGGCGGCCGCGGACCTCGGCATCGATCGCCTCGAGTTTCGGCGCCGCAACCTGATCCGCGAGCAGGAAATGCCCTTTCCGCTGCCGACCGTGCTGGAACTCGACATCGAGAGCGAGTGCGACAGCGGCGATTACCAGAAGACGCTTGACCGCTGCCTGGATGAATTCAGATGGGCCGACCGCGTGAAAGAGAATGGCAAGCTCGTCGACGGGCGCTATCGCGGCATCGCGGTCGGCTGCTATCTTGAGGGCGGCGGCACCGGGCCGCGCGAGAATGTACGGCTCGTTGTCGAAGCCGACGGCTCGATCTCGCTCTATGTCGGCTCATCCTCGGTCGGCCAGGGCGTCGAAACGGTATTTGCACAAATCGCCGCAGACGCGCTGGAACTGCCGATGGCGCGCATCAATCAGGTGCTGCACGGCTCGACCGATTACGTCGCCCAAGGTTATGGCTCGTTCTCGTCGCGCTCCATCGTCATGGGCGGTAATGCCATCATGGACGCCGCAGGCAAACTGCGCGCTCTCATCCGTGAGGACGCGGCCAAGCGCTTGGGCTGCGAGCCGAGCGGCATCATGATCGACCAGGGCATGGCGATCGGACCCGGCCGCGCCACCATCGAACTGAAAGAATTTGCCGGGCTCACCACGGACGGTACCTTTGCGAGCGACAAGCGGACCTACTCGTATGGCGCGCATGCGGCCTATGTGGCGGTCGATACCCGGACCGGACACGTCGAACTGATCGACTATGTGGCTGTCGAGGACGTCGGCCGCATCGTCAATCCGCTGACGTTGCACGGTCAATGCGTCGGCGCGGTGGTGCAAGGTCTGGGCGGCGCTTTTCTTGAGCATTTTATCTATGACGACGACGGCCAGCTGCTCACCGGTTCGTTCGCCGACTACCTAATGCCGACCGCGAGCGATTTTCCCCAAATCCGAGCCATTGCGCTGGAAGACAAGCCATCGCCGCTCAACCCGCTCGGCGCCAAAGGGGCCGGCGAAGGCGGCATCATTCCGGTCGGCGGCGTGGTCGCCAACGCCGTAGCGGCGGCGCTGGGGTCATTTGGCGTGCAGCCGTGCGAATTGCCACTGTCGCCGCCGCGCGTGTGGCAGTTGCTCCAGGACGCGGCGTCGCGTTAACGTGCTGCCATGAAACTCCCTCCCTTCGAATACGCCTGTCCGACCAGCATTTCCGAAGCAGTCGCGTTGCTTGTCGCGCATGATGGCGAAGCGAAGCCGCTGGCGGGCGGCCAGAGTCTGGTGCCGATGCTGGCGTTTCGCGTCGCTGCGCCGTCGTTGCTCGTCGATTTGCGCAAGCTTGAGGAACTGCGTCAGATCAGGATCACGCAGGACGGCGTCGCGCTCGGCGCCATGGTGCGCTGGCGCGACATTCTCGAGGATGCGCGGCTCGCCACGGCGCACCCGCTGCTTGTGGCCGCCGTCGAGCACGTCGCGCATTATCAGATCCGCAATCGCGGCACCGTCGGTGGCAGCATGGCGCATGCCGACCCGGCCGCCGAAATGCCGGGCATCGCGGTGACCTGCGAGGCGCAGATCAATGTGATCGGCAAAACCGGCGCGCGCGTGATAACTGCAGGCGAGTTTTTTCAAGGCCCGCTGATGACGGCGCTCAAGGCGGACGAGATCATCACCGAGATTCGCCTGCCGCTCTGGCCGGCGAAGCGCCGCTTCGGGTTCCAGGAATTCGCGCGCCGCCGCGGCGACTTCGCGCTGGCGGCGGCGGCCGTCTTCTATGACGACGACAACGGTACCGCGCGCCATGCTCATGTCGGCGTCATCGGTGTCGGCGACCGGCCGTTGCGGCTGCCGAGCGTGGAAGCCGCCCTCAACGGTCAAAAAATCACCGAGGCGGTGATCGCCAAGGCGGAAGCGGCCGCATCCGCCGCCGTTGATCCGCGTGACGACATCCACGCCAGCGGCGCCTATCGCAAGGCGCTGGTCGGCGTCATGGTCGAACGCGCGCTCAAAGCCGCGGCCGCACAGAGCTGAGATTTCATGGCCATCAAGTTCGAAGTCAACGGCAAGCCGGTCGAGGTCGAAGTCGAGCCGCGGCTGACGCTGGCCGACTGCCTGCGTCATCATCTGCGCCTGACCGGCACGCATGTCGGCTGCGAACACGGCGTGTGCGGCGCCTGCACGGTGCTGGTCGACGGCAAGGCCGTACGGTCGTGTTTGATGCTCGCGGTGCAGGCCGACGGCGCCAAGGTGGTGACGGTCGAAGGCTTGTCGCGCGAGGAAGGCCTCACGCCGTTGCAGACTTCGTTTCGCAAACACCATGCGCTGCAGTGCGGTTTCTGCACGCCCGGCATGATCACCACGGTGCATGCGCTGCTCAGCGAAGAGCCCGACTGCGATGCCGATCGGGTACGCGAAGTGCTGTCCGGCAACCTGTGCCGCTGCACCGGCTACATCTCCATCGTCGAAGCGGTGCTTGAGGCGCGCTCCGCATATAAGAAAGCTGTGCCGTGACAGGCGTCGATCGAGGTGCAGCATCAGGCAGGGCGAGAGCGTCAGGCAAGACGAGACTCGCGCGATGAAAAATACCTTCATCGGCGCATCGATCGAGCGCCGCGAGGACGTACGCTTCCTGCGCGGCCGCGGCACCTTCGTCGACGATCTCCAGGTCCCCGGCCTGCTCTATGCGGTGATTCTGCGCAGTTCCGTGGCGCACGGCCGGCTGCGCTCCATCGACGCCGCCGGCGCGCTGAAGATCGAAGGCGTCCACGCCGTCATCACCGCAAAGGACATGACGTCGAAGGATTACCCCTCCGGCGTGCCGATCGTGCCGATGCGGTTGCAGCCGCTGCCGGAATTCCAGCCCTATGAGCAGCCGGTCATCGCCTACCAGAAAGTGCGCTATGTCGGCGAGCCGATGGCGGTGGTGCTGGCGTCGAGCGTCGCCATCGGCGAGGACGCGCTGGAGCAGATCGCGGTTGAGATCGACGAGTTGCCCGCGGTCGCCAGTTGTCAAGCGGCGTCGAACAATCAAAGCGTGCTGTTCGAGGCCACCGGCACCAACCGCTCGCTGACGTTCGAAGCGCGCAAAGGCGATGCCGACGCGGCGTTCAAACAGGCGCCCTATACGCGCCGCGAACGCCTGAGCACCGGCCGCCATTACGGCCTCACCATGGAGCCGCGCGGCGTGATGGCCGAGTGGGACGCGGCCAACAACAAGCTCACCGTGTCGGGCGCCGCGAAAGTGCCGTTCTTCAATCGCCGCATTCTGGCGAAGCAGATCGGACTGCCGGAATCCGCCATCGAGATGATCGAGAACGACGTGGGCGGCGGTTATGGCGCGCGCGGCGAGTTCTATCCGGAAGATTTTCTCATCCCGTTTGCCGCAATGCACGTCAACCGGCCGGTGAAGTGGATCGAGGATCGCCGCGAGAACCTGATGGCGATGAACCACGCCCGCGAAACCGAGGCCGATCTCGAGATCGCCTGCCAGCGCGACGGCACGATCATCGCGCTGCGCGGCGAGATGCATACCGACATGGGCGCCTACATGCGCACCAACGGTGCGGTCGGCGCGCGCAACGCGCCGCAATTCGTGACCGGGCCCTACCGCGTCCCGCACCACAAGGTCAATTCGCATCTGTGGATGACCAACAAAACGCCGGTCGGCACGTATCGCGGGCCGGGCCGCTTCGAAGGCAGCTTCTACATGGAGCGGCTGCTCGACATGGTCGCCGCCGATCTCGGTATCGACCGCGTCGAACTGCGCCGGCGGAATCTGATCGGCAAGGCCGAGCATCCCTACACGCTCGCAACCGCGCAGCCCACCAATGCCCATGACCAGACCAACTCGGGCGACTATGAGGCGGCGCTCGACCGCTGCCTGAAGGAATTCAATTACGCCGAGGTCTCAAAGCTCGGCGGCAAGCTGATCGACCGCAAGTATCACGGCATCGGCGTCTCATGCTTCATCGAGGGCGGCGCGGCCGGTCCCAAAGAAAGCGCGCGACTCGAAGTCAATGACGACGGCACCATAACGGTCTACATGGGCACGGCGTCGGTTGGGCAGGGTGTCGAGACGATCTACGCCCAGATCGCCGCCGATGCACTTGAGGTGCCGATCGAGCGCATCCGGCATGTGTATCATGGCTCGACCGGCATCGTGAGCGACGGCTACGGCGCCTATCATTCGCGTTCGGTGGTGATGGGCGGTTCGGCGGTGCTCGACGCCACGCAAAAGTTCATGGCGCTGCTGCGCCAGGCAGCGGGCAAGCGGTTCGGCTGCGCCGAGTCCAAAGTCACGCTCGACGTCGACAGGGTCATCGGCGATGGTATCACAGTGCCGCTCAAGGAATTCGCCGGTCTTACCGCGGAGGGCGCTTTCCTCAACCACCAGCACACCTACAGCTACGGAACCCATGCTGCTCACATTACGGTCGATGCGCGGCTCGGCCATATCGAAATTGTCGACTACGTCGTGGTGCAGGATGTTGGCCGCGCCATCAATCCGCTGACGGTGCGGGGACAAGTGATCGGTTCGCTGGTGCAGGGACTCGGCGGCGCCGTGCTGGAGGATCTCAAGTACGACGCGCAGGGCCAGTTCCTCACCGGCTCACTTGCCGATTATCTGTTACCCACGGCTTCGGATTTCCCGAACCTGCGCTGCTTCGTTACCGAGGACCATCCGTCGCCGATCAATCCGCTGGGCGCCAAGGGCGCCGGCGAGGGCGGCATCGTCGCCGCCGGCGGTTGCATGGCGAACGCGGTGGCGAATGCGCTGCAATCGTTCCGCGTCCAGCCGCGCGACCTGCCGTTGACGCCGAGCGCCGTCTGGCAGCTCGTCCAGGACGCGCGCAAGCAATGATCCGTCGCCTTCCGAGGCCCGCGCTGCACGCCGAGCACCTCCGGATGGCGGGACATAGACGAGCGGCCGCTGCAAGCATAGATTTGTGTCAACGTCTCAATCAGGAGCAAAGCCATGTCCGTCGCCCGTCATCCGCGTCCGAAAGAGCTTGAAGGCGTTCCCGTCGAAGACATCATGAAGCGGTATGTCGGCCGCTTCAAAGAGAAGAAGCCGGATTGGGCTGCGTTCGAAGACGCCAAGGTCGAAGGCTACAAGCGCGCGCAGCATCGCTTCATCGGCGCCGGCGGTTCCGGCAAGCACGGCGATCCGTCGGTAATTCCGGCCGGCAATTTCACGCTGTCGATCATGTATGTCGAGCCGGGACAGGGGAATGCCGCCCACACCCACGAAGTCGAGGAGTGCTTCTTCGTGCTGGACGGCTACCTCGATGTTTTTGTCGAGGACGAAACCGGCCATCGGCTGACGACGCGGCTCGGCCCATGGGAGTGCATTTCCTGCCCGGCCGGCGTGATCCACGGCTACCAGAATGACTCGCTCGGGCCGGTGTATTTTCAGGTCATGCTCGGCCGCGGCAAGCCGGAAACGATGGGCTATGCCGACGAGGAATTGTACAAGCGCAAGGACGCGCACCTGAAGGCGGTGTGATGTCCAAGGCACTCGACGAGGTGCGCTACGAGCTGGCGCTCGCCAATCGCATCATCGCGCATGAGGGCGTGCTCGACGGCTTCGGGCATGTCAGCGTGCGCCATCCTGACCGTCCCGACCGCTATCTTCTGGCGCGCTCGCGCAGTCCGGAATTGATCGAGCCCTCCGATCTTCTGGAGTTCACGCTCGATTCCGAGCCGGTGGTGCCGCCCAAGGGCGACATGTATGGCGAACGGGTGATTCACGGCTGCATCTATCAGGCGCGGCCTGACGTGAATGCGGTGTGTCATCACCATTCCCCGTCGGTGCTGCCGTTCTGCGTCACCGGCATCGCGCTCGAACCGGTATTCCACATGGGCCCGGTGATGGGCCAAGTGGTGCCGTTCTGGGACAGCCGCGATGAGTTCGGCGATACCGATCTCATGGTGGTCAAGCCGGAGGAGGGCCATTCGCTCGCCAGGGGGCTCGGCCCGCACTGGATGGTGCTGATGCGCCGCCATGGCGCGACGGTCGCCGGCAGAAGCCTGAGGGAGCTGGTATTCCGCACCGTCTATTCGCACGCCAATGCGGAAATCC
This sequence comes from uncultured Alphaproteobacteria bacterium, assembly GCA_963707175.1. Classification (GTDB taxonomy): domain Bacteria; phylum Pseudomonadota; class Alphaproteobacteria; order Rhizobiales; family Xanthobacteraceae; genus BOG-931. Next base: position 31,077 of record CAVPQA010000001.1, read on the forward strand.
AGTTGCGCTCGATGATGCTCGGCACGATCGGCGCCTTGACGGCGGCCGAACGCGAACGGGCCGAACCGCGACAATTGCAGGCGCGGCCGATGGGACGCGCCTGGGAATATTGGACGACGCGGCTGCAGAAGGCGGGCGAATTGCCGCCTCGCGTCAAAACGCGCACGGCCCCAAGCCGCTCGGGCCGGGGAGTCAAAAAGGCCCGCGCGAAGCGATCCCGGTGAAGACTTAACGCTCTCCCGCAGAGCGGGATGCGGGACTTCTATCCGTAGGTCGGCACGAACAGCTTCTCGATCGGGATCTGTTCCGGGATCAAGCCCTGCTCGACCATATAGGTCACCAGTGCTTCGAGCGTCGACCGGTTGGGCTCGATGCCATAAGGCCAGCAGTCGCCGCCGAACACGTCGTCGATTTCCTTCACGTCATCGGGCAGCCACGGCAGCATGTAACGCAGCGTGCCGCTGAAGCGGATCTTCTGCCAGGCGCGGTCCTTGGCGGCACAGCACGCGTTGTAGAGGCTGGTCGCCACGAAGGGGTGCTTCTCATACAGATCCCGCCGGATGACGATGGTGTGCATGATCGGGAAGATTTTGGTGCGCTTGTAGTAGTCCTTCTCCTGCGCCCGGTAATCGGGAATAAGCCGCACCACATCGGGGCTGGTCTTGAGCGAGTTCGGCATGTTGGACCCGATCAGTCCCTGGATCTCGCCGGCGGCCAAGAGGTCGCTGAGCGATTTGCCGCTCTTGTTCGGCTTGAGATTGATCTTCTTCGAGAAGCGGCATCACCGAGGGGTTGCCGTAGGAGCCGGGCTCGTTCACCGCCCCCTCGATCCATTCGATGGTCGACAGGTCGATGCCGAGGTCGTGCTGCATCAGCCCGCGGACGAACAGCGCCGCCGTTTGCGTATAGAGCGGCACGCCGACCCGCTTGCCTTCGAGGTCCTTCGGTTTCTTGACGTGGTTGCGGTTGACCGTGATGAAGCCGTGGCGGAACACCCGCGAGGCGAACACCGGAATGGCGACGAACGGCAGCTTGTTGGCGGCGTGGCGGCTGATCAATTCGGAGCTCGACATCTCGCAGGCGTCGAATTCCAGCCGATTGGACATGCGGTCGAAGATTTCCCGCGGGTTGTCCATGACCAGGAAATTCAGATCGATGCCATCGGGTTTGATCTCGCCGGTCTGCAGGGCGAGCATGCGATCGTAAAGGCCGCAGGCGAAAGTCATCGGCAAGCCAGACATGAATTCACATCCTTGAAAGCGTGGAGCGGTCGAAGCGCGCCACTATCACACAGCCGCCGTGCTGCGTCATCCAGCCGGTGCGCATGCCGCCATCGCCGTTGCGCGGCCGGCGTTGTGAAATTTTTTGCCGTGCCTGTCGATTTTTCTTGCAATGGGAGATCGATACGCCTATTTGCCGCTCGCCCAAATTCGCACGTGCCTGTGGCCGTGTGTCGATCGGTAGGCATCCGGACAAGAGGCCGGACAGTCGCCTGAGGTTCAGTTCGTTAGAGCCTCACTACGTGATCGGCAGCCGGAGGCGAAACCGGCGCACCCCGCGCTCAACGGGGGACGCGGCTTAAAGCAACGACGGAGCGGGCTTTTTTGGTCTCGTTGGCCGTCCAAAGGTCAGCACCGAAGAGGCTTGTCCATCTTGCCGGCCGTGCGGAACGGGATTCCCCGCTCCAATCCAAGGCAGCATCTCGGCGAAAGCGCCGCACGACTTGCCGTGTCCCCAACGCACGGTCGGCCGGGAGGCACTGGAAGCCGCTGACGCCGGCCGTTCGCGCGAAAGCGCTGCGGCCAGAATTTCAATGCTGAGCCACGCTGCTGTCGCGGCGCCGCTCCTTGAACCTGGAAGAAGGAGCGGCTCCGATGACCGAGCGCATCCGCGATTTCCTGCGCCGCCGCCGTGACGAAGGCCTGGACGATGGTCCGTGCCTGGTCGTCGACCTCGACGTCGTGCGCGACAATTACAAGGCGTTTGCCAAGGCACTGCCGGACAGCCGGGTGTTCTATGCCGTCAAGGCGAACCCGGCGCCAGAGCTGCTGTCGCTGCTGGTCTCGCTCGGCTCCTGCTTCGACACCGCTTCGGTCGCCGAGATCGAAATGGTGCTCGCGGCCGGCGCCACGCCCGAGCGCATCTCCTTCGGCAACACCATCAAGAAGGAGCGCGACATCGCGCGCGCCTACGCGCTCGGCGTCCGCCTGTTCGCGGTCGACTGCAAGGCCGAGGTGGAGAAGATCGGCCGCGCCGCCCCCGGCGCCAGGGTCTTCTGCCGCTTCCTGTTCGGCTGCGCCGGCGCCGAATGGCCGCTGTCGCGGAAATTCGGCTGCGACCCGGAGATGGCGGTGGACGTGCTAGAGCATGCGCAGCGGCTTGGCCTCGAGGCGGCCGGTGTGTCGTTCCACGTCGGTTCGCAGCAGCGCCGCACCGCGGCCTGGGACGAGGCGTTGAAGTCGGCGGCGGCGATCTTCCGCGCCTGCGCCGACCGCGGCATCAACTTGTCGATGGTCAATCTGGGCGGCGGGTTTCCGACCAAGTACCTGCGCGACGTGCCGGCGGTGGAGTCCTATGGGCGCTCCATCTTCCGGGCGCTGCGCAAGCATTTCGGCAACCGCATCCCGGAGACGATCATCGAGCCGGGCCGCGGCATGGTCGGCAATGCCGGCGTGATCGAGGCCGAGGTGGTGCTCGTCGCCAACAAGAGCGAGCACGACCATGTGCGCTGGGTCTATCTCGACATCGGCAAATTCGGCGGCCTCGCCGAGACGATGGACGAGTCGATCCGCTATCCGATCCGCACGCCGCATGACGGCGATGAAGTCGGACCGTGCGTGCTTGCCGGCCCGACCTGCAACTCCGCCGATGTGCTGTACGAGAAGCGGCCTTACGATCTGCCGATCAGCCTTGAGATCGGCGACAAGGTCCTGATCGCAGGCACCGGCGCCTACACGGCGACCTACGCGGCGGTGGCCTTCAATGGCTTCGCGCCGCTGCGGACCTATCACATCTGAACAGGCGTGGCGGGCCCCTGATGCCCCGGCGCGGCTCTCCTTTGGGGAGTGGTCGCGCTGGCGGCACGGGAGAAAGGAGCGGGATCATGGTCAACATCCGGGAAGAAAAAGCATCCGATGCCGCCGCGCGCGAAGCTCTGCTTGACGCGGCCTACGGCGCGGCGCGCTTCGCCAAGACGTCCGAGCGGCTGCGCGAAGGGCGCCAGCCGGCGCGCGGCCTGTCGCTCGTCGCCGTCGACGGCGGGCAGATTGTCGGCACGGTCCGGCTCTGGCACGTCAGCGCCGGGCCGGCGCAAGCGGCGTTGCTGCTGGGTCCGCTCGCGGTTCATCCTGATCATCGCTGCCGCGGCATCGGCTCGGCGCTGATCCGCCGCGCCATCGCGCGGGCGCGCCTCGCGGGCCATGGCGCGATCCTCCTGATCGGCGATGCCACCTATTACGGCCGTTTCGGCTTTACGGCTGCAGAGACCCGCCGCCTGTGGATGCCGGGGCAGTTCGAGCGCGATCGATTGCTGGCGCTTGAGCTGCATCCCGGCGCACTCGCCGGCGCGTGCGGACTGATCGGCGCGACCGGGGAGCCGCGGCCGAAGCCCGATCTGAATACGCTGATCGCGGTCGGCGGCGCCGGCCGGCGTGCGTACGCACGGAAGCTTGAGAAACGCGCTGCCTGAGTGCAAAAGCACCTCTTTGTTCTGGAGGCACGGGGATGACCGACTGGCCTGTTCACGCCCGTATCAGCGGACCCATTGTCATGATCGGCTTCGGTTCGATCGGCGAAGGCACGCTGCCGCTGATCGAGCGTCACTTCACATATGACAAGTCCCGCTTCGTGGTCATCGACCCCGAGGACAAGGATCGCAAGCTGCTGGATGAACGCGGCATCCGCTTCATCCACCAGGCGGTGACGCGCGACAACTACCGCACGCTGCTGCGGCCGCTGCTCACCGAGGGCGGCGGCCAGGGTTTTTGCGTCAACCTTTCGGTCGACACCTCCTCGCTCGACATCATGGAATTCTGCCGCGAGATCGGCGCGCTCTACATCGACACCGTGGTCGAGCCGTGGGCCGGATTTTATTTCGACTCGAAGCTCGGGCCGGAAAAGCGCTCGAACTACGCGCTGCGCGAAACCGTGCTGGCGGCAAAGCGCAAGACGCCAGGCGGCACCACGGCCGTATCGTGCTGCGGCGCCAATCCCGGCATGGTGTCCTGGTTCGTCAAGCAGGCGCTGCTCAACGTTGCCGGCGATCTCAAGCTCAAGTTCAAGGAGCCGGTGACGCGCGAGGACTGGGGCCGGCTCGCCAAGAAAGCCGGCATCAAAGGCATTCACATCGCCGAGCGCGACACCCAGCGGGCCAGGCAGCCGAAGCCGCTTGAGGTATTCGTCAACACCTGGTCGGTCGAAGGTTTCCTGTCGGAAGGCATGCAGCCGGCCGAGCTGGGCTGGGGCACGCACGAGAAGAAGCTGCCGAAGAACGGCTTCAAGCATAAGGTCGGCTGTCAGGCGGCGATCTATCTGACGCAGCCCGGCGCCAATACGCGCGTGCGCTCGTGGACGCCGACCGCCAAGGCGCAATACGGCTTCCTGGTCACCCACAACGAGTCGATCTCGATCGCCGACTTTTTCACGCTGCGCGACGGCCGCAAAGTGGTGTACCGCCCGACCTGTCACTACGCCTATCACCCGTGCAACGACGCAGTGCTGGCGCTGCACGAACTGTTCGGCCAGGCCGGCCAGCGGCAGCCGGACATCCACATTCTGGACGAACACGAGATCGTCGACGGCATCGACGAGCTCGGTGTGCTGCTCTACGGCCACAAGAAGAACGCCTATTGGTACGGCTCGCAGCTTTCGATCGACGAGACGCGCTCGATTGCGCCGTACCAGAACGCGACTGGCCTGCAGGTCACCTCGGCGGTGCTGGCCGGCATGGTCTGGGCGCTGGAGAATCCGCACGCCGGTATCGTCGAGGCAGACGAGATGGATTTTCGCCGCTGCCTGGAGGTGCAGATGCCCTATCTCGGCCCGGTGATCGGCGCCTACACCGACTGGACGCCGATCAAGGATCGGCCGGGCCTGTTCAAGGAAGACATCGACAAGCGCGATCCGTGGCAGTTCAGTAACGTGCTGGTGGGCTGACGGCGACGCGGCTCAGCCCGATGTGAGCGCGATCTCGATGTTGAGGTAGCCGTCAACCACGGCGCGCTGGCCGGGATAGAGCACGACGGTCGACGTCTTTTCGTCGATGATGGCGGGCCCGTCGATCACGGCGCCGGGCTGGAGCGCCGAGCGGCGAAATACCGGGATTTTGGTTGCTTCGCTCGGCCCAAAATACGCCGTGCGGGTTTCGTGCGGCGACGGCCGCTGCTCGCGCGCGGCAAGTTCGTGGAACTGCGGTTTGGGGATGGCTCCGACCGCGGTGACCTGAAAGTTGACGATTTCGACCGCTTCGGATTGCGCCATATGGCCGTAGCGCCGCTGGTGCGCATCGTGGAAACGCTCGGCGAGCGCGGCAAGATCGGCGCCGCTTTGCAGCGCCGCGACCGGGACGCTCACTTCGTAGGACTGGCCGCGATAGCGCATGCCGGCGCTGCGCAATGCCGTCAGCCGTTCGCGCGGGAATCGCTCCTGCAGCAATTCGGCGAGCGCGGCCTGTTCCATCTCCGCAAAGGTTTGTTCAAGCTCGGCCGGCTTCGCCGCATCGAGCCTGGTAATGCGCGTAAAGCTCCTGGTCTGATGCACGTCGGTCACCAGCATGCCGAAGGCCGAAAACGTGCCGGGATCGCGCGGCACCAGAATGCGGCCGATGCCGAGTTCGCCGATGAAGCGGCCGGCAATCGTCGGCCCCATGCCGCCGAAGGCGATCAGCGTGAATTCCCGCGGATCGTAACCGCGCTCGATGGTGATGGTGCGCATCGCCATGGTGACGTTGGTGGCGAGCACGGTGAGGATGCCCCACGCCGCCTCGACCGGCTGGAGTCCGAGCGGCTGCGCGACCCGCGTAGTCACCGCCTCGTACGCCTTCGCCTGCGAGATCGGCATCGCGCCTTCGAGCAGCGCCGTCGGACTGAGATGGCCGAGCACGGCCAGAGCGTCCGTCAATGTCGGCTCGCTGCCGCCGCGGTCATAGCAGGCGGGTCCGGGATTGGCGCCGGCGCTCTGCGGCCCCACCTTGAGCACGCCGAGTTCGACGGCCGCGATGCTGCCGCCGCCGGCGCCGATGGTTTCGATGTCGACGGTGCGGGTGCGCAGCGGATGCCGCGCCACCGCGAACTCCGATTTGAATAGCGGCTGTCCCGGCAGCACCGCCATGTCGGACGACGTGCCGCCGGTATCGAAGGTGATGATGTTCTCGATGCCTTTTATGTCGCCGAGATAGCGCCCGCCGATGACACCCGCGACCGGGCCGGACATCACGGTTTCGATCGGCGTCCGATCGAGCATGCGGGCGCTGGCGGCGCCGCCGTCGGACTTCATCATCAGCGTGCGCGAGCGCGGAAAGCGCCGCAGCGAAAGCGCCTCCAATTCGTGCAGATAGCGCGACACCGGCGGTCCGATATAGGCATTGCCCACGGTCGACGCGGTGCGCTCGTATTCGCGCCATTCCGGATTCACTTCGTGCGACAGCGAGACGTAAAGGTTCGGTGCGATGTCGCGGATAACCTTCGCCGCCGCGCGCTCGTGCGCCGGGTTCGCGTAAGCGAACAGAAAGCAGACGGCGATAGCCTCGACGCCTTGGGCAACCAGCCTGCGCGCCGCTGCGGCAACCTCCTCCTCATTTAGTTTTGTGATCACATTGCCCCTGGGATCGAGCCGCTCGCGGACCTCGTGGATGCGGTCGCGGGTGAGCAGCATTTTGGGCGCCGGCGCGAAGATGTTGAACACCTCGTCGCCACGCCATTGACGGCCGATCTCGTAGACATCGCGGAAGCCGCGCGTGGTGATCAGACCGACCTTGACGCCTTTGCCTTCCAGCATGGTGTTGAGCGCCGCAGTCGAGCCATGCAGGATCAGCGCGACCGATCCCGCGCCGAATTCTGCCGCAAGGTCGTGCGTGATCTGTTCCATGACGGCAGCCGGTTGCGCCGGATTGGATACATATTTGCGCACGGCAACGAGCGCGCCGGCGTCCTCATCGAAGGCGGTGACATCCGTGAATGTCCCGCCAACGTCGATCCCAACGCGCAATTTCATGAGGCCGCCATTCGCAATGTTATTTTCCGCTCATTCCCGCGAAGGCGGGAATCCAGCTGGGTCCCCGCCTTCGCGGGGACGAGCGAAGTCTGAGCTTTTGCCGCGCAGCCGCGCTGTCGCATCGCTATCGACGCTTAGATCGTCCGCAAACACGACGCCGTAATCCTTACGCGCCGCCTCGCGCGAGACGTAGCCGCGCTCGACGTCGACGCGCACGCGTTCGACGGCACGCTCCTTCGGATCGCCCCAGCCACCGCCGCCGGCGAATTCCATCGACAGCACATCGCCCTTTTTGAGCCGCAGGCCGGCGACTTTGGACGTCAGCGGGCGTGGCGGCGTGCCATCGGATTGCAGCGATGCCGCCGAAGGATGCGCGGGCTTGGCGCCGAAAATTCCGGGCGACGAGAATTTGAAGCGATCGGTGCGCAAGTTGATGACCGATTCGTCGCCGAGAATTCGCCATTGCCGGCGCACGCCGAGGCCGCCGCGATATGTGCCCGGCCCGCCGGAATCCTGGGCCAACCCGTAGCTCTCGACCCGGACCGGAAACTCGGTCTCCACCGCTTCGACCGGCGTGTTCATCACGTTGACGACGAGTTCGTCCATGGCGCTGACGCCGTCGCTGTCGGGCCGCGCGCCGGTGCCGCCGCTGAGGATTTCATACTGCGAATACCAGCGGCCGGTTTGCGGATGGCGGCCGGCGCTGGAGATCGAGCCGCCGGCGGCGCTGCCCGGCGCCGGCACGCGGCCCGGAACCGCGCGCGCCAGCGCGCGGATCGCGACCGAAGTCGTCACCTGGCTCGGCCGCACATACATATTCACGGGCGCCGGGAAGCGCGGATTGAGCAGCGAGCCTTCGGGCGGATAGGACACCTGTACGGGCCGCGATAGCCCATCGTTCACCGGCAGGCGCGGGATGAACACCATCTTGACCAGGCACTGGATGAAGTTTCGCGACACGCACGGCCGCAAGTTGATCGGTCCGCGCGCCTGTGCGTCGCTGTCGAGAATGAAACGCAACACGTCGCCCTTCACTTCGAGCGACGCCGAGATGCGGTAGGACTTATCGAGATCGATGCCGTCGTCGTCGAGATAATCAGTCTCGGGGCCGTACAGACCGTCCGGCACCTTGGCGATTTCCTTGCGCAACTCGCGCTCGCAAATTTCCATCCACTCCCGCCAGCAGGCCAGTACCTTGTCGGCGCCGTATTTGGCGAACAGTTCGGCGAAGCGGGTCAGGCCGTAGCTGTTGGTGTTGATCTGCGCGTTGATGTCGCCCCAGGTGACTTCCGGAGTGCGCGTATTGGCGCAGATGACGGCTTCGAGATCGGCGACCAGTTCGCCGCGCCGGAGAATGCGCATCGGCGGGATGAGCAGCCCCTCCTGGAACAGATCGGTGGCATCGCCCGCATTGGTGCCCGGCACCTTGCCGCCGAGATCGGGCTTGTGGGCGGTGTTACCGATGTAGCCGACGATGCGCTCGCCGACGAACATCGGGGTGACGATGGTCACGTCGGTGGAGTGGTTCTGGCAGGCTTGGTAGGGATGATTGACGATGAAGGCATCGCCCGGCGCGGCTTCGGGGAAGCGGCGGCGCACCTCGTTCACCTGCGCGGCGACCGGGCCGATATGCAGCGGCTGCGGGATGCCCTGCGCCACCATGCGGCCCTCCGCATCGAAGATCGCGAAGGTGAAATCCTGGCTCTCCTTGATGATCGTGGAGTAGCCGGTGCGCAGCATGTTGAGCGTCAGCTCGCGCGCGATCTGCAGCGTCGATTGGTAGATGACTTCGAGATCGATGGGGTTCATTCTGCATCCAGTGCCATGAATCCGGCGCGATTTCCACGGGGACAAACACAATGGCCGTGAACGAGCGGTTTGATTTTTCCGATTGCCGCGTACTCATCACCGGCGGCGGCAAGGGCATCGGCAAGGTCTATGTCGAGGAATTCGCCAAGGCGGGCGCCCGTGTCGCCGCGGCCGATATCGACGTGGCGGCGGCCGAGAGCGTCGCCGCTTCGCTGACCAAGGCGGGCCTGGAGGTGTTCGGGCTCGGGGTTGATATTGCTGACGAAGCTGTCCGTCAAAGCGGCGGTCGCGTCCGTGCTGGACCGTCATGGTTCAATCGACGTGCTCGTCAACAATGCATCGCTGATGAGCACGTTGCCGCGGCGCTCCTGGCTCGAAATCCCGATCGAGGAATGGGACCGGGTCATGGCGGTCAATCTGCGCGGCATGTTTCTTGTGCTGCCGCGCCGTCTTCCCGGCCATGAAGGCGCAACAGCGCGGCAAGATCGTCAACATCTCTTCGTCGCGGGTGTGGGAGGGAACGCCGAACCGTCTGCATTACACAACGTCAAAGGCCGGCGTCATCGGCTTCACCCGCGCGCTCGCCCGCGAGGTCGGCGAATTCGGCATCACCGTCAACGCGCTGACGCCGGGCATGACGCAGAGCGAGACGCAGGTGGCGAGTTCGTCGGGCAACTACCTCGCCACGCGCATCGCCGGCCGCGCCATCGAGCGCGTCCAGGTGCCGGCCGATCTGGTCGGCGCGGTGATGTTTCTGTCATCGCCGGCGAGCGATTTCATGACCGGGCAGACCATCAATGTCGACGGCGGCAAGTCGATGCATTGACGCGCGAAGCGCGCATCATTTCAACCGCTTCGCTGCTTCTTCGACGATGCTCAGATCGGTATATTTCTTGACGTCGAAACTCGCCTTGGTGAAGCCGAGCTCGTGCGTCATATCGACGTTGCTCTGCAGCGCAGCGAGGTTCGGAATCATATTGGGATCGTGATAAACGTCGCGGTGAGTAAACGCCCAACTGAAGATCGACGGCGGCCGCTTCACTAAGTCGCCGATAATTTTGATCGCCGCATCATGATTGACGGGGTCTTCGTACCAGTGCGTGATGCGCAGCGTATCCTCGAAAAAATCGACCAGAGCTGCGCGATTCTTGTCGATGAACGGCTTGCGCGCGACCCAGACGATGAAGTCGCTGATCCCCAGCGCATCTCTGGCCGTAAATAGATCGCGGGCGATCTTCTGCAGCGCCGGATCGTAGGAGAACGGCAGCACCGCGGGGATGAGGTCGACCTTGTGCTCGGCCAGCATGGCGCGCATGGCGGGGAACGGCGCCTCGACCACCGTGTAGTCGCGGTTCGGCTCGAGGCCGTGCTTGTGCAGCATCGCCTTCATGGCGACGTCGACGGCGCTGCCCTCGGCGTTGGTGGCGAGGATTTTGCCCTTGAGGTCCTCGATCTTGTGGATCGAGCTGTCCTTCAGCACCATGAATTCCTGCGAATAATAGCCCGGCACGCCGTCCTGGAATTCATCGGACACGACACGCAGATCGTCGAGGCCGGCATTCTGGATGGCGATGCCGAGCGTCGAATAGGCGAGGTTGGCGATCGCGACCTGGTTGTTGGCGAGCGCGGTGATCATCGGCGGGGTGCCGACATAGTGTTCCGGCACCATGACGTAGGATTTGCCGGAATGCTTGGCCAAATCCTTCTTCTGCAGCCAGATCGACGCCCAATTGCCGGGTGCAACCCAGCCTTCGCTGATCTTCAGCGGTTCGGCGCTGGCCGCGCCGGCAAAAACGGCCGCGCACAGCCCGGCCATCGCGAACTTCGTCAGATGCATCGTTCCCTCCGGTATGGTGTACGGGCGCCGTTCTCCGGCGCCTCGTGTTTGGTGTGTTGTTTATTTCAGGCGTTTGGCCGCGTCTTCGATCAGGCTGAGATCGGAATGAGTCTTCACGTCAAAGCTCGATTGGACGAAACCGAGGTTCTTGGTCATGTCGACGTTCCTCTGCAGCGCGTCGAGGTCGGGCTTCATCTCGGGATTGCGGTAATAATCCTGCTTGGTGAACAGCCAGTCGAACCGGGCAGCCGGCTGTTTGGTCATCTGCGCGGCGATAGCCGCGACTGCGTCGTGGTTTTTCGGATCGAGATACCAATGCTCGATCCGCATGGTATCTTCCAGGAAATCGACCAGTGCCGCGCGATGCGCGTCGATGAACGGCTTGCGCGCGCTCCAGACCGCGAATTGGGAGACGCCGATCGCGTCGTGGATGGAAAACAGCGGCCGCGCGACCTTGTATTGGGGGCCGAGCGCGAACGGCAGGATCGCGGGAATCAGAGCGACCTTTTTCTCGGTCAGCATCGCCGCCATGGCGGGAAACGGCGCCTCGACAATGGTGTAGTCGCGGTTGGCCTCAAGTCCATGCTTGCGCAGCATGGCGCGCATCGCCACGTCGACGCCGCTGCCGATGGCGTTGGTCGCCACCACCTTGCCCTTGAGATCCTCGATCTTTTTGATCGGTCCGTCGGCGAGAACATCATAGGTGTCGTCGCGATAGCCAGGCGCACCGTCCTGAAACTCGTCGGCGATGACGCGGATATCGTCGAGGCCTGCATTGGAAATGGCGATCGGCAGCGTCGAAAAGGCAAGATCGCCGATCTCCACCTCATTGTTGGCGATGGCGGTGACCATCGGCGGCGTGCCGGCGAAATGCGTCGGCTCGAACACATAGGATTGGCCGAAATGCTTGGCGAGGTCCTTCTTCGCCAGCCAGATCGACGCCCAATTTGACACCGGCGCCACCCAGGCGCCGCGGATCTTCAAAGGGTCCGCGTGAGCCGGCCCTATAAGCGCCAAGCCGCAGAGCGCGGCCCAGGCAAAATTCATAACACGCATCAATTCCTCCGGAGCCAAGTGCAATATTGCCGGGTCGGCGCCTCGCGCCTGTCCAGCCTGATTGGGCCGCTCCGCCGCGCAACCCGGCGCGGCCAGCCTAGCCGGGCCGATTGTGCGCATACGGAAAGTGCGGCGCAAGCGTGAGGCTTGCCGCAGCCTTGACGCGGCCGAGCCCTATGCTGTTGTGTCGCGGCCGCTGCTATTTCAGCCGCTGCGCCGCCTCCTTGACCATGCTCAAATCAGAGTAGGCTTTGACGTCGAAGCTCGCCTGCGCGAAGCCAAGCTCCTTTGTCAGGTCGACGTTGCGTTGCAGCGCGGCGAGATCCGGCAGCATGTTCGGATCGCGATAGGCGTCGGTCTTGGTGAATACCCAGTCCATGCGCTGCGGCGGCGCCTTGACGAAACGCGCGGCAATCTGTGCCGTTTCGGCGTGGTTCTTTGGGTCGGTGTACCAGTGCAGGATGCGCAGCGTGTCCTCGAACCAGTCCACAATGGCGGCGCGATGCGCGTCGATGAACGGTTTCCGCGCCTGGAAGGTGACGAATTCCGATTTACCGATGGCGTCGTGGGCGGTGAACAGCGTTCTTGCAATCTTCTGCATTTGCGGATCGAGCGCGAACGGCAGGACGTCCGGAATGAGATCGACCTTGTGCTCGGCCAGCATCGCCTTCATCGCCGGGAACGGCGCTTCGATGACGGTATAGTCGCGATTGGGCTCCAGCCCATGCTTATGCAGCATCGCCTTCATGGCGACGTCGACCGCGCTGCCTTCCGCGTTGGTGGCGACGACCTTGCCCTTGAGATCCTCGACCCGCTTGACGGGGCCGTCCTTGAGCACGGCGAACGGGATCGTCCAATAGCCGGGCACGCCGTCCTGGAAGTCGTCCGCAATAATGCGAATGTCGTCGATGCCGGCATTCTTGATGGCGATCGGCAGCGTGGAAAACGCGAGGTCGCCGATTTCCACCTGGTTGTTGGCGATCGCCGTGACCATCGGCGGCGTGCCGGCAAAATGCACCGGCGTGAATGTGTAGGATTTGCCGAGATGCTGGGCGAGATCTTTCTTGTCGAGCCAGATCGATATCCAGTTGGCGATCGGCGCGACCCAGGCGACGCGTATCTGGACCGGCTCGGCGCGGGCAACGCCGGCGCCCAACAATGTCAACACCAGACCTAAAACCGCAATGACTGCGCGCATGAGTTGCCCTCCCAGATGACTATTTCGCGTGTTGCCAAGGCTTGCGCCAGCGGCCTTCCCGCGCCGATTGTCGGCGGAAATGCTGGCACAGTGCAAGCCTATCGGTTGACGCACCGAACCGCTAAGGGCGTGGCGGAATTTGGTTAAGCCGCTTCCGGGTGCCAGACCAGAAGCCGCCGGCGCAGCATCGCCATCGCCTTGATCAGGGCAAAACCGACGATGGCGATCTCGACGATGCCGGCAAATACGCCGGGCGAGTTGGCAAAGCGTGAGGCGCTCATCATCGCGCCGCCGAGGCCATAGCCGCCCATCACCATTTCGCCGATGATTTCGACGATCAGCGCGATCGGCAGCGCGACCTGAAGCCCGGTCAGGATTTGCGGGGAGGCGGCCGGCAATACGACTTGCCAGGTCAGCTCGCGCTCGTTGGCGCCCATGTTGCGGGCCGACCACAGCAGTTCCTTTTCCACGGCGGCGATGCCCGCGAGGGTCGCCGTCACCACCGGAAATATCGCATCGAACACCACGATGGAGATTTTCGAAACGTCGTAGACGCCGAGCCACAAAATGATGACCGGCAGGAACGCGATTTTCGGCATCGGGAAACCGACCGAAATGATCGGGTCGAAGAACCAGCGCACCAGCTTGACGCGTGACATCAGCGTCGCCAGCACGATCCCGCCGATCGCCGCGATCAAAAACCCGATCATGGCCCGGTATAACGTCAGTCCGAGATTGATCCAGAGCACCCCGGACATCGCGTCTCGCGCAATATACTGGGCGACCACCGTGAACGGCGGCAGCATGAACAGCGTGACCTTGCCGCTGCGTGCGAACAGCTCCCAGGCGATCAGGAGCAGCAAGATGGAAAAGACCGCCGCGCCGCCGCGGAATATGATGTCGAGCCGCCGCGTCGCCGCTGCGGTCACATCGGCCTCGGCCGCGGCCAGCGAGGTCCGGTCTTCTACTCCCGCCATCGCAGCAACCATTGGATGATTGTTTGATAAATTCGGTCCGCGGCAAAGCCGAGGAAAGCGACGGTCAGCACCACCGCGTACATGCCTTCGTACGAGCCGGTGGAGCCGAGATAGCCGATCAGATAGCCAAAGCCCTGCTGCGCCACGATCAGCTCGGCGCTGACCAAAAGGATGAATGCCAGCGCCAGCGCGGTGCGGATGCCGTTGAGCAGTTCGGGCAGCGCGCTCGGCATCACCACGTCCCACATCATGCGCAGCCGGCTCGCGCCCATGCTGCGTGCCGACCAGAGCAGCACCTGTTCGCTGCCGCGGGCGCCGTTATAGGCGCCGATCGTGACCGGGATCATGCAACCGAGAAAGATCAACAAAATCTTCGAGCCGTCGCCGAAGCCGAGCCAGATCACGGTGACCGGGATGAGCGCCGATTTTGGCAGCGGATAGAACAGTTCCACCAGCGGATTGACGAACACGTCGAGCAGCCGCCAGCGCGCCATCGCCATGCCGAGGCCGCCGCCGATGAGGATGGCAAGCAACAGGCCGACCGAGCCGCGATAAAGGGAAATCGCGCCGTTGTCGACGAGTTCGCCGTCGCGAATGAGATCGACCCAGGCGACCGCCACTTTGCTCAAGGGCGGCAGGGCGACCGAGTCTACGAGGTTGAGACGCGCTACGAGTTCCCAGCCGAGCGCCAGCAGCACCAGCGGCAGATAGCGCAGCGCCGCGGTTCTCACGGTTGCGCTCGTTCGGCCGCAATGACAGTCAAAACAATCACGGCGCCCTGTCCTCCTGCGCCTTGAGCGCCTCGACACGCACCAGATTCCAGAGCTCGTCGACCTTTTCGACGAAGGCCTTCTCGCGGAAGATGCTCGGATCGCGGTGGCCGAACTTGGTGTCGACGAGCGCCTTGATCCGTCCCGGCCGCGCCGACATCACCGCCACGCGGTCGGCGAGATAAACCGCCTCCTGCACGTCGTGGGTAACAAAAATAACGGTTTTCGGCGTGCGTTGCCAGATGCTGAGCAGCTCGGTCTGCATCAGCGAACGGGTCTGCGCGTCGAGTGCGCCGAATGGTTCGTCCATCAGCAGGATGCTCGGATCGAAGGCGAGCGTCCGCGCAATCGCGGTGCGCTGTTTCATGCCGCCGGACAGCTGCGAGGGGTAGCTGTCCTCGAAGCCGCGCAGGCCGACGAGATCAATGAAGGCGCGCGCGCGCTGTTCGCGCTCGGCGCGCGGCAGGCGCTGCCGTTCGAGACCGTAGAGGATGTTGCCGCGTACCGTTTTCCACGGGAACAGCGCAAAGTGCTGAAACACAATGCCGCGGTCGGGACCCGGCGCTGCCACGGCTTTGCCTTCGACCTGGATGCGTCCGGTCTCGATCGGCAGGAAGCCGCCGACCAGATAAAGCAGGGTCGATTTACCGCAGCCGGATGGGCCGAGGATGGCGAGGAATTCGCGTGGCTTTACCTCCAGCGACACGTCGGCCAGCGCCAGCACCGGCTTGCCGCGCGGCGGCCGGTAGGTGTGGTTGACCTTGTCGATGACGATCTGCGCTTGGCCGTCCATAGGGTCCCCAGGCCTTCCGGCAGGTTGCCCTGCTCTCGGCGGGCCGCACCCTACCCGGAGTGCCTCCGAAGACCAAGCCGAGGCGATGCCGCGGCGCGGCCGGTTATTACATCCCAGAAGCCGGGACTTTTCTGGGCTCGGCGCCTGTTTCGGCTCGCTGCTCCGACGACCGGCCTAAATGACGTGACAGGCAAAAGCGGATATATGTCGGCCAGTCTATTGGCTGCCAAAACGACCCCAAAAAACATACCATGGAACGCTCGTTCAAAAAGGAAGTCGATGCGCTGCGGCTCGGCGCCGGCGAGACATTTCGCGGCGAAGGCATTCTCGCGGTCACCAAGGCGCTGCTGCAGTCGGGCGTGAGTTACGTGGGCGGCTACCAGGGTGCGCCGGTCTCGCATTTGCTGGACGTCATGGTGGATGCCGAAGACCTGTTGGCCGATCTCGGCGTGCATGTCGAAACTTGCACCAACGAGGCCGCCGCCGCGGCGATGCTGGGCGCATCAATCAACTATCCGCTGCGCGGCGCGGTGACCTGGAAATCGATCGTCGGCACCAACGTGGCGGCCGATGCGCTTTCGAATCTCGCCTCGCCGGGCGTCATCGGCGGCGCGCTCATCGTGCTCGGCGAGGATTATGGCGAAGGCGCCAGCGTCATCCAGGAGCGTTCCTACGCCTACGCGTTGAAATCGTCGATGTGGCTGCTCGATCCGCGCGCCGATCTGCCGACCATTGTCCATATGGTCGAGCAGGGCTTCGAGCTTTCGGAAGCAAGCCACGCTCCGGTCATGCTCGATCTGCGGGTGCGCGCTTGCCATCTCACCGGCGAATTCATCGCCAAGGACAACAAGCGCGCAACCTATAGCGGCCGGCATCGACTCGCCGGTCCGCCGCGCTTCGAATACGGCCGTCTTGCGCATCCGCCGGTCATCTTCACGCAGGAGCGGCTGAAGGTCGAAGAGCGGCTGCCGGCTGCGCAGAAATTCATTCGCGAGCGCAAGCTCAACGAGACGATCGCGGGCGATTGCGACGATGTCGGCATCATCGTGCTCGGCGGCCTGGCCAACCCGCTGCTGCGGGCGCTGGCGCGGCTCGATCTGGCCGATCTTTATGGCGGCTCACGCCTGCCGCTCTATGTGCTCAATGTCGCCTATCCGCTGGTGCCCGAAGAGGTGACGGCATTCTGCTCGGGTAAGCGCGCGGTCCTCGTCGTCGAGGAGGGCTCGCCCGACTACGTCGAGCAGCAGATCAACGTCATTCTGCGCGGCGCCGGCATCGCCGCGCGCGTGCTCGGCAAAGGATGTTTGCCGAGGAGCGGCGATTACACCTCCGAAGTTTTTTTGCGCGGCATTGCGGCGTTCCTCACCGAGACGCGTCCAGCCGGCATCGACGGCGACGCCGTTGCGGCGCGCGTCAAGGACATGGTCGCGCACAAGCCCGGCGCGCTCGCCGCCGTTGGCGATATTCCGCCGCGGCCGCCGAATTTCTGTACCGGCTGCCCGGAGCGGCCGGTCTTTGCCGCCATCAAGCTCATGCAGCGCGAGATCGGGCCGACGCATATCAGCGCCGACATCGGCTGTCATTCATTCGCGACCTTTGCGCCGTTCTCGCTCGGCAACTCGATCCTCGGCTACGGCATGTCGCTCGCCAGCGCCGCCGCGGTCGGTCCGAACATGGCGAAGCGGCCGATCGCCGTGATGGGCGACGGCGGCTTCTGGCATAACGGACTGATCACCGGCGTCGCCTCCAACATGTTCAACAAAGGCGACGGCGTGCTGATCGTGATGCAGAACGGTTACGCTTCGGCGACCGGCCAGCAATATCTGCCGTCAAGCAACGCGAACCGGTCGGGCAGGCCGACCGGCATCAGCATCGAGAAGACGGTGCGTTCGCTCGGCGTCACCTGGCTGCGCACGGTCCGCACCTACAGCGTGTCGAAGATGGTGGCGACGCTCAAAGAGGCGATGCGCACCGCCGAGCGCGGCCTGAAAGTCATCATCGCCGACGGCGAATGCATGCTGGCGCGCCAGCGCCGGCTGCGCGTGGAAAATTCCGAGAAGCTCAAACGCGGCGAGCGCGTGGTGACAACGCGGTTCGGCGTCGACGATGAAATCTGCACCGGCGATCACTCCTGCATCAGGCTGTCCGGCTGCTCCTCGCTGACCGTGAAGCCTAATCCCGATCCGCTGCGGACCGATCCGGTCGCGGCCGTGGTCGAAAGCTGCGTCGGCTGCGGTTTGTGCGGCGAAGTCGCGCATGCGGCGGTGCTGTGCCCGTCGTTCTATCGCACCGATGTGGTCAGCAACCCGAGCTGGTGGGACCGTGCGCTGTTTCGCCTGCGCAAGACGATCGTCGGTTGGCTGAGCGGTATATCGGAAACTCAATCGCCTTCATTGCAGCCGGCCCTCCGCCCTCACCCTCCCTCTCGACGGGAGAGGAAGCCTGTCGTGCAGGCAACTCGGGCAGCTCGCGAGCAACAAACGGCCGCCCGGCCGATGACGATCTTGATCGCCGCGCTGGGCGGCGAAGGCGGCGGCGTGCTCACCGACTGGATCGTGGCCGCAGCGGCGAGCCAGGGATTCCCGGTGCAATCCACCTCGATTCCCGGCGTCGCGCAACGCACCGGCGCCACCACCTACCACATCGAACTGCTGCCGCAGACCTCGCCGGCGGGCCGGCGCCCGATCCTGGCGCTGGCGCCGGGGGTCGGCGACGTCGACCTCGTCGTCGCCAGCGAACTGATGGAGGCCGGCCGCGCCGTTGCGGGCGGCTACGTGACGCCGGATCGCACCACGACGATCGCTTCGACCAGCCGCTCCTATCTGGTGGTTGAAAAGATGGCGATGGGCGATGGCCGCTACGATCGGCAGCGGTTGATCGAGGCGGTGCAGAAGAACTCGCGAACTGCGCTGCTGCTTGACCTCGAAGCGATCGCGCGCGACAGCGGCGCGATGATCAATGCGGTGATGCTCGGCGTGATCGCCGGCATGGGCGCCCTGCCGATTCCGGCCGGCGCCTTCGAGGCCGCGATCCGGGCCGACGGCAAGGCGGTTAAGTCGAACCTGCGTGGCTTCCGCGCCGGTCTGGCGGCGGCACAGAACGGCGTGCGCCCGGCTGCGGCCCCCGGTAAGCGTGTGCGACCGGCCGTGGCGTCGCTTGCCGAGCTTGAAAGTCGGATCGCTCGCCTGCCGGAAGCCGCCCGCACATTCGCGAGCGAGGGCGTGCGTCGGCTCGCCGCCTATCAGAACCTCGGCTACGCACGGCTCTATCTCGATCGTCTGGCGGCGGTCTGCGATGCCGAAGCGAAGGCCGAAGCCGGCGGCCGGCTCGCCGCCGCAACGGCGCGCCATCTCGCGGTGCGCATGTCCTATGAGGATGTGATCCGCGTCGCGCAAGCCAAGATCGATCCGGACAGAATGGCACGGATCGCCACGCAGATGGGAATCAAGCCGGGGCAGCCCTTCGCCGTCACCGAGTTCCTCAAGCCCGGCGTCGAGGAGTTCTGCTCGATCCTGCCGCATTGGCTGGGCGCGCGCATTCTGGCCTATGCCGAGCGTCATCCGAGCCTCGGCCGCGCCCATTGGGGCATGGAGCTCAACACCGCCTCGGTGTTCGGCTACTTGCGCTTTCGTCTGCTCGCCAAGCTGCGCGCGTGGCGACCGGCCACTTATCGCTATCGCGAGGAGCAGCATGCCATCGAGGCGTGGCTCCGCCAGATATTGCAAGCCGCGCCGCTGTCGGCGGAGCTCGCGCTCGAGATCGCGGAATGTGCGCGCCTCATCAAGGGCTACGGCGACACCCATAAGCGCGGCACCAATAACTACCGCTTGATCGAGCGGGAGCTGATCCTGCCGGCGCTGGCCGGGGCCATGCCGCCGCCCCAGGCCGCGGAGGCGATCGCCAACGCCCGCACCGCGGCGCTGCTCGATCCCGAAGGCGAGGCGCTCGCCAAGTGTCTCGCCGACATTCAGGAGCAGGCACAGCGGAGGATCGCGGCCGAATAGCCGCCTGCGCCGGTTGTGCGGACCTGGAACAAAAATCATTGCCGCCGTTTTTCTTTGCATGGCGCAAAGGGACTGACGCATGGCCAAAGCCGCCACTCGCTCGAAAACACACCGGCGCAAATCGCCGCGGCGGCGAACGGCTGGTCCGGGTCGCCGTAAGGGCGCGGGGAGTTATTGGTCCGGCCGTGTGACCCGTGAAAGCGACGCGCTCGATCTTGAAGGCGGTGTTTTCAAAGGGCGCGACCCCAAGCGCATCGCCGCCTCATTGAAAAGGTCCGCGGAGCGGAGCCGGCGAAGGAAGTCCGATCCGTACCGCTCGGCGATGTCGATGCTGAGCTTCTACATCAATCGCGCCGGCACGAACCTGCCGGCCAGCCGCCGCCGCGTCTTGGAAAGGGCCAAAACCGAATTGCGCCGGCAGTTCGGGCGGGAATAGTATCCCCATCGCAAGAGATGGAGGAAGCGCCGATGCAGACGACGACGCAAACCGTTGCCGCGGATGTCCGGCAGGCGGCAGATCAGTTGCGAACGCGGCCGCTGTCGCCGGCGCTTGGCGCCGAGATTCTCAACGTCGATTTGAGCGAGCCGATGACGGATGCGTTGTTCGAAAGCATCCGCGATTGCTGGCACGACAATATCGTCGTTCTGTTTCGCGATCAGCATTTGAGCGAGGCCGATCAGGTGCGCTTCGCCGAGCGCTATGGGCCGCTGGCGCTCAGCCACACGCGCCGCTACACCACCGCCAATCCGGCGGTGATGTTGATTTCCAACATCCGCGAGAACGGCAAGCAGATCGGCGCCCTGCCGGACGGCGAAATGCAGTTTCACTCCGATCAGTGCTATCAGGAAAAGCCTGCGATGGCCTCGATGCTGTATGCCATCGAGGTTCCCAGCGCCGGCGGCAACACGCCGTTCGCCAACGCCTACAAGGCCTACGAAACGTTGCCGGACGACATCAAGCGCCGCCTCGACGGTCGCAACGCGCTGCACGCCTACGATTACGACAATGCCTCGATGAAGCGCGGCACGCAGATCAAGGACGGCGTGCCGCATTTCGCGCACCCCGTTTTCCGCACGCATCCGGCCACCGGCCGCAAGGCACTCTATGTAAACCGCCTGATGACGATCGCCATCGAGGGCCTGCCCGAAGCGGAAAGCGACGAGCTTCTCAATTTCCTGTTCGCCCACCAGGAGAATCCAGCGTTCATCTACGAGCACGTCTGGCAAGTGAACGATCTCCTGATGTGGGACAATCGGTGCGCGCTGCACGCCCGCAGCGATTTTTCCAACGACGAGCGCCGCCTGATGCGGCGGGTCACGGTGCTGGGCGAGCGGCCGATGTGATGGCGGAGTTTCGGTCGGTGCGTCGATGCGAATGAACTTCCGCGCGGTGACCGGGTAAGTATCATTATCAGGTCAAACAGCAACTGGCGGTCCAAGGCGCTACCGGCAGTCAGTCTGCAACAGGTAGCCTGCGACTTTAATTCATTTTGGCAAACGAGATTATGATTTCGGAAAAATTCGGAGCCGGCGGCCGAAAAGCTGCTCGCCTCGCTTGACGATTTAACAATCCTTCAATCGATTGCGGCAATTTTTACACAATCGAAAAGTCGGCACGTCGCTGCAAATTCAATCGTGCGCCGCCCTCCGGCTGCTGCTCCGAGGATTACGCCATGCCGCGCCTGAACAATGTCAAAATTACCGTTCGCATTGCGATTGCATGTCTCGTTCCCATGCTCGCGTTCGTCGCCTTTGCATTCAAGGATATTGCCGAAAAGCATTCGATCTATTCGACAGCGGATCGAATTGCGACGATTGCGCACACAGCGCCTGAAATTTCCGGCCTGATTCACGAGCTGCAGAAAGAGCGTGGAGCCACCGCGGGTTTCGTAAACTCAAAAGGTCAGACTTTTGCTGACACGTTGCGAAACCAGCGCCCCTCTACGGATAAGGCAATCGCCGATTGGCAACGAAGCGTAGATGCGCTTGACGCGGCCACACTCGGTGAGAAGTTCAGAAGCGATCTGGATCACGTTCGTTCAGCGCTCGGCTCACTGGTGAAAATTCGCAGCGGCGCCGATCGCCTTGGCATGGCTGCGCAAGAGACATCCGCCTATTATACGCGCGTGATCGGCTATTTGGTCGACATGGTCAACTCGATCGGCGATATGAGCAATGACGCACGGATCATGCAGGCGTCCGCCGCGTTGTCAGCGATGCTCAAGCGCAAGGAGTTTGCCGGTCAGGAGCGTGCGACGGGAGTTGTGGGATTTACCGAGGGTGCGTTCTCGCCGGACGTACTGCGTAATTTCATCCGATTAGGCGCGATGCAGGACGCTGAAATGGCGCTGTTTGATAGAAGCGCGACTCCGGCGGAAATCGAATTTGCCAAAAGGGTCTTGAAAGCTGCTGGATTAGACGCACTCACGCGCATGCGCACTGCCGCCGTCGAATCGCCGTTCCAGGGGAACGTTGGCGGTGTCAGTGGGTCGCAGTGGTTCGACGCCGCCACCAAATATATCGATACTCTCAGGTCGGTCGAAGCGCGTCTTTCGAATGACCTTGTCGCCGCCGTGCGTGGCGTGGCCGACGAAGCACGCTGGAGCTTTTGGGGCATTCTCGCACTATTTGTGGCGATGCTGGCTGCCGCGGCGGGATTAAGCATTTTCGTGGCATTGTCGATTACGCGCCCGGTCGGACAGCTGGTCGCGGCGATGGGAGTTCTCGCCAGCGGCAACACGTCGACCTCCGTCCCGGGAGTGGATCGCGGCGATGAGATCGGCACCATGGCGAAAGCGGTCCTGGTGTTCCGCAATGCCGCGATTGAAAGGACGCGTCTTGAGGCGGAAACTGCCGAGCGCGAGCGGCGGGCAGCCACCGAAAAGGCCGAGCGCGAGCGCCGGGCCGCTGCGGAGAAGGCCGAGGCCGACCGTAGAACTGCAGCCGAACGTGAGGCCGCCGCCGCCCAGGTCATGAGCGAGTTGGATGCGGCAGTCGGCGGGATTGTCAAAGCGGCGTTGGCCGGGGATTTCTCTCAACGCGTGCCCTTGGATGGCAAAGACGGCGTTATCCGCAATCTCGCGGCATCGATGAATACGATGTGCGACAACGTCGGAAAAGTCTTCGACGACATGGTGCGCATGCTCGGTGCATTGGCGCGAGGCGATCTCACTTCGCGCATCACGGCCGAATATCTTGGTGCGTTCGCGATGATCAAGGAAAATGCAAACACGACCGCACATCGCCTTTCTGACACCATCACGGAAATAAAGTCGGCGGCCAAAGAGGTCGCCAATGCCGCGGTGGAGATTTCGGGTGCGACGACCGACCTCTCGCAGCGGACCGAAGAACAGGCCGCCAGCCTGGAGCAGACCTCGGCATCGATGGAGCAGATCTCCGCCACCGTGAAGAAGAATGCCGAGAACCCAGCAGCCCAGCAAGCCAGCCGATCGGCCGCGTCAACCCGAGAGGTCGGCAGCCGCGGTGGCAGTGTCGTGGCTCAGGCAGTGCAGGCAATGTCGCGGATCGAGGAATCTTCACGCCAGATTGCCGATATCATCGGTGTGATTGACGAGATTGCTCGCCAAACCAACCTTTTGGCGCTCAACGCCGCGGTCGAGGCCGCTCGCGCCGGTGAGGCCGGGCGCGGCTTTGCCGTGGTGGCTTCAGAGGTTCGGAGCCTTGCACAACGCTCTTCACAGGCTGCAAAGGACATCACGAACTTGATTACCAACTCCAGCACGCAGGTGAAAGATGGAGTCGCCCTGGTCAACCGCGCGGGTACCGCGCTCAATGAGATCATGGAATCGATCAAGAGCGTGGTGGACATCGTGGCCGATATTGCTAACGCGAGTGCCGAGCAAGCGGCTGGCGTTGACCAGATTAATAAGGCGCTGACCCAGATGGATGAGGTCACGCAACAGAACTCGGCTCTTGTCGAGGAGAACGCAGCGACCGCCAAAACCCTGGAACAACAGGCATCGCATATGGACGAGCGCATAAGCTTCTTCCGGAGTGACGCCAAGCCGGCCAATGGGGTGCCGATAAATACGCAAACGGAAGCCGCACGATCAGTGAAATCTGTTGGTGGCGGCCGAAGGGTCGCTTAGCCGGAAACGGCGTGCACACCCGATTGGCTTGAACAAGCCCGTGCGGTCGCCGGGCGGACTATGCCGCCTCGTTCAGCGTCTCGCGTTCGATTTTGATCTCGTGATGTTCGCCGCAATGGGGGCAGCGCACATAAAGCGCCGCGAACCGGATACCATCTGACACGGCAAGATTGGCTTCGGTGCTTTCAATGCCGGGGTCGATTGCTGCTCCGGTTTTCGGGCAGGAAAATACGCAGCTCATTTTTACCAGCCCTCCGCCGCAACCTTTCGCGCCAGTGCGAAAGGCCGCGCAACTGTGGTCATTGTTTGGTCGACTTCGCGCTTTTCAAGGGAATTGCGTCTCCTTGGGGGGGATTTGCCTCCCTTGGTGCGAAATGGAGGTTTCCGGCGGCCCTTGCCGCCTGCCGCAGCGCTTCGCTATTCTGCCGGCAGCGCGGGCGTAGTTCAGTGGTAGAACATCAGCTTCCCAAACTTTTTCCAGTAACCTTGCCTTCAAAGTAATCTGCATTTTTTCTTGATTTTCCTGGCGCGAATCCCCAGAACAAACCCTGATCAAAGCCCGATGGCCCCGGGTAAATCTACGGGTTTTTTCGAACATACAGCTCGGTTAGCTGAGGTTCTACAGAATGACTCGTACTCCGCTCAGGAAGGCTCTCAAGCGCACTGAGGGACATGCCGAAATGCTGCTTCCCATTGCGGGTGAACAGCAAGGCCCAGCAGCGCCGACGATCGGAGTGATACCGTGAGTAGCGACCGGAACAAAACCTTGGCCCCTCGGGCGGCGGATGACACCGCACCGATCATAGTGCCTTACGGCGCCGGCATTTGGACGTTCGGCGACCATCTGAGACATCTCGCCGCGCATGCCGGCCATATTCCCCTCGCTCTTGACGAATTCGGTCGCTGCGTTATCTGCGTCCGCCGCGGGTTTTTCACGCCGGACGCTTAGTCTGAAGTCACCTCCACAAAACATGCGAATAGCCAATCGATGACGGTTAGATGTAATACTATTGAATCCGCGCGATCAAACTTACTCGACACGAGCAGCTGGGGTCCATTTTGCGACATCACCCTCACCCTGAAGCAAGCTCGCCAGTCCGATAACGGCGCGTGGGTAAAGATCGACGACTATTCGTGCAGAGAGGCTTTTAGGCACTTCATGAGCCGTCTCAACAGAGCGGCATATGGAGCTGCATTTCGTCGTTACGGCAAACGTCTTCGAGTCCTGCCCGTACTGGAAAAAGGCGAAGTCCGCGCCCGCGCATTATGTTCGTGGGAGCGTGGCCCATCCGGGCGATGGCATATCCACTGTGCGCTTGAATTGCCCTCACACTTCGATGCCATTACGCTTGAAAGGCTAATTCGCGCCTGTTGGGCGAAGGTCGAATGGGCGTGCGGCCGAATTCTTGTCCGCGATCGTGCGAATGCGGGTTGGATCGATTACATGTTGAAAGACCGTCAGAAATCCGTGTTCGACGGTTTTTTCGACTGTGTCATTTTAGGGTCTTTGCACAACCCAATTGCTGGCGCGTAGACGCCCTTTTGGGAGCAAGACTCTTTGTAGGCAGAGTTTGAGCAAGAGGCGATTGGTTAGCAATCGCCTTGTTCTTTTCTTTCCTGTTGTTGCCGCCGCTCGCCTCGCGCGGCGTGTGAGGGCAACGATTAAAGTAAACGGGGCCAGTTTCTGCTGATCGTTCAGAGCGGAAGCCCGGAGCGAGCGAAGCCAGGCGCCCACCATGTCTGTTGCAGAATTTGGCCGGCCTTGAAGTCGATGACCCGGCAGCTCGCTGCGCTCGGCCGCCGCCGGCGCCGACCAGGCGATGCCGACCTCAGCAGCGTCGGTTACCGCCCAGAGCGCCATCGTCGCCTCGAATCGCGACCAACAATTTCCACTAAAACGAAGGCGGCCAGCGTCGCAGCACCACACCGCCGGCTCCAGCCGGTCGAGCAGGTCGATTCCTGTTGTTGCCGCCGCTCGCCTCGCGCGGCGTGTGAGGGCAACGATTAAAGTAAACGGGGCCAGTTTCTGCTGATCGTTCAGAGCGGAAGCCCGGAGCGAGCGAAGCCAGGCGCCCACCATGTCTGTTGCAGAATTTGGCCGGCCTTGAAGTCGATGACCCGGCAGCTCGCTGCGCTCGGCCGCCGCCGGCGCCGACCAGGCGATGCCGACCTCAGCAGCGTCGGTTACCGCCCAGAGCGCCATCGTCGCCTCGAATCGCGACCAACAATTTCCACTAAAACGAAGGCGGCCAGCGTCGCAGCACCACACCGCCGGCTCCAGCCGGTCGAGCAGGTCGATTCCTGTTGTCGCCGCCGCTCGCCTCGCGCGGCGTGTGAGGGCAACGATTAAAGTAAACGGGGCCAGTTTCTGCTGATCGTTCAGAGCGGAAGCCCGGAGCGAGCGAAGCCAGGCGCCCACCATGTCTGTTGCAGAATTTGGCCGGCCTTGAAGTCGATGACCCGGCAGCTCGCTGCGCTCGGCCGCCGCCGGCGCCGACCAGGCGATGCCGACCTCAGCAGCGTCGGTTACCGCCCAGAGCGCCATCGTCGCCTCGAATCGCGACCAACAATTTCCACTAACAAGAAACAGAATGCGGTTATGCAGCCAGGGGCGTGATTTGGACGGCGTAGCCGAGGTTCTGAAGTCGGGCGACGAGATGCTTGGTCTTCGTGGTTTTGGCACGACGATCGAAGTGGTCGGGGCCCAAGTCCTGATAGCAGGTGCCGTTCTTGAGCATGTGGTAGATGGCGGTGAGGATTGAAGCAGCGACGGCGCCGATGGCCTTTTTGGCGCCGCGCCGGGAGCGGATGCGGTGGAATTGGGCCCCGATATAGCTGCCTTTTTTGCGCGTGGCAGCCCAGCTGCATTGGATCAAGGCGGTCTTGAGCCAAGGAGCCCCCTTGCGCATGCGGGTCGAGCGCCGCTTCCCGGCACTCTCATCGTTTTTGGGGCATAGGCCGGCCCAAGAGATGAGATGCGCCGCGGTGGCAAACCGGCTCATGTCGTTGCCGATTTCGGCCGCAACGATGCGGGCACTCAGTTCGCTGATTCCCGGAATGGTGGTCAGCAGTTCGACGGTGATGCGAAAGGGCTCGATGCGTTCGTCCACTTCCCGATCGATCTCGGCAACAGCGGTGTCGATGGCATCGATCTGCTGAAGATGCAGCCGCAGCAGAAAGCGGTGGTGCTTCATGACCCGGCCGCGCAGCGCCTCGCGTAGCTGAGCCGGCGGCGCCTTGATGCGGGGATGAGCGAGGGCAGCCAGCCTGCTGGGATCGGTTTCGCCGGCAATCAGAGCCTGTAGCATCGCGCGGCCGGTCATGCCGATGATGTCGGTAACCACCGAATTGAGCTTGATGTTTGCATCCTCCAGGGTCTTCTGCAGGCGCTGGATATGGCTGCTTCTCTCGCGAACGAGTTGTTTGCGCGTGCGCAGCAGGTTGCGCAAAACCTGGGTCTCGGCATCCGGTACGAAGCTCCCCCGGATCAGACCATGGGCAAGAAGATCTGCCAACCAAGTGGCGTCGTTGACGTCGGTCTTGCGGCCCGGCACGTTCTTGACATGCTTGGCGTTCGCCAGCACCAACGCAAAATCGCCGTCACTCAGGATGTGCCAGACCGGCTTCCAATAAACGCCCGTCGCCTCCATGACCACGTCGGTGCAGCCCTCGGATGCCAGCCAGTCCGCCAGAGCAAGGAGGCCCGTCGTGATGGTATCGAACGTGCGGACTTCACGCTTCACCGTGCCGCCCACCATGTGCCGCATGCAGGCGACCACAGTCTCCTTGTGCACATCCAGACCGGCGCAATGTGGATAAAGAACTTCCATGTCTCCCTCCTGGCGCGCCGCCGGCGTGGAATCCCAGTTGGTGAACTCTAACAAACGTGCTCCCAGGTCGTTGCCGACCCGTGGCACAATTCGGGGTGCTCAGGGATTCCGGGTCCAACTAAAACACGGGCTCGCGGGCACCAACTGAAAAGCCGACCTCAGTGCCGACGACGCGTTGAAAGCGTTTCATTCCTCGCGGGTCGGCGCAAGCCGGTGCCAAACTAAAACGAAGGCGGCCAGCGTCGCAGCACCACACCGCCGGCTCCAGCCGGTCGAGCAGGTCGATTCCTGTTGTTGCCGCCGCTCGCCTCGCGCGGCGTGTGAGGGCAACGATTAAAGTAAACGGGGCCAGTTTCTGCTGATCGTTCAGAGCGGAAGCCCGGAGCGAGCGAAGCCAGGCGCCCACCATGTCTGTTGCAGAATTTGGCCGGCCTTGAAGTCGATGACCCGGCAGCTCGCTGCGCTCGGCCGCCGCCGGCGCCGACCAGGCGATGCCGACCTCAGCAGCGTCGGTTACCGCCCAGAGCGCCATCGTCGCCTCGAATCGCGACCAACAATTTCCACTAACAAGAAACAGAATGCGGTTATGCAGCCAGGGGCGTGATTTGGACGGCGTAGCCGAGGTTCTGAAGTCGGGCGACGAGATGCTTGGTCTTCGTGGTTTTGGCACGACGATCGAAGTGGTCGGGGCCCAAGTCCTGATAGCAGGTGCCGTTCTTGAGCATGTGGTAGATGGCGGTGAGGATTGAAGCAGCGACGGCGCCGATGGCCTTTTTGGCGCCGCGCCGGGAGCGGATGCGGTGGAATTGGGCCCCGATATAGCTGCCTTTTTTGCGCGTGGCAGCCCAGCTGCATTGGATCAAGGCGGTCTTGAGCCAAGGAGCCCCCTTGCGCATGCGGGTCGAGCGCCGCTTCCCGGCACTCTCATCGTTTTTGGGGCATAGGCCGGCCCAAGAGATGAGATGCGCCGCGGTGGCAAACCGGCTCATGTCGTTGCCGATTTCGGCCGCAACGATGCGGGCACTCAGTTCGCTGATTCCCGGAATGGTGGTCAGCAGTTCGACGGTGATGCGAAAGGGCTCGATGCGTTCGTCCACTTCCCGATCGATCTCGGCAACAGCGGTGTCGATGGCATCGATCTGCTGAAGATGCAGCCGCAGCAGAAAGCGGTGGTGCTTCATGACCCGGCCGCGCAGCGCCTCGCGTAGCTGAGCCGGCGGCGCCTTGATGCGGGGATGAGCGAGGGCAGCCAGCCTGCTGGGATCGGTTTCGCCGGCAATCAGAGCCTGTAGCATCGCGCGGCCGGTCATGCCGATGATGTCGGTAACCACCGAATCGAGCTTGATGTTTGCATCCTCCAGGGTCTTCTGCAGGCGCTGGATATGGCTGCTTCTCTCGCGAACGAGTTGTTTGCGCGTGCGCAGCAGGTTGCGCAAAACCTGGGTCTCGGCATCCGGTACGAAGCTCCCCCGGATCAGACCATGGGCAAGAAGATCTGCCAACCAAGTGGCGTCGTTGACGTCGGTCTTGCGGCCCGGCACGTTCTTGACATGCTTGGCGTTCGCCAGCACCAACGCAAAATCGCCGTCACTCAGGATGTGCCAGACCGGCTTCCAATAAACGCCCGTCGCCTCCATGACCACGTCGGTGCAGCCCTCGGATGCCAGCCAGTCCGCCAGAGCAAGGAGGCCCGTCGTGATGGTATCGAACGTGCGGACTTCACGCTTCACCGTGCCGCCCACCATGTGCCGCATGCAGGCGACCACAGTCTCCTTGTGCACATCCAGACCGGCGCAATGTGGATAAAGAACTTCCATGTCTCCCTCCTGGCGCGCCGCCGGCGTGGAATCCCAGTTGGTGAACTCTAACAAACGTGCTCCCAGGTCGTTGCCGACCCGTGGCACAATTCGGGGTGCTCAGGGATTCCGGGTCCAACTAAAACACGGGCTCGCGGGCACCAACTGAAAAGCCGACCTCAGTGCCGACGACGCGTTGAAAGCGTTTCATTCCTCGCGGGTCGGCGCAAGCCGGTGCCAAACTAAAACGAAGGCGGCCAGCGTCGCAGCACCACACCGCCGGCTCCAGCCGGTCGAGCAGGTCGATCCCTGTTGTTGCCGCCGCTCGCCTCGCGCGGCGTGTGAGGGCAACGATTAAAGTAAACGGGGCCAGTTTCTGCTGATCGTTCAGAGCGGAAGCCCGGAGCGAGCGAAGCCAGGCGCCCACCATGTCTGTTGCAGAATTTGGCCGGCCTTGAGGTCGATGACCCGGCAGCTCGCTGCGCTCGGCCGCCGCCGGCGCCGACCAGGCGATGCCGACACTCAGCGTGCGTCGGTCGATCGCCCAGAGCGCCATCGAGCGCCATCGTATTGCTACTAACTAGATTTCCAGTAAAAAGGAAAGGCGACGGCCGGACGTCGACAGCACCACACTGCCGGCTCCAGCCGGTCGAGCAGGTCGAAGAAATCCGTTGGCATCGCCGCCGCTCGCCCTCGCGCGGCGCGTGAGGGCAACGATGAAAGGATAACGGGGCCAGATTCTGCTGATCGTTCGAGGAGCGGAAGCCCGAATGTAAAACGAGCGAAGCCAGGCGCCCACCATGTCTGTTGCAGAATTTGGCCGGCTTTGAAGTTGATGACCCGGTAGCTCGCTGCGCGCGGCCGCCGCCGGCGCCGACCAGGCGATGCCGACCTCAGCAGCGTCGGTTACCGCCCAGAGCGCCATCGTCGCCTCGAATCGCGACCAACAATTTCCACTAAAACGAAGGCGGCCAGCGTCGCAGCACCACACCGCCGGCTCCAGCCGGTCGAGCAGGTCGATTTCCTGTTTGTTGCCGCCGCTCGCCTCGCGCGGCGTGTGAGGGCAACGATTAAAGTAAACGGGGCCAGTTTCTGCTGATCGTTCAGAGCGGAAGCCCGGAGCGAGCGAAGCCAGGCGCCCACCATGTCTGTTGCAGAATTTGGCCGGCCTTGAAGTCGATGACCCGGCAGCTCGCTGCGCTCGGCCGCCGCCGGCGCCGACCAGGCGATGCCGACCTCAGCAGCGTCGGTTACCGCCCAAGCGCCATCGTCGCCTCGAATTGCGACCAACAATTTCCCTAACAAGAAACAGAATGCGGTTATGCCGCCAGGGGCGTGATTTGGACGGCGTAGCCGAGGTTCTGAAGTCGGGCGACGAGATGCTTGGTCTTCGTGGTTTTGGCACGACGATCGAAGTGGTCGGGGCCCAAGTCCTGATAGCAGGTGCCGTTCTTGAGCATGTGGTAGATGGCGGTGAGGATTGAAGCAGCGACGGCGCCGATGGCCTTTTTGGCGCCGCGCCGGGAGCGGATGCGGTGGAATTGGGCCTCGATATAGCTGCCTTTTTTGCGCGCGGCAGCCCAGCTGCATTGGATCAAGGCGGTCTTGAGCCAAGGAGCCCCCTTGCGCATGCGGGTCGAGCGCCGCTTCCCGGCACTCTCATCGTTTTTGGGGCATAGGCCGGCCCAAGAGATGAGATGCGCCGCGGTGGCAAACCGGCTCATGTCGTTGCCGATTTCGGCGGCAACGATGCGGGCACTCAGTTCGCTGATTCCCGGAATGGTGGTCAGCAGTTCGACGGTGATGCGAAAGGGCTCGATGCGTTCGTCCACTTCCCGATCGATCTCGGCAACAGCGGTGTCGATGGCATCGATCTGCTGAAGATGCAGCCGCAGCAGAAAGCGGTGGTGCTTCATGACCCGGCCGCGCAGCGCCTCGCGTAGCTGAGCCGGCGGCGCCTTGATGCGGGGATGAGCGAGGGCAGCCAGCCTGCTGGGATCGGTTTCGCCGGCAATCAGAGCCTGTAGCATCGCGCGGCCGGTCATGCCGATGATGTCGGTAACCACCGAATCGAGCTTGATGTTCGCATCCTCCAGGGTCTTCTGCAGGCGCTGGATATGGCTGCTTCTCTCGCGAACGAGTTGTTTGCGCGTGCGCAGCAGGTTGCGCAAAACCTGGGTCTCGGCATCCGGTACGAAGCTACCCGGATCAGACCATGGGCAAGAAGATCTGCCAACCAAGTGGCGTCGTTGACGTCGGTCTTGCGGCCCGGCACGTTCTTGACATGCTTGGCGTTCGCCAGCACCAACGCAAAATCGCCGTCACTCAGGATGTGCCAGACCGGCTTCCAATAAACGCCCGTCGCCTCCATGACCACGTCGGTGCAGCCCTCGGATGCCAGCCAGTCCGCCAGAGCAAGGAGGCCCGTCGTGATGGTATCGAACGTGCGGACTTCACGCTTCACCGTGCCGCCCACCATGTGCCGCATGCAGGCGACCACAGTCTCCTTGTGCACATCCAGACCGGCGCAATGTGGATAAAGAACTTCCATGTCTCCCTCCTGGCGCGCCGCCGGCGTGGAATCCCAGTTGGTGAACTCTAACAAACGTGCTCCCAGGTCGTTGCCGACCCGTGGCACAATTCGGGGTGCTCAGGGATTCCGGGTCCAACTAAAACACGGGCTCGCGGGCACCAACTGAAAAGCCGACCTCAGTGCCGACGACGCGTTGAAAGCGTTTCATTCCTCGCGGGTCGGCGCAAGCCGGTGCCAAACT
>CAVPQA010000002.1:0-10706 GCA_963707175.1 uncultured Alphaproteobacteria bacterium
GCGTTCAGCTTGCGCTTGTCGCGCGGCTTGAGCGCAAGGAAAAAGCGGCCGGTATTGGCGGTTTGTGCGCTGCCGGTCGAGCCGGTCTGGGAGCCGAAGCTCTGGACGTCCGGATCGTTCAAGATGACGTCACCGAGTTTGTGCATCAGGCGCATCATCTCCTCGGGAGAGGTCTGCTGCGCCGCCTCGGCGAAGCCGGTGACGATGCCGGTGTCCTGGATCGGAAAAAATCCTTTCGGGATCTCGATCGCCATGTACACCGTCAGAGCCATGGTGGCGAAGAACGCGCCGAGCGTGATGGCCTGATGGTGCAGGACGATATCGAGGGTGCGCCGGTAGAACGACAGCATGGCGTTGAAGCCGCCCTCGATGAGCCGGTAGAGGCGGCCGTGGGTTTCGGCTTCGCGCTTCATGAAGCGCGAGCACATCATCGGCGCCAGCGTCAGCGATACTATGGCCGAGACGCAGATCGATGCCGTCACCGTCAGCGCAAATTCGCGGAACAGCCGGCCGATGATGCCGCTCATGAGCAGGAGCGGAATGAACACGGCAATCAGCGAGCAGGAAATCGACAGCACCGTGAAGCCGATTTCGCGGGCGCCCTTGAGCGCGGCGGTGAATGCCGGTTCGCCGTGCTCCACATGCCGATAGATGTTCTCCACCACCACAATAGCGTCATCGACGACGAATCCGACCGAGATGGTCAGCGCCATGAGCGACAAGTTGTCGAGCGAAAAGTGCATCAGATACATCGCCGCGAACGACCCGGCGAGCGCCAGAGGCACCGTCACGCTGGGGATGAGCGTCGCCCAGAAATTGCGCAGGAACAGGAGAATCACCATCACGACGAGGCAGATCGTGAGCACCAGCGTAAACTCGACGTCGGCGACCGAAGTGCGGATAGTGACCGTGCGGTCGAGAATTGTCTCGGTCTTCACCGCCGGCGGGATGCGCGCCGTGAGTTGCGGTAGCTCGGCCTTGATACGGTCGACGGTGCCGATGACGTTTGCACCGGGCTGTTTGAAGATGGCGAGGATGACACCGTCCCTGTTGTTTTGATAGCCGGCGACGGTGCGGTCGACCGCTTCCGAAACCGCCTGGCCGACGTCGCGAACCCGGATCGGCGCGCCGTTGCGGTATGCAATCACCACGTCGTTGAACTTGGCTGCGTCGGTGATCTGGTCGTTGGCGGCGATCGCAAAGCTGATCTTGTCGCTGTTGATCACACCCTTGGCCGCATTGGTCGTTGAGTTGGCAAGGGTGCCGCGAATTTCTTCGAGCGTGATGCCGGTGGCGGCGAGCTTGGCCGGATCGACTTGAATACGAATGGACGGCGCGCGGTCGCCGAACACCAGCACCTGCGATACGCCGGGCACCTGGGAAATCTGCTGCGCCAGAAAGATATTGGCGTATTCGTCCACCTGTATGAGCGGCACGGTGTCGGAGTGCACCGAGAACAGGAGAATTGATACGTCGGCCGGATTGACCTTCCTGTAATAGGGCGGTCGGGACAGCGATTGCGGCAAGGTCTTGCTGGCGCTCGTGATCGCGGCCTGCACGTCCTGCGCTGCGGAGTCGATATCGCGGTCGAGATCGAACTGGATGACGATTGTCGAGGCACCAAGCGTGCTTTGCGACGTCATCTGGGTGATGCCGGCGATCTGGCCGAACTGGTCCTCAAGGGGGGCGGCGACGGACGTCGCCATGGTTTCGGCGCTGGCGCCACTCCAGAGCGTTGTGACCTGGATGGTGGGAAAATCGACCTGCGGCAGCGCCGCGACCGGTAAAAATGGGAACGACACGAGGCCGACAAAGGCGAACGCCGCCATCAGCAGCGTCGTTGCGATCGGCCGCCGGATGAAGGGTTCCGACAGGTTCACGTGTCGTTGCCCTGCTTGCCGGCGGCGCGCGGCTCGACGACGGTGACGGATGCGCCCTTTTGCAGCTTGTATTGGCCGTCGGTTACGACGCGCTCGCCAACCTCAAGTCCGGACACGACGATAGTGCGGTCGCCGGTCGTGGTGCTGGTCTTGATCGGCCGTGCTTCCACCGTGTTGTTCGCTTTGACCACCCATGCAAACAGACCGTTCGGGCCGCGCTGCACAGCCAGCGGCGGTATCACCACGACATCCTTTCGAACTTCGAGCAGCAGCCGCGCATTCACGAACTCGCCGGGCCACAGTTTTTCATCATTGTTGGCGAACGTGGCCTTGAGGCGATAGGTGGCGGTTGTCTGGTCGATCAGGTTATCAATCGTCGACAGCGTGCCTTGGCTCAACGAACGCACGTTGTTGCGATCGAAAGCCGTAACCTCGACGGCGCCGCGCGCGGTCGAGGCGCGCACATCATCGAGGGTGCGCGCGGGCAGCGTAAAGAGCACGGCCGCCGGCTGGGTTTGCGTGAGGACGGCGATCGCCCCCGTGTCGCTGGCGTGCACGATGTTTCCCGGATCGACCATGCGCACGCCCATGCGGCCCGACGTCGGCGCCACGATATTGGTGTAATCGAAATTGGTTTGTGCGGTTTCGATGGAGGCTTGGTCGGCGGCGATCGACGCCTTGGTCTGATCGACCTTGGATTGCTGCTGATCGAGATTTTGCTGGGTCTGGACGTTCTTGCGGACGAGAGTCTCGGAACCGCTCCAAATCCTTCTGCGCGGCTACCAGAGTTGCCTCGTCCATGGCCTTGCGCGCTTTCGCCTGATCGAGCGCTGCCTGGTAGAGGCGGGGATCGATTTTGGCCAGCACGTCGCCTTTGTTGACGCGCTGACCCTCCTTGAAGAAAACGTCCTGAAGCTTGCCGTCGACCTGGGCGTGGATGGCGACAGTGTACAGCGCCTGCACAGTCCCTAAGCCGGTAAGGTAGATGGGCACATCCTGACGCGAAACAGCGCTGACGCTGACCGGGACGGCTTGGCGCGGCGGCTTGCGAGCCGCTTGCGCTGTGTCAGGACCTCCCGACCATAGCTTGTAGCCCACCGCGGCTGCCGCCAATATCGCGCAGCAAGTCGCGTATAACACTGCACGGCGCTGGCGCCGGCCCGCGGCGCTGGCATTCATGTCCAATGGGCCCCCCTCAGCGGCACTGATGACTTCAGGCCGCAGCCCGCCCTACCTGTGGCAAATTGGCCCACTTCCTCTATAGCTTCGCGAAAATCCCACTGGAAGCTAAAAGCGCGTGATGTTGCGTTGCGATATGATAAATTCCGATGCCACAGATATAATCGCCGCATAACTTGTCGGACCAGCTTCGCGCAGGCTGTTGGATGCGCCCTACCGGCGTCATCGCGGCTGCAACCTTGGCCGGCGCTGCGGGTTCATTAGCGCCCGCCGATTTGTTAGTCTCGCACGCCGCCGCCGAGTGCAATTTCCAGGAGATCGACATGCTCGATGTGACGAAACGACAAGGGAAAGCGCCATTTGATACCGCGCGGCTCGACCGGCTGATGGATGAAGCCGGAATCGATGTGCTCGTGACCACTTCGAAGCACAATGTGCAGTACCTGCTCGGTGGCCATCGGGCGTTCTTCTTCGAATCCATGGACGCGATGGGCCTGAGCCGTTACTTGCCGGTTTTTGTCTATCCCAAGGGCGCTCCGGAGAAAGCCGGCTTTTTCGGCCACCGCATGGAGAACTTCCAGAACGAGGTGAAGCCGTTCTGGGTTTCGGAGATCGATCTGAGAAACTCAGGCTCTGTCGACGTCATGCAGAAGGCGGCCGACTACGTGCGCAAGCTTGCACCGAACGTAAAGCGCCTCGGAGCCGAGCTGGCTTTCATCCCGGCGGATTCGATCGCGGTGCTGCGCAAGGCATTTCCCGACAGCGAGATCAAGGACGCGCTGTTCGTGCTGGAGCGGCTGCGTGCGCGCAAGACTGCCGACGAGCTGGAAAAGCTCCGGATAGCGTCCGACCTCGTGATCGATTCGATGCTGGCGGTGATCGACAGCCATGGCCCTGGCGCCACCAAAGCCGAGCTGAGCGAAGCGTTGCGCCGTGAGGAGACAATGCGCGGCCTGACGTTCGACTATTGCCTGATCGCGGCTGGGTCGAGCCTGAACCGCGCGCCGTCGGAACAGCGCTGGGAAAACGGCGATCCGCTGTCACTCGATTCCGGCGGCAACTATCATGGCTATATCGGCGACCTCGCGCGCATGGCTGTCATCGGCGAGCCGGACAGCGAATTAACGGATTTGCTGGCCGAGGTGGAGGCGATCGAGCAGGCGTCGATGCAGCCGATCCGTGCCGGCGCGCTCGGCAAAGAAATCTACGCCGCGGCAGACGCCGTGCTGCACAAATCGAAACTGCACAACCACATACATTTCCTCGCCCACGGCATGGGGCTGGTCAGCCACGAGGCGCCGCGGCTCACCAATTCTGGGCCGGTGCCATACGATGCCTACGACGCCGACAGGCCGCTCGAGGCCGGCATGGTGGTCTCGGTCGAGACCACGCTGCAGCATCCACGCCGCGGCTTCATCAAGCTGGAAGACACGGTCGTCGTCACGCCCAGCGGTTTCGAGGTTTACGGTAACCGCGCGCGGGGCTGGAACCGCGCCGGGCACGCGTCGTCATAGTCGCCCGGCGCCGCGCTGCTCATTGCGCGTAAAAGAACTGGAGTTCGCGCGAAGCCGCCTCGCGAAGCATACGCAGCTGCCTTTTCAGCAGCAGTATCTCGGCGGCGGTGAGGCCGCGCTGCCTCTCGTAGGGTCCTCTGAGAACTTCCTCGACGCGGCGCGCCGCTCGGGCGATGGAGGGAAATCCGACCGTCGGACCAAGGCCGACGACGCTGTGGATGGAGCGATAGGTCTGTTCCACCGACGTTGCCGCAGCGGGCGTCACATCCGCCAAGCTCGACATGGAGTCGTACGCGTCGTCGATTTTGCTCTCGAGCGTCGACACGAACCGGTAGCGCACGCGATCAAGCCGGTCTTTGTACGAAATCAAACTCATCGATCGATCCCCTGATGTGCACCCATACGGCAGGGGTCGGCGCGGGTAAATAAAAATGGTCGACAATGGTGAATATATATTTACATAATACTATATAGATCGGATCGAATACATGAGAGCGAAAGTACAAAGTTGCGCTTATAGTACGTGTATTGACTTACCAATAAACTGCAAACGTTATATTTTGCATTTGCCGACATACCGAGGGACATGCCGTGCGCGAACAAGGCCCGTCGTTCGGCTCCGCAATGTCGTGTAACCCGCAGCGCCCGCTTATGCGTGCGCCGGGTTGTTCATAACAATGCGAACGAGGTCTACGGAGTTCTTCGCGCCGAGCTTTTGCATGATCCGGCTGCGATGGATTTCGACGGTGCGCGGGCTTATGCCGAGGTTGCGAGCGGTCTCCTTGTTCGACGATGCGGCCGTGATCTGGGAAAGCACCTGGCGTTCGCGTGGCGTCAGCTTATCGTAGCCGCGATAGGTCGGCGGGGCCGGTGCATGCTGGCGCTCCTGGATTCGCGCCCAGTCACCGATGGCCGCGGTGACACGCGACAAGATGGCATCGCCGTTAAACCGCTTTTCAATGAAGTCGAATGCGCCGTATTTTATCGCCCGGACGACGTTGAGAACGTCGCCCTGCCCGGACAGAATCAGAACCGGCGCCGGGTAGGATTTGGCGTCAAGCTCCTGGAGGACGTCCAATCCCGAGGATTCCGGCATGCATATGTCGAGAAGGACGCAGGTCGGAACCTCGCTTCGCGCGATGCGCAGAAACGCGCGCCCGTCAGCGAACTCTCGTACTTGATATCCCGCATCATCGAACACCGCAGTGAGTGTTTCACGCATGTCGCAGTCGTCATCGACGACAAAGATTTCGCTGTTCATGGCTTGATCCGTGCTGGATGTTGTTCCTTCCTTTCCCCGTCATCCACTTTTCTCACAGCATGGCCGTGCGCGGCCACGCTTTGATTCTACTCCAGCCGTGCGCCCCGAGGCGTCTGCGGAGAATCAGATCGAGCAAGTCCCGGCACTGTAATGCCACGTACGGGAAAGAAGTGCTGTTCAAAGTTCGACAGCAAACGCGCAATTCCATAAGTACTAACACGAGTTAGGCGAGTGCTGCAGCGAGCGAGCCGCAAGAAGCAACGCGACAGTAACTCCGCCGCTGAAGTTCCGTTCAACGATTGGGCGCTAAGTCATCGTCATCGTCGTCGGAGCCGGGCAGATTTGCAGCTGCGGCGCTGCCGGCTTGCCCGAGGACGACCTGCAACAAAGACTCATGAACGGTAATCGTTTCGTCGTAATGGATGTATCCCCGATCACGGAACCTGTTCATGAAATAATTGACGCGCGAGCGCGTGGTGCCGACCATTTGGGCGAGCGTTTCCTGATCGACGCCCTTGATGGTACCGGCGGCCGCCTCGCCGCCATGGCTCGCCAATTGAACAAGGATGCGGGCCAGTCGCCGCTCGCTGCCGTCGGTGAGCTGGCTGATGAGTTTGCCCTTTAATGCATCGCCTTGGCTTACGACCCAACGAAGGTAGAAGCCGGCGAAGTTCGGGTCATGGCGAATGGCGTGCAAGATGCTTGTCTTCTCGATGCGAGCGCCAAGACCGTCGACGAGGCAGACAGCCGT
Organism: uncultured Alphaproteobacteria bacterium; assembly: GCA_963707175.1. Lineage (GTDB taxonomy): Bacteria > Pseudomonadota > Alphaproteobacteria > Rhizobiales > Xanthobacteraceae > BOG-931. The sequence goes on from CAVPQA010000002.1 coordinate 6,586, forward strand.
GGACGACCGCAGCGCCCAGCTCGTCAAGCACTCTTCGCCAAAGAACGTCCTGGAACCGAACAAGCCGATGATCGCTTCCTTGCCGTGGCGGGAGGCCACCTTGAGTATGATTTGTCCTTGCTCCAGGTAATGGAGGCAGTCGGCACTCTCTTCCTGACGATATACCTCGCTGCCGGAGGCAGCCTTGTAGCGCGAAACTCCGCCGTAAAGATCGGCGAACGTCTGAGCTTGGAATGGCGGTTCCCATGCCGGCGTCTTGCCAGGGAAGGGGAACTCGAACCGCCGCATCTCAAGCCTCCGGGGCTGTGTCACCCGCGAACCGGCATCCGGTCACCGCCGAGGACGGGGCTCTGAAGCTATCCGCAGCTATCCGCGGGGGAAGCGCCCTAACTTGTTGCTTGCTGATCGATCCGGCCATTGAGTCCTTTGCGCGCCGCCATGCTCTCCCGCGACACAACCTGCGACAGCGACTCGTGCACGACGATGTAGTTATAGTGATCGTAGCGGATATGACCGAGGCCGCGAAATTTGTTCATGAAATAGTTGGTCTGCGATCGGCTTGTTCCGATCAGCTGCGCCAATGCCTCCTGACCCAGGTTGCGAATGACCGTGGGACCCCGCTCGCAGCCATGGTTCGACAACTGAAGCAGAATGCAGGCCAAACGGGTCTCGCTGGTATCAAAGAACTGGCGGATAAGCCGTTCAGTCAGGCGAGCCGACCGATTCAAGAAATGGGTCACGCAGAACTCGGCGAAGCCGGGGTCCTGTTGTACGGCGCGGATGGCGATGGGTCGCGGGATCCTGGCGACAAGGCTGTCGGCGATGCAGGTGGCTGTCGCAATTTGCTCTGGACTACTGGCTAGACAGCTTTCACCGCAAAGATCGCCGGCCGTCAGGATGCCGACAATGGCTGGCCGGCCTTGGAGCGACGTGACGGAGAGCTGGATCTGTCCCTGATCGAGATAGAACATGTCAGGGGTGGGCTCGCCTTGTGAGAATAGCCGGCTTCCGCGCTTGAGCGTGTATTTGGTGACGCCGCCATGCCGGCGGTCGAACGACGCAACATCAAATCCGCCGTAAGGCGTATCCATTGCAGACATGACCGCGGTCTGCGCCATGAGCCGTAGGTCCCCGAGCAGGAATCTCGCAAAGGTCTGCTCGCATGCGAACTAAGGCAAAGATAGCCGTTACGTGTTACGGTAACAGTTACTCAAACCGGAACAATTGATCGCTTGTGAACCCGGCCTATGCCGGCATCCGGCGAGCATCTGTCGGCGGGAGATCCTGGTCCAAAACCGACCCGAGCCCGTCGACCGCCGGCATTGGATCCGAAAAAGGCCCAGTAGGGGCGGTACGGGAAGGCGGACGCTATCACAAGTGCCCACAATGCGGCGGCGGAGATCTCGGCGAGCACCTCGGACCTGTCGCAGCGCACCGAGGAGCAGGCCGCGAGCTTGGAGCAGACCGCCGCTTCAATGGAGCAGATTTCGGTGACCGTGAAGAAAAATGCCGAGAACGCGCGGCCGGAAAACCAATTAACGTCGAGTCATGATCGCGCGCTGCGGCGAGCCAAGGGGTACTCGGTGCTCTCGTACAAACGGCGGATAGCGTCGCTGTCGTACCTCTGCTCGTCGACTTCAAGGAAAGCGCCGTTGAGAAGGTCTGGCGACAGATCTTCGATGGCGAAACGAATGGCGTCGGCTGCGTGCGCGAAGCGCTTGTATCCCAGCGGCTGACGCCTCGGCAGCCTTTTTCGCGTCGGAAACAACTCTGCCGCGGCTTCATAGTTAAATTGGCCCATCGAGAAGGTCCTCACCTCATGTCGAAAGGGCTCCGCGCGTCAATCAGGCGCTTACACGCGCAATCGCCTTCATTTTGAAGGCGATGCTGCCCTGGAGTTGATCCTGGTCATTAAAACTGTCGCAAACGATGAACATAAATTCGTCGCTCTCCCATGATATAAGCGCGAAAACGCGATAGTTCCAGGCAGTAGGACGCAAATTATTGAAAAGGCGGGCCGTACCGCTTTTTAGTTGTCAGTCAAAGCCGCGCAGCATATAGGATAAGTCGTATCAAGAGCGGCGGTAAAATAAGAGCAGTACCAAGAATCAGCCGCTGAACGATGAAACTGGCGCTTTCGCGCGGTTGTCCGCGCCCAGTAGGCGCGTACGCGGTAAGCACGCGTTCCTGCGCAAATACTCTGGATCGGATCATAGCGAGCGCGGCGGGCATGCCGCTAGGCGGTCTTCATGATACTTCAGGTGTGGAGAAAGTCTTGAACGGCAAAATGAAACCTGTCGCGGACCCGGCTGCGATCGATGTGCGTGCCTTGACCCAGGCCCTCGCCCGCTACCGCGAGCCGAACCATGGACGCAGCATTCTTGAAATTCTGATAACTGCCGTCCCCCTGGTTCTTTTATGGCTATCGATGTGGTTTGCGCTTCACATCGGCTACGGCCTTTATTTGCTCTTGGCCATACCCGCGGCAGGTTTTCTTGTGCGTCTGTTCATGATCCAGCACGATTGCGGCCATGGCGCATTCTTCCGCCATCGGCTCGCCAACGACTGGGTCGGACGTGTGATCGGGGTGCTAACTTTGACGCCATACGATTTCTGGCGGCGGACGCATGCCCTTCACCACGCGACCTCAGGTAATCTCGATCGGCGGGGCATCGGCGACGTCGATACTCTGACGGTCAAGGAATACCTGTCGCGATCGCGCTGGGGACGGTTGCGTTATCGGCTCTACCGGCACCCGCTGGTGATGTTCGGTATCGGCCCGGCTTATCTATTCTTTCTGCAACAGCGCCTGCCGATCGGACTGATGCGCGGCGGCTGGCAGCCGTGGCTGAGCACCATGGCAACCAATCTCGCCATTGCGCTGCTTGCAGCCGTCATGATTTGGGCGGTCGGCCTCGGTCCGTTCCTGCTTGTGCAATTGCCGATCATGCTCATCGGCGCCTCTCTCGGGGTCTGGCTGTTCTATGTTCAGCACCAGTTCGAGGGCACATTTTGGGCGCGTGACCAGACCTGGAACGTTCATGAAGCTGCGCTTCGCGGCAGCTCGCATTACGACCTCCCAGCCGTTCTCCGCTGGTTCACCGCGAATATCGGCGTGCACCATATCCATCATCTGTGCAGTCGAATTCCGTATTATCGATTGCCTGTTGCGCTGCGCAATCATCCAAATCTGACGAACACCGGGCGTCTTTCGCTAGGCCGGAGTCTTTTGTGCGTGCGTTTGGTGCTGTGGGATGAGGCGGCGCGCCGTCTCATCAGCTTTCGCGAACTCCGAACCCCGGTGCCGGCCGTTTAGCCCGTCCGCGCTTTTGCGCGCTAAAGTCAAGCGCGAATGATTGAGGATAAGTAAGCGCGAACCGCTTCAGCGCGGCCGTGCATGGCGATTTTTGTATTGCAGGTGTTTGTATTGCAGGTGTCGGGCTGATAGCTTGCCTGTAGCCGATCGACTTAAAAATGATTGCTCCTTGCGCAGTGAAAATCGAAACCGTCCAACGGGGCGGTTTTTTTCGTGGCATGAGGATGCCGACGCGAAGACGCGACGCTACGGCGCTCGCGGCGGGTCGTTGACTGCCGCGCTGTCCACCAGCATTCCGCGTTGCGCCAGGGCGAACTTCAATTGCGCCACCGCACTGTCGCCTGTCGCGAAACTGTTGGCCTTTTCCATGTGCCGAAGCAGCGCCTTCAACGCCGGGTCCTTATCCCGAATGACCCACCTGCGGGCAAATACCTTGGCCTCGTGCAGGGTCGATATGCGGACGCTTTGGGTCGCTCCAGGGAAATTAGCTTCGAAATAATCATGCGCCGGCGGAGACATCTGTTCACCCGACATTCGATGGTCGACGATGCTGCGGTCGGACGATCCATGCAAGCGCCGTGCGCCGACCATCCCCGCTATTTCGCGGCCATGCCGCGCTTTGTCGCCGTTAGCGCCCGCCTGTCCACCGCTTGCAACGCCCGCATATGGTCTGTTTCGATTGGCAGAATCATCGCGAGAACTCGGGCGGGAGCCTCTCACTCACAATTGGCATGAACACCATGCCTCAGGTAGGTCCCGTCACCCATGTCTGCGGGCCGGACGAATTTGGCGGTGGCTCCCCGGG
>CAVPQA010000003.1:0-16965 GCA_963707175.1 uncultured Alphaproteobacteria bacterium
TTTTATGCTCCCAGAGCATTTTCCGGAAAAGTGGACGCCGGTTTTCCGAAGAAAATGCGACCGAATCTATAAAACTAGTGTGCTTTGCAATTCGACTTAATCGAGGAGCACTCTAGTCCGATGAAAGTTTTGCCGCCTTCCGGAGCCGGTGAACAGACCAGGGTGATTTCGGATCGTGCCGATGCTCGAAACGGGCCGAATTCAGCTCTGCGGAAACTTCCAGACCCATCTCCCTATAGCGTTCGGGATCTTCACCCCAGCCTTCACGGACCTTGACGAAGAGAAACAGGTGAACGGGCTGTTCGACAGCCGCCGCGATGTCCGCGCGCGCCACGGCGCCGATGGCCTTGATGGTCTGGCCGCCCTTGCCGCGCAGGATTTTGCGCTGGATTTCGCGCTCGACGTAGATCGTCTGTTCGATGCGCGCCGAGCCCCGTTTTCGACTCTTTGCAGCTGTCGGTCTCGACCGTCGACTGATAGGGCGGCTCCTGATGCGGCCGCAGATAGAGTTTTTCGCGGGTGATCTCGGCCGCGAGTTGCCGCAGCGGCGCATCCGAGATTTGATCCTCGGGATACAGCCAGGGGCCGGGCGGCGCATTGCTCGGCGAACCATCGCTTGAGATCGCCGACTCCGTCTCCCGACAGCGCCGAGATCATGAAAGTGGCGGCAAATTCCGCGCGTTCATTGAGCTTTTGCAGCGAGCGTCAGCAACGCCGGCTTCGGCACGAGATCAATCTTGTTGAGGACGAGCACCTTCTTAGCATCCCGGACGGCGGCCAGCCCGCCCCAGATCGGTTCGTCGTCCTCTTTGCGTCGCGGTGGGCGTCGATCAGAACGCCACGAGGTCGGCATCCTGCGCGCTGCCCCAGGCGGTCCCGACCATGGCGCGGTCGAGCCGCCGGCGCGGCAGGAAAATGCCCGGCGTATCGACGAAAATAAGCTCGCCGCCCCTTCGATGGCGATGCCGCGAATGAGGCTGCGCGTGGTTTGGACCTTCGGCGTGACAATGGAAACTTTGGCGCCGACAAGCGCGTTGATCAGCGTCGATTTACCGACATTCGGTGCGCCGATAAGCGCGACGACGCCGCAGCGGGTGGGCGGCGCAGCGCCTTCATCGCGCGGCTCCGGGTCAACCATTGAGGCGCGCAGCCTTGGTCTTTACGCCCTCGCGCGACAGCATGGCGGCGGCCGCCGCCTGTTCGGCGCCGCGCTTGGAGCGCCCGGATCCTTCGGCCGGGGCAAAATGGGGTAGCTGCACGGCAACGCGAAACACCGGACTATGATCGGGACCGGTCCGCCCGACTTCTTTGTAAGCAGGCGTCGGCAATCCGCGCGCCTGCGCCCATTCCTGCAGGACGGTCTTCGGATCGCGCAACGGCTGCGCCGTCCCCTGCATGCGGTCGTGCCACAGGTGCTCGACTAATTTCTCTGCTGCGGAGTAGCCGCCATCGAGATAGACCGCTCCAATCAATGCTTCGCAGACGTCGGCAAGGATGGCTGGCCGCTTGCGCGCACCGGCGTTGACTTCAGACGAGCCAAGCTTGATCGACGCACCGAGTTCGATTGCCAGCGCAATCTCCGCGCAGGTTTCCTTGCGCACCAGGTCGGCGAGCCGGCGCGACAATTCTCCCTCGTCCGCCTTGGGGAAGTTGCGGTACAACATGTCGGAAATCACCAAGCCGAGCACGTGATCGCCGAGAAACTCCATGCGCTGATAGGAACTCGCGCGGTTGCGCGGTCCCTTGAGCGCTGAAATATGGGTCAGCGCGCTGGTCAGCAGCGTAGTATCGGCGAAGCGATAGCCAATCCGGTTCTCGAGAACGTTAGGCGTGCGGCGGCTGCGGCGCGGTTCCTTATGGCCGTCGCCTTGCGGTGCTTCGGCGGCTGTGCTCTCCGAGGTGCCTGGTTCCGGCTGCGGCGGCGCCGCAGCCTTGCTCTTTCGTCGGCCGCTCATCGTACCAGCGTGAACAATCGCCTCCAGCGCACCGCCCACGGCCAATTCCAGATCTCCCATGCCGGTGTGTCGCCGCCGATCGAGAAGAAGATGATCTGCGCCTTGCCGATCAAATTCTCGAACGGCACATAGCCGACCGCACCCAGCACGCGGCTATCTGTCGAGTTGTCGCGGTTGTCACCCATCATGAAAAACTCGCCGGACGGCACATGAAACACCTCGGTGTTGTCAAGGAGGCCGTTATCGGTGAAATCATGCGTGATGTAGGTGACGCCGTTGGGCAGCGTTTCGCGATAACACATCACCGGCTGGCCGACGTCCTCGTGGGCGACACAGCCTTGCGTCACGCGCTCGCGTTTGACCGGCGCGCCGTTGATGTTGAGCACGCCGTGTAGCACCTGGATGTTGTCGCCGGGCAGCCCGACCACGCGCTTGATGTAATCGATCGACGGATCTCTGGGCAGCCGAAACACCACCACATCGCCGCGCTGCGGCTGCGAACCGAATATGCGGCCCGAGAAGAGCGGAGGTGAAAACGGCAACGAGTAATGGGTAAAGCCATACGAATACTTGGAAACGAACAGATAATCGCCGACCAGAAGTGTCGGGATCATCGAGCCGGATGGAATATTAAACGGCTGGTACAGAAACGTGCGGATGACCACCGCGATGATGATCGCGTGGATCACCACGCGTATCGTTTCGCCGATCCCCCCTTCCTTGCGTTTGGTTCCGGTTTGCACGCTCATTCGCCTATCGTCCCGCACCATCAAACCCGCTGCGCGTGCGCCCCGAATCCTTGTAACCTCTGGGGCAGCCATGCGCAATTCTAGGCCGGATATGTCGCGGTCTCGGCCGGCCGAGAATTAGCTAGAATTTCCATTGGCTTACAGAGAGTTTCGGGAAACCATGACAAATAATTCATGGTCGCCACTTGGCGGCGCATGACGGCTTGCGCAATTTGGTTGTGAGGCGCCGTTCAAGCCGCGCCATTGGCTATCGCCGAGATGATGACGAAGGCCTGGGCCATCGGACCCTCGTCGGTGATCGTGAGATCAATCCGCGCTTGGTGGCCTGCGGGCGTGATCGCCTCCAACCGCCGCTTGGCGCCGCCGGTCAGTTCCAGGGTCGGACGGCCCGACGGCAGATTCACCACCCCCATGTCGCGCCACCAGATGCCCGCACGCAGGCCGGTTCCCAGCGCCTTGGCGCAGGCCTCCTTGGCGGCGAAGCGTTTGGCGTAGGTTTCGACGCGGTTCCGGCGCCGCTCGGCGCGCTCGCGTTCGGCGGCTGTGAAGATCCGGTCGAGAAACCGGTCGCCATGGCGCTCGATAACCTTGGCGATGCGGCGCACGTCGGTGATGTCGGTGCCGATGCCGAGAATCATCCTGCACCGCCGGTGATGTTCGCGCTCTGAGTTCTTCCCCGACCAATCGCCTCGCGCATTTTGCGCACAGCATCGCTGAGCCCGTCGAAGATCGCTTCGCCGATAAGGAAATGGCCAATATTGAGTTCGGCGATTTCGGGCAGTGCCGCGATGCGTTCGGCGGTGACAAAATCAAGGCCATGGCCGGCATGCACTTCGAGGCCCGCGTGCTTGGCCAGGGCCGCTGCCCGCGTAATACGGTCGAACGCCGCCTGCGCGGCGCCGGCGCTGCCAGCCGCCAGCGCCTCGCACCAGGCGCCGGTATGGATTTCGACGACCGGAGCCCCGAGCGCGACAGCGGCGTCGATTTGCTCTGGTTCGGGCGCAATGAACAGCGACACGCGGATGCCGGCAGCGGTCAGTTGCCTGACCACGTCAGCCAAACTGGCGCGCAGCCCCGCAGCGTCGAGCCCGCCTTCGGTGGTGCGCTCCGCCCGCCGTTCCGGGACGATGCAGGCGGCGTGCGGCCGCACCTTCACGGCAATGCCGACCATTTCCGGGGTAGCCGCCATTTCCAGATTGAGCGGCTGGGCGATGCGCGCTTTGAGGCGGGCGATATCGTCGTCAACGATGTGGCGCCGATCTTCGCGCAAGTGCGCCGTGATGCCGTCGGCTCCGGCCGCAATGGCAATTTCGGCGGCCCGGACCGGGTCGGGATGGCGCCCGCCGCGCGCATTGCGCACGGTGGCGACATGATCGACGTTGACGCCGAGGCGGATGGTGGGAGGGGCCGGCATATCTGGTTTGCGCGCAACTATCCGTTCACGCGCTCGGCGGCGGCAACGACCTTCTTGGCCCGTAGCTGCGATATGATCGATGTCAGGTGCTTGAGATTGTAGACCTCGAGATCGATGGTCAGTTCGGTGAAATCCGGCGACTGGCGCGTCATCTTGACGTTATCGATGTTGCCATCGTGCTCGGCGATCACCTGCGCAATCTGGGCGAGCGTGCCGGGCTCGTTGACCGAGTGGACCGCGATGCGCGCCGGAAACCGCTGCGGCGCCTTGTCGTCGACGTCCCAGCGGACGTCGAGCCAGCGTTCCGGTTTGTCCTCGAAGTCCTTCAATGCCTCGGAATGAATCGGGTAGATGGTAACGCCTTCGCCCGGCGTGATGATGCCGACGATGCGATCGCCGGGGACTGCGCCGCCATTGGGGGCAAAGCGCACCGGCAGGTCCGTGTTGATGCCGCGGATTGGAATGGCGGCACCGTTTTCGCCATCCCCGGGCAGTTTGAACTTTACCGCCTTGGCGCGTTTCAGCCCGAACCAGCCGCTTTCCGCCTTGGGCGCAACCGGCGTAACGCGCTCGTCCTTGTAGTCGGGATACATCGCGCGCACCACGTCGGCGGCGCGCATCTCGCTGCGGCCAACGGCCGACATCACGTCGTCGATGGACGCCCGCGCCAGCCGTGGCAACGCGCCTTCGAGCTTCTCATCGGAATATTCGATCTTGGCGCGCTGGCAGAGGCGCTCGACGATGCGGCGGCCGAACGCGGAATACTGGCTGCGCACGGCGTCGCGCGTGGCGCGTCGAATGGCGGCGCGCGCCTTGCCGGTGACCACGATCGATTCCCAGGCGGCCGGCGGCGCCATCTGCGCTTCGGAGGTCAGGATTTGCACCTCGTCGCCGTTTTTCAGCGGCGCGCTGAGCGGACCAAGCTGGCCATTGATCTTCGCGCCAACCGCCATGTTGCCGACGTCAGTGTGGACCGCATAGGCGAAATCGATTGGCGTCGCGCCGCGCGGCAGCGCGATGAGCTTGCCCTTTGGGGTAAAACAAAACACCTGATCGTGGAAAAGTTCGAGCTTGGTGTGTTCGAGAAACTCCTCGGGATTGGAGCCCTCGGCCAAGAGTTCGATGGTACGCCGCAGCCACGCATAGGCGTTCAACTCGCGTGACAGCATTTCGGTTGGCGACCCGACACCGTCCTTGTACAGCGCATGCGCCGCGATGCCGTATTCGGCGATCTGGTGCATCTCGCGGGTGCGAAGCTGCAGCTCGACCCGCTGTTTGCCGGGCCCGATCACCGTGGAATGGATCGAGCGGTAGTCGTTCTGTTTCGGCGTAGAAATGTAGTCCTTGAACCGGCCGGGAACGACCGGCCAGCTCGTGTGCACGATGCCGAGTGCCTGGTAGCACTCCGCCACCGTTCCGACGATGACGCGGAAGCCGAGAACGTCGGAGAGCTGCTCGAAGCCGACGGACTTGCGTTCCATCTTGCGCCAGACCGAATAGGCGCGCTTGCGCCTGCCCACGACCTCGGCGGCGATGCCACGCTCGCCGAGCTTCCTCGTGAGCTGCTCCTCGATCTCGGCGATCCACCGGCGCGAGCGTTCCGCCAGCGCTTCAAGCCGCTCGGTGATGACCTTATGGGCGTCCGGATTGAGCTCGCGGAACGCCAGATCCTCCAGCTCCTCGCGCAGTTGGTGCATGCCCATGCGCCCGGCGAGCGGCGCATAGATGTCGAGCGTCTCCTCCGCGGTCCGCCGCCGCGCCTCCGGCGGCCGGTAGGCGAGCGTGCGCATGTTGTGCAGCCGGTCGGCGAGCTTGACGAGCAGCACGCGGACGTCGTCGGCGATAGCGAGCAACAGTTTGCGCAGATTCTCGGCCTGTTTGGCCTCCCTCGACACCAGTTCGAGCTTCTTCAACTTGGTCAGCCCGTCGACCAGACGGCCGATGTCGTGGCCGAACAGGCGATCGATTTCGGCGCGCGTGGCGTCGGTATCCTCGATCGTGTCGTGCAGCAGGGCCGCCGCGATGGTGGCGTCGTCGAGCTTCAGTTCGGTGAGGATTGCAGCCACCTGCAGGGGGTGGGAGAAATAGAGGTCGCCTGAATCCCGCTTCTGCTCGCCATGGGCCTTCATCGCATAGACGTAGGCGCGGTTGAGCAGATCCTCGTTGGCCTTGGGATTATACTCTTTGACCCGGTCGACCAGCTCAAATTGCCGCATGAGCTGCGGCTTGCGGGGGTGTGCGGGCGCGACTTCGCCGGGCTCCGGCACCAGCTGCGGGCCGTGCGCGTCGGCCACCCTGAGCCTGGGCTGATTTTGCATCCGCGGCAGATCGACCTGCGAGCGCGCCATCGGGTCCCCTTGGCCATCCTTCGGCAACGTCGTGCGCGGACCGACAACTCCGCGCCTCATGCCTTAAGGATATCATGCAGCGCGGCCTGCGCCACAAGACGCGCAACGCCGTGCCCCTAAAAGGAGCACGGTCACCTTGCAAGGCCAAGTTTTCGTTAACGCCGACGCCGCCTCGGAGGCCGGCTTGCTGAAGGCTTACTCTTCCTCGTCGCCGGTATCCGGCTCGGGCTCGCTCTCCGGCGGGACCAGGCCTTCGAGGCCCTTGAGCAGTTCTTCCTCGCTCATGCGGTCGGTCGTGACGTCGGTGTCGTCAGCGTCGACCCCGGTGCCGGGAGCGCCAATCAGCGGTACCGCCTCGGGCTCGGGCTCATCCACCTCGACGTATTTCTGCAGCGAATGGACCAGTTCCTCCTTGAGGTCCCCGGGCGAAATGGCCAGTTCGGCGATTTCGCGCAGTGCGACCACCGGGTTCTTGTCCTTGTCCCGCTCCACGGCGATTTGGGCGCCGGAAGAAATCATACGTGCACGATGGGCGGCGAGCAGAACGAGGTCGAAGCGGTTCTCGACCTTGTCGATGCAGTCCTCGACGGTCACACGGGCCATGTCGGCTAAGCTCCTGGGATGGCTGTGCGCGAGACTCGGCACGAACCGCCCGCGCATGCAAGCTGTCAATTTAAACGACTAGGTATCGTCTACGGCCCCTTGGCGCAAGATTAATCCTTCCGGAGCCTTTGGGCTGATTTTTAACGTGCCAAGGGGGGCGCGCCCGGTTAGAAAAAACTTTGCGGAACCGGACCGCCGCGGCCGAATCATCGTGCTGCGGGTTCCGCGACGGCCTGCCGCAGTGTTTCCGGCGAGGGCACCGCCGCGGCGACGGTGGCGCGCACTTGCCACGTCGGCGCGCATCAAAGTACGCTTCCGCCATGCGGCAGTACTTCGCATCACGAATGTCTTGGACGACGCGAAAAAAGTTTTAACAACGGACCGGAACGGTCGACTGCATTGCCGCCGATCCGGTTTTATCACGAGAGACGAGAGGCACCATGCCCGCACAAACCGAAAAAATCGCTCTGTTCATTGACGGCGCCAATCTTTACGCGACGGCGAAATCGCTGGGTTTCGACATCGACTACAAGCGCCTCCTGCGCGAGTTCCAATCGCGCGGCTACCTGTTGCGCGCGTTCTATTACACGGCGGTGATCGAGGATCAGGAATATTCATCGATCCGGCCGCTGATCGATTGGCTCGACTACAACGGCTACACCGTCGTCACCAAGGCGACCAAGGAGTTCGTCGATCAGACCGGCCGGCGCAAGGTCAAAGGCAACATGGACATCGAGCTTGCGGTCGACGCCATGGAGATTGCGCCGCACATCGATCAGATGGTGCTGTTCTCCGGCGACGGCGATTTCCGCTCGCTGGTCGAAGCGGTGCAGCGGCGCGGCGTGCGCGTGGTCGTGGTGTCGACGATCTCGACCCAGCCGCCAATGGTCGCCGACGAACTGCGCCGCCAATGCGATCAGTTCGTCGACATCATCGAGCTGCAGTCGAAGATCGGCCGCGATCCTACCGAACGTCCGGCGCGCGAACCTCGGGAGCCGCGCGAAGGCCGCGAGCCGCGGCACACACCGCAGTTCCTGCAGCGCAGCCCGACCTCGCAACGCGTCGAGGTCGAGGACGACGAGTTCGAGGACGACTAGCGCGGAACTCACGCCATGCCGTGTGCTGGTGGTCCGGGCCGCGACTGTCCGCTTTGTCCTCGCCTCGTCGCATTCCGCAACGATTGGCGTAAACGCGAGCCGGCGTGGTTCAACGCGCCGGTCGATTCATTCGGCCCGCGTGACGCCCGCCTTCTCGTTGTCGGATTGGCGCCCGGCTTGCGAGGGGCCAACCGCACCGGCCGCCCGTTTACCGGCGACTACGCCGGCGATCTGCTCTACAGCGCGCTGGCAAAATTCGGGTTTGCGCAAGGCGAATACCGGGCGCGCCCAGACGATGGGCTTCGTCTGGTCGATTGCCGCATCACCAACGCGGTGCGTTGCGTGCCGCCCGAGAACAAGCCGACACCGGCGGAAATTACCGCCTGCCGGCAGTTTCTGGCCGCGACTATCGCCGACATGCCGCGCCTTTCAGCCGTGCTCGCGCTTGGCCGCATCGCCCACGATTCGGTCGTCGTGGCCCAGGGCGCGCGCCGATCGGCACATTCGTTCGCTCATGGCTGCGAGCACGAGATCGGCGCGCTCAAGCTCTACAGCAGCTATCATTGCTCGCGGCTGAACACCAATACGGGCGTCCTGACGCCGAAAATGTTTTGCGATTTGATCGGAAGGATTCGCGCCGATCTCGACGCGCAGATTCGGGCGCTCGCTTAGAGCATTTTCAGGAAAAGTGGACGCCGGTTTTCCGAAGAAGATGCGACCAAATCTATAAAACTAGAGCGCTTGCCAATTCAACTTAATCAGTAAGCGCTCTAGCCCCCCGGGACGGGTTCGCATCGCTGCGCCGGCCTCAAGTGTAGGACATAAATTCCATCAGCGAGCCGTCCGGGTCGCGGAAATAAACGCTGGTGCCCGGTCCCTTGGCGCCGAAGCGCTGCAGCGGCCCGCGCTCGACGGCCACGCCGCAGCGCTGCAGATGCGCGATGGCGTCGGCGATCGGCCCTACCCACTCGAAACAGAGGTCGCTGTTGCCAGGCGCCACCGGCAGCCGCGCCACCTCGGCCGGCGCAACACCCGGGCCATGCACATTGAGCTGCTTGTCGCCGAAGCGGTAGGCGTAGCCCACCGGGCGGGCAATCAATTCGGCGCCCAGCACCGTGGTGTAGAACGCGTTCGAACGCTCCCAGTCGGTAACGTGGATGACGCAATGATCGAGTTTGGTCGGAATGGACATTGCACCACCGTGGTTATCCCTTCTGCCGCAGCAGGCGGCCGCGTTCGCGCTCCCATGAGCGCTTCTTTTCCGTGTCGCGCTTGTCGTAAAGCTTTTTGCCGCGCGCCAGCGCCAACTCGACCTTGGCGCGTCCTTTTTCGTTGAAATAGAGCTTGAGCGGAACAAGCGTCATGCCCTCGCGCTCCACGGCGCCGATCAGCTTGTTGATCTGTCGGCGATGCAGCAGCAATTTGCGCGGCCGCTTGGGCGTGTGATTGAAACGGTTGGCCTGCAGATATTCAGGAATATTGGAGTTGATCAGCCAGATCTCGCCGCCACGGGCGTCCGCGTAGGATTCCCCGATGGTCGCCTTGCCCTGACGCAGCGACTTCACCTCCGTGCCGGTGAGCGCAACGCCCGCCTCCATCGTCTCGTCGATAAAGTAGTTGAAACGCGCCTTGCGGTTATCGGCAACGACCCGAAGCTTGCGTTCCGCCTTTTCCGCCATTGATGCTCTCAGCGAGCCTTCAGCGCGTCGCGGATTTCGGTCAGCAGCTGAACTTCCTTGGACGGCGCTGCGGGGGCCGCCGGCGCGGCCTCGGGGGCCTTGAGCCGGTTGATGCCCTTGACCACCAGGAAAAGCGCGAAGGCGATGATCAGGAAGTTGATCGCCAGGGTAAGAAAGTTGCCCCAAGCCAGCACCGCGCCTTGTTTTTTTGCATCGACCAGCACCCCAGCCGTGACCTTAGACGACAGCGGCAGAAAGTAATTGGAGAAATCGATGCCGCCAGTGATGGAGCTGATGATCGGCATGACGATGTCGGTAACCAGCGAATTGACCACGGCGCCGAACGCGGCGCCGATGATCACGGCGACTGCGAGATCGACGACATTGCCCCGCATGGCAAATTTCTTGAATTCCTCAATCATCGGTGCCTCCCAAAACGTTGCTCGGCCGGGAAGCCAGGCAAACCGCCGCGGCCGAAAGAACAGGGTTGCGCGGTGAGACGGCCTCGGCGTGCGCTTCCACTGCCGCGCGCTGTCCGCCGCCAGTTCGCGGCCGAGGACAAGAAAAGTCAATTGATCAGCCCGGCATGCACCATCGCCTGGCGAACCGCGGCTTGTGCCTTTTCGGTCGCCGGCACCATCGGCAGTCGCAGGACGTTGGCGCACTTGCCGATCAGCGACATCGCGTATTTGATCGGCGCCGGGCTCGTTTCGACAAACAGATTGATGTGCAGCGGAGCAAGCTTGTCCTGCAGCCTGAGCGCGGCATTAAAATCGCCCTTCAGGCACGCTGCCTGGAATTCGGCGCACAGGCGCGGCGCCACATTCGACGTCACCGAGATGCAGCCGTGCCCGCCATGCGCCATGAAGCCGAGCGCGGTGATGTCCTCGCCGGACAGCTGATTGAAATCCTCGCCCATCGCCGCGCGCTGCTGCGACACGCGCGCCATGTTCGCGGTCGCGTCCTTGACGCCGGCAATGTTTTTCAGCTCGTAAAGGCGCTTCATGGTGTCGACCGACATATCGATCACCGAGCGCGCCGGGATATTGTAGATCAGGATCGGAATGCCGACGGCGTCGTTGATCGCCTTGAAATGGGCGTACAGGCCGTCCTGGGTCGGCTTGTTGTAATACGGCGTGACCACCAGCACCGCGTCGGCGCCGGCCTTTTCGGCGTGCTGGGCGAGGTCGATCGCCTCCTTGGTGGAATTGGAACCGGCGCCCGCCACCACCGGCACCCGGCCGCGGGCCTGGTCGACGCACCATTCGACCACGTCCCGATGCTCCTGATGCGAGAGGGTCGGGCTTTCGCCGGTGGTGCCGACCGGCACCAGGCCGTTGGTGCCCTCGGCAATCTGCCAATCGACCAGGTCGCGGAAGGCCTTTTCATCCACGGAACCGTTCTTGAACGGCGTAACGAGCGCGGTGAACGAGCCTCGGAAATGGGTTCTGGCGGTCATGACACTGATCCCCGGCAGGGCCTTAGCGCGCACGCGGAACCGCATACGGTGACGGGCCGGCCATCCGGCGCATAGATATCGGTTCCGCCAGGGGCTTAAAAGCCCCTCCGTTGCCGCCGGACGTCAAATATGTCGCGCCGGTGGAAAGGCTGGGCTGTTGGCCGTGCTTTTGCCGTGAAGCCCGTGGACTTGTGTACAGTGCGGTGCCGCTCCGCATCCCAGGTTAGGACTTCCTCAATCTTACCGGCCGAAGAGGTTTTGGCGATGGGGATTTGGCGCTGGCGCAGGGAGGCTCACGGCCGGTGACTCTGGCTCGACACATCATCGTTTTCGCCGCTGCGCTTGCCATCGCGGGCGGGGTTTTCGCGCCCCGTGCGGGAGCAATCCCGATTAAACTGGCCAAAGCCGACGTGAAACCCGGCAAGGCCGATAAGCACGCCAAACGCAAAGAGATAAAGAAAGAGGCAAAGAAGGAGCTCAGGAAAGAGCGCAAGAAGGAAACCAGGAAAGAGCCCAAAAGGGAAATCAAGAAAGAGGTCAGGAAAGGTATCAAGGAACCCGGGCACGGCGCCGCGGCCCGCAAGCGTGTCCATCTGGCCCTTCCCACCGCGCCGCGGCGCAAGGCGAGTGGCGCCCCCGTGGTCGCGGCCGCGCCTGTCGTGGGCAGCGTAGCGGCTCCGGCGCGACCGGTGTTGCGCCTGGCGGTCGCGAGCAGCGCAATGACGACGCCGCTCGACCTGACCGCCGTCAAGCAGGCCATTCAGCTCGTTCACAGGGGTAACGGCGGGGAAGCGACCAATATCGAGAGAACGATCACCGATCCGGTCGCGCGTAAGCTCGTCGAATGGATCATATTGCGCAGCGACGACACTACGGTCGATTTTGCCCGCTACGCCGCATTCATCGCCGCAAATCCGAGTTGGCCGAGCATCACCATCCTGCGCTGGCACGCCGAGGCGGCGCTTTGGGAACAGCAGGTCGATCCACAGACAACCATCGGCTATCTTGCCGCCGAGCCGCCGCTGACCGCCAAGGGCTATTTTGCCCTGGCGCGCGCCTGGCTTGTCAGAGGCGACAGCGGCCGCGCTTTCGCGGCGGTGCGGGCTGCATGGCGCACGTCGAGTTTTTCGGAAGAGCTTGAGGCCCAGGCGCGGGCAAGGTTCGCAGGGCTGATCACCCCCGCCGACGACAAAGCCCGCATGGACGCCCGTCTCTATGTCGGCGACAATGAAGCAGCCATGCGGGCGGCGCAGCATCTCGATGCCGCCGACATGGCGATCGCCAAGGCGCGTGCTGCGGTGAACCGCAACGCCGGCGACGCCAAGGATCTGCTCGCCTCGGTGCCGCCGCAAGCCCAGCATGATCCGGGATATATCTTCAGCCTTATCCAGTACCTGCGCCGCACCAACAACATCAAGGATGCGGCGCAGTGGATGCTGGCGGCGCCGCGCGATCCAAATGAACTGATCAATACCGACCAATGGTGGATCGAGCGCCGCCTGGTCGCGCGCAAGCTGCTCGATCTCAGCGAAGCGCGGATGGCTTACGAGATCGCCGACGGCGCGGCGACGCCGAAGACCGAGAATCGCCGCGCCGAACAACAATTCACCGCCGGCTGGATCGCGCTGGAATTCCTGCACCAGCCGGCTGTTGCGCTCCCCCATTTCGCCCGCATTGCCGAGGGCGTGGTCAATCCGATCACGCGGGCGCGTTCGTTCTATTGGCAAGGCCGCGCCGCACAGATGCTCGGGCGAGAGCAGGAGGCGCGCTCCTACTACGAAACCGCTGCGCGCTATCCGACCGCTTATTACGGGCAATTGGCGCGCTCCAAACTGCGGCTTGACGATCTTACGCTGCGTGAGCTGGCGCCGCCGCCGCCGGCCCGCCGGCCGCTTGAACTCGCGCGCGCCTTCGAGATTCTCTACGCCGTCGGCCAGCCCGACCTGGTGGCCGGGATGGCGGCCGATCTCGGCGACAAGTCGACCGATACTGCCGGCTTGGCGAGCCTTGCGGAGATTACGGCGCAGCATAATGACGCCCGGGCCACGCTCCTGATCGGCAAGAGCGCGCTCGGCCGCGGGCTGCCATTCGCGCGCTACGCATTTCCAGACTTTGGCGTGCCGAGTTACCGGCAGATCGGCCCCCAGGTCGAACGCTGCGTCGTGTTTTCCATCGTCCGGCAGGAGAGCGCGTTCAATGCGCGGGTTATTTCCAGCGCGCGCGCTCTCGGCCTGATGCAGGTCACGCCCGGCGCCGGACGCAACACGGCGCGGAAGTTCAAAGTGGCGTTCGACGAGCGCCGGCTGCTTGGCGACACCGCCTACAACGCCCAACTCGGCTCCGCCGAACTCGGCGATGACATCAAGAGCTTCCGCGGCTCCTACATCCTGGCGTTCGTTGCCTATAACGCCGGGCCCGGCCGCGCCCGGCAGTGGATCGAGCAATACGGCGATCCGCGTAGCCCAAAAGTCGACCCGATCGACTGGATCGAGCGCATTCCAATCTCAGAAACGCGCAACTACGTCGAACGCGTGCTCGAGAACATGCAGGTTTATCGCGCACGGCTCGATAACTCCTCGAAGCTTTTGATCGAGGCCGATCTGCACCGCGGCAGCTAATCCGCAGAGCCGGGCTGCTGCTCTCGTGGACACGCGGCCCCCAGGAGCAAGGTCAAAGTCTGCCTCCAATCCATTGAAAATAATAAGAAACGTCATCACCAGCGCTGCGGCCGTACATTGCACCCGAGCGCGCCGCCCAGTACATTCGCACCTCACTCACGCACGGGTCTGACATGCTTGATGGCGGCTTGGCAGAGGCTGGACGGAGCGTGTTCGTCAGTGCACCGGACGGCTTGCGCCTGCACGTGCGCGAGTACGGCTCGCGAACGGCGCATAAGCTCGCTGTGGTGTGCCTGCCGGGCCTGACGCGCACCGTTGCCGATTTTGATGCGCTCGCTCCGGCTTTGGCAAAAGCCGGGCCGCGGCGAGTGCTTGCCGTCGATTTGCGCGGCCGCGGTCAATCCGAATACGACCGCAATCCGGAAAACTACAATCTGCTGGTCGAACTTGGCGACGTGGTGGCCATCCTGACCGCGCTTGCTGTGGGCCCCGCGGTGTTTGTTGGGAGTTCGCGCGGCGGACTTTTGTCGATGCAACTTGCCGTGGCGCACCCGACCGCAATTGCCGGCGTCGTATTGCACGACATCGGACCGGTGATCGAGCCGAAGGGACTGGCACGATTGCGCAGCTACGTCGGCAAGCTGCCGCAGCCGCGCAATTTCGTCGAAGGCGCCGAAGTTCTGCGCCGGGTGTTTCACGGCCAGTTTCCGAATTTGACGACCGAGCAGTGGCTCGCCAGCGCCGAACGCACCTGGCGGCAAGAGCGCAACGGCTCGCTCGTACCGACTTACGATGTGAACCTGAGCCGTACGCTCACCGCAATCGACATCGAAACGCCGCTACCGCCGCTGTGGAATGAATTCGAGGCGCTGGCGCGCGTGCCGATGCTGGTCATTCACGGCGAACGCTCGGACATTCTTTCCGCGGCGACGGTGGCCGCGATGGCGGCGCGCCACGCCGGCACGGAAATAATGGAAGTGCCGAATCAGGGACACGTTCCGCTGCTTGAAGGTAACGATGTCATCCAGCGCGTGACTGATTTCGCCGCCAAGTGCGACGCCGGCGCGGGACGCTAGCCGATCGGGCGGTGATCGCGCCGGGACCGGCGCAGACCCCTAAGTTATTGGAATTGGGTGAAAAACTCCCTGCCTTGCCGGCAGCCGGGCCGCCTTGCTTCATCCGAAAATGAGTTACAGCGAATTTATGTATACGGCCCGCAATTGCGGCTCGTACCTGGCGGAACCTGCGGCGGTGTTTGCAACCAGAAGCGCGGCTTTTTGCGGCCTGAAAATGCTCTTCGCTTTTGGCCTATAAGACATTGAAATATCCGAGAAATTTATGTTTTCGGCTGTTGATTTAATTATGCAAACGGCAGCGGCGAAACGTAAAATCGTCCCCATCGGGCGGAAAAATCCTTTGGAAACAATCCGCTCGATCCATTGTGTCAAGTTCCGGTTCCGTATAAAAAGATCGTAAAAAGCGATCTTTGGGGCGGGGTCAATTCAGTGCCTAAGACAGCGTTGTCGGCGACATTCGTTCGGCACTGTGAGTGCCCGCAGGGCGCTCGGCGGATCGACTTTTTCGACGCCGCCATTCCGGGTTTCATGCTCGAAGTCCGCTGCACCGGGGGCAAGACGTTCTATCAACGGTACCGGGATACCCATGGCCGCGAGCGGCAATTCAAGATCGGATCGGCGCAGGTCCTGACCGTATCCCAGGCGCGGCGCAAAGCGCGCGCCATTCTGGCGGAGGCCATCCTCGGCCGCGATCCACAGAAAGAACGTCAAGAACTGCGGCGCATCCCGACCCTCGCGGAGTTTGTCGACGAATCGTACATGCCGTACGCAAAGAACGTGAAACGTAGCTGGCAGACCGACGAGACGATCCTACGCATACACATTCTGCAGAAATTCGGCGCGCTTCATCTCGACGAGATCTCGAATCAAGCCATCGCCGATCTGTTATCGCGCATGCGCGATCGGGACTATGCCAGCGGCACCGTCAATCGCGTGCTGATATTGCTCCGGTTCATTTTCAATCTTGCCAGAAAATGGGGCGTGCCGGGTTCGACGGAAAATCCGACGGCGGGACTGAAGACAGCACCGGATGTATGCCGTGAGCGTTTCCTGGCGCACGACGAAGTGCAGCGCTTACTGTCAGCGCTCGACACCGACGAGAATCGTGTCGCGGCGTGTGCCATCAAACTGCTGCTGCTCACCGGCGCACGCCGCAACGAGGTCACGCACGCCAAATGGGACTACATCAATTGGGAAAAGCGGACTCTGCTGGTGCCGCGGGCCAAGTCCGGCCGGCCGAGATCGATTTACCTGAATTCCGCCGCGCTCGATTTGCTGCGCTCCATTGACCGGACCGACGGCAATCCATTTATCTTTCCGTCGCCGGTCACCGGGCGACCGTCGCCATCGCTGCATTTCCCGTGGTGGCGGATTCGCGAGCGTGCCGGGCTGTTGGACGTGCGGCTGCACGATCTGCGGCACTCGTTCGCCAGTTTCCTGGTCAATCAGGGCATATCGCTCTACGTGGTGCAAGGTTTGCTCGGTCATACGCAGGCGCGCACGACGCAGCGCTATGCTCACCTGGCGAATGACACGCTCGCCGACGCGGCCGAAGTCGTCCGCGACGTCATCCTTCATTCGGCCAATGCAGAGAATACCGCCTTCGGGCGGCAGGCTACCGTGCCGGTCTAGCCAGTGACTGGCTGGGAACGCTCATTTCGAAGCCCCCGTTCGGCAATTCCAGAATTCGACGCCCGCGTCTGTGAATGCCTTGTTGATCCGAACTTCTGTTCCGTGGCGGGCCCGCACCGCAGCTTTTTCGAGCCGATAGATCGCGCGTTGCGTGACATTGGCACGCTGGGCAAGCTCGGTCTGACTCCACCCTAAAACCGCGCGCGCCGCTCGCATCCGTGCGGCGAACAACAAGGAATCCGCTTCGGCATGCTGCTCGGTTGCCGGCCGATCCGATTGATCCTCTAGCTGCATGCTGCCGTCGAGGTACTGCATCGCAGGCTCCCGCATTGCAG
>CAVPQA010000004.1:0-60440 GCA_963707175.1 uncultured Alphaproteobacteria bacterium
ATATGCGGGCGCGCTGATCCTGCAGCAAGAGGCTTTTCGTCCGCGCCGTCTCGTTCAGGCTCTGGCGGCATCGCTCGACGTACGGGCGCAGACCAAGGGTCTTCGCGCCGAAGTGACGATCGCCGACGATCTGCCGGATGTGGTGGTCGGCGATCCTGTACGGTTGCGCGCCGCGCTGGAAAATCTGCTCGACAATGCGGTGAAATTCACCGCGCAAGGTGCGGTGCGGCTCGATGTGCGGGCCACGCCGGCGAAGGCCGGCCGCGTCAAACTCGCCATGCAGGTCGGCGACAGCGGCATCGGGCTTAAGCCTGCCGAGATCAAGCGCCTGTTCCGGCCCTACGCGCAGGCGAACGCCGAGATCGCGCGCCGCTATGGCGGCGCCGGGCTTGGACTTGCCGTGGTCAAGCGGTTGGCAAAGCTGATGGGTGGAGACCTGACGGTCAGCAGCACACCAGGCCGCGGCTCGACTTTCTGCTTTACGGCAACACTGCCGCGCGCAGCGGCCGAGGCGGACGGAGGGGTGCGAGCGACGCAGATCGTTTCCCGATCCGCGCATCCGCTTTCCGTGCTGTGCGTCGAGGATAACCCGTATGGCCGCGTTATCCTCAATACCATCCTGGCCGAACTCGGGCACCGCGCCGACTTCGTAGGCTCCGGCGAGGAGGCGCTCGCGGCGTTGCCGCGCGGCTACGACGTTGTGCTGATGGACGTCACGTTGCCCGGCATCGGCGGCCTCGACGCGGCCCGGCGCATTCGCGCGTTGCTGGGCGCCGCCGGCGCGACACCGATTATCGGCATATCGGGTCGCAGCGAACGCGACGATGAGGCTGCCGCGCGCGAGGCGGGAATGAATTTTTATTTGCGCAAGCCGATTAGCCCGAGCGCGCTGAGCGAAGCGATCAGTGCGGTCGTGCCGCGCTGATCATTCCGCCGCATCCGCTTTTGCTGCTGCGGCAGAACTCTCGGCGATGCGGCAGAGATCGCTCATGATCCGGTTGAGCTCGAAATCCTTCGGTGTGTAGACGCCGGCGACGCCGGCCTGTTTTAGGACTGCGGCATCGTGTGGCGGGATGATGCCGCCGACGACCACCGGAATGTCTTCAAGGCCAGCGTCCTTCAGTCGCGCGATGACATCGGCGACGAGCGGCAGGTGCGAGCCGGACAGGATTGACAATCCGACGATGTGCGCCCGCTTCTCCGCGGCCGCGGCGGCGATGCCTTCGGGCGTGAAGCGGATGCCGTCGTAAACC
This sequence comes from uncultured Alphaproteobacteria bacterium, assembly GCA_963707175.1. Taxonomy (GTDB): domain Bacteria; phylum Pseudomonadota; class Alphaproteobacteria; order Rhizobiales; family Xanthobacteraceae; genus BOG-931. Next base: position 1,254 of record CAVPQA010000004.1, read on the forward strand.
ACCGCCATGCCGGCATCGCGGGCGCGCGATGCGATCTGTTCGGCGCCGTTGGAATGGCCGTCGAGTCCCGGTTTGCCGACTAGCAATGTCAGCCGGCGGCCGAGTTTTTTAGATACGCGCTCGACCTCGGCGCGAATGTCGTCGAGACCCTCGGCGTCGTTGCGCATGGCGGTGCCGACGCCGGTCGGCGCGCGGTACTCGCCGAACGCCTGGCGCAGCGCCAGGCCCCATTCGCCGGTGGTGACGCCGGCTTTGGCGCAGGCGATCGAGGGCGGCATGATGTTGGCGCCGCTTTTTGCCGCCTTGCGCAACGCGTCCAGCGCCGCAGCGACGGCGTCGGCCTCGCGCGCGGCGCGCCAGCCCGCAAGCCGCGCGATCTGATCGGCCTCGGCTTGCGGCGATACGGTCACGACCGCTTCGGCGGCTTCGGCGAGCGGCGAGGGCTCGGTTTCGGTGAAGCGGTTGACGCCGACGACAGTCTGCTCGCCGCGCTCGATCGCTGCGATGCGGCGGGCGTTGAACTCGACGAGTTGCTGCTTCAGATAACCGGACTCGACGGCCGCAATGGTGCCGCCCATCCGCTCGATCTGGACCAGCTCGTCTTTCGCCGCAGCTTTCAGCTCAGCGACCGTGGCGGCGATCACCGGCGAACCGGCGAAAATGTCGCCGTAATCGAGCAGGTCGGTCTCATAGGCCAGAATTTGCTGCATGCGCAGTGACCATTGCTGGTCGAAGGGCCGCGGCAATCCGAGCGCCTCGTTCCAGGCGGGAAGCTGCACCGCGCGCGCCCGCGCGTCCCTGGACAGCGTCACCGCCAGCATTTCCAGCAAGATGCGGGCGACATTGTTTTCCGGCTGCGGTTCGGTCAGCCCCAACGAGTTGACCTGCACGCCGTAGCGGAACAGCCGCTGCTTGGGGTCGCGCACGCCATAGCGCTCGCGCGTGATCTCGTCCCACAATTCGGTGAAGGCGCGCATCTTGCAGATTTCGGTGATGAAGCGCAGCCCGGCGTTGACGAAAAACGAGATGCGTCCGACCACGTAGCCGAATTCATCGTCCGCGCATTGCCGCGAGGCCTTCACCGTATCGAGCACGCCGATGGCGGTGGCGAGCGCGAAGGCCAGTTCCTGTACCGGCGTGGCGCCCGCCTCCTGCAGGTGATAGGAACAGACATTCATCGGATTCCATTTCGGCATGTCCTTGGTCGTGAACAGAATCACGTCCTTGGTGAGCCGCATCGACGGCGCCGGCGGAAACACGTAGGTGCCGCGCGAAAGGTATTCTTTGACGGTGTCGTTCTGCGTCGTGCCCTGCAGCGCCGTCCGCGGCGCGCCCTGTTCGTCAGCCACCGCGATATAGAGCGCCAAGAGCCACGCGGCGGTGGCGTTGATGGTCATCGACGTATTCATGGTCCCGAGCGGGATGCCGTCGAACAGCGCGCGCATGTCGCCGAGATGGCAGATCGGCACGCCGACCCGGCCGACCTCGCCTTTGGCGAGCGGATGGTCGCTGTCGTAGCCGGTCTGTGTCGGCAGATCGAAGGCGACCGAGAGCCCGGTCTGCCCCTTGCTCAGGTTGGTGCGATAAAGCGCGTTGGAGGCCGCCGCGGTCGAATGCCCCGCATAGGTGCGGAAAATCCAAGGTTTATCGCGCGAAGGTTTATCGCGGCGCGGCTGCTCGCCCATGAATGTGGCCCGCGTTGGTGCACCCTAGCTCCGGCAGAACCAATGTGACGCGGATTTTGCTGCATTGCAACATTGATAGTCTAAATGGGTTATGTCGTGCGTTTAGCGGTTGCGCGAGTTAGCGATTCTCCAGGCGCAAGGCTCGCGCTGATCAAAGCGCGCCGTGCGATCAAGGCCGCAACGATCAAGAGTGCGGCGAAGCCGGTTGGTGCATCGACGAACGGAAATATCAGCACCAACAGGCAGGCGCAGCCGATGCCGATCAACTCCTGGGGTAAAAATCCGCGCGTGAGGCCGAGACGAAACAGAAAGGCCAACGGCACTGCCAATGCGACCAGATCGTACGTGTAGAGGTATGGGGTCGCCAGCATGAGTCCGGTGCCGAGTGCGGCTGCCTTGATTTCATATTGGACCGCGCTCCGCCAAAGCAGGGCGACCGCTGCGGCAGCGGCGAGCGTCACCATCGCCTGCAGGCTCCGGGCCAACGTCTCGCCGCCACCGAGTGTGCGCGTGAGACCGAAAATGGTTTGTAGTTTTCTCCAGTCCGCCGAGCCGTCGGACAGGAAGGCCTGCGATGTATGGCCGATGTTGCCGATGAAGGCCTGCCAAGTGTCGCCGCCGAAGGCGAGCCACGATGCGCCCGCCATCAAAATCGCCACGATCGCGCCGGTGAAAAATACGCGCCACTCGCGGCCGGCGATCAGAGCGATCGGAAACAGCAAGCCGAGATGCGGCTTGAAGGTTAAAAGGCCCAACAGCACTCCAGCCATGATCGGCCGTTGCCGCATGAGCGTCAGCGTGCCGCCAATCAGACCCGCGGTCACGAACCCGTTCTGCCCGATGGTGAAATTGGCCAGCACGGCCGGAAAGGCAGCGGCCAGCAGATAGCCGATGCGATCGCCAACGATCGATCGAATTGCAATCAGATAAGCCGGGAATGTTCCAACGGCCCAGACGGTGTAAGCGATGCCGTAAGGCATCAGCGACAGCACAACGGCAACAAACAGAAATGTCGGCGGATAATGCCAGCCATAATAACCGGCGAACGGATGTCCGATCGCCGTCTGTTCGACGAGCTTGTGCACGCCCCAATCGTAAATGGCCGCAGCGTGCCCGGTGGCAGCCAGCTTGCCGGCAGCCCACACCGCGATGAAATCCGACGGTTCGCCGACGCTGTCCGCCCAAAGACCGTCGAACCAGAAAGTTCCGAGAAAAACCGCGTGCGCGACCGTAAGCGCGAACGCGATCAGCACCACTGGCTTTGCCAGCAGCGCGTTGGCGGCACGCTCGCGCGACATTTCAATCGAGACCATGGGGTCGCGTCTCGCTTGTATGCGTGATGCTAGGTTCGATGTTCTTGAAGAAGGTTTAAATTCGTCGCTTGCTGTCCGGCGCGCCGGTCGCAAGCGCGCCGGGCAATCAGCAGTGCCGCGATCGTCGTCGTGGGCAGGCCGACCGGCAGGCCCAGAAACGGCAAAACCAGAAGCATTGCGGTGATCAGCGCCAGGCTCGAGGTTTCGCCCGGCAGGAGGCCGGTCTTGATCGCCAGCCGCATCAGAAAAGCGCAGGCGACGGCAAGAATCGCGAGGTCGTAAAGATAGACGTAAGGGGTGGCAAGGAGAACGCCGGCGGCCAGTCCTGCGGCTTTCAGCTCGAACGCGACGTGTTTACTCCGCCACATCGCGATGAGCGCGACGGCGGCGATGGCTGCCAGCACGGTTTGCAGCGTCCAGGCGAGCGCCGCGCTGCCGCCGAGCAGGCGCACCATTGCGAACAGGCTTTGGAATTTGTTCCAGTCGGTGTGATCCGCCCACGCCGTATGATCCTGCGACAGCAGCGCGCGCGAGGTCAGCGGCAGCCAGTGAAAGAACTCGATCCAGGGTGTGGTGCCGAACAGAACGATGGTCGCAAGCGCCAAGGCTAGCGCGCTTGCCGCTGCCGCTGCCATCGCCCGCCAATAGCCGCCGGCGGCCAGTACCACGGGAAACAAGATGCCGAATTGCGGCTTGTAGGTCAGCAGTCCGAGACAAACACCGGCGAGCAGCGGTTGAGATTCCAGAAGCACGAGCGCGCCGCCGATCAGCGCCGCAGTGAAAAATCCATTCTGACCCGAGACGATATTCGGCATCAGGCACGGAAAGGCGCCCGCCATCAGCCAGCCGATCTTGTCGCCGACGATGGCGCGGATTGCCGCCAGATAAAGCGGCAGCGTCGCCGCAATCCAAACAAGAAAGGCGATCGCATAGGGCAGTGTCGCCAACAGTCCGGCGATGATCAGAAACGGCGGTGGATAGTGCCAGCCGAGATACGCGGCCGGGGGGTGCGCGACGAGGGCATTTTCCGCCGCGTAGTGCAGGTTCCAGTCATAAGCCGCCGCGGGATGGCCCTCGAGCACAAGGCGCCCGGCGGCGTAGACGCTGGTGAAATCCGTGTGAATGGGGTGGCCGCTGCCGTCGAGGATCCAATTCTTCCCGACGATCAGCGTGACAAGATAGGCCACGTTGGCCACGGCCAGGCCGAAGCAGATGCGGCGCAGCATGTCCGACGCCGCGGGCCGCAAACCATGGCTCAGAGGCAGCGTTTGCAGCGTCATGTGCGCACCGCTTGCGTTGCGCCGAGCGCCTGTCGGGTTACCGTGGCGACCAGCGCCAGCACGATCAGCACGGCGGCAAGACCGGTCTGCGTTCTGATGTAGGGAAACACCAGAATGAGCGCGGCGCCTGCAGCGAGGCCGCATGTTTCGGCTGCAGTGAAGCCTCGCTCCAATGCGTAATGCAGCAGAAAGCCCACTGCGACCGCGAGAACGGTCACGTCGTACATATAGACATACGGCGTGGCGACGAGCGTCGCGGCCGCCAGCGCCGCGGCTTTGAGATCGAACGGTGCGCGGCTGCGCCACAGCCAGACAATCCCGACAGCCGCCGCGATGCTGCCGGCGCTCTGCGCCGCAAGCGCCAGCGTTTCGCCGCCGCCATGCGCGCGCATCAGGCCGTAGAGGCTCTGCAGCCGGTCGAAATCGGCGACGCCTTGGCCGAGAACGCGATGGCTGGTGATCGGCAGCCAATGAAAGAACGCCTGCCAGCTGGCGCTGCCGAATACGAGCCACGAGGCGGCAGCGATGCCGCTTGCCACCGCGGCCGCGGTCGCGATCGTCAGCCAGCGGCGGTCCGCGATCAGGGCCAGCGGAAACAGTAGGCCGAATTGCGGCTTGTAGGTGAGAAGCCCGAGCAGGACGCCGGCGAGCGCCGGGCGGCGTTCGAGCGCCGCCAGCGTGCCGCCGATCAGCGCCGCGGTGAGGAAGCCGTTCTGTCCGGCCGTGACGTTCCAGATCGCGGCCGGGAAACCGAGCGCAACAAAAATTCCCGCACGGTCGCGTAGAACAAAACGCAGCGCCGCCGCAGCGGCGGCGAGCGTGCCGGCGAGCCAGAGCAAAGCGGCGGCGAGATAAGGCAGCAGCGCCAAAGCCGCGGCGACAAACAAAAACGGCGGCGGATAATGCCAGCCGTAATAGCCGGGAAAGTCGTGGCCGAGCGCGTTGACTTCGGCGGCCTTGTGCAGCGGCCAGTCGTAAGCGGAAGCCGCTTTGCCGGCGAGCGCCATCTGGCCGGCCGCATAGACAGCGACAAAGTCGTTGGCGATCGGCTGCGCCTTCGCGTCAGCCAGGAACTGGCCCTGCGTGAAGGCTCCGGCCAGCATCACCACATAGGCGAGCGCCAGCGAAAGCCCGATGACGCCGATCAGGCGCCGCGGCGCGAGAGGCGGCGCGGCGATTGGCGTCTCGAACGGGCTCGCATCCATGCTGCGCGGTCAAATAAAGAGCGTTGCGCCAAGGCCTTGTGCCTTGGCGCCTTGCTCTACCGCGCATTCCTTTCCGCGGTCTTAGCGCCGATCAGACGACGCGTTTGACCAGACGGATGACGATCAGCAGGATGACGGCGCCGATAAAGGCGTCGATGACGTCCCGGATGAAACCGGTGCCGATCGGAATGCCGAGCCGCGGGAACAGCCAGCCGGCAATCAGGCCGCCGACGATGCCGACGATGATGTCGCCGATCAGCCCATAACCACCGCCTTTGACCACCATGCCGGCAAGCCAGCCGGCGATGGCGCCGACGATCAGCCAAATAATAATGCCCATGAAAACTCCCCTGAACCCCTTTAGCCGCGCGGGCTCAAGCCCTCGCGGCTGCCATGACAAAGCGCGCCGGAAGCTTACGGGTTCGGGTTCGGCCTGTCAGCCGAGCGGGTTCGTTTTTCGGAACTTTTGCACCCCGGCTTTTGCGGCCCGGCATTGCGTTGAAGTAATTATTGCAGCGCAGCATGATGTGCGGCACAATGTCATCGCACTGCAGCAATCGCGCTCGCCCCCTGAGGACGGAGTCCATCATGGTCGTCGCGCAGCAAAAGCCACGAGCCGCGCCGCTCAAGGACCTCTATGCCATCGGCGAAGTCCCGCCGCTGGGCCATGTCCCGGAAAAAATGCACGCCTGGGCGATCCGCAAGGAGCGCCACGGACCGCCCGAGCAGGCGATGCAGCTCGAAGTCGTGCCAACCTGGCCGATCGCCGAGGACGAGGTGCTGGTCTACGTGATGGCGGGCGGCGTCAACTACAACGGCGTCTGGGCGGGGCTCGGCGTTCCGGTCTCGCCGCTCGACGGACACAAGCATCCGTTCCACATCGCCGGCTCCGACGCGTCGGGCATCGTCTGGGCGATCGGCTCCAAGGTGCACCGCTGGAAAGTCGGCGACGAAGTCATCGTGCACTGCAATCAGGACGACGGCGACGATGAAGACTGCAACGGCGGCGATCCGCTGCTGTCGCCGTCGCAGCGCATCTGGGGCTACGAAACGCCCGACGGTTCGTTCGCACAGTTCTGCCGGGTGCAATCGCGCCAGTTGATGGCGAAGCCGGCGCATCTGACCTGGGAGGAATCCGCCTGCTATACGCTCACCCTGGCCACGGCGTACCGCATGCTGTTCGGCCATCCGCCGCATACGCTCAAGCCTGGCGATAACGTGCTGGTATGGGGCGCCTCGGGCGGGCTCGGCGTGTTCGGCTTGCAGCTCGTGGCGGCGTCGGGCGCCAACGCCATCGGCATCGTGTCGGATGCCGACAAGGCCAGATACGTGCTCGAACTCGGCGCCAAGGGCGTCATCAACCGCAGCGAGTTCAAATGCTGGGGCGCGATGCCGAAAGTCGGCACGCCCGACTATGACACCTGGGTCAAGGAAGCGCGCCGCTTCGGCAAGGCGATCTGGGACATCACCGGCAAGCGCGATGTCGACATCGTGTTCGAGCATCCGGGCGAAGCGACGTTTCCGGTGTCGTGTCTGGTGGTCAAGCGCGGCGGCATGGTCGTGTTCTGCGCCGGCACGACGGGCTACAACATCACCTTCGATGCGCGCTACGTGTGGATGCGGCAGAAGCGCATTCAGGGCTCGCATTTCGCCCACCTCAAACAGGCCAGCGCCGCCAACCGCTTCGTTATCGATCGCCGCGTCGATCCGTGCATGAGCGACGTGTTCCCCTTCGCCAAGATTCCCTACGCGCACGAACTGATGCGGACCAACAAACACAAGCCCGGCAACATGGCGGTGCTGGTCAACGCACAGCGGCCGGGCCTGCGCAATTTCGACGACGTGCTGGAAGCGGCCTCATAGCTTTCTCCGCATCTCCTCGCGGCTGCGCGCGATCGCGGCGTTGAGTTCGCCGCCATAGATGAAAATCCAGGCGCTGAAATAGAGAAACACCAGCGCGACCATCACCGAGGCCAGGCCGCCGTAATAGCTCACATAGGCGGAGGAGAAACTGGCGAGGTAGCGGCCAAAGCCGACGCCGCAGGCGAGCCACAACAGCAGCGTCGCCAGGATGCCGGGCCACACCTCGGAGAGCCGCCGCCGTCCGGCCGGCAGCCACAGGTGCAGAATGAACAGCGCGATCGCCAGCAGCGCGGCCGCGACGCCGAGCCGGGTGAAATTGCTGTAGCCGGCGAGCGGATCGAGCCACGGCGCGTAATTGACGGCGCGGTGAAACACCAGCGGGCCGAGCACGAGCAGAAACGCCACCGCCAGAATGCAGACGGCGCTGACCAGCACGTAGCCGAACGCCTCCAGCCGTAAGAGCCACCACGGCCGCGGTTCGCGCAAGCCGTAGGCGCGGTTCAAGCCGATGCGCAGGCTCTCGACGCCGCTCGACGAGAAATAGATGGCGAAGATCGCGCCGAGCGTCAGCACGTCGCCGCGCGCCGTGGTCAGCACGTTGTGAATCTGGTCGGCGATCGGCCCCGACACCTGGTGCGGCCACGTGGCCACGATCAGGCGGGCGACTTCGTCGGCCAGATTGCGCGAGCCGATGAAGCCGGCGATGGCGGTCACCAGAATCAGGAACGGAAACATCGCCATCAGAGTCGACAACGCGATATGGCTCGCGATCGCCCAGCCGTCGTCGGCGTTGAAGCGCAAAAACGCATCGACGGGGATGCGCAACCAAGTCCGGATCGTGCGCAACGGCAACGGCCTCCGCCGGATGTCCGATGGGGATGTAATGGAGGTCACCGGCGCCGCCAAGTTGGGATGCCGGCCGCGATCCGGCGTTTCGCCCGGTCCGCCGGCCCGACGAAACGGCCGCTGCCGGGCGATAACCCAAACCGTGAAAATGCCATATGCCATCTTGTCATGAGCGCGAAATCATATCAGGGTTAAAGCCTGTCGAACGCATAGGGATATTTGCCAATGAGCATCGCGAGATCGGGACTGATGGCGTTTTTCTTCGCCGCGGCGAGCCTGTTTATCGGCTCGGCCGGTGCGCAGGCGCAGACTTTCCACTTCCAGGTCTGCAACCACAGCAAAGTTCAGGCTTCGGTCGCTACCGCCAGCCACGTCTCGCCGACGGACAGCAACTTCGTGATCCAGGGCTGGTGGAGCGTTTCGCCCGGAAGCTGCGCGTGGATCGGCTATTTCCCGCAGGGCTGGTTCTATTTCTACGCCGAGCAGACAAACACCCAGGAGCTGGTCTGGGAGGGCAAGGACGTCCAGATCTGCGTGCAATATCCGGGGCCGTTCGAGCGCACGAACACGCCCAATTATACCTGCGCCAATAACGAACAGCTGAGAGGCTTCACCGGCGCCAATATCGGCAGCAACATCGGCACCTACACCTGGAATTTGAACTGACCGGCGCTTGAGTCGCCTGCATTTGAAAGCGTCGTTGCGCGAAGCCCGAGGAGCGACCAGGCAATCAAGGGGCCGGTGGTCGCGGCCCCGGGTTGCTTCGCGGAGCGGGGTTGCTTCGAGGAGACTGTCATCGGACCGCGCTGCTTCGCGCGGGTCCGTTGGCTCGCAATGACGGTGCAGTGCCGGTTCGATCGGACGCCGCCAAAAACGACGAAAGCCGAGCCACCCCGGCTCGGCTTTCGCGTAATAGCGGCAATAGCCGGTTATTTCAGCTTGTTGCCGGCCTTGGCCAGCAGGCCGGACCCGGGCTCGCCGCCGGGCGCCTGCGACGTCGTCGACGGCCGTGCGTCCGGCGCCTGCTCGGTCTTCGCCATCATGGTGCCGTGCGGACCGGCCTTGTTGGAGGTCAGCATCGTCGAGGTCTGAGCCGATGCCGGCGCAGCAACAAACAGCATCGCTGCTGCGATCGCCGCCGTCACTGCCGGTACCGTCTGCGAAAAGCTCATGGGAGCTCCTTCTATGGGTTGGCTGTTGATGCTTTAAGCTAGAGATTGCAACGTCGTTTCGCAAGCTAGAACTCCACTATGGCGAAAAGTGGCCCCAACCGGCCCTTTGCGGCGCTCCGCGGATTAAAGATCGGTCATGCCGCGCCGCTCCGGCGGATTAACATTCGGTAAGGCGCTCACTCCCGCTTTCCGCACGGCGGGGAGAGGTAAAAGCAATCTCACCCCTTTACGCCCGGCCCCGCACGCCAGGTGGTGAGCGCCGGCAGCGGCTGGCGGCGCACGACGTATTCCATGTGGGTGGCCGGTTTGATTCGCCGCGGGCCGCCGGCGATCACGGCCTTCTGCGCCGCTTCGCGCGCGGCCTGAGTCACCGCCGGCAGGCCGCGCATCAGGCAGGACGCCGGCTCGCCGCAGCAGCGCCGGTGCCGCTTGCACGGCTTGAGCCGGCACGTGCGCCAGAAAGCAAACACCTCGCAGTAAAGCCGCCATGTCGCCGCGTGCTCGTCGTCGGCGAGTTTCTTGCCCTGTTCGAAGCTGCGGCGCTTGAGGAAGGCCTTGGCGGTGGGCTGTTTGGCGGGTGATTTGTGAGGTGAGGGCATGGAAAGTCTCCAAAATGTTTGATTCGCGGAACGGGCGCCCTCTTGATCCGCCCCCACGAAGTGGGGGAGGGGGACCGCGCTGCGCAGCAGCGCGGTGGAGGGGGCGCGGGCCTCGACGAAATTCTTTCGTTGAAAGTGACACGTCGAGTCAGAGACCCCCTCCACCACGCTTCGCGTGGTCCCCCTCCCCCGCTATCGCGGTGGCGGAAGAAATAAACTCCCGTTCTCGCGGCGCGTTTTTTTTTGCGCGCGGGTTTGTTTGGTTCGCAAATGGCGAGCAGCGAGTGGCGAATAGCGAAGCGGGAAATCCCTATTCGCCATTCGCGATTTCGCTATTCGCTCCCGGATTATTCGAACCGGGCCACGGGCAAGGACGGAAACAAACAAAAGCGAAGGATGCGGAACGCCGGCAGACGCATACGGTATGACCACGCCACGCGAACGAATGTTGCCATTCGCCCGCGGGGGCACCCCACCGCGCCAGCGCGGTGGGGACCCCGTTTCGGGCGTGGCGCGGCCCCAAGCCGGGGACCGCTCGTCTGACGGCGTTCCGCCGCGGCACTTGCGGAGGCGAACCAACGCCTCAGCTCAGCTCCAGACGCACTTCCTGGGACGCGGCTGAGAGGAAGGTGTTGCCTGCCTCCGCCTGTCCCAGTCCAGCGACTTGCGTCGCAGACCGGTCATGATGCCGGCCGGGCGTATTCCCGAAGCCGCCCGGGAGCGGGATGTGTCGTCCCGCCCGCGGGAACCGCACTCGCCCCACCGCCGCAAGCACCCCCGCGGCGATGTCCTTCATGAGCGAGATGATTCGCGGCAATGTAGTACCTGGTCGCGCGACTGGTGTCAAGGAAAAAAGTCCAGCGGTTCGCTGCTGCTGCGCGTCATCGCCCGGAAAATCCACCCTTCGTTAACCCGCGAATCGCGGCGCCAAAGCCAGCCCCGATTCGTTCGCCGTGAACACCGGCGGAACGGATTCGCCGCGGTTTGAGCGCGTTTTCCGCACCCCCCGCGATATCTGGTGGCCCGCGGACCGAGTGCCCGCTAGGCCTCGCCCCATTAACTCGTGTTCGTCATATGTTCTCAATGGCGCATGGGCGCGATCCTGCAGATCAACCGCGACTTCCCGTTTCAGGTGGCGCTGTCGTTCGACGAGGCCGCCATGGACGTGCTCGACTGGCTCGAAGGCCAGTCGCTCGAGTGGGACATGTATGTCGATCTGCCGGCCAACACGATCCGCTACTGCTTCCGCACCATGGCGGATGCGATGTCGTTCAAGCGGCGGTTTGGTGACGCGGCGGAAGGGCGGGCTGTCGCTGGGGGACGGTGAGGGCGGGTGGCCGCACTAGGTGCGGTGCCGGTGCGGTTCTGCGACGCGGCAGAAAGACGGGCGCTTGATTTTCAGACTTCCACGCAAACAGATGCCGAAAAGCCACACATGGGTGGCTTTGCGCTCTTTCTCCATGGGATGTTTCTGGGGTCCTTCCCGTCGATGAGTAGTGCGTGGTCGCCGGATCGAAATCGTAGCGAGCCGTTCAAATTTGAGAAGCCAACAAACAACGGAGAAAATCCGTGTCCATGGTTTGAATTGGCGCCATACCTAGAACATCCATCGGTCAGTGCCACCTGCAAAGCGTCCCCGTGATCTGTTAACCCTGCAAATTCAGCGGATTCCTTCAGGCTTCGCAGAATGCCGATCCCTCCATCAAGAACAACAAATTCGAACTTGCGAGAACCCGCGTGAAAGGCCGCCAGGCCCGTCTCGCTTTTTTTTGAGTGCAAATAGATATTATCCAGCATTTCATGGACAGCTGCTGCGATTTGCCTAGAAATCAATTTTCCAAAACCTGCTGAAGTAGCAGCTTTTTGCGCCGCCGAACAAAACCGAAGTATCGCATCGTTATCGTGTCTCTCAGTAGTTCGAAGCAGCGCTAGTCGCTTTGTCGCGGAACAAATCCATAACTGATCTTTCTGCCGATAGGCATCGTGAAACTTGCACAACGGCGAAAGGTCTATCCACGGCATGCAGTCTACTCGCGGGAGCGACCCGTCCCGCGATAAGCTAAGTAGCTCCAAAAGTGGACCTAAACTCGTCGCCGCGAGAGGCCTGGTGGGGCCTTGCCCAAGCCGAGCTCTCATCGCCGCAAAAGCAAGCCCATCTAAAGCTGTGAACGTCAGAGGAAAGAGTTCCTCGGCATTCAAGCTGAGAGTCTTTTCGACCTCGACGGGACCAACTGACTGCATATCCATTTTTCTACAGTCGCCACATTGTGTTCGAGCGACGAATCAAGCGGCACGCCCACTTCCGTGGGTGCGGGAGACCACGCTAATTTTCCAGTTTCTGCTATACCCGCCCGTCGCCTCTTCATCGTTCTCATGAATGCCGCGGTGTCGATGAACGTGACATTCGCGAATCCAGTAGCCAACTTGGGTAGGAGATCGATGCCTCCCCTGACGATTAAATCGAGGGGTCTACCCACGCAATGTGCCAAATCCATCAGCCACCGAGCATGAAGCTCTCGACGATCGATCCAGCCTGTGCCCGTCGCAAATTCATAGGCCAATATTTAAATCTCAGGGCGCGACCGAACATAAGCGGTCCACCGAAGAAAGTCCGTCTCGGTGCGGCCGTTAACGTGCAAAGCAACAGGCAATCCTTCGTTCGAAATTTCACTATGCACGATTGCTATCCGCTTCATTGCATGAAGATCGTCCCAACGTGGCTGATCAATGAAAAGGCTATAATTCGGTGACGTCGTAGCCGCAATTCCTAGTTCCTTTAGCCTACGAATGACTTTCGCGCGGGCTTTGCTACCAAGGCCCCACCAATTCTCGATAGGAGGATCGCTATCGGTGCCAGAAAGAATAATCGTCGCATCGCCGTCTATCGTGAAATTCGAACATAGCTCCGACCGGGTTTTAAATCGCGGTTCAGAGCCGGCCCCGGAAATCTGCACAGGAGGATAAGTGGAATTTCTGCCTGATGGCAGGCACGCTATGGCCTGCAAATCAGGAGCGACCATGCAGAGACGAGCACGCCGGAACCACACACCGGCTTTCAAGGCGAGAGTTGCGCTTGCCGCCATCAAAGGCGATCGGACGTTGGCCCAGCTTGCCGAGCAGTTTGACGTTCACCCCAATCAGATCACATCGTGGAAGGCGCAGCTTGAGGGCGGTGCTGCCGATGTGTTTGGCCCGGGCAGCAGCAACGGAGCGTCACAGCCCGCCATCGACGTGAAGTCGTTGCACGCCAAGATCGGCGAACTGACACTGGAGAACAATTCCTAAGAAACCGCAGCACCAGCTTTTGGCTCCATGGGCTGGAGAACAAAACCGAATGCCTTGGCACGCCGGTGCAGATTATTGACCACTCGCGTGCGGTAGCGTGTCTCGTACGACGACGCTCCGGGATCGAGGTATTCCATTCCATGACGCACGGCGTTGTAAAACAGCACTGCGATCTTGCGTAACGCTCGATCGCTCAACACGTGGGGGTATCGCTTTCCAAAGGGTTCTTAGGATACCCCCAAAATACCCCCAACTGCACAGAGATGCAAGAGAGGCACACGTTTTAGTATGCGCAGCTTCTGATGAAGTTACCTCGTAAAATTCGACACTTCTTGTAATCTATACGACGCTATGCGATGCAATGATTCAACCTATTGGTGCCCGTGGAGGGAGTCGAACCCCCATGCCTTGCGGCGATCGATTTTGAGTCGATTGCGTCTGCCATTCCGCCACACGGGCCAGGCGCGAGTATATAGGCGGAGGCGAGCCGACCCGCCAAGGGAAATTCCGCCACCCTGAGATGAGGCGATTTTCGCTGTTTGCGCTTCGTTGTGCGGGCCTTGCTTCCACCCCAATGATCGGCCATCTCCTGCCGCAGCGAACCTCTGCAGAGCCGGAAGGACGATGGATCAGACCGCAGCGATCAACCACGGCGTGCTGCGCCGGCCGGATAGTGGGGTGGCCACACAAGCCGCGCTTGCCATTTTTATAGTCAGTCTGTCCACGCTGCTCGGCGCCTGGTTTTTCCAATTCGTGCTCGGCTATCCGCCCTGCCCGCTCTGCCTTGACCAACGCATCCCCTATTACATCGTCATTCCGCTGTCGCTGTTGGTGGTGCTGGCGGCCCGCGGCGGCACCCCCCCGCGGCTGGTCGGCGTCGGACTGGTCGTGATCCTCATCACGGTGCTGTGCGGCGCGGCGCTCGGCACCTACCACGCCGGCGTCGAGTGGCATTTCTGGCCCGGTCCGACCGACTGCTCCGGCCCGCTCGGCAGCCTCAACAGCGGCGGGTCGCTGCTCGACCAGCTCAGTTCGATTCACGTGGTACGCTGCGACCAGGCGGCGTGGCGTTTTCTTGGCATTTCGCTCGCCGGCTATAACGTGCTGATTTCACTCGCCATGGCGGCGATCGCGGCTTACGGCATACGGGCGCTGGGGAAGCAATCGGCCTGATTGAACTGCCCCGGGCGCCGCGACAAAAGGCTGCTCAGCCGTCCTGCGCGACCCATGCGCGTTGCACACGGCGCGGCGATCAATTAACGTCGCGGCGACGGCGCTTGCGGCGCGACCCGCGCTTTCGGCGCCTTAAGTCCATAAGCAACAACACGGCCGCCCCTTGGGGTACCACCAACGGCGGCACCAACAAAAGGGAGGACGGCATGCACTCCAGAGCATGCGCCATCGCGGCGCGAACGGCGGCCGCCGCGGCGACCTGCATCGTCTCAGCCGCGCTCGCAACCAGCGCGGCGCAGGCCCAAACCACGCCTTACACGATGAAGATCACGACGCCGACCATTCATGCGGCGCCGGACCAGTACGCCAGGAATCTTGCCGCCGCCGTCGAGAAAGACTCCGGCGGCCGCATCAAGGCACAGGTTTATCCGGCGAGCCAGCTCGGCTCGATTCCGCGGCAGATCGAAGGGACCCAGTTTGGCTCGATCCAGTGCGCCGTCATTCCGCCTGACTTTTTCGTCGGCGTGGACCAGCGCTTCGAAGTGCTCGCGGCGCCGGGACTCGTCAGCACCGTGGCCCAGGGTCAGCGCGTCGCCGCAGATCCCAAAGTGCTGAAAGCGATGCTGGCGCTCGGCGCCGACAAAGGACTGCTCGGCGCCGGATTGTTTTATGCCGAACCGGCCGAAGTGGTGTCCAAGACACCGATCCGCCATCTCGCCGATTTCAAAGGCAAGAAGAATCCGGATTTTCGCGTCCGAATTCCAGTCCGAGGCGTTTAAGCGCCTTGGTG
Source organism: uncultured Alphaproteobacteria bacterium (assembly GCA_963707175.1). Classification (GTDB taxonomy): domain Bacteria; phylum Pseudomonadota; class Alphaproteobacteria; order Rhizobiales; family Xanthobacteraceae; genus BOG-931. Next base: position 16,465 of record CAVPQA010000004.1, read on the forward strand.
CCACACCGGTCGCCATGTCGCCGGCCGACGTCCTGCCCGCCATCCAACAGGGCACGCTCGACGGCGCGGCGTTCGGCGTTCAACTCCTGTCCGGACTGCATTTTTATGATGGCCCCAAATACGTCGCCATGACGAGCCACTCGTCCATTTTCATCATCGTCGAGCTGAGCAAGAAATGGCACGACTCGCTGCCCAAGGATCTGCAGGAGATCGTCGATCGCGACGCGGCGAAGGAAGCAACGGCGATCAATCCGCAGGCCGTCGTTATCCTCAACGGCGCGCGAAAAACCTGGACGGACCACGGCGGCGAATTGATTACCTTGCCGGCCGACGAGCAGGCCAAGATGATGCAGTCTCTGACCAGTGTCGGCGACGACGTGGCCGCGAAGAAGCCACTCGTCAAGACTGCTTATGAGATCGTGAAGGAGGCCGCACAGAAGCTGAAATGACCATGTGAACGCAATTCCGCGCCGCATGGTGCCGCGCTTGGGGAAGCCCGGCAGGGAGGATGTCATGCGCTTCATGGAATGCGAATTCCGCGCGGCGGCGCTTACCGCCGCCGGCGCGGTTCTGCTGTCGTTTGCGCTGCCGCCCGCTGCGGCGCAGGCGCAGCAGAAAACCTATGTGATGAAAATCTCGACGCCGACAATCCACGACATTCCCGATACGTGGGCAAATAATTTCGGCGCGGCGGTGGAGAAGGACTCCGGCGGCCGCATCAAGGTGCAGGTCTATCCGGCGAGCCAGCTCGGCTCCATCCCACGCCAGATCGAAGGCACGCAGTTCGGCTCGATCCAGATGGAAGTCGTGCCGCCGGAGTTCATGGTCGGGCTGGACTCAGCGTTTTGAAGTCATGGCGGCGCCGGGCCTCGTCGATTCGCAGGCGCACGGCCAGCGCGTCGCCGCCGATCCGGCCGTGCTGAAGCTGATGCTGGGGCTCGGCGCCGACAAGGGACTGCACGGCGTCGGTCTGTTCATGGCCGAACCATCCTCAATCGTTTCGAGGACCCCGCTGCGGCATCTCGCCGATCTCAAGGGCAAGAAAATCCGAATTTTCGCCTCGCAATTCCAAAGCGAGGCCTTCAAGCGGCTCGGCGTAACGCCGGTCGCGATGACGCTCGGCGATGTGCTGCCCGCCATCCAGCAGGGCGCGATCGACGGCGCCGTCACCGGCATCGGTCCGATCGCCAACTTCCATATGGTCGATGCGGCGAAATTCGTGACCGAGACCGGACCAGCCGGCGATCTTCATCATCGCGGAAGTCAACAAGAAGTGGTTCGATTCTTTGCCCAAGGATTTGCAGCGATCATCGACAAGGACGCCAGCGGCGCAGGCGCTCGCCATCAATTCGTTCGCGGCCAAGATCGGTCAAGGACGTCCAAGGCCAGCTATACAGGCCGAGCGGCGGCGAACTGATCAACCTCCCGCCCGCCGAGCAGGCGACGATGCATGAGAACATTTCAAGCGTCGGCGCCGACGTATCGAAGAAGAATCCCGCGCTCGCCGCAGCCTACAAGATCGTGACGGACGCCGCGGCGCGGACGCGGCAATCGCCGAGCCAGTAATCAACGCGGCGACCGCTTGCGGCAGCGGTCACCTCATAGGCGTTCCGCCACTCGGGCGACCGGGAGGTGGAATATGGCGATCACCGGACGTGCAGGCGCGGCATCGCGCTATGCGCCGCCGCGCTTGTCTTGTCGCTCGCCATGGCGCTCGCCGCGCGCGCCGCGGGCGAAAAAACCTACGTCATGAAGATCTCGCTCGCGACGGTCGGCGACGCGCTGCACCAGTTCGCCAAGGACTACGCCGCCGCGGTCGAGAAGGATTTCGGCGGCCGCATCAAGGCGGAGATCTATCCGGCAAGCCAGTTGGGTTCGATCCAGCAGCAGGCCGAAGGCGTGCAGTTCGGCGCGATCCAAGTGCCAGATCGTTCCGCCGGAATTCCTCGCCGGCATCGACGAACGCTTCGAAGTTCTGACCGCGCCCGCCCTGGTCACGTCGATACGAGGATGGCCAGCGCCTTGCCGCCAACCCGGCGGTGCGCAAGTCTGATGCTCGGTCTCGGCGCCGACAAGGGACTGCACGGCGTCGCGCTGTTCATGGTCGGCGCCGTCCGTCGGTCGTTCGCGACGAAGCCGATCCGCCACCTCGCCGATTTCAAGGGCAAGAAGATCCGAATTTTCGCCTCGCAGTTTCAACGCGTGGCGATGCAGCGGCTCGGCGCCGTGCCCAAGCCGATGACGCTCGGCGAGGTGCTGCCGGCGCTGCAGGACAATGCGCTCGATGGCGCGGTTTCGGCATCGACGGTCTCTGAGCTCGATGCAATTTGCAGCGTGCGGCAAAATACGTGACCGAAATCGACCAGCCTGCGATCTTCGGCATCGCCGAACTCAGCAAGAAATGGTACAATTCGTTGCCCGCGGATCTGCAGCAGATCCTCGACAAGGACGCGGCCGCCGCGACCGCGGCGCTCAATCCCTGGGTGATCGATTTCAACGCCAAGGCGCGCAAAGCCTGGACCGCCGCCGGCGGCGAGTTGATCAGCCTGCCGCCCGACGAACAGTCCGCAATGCTGCAAATCGCTGGCGAGCGTCGGCGCGGATGTATCCAAGACCAAGCCGCCGCTTGCCGCTGCCTACAAAATCATCACCGATGCGGCGAAGTGAGCCGCGATCATGCGGAGGAGATTTTCATTGTCCGGCAGGCGGCGATCCTCTAACGTTGACGGCGGGAAGCCGCATGGTTGCGGTCACAGGCCGCAGCCGTTTGCCAACAAAAAAGCCTTCGCTGGGAATTGTTGTTCGTCGCTGCGCTTTGCGCAGGCGAACGGCGCCTGACAGGGAGGATACACATGCGCTTCAAGAAGCGGAATGTCTGTGACGCAGGCGGCGTTTGCCGCCGGCTGCGTTGTCGCTTGCCGCTGACGTTCAACAGTCCGGCGCGGCAGCCCAGGCCAACGCAGCCAAAACCCAGCCAAAACCTACGTGATGAAGATCACGCTTCCTACCCTGCACGACACAATTCATCAGGTGGCCTTGAACTACGCTGCCGCGGTGGAGAAGGATTCAGGCGGCCGCATCAAGGTGCAGGTTTATCCTGCGAGCCAGCTCGGTTCGATTCCGCGGCAGATCGAAGGCGTCCAGTTTGGCTCGATCCAGGCGCTGCTTGATTCCGCCCGAGTTCATGGTCGGCGTCGACCAGCGGTTCGAGGTGATGGCGGCGCCCGGCCTTGTCGGCTCCATGCAACACGGTCAGCGCGTCGCCAACGATCCGGCGGTCTTGAAGCTGATGCTCGGACTCGGCGCCAACAAGGGGTTGCATGGCGTCGGACTGTTCATGGCGACGCCTTCGTCGGTCATCTCGAGAACGCCGATCCGCCATCTCGCCGATTTCAAGGGCAAGAAGATCCGCATCTTCGCCTCGAAGTTCCAAAGCGTGGCGTTCGAGCGGCTCGGCGTAACGCCGGTGGCGATGACGCTCGGCGACGTGCTGCCTGCGATCCAGCAAGGCGCCATCGACGGCGCCGATGCCGCGCTGAACGTCTATGTTCCGTTCCACTATGTGGACGCGGCGAAATACGTGACCGCAGACCAACCAGCCGGCCATCTTCATCATCATGGAGATCAGCCAGAAATGGTTCGATTCCCTGCCCAAGGATTTGCAGCAGATCGTCGACAAGGATGCGGCGGCAGAATCGGTGAAGATCAATCCGTGGGCGCTCGATTTCCGCCATAAGATGCAGAAAGACTTGGGTGGCCCAAGGCGGTGAACTGATCGACCTGCCGCAGGCCGAACAGGCGCAGATGATGAAAACGCTCGCCAGCGTCGGCGAGGATGTGTCGAAGAGCAGTCCGACGTCTGCACGAGGCCTACGAGACTGTGATCGCCGCGGCCAAGCGCACTGCGCCTGGGCCGAGCCAGTAAGCGGACGCGAGATCATGCGGCGGAACGTCATGGCGGTCGCCCAGGAGAGTAGCGGCCGCCCCGCCGAGTGTGGCACACCACCGGCACGGCAGGACCAGCCTTTGGCCGCGGGCAAGCCTTTAGCAGGGGAAAACCTTTAGCCGGCGAATGAGACGACGGGACGGATGATGATCGCGACGATACACAAGGGCGTTGAATGGCTGCTGACGCTGACCCGAACGGTGTCGGCAATTTGCCTGCTCTCCAGCGTCGTGATCAATTTCATCAATATCATCGGCCGCTACGTCTTCAGCGTCTCGATCCCCTGGGCCGAGGAAATCATGCTGTTCCTCATGGTCGGCTGCGTGTTCACCGGCTGCTGCGCGGTCGCCTGGCAAGGCCGCCACATCCGCATGGACGTATGATCACGGCGCTGCCGCCGAAGCTGCGCGCTTTCTTCAATCTTCTGTCGGATCTGGTGCTGATCGCGCGCCTCGATCACGGTCACCATATTCTCCTATCCGGTCATCACTCAGTTGGCGGCATTCGACGAACGCAGCGAGGCGGCCAATTTCCCGCTGGTTATTCCGCAATCGATGGTGCCGATCGGCTACAGCCTGATGGCGGTCCTGGTCGCGATCCGGCTTCTGAGCCGCGGCGAAGAGCCCCCACCGCTCCCGCTGACGACGCACACGGCTGAACGGGCGGCAACGATGGCGTATTTCATCTATTTCGGTTTGCCGGTGCTGTTGCTGATCATCGGCTTTCCCATCTTCCTCGTTCTTTTGGTGACATCGATCGTTGCCATCGTTACCGTCGCCGGCGTTCCGACCGACGCCTTGCAAACCTACATGTTCGGCAGCCTTGACAATTTTCCGCTGCTGGCGGTGCCGTTTTTCGTTCTCGCCGGCGAGTTCATGGCGCAGGGCGGCATCGCACGGCGCGTCATCGCCATGGTCATGGCCATTATCGGCGGCATACGCGGGTCGCTCGCGGTCACCACCGTGGCGGCGTCCGAGCTGTTCGGCGCGATGTCGCATACCGCAATCGGCACCGTGGTCGCCATGGGCCGCATGATTTATCCGACGCTCAAGGAGAACGGATATAACGACCGCTTCTCCGTCGGTCTCATTGCCTCGTCCGGGGCGATTGCCGTCGTCATCCCGCCGTCGATCGCGATGATTCTCTACGCGGTCTCGGCCGAGCAGTCGGCCGTGCAGTTGTTCACTGCCGGCATCCTGCCGTGCCTTCTCATCGGCATTATCGATGCCGCATTCGTCATGGGCTATGCCAAGGTAAAGCGCGTGCCGCTCGCCGCGCGCGCGCGCTGGGAGAATATCTGGAAGACCAGCAAGGAGGCGAGCTGGTCGATCGGGACGCTCGCAGTGATCTTCGGCGGCATCTATGGCGGCGTGTTCACGCCGACCGAGGCGGCCGGCGTCGCGGTGGTCTATACGGTCTTCGTGACGATGTTCATCTACCGCGAGGTCGATATCTTCCGGTTCTGGAAGATCCTGGTCAACTCCGCTTTCCTCATCTCGCAGATCCTGCTCATCGTCACTTCTGCCGGCATCTATTCCTGGCTGCTCACGACCAGCGGCATCCCGCAACAGATCGTCGCCTCGATCGACGGCCTGCACTTGGCGAAATGGGAGCTCCTGCTCATCCTCAACTTCGGCCTGCTGATAGCGGGAAGTTTTCTCGAGCCGCCGGCTGCGATCCTCATTCTGACGCCGCTGCTGCTGCCGATCGTCGAGGCGGTCGGCGTCAATGCCGATTCACTTCGGCATCATCGTCGCGGTCAATCTCAGCCTCGGCATGTACACGCCGCCGTTCGGGTTGAACCTGTTTTCCTCGCAGGCGATCTTCAACGCGCCATTGAGCCGCATCTATCTTGGCGTGCTGCCGTTCCTGCTGCTGAATTTTGCGGCGCTCCTGATCATCACCTACATACCCGAGATTTCCATGGTGCTGCTGCATCACTGATGCTGCAGCGCAGCGGCCGCCGCGGCCGGCAATTACGACAATTAGAGCTAAATCGGCCGGGCGCGAGCGGAGTGCGCGGCGCGAATCAGCGGCCACTGGCGCCGGCCCTCGCGCTCCACTAAGCTTACCGTCGTTGTTCTGACACCAGTGCGGCGTAGCGTTGCTTTGTCAAATTATGGAGGGTCATCATGGGCTTGCTGGACGAACTCAATCTCGGCGGCGCACTCAAGGGCGCCCTCGGCCAGATCGAAGCGACGGCTGCGCCGGCGCTGATCAACGCCTTGCTGGCCAAAACCCAGTTCGGCGACCTCAACGGGCTTGTCACGCAATTGCAGCAGAGTGGCCTCGGCCCGCAGGTGCAATCCTGGCTCGGCAACGGCGCCAACCAGCCGATTACCGCCGATCAGCTCAAAGCGGTCCTGAATAATGCCCAGGTTCAGGAAATGGCGCGTCATCTCGGCTTGCCGGTGGATGCGGCGCTTAATATGCTTGCCCAGCATCTGCCCGATGTCGTCGATCAGGCAAGCAAAAATGGGCAATTGTAGTTGAATGATCAATCCGTGCGTTATTGGTGACCAAATGAGGAGGAAGACATGAAAGTCATTGCAATCGTGATCGCGTCACTTTGGCTCGGATCGGCCGCATGGGCGCAAGGCGCCATGGCTCCCGCCGCTCCGTCGCCGGCCGTCGCGGCGGGTCAAAAATGCAAGACAGACAACGCCAAGCTTCACGGCGCCGCTTTCAACAGCACTGTGACGAGCTGCTGCACGAAAGCAGCGGCCGCCAGGAAGCTCCATGGCGCGCCAGAGACCTCATTCGAGACCGCTTGCGTGAATGCCGCCAAGGGCATGTAACCTGCTGCGCCAAGGTCGGCATCCTGCGACGGACAGTTACCGCAGAGGAGGGATAGACATGAAAATTCACATCTGGATGGTCTCCAGCATCGTGCTTGGGGCGCTCGGCATCGCGATTGCCTCCGTTCCGGCGCAGGCCAAGAACAAGACCGTGAAAGAATGCACGGCCGAGTGGAAGGCGGCCGAAGCCGCAAAGACCACGGGCGGCAAGAAACGGGCGGATTTCATCGCGGCTTGCCGGCAGGAGCAAGCGCCCGCGGCAGCTCCCACTCCTAAGCCCATGGCGAAACCGATGGCGAAACCGATGGCGAAGCCAAAGGAGTCGCCGATGGCAGCTCCGACCATGACCGGCAACGCTGTGTTCCCGACCGCCGTTTCGCCGAAATATTCGAAGGAATCGGCGGGTAAGGCGCGCATGCACACCTGCCTCGACCAGTATAACGCCAACAAGGCGACCGGCGCCAACGGCGGCCTGAAATGGATCCAGAAGGGCGGCGGCTATTACAGCGAATGCAATAAGCGCCTCAAGGGCGCCTGATTCCGCGCCAACGACGCTGCGCTCACACGTGCGGCTGCCGCGCCGATAGCGGTGCGGCAGCATCCATCACTTCAGTTTTGAGACGGAAGCCTGCGCCGCCACGGCGTCGCGGGCGCTGCAGTCGACAGCTTTACTTTTCACGGAGATGGCTTGCCGAGCTGCAGCTTGCGGAGGCTCGCTCAGCCCGCCTTCGCTGCGCTCAGGCGCGGCAGCCTTCGCTTTGCTTCGCAAGCGAAGGCTGGTGGGCGGTACAGGATTTGAACCTGTGACCCCTTCCATGTCAAGGAAGTGCTCTCCCACTGAGCTAACCGCCCGGAATTGGACCAGCATGTAGCGTTCCGCTGCCCGGCGGGTCAAGACCGGCAGCCGCAAAATGGACCACGCCTAATAGACCGCGCGGCCACCCGAAATATCGAACACCGCGCCGGTCGAGAACGAGCAATCGCTCGAAGCGAGCCACGCGACCATGGCGGCGATTTCATCGACGGCGACGAAGCGATTCATCGGGATTTTCGACAGCATGTACTCGATATGCTGCTGCTTCATCTGCGCGAACATCTCGGTCTTGGCGGCCGCCGGCGTGATGCAGTTGACCAGCACGCCCGTGGTGGCCAGTTCCTTCCCGAGCGACTTGGTCAGGGCGATCAGCCCGGCCTTCGAAGCCGAATAGTGCGAGGCGTTCGGGTTGCCCTCCTTGCCGGCGATCGACGCAATATTGACGATGCGTCCATAGCCCGCGGCCGCCATGTGCGGCACGATTGCCCGGCAGGTGAGATACGGGCCTGTCAGATTGACGTCGATGACACGCCGCCAGACCTCCGGCGCAAGCTCCCACAGCGGCGCGTTGCCGCCAGTGATCCCGGCATTGTTCACCAGGATGTCGATTTTGCCCAAAGTGCGCATATGCAAGGCGGTCGCAGCGGCAACGGATGACTCGTCGGTCACGTCCATGGCCCTGGCGTAAACGACACCGCTTTCCTGCAAGGGCAGCGCCGCCTCGCTCGTTGCGGCGGCGTCAATGTCCCACAATGCGACCTGCGCGCCCGACCGCAGCAGGCGTTGGGCAATGGCAAAGCCGATGCCCCTCGCCCCGCCGGTCACGATGGCGATGCGGCCTTTCAGTTCGATGGCGTTCATTGCGCTGACCCGACGATAAAGCTGCTAGAACTTCACGCGGTCGCCACCTTTGAGGCCGAGCATCTGCCGCGCCTCCGTAGGCGTCGCGATCTCGAAGCCGAGATCCTCGATGATGCGGCGGATCTTCGCCACCTGCTCGGCATTGCTCTTGGCGAGCTTGCCCGGCCCGATATAGAGCGAGTTTTCAAGACCGACGCGCACGTTGCCGCCGATCATGACCGCCGCAGTGCAGAAATTCATCTGATGGCGTCCGCCGGCCAGCACCGACCACAGATAATCCTTGCCGAACAGCTTGTCGGCGGTGCGCTTCATGAAGAACAGATTGTCGAGATCGGGGCCGATACCGCCGAGAATGCCGAAGATGAGCTGCAGGAAAATCGGCGGCTTGAACATTCCGCGATCGACCAAATGCGCGAGATTGTACAAGTGCCCGGTGTCGTAGCACTCGTGTTCGAATTTCACGCTGTGGCCTTCGCCCAGCGTCTTGTAGACCTTCTCGATGTCGCGGAATGTGTTGGGAAAGATATAGGCGTCGGAGTTGAGCAGATAGCTCTCCTCCCAGTCGTATTTCCAGGTCTTGTAGCGCCGCGCCATCGGATAGAGCGCGAAATTCATCGACCCCATATTCATCGAGCACATCTCGGGCGACAGCGTATTGGCCGCCGAAATGCGCTGGTCGACCGTCATGGTCACCGCGCCGCCGGTAGTGATGTTCACAACCGCGTCGGTGGCCTGCTTGATGCGCGGCAGAAACTGCATGAACACCGAGGCCTCGGACGACGGCCGGCCATCCTTCGGATCGCGGGCGTGCAGATGCAGGATGGCAGCCCCGGCCTTGGCGGCGTCAATTGCCTGCGTGGCGATCTGATCGGGCGTGATCGGCAGCGCATCCGACATGGTCGGCGTGTGGATCGAGCCGGTGATCGCGCAACTTATAATGATCTTGTTTGCCATGGTTTCTTTCCTCCCTGTCGGCTGCCCGTTCACCGCCCGCGCGCAAAACGCCCGGCGCGCAGCGGATGTTTATCGCTATCCTTTGTCCGCGAGCATGGCCATGGCATGCTTGAGACTTTCGAACATGCGGTTGAAAGACACTGACAGCGATGAAATCTCGTCCTTGCCCGGCTTGACGTAAGGTTCGACGGTCTCGTCGCCGAGGCTGATGGCCTCGGCCACCGCCGTCACGCGCTTCACCGGCGCGACGACCAGCATATGCAGCAGCAAATTCAGGATCACGAAGATCAGCGCGAAGATGACGACGAGGACGATGAGAGAGGTTACATAAGTGCTGTGGGCGATTGCGAGCGGAACGGTCATGGGGACCGAAAGGATTTGCGCGCCGATGATGTCGTTAAGCTTCCAGCCGAAGCCGTTCGCGGTCCCATAGGTCTTGGTCAATGACGTGGGAGCGGCAGCCGACGTGCTGTGGCAGGTCAGGCACGCCTGATCGTTCAGAACGATCGGGCGCGCCAGATTGAGGGTCTGTCCAAGCGGCGTGTCGCGTTCGGCCACCAGCTCGGTCTCTTTCGGATTGTTGATGAAGCCGCGAATGATGTCGGCTTCCCAGTCCTGGGCGCGGTCGGCCAGGTTTGTCGGATTAAGCGCCGGTTCGCGGTAGGTGTAGCCGGCAAACGCTGCTTCCACGGCCTTGAAATTGGTCTGCGCGGCAAACGCCGGAACCGTCTCGGCGACAAACTTGCCGTTGTGTTCCATCGGCAGCAGCGGCACGAGCTCGTCGGCGGTATATTTGCGTATCGCATTCGCCGCGGTCATCATGATGCGGGCGTTATCCAGCACCTGCTGGCGCGCACTGCTGATTGAGACGGCGTCCAGCACCGCCGCCGCAATCCCGAAGCCGACGACAAAGGCCGCCAAAATCGCAAGATTGAACTTGGCCCTCAGACCCATCGTTCAGGAATCCCGCACCCCACGGCTTTGCGTCGTACGCTATAATACGCCGCCGGGTCCGGCAACGTTGCGGATACAAGGTCGGCAAGCCCGCAAAATACACATGGCCGGCGACATCCGAGGCCCTGGCAAGGTCACTGGCGCCGGCCGTCTCGATTGGGCTACATCTTCCAGCTGCATCACGAGCGACATCGGGGAGACGCGCCGGTGGCCGGGTCTCATGTTTTCATTTGCTTTTCTTCCAAGGATGAGGCGGTCGCCCGCGAGGTCGTCAACGCGCTCGAGGCCGATGGCCTGAATTGCTGGATCTCCACCCGGGACGTTTTGGCGGGGCAGAACTACCAGGAGACGATCGTACGGGCGCTCGAGGCGGCGAGCGCCATCATTTTTCTGTTCTCGGAGAATTCGAACACATCGCAGGAGATCAGGAAGGAACTCTCGATCGGGGGCAGCATCCGCGTGCCGGTGTTCCCGCTGCGTCTGTCGCCGGTCGAGCCGAGCGGCGCGCTCCGTTACGAACTGGCGATCCGGCAGTGGATCGATCTTTATCCGGATCAGCAGCAGGCGCTTCGCAGACTTGCCGATATCGTGAAGGGGGTCATCAACGCTCCTCCGGCGGACGGCGGCATAGCGCCGAATGATCGTCCGCCCGCCGCCAACCTGCGCACATCCCCGAAAGGCGGCACCGCGCCGCCGCTGATGCCCCTGGTCGCGCCCGGCAGCCGGCAATTCGAGGCGGTCAGAACCCTGCTTGCGCGCCACATCGGCCCGATCGCCAGAGTGTTCGTTGAGCGGGCGGCCGGCCAGGCGCGCACCCAAGACGAATTTTGCGAACAGCTCGCGGCCCACGTGCCCGCGCCAGCCGATCGCGCCGCCTTCGTCCGCGCGCTGCGGGAACAGCTCGGCAAAACTTGACGCGGCAAGATTCATCGCTGCGGCCCCGGTCGGTCCCGGTTCCAATCAAGCGTTCTGCCCTCTCGCCTCGCGGATCGCCCGCCACACCCTGTAAGGCGTCACCGGCATCGACACGTCGCGGACGCCAAGCTCGCCCAGCGCGTCAAGGATGGCGCTGACCACGACGGCGGGCGCCGCGGTGGTGCCGCCCTCGCCGCCGGCCTTGATGCCGAGCGGATTGGTCGGCGACAGCACTTCGGCGATTTCGGTCCGGAACGACGGCAGCACGTCCGCACGCGGCATGCCGTAATCCATCAGCGAGCCGGTCAGCGGCTGCCCGGAATCCGGATCGAGATAGATTTGCTCCCACATCGCCTGGCCGACGCCCTGCGCGATTGCGCCATGGGTCTGGCCGTGGACGATCAGCGGATTGATGCAGCGGCCGACATCGTCGATGCAGGCGTAGCGGGTGATGGCAATCTCGCCGGTGTCGGGGTCGATCTCCGCCTCGCAAATGGCGGTGCCGTTGGGAAACACCGGATCGTGCATCTCGTTGTCGGTGACGACCGCAAGGCCGTCCTTGAGCGCGTCGGGCAGCTTATGGCGCGCCGCCTCGTTCGCAAGCTCAAGAAAATCGAAAGTGAGATTGGTATCGCACGAGCTGAAACGGCCATCGTCGAATACGATATTTTCCGGTGTAGAGCCCATCACGATCGCAGCAATCTGCTTGCCTTTGGCGGCGAGGTCGACGGCCGCTTTGGAAAATACAGTCGCGGCGTGACGCATCGAGCGGCCGGAATGCGAGCCGCCGCCAACTTTCACGACCGCGGTATCGCCGTAGATGATGTTCACGCTCTCGTCCGGAACGTGAAGCAGGTCGGCGATCACCTGCGAGAAGCTCGTCTCGTGACCCTGCCCGTTCGACTGGGTGCCGATCACGGCGTCGACACGGGCCGGCCCGGACGAATCTTGCGGCCGCACCGTGATCCGCGCCTGCTCTTTCGCCGCTCCGATCGACGACTCGACATAGTTGGCTAGCCCCCGGCCCAGCAGCTTGCCGCGGCGCTTGGCCTCGCGGCGCCGCGCTGGAAATCCCTTCCAGTCGGCGATCTCCATCGCCCAGTCCATATTCCCTTCGTATTGCCCGCTGTCGTAGAGCATGCCGACCGAATTGCGATACGGCATCGCCTTCGGCGACACGAGATTCTTGCGGCGCAGTGCAATGCGATCGATGCCAAGCTGTTTGGCCGCCTCATCGACAAGCTGCTCGATGGCGAAAGTGACTTCCGGCCGGCCCGAGCTGCGATACGCATTTGTCGGCATCGTGTTGGTGAACACGGCGACCGACCGCAGCGTCGCCGCCGGAATCGCGTAGGAGCCGGAAATCAGGCCGGAGCCCTTGCTCAGCGGCGACAACGACACGCAGCGCGCGCCGACGTTGCTGATATTGGTGGCGCGCATGCCGATGAAACGATGCTTGTCGTCGAGCGCGAGTTCGACCGTGGTCACTAGATCGCGCCCCTGGTAATCGCTGAGAAAGGCTTCGGAACGGGTCGCGGTGTATTTGACCGGCCGGCCGAGTTTCTTCGCCGCCCACAGCACCAGACCGAACTCGACAAAGGTGCGGTTACGGGTGCCGAAATTGCCGCCGACATCGGCGGAGATGACGCGCAGCCGCTCCGGCGGCACGCCGACCACGTGAATCAGCTCATTTTTCTGCCGTACCGCGCCGCCCGAGCCGGCATAGAGCAGGTAGGAATCCGTCGCGGCATCGTATTGAGCGAGCGCGGAGCGCGGCTCCATCGGCACCCCGGTGACGCGGCCGATGTGGAATTTCTTCGTCACCACATGCGCCGCGCGGGCAAAAGCCCGCTCGGTCGCTTCGGGATCGCCGAAAAAAGTCTCGACCGTGATGTTGTCGGGCACCTGATCCCAGATCGTGGGTGCACCCGACTTCATTGCGTCTTCAGAATGCAGCACGAACGGCAGCTCTTCGTACTGCACCTCGACGGCCTCGGCGGCGTCCATCGCCTGCGCCTTGGTCTCGGCGACCACCATCACCACCGCTTCGCCGACATGCCGCGCCTTGTCGGTGGGCAGAAGCATGTGGGGACCGGAGAACACCGCGCCGCCGCCGGGCGCGTGCAGCTTCATGTCGAATTTGGTCTTCGGCACCGGATCGTGCGGAATCGGGCCAATCTTGTCGGCGACGCAATCGGCGCCGGTAAAGACGCCAAGCACGCCCGACATCGCTTGCGCCCGCTCAGTGGCGATCGCCACGATCCGAGCGTGCGGGTGCGGCGACCGCACCATCGCCGCATAGGCTTGGCCCTCGACCGCGAAATCATCGGTGAACCGGCCGTGGCCGGTGATGAGGCGCGCGTCTTCCTTGCGTGTCAGGGGTTTGCCGATAAAGCGGAAGCCGGTTTGACCCGGTCTTATTGTCTCGTCCGTCATCAGGGCATACCGGCCGCTCGGCCGGTCCTCGATTTTGCTCGCTTGCGTCCAGCCGCTCGACGTCAGCCGAAGGTGAAGGCGTCGTGATAGGCGCCCTGCACGCTGCCGCCGGGGACCGGGCCACCGCCCGGCACATGCACCATGTTACCGATCACCGCGCAAGTCGCTCCATGCAGACCGTGGCGCGGCAATGCCATCGGGGTCAGCGCCTCCCAGCTATCGGTCTTGGGATCATAGGCTTCGTTGGTGCCGAACACCCGGCCGGTGGCCTCGCCGCCGAACACCACGATCTTGCCGCCGATATAGACGCAGGACGGCCCGCTGCGCGCCGTCGGCAGCGGCGCCCGGAAACTCCAGCTATCGCTCTGCGGATCGTAGACGGCGTTAAGCGACGTGTTGAAATCGTAGGAATCCATGCGGCCGGCAATGGCGTGGATTTTGCGGTCGACCACGGCGACGCCCATATGGTCGCGCTGGCCGACGAATGGCTGCGTCGCGGTCGAACCACGCATGCTGGCGCGATCGGAATATTTGTTGCTCGCCGGATCGTACACCTCGTGCCACTCCACCGAGCGCACGTCGCGGCCGCCGAGCAGATGGATCTTGCCGTCAAGCTCGATGGCCGAGATGGCGCCGCGCGGGCGCGACAGCCCGGCAATCGGCGTCCACTGGTCGGTCGCCGTGTCGTAGGCGAAACAGCGCGAATGCGGGCAGCGGTTCTGTTCGATGAAACCGCCGAACGTGTAGATCTTCGAGCCGATGGCGACACCGGCGACGTGATTACCCGCCACCGGAAACGGCGCCTTCAGCGACCAGGTGCGCGCCTTGGAATCATAGACCTGATGAAAGGCGGCGTCGAAGCGATGGCGCGCATAGCCGGCGATGACGTGGATGTTGCCCTGGCACTCGATCACGGCGTGTTCGCCGGTCGGTATCGGCAGCCGCGGCTGCTCGACCCAGCGGCCCGGATTGGTGGCCGTCGGCGCGACGCTGGTCACGTAGCGTTGCTTTTCGACCGTTGCCGGAATCGCTGTGATCGATCGATCGTTGAGGCCGGCGAACAGCGGATCGGCGGCCGGCGTGGCTGTGTCGTTCATCGTCTGCCTCACATCGCATAAGAGGGAACGGCGTCTTTGATGAGCTTGCGCGTCAGCTCGACGCCTTCGCGCGCGACATCATAAGGCGAGCGCGCCCACATCTCCGGGTTCGGGGCTTCGTAGCTCAGATAGCCGGTGTAGTTCTTTTCCGCCAACAGCCCGAGTATCTCGCGCCATTTCACGACGCCCTTGCCGGGCGGCAGCCGATCGGTCGGACGCGCCACGCCGGTCACCGGATTGGGCGACAGGTCGCTGTATTGGAAGCAGAAGATTTGCTCCGCCGGCACGCTTTCGAAACCGCGACCTCCGGCACCGCTGCGGGTGAAATGATAGGTATCGATCAGATAGCCGCAATTCGGCTTGTTGGCGCCGGTAATCAGTTCGGTCAGCACCGCGAGCTTGTTGAGCACGGGATGCTGCGAATTGAACTCGATGCCGAGCTTCAATCCGTATTCGCCCGCGATATCGCCGGCGTGCTTGAGATACTCGATCGCGTCCCGGATCGGCCCCTGAACCGGGCCCGGTGCACTCATCAGCGTCGTGCAGCCGAGCGCGACCGCGTTCTCGCACGACTCGCGAAACACCTTGAACAGGCGCTTGCTCTCGTCGCCGCTGGCGAACAGCCAGCCGTATTCGACGCCGAGCACGCCGACCGGAATGCCGCTGCCTTTAATGAGCTCGAGCACCTGCGCATTGCTCATGCCGGTATCGAAACAGCGGGTAAAATCGGTGCGGCGCAGTTCGACCGCGTCGAAACCGCCTTTGCGCGCCGCATCGAGCGCGGTCTTCAGCGGCGTGGTGTCGATCGTCCACATATGCAGCGCCAGCCGTCCGAATTTTTCGGTCATGCGTCAGGTTCCCCTTTGAACGATGGTCCGCACGCCGATAGTCCGGCCGAAGCGGACCGCCTCCCTTTCTTTACGAGCCGTAATCGAGCCGCACCACCTGCCCGGTCGCGGCCGCGCGCTCGATGGCGTAAGTGGTCTTCAAGTTCAGCATAGCCTGTTCCGGTGTGGCGTGGATGCTCGGCCGGCCGGTCGACAGAAAGTCGAGCCAGGCGCGCGTCTCGTTGCCCAGCGGCCCCCAGAAATCGCCAACCGCCCAATCGCCCGCCGAATTGCTGCCGAGGAACGCCATCTCGACCGCATGCCCAGGCACATAGGGATGCGGGATGCCTTTCTCGGAAAACAGCAGGTGCTCCATGTGGTCGTCGTCGATGATCATGGTGCCGTCGCTGCCGAGTAGCTCGACACGGTCGGACTGGCCCTGCGTCGGATAGCGCGCCGGCAGCGCATAGGCGATGCCGAAATTAACCACGGCGCCGTCGGCAAACGTGACCAGCGCCCAGGTCACATCGTGCGCGCTGTAGCCGGCGTCGCGAAAAATGCCGGACTGGCCGCGCGCCACCACTTCGACCGGCTTGTTGCCTTCCAAGAGCCAACAGATCAGATCGACGTAATAGGTCAGCACGTCGAGCACCGGCGTGGCATGCGGATCGCGCTTAAGGATGGCGAAAGTCTGGGCGCGCGAATTATAGACGCGCGCCAAAGCGCCGCTCACCTTGCCGAGCCGGCCGTGGATCATCTGCTCCTTGGCGCGCAGAAAGCATTCCTTGAAGCGGCGGCTGTATCCGACCCGCAACGTGCCGCCGGTCGCATGAAGCGTCTTGAGGATCGCCTCGGCGTCGTTGAGCGACAGCGCGAGCGGTTTTTCCACCAGCACCGGCTTGCCAAGCTCGAGCGCCCGGCAGACCGGCGCCGCATGCTCGCCTTCGGGCGTCGAAACGAACACCGCATCGACGTCCGGATGTGCGATCACGGCATCGTTGTCGGCCGAATGGAAATCGGCGCCGGCGAGCTCGGCGAGTTTTTGCGCCTGCGCCGGGTCCTTGTCAGACACGGCCAGAAAGCGCACCGCCGGATGCTTGGCCGCAAGCCGGGCGCGTAAGGTGCCGATCCGGCCCGAGCCGACGACGGCGATGCCGAGAGCCTTTGCCTTCACATTTTCCTCCCCGAGTTATGGTACGCTTTCTGCGAAAGGGAAGGCAGGGGAGACTGACCATGAGCGCGCGTGCTCTCGAATTCGTCGAGACCTGGGTCACGGAGAAAATCGCACAGGAAGGCTACCCTTTGGAGGGGGCGGCTTCGCCGGCGAAGGAGTGGGCGGCCGAATGTGTCGCAGCGGCCCTCGAAGAAGGGCATCCCGGCAAGCGAAATCGAGGAGGCATTCGACGATCTGGCCGAGTTCATCGACGGTGAACTCGAGGAGGCCAGAAAGCGGGACGAAGACGAACACGACGACGAGGACGACGAAGAAGACGAGGACAAGTAGCCTATAGGCTTAGGCGACCATCCTCGCGCCGAGCGCCTCCTGACTGCGGCGCAGCCGATGTTCGTCAACCTCGATGCCCAGTCCGGGACGCTCCGGCACGAACGCGTGGCCGGCCTCAATGCGTAAGGGCTCGAGTGTAACATCCTCGGCAAGGCCGCTGCTGGTCAGCGTCAGGCCCCAGGCCAGCGCCGGCGCCGCCGCGGCAAGATGCAGCGCCGCCGCCGATGCAACACTGGATTCGCCGGTCTTGCAGGAAATATTGACCTTCATGCCGAGCCGGTCGCACAGCCGGCACGCCTCGAAAAGGGCGCGCAGGCCGCCGAGCTTGATGGCCTTGAGACTGACACCCGCGGCGACGCCGTGGGCGTGATGGCGCTCGATATCATCGAGCGAGTGAATGCCCTCGTCGGCCCCAATCGAGACTTTGCTTGCGGCGGCGACGCGCGCCATGCCGTCGAGATTCTCCGCCCGCACCGGCTGCTCGAAGAAATCGAGGCCGCAATCGGCGAGCCCTGCGACATAGCGCAAAGCTTCGTCGACGCTGAAACCCTGATTGGCATCGGCCGAGACCAGGCAGGACATTCTGTGTCTCGCCCTGTGTCTTAAGCAGCCGGCACACCGCCTGGGTACGCGCCGCATCCGCCTCGGGCGCAGCAAGTCCGACCTTGATCTTGAAAGCCCGGTAACCGGTGGCCCAACGCTCGCCCGCTTCGCGCATATCCGCGGCTTGATCCGTCGAGCCGATCACCGCCAGCACCGCTATGCGGCTGCGCCGCCTCTGCCCGAACAACGCATAAAGCGGACGACCTTCGGCGCGCGCCGCGGCATCGTGCAGCGCGATCTCGATCGCGGCCTTGGCACCGCTGTTGCCATACATCGCGTCGTCCATCGCCGCCGAGACGGTTGCAAAATCGTCGGCCGCGCGTCCAATCAGCGTCGGCCGCATGTGCACGACCGCCGTCATCATGCTGGCCGTGGTTTCGCCCGTCATGGTCGGCGCCGACGCCGCCTCGCCCCAGCCGACGATGCCGCTATCGGTCTCGACCCGCACAAAGACGTTGTCGGCGCGCGCAACGGTTTCGCCCGCCATCGTTACCGGCTTTTTCATCGCCAGGCTTGCCGCAAAGGGCTCGATCGATCTGATTTTCATCCTGCCCTCGCTTGCTCGAATGGCAGCATTCATCCGTCTAAAGCATCGTGGAGCAACGTTCGCTCCCGCGCCAGATGAATCTTTGGCGTCAGTAGGTCTTCTCGGTCTCGCGCGGCTTACCCATCAGTATGGGCTGGAACAGCGCGGCCGCCGCCATGGTGGTGAGGAGCGACATCGCCAACAATTTGCCCATGCTCGACGTGCCCGGGTGGCTGGAAAACCACAAGCTGCCGAACGCCGTCGCGGTGGTCAGCGCGCTGAACGTCACTGCGCGCGTCAGCACTGATTGCAGCAGGTTGGTCTGCCCTTCGCGCCAGGCCATGATGTAATAGATCTTGAACGCCACCCCGACGCCGAGCAAAAGCGGCAGCGCAATGATGTTGGCGAAGTTCAGCGGCAGGTCGACGATGACGCTAAGCTCCAGGGTGACAACGACCGCCATCAGCAACGGGACCAGCGTGAGGAGCACATCGCTGAACCGCCGCAGCGTGATCCAGAGAATGATCGTGATGGAAATCAGCGCGCAGGCCCCGGCCTCGCTGAATGCGACCAGCACGGTGCGTCGCGCTTCAAGGATCGAGATCGGGCCTTCGGCCGCGTCGGGCTCGGCGGCCTGAACCGCGTCGGCAAATCTCTCCAGCACTGCGTTGTCGCTCGGGTCGCCCTTGGGCGCGATGTCGACGCGCGCCTGCCCATCCGCCGTCGTCCACTGATGGACAAGGGTGGGCGGCAGCGTCGCGACCGACACCGCTTGCGCCTTGAACAGACTGCGCAGGTGATCGAGCGCGACCTGTAACGGCTGGACGAAGGCCGCTTCGGCACGCTGCCGAACGGACGGGTCGGCCTTGCCGAGCACCGTCATCGCCGCGGCGAGCCTGCGCGCTGCGTCCGCTCCCGGGCCTTTGGCGTCGCCGGAAAGCGTCTTGAGTGCATTCACCGTGGAATTGATCATGCTGACGTTTTGCGCGTCGGTCGGCGGTGCGGCCGGACTTGCCGGGTTGAGAACCGGATCGAGCGTCTTCGCGGCGTCGGCGATGAGCGTGAGCTTTTCCGGCTGCTGATCGGGAACGAAGGTCGACAATGTCGTGACGCGGGCGACCTCGGGCAAGGCGCGCAGTTTGGCGGCGTCCTGGTCGGCCGCAGCGAGCGTCGGCGCCAAAAGCTGAATGTCGTTGGCACCGCTGTTGGGATTGTTTTTCAGATCGAGATAGGTCGCGACCGACTTGACCTTGGAGCTGCGCAAGTTCATCGGATTGAAATCGAAGCGCAGCCAATGCAACAGCGGCAAGCCGGCAACGACGACTAAAACCGT
This sequence comes from uncultured Alphaproteobacteria bacterium, assembly GCA_963707175.1. GTDB lineage: Bacteria > Pseudomonadota > Alphaproteobacteria > Rhizobiales > Xanthobacteraceae > BOG-931. The sequence goes on from CAVPQA010000004.1 coordinate 36,033, forward strand.
GGCGATCAGAATCGGCATGCGATGGCGCTCGAGCGACCGGTCGACCGGAGCGAGAGCGGTGTAGCCGAGCTGGTACGACTCGCTCGGCGGCTTGAACAGGGCGAGCAGCGCCGGCAGCAGCGTCACGCTGGTGGCGAATGCGATCAGCATGCCGACGCCGGCGATCAATCCGAGTTCCGAGACACCCTTGTAGACTGTGGGCAGGAACGACAGGAAACCGGCCGCGGTGGCGAGCGCGGCGAGCGTCAGCGGCGCGCCGGCGCGCCGGCCGGCCTGGACGAGCGCCGCATGCAAGTCGTCGACGTTGTGGCGCTCGGCCCGATAGCGGACGCTGAACTGAATGCCGAAATCGACGCCGAGTCCGACAAACAGCACGGCAAAATACACCGACATCAGATTAAGCGTGCCTACCATGAGCAGGCCGACCGCAGCCGTGATCACCAGCCCGACCGCGAGATTGATGAAGACGGCGGCGATGATGCGCCACCAGCGCAGTGCCATCCACAGGATGAACAGCACGACCGCGATGGTCACCGTGGCGTTGAGCCCCGCGTTTTCCTTGATTGTCGCGAATTCTTCGTCCTCGAGCGGCACCGGTCCGGTCAGACGCAGCCGGGCCTGATATTTGCCGGCGAAGTCGAGATCCTTGGCGGCTTGGCGGATGGCTGTGCTGGCGCGCAGCCCCGGTTCAAGCGCGGAATAATCGAGCGCCGCCTGGATGGTAAGAAAGCGCAGCAGCTGGTCAGGCTTGGAGTGACTGCCCTGCACCAAATCCTGCCAGGAAAAGCTTGCGGGCTTCCCGGCATTCACTTGCTCGAGCGTGTCGGCGGCGAGCGTCATCGGCCACGTCATGCCGTCGAGTGTGATGCGACCGCCTTGTACGCCCAGGAGACCAAACTGCAGTGCCTGAAGCACACCGCGCAGGCTGGGATCGCCCGCCAGCACCTGAATGAGCCGCGACGCCTGCGTCAGCATCGAGGTGCGCGCGGCAAGGTCCTTGGTGTTGAGGAACAGCAGGCCGTTCTGAGCAAAAAAAGCGCCGCCGGCCGGATCCTCGATCGAAGGAAACATCGACTTCTGCTGCGACAAACGCTGCACCAGCGCCGCAGTCGCCTGATCGGCCAATTCGGGCGTCGGCGCGTTGATCACGGCAACAGTGGTTTGAAAATGCGGAAACGCCTTCTCCAGGACGGCCTCGCGCTTTCGCCACGGGATGTCGTTGGAGATCAGGTCCGTCATGTTGGTCGTCATCTTGAAATGCGTGGCCGCGTACCACGATGATGCGACCGCAAGCAGCAGTCCCGCGGCGACGACCGTCCATGCGTATTGCCAGCAAAAGGCGATCGCGCGGACAATGACAGCAGTGATGGTCTTCATGATCGGCGGGACAGAACCGTCAGCGGGTGGGGGATGAGCGGCTGGTAAGGTCAACGTTTGAGGCGTTACGAGAACGGCGAAAGAGAGGCGGGCGCTCTAGGCCTCCCACTCGACGGGCTGGTCCGCCCGATTCCCGCGCCCCGGGCGGCCCTAATTGCCTGGAAATAATGAAAAAGCAAATCGTCAAAATGACGAAGCGGCTCCGCCCAAGTCTTTTCGCCGCACCGCTGCCTCGCGCCTCCGGCTTGGAGCGACGGTGAATGGATTTATTCCTATGCCGGCGCTTGCGGAGGCTGCCGCAGCGACCCAATCCGCCCATTGGGGCGCGGTTGGGGGGGTGCCCGTGCTGGATTGAGGCCGCACAGCGGGGAATTCGTCGCCCAAAGCAACGATAATTGCCGGACTTGATTGTCATGGCGGCGCAGCCAAAGTATCTGAGTGGATCAGCGCGGCTGGCTTGGTTCCTTCCATCGGGGAGGACCCTTTTGTATGCCGGCCCGGAGGTATTTTGCCGATGAGAGTGATACTCGCCCAGCCACGCGGTTTCTGTGCCGGGGTGGTTCGCGCCATCGAAATCGTGGAGCGGGCGCTGCAGAAATTCGGCCCGCCTGTCTATGTCCGTCACGAAATCGTGCATAACAAGCACGTGGTGGAAAGCCTGAAGGCCAAGGGCGCGCGCTTCGTCGAGGATCTTTCCGAGGTTCCGCCGAACGCGGTGACCATCTTCAGCGCCCATGGCGTTGCCAAGAGCGTCGAGGAGGCGGCGGCAGCCCGCCAACTCCCGGTGCTCAACGCGACCTGCCCGCTGGTCACCAAGGTGCATAATCAGGGTAAGCGCTATGTTGGCCAGGGACGGCGGCTCATTCTCATCGGCCATGCCGGGCATCCCGAGGTCGAGGGAACCATGGGCCAGATCGCCGAACCGGTGACGCTGGTGCAGACCGAGAACGACGTTGCCTCGCTCGATATTCCGCGCGACACGCCGGTTGCCTATGTGACGCAGACCACCCTCTCGGTGGATGACACGCGCGGCATCATCGCCGCCCTGCATGGCCGCTTTACCGACATTGTCGGGCCCGAAACACGCGACATCTGCTACGCGACGCAAAACCGGCAGACCGCGGTCCGTGAACTCTCCAAGCTGGTCGACGTTATCCTCGTCGTTGGCGCCAAGAACAGCTCCAATTCCAACCGGTTGCGCGAGATTGGTGAGGAGGACGGCACCCCGAGCTATCTGATCGCCGATGGCAGCGAGGTCGAGCCTGACTGGTTCAGCGGCGCCGAAACGGTCGGCATCACCGCCGGCGCATCCGCGCCGGAAGTGCTGGTCGAGGACGTGATCGATGCGTTACGCCGGCTCGGCCCGGTCGAGGTCAGCGAATTGACCGGCCGTCAGGAGACGATCGAGTTTCGCTTGCCGGCTGAATTGACCGACAGTGGCGCCGCGAGCCGCGCGGCGGCAAAAGTCTGAGGCGGCGCGCTGGCCGTTCCAAGAACGCAAAGACAAGAAGGACCGCGTTGTGACCGTATCATTGCGACAACAGGTAGCCGTGGGCTCGTACATTCTCCGCCAACGCATAGCGGGGCGGAAACGTTATCCGCTGGTGCTCATGCTGGAGCCGTTGTTCCGTTGCAATCTGGCCTGCTTCGGCTGCGGCAAGATCGATTATCCCGACGCCATTCTCAACAAACGCCTGTCGGTTCAGGAATGTCTCGATGCGGTTGATGAATGTGGCGCACCAATGGTCGCGATCCCGGGCGGCGAGCCGCTTATTCACCGGGAGATCGGCGAGATCGTCAAAGGCATCGTCGCGCGCAAGAAATTCGTTTCGCTGTGCACGAACGCGCTGCTTCTGGAAAAGAAGCTGCACCTGTTCGAACCGTCGCCCTATCTGTTCTTCTCCGTGCATCTCGACGGCTTGAAGCATCACCACGACAAGTCGGTGTGCATGGAGGGCGGCTTCGAAAAGGCGGTCAACGCCATCAAGGCCGCCAAGGCCAAGGGCTTTGTCGTCAACGTCAATTGCACCATCTTCGACGGTCACCCGGCCGAGGATATCGCGGCCTTCCTCGATCTGACGAAGCAACTGGGCGTCGGCGTCTCGATCTCACCGGGCTACGCCTATGAGCGGGCGCCGGACCAGGAGCATTTTCTCAATCGGCGCAAGACCAAGGAGCTGTTCCGCAAGGTCTTTGCGCTGGGCAAGGGCAAGGACTGGAATCTGACGCATTCGAGCATGTTCCTCGACTTCCTCGCCGGCAATCAGGAGTTCCACTGCACGCCGTGGGGCATGCCGACGCGCAACATTTTCGGCTGGCAGAAGCCTTGCTATCTGCTGGGCGAAGGCTACGCCAAGACGTTCAAAGAGCTGATGGAGACCACCGACTGGGACTCCTACGGCACCGGCCGTTACGAAAAGTGCGCGAACTGCATGGCGCATTGCGGCTACGAGGCGACCGCCGCCAATGCCATGATGGCGCATCCCCTTCAGGCCGCGACCATCGCCTGGCGCGGCGTCAAGACCGAGGGGCCGATGGCGCCGGAAATCGACATGTCGCAGCAGCGCGCGGCGAAATACGTCTTCGACAGCAACGTGCAGCTGACGCTCACTGATATGCGCGCCAATGAGGCCCGCGAAAAAGCTGCGAAAGCGGCAAAGACGTCGGCGACCGCCGCATAGCCGAGCGCCGCCGGGTTCCGGCGGCAAATCAAATTTTGCAATGAAAAGGGCCCCGGCGAACCGGGGCCCTTTTTAGTTCGATTCAGTGGAGCGAAGCGCTCAGTGCCAGTTGAACCGCCACACAAGCGCGGTCGTCACCGTCTGCACGTAAGGCTTGGTGACTTCGACATTGCCGTCCGGCAAGCCGGTCGCAAGGCTGAACTCCGACAAGTTGCGCGTGGAGTACTGGGAGAACCGATATTCGGTCTGCAGGAACAGGCCATGGAACGGAACCCATCCGTCCAGGGCATATTCAAAGCCGCTGCCGAGGAACCAGCCGCTGTCGCTGAAGTTCGGGAATGCAAAGCCAATGGGCGTACCCGTAAGCGTCGTGAATTCGCTCGTCTTGGTGAATCGCGTCTGGGTGTAGCCGCCGTCAAAATAGGTCAGGAAGCTCGGCGTGACGAGGTAACCCGCACGCGCGCCGACAAACCAGGCGCTGGTTTCTTTTTCGTTTGCGGTGATCGGCTGGGCCGGCGTGCCGAACAGCAGGCTCGGCGAGTTGCTGCCCTTCAAGCTCATCGGATCCCAGTCGGCGAACAGACCAATGACGACCCGGTGGTTAAACAGCGGGGTCTGATAGTCGCATCCGCCGCCGAGCTTTCCCATCCAGCCGCGGCCACCGTCTGTGGTGGTTACCGTGGACCCTACGGGCGTGTTGGTGTGGTGATCCTGATTCCAAACGCCGTAGCCCCACCCGCCGTCGACGTAGCAGCCAGTCCAGCTGACAACAGGCGGCGGAGGCAGCGGCGCCTTGTACGGCATGCCCATGTCGGCAGCGCTGGCCGCTCCGAGCGGCGCCAGAAGCATGGCGGAAACGCCGATCACTCCAAGCAGTTTATGTGACATCGCACCCCTCCTAATGAAACCATCAGGCATCCCGCCCATCGTTGAGGCCATTATTGCAGGGCAATGTGTAACACCGCGATACAATAGTGCGCTGTCCCGGCACTTTTTCCGGACCTGTTGTAGTCGGGACACAGCCCAGGCCACCGCCATTTTGCCATGAGATTTCAGGTACTTGCCGCCAGCCGCGAGGCCGCTCCGGATGCAGATACCGCTTCACGTCCACGTTGACGGCGCGGGCGCGGTTAGCAACCCGACAATCGGAAGACGCTGTTTGTAACGAAATGAGTCGGCGCTCGCTGCAGAGGCGCGCTGGTGCTGCGCCGCAGACAGCCCGCACCACCCTCGCATCGGCCCGCTACATCCCATAGGCCACGGCCGGCGCGTTACCGCTGCACAGATTCCGGTAGCGCGCCAGCGCCCAGAGCGGGAAGAATTTCGAATATCCGTGGTAGCGCAGATAAAACACCCGCGGGAAACCGGTCGCCGTATAGCGCGGCTCATCCCAGAACCCGTCCGCGCCTTGGGTCGCCGCAAGATACGCGATGCCACGCGCTACCGCGGGATGGTCGAGTTCGCCGGCGGCCATGAGGCCGAGCACCGCCCACGCCGTCTGTGAGGCGGTCGACGGCGCACGCTCGTAGCCGTGATAGTCGAGCTTGTAGCTTGAGCCGTCTTCGCCCCAGCCGCCGTCCTCGTTCTGGATGCGAATGAGCCAATCTCTCGCTTTGCGCATCTCCGGCGCGCCGTGATCGACACCGGCGGCATTGAGCGCGCTTAAGACCGACCAGGTGCCGTAGATGTAATTCATCCCCCAGCGGCCGTACCACGACCCTTCGGCCAATTGCGTGCGGCGCAGATAATCGATCGCACGCGCAACCGCCGGATTGCCGGCGGCGGTCTCGCCGAATTGCGCCAGCATCGACAGGCAGCGCGCACTCACGTCTTCGGTCGGCGGATCGAGCAACGCACCATGATCGGCGAACGGGATGTTGTTGAGGTAGAAATATTCATTGTCGGCATCGAATGCGCCCCAGGCCCCATTGCCGCTCTGCATGCCGATGATCCATTCCTGCGCGCGCGCCAACGCAGGCCGGTAATCCTTCCGGCCGACCGCGTTCTGAAAGCGATCCATCGCCATGGCGACGACGGCGGTATCGTCGACGTCCGGATAATGCGGATTGGCATACTGAAAAGCCCAGCCGCCGGGACGCAGATCGGGCCGCCGCGCCATCCAGTCGCCGCGCACGTCGAGCACCTGCATAGGTACGAGCCAGTCGAGCCCCTTGCGCACCGGCTCGGTCGTGCGCTCGCCGCCGGCCTCCATGAGCGCATGGCAAACGAGGCCCGTGTCCCAGATCGGCGACACGCACGGCTGGCAGTACGCCTCATGGGGATGCACGACGAGGAGTTTCTCGATCGATTTGCGCGCGATGGCGCGCCGCGGATCGCTCTCGCCGATGCCGAGCGCGTCGAACATCATCACGCTGTTCGCCATCGCCGGGAAAATTGCGCCGAGGCCGTCCTCGCCGTTGATCCGTTCGCTGACCCAGGCGACGGCCCGCTCGACGGCGCGCTGCCGCGTCTTTTTGGGAAACCACCGCTCGCTGGCGCGCAGCACATTGTCGGCGCCCCGGAAAAACCAGAACCATGAGGCTTTCTGCTGCGGCGCCCGTGGCGCCGGGCCGAGGCTCTGTGGCGGTTCGAGAAACAGCTCGTCGATGCGCACGCGCTTTGGGTTGCGCGCCGCCGGCTTCTTTGCCATCAGCACCAGAAGCGGCACGATGACGGTCCGGCTCCAGTAGGAGATCTTGTCGAGATGGAACGGAAACCATTTCGGCAGCAGCATGATCTCGACCGGCATCACCGGCACCGCGCGCCACGGCACAAAGCCGAACAGGGCCAGCATGATCCGCGTAAACACGTTGGCGCGCTCGGCGCCGCCGCGGGCGCGCAACGCCTCGCGCGCCCGCCGCATGTGATCGGCCTCGATCGAGTCGCCGATCACTTTCAGCGCGAAATAGGCTTTGACGGTCGCGCTGACGTCGAGATCGCCATCGGCAAACAGCGGCCAGCCGCCATGCGCGCCTTGAACGCGGCGCAGGTAGACGGCGATCTTGGCCGCGAGCGCGGCATCAATCGGCTCGGCCAGATAGTGCCGCAGCAGCACATACTCGGCCGGAATGGTGGCGTCCGCCTCCAATTCAAACAGCCAATGGCCGTCTTCACGTTGGCACGCCAACAGCGCGGCGGTCGCTAAATCAATCGACCGGTCGAGGCGCTCTGTTACGTTTGATGCAGTGTTGGTCGCTTCGCTCATAGCGGCTCACTTATGGGCGCGCCGCTACTGCGCGAGGCGCGAGCAGATCGGCGGCGCGATTACCGGAGCGGATCGCGCCTTCGATCGTGGCGGGCAGGCCGGTGTCTGTCCAATCGCCGGCAAGAACCAGATTGCGCCAGCGGGTTTGCGCCCCCGGCCGCCGCGCATCCTGCGCGGGCGTAGCGGCGAAGGTGGCGCGCCGCTCGCGCACGATCTGCCACGGCGGCAATCCGTTCGGCAGTGTGCTGGGCAATCCGGTGACGCTGGCGACTTCGCTCCAGATCGTCTTGGCAAGCACGTCGCGCGCCGTGTCGATGTAGCGATCGCCGGCGCTGATGGTCACGGACACGCGTCCGGGAAATGCGAAGATCCATTGCGTGGTGCCGTTGAGCACCCCGACGATGGGGGGCTGCGCGGCCGGCGGATCGATGGCGAAATGCGCATTGACGATGGCGCGAAACTCCGTCGGCACTTCGAGATCGCGGATCAGCGACGCGGCCGCGTAGGGCGGCACCGCAACAACCACCGCATCATCGGCCCCCAGCGCAATCGCCTCGTCGCCGAAATCGAGCGCTTCGGCACGTTCCTCGCCAAAGCGAATGGCGCGCACCTGATGCTCAAGAAGCAAGGTGGCGCCGCGCCGTTGCAGGCATTCAAGCGCCGGCTCGATCAGTGTCGGCCCCAGGCCGTCGCGCGCCAAGAGCGGCCGACAGGCCCGCCCGCCCATCGCAAGCGTCTCGCGGATCACCGCGCCGGCGAGTTTCGCCGATCCGTCCGGCGGATCGATATTGAGGGCTGCGAGCAACAGCGGCTCGACCAGCCGCCGATACACCACCCCGTCGCAGGCGATCGTTTCGCCGACGCTCTTTTCCGGCCGTGCCCAGAGTAGCCGCGCCAGCGGCACATAATCGAGCGGGCGCGTGCCCGGCACCCGGCGCCGGGAATCGAACACCCAGAGCGGCAGCCGGCCGTCGTTGAAACGCAGCGTCCAGCGCTGGCCGCTTGCGAGATCGACGAAGGGAAATTCCGCCGCCTCCGGACCGATCAATTGCGCCTGCGCGCCGATATCGCGCAGATAGCCAAGCGCCGCGCGGTTGCCGGACAGCAACAGATGATTGCCGTTGTCGATCGTCATGCCGAGCGTGGCGTCGCGATAAGAACGGCAGCGGCCGCCGGCGAATGCCGTGGCCTCATGGATGACGACATGCGCACCAGCCGCCGTCAGCCGGAGCGCGGCGGACAATCCGGCAAGGCCGGCGCCGATGACGTGGACGATCCCGCCCATCACACGAGATTACGCAGTACGATGAGGAGAATGCGCGCACGCGGCAGCCGAACGCGCGCGCGCGGCGGTGCAAAGCCGCGCGCCACCAGCCGCCCGAGAATAAGCCGGTAGGCTTCGCCCATGATTCGGGGGGCGCGCACCGCGCGGCGGGGATTTTGTGCCATGATCGCTGCGGCCTCGCGAAAATGCGCTTCGGCCTGCCGGACGAGAACGCCGCACGCCTCGCCCAGCATGGGACTAGCCAGCACCGCCGGCGGATCGGTGCTGCTGATGCCGCAATCGCGCAGCGCCTCGCGCGGCAAGTACAGCCGGCCCATTGCTGCGTCCTCGTCGAGATCGCGCAGAATGTTGGTGAGCTGAAGCGCCCGGCCGAGATGATCGGCGAGTGCAAGACCGGCGGCGCGTTCCATGCCGAATACCCGTACCGAGAGCCGCCCCACCGCGCAGGCGACCCGATCGCAATAGAGCGCGAGAGTGGCGGCATCGGGCGCACGGATATCGGCGACGACGTCCATCTCCATGCCGTCGATCACGGCAAGGAAATCGTCGCGCTGCAGATCGAACTGCTTCACCGCCTGGGCCAGACCTGCGAGCTGCGGCGCCGGCGCACCGCGATAGAGCGCGTCGATATCGTCGCGCCAACGCTGCAATTGCTGCCGCCGGGTTTCGCGCGGCCCCGGATCGTCGGCGATATCGTCGACCGCGCGGCAGAACGAGTAGATTTCGAACATCGCCTCGCGCTGCGGCCGCGGCAAAATACGCATGCCGCTGTAGAACGAGCTGCCGGACGCCCGCTGCGCCGCCTGGGTGGATTGCTCGGTCACTTACGCGCCCCGCGGCTTGCGTGCATCGGCGGACGATCGCCGGCCGAGCCGCCGCGACGCCGCGCTGCAAACGGCGGTCAGCGTCAGTCCGGCAACCGCTGGCATCTTGAGATGAACTAAATCGCACAGCGGATCGCGTAGCGTGAGGAGGCGCGTAAGGCGGTGCGCCAATGTGTTGATCACCGAGACCTCAAGGCCAAGGCGCCAGTCATCGATCAGCGAAGCGAACACGTCGCTATCGCCAAGCAGGCGTTCGGTCCGCGCCGCAAGCTTGTGCAGGCAGCCGAGCAGCGCAGGCGACGACCGTTTCGCGCCGAGCGCCTGCACCGTAGCTCCCGCGGCGGAAAGCGCATCGAGCGGAACGTAGACGCGGTCCAGATTGAGATAATCGTCGCGGCAATCCTGCAGATGGTTGATGATCTGCAGCGCGGCGCACAGCGCGTCATTGGCGGGCCATACCGACCGGCTCTCGCCGTGAACGTCGCAAACAAACCGTCCCACCGGCATCGCCGACAGCGAGCAATAGCCGATCAGACCGTCCCAGTCGTCATACCGCAGCTTGGTGACATCGAGCTTGAAAGCCGCAAGCAGATCCTGCGCGTGCTTGGGCGACAGATTGCGCTCGGTGAGTTGCCGGCGAAGCGCTACCGCCACCGCATCGTCGTCGTTGCGGCCGACAAGGCCTGCGTCCAGCCGATCGAGCAGCTCAAGCTTTCGTTCCGGCGGCAGCGATGCGTGGTCGGCAATGTCATCGGCGGTGCGGACGAAATTGTAGAATGCGAGAATCGGTCCGCGATGGCGCGGCGCAATCAGCCACGACGCGACGGGAAAATTCTCGTCGCGGTGGCCCTTGCCCGAGCGCCAGTCGGCGGCGTCGTGTTTGCTCGCACCGTTCATCGCAGTTCCGAAACGTTGGCTTGCGCGCGGCCCTTCCACATGCCGCCGCGTCCGCGCGCGTGCTGATAAGCGGAATCGACCGTAAATGCCATATAGGTCGCCGCGATCGCCGGCAGCGCCAAGCCCCAGACCGCCGGCAAGCCGTAAAGCCGCAATGTCGGCCAGAACGCCATCGTCATCGCCAGCCAGGCCAGAATTCCAGCGAGCTGCGCAAAGCCCGAAGCGAACAGCGCGAGTGCGACCGGAGCCAGATACGTCAGCGCCAGACCGAGAATCGTCCCCGCGAGCAGGGCCGGCGAATAGCGCAGCTGCGCGTAGGCGCTGCGCGAAACCATGTCGCGGATGTCCGCCACCGCCGGATATTCGCGGATGCTGCGCACACGTTCGGTCAGTCCGATCCAAATCGGGCCGCGCGTTTTGAGCAGCTTGGCCAGCGCGCAATCGTCGATCAGCGCGCCGCGGATCGCCGCCATGCCGCCGACGTCCTGCAGCACGTCGCGGCGCACCAGCATGCACCCGCCGGCAGCCGCAGCGGTCGCGTGCCGCTTATCGTTAGCCCAGGCGAACGGATACAGCATCTGAAAAAAGAAGATAAAGGCAGGGATGAAGGCGCGCTCGGCAAGGCTCGCGCAGTGCAATTTCACCATCAGCGAGTTGAGCACGGCGCCATACGTGCGCGCCCGTGCGGCAAGATGCGAGACGGCGTCCGGCGCGTAAACAATATCGGCATCGGTCAGCAGCACGTAGGCGGGCGGCGCGGGCAGCTCATTGACGTACGCCACACCCTGCTGTTGCGCCCACAGCTTGCCGGTCCACCCCGCGGGCAAGGGGAGGCCCGCCAGCACCGTCAGACGATCGGCCTTGCCGAGCTTCGCCGCGGCTTCGCGCGCCATCGCCCCGGTCGCGTCACGGCTATTGTCGTCAACCACGACGACGCGCAGCTCGCCGGGGTAATTCTGCGCCAACAGGGAGGCGACCGTCGCGCCGATGCAGGCGGCCTCGTCGCGTGCCGGGATCACCGCAGCGATAGCCGGCCAGGCACCCGGCATGGCTACCGCGGATACTCCTTCATCGCGTTCCGCGGCCAGCCAGAATCCGCCCCTCGCCGTCAGGAGATAGAGCCAGATTACCAGTACCATTGACGCTATGAGGTCGTTGGCCACAGATAGTCCCTTGGCTGCCAAAGTCTTGGCGGCATAACCCTTGGTCGTCACGGCCCGCGGCCGATGCCGGCCCGGGGGGCAGCTCCAACCGTTATCCCGTAAATGTAGGATCGAAAATAGCACCCCACAGGGAGGCCAAACGCTGGGCAATACATGATGAATGGCAAAACTGCCCAAGAAGAAAGCGCGTTCCTGGAGCGCCTCGACGCGGTGGCGGCCGACACCGAGGCCCTGCTGGACCGGCTGCTCGGCGCGGCCCCGGTTGCCGGCGAGTTGGCCCGTCCAGCGCGCCTGATCGAGGCCATGCGCTATGCGGGCCTGGGCGGCGGCAAGCGTTTCCGGCCGTTTCTCGTGGTGGAATCGGCCAGTCTGCTCGGAGTCGCTAGGGAACGGGCGCTGATGGCCGGCGCCGCGCTCGAATGCGTGCACTGCTATTCGCTCGTGCATGACGATCTGCCCGCGATGGACAACGACGCGTTGCGGCGCGGCCAGCCGACCGCCCACAAGAAGTTCGACGAGGCCACCGCCATTCTGGCTGGCGACGGCCTGCTGACCTTTGCGTTCGATATCCTGGCGCGGCCGGAAACCCACCCGGACCCGGCCGTTCGCATCGAGTTGGTAGGCGCACTCGCCCGTGCGGCCGGTGTCGGCGGCATGGCGGGGGGACAGATGCTCGATCTCGCGGCGGAGGGCCGTTTTACCGGCAACGGGCCGCAGCGTCTCGGCGAGCGTGACGTGCTGACGCTGCAGGCCATGAAGACCGGCGCTCTGCTGCGCTTCGGCTGCCAGGCCGGCGGGATTCTCGCCGCAGCAGGTCCGGCGCAGCGCGAGGCGCTCACCCGCTTCGGCTTGGCGGTCGGCCAAGCCTTTCAGATCGCAGACGATCTCCTCGATGTCGAAGGCGATCCGGCGCTGGTCGGAAAATCGACTGGAAAGGACGCGGCAGCGGGCAAAGCCACCATGGTGAGCCTTCTCGGCGGCGCCGCAGCCAAGGCGAGGCTGCGCGACCTGGTCGCAGAGGCCGAGAAAGCGCTGGCGCCATTCGGCCCGGCGGCAGCAATTCTCGTCGCGGGCGCGCAATTCGTGGCCGATCGCCACACTTAGGACCGATTGCGGATCAGGTATCTGACGCTTGGCACAGTGCCGGAAGGACCGCCGGAATAGCAATGTCGCATTGCCGTCGTGTGCCGAAGTTCCTAAAGTGTGTGGCCGAAGAAGCTCAGGACAGGTGATTCAACTGATCCGGATTGAAGTTCGCGCGGGGGCGCCCTATTTGCAAGCCGAATCAGGCCGTCGTGTAATTCCGCCCAGGAATAAGACGAGACCCCGAACCTTTCACCGATTTCGGGCAACGTAATCCTCATGAAGTCAGGATGGTGTCGGAGCTTCTGTGTGGGCGCCGTTGTGCTGTCCGCCGTCGCCGTGGCGGCATTTGCAGCACAGTTCGTGCCGACCCATGCACAGGGCGCCGCTCTCGCGCGGACGCATAAGCCCGGGGGCAGCACGAGGCCTAGGAAGGCTCCTGCCGAAAAACCGGCGCCTGCCGCGGCCGGTCAGCCAAAAATGCTGCCGGCGCGCCGGCCCTTTACCGCCGCCGAAGACGCCGTAGCCACCATCCCAGACATGCCGGACGTGCGGTTTTGGGCCGATTCCACCGACGATTTTATCAAGGCGCTGCCTGAGAGGCCGGGCCCGTGGCTCACGCTCTCCAGCGGCGGCTCGGACGGCGCCTTCGGCGCCGGCCTCCTCAACGGCCTTTCCGCATCGGGCAAGCGGCCCGATTATGCGGTCGTCACCGGTGTCAGTACCGGCGCGCTGATCGCGCCATTCGCGTTCGCCGGCCCGCGTTACGACAATGCATTGCGCGACGCTTTTACCAAGATTACCGCGGCGGACATTTTCGAAATCAACACAACGCCCGAGAGCTTCCTCCAGACCTGGCCGCTGAAAGAGCTGATCGCCAAACAGGTCACACCGGCTTTGATTGCCGATATCGCTGCGCAGTATCGGGCCGGCCGGCGGTTGTTCATCATCACCACCAATCTCGATGCCGAACGCTCGATGGTCTGGAACATGGGCGCCATCGCGGCGCGCGGCGACGAGCAGGCGATCAAGCTGTTCCGCACCGTGCTGCTGGCGTCGTGCAGTATCCCCGGCGCATTTCCGCCGGTGTTCATCGATGTCCAAAGCAACGGCAACCATTTCAGCGAAATGCACGTCGATGGCGGCGTCGGCGGCCAGTTTTTTGTTGCACCAAGCGCGCTGATGGCGGCCACGTCCGACTATCGGCTGCCGGCGACTGCCCTGTATGTTCTGGTCGATTCGAGGCTGCAGCCCGACTTTGATCGTGTCGAGCGTACGACGGCGCAGATCCTGGCACAGTCGGTCGGAATGGCCGTGAAGGTCGACACGCGCCTGATGCTCGACCGCGCTTATCTCGCCGCCAAGCGCAGCGGCATCGCTTTCAATGTCGCAAGCATACCGCCAAGCTTCAATGCGCCAAGCCACGGTGCGTTCGATCCCAAATACATGAAGGCGCTGTATGACTTTGGGTACGACCTCGGCAACAGTCCGTCCCCGTTCGATACCGTACCGCCTCCCTATCCGGGGGCGCCTGTCTCATCGTCGCCGAATCCAGAGCAAACCGGAGCAAACAAATGAAGACTCTCCTGCGTGCAGTCTTTGCCGTTGCCGTGACCGCTGCGCTCGCGGCCGCGGTGGCCGTGCCGTCTGATGCCGCACCTCGCCATGCGCGCGCCATGCGCGGCGGTTCCCATTCCTTCGATGGCGAATGGAGCGTATCGATCTCCAGCTCTTACGGAAACTGCAGCAGCTACCGCGCCGGGGTCCGCATCTCCGGAGGGCGCGTCTATTCCTCTGGCGGCGATTTCAACGCCTCCGGCTATGTCAATCCCAGCGGCGGAATCAGCGTCAGGGTGAGCAGCAGCCAAGGCTCGGCGTATGGCTCTGGCCGGCTGCGTGGTTCCCGGGGCTCCGGACGCTGGCGCACCAACAGCGGCGAATGCGGCGGCAGCTGGTACGCCAGCAGGGGCGGCGGCTACTGACAGCGCGCGCGGGCACCGCTTCCCGGCCGCGCCCGCCGCGATTGGCGCGTCAGGACCTACCCCGCCTTCCGCGTCGCGGCAACGTTGGCGTTCCACCACGGGCAGACGTCGCTCGCACGCAGATAATTGCCGTCCATAACGTTGAGCGGCACGCGGATGCCGGCGGCGGCGACACTGGCGCGCAGATCGCGCGATTGCTCGAGCGCTTCGGGCGAGAGCCATTTGCGGTCGTGGCCCCACAGGCTCGGGCCTTCGGTACGTTCTTCCGGCGTCCACGCCGCCGGATCGATGGTGCGCCCGCCCCAGCCGTATTCGAACAGAAACTGCGACGGCGACCACGAATAGAACGAGGTGACGTGATCGTTGACGTGGCGGCCGAGCGTGGTGCCGATCATTTCCGGCTTGCGCAATGCGATGTCGTAGCCTTGGCCGACGTCGTCGAGATAGCACAACTCCACCATCAGGTGATGGATGCCGTTCTTGCCGGTGCCGATGAAGGCGAGGCTGTGGTGGCGCGGATTGAGGTGGAAGAAATAAGCCGAAAACGGCTTGGTGAAGTAATCGGTCAGTTTGAAGTTGAGGATTCCGGTATAGAACGGCAGCACGTCTTCGACACGTTCTGCGGTGAGCACCGCGTGGCCCATGCCAAGCGGGCCGGTGCGAAAGCCGGAAATCGAGCGGCCGGGCTTGAACGGATCCGAGGCAACCTCGGCGCTATGAAAAGCTTCGAGCCGGTTGCCGATCGGATCGGAAAATACGATCAGGTCCTTGACGCGGCGCTCGTCCGCAAGCGCGCGCGAGCCACGCGCGACCTTGACATCCTTTTTCTCCAGATGCGCCGCCAGCGCTTCGAGCGCGGCCGCGTCGCTGACCTCCCAGCCATAGAACGAAGGCCCGTCGGCCGCATCGCTGTGGACGATCACGCGCTGCTTGCGGTCATCCATGCGCAAGGCGAGCGTGTTGCGGCTCTTGTCGACCATCTGCATGCCGAGGAAGCACGTGCCGTAAGCAGCCCAATCGTCGAGATTGGCACTGCGGATGCCGACATATCCCAAAGCATCGAGGCCCATAGCGGCTCTCCCGAGCGATCAGTTTATTTTACTCTATCACATTGAAGCTAATGCGTAAATTGATCGGCGCAAGACAGAACGGCCCTCATCCTCTCGGCCCCGCGCTTCATCAATACGTTTACGTCATATCGTGGCGTTGAGCCGACACAGAAGAGGCGATGAACCCCAAGCAGGGCGGCTTGCGAGTTCAGCCATGCGAACGGGGGCGGTCTGCGGAACGATCATAGCACGAGTTTTCAGACCCCCTGCCCTTGTGTATCAAATCACGTCCAAGCGGCTGCGCAGTTGGCCGGCTTCACGGGACGTCGGCTCACAATCCCTCCAGGCGGACATGCTCCAGTCGTCTTCCCCCAACTACGTGCCGATTCCTTCGGTCATCAAGCGCAACACCACGCTGTTCGCGCTGTCGCAATCCTTCATCGGCGCAAGCACACAACTCGGTTATGGCTTGGGTCCGCTCATGGTGGTGGGCCTTACCGGCTCGGCCGGTCTCGCCGGGCTGACTGTGGCCCTGTTCGGCATAAGCCGTTTCCTGGTGGCTTACCCGGTCGGCAAAATCACCGACACCTATGGGCGCAAACCGGGGATTCAGCTCGGCCTCGGACTATCGCTGATTGGCACTGTTGCTGTCGGCTTCGCGATGCTGCTTCATTCCGTGACCGGACTCGTTGCCGGCATGCTGATTTTCGGCATGGGTTTCAATGCGGCGCAGCAATTGCGCGTGGCGGCGGCCGATATGTTTCCGCCCAAACTGCGGGCGATGGCCCTGGGCTTTGTCGCGACCGGATCAATCATCGGCCTGCTCATCAGCCCTGCACTCATGTGGATTTCGGAGATCATCAGCCGGCGCCATGGCCTCGAGCCGATGGCGCTGCCCTGGCTGATGGTGCCGACGCTCATAATGGTCGGCATGGCGCTGGTCACCTGGGTGAAGCCCGATCCCAAGGAAATCGGCACCAATCTGGCGCGGTATTATCCGGGCTACGTTGCGCCCGCCGAGGTGCAGTCCCTGCAGGGCGCGACATTCAGCGCGCGCGCGCTGCTGCGCGATCGCACCGCGCGCGTCGCCATCATCTGCAATTGCGCCGGTCAGGGCAACATGTCGATCGTGATGGTGCTGACTTCGCTGGTCCTGGCGCACCACGGCAATTCACTGACCGCGATCGCTTTCTCGCACATGTTTCACTCCGCCGGCATGTTTGCCTTCACCATTCCGCTCGGGCGCCTCGCCGACCGCCTGGGCCGCGAGCAAATCATGTTTCCGGGCGTCGCCTTGACTCTCGTGGGCGCGCTGTTTGTCACCTACGGCGCCGAATACTGGTCGGTGACGCTCGGGACTTTTCTGGTTGGGCTCGGCTGGTCCGCCGCCAACGTCGCCTCCACCGCGTTGATCGCCGATCTGGTGTCGACCGTGCATCGCGGCCGCGCCGTCGGCGTCAGCGACTCCGGGGCGGGCATCATGACGGTCGCGGCGGCCGCGGTGACCGGTCCGCTGGTAGAATGTACCAGCCTGCCGGCGGCCGGAATGGCTGCGGCGCTGATCGCGGTGCTGCCGCTTCTGTTGCTGGCGGGTTCGCTTTTGCCGCGTTGGCCGCGAACACGCGCGCAGGCTATGGCCCCGGTTGAGCTTCGCGTGCCGGCACAGCTCGGCCTGGGCGAAGATCGTGGAAATAGCGATCGCCGCTGAGACAAGCTCGCGGCGTTTTGCCTTGTGCAAATTCCCTTGGCTGCTTTCGCGCGGCTCCTGATGATCAGACCGCTTAGCGCAACGTAGTTTCACTCGAAACCGAAAAACCTGCAAAAATCCGCAGGCTCGGCGCGCGGCGAGCGGAACGAATTGGCCGCGTGCGCATGGTCGCCGTAGCCGACGGCGACGGCGCAGAACAGCATCTGTTCCGGCGGCATGTCGACGAACGCACGCACGATGCGATGCATGCGCGCCCACGATTCCTGCGGGCAGGTATCGAGACCGTGACCGCGGGCGAGCAATGCCAGCGCGTGGATATAGCCGCCGAGGTCGCCCCATTGGCCGGGGCCGAGCTTGCGGTCGATGGCGATGAACAACGCCACCGGCGCGTTGAAGAACTCGAAATTGCGCTTGTACTGCTCAAGCCGCCCCGCAGCGTCGTCGCGACCGATGCGGAGCGCGCCATAAAGCTGCACGCCGTGCGCCTCGCGCCGCGCCTTGTAGGGCTCCCACATGGTCGCCGGATAGATCGGATATTCCGCATCGTCGTGCCGCGGATCGTGGCTCGTGATATGCGCCGCGACCTGTCTCTTGAGGTCGGCAAGCGGCGCGCCGGTGAGCGCATAAACGTGCCACGGCTGCAAATTGCCGCCGGAGGCCGCGCGCGCCGCGCGGGCAATGAGATCGCGCACGATCGCCGGATCGACCGGCTTGTCGAGAAACCAGCGGCAGGCGATGCGGGAATCGACGGCCTCGAACACGTCCATGATGCAGGCAGCCTTGTTGTTACGGCAAGGCGCGGTGAACTCGAGGGCCGCGCCGTCACCTTTCGTATCTGTTACCGATGCGATCTGCTACGTGTCAGCCCGGCGATCGAATATCGCCGTTGCTAGTATAAATGTGGAGAACGCGCTATGCACCGTTTCGCCGCTTGCATCATTTTGGTCACGCTCATTCCGGTAACGCTCATGGCCGACGCTCCAGCCGCAACCAAAGACACATCCGTATCACGTCTGCCGGCGCTGCCCGATCCGTCCGATCCGTATCTCAAGGAGATGTTCGCCAAGATCCGCGCCAAGGGCGGGCAGCCACTGAACATTCATCTGGTCCAGGGATTTGCGCCAAAGCTCGCCAAGGCGCGGCTCGATATGGCCTATGCGCTGCGCTACGACGTCATCACGCCGCCGCTGCTGCGCGAAATGGCGATCCTGCGCACCGGCCAGATTCTCAATTCCGAATACGAACTCGACCAGCACATTCCGCTGGCCAAGGCCTGCGGGATCACCGATGCGCAGATCGCCGCACTGCCGAATTGGCGCGCGAGTTCCCTGTTCGATGAAAAGCAGCGCGCGCTGCTCGCCTATACGGAGGCGGTCGCGCTGCATGGCGGCGAGGTCGACGACGCCACCTACGCGGCCTTTGCCAAACAGTTCAGCCCGCAGGAAATCGTCGAACTGACCATCACCATCATCACCTATTACGGCACCGGCCAATTGACCAAGGCGCTGCAAGTCAAGCCGGAGAGCGACGGGCGGCGATCGGCGCCGCCGAAATGCTGAAACGCGCTCACTCCGCCTTGATGCCGGCGAACTTGACGACCTCGCCCCACTTTGCGGTTTCGGCGGCGATGAATTGCTTGAATGCCGCTGGAGTCATCGGATCCGGCACTACGCCCAGAGCCGTCATGCGGGCGCGCAGTTTCGGATCGGCGAGCCCGGCGTTGACCGCCTTGTTGACGATGTCGATGACATTCGCAGGCGTACCCGCCGGCGCGCCGAGGCCGAGCCAGCCGGTTGCCTGATAGCCGGGCAGAAATTCGGCCAAGGCCGGCACATCCGGCAATAGCTGCAAGCGCTACTTGGTCGATACGCCGAGCGCACGCAGCTTGCCGGATTTGATATAGCCGATCACCGCCGGCACCGGCTCGAAAGCAAGCTGCACCCGGCCGCCGAGCAGATCCGGAAACACGCTTTCCTTGTAGGGCACGTGAACGAGCTTCACGCCGGCCTTCATCTGAAACAGCACGCCGAGAATATGCGGCAGGCTGCCGTTGCCGGACGAGCCAAAGAACAGCTTGCCGGGATTGGCTTTGGCATAGGCGATGAATTCAGGGACGGTTTTCGCCGGAACCGACGGGTTGACCACCATCGCCAAAGGAATGCCGCCGATCGAGGCCACCGGCGTGATGTCGCGGATGAAATCGTAGCGCAGCTTATAGACCCAGCCGTTGACGGCGTTACCGGCAAGCGCAAGCAGCAGCGTGTAGCCGTCGGCTGCGGTATGCACCACATATTCGGTCGCGAGCCCGGTGGCCGCTCCGGGCCGGTTCTCGACGACAAACGGATGGCCGAGGCGCTCCGACAGGTCAGCACTGACGAGCCGCGCGACGATGTCGGGCGAATTGCCGGGAGGCAGGCCGACGATGACGCGCACCGCGCGGGATGGATAGCTGTCTGCTGCCAAGGCGGACGCCGGCGCAAACATCGCGGCGGCGCTCGCGGCCAGTTGGAGGAATTCGCGGCGGAGAATCTTCATTTTATATGGCACCCTTCCGTCATTCCGGATCGACGCGGAGCGTCGATCCGGAATCCATAATCACAGGTCAGCGAATATGGATTCCGGGCTCGCGCTTCGCGCGCCCCGGAATGACAAGTTAATACGCTTTCTTGTTGATCTCGCCGGAGCCGGTGACGTACCAGCGCTCGCTGATCAACGGCTTGCCGGCCAGCCGGTCGGCAATCCAGTCGGCGACGAGAATGGACGGGAACGGCCCGAGATTGGCGGCCGGAACGTTGCCAACCGAATGCCGCGATTCCTGATAAACCACCATTTGCTTGGGTCCCAGCAGCGCCGCCATCAGCCGCTCGGAATGTTCGAGTGGGCTGAGCTCCTCGGCTTCTCCGGCCACGCACAGATAGGGCACGCGGATTTTTTCGGCGTGGCCCTGCCAGGTGATCGTCTTGCGGAATTCGTCGAATTCGTCCTCGTCGACGATGCCCGACATATACATGAAGCGCTTCTTGAAGGTCGGCGACGCCTCCTGGAAGATCGTGTGACAGCCCGGTTCGTGGCACACCGACATCACCGCGCAGGCTTTGATGCGCGGCTCGTTGGCGGTCAGCACGGTGCCAAACAGCGAACCGAAGCTCGTTCCCGAGGCGGCGACGCGCGTGGCGTCGAGTTCGGGCCGCGCCGCGATCCAGTCGAGGAGCGCCGGTCCCGCCGCCGTCCAGTTCTCCATGCGAGAAATAAAGCCCGATCATCGGTCGCCTCGAACTGGCCCGGCCAGTCGATCGCCAGCACGGCCATGCCGCGGTGAGAAACTTGTCGCCGTAGAGCGCGACTTAAACTCCTTGTACTGTCCATGCCCAGGAATGGAGATCACCACCGGAAGCTTGCCGCGGAATAATTCGGCGGCAGGTGCTGCGAGACCGGAATGGCCTTGTCCTTGAACGGCACCCAGACCGCCTCGACATGATGATCGGCGAGCGCCGCGTATGGCGGAGCATTCGCGTTTCTTGTTGTTGCCGGTGATGTTGGTTTCGTCGTTCTCGGCGTAGGGCCACTGCGCGGCGCCCCAATGCACCGCGGCCATGAAGAAATTATCGCGCGCGGAGACCTTGTGGTCGGCCTGCGCGGCGGCAGTGGCCTTGGCCTCGCGGCGGCGCGCCACCGCGGCGAAGGCCGGACCGATATCGGCCATCTTCTTCACCCGCTCGCGGATGCCGGCAAAATCGGCATTGGCCTCGATCCCGCACGGCCCGTGGATATAGAGCGAGCGCGGCTGGTCCCAATCGATGCCGTTGGCGCGGATGATGTTGTCGATCAGCCAGCGCTGGGCGTCGAAGCGGTGCACGCGCGGTGCGCCGCGATGATCGAGAACAGGCGGGGAATCCCTGGCTGGGGCGGTTCATGGGCGTCCTCCGATTGGGTGGCGGCGGCTTGCAACAGCGCCGCCGCGGTCCGGAGGGCCATTATCGGCGCGACAGATCGGCAATTGTCAACGACGCGTCCGAACAGGCGGCGCGAAGGTCAGAGCCAGGCCCGCTCGACGCCGCGTTCCGCCATCATCTCAGCGATGCGCTTCCTCGCATAGAACATGCGGGTCTTCACCGTGCTCGCCGGCACGCCGATGATTTCGGCGACTTCCTCGATCGACTGCTCGTGATAATAGACGAGATCGACGACCTGCCGGTGCGCGATCGACAATTGCTTGAGGCACTGTTGCAGCAGCGCGCTGCGCTCGGTCTTGTGCACGGCAACCTCGGGATCGTCCGCCGTGTCCTCGATCATTTCGCTGGCTTCTTCGTCGAGTTCGTCGTGTTCGACGCCGCCGCATCGACGCCAGCGCCTTGAAACGCGCGATCGCCAAAATCCACGTCGACAGTTGCGAGCGCGCCTCGAAGCGGGCGGCATTGCGCCAGACCTCGAGGAAAGCGGCGTTCACCAGGTCTTCGGCGGTCGCGTCGTTGCCGACGATGCGCGTCAGAAAACGAAACACGCGCACATTATGCCGGGCGAACAATACCCGCATGGCGTGCTTGTCGCCCTCGGCGACCAACTGGACCAAAAACTCGTCGGACGTGGCCTTGGCGGACGACGCCCGGCCAAAGTCTGTAACAGCAGCGATTCGGTTTGTTGTTTGCATAAAGACACCCTTATCCCCTTTAATCCAAACCTAAAGGCGGGGCGGGGCCGGCCTCTATTCTACGTTAGGAAACAATTAACTATCGAAAGGAGTGGTGAGCCTATACGTGCGTATAGTACTGCCGGACCGGGCGGGCACAAATCGGCCGGCGGGGCCGCCAGGGCGGCGGATACGCAGCCAGGGGGATTTCTTACTGCCTCGTGAGGCTGGCGTTGAGCGAGCTAGATCGAGACAGACAGGCAATGAGGCTTTCGTCGTTGAACGGCTTGCGCAGGAAGCCGAACGCGCCGGCGTCCATGACCCGGTCGCAAATCCGGTCCTCGTAATAGGCGGTGACGAAAATGATCGGAATCTGGTAGCCGTCGGCGATCAGGCGGTCCTGCAGGTCGGTGCCGCTCATCCCCGGCATATGCAGATCGGTAATGAGGCAGGACAAGTCGCTCAGCCTCTCTGACTGCAGGTACTCCTCGGCTGACGCGAAGACTTGCGCATCGTAGCCGAGCGAGCGGATGAGGCTTTGAGTGGCCTCGCGTACGGACGGATCGTCGTCGATGATGGAGATCACTTGGGATTTTGCCAATTCCGAATTCCTAGGTGACGCAATTTAGGGCACCGAGACGGCGGAAGCACCACTGTACTTCCGCAAGCTTTGAGTATCGATAGGGGATACGGAATATACTTCAGTATAGTTGCGCGGCGGCTCAGGGCTGAGCGCGCGCCGCACCCCCAGACGCGTCCGCCATCCGCACCAGATCGGCGAGTGAGCGTGCGTTCATCTTGCGCATCACATTGCCGCGGTGGACCTTCACGGTGATCTCGCTGACCCCGAGCTGCCCCGCGATCTGCTTGTTCATCAGGCCCGCGGTGACCAGGCCCATAATCTCCTGCTCGCGCGCGGTAAGCGTGTCAAAATTCGCCTTGAGCCTGGCGGTTTCGCCGGCGCTTTTGCGGCGGCCGCGGTCGCGCTCGAGGCCGGCCTGGACGGCGTCGAGCATGTCCTGGTCGCGAAACGGCTTGGGCAGGAACTCCACGGCGCCGGCTTTCATGGCCCGCACCGTCATCGGGATATCGCCGTGACCGGTCATGAAAACGATCGGGATATCGATCTTCGCCCGAATCGGCTCGGCCTGAAAATCGAGCCCGCTCAGGCCCGGCAGCCTGACGTCGAGCACCAGGCAGCTTGGCCCGTCGGGCAGCTTGATCTGCAGGAATTCGGGCGCAGCGGCAAATGCCTTCACCTGCAGGCCGACCGAGCGGAACAGGCTCGACATCGCCTCGCGCAGGTCGGCATCGTCGTCGATGACGAAGACCGTTGGCTGCGGTTCGGCCGGCGCGCTCACGGATTCGCATCCGCCTCGGGATGTGCTGCGCCCGGCAGCACGGACCGGAAGATCGAGCCGCGTGGCTTGGCCGGCGCCGCCGAAAGCTGCCCCGCATGGCGGTCGATGATCATTCGGGACAGCGCCAGCCCAAGGCCCATGCCCTGCGTCTTCGTGGTGACGAAAGCGTCGAATATATTGTCGATCTGGCCGGGGTCGATGCCCGGCCCGGAATCTGCGACTGTCACGAAAATCCGATTGCCGCCATGCGACCCGGTGCGCAGTTGCAGGAGCCGGGGGCTGCTCTGATCCACATGCATGGCCTCGATCGCATTGCGGATGGGGTTCACGCCGAACCTCCTGCAACTGGCCGCGGTGGCCGGTTACTGGCGGCAGCTCCGGCGTCAAGTCGTGCGCTGTTTCGATGCCGTGATCGTCGAGGCTTCGCGCTGCAGGCTGATCACAACGCCGCGAACCAGTTCGTTCACGTCGATGGTCTCGTATCCCCGGTCGGCTTTGCCGAACAGGGCGCGGATGTTGTCGAACACTTGACTGGCGCGGTGGCTGTCGTTGACCATCCAATTCAGCGCAAGCCGCACTTCACCGATGTTGGGCGGCGCATGGCCGAGGAAGCGCAACGCCGCTCCGCCGTTCGACGCGATGTTCGCCAGCGGCTGCCGCACCTCATGCGAAATCGACGCCACCATCGCTTCCAGGTTCATCAGCTTGTTGTTGCGCTCGCGCTCGAGCTTCCTCGACCGAATGGAGAAGCTCATCGGTGCGCCAGCGCAGCTCGGTGAGCAGCCGGGTATTTTCAATAGCGATGACGGCCTGGGCGGCGAAATTCTGCGCCAGCGCGATCTGCTGCTCGCTGAATGGGCGAACCGTGGACCGCATCAACACGATAATCCCGACCGGACGACCCTCGCGCAGCAACGGCACGCCGAGCACTGTGCGGTAGCCGAGCTTTTGCTGCACCTCGCGCAGCGCGTAGTCGGGATCGGCCAGCACGTCGGCGACCTGGACCGGCCTGCCTTCGCGTGCCGTTCGCGCCATGACGCTGCCGTCCCCCGGCTCGAACGACACGCCGCCCGCCACTTCCTTGTAGCTATCCGGGCCGCCGTAGATCGAATAGGCACTGAAATACGAGCGCTCGGGATGGATCGCGGCGAGATCGGCACCGCACT
>CAVPQA010000005.1:0-38743 GCA_963707175.1 uncultured Alphaproteobacteria bacterium
GCGGGAGGTCTTATTTTCTGTTCGGGAATGGTGGCAGTTAATCCTATCACGGGAGAGCGTGAGCACGGCACCGTCACAAGCGAAACCCGGCGCATTTTCGAAAATCTAAAAATACTGCTCGAAGAAAATGACTCGAATCTCGCGCGCGTCGTCCAGGTTCACGCAATGATTTACAGTCGTCTCGAGTACGACGTACTCAACAGGGTCTATCGACAGTACCTACCGGAAAGGCCACCGGCGCGGATGGTCTGGCAGGTCGTTATCGAAAGTGGTTTTAAGGTGCAGCTTGACGTAGTAGCAGCTGCTGGAAATGGGCACACAAACATGGCGTTGACACGTCAGGTTATTGAGCCAAAAGACGAGAATCTCAACGTCTCAAAGAATCGCGGGCTGCCCCATTCACCCGGCATCCGGGTCGGTGATTTCTTATTCCTGTCGGGGATGGTTTCCACCGATCCGGAAACAGGGGAGCATAAGCAGGGCACGCTCATTATCGAAGCCCGCCAAATTATCGAGAATATCAAACACCTTCTGGAATTGGCCGGCTCATCTCTCAATAACGTCGTAAAGATGACCATATTCGTTTATGACATGCTAGAATTTCAGAACGTCAACGACGTTATTAAGAAGTTTTTCCCAGAAAGACCACCCGCACTAACGGTATGCGGCGCTCAATTAAGCTTCGGGTTCAAAATTGAGATTGAATGCATTGCTGTCGTCGATTGAGAAGAGTTGTCATCGAAAGTTTTCCCGGGCCACACTGCTCTGTATCCCAGCGGCGCTACCCGGGCAGAGCGTCGGCTTGCGCAACAAAATCGAGCCGATCCCGGCGCTCAACGCCTTCTTCATGTCGCCGCCCGGCGAGAGTTTGCGCCCGATTCCGCCGATCCCATGCACAATCATGCTGCTCAAACATGTGGAGCCGCAGGATCACGCCAAATCCGGATTCGTCACGCTGATTCGGTCTTTTGGCGGCCGGCTAGCTTTCTGAGGGACGGTCGTTCGCTGATGGTCCAGGCGGCGCTCACCTCATGCGCCATTTTCACCTGCTGCCTACCGACTTCAGAACTGCGCAAACACAGAGCATCCGGATCTTAATCGTTCGCCTAAATGCTACTCCCTCCCCCCAAAAGCGGAGGCGTTTTCGTGGGATCCATCGCCAGCCAGGCTAGCGCCAGCCAGGCTAGCAGATGCTGTCCGTCTGCAAGACGCATTCTCGTCGCACACATTCGCCTCACATGAGGGTTGCGGAAATCGCCTGCGCGACTGCTAACGTGCGGCTGTCCGAACCGACCGGTCCAACGATTTGGATGCCGACCGGCATACCGTTTGGTCCCCGGAACGCCGGAATATTGACGCAAGGTCCCTGCAGCGCCGTCCATGTCCGGTTAAAGGCTGAGTTTGAGACGCCAGTGAGGTCTGTGGTTGCCTCACCACACGCACTCGGCGTCAAGACGACATCGCAGGAGGAGAATATCTCTGCCATGGCCCGCATACAGGCAATGACATGCAGTTCCGCCTTGTCGAACTGCGCCTGATCGATCTGGCTCGCGGTCTTCTGGCCCGCTTGCACCCAATGATTCAGCTGATCGAAATGGTCCCGCGCTTCAGTCGTGAGAGCGCGCGCACCTTCCACCGACGATATGACCCGAAATGAATCTTCAATTCCAGAGAATGCGTTCGGCATCTCGACATCTTGAACCTCGACACCATTGCTATTCAGTTCGTTCGCCGAGCGTTCCAGAGCATCGACGGTTTCCGCGAGGGCCTGGTGCCAATTCAGTGTGCGGCAGAGCCCAACACGGATGCCCTTGAGTTCGGCCGGAGCGGCAGGTCGCACCCCGGTAACGATCGCCTGAAGCGTCGCAATGTCGCGCAGCTCACGCGCAAACAAGCCCAACGTGTCGAGGCCTGGCCGCAAATGCCGCACACCGCCGCGGTCAATTCCTGTAAGACTTGCCTTGAATCCAAACACGCCGCAAAACGCGGCGGGCAGAATGGTCGAGCCGCCAGTCTGCGAGCCGACCGAAAGCGGAACCATGTAGTCGGCGACCGCAGCAGCAGACCCGCTTGAAGAAACGCCGGGACTACGGGTAAAATCGTGCGGGTTCTTGACCCCGATCGGTACCGGGCTTGCGAACTCGGTTGTGGCGCACTTGCCGAGAATGACTAGGCCCGCGCGCCGAAGCAATCCGACGATGGCCGTGTCGGTTGCGGGCCGATGTCCCTGATAAATCGACGAGCCATAGGCCGTCGGCATATCGAACGTGTCGAAAATGTCCTTGATGCCGATCGGCAAACCGTGGAACGCGCTTCGGCGCGGCTCTTGATCGCGTTCGCGTGCCCGACGGCGGGCCATTTCCGGATCGACAAACGCCCAAGCGTGGATTTCCGATTCGCGAGCGGCAATCCGCGCCAAACAATCCTCCATGACGGCGACCGATGTTGTCTCTCCTGAGGTAATCTTTTCGGCAGCATCGGTTGCCGAGAGCAGATTAAGGCCGCGCGGTCCACTTCCCTGCATGGGCATCGTATCCACTGTCACTTCCCCACCTCACCAAGTATCGGCCCTATTTCAGGCTAGCGGTAGCCAAATTCCCGCTCAAGGAACGGCAGCGTGCATCGCCTCAGAGTAATTGAAATCTTGCCGATCAGAGTCTCCCGATAGGCCAGTTCATCGTCAAATTTGGCACGCTAATCGGCCGGCCATCCTGGCAGAGCGGGTCGATTCCTGTTATTGCCGACGCTCTCGCGCGCGCCCGGTATAGGCAACGATCTAAGTAAACGGCGCTACCAGCTGGATCACAGCCGTCTCCCCCCTGTGAGGTCGATCACGGCAGCGCCGATGCGTAGCTGCGCCGAGGCCACAGCTCCCGCGATGCGGCGTTCGCCCGCAACTGCTCCACGGTTGCGAACATGGATTGGTCGGTCTAGCGTGCGCGAATTACTTGGCCGGATCACAGAGCAACTTGTGAGCAGTGGGGAGCATCGTGTCGGAGCAACCTATGACGAGTGACCGTTCTTCTGTCCTGTGGAGCCGGGCGAGCTTCGTCAAAGCTGCGCTCGGGACGGCGTGCGCCGGCGCAATGGTGAAATTGGCGCGGGCGGCGGGTGATCCGGTCGTGCAGATCGCGGCTTCGCGCGGGGTGGTCTCCGCCCCGATCTGGAACGTTTCGAACCATGCCGCGCGCTATGGTTTCAGCGTCCAGATGTCGGTGCTCTTCACCTACGCCGACCAGCAGCGCGCGGCTCAGAACAACCAGACTGCGCTCGCCACGACCGGCATCAACAATCCGGCGGTCGTCGCCGACCAGGGGATTACCGATCTCCGCTACATTTCCGGCCAGCAATTCGGCGGCCAGAATCTCGTCCTCCGCAAGGGCGTGACGGCCGACACGTGGAAGGCGCTGGAGGGAAGGACCATCGGCGTGGTGCCAGGAACGTATGCGCGCGTGCTGTTTCTGGTCGCTGCGCAGGAGGGCGGCGCCGATCTGGACAAGATCAAGATGGTCAATGTTTCGGTCGGCGCAACGGCGCTCGAGGCGTTGCGCAAGGGCGATGTCGACGGGTTCGTGCTGTTTGCGCCCATGACTGACCAAGTGGTGGTGGAAGGGATCGGCTATTATCCGCCCAAGCTGGATATCGGCGCTTGTTCTCTGGGCCCCGCCAACGGGGGGATTTTGGCCAACACCACTTTTCTGAGCGACCAGGCGCTGGCTCTCAATTTCATGAAGGCGTATCTCGACAGCGTCCATGAAATGCAGAACGAAGCAGCCTTCGTGAAGGTCGCGACGCAATTGGCGGGCATCAAGCCGGAGGTCGCGCAGGAAGCCTTCCGCAATCTCTACTTCAGCGAAACGATCGACGTAAACGCGATCACCGCGGCGGCGAAACTAGGACCCCGATTCGGCTATACGAAGTCGGATGTTTCGGACAAAGTGGCATCCGTCATTGATTTTGGACCGCTGATGCGGGCGACGGGCAAAACGCAGGCCGAGCTCACCGGCACGCCGCCGGCGGCGCAGAAATTGGTCCGTCGCTGACGGACATGCATCCGGCTTCGTTGTCGCAACCCGCGGGACTCGTTCGGGCGGGGCCAAAAGCCCGGCAGTTTGACACAACAGTAGACGCCACCCGAAGGAAGATCTGGCGCCTCGCGCGTCGCGTCGCGCTGCCGGCGGTCATCCTCATTGCCTGGGAAGCCGTCACCGCCGCGCAGTGGGTGTCGAGCGCGTCGCTGCCCTCACCGCTCGCCGTCGCCGCTGCCTGGTGGGAGTGGATTTTCGGTCCGCGCCAGGCGCTCGCTTGGTATTCGGGCACGTGGGGCCTTTACCTCCTCATGAGCCTCGAACGCGTCACGGCCGGCTTCGCGATTGCCGCCGCCGCCGGGGTTTCGCTCGGAGTCCTGATCGGCTGGTATGCCGTTGTCGAGGACCTTTTCGATGGAACGATCAACTTTCTGCGCGCGGTGCCGATGACCGCCTGGGTGCCGTTCGCCGTCTTTCTTTTCGGCATTCATGAATCGGCGGCGATCTTCCTGATCGCGTTTGGGTCGTTCTTTCCCATCGTCGTCAATGTCGCGGCGGGCGCGCGTCAGACCCCGCGCATCCTCATTCGCGCGGCGCGCATGCTTGGCACGCCCCCGCAAAAGTTGCTGCTGCGCGTGGTGCTGCCTGCCGCGCTTCCCTCCATCTTTACGGGGCTGCGCGTCGGACTGGGCCTGGCGTGGGTCCTCGTCATCGTCGCCGAGATGCTGGCCGTGCAGGGCGGTCTCGGTTACGCGCTGTGGTCGGCGTATCAGTTTAGCCGGTTGGACCTCATCCTCGCCGCGATCGTAAGCGTGGGCGGCCTTGGCCTCGTCTCGGATCGCCTGATTTCGTTGCTGGCGCGACGGATTCTTCGCTGGCAGGCGGGGAGCACGGGCCAATGACCGACCAGGTTCCGTTCATCGCCTTCCGCAATGTCTACAAGAGTTTTCGCGATGCCCGCGAAGGCCGGCTCGTGCACGCGCTCGACAACATATCGCTGGAGATCGAGCACGGGGCGTTTGTCACGGTCATCGGACCGAGCGGCTGCGGCAAGACAACGCTGCTTAACATATTGGCCGGCTTCGAGCAGCCGAGCGGCGGCGAGGTTCTGCTCGAAGGCGAGCCGATCGAGCGTCCAGGAGCCGATCGCGGCGTCGTGTTCCAGGAATACGCGCTGTTTCCCTGGTTGACGCTTCGGCAAAACGTGGAATACGGCCCGCGCGAGCGCGGCATCCAGGCTTCGCTCGTTCGCAAGATCACCGATCGCACGCTCGCCATGGTGAACCTCGCGGGCGCCGAGAACAGGTACCCGCACGAACTATCGGGCGGGATGCGGCAGCGGGCGGCGATCGCGCGCGTGCTGGTCAACGACCCGAAAATCCTTCTGATGGACGAACCTTTTGCCGCCCTCGATGCGCAGACCCGCGCCCGCCTGCAGCAGGAGGTCGCGCGGGTGTGGATGGAAACCCGCAAGACGATCTTCTTCGTCACGCACAGCGTCGAGGAAGCCGTGCTGCTGGCGGACCGCGTCATCGCCATGACGGCGCTCCCCGGCCGATTGAAGGCCGATGTGGAAATAAAACTTCCTCGGCCGCGAGATCCGACGTCACCATCGTTCAACGATCACCGGCGAGAACTGGAAAACCTCCTGCGCGACGAAATCACCGTCGACGCAGCGACGGGCAGCGCCTGACTGAATCGATCGAATACGAGAACCAAATTACGGAGAGTTGACAGATGCTAGCAAAAGATCAGGGTCCCGATCAAAAAACCCACACCCTCTATCGCGAGCAAGGTATGGGTTTGCGCATTCCGCCCGGTGAGCGGCCCGCGGTGCTCATCATCGACATGCAGCGTGACTTCTGCGACCCCGACGCGCCGACCACGCTATGGCCATCCATCGGTCAGACCTACGAGCCGATCAAGCGGCTGTGCGCGGAAGCCCGCAAGCGCCGCGTTCCCGTCATCTACACCCAGGGGCTGGTGGCGGCAGACGGCTCATCGGTAGGCCTATGGCGCTTCAAGCAGAAATTCCATGCCGAGGGCCGAATCCAGATCGAAGGCAGCCGCGGCGCGCAAATCATTCCCGAGCTTGCGCCGCAGGCGGGCGACCGGCTGATCCGCAAATGGCGGCCGAGCGCATTTTTCCGCACCGACCTCGAGGTCTTTCTGGGTGCGCAACGCATCGACACGCTGCTCTGCTGCGGCACCAGCGTCAGCGGCTGCGTGCGCGCGACGGTGACCGACGCCTTCATGCGCGACATCCGCTGCATGGTGATCCGCGACTGCGTCGCTGATCGCACCACAGCCGTGCTCGAAGCAAACCTGTTCGACCTCGATCAGAAGTATGCCGATGTCGTGTCCCTGGCTGAGACACTTGATTATCTTGCAACCTTGCCGGTCGAGCGGACCGCTGCCGCCGCGCAATCGTAGGAGATTCCGATGTTGCAGCTTCCCAGCCATGGCCGCTACGGGTATTCCGCGATCGAGACCCGGCCGGACTACGATTGGCCCGAAGGCAAGCGGCTTGCTTTCTATATCGGATTAAATGTCGAGCATTTCGCCTTCATGACGGGGCGCGGCGCTGATCCGTTTCAACGCCCGAACACGCCTCAGACCCAGCGCAATTTCGCCTGGCGGGACTACGGCCTTCGCGTCGGCATCTGGCGCGTGTTCCAGATGCTCGACGATCTGAAATTGCCGGCGACGATCCTTCTCAACAGTCTCGTCTGCGAGAATTATCCGGAGGTGATCGAACGCATGAAACAGCGTGGCGACGATATTTGCGCCCACGGCCGAACCAATGCCGAGACCATCGCCGGCCTATGGGAGCATGATGAGGCGCGGCTGATCGCCGAAACAACCGAGACGATCACGCGGCACTTCGGTACCAGGCCTCTGGGCTGGATGGGCCCGGCGGCGGCCGAAAACAGAGTGACGCCCGACCTTCTCGTCGAGGCCGGCTACACGCACAGTCTGGGCTGGCCCGTCGACGACCAGCCGATATGGATGCGGACCCGATCGGGACCGCTCCTGAGCGTGCCGTATCCAATGGAGCTGAACGACATCGGCACGACCGTCAATCGCGACCATACCGGGCGGGAATTCGCCGACATGATTGTGGATCAATTCGATGAGTTGATCGAGCAAAGCCGGCAGCAGCCGCTGGTCATGTCGGTGGCGCTGCATCCTTTCATCTGCGGTCAACCGTTTCGCTTGCGTCCGCTGCGGCAGGCACTCAAGCATTGCGTTGAACACAAAAATAAAGACAAGGCCTGGTTCACTAATGCGGGTAAAATCGCGCAATACTGCGTGACGCTTCCTGCGTATCGGAATTCGGAAGATAAGCGGTCCTTGTAGGCTGTTAGCGCATTTTGGCCTGCGGGGCGCGGATGCCCTCGTGCTGTTCAACCGATCCTATTAACCGAATGTCGATTTGACGCATCTACGGCTGCGAAACGATTTGCAGTTGAGCCATTCGAGCGAAATCGACCTCCCTTTTTGTGGATCGCCCTTTTGTGCGATTACGTTGCCCTTCACCGGCACGGGGTTGTGTAGCGGTGGCACGTGTTCGCAGGTGGGCACCGCGCCGCGCAGGTTCGCTAAGTCCCGCTACACCCAATTCAAGGTCCTTGTATTTCACCAGCCCAGTGCAGACCATCAGCCCGATGTCTTCCCCGGGCTGCCGCTGGATGTTCCCGGCATAGAATTCGGGAACTCAGCGCTTCGCGGGAGCCTGGCCACCTCGACGTCGCCGGCATCCGAACAAATTCATAACCGGCCAAACGTTCGTCCGCGTAGACCCTGAATCCGAGCTTGTTGTATTTGCCGACGTCAACGATATCAATCTGGTCTCGACCTGCTTGCGCACCACATCGCTCACGGTTTGGCGCAATTTTCTTCTCGTAGGCCGTTCGGTCGGCGCCTTGGCCCGACTTTTGCGAAAGCATCCGCTTAAACAGCTCAAGTGGACGCGAAACGCTCCCGGCATGTGTCGTCGGTATTTATCAGTGCTCAGCTTTTTGCGTTTCGTCGCATCATGTTTACAATGACCTCAGGTCAATGATCTTCAGTCAGAGCTAGACTAGTCAATCCGACAGAGCGACTCCGTAATTTGAGAGCTTACTGAATTCTGCTGTCCATGTGGTGCGGCTACGCCGAAGCAGAGTTGTGGTATTGGAGTATGCTGGAGCAAGAACCAACGACCTTCGGTCGTGCAGAGGAAAACCGCTTATGCGATCACCAAGTCCGAACTCATTCTTTAGCGCCCTAGGAGATTTCGAGTCTGGCCGCGACACGCCGCGTGCATTTCTCGAACGCTGTCTAACCTCAATAACGGAGTTCGAGCCGAAAGTCGCCGCATTTGTTCATCTCGCGATCGAGAGCGCCAAGACATCGGCCGACCGCTCAACCGAGCGGTGGCGGCGTGGCCAAAGAATCTCCCAGATCGACGGCATGCCAGTTGGCATCAAGGACATCATTGAGACATTCGATATGCCAACGCAGATGGGCTCGCCGCTCTATGCTGGCTGGCGATCCGATCGTGACAGCGCAAGCGTTACCGCGTTACGCGAAGCCGGAGCCATCGTCCTGGGAAAGACAACGACGACCGAGTTCGCCACGCGCCATCCGTTCCACACCACTCGCAACCCATGGGACCTGAACCGCACGCCCGGCGGATCAAGCAGCGGCTCCGCGGCGGCGGTCGCATGCGGGATGGTCCCGGCGGCGCTTGGCACCCAGGGGCTGTCCTCGATTGTCCGTCCGGCGAGCTATTGCGGCTGCGTCGGCTTCAAGCCGACTTTGGGTGCTGTAAACCGCGGCGGCAGCCTAGACACCGTAGATCACAGCGTGCACGGCGCTCTTGGGGCAAGCCTGGGCGACGTCTGGATCGTCCTGCGCGAGATCGCAGATAGGGTTGGTGGCGATCCCGGCTTTGTTGGGCTCAAAGGACCGTCACGGCCGCCGCAGTCACAAAAACCGGTACGGCTCGCCGTCCTGGAAACCGAAGGCTGGTCGCAGGCCGCGCCGGAAGCCAAATTGGCATTTGCCGAAGCCGCGGATCGTATCGGCAGCTGCGGCGTGGCCATGCTTCGCGCCGGCGACTGTCCGCCGGTCGCGAAGGTCGAGCGCGCTATTGCCAACGCACTCGCGATGGTGACGGCCATCAACGCCTGGGATATGCGTTGGCCCATGAACGCTTATCGCGATCGTGAGCCCGACAAGATGAGCAAGGCGCTGCTCGGCCAGTTGGAGATCGCCGAGGCGATGACGCTCGAGGACTACCGCGGGTGGCTTGGCGAGCGCACGCAGATGCGCGCGGTCTATGCGGGGTTGGCGGAGCACTGCGACGCAGCTCTCACGCTCGCCGCCACTGGCCCGGCGCCGTTGGGACTGGGCAGCACAGGCAACGGTGTTTTCGGCGTCCCGGGCTCGCTCCTCGGTGTGCCCGCGCTCTCGCTTCCCCAGCTCCGCGCCGAGCAGTTGCCTCTAGGGATGCAGGTGATGGGCTTTGCCGATGGCGACGCCGCGCTGTTCGGCACCGCAGCTTGGCTGATGGAGCAACCCAGGATCTAACCGTTGTTTTACTGCCGCACGAAAATTTCCGTACCGAAGATGCGCCCGCCGGCATTGGGCTTGTATTCGACCCTGTCGCTCATGCCGTACAGCATGCGATGCGTCCACATAAAACAGGCGGGCGCCGCGTCCTCGATGGCCTTAAACGCAATGTTAAGCGCCTTGCGGCGCTGCACGGGATCAAACGTCACTTGCTCTGTATCGAGCGCCTTGTCGATGTTGGGATCGGAGATGCCGATCCGCGGCGAGCCGCCGGTTTCGAAATATTGCTGCAGCGCCACCGACGGATCGACCACTGTACCGCGGCCCATGTAATAAAATGGGACCTTGCCCTTCTGTACGTCGGCCCAAAGCGTCGACCATTCCGGCGTGCGTAGCCGCGCGTTGATCCCGACCGCATTGAGCATCGGGATCATTGCCTCCGTTACCTCCTTGTCGTCGATGTAGCGACCGACCGGCGTGTAGAGATCGACGAGCTGGCCGTTGTATCCCGACTCTTTCACGAGCTCCTTCGCTTTTGCCGGATCATAGGGGATGAACAGGTTCTGCTTGGCGAAGGCCGGGTCATAGCCGTACTGACCAGGGCCAATCGGACCGTCGAGCCGGTCCGCTCGACCGTCCAGCACGTTTTTTATAATAGAGTCCCGATCGATGGCGTAGCACACGGCTTGGCGCAGTTTCACGTTGTCCCAGGGTTTGAATTTTGGGCTCATCGCCAAGAACATGAGCTCGATCGATCCAGTGTGAACGAGCTTGACATTCTTGGCCTCGCTGATGCGCGAGGCAAGCTGCGGCGGAATGAATTGAGCGATCTGAATCTCGTTGTTCAATAGCGCAGTGACGCGCTGCTCAGGCTCGCGCATGATATTGAAGATGAGCGTGTCCGGATTTTTGGCCCGAGCCTCGGGATTGGTCGGATCCTTCTGCAGCACGATCCGCTGTCCGATCGCCAGCTCCTTGAGCTTGTACGGACCCCACCCCCAAGGATACTTGCGATCAGCTTCGCGCGCGCCGTATTTGTCATAAAGGTCCTTCGAGGTGATAATAAAACGATCAAACAGATATTCGAGCAAGGGCGCGGTCGGTTGTTTCGTGATGACTTTCACCGTGTAGGGATCGATCGCAATCATCTCCTTGACCGGCGCGACGTTCGACTTCTGCATGCTTTGCGGGTCGGAAATGATGCGCCTGAAGGAATGCACCACGTCTGCCGATGTGAATTCTTTGCCATCGTTCTGACGTTTGACGCCGTGCCGCAGATGGAAGATCCAGACATTGGAATCCGATTTGTCCACTTCCCAGCTTTCGGCCAGGCGCCCGACGTATTCGCCCTTGTCATAATCCCAAATGCCGAGGCACCCCAGCACCTCACACCAGATGCCATAGGCAAGCCCGACACTGTCCGCATATGGGTTATAGCTGGCGATCGTTTCGGTAACACCGATTGTAACCTGGCTCGCCGCCGACGCCGCACCGCAATTGAGCACTACCGCGGCAACGAGAGCTGTGCGCGCGATCAATTTCAGATCCCGTCTCATATCCGCCCCCCCTCGCAAACGGCAGACGGTGCTCGCCACCGCTTAGTCGCTTGTCGACGCCCCGAGCATCTCAACGGCACATGGTCCTGTCGGAAAACCAGCCTGCACTGCTCCCGATCATGACTACGTTCACGGTAGAACCGCCGGAAGTGATGTCAAGTTCAAAGGCTGGCGCGCAAGCGAAAGGTGGAGGGCGTGGTGCACGGGCCTCATGACGGTCGTTAATTGCTGTCCGACAATGTCAACATCAGGTTCGGGCGCTGTTTTGCCCAGGGACCTCCCTCGGATGGACAATTGCAGCGTGACGGGGCTGCCTGCCGCCACGCTTCGATCAGCCGATGCCCGTTCCGGACCGCTTCAACCGCGGATCCAGAAGGTCCCGCAGGCCGTCGCCGAGTAGGTTGATGCCCAGCACGGTAAAGAAAATGCACAGACCGGGAAATAGCGCCAGCCACCACGATGTACTGATATAGGTTCGGCCATCGGCAAGCATGCTGCCCCAGGTCGGAATTTCTGGCGGAACACCGAGGCCCAGAAAGCTCAGCGCCGCTTCCGAAATGATGGCCGACGCCATGGCAAAGGTGCCGATGACGACGGCCGACTGAAACAGATTGGGCACGATATGCCGGACGATGATCCTCGCATCGCTCGCACCCAGCGCGCGCGCCGCCTCAACGAATTCACGCGATCTCATCGACAGCGCCTGGCCACGCGCGACGCGGCAATAGGAAATCCACCGCTGCATTACCAGCGCGAGGATCAGATTGCCGAGGCCCTGACCAAGGAACGCCATGATGGCAATGGCGAGTAGCAGTGGAGGGAACGCCCAGATCACTTCAACGAATTTCTGGATTGCAAAATCAATCGCACCGGCGAAGTAGCCGGAAATGGCTCCGAGGCCAACGCCAACAACACCAGAGATAAGCACCACCGTGACGGCAATGATCAAGGAAATCCTCGCGCCGTAGAACAGGCGGGAAAGGATGTCCCGGCCCACGGCGTCGGTGCCGAGCACATGTAATCCAAACAGCCATTGTGGCGGTTTAAGCGCCAGGGCGAGGTCTTGCGCGTTGGGATCGTACGGCGCAATCCACGGCGCCAGCACACCGGCAATGATAAGGATCAGCACGATGCCGCCACCAATAACGATCTTTGGCTTGAGCAATGGCCGAACTGTGCGCCGCCGCTTGGCGCGCACCGGGCGTGCCGTGTCGCCGACAGAGGCACTCAAGGCAACGCTACTTTTCAAAGCGGATCCTCGGGTCGACGAAGCCATACAAAATGTCGATGATGAAGTTGATGGCAACAAACGCCAGCGTGTAGATCATCACGGTTCCCGTAATTAAGGGATAGTCGCGGGACTTGATAGCAGAGATCAGCAGCGACCCGCTACCCGGCCAGGCAAACACCGTTTCGACGATGATCGAGCCACTGAGCAGCGTACCGAGTTCAAGACCACCGACCGTAATCACCGGCACTAACGCATTGCGCAACACGTGCCGCCATAGCACCTTTCGTTCGGTTACGCCCTTGGCCCGCGCCGTCCGCACGAAATCTTCGTGCATCACTTCGAGCACAGAGGATCGGGTGACGCGCATAATTATGCCCATCATGTTCGTGCCCAATGCGATTGCCGGCAGAATAATATGTCGCACACCGTCCCACACGGCGGCGAAGTTCCCGGCCAGAAGGTTTGCGACGATATAGAACCCCGTCTCCGAACCGTGCCCGATACCGTAGGTGCTACGTCCTGAGGATGGCAGCCAATTCAGATAGCCAGCGACAACAAGGATCAGCATGATGCCGAACCAGAAATTAGGCATCGAAATGCCGAAGAAGCCGAAGAACGATCCAAGATTGTCGGCCCAAGAATTGGGCTTGGCTCCGGCCCAGACGCCGAGCGGTAGCCCGAGAGCGACGGCAATCAGAAGGGAGACGACCGCCAGTTCGATTGTAGCCGGCAGGCGCTCGCTTATCACGCTGATGACCGGATCGGAATAGCGGAACGATGTACCGAAGTCACCCTTGAGCACGTTGATGAAAAACCGCAAATACTGAACATACAGTGGTTGATCGAGGCCCCAACGGTGACGAGCCTCAGCTATGTCCTGCGGTGTAGCCTGATCAGACAGCAACAGGTCGGCGGGGTCGCCTGGGGCGGCGTGTATGAGCAGGAACACGAGCAGCGAGATCAACAGGATCACCGGGACCGTCCCGATCACGCGTCGCAACAAATAGCCGCCCATGCGCGCAACCCGCTGGCTTCACTGCTTCACGCAACCCAGTGTTGCCGGAAGCCAGAGGCATGCTGTCGGCATACCGATCATCTCAGTAACACCGATCGCAGCTCGGCTTCGCGCCGCCGCTGGTCGCGCCGTTCCGGCGAACGCCGCCATCGCCGCCGCGAGTACAATCGCCCACTGGGACCCTCACCGTCGTCACCTCCAGCAAACGGTCATACGGTCTATTGCACGGCCATGTCCGCGCCGAACATCCGCTCGTCCGAATGCGGCTTGAACTTAACCTTGTTGGAAATGCCGTACAGCGCGTCGATACGCCACAGGAAAACGGCCGGTACGTCTTCCTGGATGCGATCGAAGGCCTGCAGCAATAAAGCTTTGCGCTGCGCCGGATCGAATTCACGGCGCTCTGCTCGGAGAATCTCATCGAGCTTCGGATCGGAAAAGCCGATGCGTGGCGTGACCCCGGATTGGAAATACTGTTCTAGCATTGGCGAGGGATCGATTACTGAACCGCGACCTTGGTAATAGAAGGGCACAACTCCTTTGCGCACGTTCGGCCACTCGATGGAATAGTCCAGGATATGGAGATGGGTTCGAATACCGACCTGCGTCAGCATTGCCGCGATGGCTTCTGAACTCTGCCGATCGTTCACATAACGGTCGGCGGAAGCGAACAGATTTACATCGACGCCATTTGGGAAACCCGCTTCCTTGACAAGTGCTTTTGCCTTCTCCGGATCATACCGATATTTGGGCTTGATATCGGCCGAATAGGCATACTGGCCCGGTCCGATCGGGCCGTGGAGAGCCTCGGCCCGGCCCTGGAAGACTGATTTGACGATCGCCTCACGGTCTATGGCGTAAGCTACCGCCTGCCGCAGCTTCTTGTTGTTCCATGGCGGGAAGTGCGGATTCATGGCAAGAAACATGACCTCGACAGACGGCACGCCCACGGCTTTCACCCCAGGTGCAGCCTCAACGCGCTGTGCCAGATGCGGCGCGATAGCGGTTGCGATTTGAACCTCGCCGTTGAGCAAGGCCGTAACCCGCGCTTCCTCCTCCTGGATCCGAACAAAAACGAGATGGTCAGGATTTTCAGGCCTGATCCCCGGCCAGTCGGGATTCTTGTCGAGCACCATTCGCTGGCCGATCGCGATGTCCTTGACCATGTAGGGCCCCCAGCCGTAAGGCGCCTTGCGATCGGCCCCGGCACCATATTGGTCAAATAAATCTTTGCCGGTGATGATTAGCCTGTCGAAAAGGTAGTCGAGCAGCGGCGCGGTTGGCTCGGTCGTCGTGACCTTCACGGTATACTTGTCGACCGCTTCCGCCGACGCAACGGGCTTGACGTTGGCGGCCTGGGCTGTGTGTGGGTCATGTTTGGCGCGATCGATTGAGTGGACAACATCTTCGGCGATCAGTTCTTTACCGTCGTGCTGCCGCTTCAGCCCGTGTCGCAGATGGAAGTACCAGATTCGAGGATCGTTTTTGTCGGGTTCCCAACTTTGAGCAAGGAGCGGTTCGTATTCGCCAGTGTTGGTGTTGAAGGTGCCCAGGCAGCCGTAAGTCTGGCACCAGATCATATACATCTGAGCTGTACTGTCGGCGTACGGATTCCAACCAGCGAAATCATTGACAACGCCGACTGTGACCGTGCTATCCGCCGCAGCAACGCCTGGCGCAAACAGAGTGGCAGTAACGATAAGAACTATCGCGCACAACCCGCGAAGGGCGCTCAGCGGTTTCATCGCGTCCCCTCATCGTCGAAATATCCGTTCATGATAGCGTCGTGCCAGATGCTGACGACAACCGGACAGACGCCAAGCGGCAGCCCCTCTTCCGTGCGCCAGTAGGAGTGAATGCCGGTGCCAAACTCGATCACTCGAAACTTCGGCGGTCTATCGAGCGCTGCAAACTTATCGGCGATGATCCGATAATTCTCCAGCGTGTGATCGCGGCTATACGTGTTTATCCCGTGCAGGATCGGCGGCACCGGCTTGACATCGGGTCCTGACAGCGGGACGCCATAATCGAGATATTCCTGCACCAGCGCTGCCGTCGCCTCACGATCGAACTTTTGAAATTGTGCTGCGACGTTGGCAGCCTCGATGAGGCAGGATGGCGTACGGTTGTGATACCAGTTTTCGGCCTTAAATTGCGGAAAGCGTTTGACGCTGTTCCAGGACTCGAAAATCTCTTCCATCACCTGCGCTAGGCGAAACAGCGGTTTGTCACCCTCCTGCATTGCCAATTCCGCGCCTCGATAACGGGCAAGCTCACGCCACGTTCGCACCAGCACATAGTTGAACGGCGTCGGCCAGTCGTGTCCCGTCATTGCGTGATAGAACTCGCCAAACGAGGAGTTCTCGATTCCGATGAGGCCTTTCACATTGGTGACCCGCTGCATCAGCGTGTGCACGAATGGGCCACCGGTCGAATGCCCATGCACATAGATCGACCATTCTTCAGGCGGGAAATGCTTGCGGCAGATTTCTTTCATTGCCTCGATGATCGCCGTGGGCCAAGCCGCCATACGCAGGTAAAAGCGTGTCCCCGGCTTGGCCACGGCATAGGACCGCGAGCCATAAATCTCGCGGTTGCTGGCGTCGACTTTCACGTCATATTCATTGGCGGGAATCGTCTCACCCTTGAGCCAGATCGGCGTGCGCACAGTTCCGTCGGCGTGGGTGGTATCGTCCGGCCAATCGCGGCTGGCATCCTCGAGATAGAAGCGCCCCGGATAAGTCATAGAGCAGACCTTAAAGCCGCGCTTGCCGCAGAATGTGCGCGCTAACCGCTCGATCGAGCGCCAGTCGCTCGCGCCGCCATGCGTCATGAAGATGCCGAGCTTCTTGCCATCCGGTCCGACTGCAATCCGGCTTTTGTCTTTCGGCTCATAGACCACATTACCGATGTCCCAATCGAGACCATTGGCACGAATGCGAAAGACATCCTCGCCTTCATTGAATTCGATTTCGGGCTCGGCGAGCACGGCGTCAGAGATCGACACCATCTCTCGCTTCTCAAGCCGCTGCGGCGGCTCCCAGAGGCGGGACTTGCGGCTCACGTCAAGCATGGCCTCTCCCCTCTTGTTTTGCACTGAGCATACCGGCAGTTGGCAGGACCGTCGAGGCTGATGGACCGAACACATGGCAGGCTATGCCGTGTGCACCATCGAAGACAAGCGGAGGCTCTTCCTCCGCACAACGCTT
Source organism: uncultured Alphaproteobacteria bacterium (assembly GCA_963707175.1). Taxonomy (GTDB): domain Bacteria; phylum Pseudomonadota; class Alphaproteobacteria; order Rhizobiales; family Xanthobacteraceae; genus BOG-931. The sequence goes on from CAVPQA010000005.1 coordinate 16,599, forward strand.
TTCCGCGAACGGACAGCGCGGATGGAAACGGCAGCCGCTTGGCGGGTCGATCGGACTCGGCACATCCCCTTGCAGCACAATGCGCTCACGTGTGCGCGCCGGATCGGGCGCCGCCGAGAGGAGTGCCCGCGTGTAGGGATGTCGAGCTTCCCGGTACAGCTTCGCCGCCGGTGCAATCTCGGCGATCTTGCCGAGGTACATCACTGCGACACGGTCACTCATGTGTTCGACCACGCGTAGGTCGTGCGAAATGAAGAGATAAGTCAGTTTGAATTCGCGCTGCAGGTCGAGCAGCATGTTAAGGATCTGCACCTGGATCGAAACATCAAGGGCTGAGACTGCTTCATCGGCGACGATGAATTTCGGATTGACCGCAAGTGCGCGCGCCACCCCAATTCGTTGGCGCTGCCCTCCCGAGAATTCGTGCGGATAGCGCTCATAATACTCGGCCCGGAGACCGACCCGACCCAGCAGGTCCTTGACGCGCGAGCGCCGTTCACCACCACGCGCAATGTTGTGGATCCGCAGTCCCTCCCCGATGATCTCACCGATCCGCATGCGCGGATTCAATGACGCGTATGGATCCTGGAAAATGATCTGCATATTGCGGCGCATCTCGCGCAGTGCCGACGCCGGCAGGGCTGCAAGCTCCTGGCCCTCGAACAAAATCGAACCAGACGTGGGCTCGACCAGGTGCACCACGCAGCGGCCGAGCGTTGTCTTGCCGCAGCCGGACTCTCCGACGAGGCCGAGCGTCTCGCCCGGCTCGATCACAAGCGTAACGCCGTCAACCGCCTTGACATATCGGCTGGGGCCGCGGAACACACCGTCCCGCACCGGGTAGTGTTTTTTCAGATCGCGGATTTCGAGCAGCGCCATCTACGTAACCTTGAAACAGGCAACTTTGTGACCAGGATCAATCTCGATCAGCGCCGGTTCGGCTTGCGAGCATGAATGATCCGCGCGCGAACACCGATTGCGGAAATGGCAGCCGGTCGGCCAGTCCAAGGGATTCGGCACCATTCCTGGAATTGCCTCAAGATTGGTCTTCGGCGGCAGCCGGCCAGGCATCGCGTTCAGAAGACCGATGGTGTAAGGATGCAGCGGGTGTGAGAAAATCTTCGCAGGCATGGCCTGCTCGACGATCTTACCCGCATACATGACCGCAACGACATCCGCCTGCTCGGCGACCACGCCGAGATCATGCGTGATGAGAAGCACGGCCATTCCGAGCTGTTGCTGAAGCTCGGCGATGAGCTCCAGAATTTGTGCCTGGATCGTAACGTCGAGCGCCGTGGTTGGCTCGTCAGCGATGAGAAGCTTGGGCGTGCAAGCCAACGCTATGGCGATCATGACCCGCTGCCGCTGCCCCCCGGAAAATTCATGTGGGTAGCTGCGCACGCGCTTCTGTGGTTCGGGGATCTTGACGAGACGCAACATCTCAACGGCGCGCGCGCGCGCTGCGCGACGACCGGCTCCTTGATGGATCTGCACGCTCTCGGCAATCTGATCGCCCACCGTCATGACTGGGTTGAGCGACGTCATCGGTTCTTGAAAAATCATGGAGATTTCGTTGCCGCGGATGCGGCGCATCCCCTCTTCGCCGCCGCTTGCAGGGTTGCGGCCGCGAAAGAGAATCTCCCCACCAACGATCCGGCCAATATCCTTGTCGAGCAGCCGAATGATCGAAAGCGCGGTCACGCTCTTGCCGCAGCCCAACTCGCCGACCAACCCTACCGTCTCACCGCCCGCAATATCGAAACTGACGCCGTCGACCGCTTTGACCTCGCCGTCGCTAGTGAAGAACGACGTGCGTAAGTCTCTGATGCGCAACAAAGGCGCAGCGCTCAAGCTTTGGCCGAGATCTTCGACCACGAGAGCCTCACTGTCTCAAACCGGGCGCTCCATCATGGACGAACGCCACCCGACCGTCGACGATCGTCATATCGACCGGGATGTCCTTGATCCGCTCTGGTGCGATGGAGAACGGGTCCTGCGCGAGCACTGCAAGATCGGCGAGCTTGCCCGGCTCGATCGAGCCTTTAATACGTTCGTCAAAGCCGTTATAGGCGGCGTTGATGGTGAACATGCGCAGCGCGTCGACAGGCGAGATTGCCTGATCGGCGCCAATCGTTGCGCCGCTCCAGATCTGGCGCGAGACTGACGTACCCATGTCGCGCAGCGGATCAGTCGGCCAGTAGCCCGGACCGTCGGAACCCGACGTGATCGGAATACCGGATTCGAGCAGTGTCTTGACCCCGAATGAGCCTTCGAGCCTTGCCGGCCCCATGCAGTCGAGCAGCAACTCCCAGATGAAATGCAGAAATGGCACGTTGGGCACCGGAAGAACCTCGAGTCGCCGAATGCGTTCGAGCCGCTCTTTGCTGATCATCCAGTTACCCAGATGCTCGACGCGATGACGATGATCGGCGCGGGGCAGCGCTGTAACGGCCTTTTCGATTGCATCGAGAGCCATGTCCATTGCGCGGTCGCCGATGGCATGAATGCAAACCCGGTGTCCGGCGCGGTGGTAGGCGTTGACCGTTTCATCGAGCTCCTCGGCCGGAATCCGAATGAGCCCGCAATGGCACGGGTCGTCGACGTAGGGCTCGGAGAATGCGGCGACGCGGCCGGTTATTCCGCCGTCGATCGACATCTTCACACCGCCGATCTTGAGCCAATCGTTACCGAAACCCGTTTTGATTCCAAGATTGAGCAAGCTCTCCGGAACAATTTTCGCTTCAAGGATACGAAGCAGCAGGCTGGCGCGAATCGGCAGGCGCCCCTCGAGCACAAGCTCCTGATAAGCCCGGACCGTTTCGTTGTTGGTGACGATGTCGTGGATGGTGGTGACACCGCGGCGCAGTGCACGCCGCATGGCATGCACAATTCCTTCCTTCATCTGCTCATAGCTATAAGCCGGTATGACATCTCGCACGAGATACTGCGCTCGTTCGATCAGTTTGCCGGTTAACTCACCAGTCGTGGGGTCGAGTTCGATGGCCCCACCGCCAGGCGGCGCCGTCTCCTTCGTGACGTGAGCAAGTGCCAATGCCCGGCCGTTGGCGATCGTAACATGTGCGCCGAAGCCGATCGAAACAGGATGGTCCGGAGCGACGGCGTCGAGTTCTTCGCGGCGCGGAAATCGCTTCTCCGGCATACGAAAATCCTGCATCGGGCTGCCGGTGCCGACAATCCAGGTGCCAGGCGGAACTTCGCGGGTTTGAGCACGAACGACTTCAAGAACGTGCGGGATTGATCGCACATTGGTGCCGAAATCCCGTACATCGATCTTGTTTAGCGATGCAGCGCCATCGTCGGCCAGGTGCACGTGCGGATCGGTGAGCCCGGGAATGACCGTCCGCCCCTTGAGATCGATGACCTCGGTGCGCGGCGCGCGCAGCTCAAGCATCTCGCTGCTGTCGCCGACGGCCAGGATCCGGCCCATTTTGACCGCAACAGCTTCGAAGGAGCGATTATTTGCATCGGCCGAAAGCACTCGGCCGTTGGCGAGAATAAGCTCGGGCGCGAGGGCTGAATGCATCTTCTGAAACCAGCCGCTGCCTGGTAAGGGAACGCTGCAACGTGATCCTACGCGCACCCGCAGCTGTTGTACAACACATCGGGTGAGATGCCGCGGGCAGCTATCACTTTATCGCAGGACAGTGATGTCGGTCGGATTGATGAGATCGTCGGGACGCGCTTTGAAGCCAATATTCTTGGCGACGCCATAGACGTTGCGATAGCGCCACAAGAAGCAGGCCGGCGCCGCATCCAGAATCGCGTCAAAGGCCTTATTCAAGATCTTTTTGCGTTCTTGAGGATCGAAGGTCGCCCGCTCCAAGCGTAGCCAATGATCGATATTGGGGTCGGATATTCCGATGCGGGGTGAGCCGCCAGTTTCGAAAAACTGCGCTAAGGCCGGACTCGGATCGATAACCGACTGCCGCCCCCAGTAATAAAACGGCACCGCCCCGCGTTGGATATCCGCCCAATACGTCGAAACTTCCGGCGTGTGCAGCGTGGCTCTTATACCGACCGCCCGCAGCATCGGCACGATGGCGGCAGCGATCGTGTTATCGAACAAATAGCGGCCGGTCGAAGTGTAAAAATCGACATCGACGCCATTGGGAAAGCCGGCCTGCTTGAGTAACGCTTTCGCCTTTTCCGGATCGTATGGGTAGCGTTCTTTGGTGTTCGGATCGTAGCCGTATTGGCCCGGTCCGACGACACCATCGAGACGCGTCGCCTGACCACGCAGAATGCTTTTGATGATGGCATCGCGATCGATCGCGTAGCACACGGCTTGGCGGACAAGCTTGTTATTCCAAGGCGGACGTTTCGGCGTCATGCCAAGAAACATAAATTCAGCGGCGGGGACTGAAACAACTTTGGTTTTCGGATTTTTCTCGACTTGGGGTATCAAGTCCGGCTGCAAGCGTTGGGCAATCTGAAATTCTCCGTTGAACAGGCCCACCGCCCGCACTTCGGGCTCGCGTACGATCCGAAAGACGATCCGGTCCGCAGCGTTCTTCCTGGCCGCCATGCCGGGAAAATCCGGGTTCTCGACAATTGCAAACATTTGCCCGGGGATAAGGCGCTCCAGCTTGTATTCGGCGGCACCCACCGGATGCGCCTCGTCCGCCGCCTTCGGTCCGTATTTGTCGAATACCGATTTGTTGGTGATGATAAACTGCGTGAGATAGGACAACAGCGGCGCCGTTGGCTCTTTTGTTGTCACCTTGACGGTGTGATCGTCGATCGCCTCCATTTTGGCGACCATGCTCAAGTTCTGCTTCTGCTTGCTGTTCGGATCGGTCATCACCCGGGTGAACGAGTGTAGCACATCGTTAGCCGTTAAAGGATCGCCATTCTGCCAGTGGATGTCAGTCCGCAGATGGAAGATCCAGGTTTTGGGGTCAGGAGTTTCCCAGCTTTGCGCCAACAGCCCGACATAATCGGCCTTGTCGAAGTCGTATTGAATAAGGCACCCATAGACATGGCACCAAACCCCGTACATCAGCGAATTGCTGTCCCCGTATGGGTCGTGCGTGTCGCTGGTTTCGGTCACCGCGACGTTGACGCTATGCTGCGTTTGGGCACAGGACGTTGATGCGAGGCCCGCTGTGCATATTGCGTATGCGAATAGTGCAACGGCAAATTGCAGCTTGCCCATATGAAGCGCACGTCGAGACCACGACATTATCGACCTCCTGCTGCGCCTTTCGATACCACCGGTCACGGCGAGGATACAAAGCTCGAAAAATCGTGACAACTTTGCATCTCGCCGGCGTGAACGTGGCCTATCCGTCTTGCCTGCTGGCCGATGCAACACTCGGGCCAGATTGGCCAGCCTCACCTCCCCCGTTGTCCTTAAGCCTGTTTGCCGCTTAGCTCGGCGCTGAGCTGAGATCGTACGAGGGGATTTCAAATGAATGCAGCCACCAGAGAACCGTTCGTCATTGAGGAAACGACTATTGCGGATTTGCATGCCGCCTACCGCGATCGGCGCGCCAGCGTCCGATCCGTCATACAAGGCTTCCTCAACCGCATTGCCGCTTACGACAAGAAAGGACCGGCGCTCGGCCTGGTGATTTCAATCAATGCGCATGCTTTGGAGGAAGCCGACCGGCTGGACCGTTCGTTCGCGGCATCCGGCGAACTCTCTGGGCCGCTGCACGGCATCCCGGTTTTGGCCAAGGACAATTACGACGTGGCGGGCGTCCAGACGACGGGTGGCTCCGCCGTCATGCTCGGCTGGATTCCCTCGCGCGACGCGACCGTGATCGCTAGGCTGCGCGCTGCAGGCGCCATTGTCATCGCCAAGGTTACGATGTCGGAATGGGCCCGCGGCGGTGTTGATAATATCAACTCCGTGCTGCCGGGCTTCGCGCGCAATCCCTACAACACAGCGTATGCGACCGGCGGATCGTCGGGCGGCACGGGAGCCGGCATCGCAGCTAATTATGGCGTCATCGGTCTCGGCTCCGACACCTGGGGCTCGATCCGCAACCCGTCATCGAACAATGCAATCGTCGGCCTGCGCCCTAGCTGGGCGCTGGTTTCGCGCGCCGGCATGATCGGACTTTATTACGCGCGCGATATGGCCGGGCCGATGACACGCACCGTCACTGATCTCGCTAAGACCCTCGACGTGATCGCCGGCGTCGATCCTGACGATCCTGCGACCGCCGGCGCTGTCGGCAAAATTCCGACGAGCTATACGACGAGCCTGAAAGCAACTGGCGCGCAGGGCAAACGTATTGGCGTGCTGCGCGAAGCTTTCCGGCCCGAGGCGTCCGATCCCGACGTGGTGGCGCTGGTGGACAAGGCTGTCGACGACTTGCGCCGGATTGGCGCTGAAATTGTCGATCCCCTGCTGATTGAGGAGTTCGATCGTTTTCCGCCGCGACCGCATCCCCACAGCGAAGTGCGCGCATCGTTCGAGCGCTATCTTGCCACGACCGGTCCGGGTTATCCCAAGACCGTGGCGGATATCATCGCGACCAAGAAATTTCATCCGTTACACGAAGCAGGGTTAATCGCTGCGCTGCAGGCGCCCGACCCAGCCGACGATCCGGTGGTGCGCGAACTTGAAGTGCATGAAATAGAGATGCGCCGGGCCTATTCGCAGGCCATGGACGCAGCCAAAATCGATGCGTTGATTATGCCGGCCGCAAGCTATCCGCCGAAGCTCAACGGCGACCGCAACACAACGCCGACCGGCACCACGACATGGATCGCCTCAGGCCTCCATTGGCCGGCGCTCGTCGTCCCCATGGGCTTTACCGGCGAGGATCTGCCCTCCGGCTTGCAAATTGTCGGCCAGCCGTGGAGCGACGCCAAATTGATCGAAATCGGTTACGCCTATGAGCAAGCTACAAAGCATCGCCGTCCGCCGGCGAGCGTGCCGGCTTTGCTTGGCTGAGAATGACACTTTAAGCAATATCCAATAGTCGGGCGCAGCATCGAAACGGTTTGGCGCGCGTCACTCAGGAGACCAGATCAAGAGGATTTGAGAAGTCGCGCCACAGGATCAGTCGCGCAAGATCGTGAACCGAGCGGCCCTGGCTATTTTACCGGCTCATCAATCGCGCTGACATGCGCGGCGACGATTTTCCAGCCGGTATGAAATCGCACCCAAGTTTGCATCGTGCGACCGACCTTGCTCTTTTGCGGACGACGCGACAATGTAGATACCGTCGCAAAATCGCTGCCATATGTTGTAATCACGGTACGCTCACGTTTGACAGTCGCACCTGACGCAACGGTCGACCGATAAGCCTTGATTTCCGCGTATCCATAAAGATTTTCCGCGTTGCCATAACGAACAGTGAGCGGGCTGTCGTAGAAAAATCCATTGAGCGCGATCAAGTCGTTGCTTGCCAGCGCGCGGTCATAGGCGGCAAATTCGGCCGCGACTTCTCGTAGGACGCTCGGATCATTAATAATCATGTTGCACGCTGCCATTTATCTAACTCCGGCACTCGCGCATTGGAGCCGCATCCCGTGCAAAGTTCAATTTCATTTTGCACGGTTGACGCTGTTCATTGCGCTCCGCCCAAGGTTGTCCTCCGAGACCATCGACTACCGCGAGCCACCGAAAGCGGGTAAAATCGTCGGCGCGTCGCCGGCGTGGCGCTCGGTCAAGTCTCACGTCCATCCCACTCAGGGGGCGGCCGATCTAGCGGCTGGCATTGAAGCAGCTGCTGCGTCTGAGCCGCACCGCACCGGCCCAAGCCACTCCTCAAATGCCTGCGGTAATCCCCACTCTATCGCCGCCGCATCACCGAGATTATGATGCCTGTATCACCACCTTGCGGCGGCGTAGGGAACGCTGCGGAGCAGCAACAAAAGGGAAACGCCATGGCGGGAAGCCGATCAATTCGCGTGCAAAACTCCCGGCCATGGCGCATCGCCGCCGCGGCATCCTTGGCGCTCCTTCTGTCGGCACTGCTACCCGCCTTCGCTCGCGCGCAAGCCAAAAAACCGGAGAATCCGGACCTCACCATTGCGGTGTCAGTCACTGACTCCACATTCCTGCCAATCTATGTCGCCGAAGATGCCAGCCTGTTCAAAGCCGAAGGGTTGAATCCGAAGCTCCTCTCGTTTCACGGCGGCTCCGACCTCACCCGCGCCGTGGTGGCGGGCTCGGTTCAGATCGGCCTTGCATCGCCGACCAGCGTTCTTTCGGCGATCAGCGCCGGACAGAACCTGAAGGTGTTTTTCGGCGGCTTCAATCAGGCGCCATTTTCCTGGTACGCGGTGCCGTCGATCAAGACCATGGCGCAGGCCAAGGGCAAGCGCTTCGGTATTTCGCGGTTCGGCTCGGCGACCGACGCGCTCACGCGCTTTGCCATGACGAAAGCCGGCCTCGATCCGCAGAAGGATGCCAAGATCATCCAGACCGGCGGCTCGGCCGCTGCGCTCGCGGCGATGGAGACCGGCCAGATCGACGTCGGCATTTTCAGCATTCCGAGCAATTTCACGGCAGCGGACCGCGGCTATAACCTGATTGCGCGACAGAACGATTTCATGCCGGACTTTCCAATCCAGTCGTTCTATGCGGAGGTGAAATATCTCGAGGACAATCCAGAAACGGTGAAGGCCGTGCTGCGCGCGTTTATCAAGGCCGTCGCGCTCGCCAAGTCCAACAAACCGCTCGCCGTCAAAATTCTGGCGGCCCGCACCGGTTTAAAGCCGGACTACGCGGCGCGGGCGTACGAGCAATTGATCGGCGGCTGGCGCGAGGACGGTCGGCTCGCAACCGACCAAGGTATGGCGGATTTTTTCAAAATGGCGATCGCATCCGGCGATGTCGATAAGCCCTGGCCCAAGGAGAAATATTGGGACAACCATTTCATGGCCACGATCGATCAATGGAAGTCGAAATGATGCTGAAGCCATCGCCGTTGCGGCCAGGAAGCTGACGCCCCAATGAGTCAGATCGAGATTGCCGACGTCGCGATCGAATACCGCAAACCCAACAGCGACGAGACCTTCACTGCGATCCGCGGCGTCACCCTCGCAGTCGAAAAGGGCTCCTTCGTTACCGTGGTCGGATCGAGCGGCTGTGGCAAGAGCACGCTGCTGCTAGCCATCGCCGGGCTCATCCCCCACTCGCGCGGCGCAGTCCGCATCGACGGCCGGGACGTACAAGGGCCGGGCCGCGACCGCGCCATGGTATTTCAGGACGCCTCGCTGCTGCCGTGGCGCTCGGTGCACGGTAACGTCCGCTTCGGCCTTGAGCTGCAGCGCTGGCGCCGCGATGATATCGACGAGCGCGCCCGGCGCTTCACCGAGCTGGTCGGTCTCGCCAAGTTCTCAGATTACCATCCACATCAGCTGTCCGGCGGCATGCGGCAGCGCGTGAACATCGCCCGCGCACTCGCCGTCGATCCCGACGTGCTGCTGATGGATGAGCCATTCGCAGCGCTCGACGCGCAGTCCCGCGAGGTCATGGGCAACGAACTGCTGCGCATCTGGGAGCACGACAAGAAGACCGCGCTGTTTGTCACACATGCGATCGACGAGGCGATTTTCCTCGGCGACAGGGTTGTGGTCATGGCCAAGGACCCTGGGCGCATCAAAACCATCGTCGACATCGAGCTGCCGCGCCCGCGCACCACGGCGATGCTCGACAGCACTCCGTTCATCGCTTACCGCCACCGGCTGCGCGATTACATCGCCGCCGACATGCAAAGCCTGCAACTGGTTGGGGACGCAGCCTGATGGCAGTCGCGACAGATTTCGAGCGGCGCCGCACGCCTTCGATCGGCGATGCCCTCGATCGTTACTACGGGCCACTGGTCTCGACCTCCGCGGTGATCGCATTCCTTGTGGTCTGGCAGGTCGCAGCGGCGCGGGGCTGGGTGAATGCGCGCTACACCAGTTCGCCGAGCCAGATGTTGGCGGCAGCGCTCGATATCGCCCGCCATGACGATTTTCTCCATGACGCTTGGGTCAGTTTCTCCGAGTTCAGCGGGGGCTTTGCCGCAGCGCTCGGCTTCGGCCTGCCGCTCGGCTTGGCGCTCGGCACATCGCGACGGCTACGCCTGTTCGTCGACCCGCCGATGATGGCGCTCTATACGGCGCCGCGCCTGACCTTGCTGCCGATCCTGATCATCTGGCTTGGGATCGGCACGGCATCCAAGGTCGCAGTCGTCTTCCTTGGCGCCGTCTTTCCGATCATCGTCAACACCACGGCTGGCGTGCGCGAGGCCGATCCGCGCCTGTTCCAGGCCGCGCGTGCCTTCGGCGCGAGCCGGCTCGACACTATGATCAAGGTTCTGGTGCCTGGCGCCCTGCCCGCGATCCTGCTCGGCGTTCGCCTCGCCATCGGCCGCGGTGTGCTCAGCGTCGTGGTCGGCGAAATGTTCGTCTCGGAGGCCGGAATCGGTCATCAAATCATGAATTACGGCGAGGCCATGCAGGTCGGACATCTTATGGTCTACGCGTTCGCCATCAGCCTGTTCGGCTATGCGCTGACGATCATCGTCCGCCTGATCGAAGACCACGTCAGAAGCTGGCGGCCCCAACCGTGACGCGCGTGTTCGAACATCACCAGGCCCTGATCAGCGGCTGCATTTCGTTTGCGGTCATTCTTCTGGCCTGGCAGCTCGCGGTCGATCTCGGCTTCGTGCAGGTGTTCTTCACCTCGACCCCGATCCGCATAGCTGCGGCATTCTGGAGTGAACTGCGCAACGGCGAGATTGCGGCCAATGTCGGCGTCAGCCTCTACGAACTGGCCTGTGGACTTGTGCTCGCCTGTATCGCCGGCGTCGGGCTCGGCGTGTTGGCGAGCTGGTCGCGCACGATCGGGCATATGCTGGAGCCGTTCATCTGGTTTGCCTATGCGTGTCCGATCATCGCGTTCTATCCGCTCTTCATCGCCTGGCTTGGGCTCGGCCCGCCGACTATCATCGCCATTGCGTTCCTCTCCGCGCTGACGCCGCTTTACGCCAATACGCTAGCCGGGATCCGCAACGCCGACGAGGATTTGATGCGGGCGGCGCGCTCGTTCGGCGCGCGGCGGCGCGACCTCTTTCTGAAAGTCGTGTTGCCAGGATCGGTGCCAACCATCGTTGCGGGACTGCGGCTCGCGGTCGGGCGGGCGCTCACCGGTGTTATTGCGGGCGAGCTATTCGGTGCGGCGACTGGCCTCGGCTATAGCATTGCGTTTTACGGACAGAAACTGAAAACCACAGAGATGATGGTATCGGTCGTGCTGGTTGTGATCCTGGGCTTGGTCCTTACGCAACTTCTCAGCATATGCGAAGCCGCCACCAATTCCTGGCGCACCGGTCCAGGACAATAACAGCGATGAACAAGCGCGTTTGCATCATTACGGGAGCCGGCCAGGGCATCGGACGCGCCATGGCGCTGCATTTTGCCGAACGCGGCGTGCGGGTTGTCGTCGCCGAGCAGAATGGCGTGAACGCTGCTGCGGTCGCGGCCGAAGTCGCGGCACTTGGCGGACTGGCCCGTGCGATCGCGGTCGACGTGACCGACCCGGACCGCGTGCGCGTGATGGTAGAGGAAACGCGTGAGCAATTTGGGGGAATCGATATTCTCATCAACAATGCCCGCTGGACCGGGCTTGCCCCGACCCGCATTCAAGACCTCAGCGACGCGGAATGGCGGCACGCGCTCGATGTCAACGTCACCGGCTCGTTTAACTGCGTGCGCGCGGTCGTGCCACTGATGATAGGAGCAGCGTGGGGCCGCATCATCAATATGTCGTCTGCCACGGTGCGGCAGCCGCCATCGCGGCCTTACGTGCATTACATTACTTCGAAGGCGGCGCTGATCGGCATGACGCGCGCGCTCGCCAAGGAACTCGGCGCGCACGGTATTACCGTCAATGCGTTGCTGCCGGGCTCGATCGAAACCGGCGTAGCGCGTCCCAGTCCGGTGACGTCGGAGGAGCGGGCAACACGTGTCAAAGCCGCCCAGGCCATACCCCAGGTGCTGCATTCCGGTGACCTCGCCGGCGCCGCCTTTTTTCTTGCGTCGGACGAGGCCTCCTTCATCACCGGCCAATCTATCGCCGTCGACGGCGGAATGACATTCGGCTGATGTCGGCGCAAGGGTCTACGTCATGGAGAGTGGCGCAATGATCGGCAGCGTGATCACAAACAGCTCGGCGGCTTCGTTGCTTTGAAGCTTCACAGTTTCGCCGGGGGCAATGCGTAGCGCACTGTGTGCCGACCAAGATTCGGTGTTGCCGCAGCCGCGCCCAGATACGACGAACGCCAGCGTGGTTGCGCCGGGCTCGCCCAGCAAAGCGCGCTTGCCTGGTGCGATCCGGAGCATTTCGAGCCGCGTACCGCGCTCAGTGAAACTCCCGAGCAGTTTGCGGTATGCGCCGTGTTCGCCATCTGCGCCGCCATGCAAACGATGCGGTGCGGATCAGAATAGCCTCATCGTAACGTTGCGGCGGATAAGTGATTGGGCGGCCGAACACGTGCTCCCAGATAGCCTCGTAGGAATCCCGCAACTCCATCTCCCCGTGCCGGCGGAACTGGCCGCCCAAAAATTTGCCGAGCCGCTCCAGCTCCTCGTGGCCGCGGCGCAATTGCGCCGAGCTCATATAGCCGAGGCCGCTGGCGCCACCGCCTTGCAGCACCAATGTCAGACGATGTGAATGCAAGTCCTCTTGCGGACCGTAGGGCGTGCCTTCGGGAAAGTAACCGACATCTCCCTGGTTTAGCGTCTTGCCGGGCCCGATGTTCACCGTCCCCTCGACGCAGAAACGAACCTGATCGAAATTGTGCCGGTGATGAGGGCTTCGATACGTGCCGCTATTGCGCGACAGTACCCAGCGGAAGTTGTTCGGATCGCCTTCGTTGCCCTTGAACAAATTCTTAAATGCTAGGCTGCCTTCGCGATGTTTCTCTTCGCGTTCCAGCCAGGGCAGATCGACGGCGTGGACGACTTGCATGACCTCCTCCTCCCCTGCGCGGGCCGCGTATAGTATGATGTTTCGAAGTCATATCGTGGCGACGCCAGACGCGGCTCTGCCTCATAACCCGGCGCACCGATCACGCGAGCCTGTGGACGAACCTAAGGATAGCCACTCAGGATACCATGGCGGAAGTGCTTGGCAGCGCGTTTCGTGATCTGTTTTGAAGCCTCGGCATCGGACCGATTCCGTTCTGTGAATGCGTTCGTTAGGCCTCCAAGAAGCGACTGGAATCTTTCTCAATCGCGTCGCGACATATCGAAGTCGATCCTGAGCAGTTGCAAAAGACGATCCCGGTGGGGAACAGGATCATCGCAGCGGGGCCTCGCATGCTATTGGGCTTTCAGGCGCCCGCCAAAAGCAAATGAGACTCTCTCGCACAGAGAAGAAGGCATGCGTCGCCCAAATGTAACCCCGCGTGCGAGTGATGCGCGAGCAGCATTAGATTAAGGTGATGCTCCTATATAAGGTGAAAATACGCACAAAGCCGGCCCGCGCCGCGCCTTCGTCGTGAGCAGGGTCGCGGAACAACTTGGAGGCAGGGCACGGAGCGTAACCGATCATTTCCACTTCCAGACGGCAATCCATGGGCGTGCGAGCGGCCTTGTCACTTTAAGCAAACAGGCCATGCTTGAGCCGCCGGCCTCAACCAGCTTGTTCATGTGGTCCAATACGACCCATACCTGCTGATCGAATGGTCCATCAGGAAAACGCGGAATTGGCACGCCGACCCGTCGAGCCTCGACGCAGCGCGGATGAATAGCTCTCATCGAACGGATGGCTGCCCCGAAACGAAAATGAGACTGCCGTATTTAATCGCCAGATTGAACGGGTCGCCGGTTTCAGGAACATCGGCTGTGATCACCTGCTTGTCCAAGCTTTCATTTCACGGATTGTGTTTCTCAACGCGTCGCAGGCTAAACGGACCGATAACAAAGCTATGGCGCTCACCGATCCCAATACGAAGCTGCGACAAGCGCGAAAACAACAGAGGTAAAGAAGGAAATCGTTGCATGTTCCGGCTGCTGGCCGCGCTCAAGAACAACTAGGAGGAGCCAATTATAGAATTCTGGTTCGGTTCGGACCACAGCCAATCAATCCACTAGACCTCACTTCACGGCTGTGATCTATTATTTCACGCCATGAAATTTCCACGCAGATATTTTCTCACCTTGGCTGCGGCCATGACCGCCATTCCGGTCCTTCCGTCGAACGGAAAGGCGGAAACCTATCCGTCGTCTCCGGTACGAGTCATTGTCGGCTTTCCAGCGGGCGGGGGCGTCGATTTCGTCACGCGTCTGATCGCCCAATGGCTGTCGCAGCATCTTGGCAAGGCTTTCGTCGTCGAGAACCGAGCGGGAGCAGCCGGCAACATCGCTACCGAAACGGTGGTGCGGGCGCCCCCAGATGGCTATACACTGCTCGTCGACGTGCCGGGGAATGCTATCAACGCGACATTCTATACCCATTTGAACTTTAACTTTCTCAACGATATCGCGCCGGTCGCTAGCATGGTGCGTTCACCTTTGATTCTCGTGGTAAATCCGACTTTCCCGGCCAAGTCCCTTCCCGAATTTATCGCCTATGCAAAAGCCCATCCTGGCAAGCTCAATTATGCGTCTCCCGGCACCGGATCCAGCCTGCATCTGGCCACGGAACTCTTCAAGATGATGGCTGGTATCGAGATGACTCACGTGCCTTATAACGGCGTTGCGCCCGGGCTGACGGATCTGCTCGGCGGGCAAGTGCAGATGATGCTGGCCGATCTATCGGCGCTCGAGTACATCAAGGCTGGCAAGCTGCGCGCGCTCGCAGTTACCGAGGCAAAGCGCTCGGCATTTCTGCCTGATGTGCCGGCCGTTGCTGAATTTGTACCGGGCTACGACGCTACAACGTGGTACGGCATCGGCGCACCCCGCAAAACCCCTGTGCAGGTCATCGATCTGCTTAACCGCGAAATCAATGCCAGCCTTGCCGATCCTACTGTCCAATCGAGGCTGGAAGCGGTCGGTTACACGCCTTTCCCAAATTCGCCAGTCCAGTTCGGCAAGTTCATCGCGGCGGAAACCGAAAAATGGGCCAAGGTCATCCGAATGGCCAACATCAAACCGCCCCAGTAAGACTCGGCTGCGCACGTTGCGCTAATTCGATCCGCCGAATGTTGCCATTCACATCAAGGTGCGACGCAGGCGGCCCTGCTGAAGCCGAGCCCAATAATAGCGACCCACCCTACACCTTACACCATGAGGCTTAGTCAACGCGCTTGGTAAGTCGTGTTGCGGTAATAATCAGGCTCGTGTGGGGTATGCGGCTTTGGCAGTGGTGCGGCTGCCCAATTGCGTGCATGTTTCAGGGCTCTTGATGTCGCTACTCCCCACGTGAGGTGCTCCGCATGTTCCACATCTGGGTGCCAGACCTGGACTCCCCATCGTATTTCGTCGCCATAGCTGCTGTCGAACTGGGGTGTTTTAAGGAAGAAGGCATCGACATCAAGTTTGTTTACAACACTAAGCAAGGGCCCGAGTTGATGCGGGAGGGCAAAGTCGATTTTATCGGCGGACCGGCCTTCGCGGGAACGCGAACATATCCTGAATGGAAAGGCGTAAAGCTTCTGTGCGCACTTTCGCAATATTCCTATTGGTTCATGGCAGTACGCCGCGATCTCGATGTCAAACGCGGCGATCTTCAGGCTCTGAAAGGTTTGCGCATCTGTTCGGCCGTCGCTTGGCCGGGAATGGGTCTGCGCTTTATGTTGGTCGACGCCGGGTTCGATCTGGAGCGCGATAAAATAACGCTCGTCCCACCGCCGGCGCCGTACGGCGACAAGGGTTTTATGGCGCGCAATGGCGTGGATACGATCATTTCCGGAATTGCCGATGCGTACTGGGGCAACGGCATGCGCGTCGCCGTCGGCGAAAGGCTCGGGATGGCGAAACTACACCTCGATCTGCGCCGGGGAGATGGCCCCCCGGGAGCACGCCGCTACAACTTCGCGGCGCTAACCACCACCGAGCGGTTGGTCAATGAGCATCCCGAGGTCGCGGCGGGCGCAGTACGTGCGATCGTCAAAGCGCAGAAGGCGCTCAAGGCCGATCCCGCGATTTCGACGGCCATCGGCAGAAAACTGTTCCCTTCCGACGAGGCGGAATTGATAGGAGGTTTGATCGAGCGTGATGCGCCGTTCTATGATGCGCAAATACCGCATGAGGCAATTGAAGGTCTAATGCGATTCGCGAAGGGCTACGGCCTTATTAAAGAGGCCGTCCCCTACGAAGATGTGGTGGCGACCCAGTTCAGCGAGTTCTGGGAGCAATAGAGTCAATCGGGAAATACAGACCATGATGGTACAGTCCGCGCCGGAAGGCGAACCGCATTTCGTCAGCACGATGCGTGAACACCTCGATTTCTGCGGTCGGCTTGCGCTCGCCTACGGCAATAACCAATTCGAAGCACTCAAGCCATATGATGAGGTGCTCTATGTGGTCGAGAACCACGATCGCGGCTGGGACGAATACGATATCAAGCCGGGCCTCGACCCGACTACGCATTTACCTTTCCTGATGTCGCAGACACCCGCGCCTGATGCCGTCAAGACCAACCGCGGCTCGCCGGATTTCAACGAGTCGCATCATCCGTATTGCGGCCTACTCTCAAGTATGCACACCTGGGGGCTGTACAATAAGCGCTATGGCTTTACGCAATTCGTGGTGCGAACGCGAAGGCAGATTTCAGTTCCAGTACAAACAGCAAACCGTCCGCTGATCGACGCGATGCTAGTCGGAGAGCTCGAGCGGCAGACACGCCTGAAAGAGAAGCTCGCCGCCAATCCAGCAACCCGAGACTGGCTAGCCGACGAGCATCTGTTCCAAAACTACAAACAATTAACCTTCTTCGACACGCTGGCGCTATATTTCCACCTCAACCACGCGTGCGATCGCGGCGAAGAAGTGTACATCCACGTTCCGATGAGCGCCGAAGCCGATACAAACGTTACGATGAAAAAGCTGGGAGATCAGGTCTATAGCCTCGATCCCTTCCCTTTCCGCGATACAGTGAAGGTAGCCTGCTCTGGCCGTTATGTGAGACCTTTTCCGGCGGACTTCCAAGCTGATATGCTTGGCGCGGCCCTTCGCGCAATGCCGTCGGACCAGCAGGCGGTCGAACTCGTTCCGGCCTGAAGGCAGGCGCGCGAAAGATCCCCGAGGAGCAGCGGCATGGCAGCTCCGTCACTGCCGATTAGGCCAATGTGGCGCTATGCTATAAGCTTCAGCCAAGAAAGCGCTTCACGAGCCCACAGCAGAAAGCATTTCGTATAAGAAGGCCTACCATGCTTGAGACCCTGATCACCCCGAGTAGCAAGCTCACCGATTTAGTTAAGCCAGACCGCGTCCACGGGTCTGTCTATCGGGATCCCGAGCTGTTCCAACGGGAAATGGATCAAATCTTCCATAAGGTCTGGGTCTATCTTGCGCATGAAAGCGAAGTGCCCAATTGCGGCGACTATATTCGGCGGCAAATTGGTCTGCAGCCCGTAATAGTCGTACGCGGCAGCGACGGCGTGGTGCGAGTCTTTTTCAATCGTTGCAGGCATCGCGGTAATCTGGTTTGTCATCACGAACAGGGCAACGCCCGGGCATT
Source organism: uncultured Alphaproteobacteria bacterium (assembly GCA_963707175.1). Taxonomy (GTDB): domain Bacteria; phylum Pseudomonadota; class Alphaproteobacteria; order Rhizobiales; family Xanthobacteraceae; genus BOG-931. Next base: position 34,201 of record CAVPQA010000005.1, read on the forward strand.
GCGGTGCGCCTATCATGGCTGGACGTACTCGAATCAGGGCGAACTCCTCGCTCCGACTTTCGATGAGGCCTACGACAGCTCAATGCGTAACGAGGATTTTGGCCTCACGCCGGTGCCGCGCCAGCATTCCTATCGCGGCCTGATCTTTGCCAGCACCAGCGCAACAGGCATCAATCTCGAAGAGCACCTTGGCGCTGCGCGCCAGTTTCTCGACCTGATCATCGATCGCTCCCCGGAAGGCGAGATCGAGCTTTCGGCGGGAATCCAAAAGATGCGCTACCGTGCGAACTGGAAAATGCTGCCGGAGAATTCGGTCGAAGGCAGTTACCATGGGCAGTTCATCCACAAGTTCGCCTTCGATCTGTTTGACAGCCGCACCGGCCGCAACCGCATGGCGCTCGGTGAGGAATTTGTGATTTACATGAACGGCGGGCATATGGCCGAGGATTTCCGCGGCGTGCAATACCATCCTCGTCAAGCGGCCAGCGCAGCGCGCAAGGCGTATATAGAGATGCTCGATAAGAAATACGGCCCTGTGTACGCAAAAGATCTGTATTTCGGCCACGCTCCAATTCTTTTCATTTTTCCAAACTTTCTCTATGTGCAGACCCACATCAGGCGAATGCAGCCTGTGTCGGTGGACGAGACGCACGTCTACTATCAGCCGGCTCTGCTCAAGGGCGCGCCAATGGAAATCAATCAGGAAATTCTGCGCAGCCATGAGACCAGCTTCGGCCCGGCTGGATTTCTGTCGCCAGACGACATCGAGATCATGGAAAGAAATCAAATTGGGATCCAGGCACAGGGCAACGAATGGCTGTTCATCGGCCGCGGGATTCATCGCGAAGAAAATTTGCCGAACGGCGGCACACGCGGACACGATATGGATGAGAATCACCTGCGTGGCTTATGGCAGCATTATGCGCAGCTGATGAGCTGAGAACGACAACTATGCCGATGTAACCGATGTGTTGACGAGTGGGATGCTGCCTTGTCCGCCCCTGTGATCGAAAAACTCGTCGAAAGGTTTCTTTACCGCGAAGCCCGTCTGGTCGACGAGCATTGTTACGATGAATGGCTATCGCTGTGGTCCGACGATGGCATTTACTGGATTCCCTGCCGCCACGAAGATACCGACCCGTTGCGCCAAGTCTCGGTCATCTACGATAACCGGGCCAAACTCGGGAATCGGATCGCGCGGTTTAAGAGTGGCTCGGTTTTGGCGCAAGATCCACCGTCGCGCATGCGGAGGCTGATTTCCAATATCGAGGTCGAGCGCAAAAGCGAAAACGAACTGGCCGCCGAATCGAATTTTATTCTCGTGGAGGCTCGGGCTAGCCAGCAGCAGATCTGGTGCGGCCGATCGTTCCATACGCTGCGCGGAGCGTCTGATGCGCTCAAGATCGCGCGCAAGAAGGTGCTTCTCGTGAATAGCGAGCAGGAGATGCCGATCTTGCAATTTCTCATTTGAAGAAGAAGGGTCACGAGGCGGAGGACACAATGAAAACCAGGGCGGCCGTGGTCACCGGCGCGCGCACGGTTGAGATGCGCGAGTTACCGGTCCCGGACACGGATGAGAATTCGGGGCTGCTGCGGGTGGAGCTTACGGGCGTCTGCGGCGTCGATTGGCCAGCATTCAATGGCTCGCGCCCCGAGCGCTTTAAGACCCCGATCATTCTCGGGCATGAAATTGTTGGCCGAGTTGAGCGCATCGGTGCAAATGCTGCTAGGCGCTGGAACATTAAACTTGGAGACCGCGTGGTTCTGGAAGAGTACGTACCATGTGGTCGGTGCGAACAATGTCTCTCCGGGCACTACTATATGTGCGGCGGCATCATGATGGAGAAGATGTACGGCTTTACTTCTTTAAATGTTGCGCCTGGGCTTTGGGGCGGCTTCAGTGAATATGTTTATCTCGATCCCGGAGCCATGGTTCATAAGATTTCCGATAAGGTAGCGCCCGAAGTAGCGCCACTCTACCTGGCCATTTCCAACGGCATCCGTTGGGTGCAGCGGGAAGCCGGGATCGGCATCGGAGATAACATTGTCATTCTTGGGCCCGGGCAACTCGGCCTGTCCTGCGTCGTTGCCGCCAAAGAGGCAGGTGCGGGGCTGATCATCGTAACCGGCCGCTCACGCGACGCTAATCGGATGCGCATCGCGCGTGAACTAGGTGCCCATCACACGATCGATATTGACAGCGAGGAGGATGTCATCCGGCGAGTTTACGATTTGACCGGAGGCCGGATGGCAGACGCCGTCATCAATGTGACTTCTTCTGCGCCCGCCGCCGCGCAGCAGGCTTTGGAACTCGTGCGCATCAGGGGAACGATCGTAATGGTGGGTGGTGCCCTCAAGCCGGCTGAAGGCTTTTATCCTGACCTGTTGATCAGCAAGGAAGTCGTCATGAAAGGTGTGCGTGGTCGCACCGCGCCAGACCTCATCAAGGCTTTGCGTATCATTGAGTCGAATCGCTATCCGCTAGAAAAGTTGTCCACCCATAAGTTCTCCATTGAGCAAACGGAACAGGCCTTGCTGACCATCGGCGGTGAGGGCGAGCGCGACGCTATCCACGTTTCGGTCGTCAACAGATTCAATTGACCGGCTGAATACGCGGGGAAATTGGGAGACGATGAGTTAATTCAGTGCGACGGTGAACACCCGAAAATGCCAGGGTTTCGGAGCCTGCCTAAAGGCGGCGCCTGAGATGTTTCGCCTCAACGCGGCGAACAAAGCAGAATTGGTGAAAACCGAAATCACCTCGGATGAAAGTATGCTAGCTGCTGCGCAGAATTGTCCCTATCGCGCAATCACCCTCGTCGATGCTGGTTCCGGAGTTCAGGTTTATCCGCCGCTCAGGAAATGATTGGTGAGGTGGTATGACGCTAGGGCCTCGATGTCGATGTCGGTGAAATCCTTGGCATGGTCTGGCGCGCCTCCGAACTCGTCTAGTCCCACACGAATCGGCCTTTCCTGTCCGTGGCGCCAACAATCAAGAACAGACCGTGGCAACGGATTTTGAAAATCGCGTTGCGCCGAGGTGACTTAACGGCAATGGAGCGCTTCATTAGGCGATATCCTCGCCGTCGCCGCCCGAACCCGATGTCCGCTTGCTCGAATGCGATTTAGCTGGCGCGACCTCCAACCCGGGGGCTAGTTGCGCGGACCTCGCCTTTTCACACCGTGCATCTTCCGTTTCCACCACCTCTGCGATCAGCTTGCGCGGAAAAGCAGCGCTCTTGCGTAGGTAAAATGGCGAATTGTCGCCAACACAAAAAATGCACATCCCCGAGGACCTGAATATTGAACTAACGCTCAGGATATGAGATCTCGCGTTTCTGGTAAACCCCAATCCATGTGCGTAAGGCATGCCAGAGCGGTCCCATGACGTCAGCCCATGCGGTTGCTTTGTCATAGCTCGTGGTTACACTACCGGCGGCAATCAGCATTGGATCGCGAATTCATGTGGCGCCTGGTCGCATTCGCCTTAGGTCTAGTACTTATCGGCAGGGTATCGGCTGCCGCTGGTCAAGATGTTGCATCCTTCTATGCGGGAAAGCAGATCACGTTCGTTGCGCCGACAAGCGCTGGTGGTGGTTTCGATCTTTATTCTCGCCTGTTTGCCGACGGGGTGCGCAAATTCCTTCCGGGCCAACCGCAAATAATTGTTCAAAATATGCCGGGTGCGGGTGGGCTGCGCTCCGCCGCCTACATGTTCAACATCGCTCCAAGGGATGGGACCGTCATTGGTATGCCTCTGGAAAGCGTTCCGCTCTCCGAGGCGCTGGACCCGGCTTCTGCAAAATTTAAGTCCGCGCAATTCAGCTGGATCGGTACGATCACGCCCGAGACCGACGTGCTCGGGGTCTGGAGCAGCACGGGCGTGGCTAGTCTCGACGACGCGCGGCGGACAGCAGTGACGATTGGCGCTACCGGCAAGCTTGGTCCGCTCGCACTAAACGTCTATTCGAGCAATGCATTGCTTGGGACCAAATTCAAAGTCGTTCTGGGTTATCCCTCAGGCAACGAAGTCAACATGGCAATGGACACCGGGGAAATCCAAGGTCGCACCAACCAGTGGACCAGCTGGAAAACTCAGCGACCCTCCTGGATAGCCAATAAGAAAGTGAATTTTCTTCTGCAGATCGGTCCGCGTGAACCAGAGCTTCCTGAAGTACCCGTGTTTCTCGACCTTGTGAAAACGGCTCGGGACAAGACGATGGTTCGTCTGCTGCAAACCAATCAACTCCTAGGTCGCTCGGTGTACGCACCGCCTGGTATTCCTGCCGATCGTCTGGCAGTGCTGCGTGATGCTTTCGACAAAACCATGCACGATCCTGAGTTTCTTAAGCGCGTGAAAAGCGCCGGCCTGCGCGTCAGACCGCTCTCGGGAGCGGCACTTGCGCAGGAACTAAAAGGTACGATGATGAACGTCGAACAGGCCGCGCACGACTTCAAACAAGCCGTACACCTTTGAAGCCGCCGTCCCGCTTGTGCCTGCTTCGCCCGGTTGAGCGACGGAGCGCGAAGCACGAGCTTCCAC
>CAVPQA010000006.1:0-63446 GCA_963707175.1 uncultured Alphaproteobacteria bacterium
CATCTCGACGTCGAGCAGGAAGTCAGCGGCGTTGTAGGAACCGGCACAGCCGCGCAATCGCTCACGCCCACGGTGTCGCAGCGTCAAATCAAAAGCTCGATTTCGGTTGCCAGCGGGCAGACTGTCCTGCTCGGCGGGTTGATCACCGAAACACAGCAACGCGCGCGCAGCGGCATCCCCGTGCTTGAGGAACTGCCTGGAGGGGTGGGCAATCTGTTTTCGACCAATGATCGCTCGACGCAGCGGACCGAGATCATCGTTTTCATTCAACCCGAGATCATTCGCAACAGCGTTGACGCCGCAAAGGTCGCCGAGGAATTAAGGGCGAAGCTGCGTGGCTCGGCCGACGCCACTTTCCAGAGAGGGCCGTCCCTTTTTGGAGATCCGCGATTTGCACAATAATCGCCGGGAATCGGCGGCGAATCGCATTGTGGAGATCGAACTCTGCCTGAACCGGAGCGTCGACCGCGGCCTGCAGATCGTTCCCTTGCAGCCTGGGGCGCCGCCGCTTTGTGCGCATTTCTGGCCAGTGTTGCAGTCGTCCCAAGCTTTTCCGGTCTGCTGGGCGGCGGCTTGGCCGTGGTCATGGCCGCGATTGCGGCAATCGACGCGCGCCAGTTCGTGATTCCCGACAAGCTCGTGCTCGCAGGTCTGGCGTTGGGTCTGCTCGATGTTCTTGTCGTTCAAACCGGCCCAACGATCGCGAATGTCGCCAGTGGTGCGCTGCGGGCCCTGCTGCTTGCTGCATTATTTTTCGGCTTTCGCCTGATGTATCGCTGGATCAGGGGCCATGACGGGCTCGGACTTGGTGATGTCAAGCTCGCCGCGGTCGCCGGACTGTGGCTCGATTGGATGAGTGCGGCCATTGCGGTCGACATCGCGGCTTTGTCCGCGTTGGCCTTTGTGCTGATCGGCGTCGCGCGGGGCCACAAGGTCAGCAAGAAAACGAAGGTGCCATTCGGACTTTTCTTTGCGCCCGCGATTTGGCTGTCATGGCTGTTTGGCGCAATCATGTTGCGGAATGGATAGCGGTCGCCAGCTCTTTCACATGCTCTTGCATCTCCGGCGCGGCCGCCGGACTTCACGTTGTCCGGCGCTCCTACTACCTCTCGCAAGTCCCCGAACCGCCGCCAGTCTAACGGACTGTGCAGCTCACCGTCGCGTTCGCTGCGTCATCGGATGAATTCGTTATTTTGATTTGTACCACTTAAGCGCCATCTGCTGGGCCGTCAGCAGCTGCCGTCGCGTCATCTTGCTGGCAATCGAGTCGCGCATGTTGATCTTAAACTCCCGGTCGGCTCCGACGGCCTGCGCTGCAGACAAATTTAGCCACATATAGGAGAGGACATAGTCGCGCGGGACACCTTGTCCCTTGTTGTAAAGCATTCCGAGCGCAAACTGCGCAGCTGCGTTGCCGCGCGTGGCGGCGCGGTAGAGCCATTTCGCGGCTTCGTAATAATTCTGCGGGACGCCGCGTCCGGTCGAGAACATCCATCCCAGCCGCGCTTCCGCAACCGGATCACCGCGCTCGGCGCGGGCGAAGGTCGCGGCGAAAGAGTGATAGCCCCGTGAAACATAAGCAACGGCACGCCCGCCGGCGCTTGCGCCGATCTCTGTCCCGCAGAGAACCGCAAGAACGGCGGCAATGAATGCTGCGCTTTTCCTCAGTTTGCGGGCTTCAGTCGAATGCAAAGGCTTCGACGCGATCCTGGTAACGATCACAGCACGAAGCACATTGAAACAGCCAAGCACGTTCGGATCTCTCTATCGAAGCGGCTGCAATTCCGCCGCACCAAGCGTCCGTCACGCTCGAAAGGCTATAGGCCAGTGCGAAAATCCGCAACTTGATTCTGGTCGCGCGAACGGCGGCGCAACGACGTGCTCGCGCCAGCGCTTTGGCTGTTCGTTGCCGGATACGGCTTCGGTCGCGATCGGCCCCGTGACCGGCAGAGTTCTTTGGCTGCTCAAGACCTCTGGGGCCTCGCTCCGTCAATAATCGAGACAGAACGGCACCACAGCCCAAACCAACCCTTTGCGCGTAGCGACACGTCGCCTGGACCATACACATCCCACGCCATGGTAGCCTTCGGGATAGTCCTGAAAATCGTTGGTGAGGGGAACCCCGTCCCGCAAACGCGGGCGAAAGTCGTGGGCTCTCCCAATGGGGTGGCCGGGGCGGAAATCCCCAGGGAAGCAGGATCCGTCGGGGCAAACAGATTCCCCCGCCCTCGCCGTGGATAAGGCTGTGATCATCACGCTCATTACAAATAGGACTTCGGCCACCCGCATCATCAAAATCTCACCCATACACGTCACCTGAACTCACCATGTATACCACAACGCTTGAACCTGACAGCGCCTGGAAGATCGTACTCAGCCCCGGAATGTGTGCCAGTGTGGTGCGCACCCCGACGAGCCGCACGCGCAGTGGCGCCAGCATAGCAATCTCAGGCCCTCAGCGCGTCGACATGCGAGCCGACGCTTCTCCCACAGGCGACACGGCGCGCTCGAACGCCGCCTCATGGGGAGCGGCTCCGCAGGACTGGCTGAAAGCTCCCGACGCGCGCTAACGCCACGCTCCACCTGCCGACTGAACGATCGTCACAATTCGCGCAAAAATATTAATAGGTTAACCGACCCAAGCAATCGTAGGCCGAGGTATTCGCGATATCGTGTCATTCTCTGTCAATTGGGCCGAAGTCGATCCAATATTCAGGTTGTGTCAGGCGCACTCGTGCTGGACCTGGACAGCAAATTGGAAATGGCCCCAGGAGGAGCATTTTGTTCAACTCGGCAGCGACGGCTCGAGCCGGGCCGGGCCCATTCCGTTGAATTTTTTCGACGTCCGGTGGGGCTAGTCCTGCGGGCCGTTTCCAGTGAATTGCTCGGCTGATCGTTTCAAGCACCCCAGTCGCCAGCCCACTGCAGACAACTTCAGGCTGTGCCTCTTGACCTCGATTCGAAGACCGGCGTCATCAATTGTCGGGCACGGGGTGGCCCCATGCACCATCGATCGATGGACTGAAAGGCCGAAGGGCCGGATTTCATTTTCGGACCGATGAACGGTGCCCGCCTCGCTCAACGTCATCAGTTTCAGTCTCTACGGGTCGAAGCGACTCTATTGCGAGGGCGCGCTGCGCAACGTGGAACTCGCTCCCATCCACTATCCCGGCTGGATATGCCGTTTTTATATCGACGACACGGTCCCGCGTGACTACCAGAGCGAACTGGCGGCTCGCGGCGCTCAGATTATCAGAGTGACGAAGCCGGCGCTGGGACCGATGTATGGCCGCTACTGGCGCTTCTGGGTCGCCGCAGACACCGATGTTTCCAGGTTTATCGTGCGCGATGTCGACTCCCGGCTGAACTCCAGAGAGAGGGCTGCCGTCGACGAGTGGATATCGTCAGGCAAGACCTTCCACGTCATGCGCGACAGCGTTCATCACAAGACCCGGGCGCTGGCGGGAATGTGGGGTGGCATCGGCGGCAAGTTGCCGGACATTGAGGCGCTGGTTGACGGCTGGGGACGGTTCGATGAATGGGGACAGAACGATCAATTCGTATCGGAAATACTATTCCCCCTGATGCTGAAGGACTACGTCTGCCACGATGGCGCCGGATATTTTGATGACGGCCGGCCCTTCCCTGCTCATGCGCCGTTGTCCGGTACGCGTTACGTTGGCGAAGTTGTGGATGACGATCGGCCTCCCGTCGATATCTGGCGCCAATCGGCAGAGCTCGAAAACTGGTTGGTCACTGAAAAGAAACGTTCAAAAACGCTTGCCGCGCGGATTGACGACCTCGCGGAGGACCTGAGGGTTTCTGAAGCCGATAAAGTCTCGCGAGCGGCGCAAATCGACACCCTGACGGAACAACTGAGCGACACTCACGCCAAAGTCGCTTCGCGTTCGTCGCAAATTTCCGAGCTTGCCGACCAGCTCGATAGCCTCAAGACTGCAGCCACATCCAGACAAGAGCAGATTAATCTGCTCGTGCAGGAATTGAAACAATTGTTACAAGACAATGCCGACTTGAAAAGAAAAGTTGACGAAAAGACGAGAGATCTTGAAGCAAAAATAAGCGCATTCAAACAATCAACCTCGTGGCGTATCACCACACCTCTCCGCGCCGCAAGAGTACTCATCGTCCAATGGTTCTGTGCTGCGAACAGCAGCGGTCAAAGTCGATAAATTCTATTTCCGCGACTGTGGGATAACCTTCAGAACGTGGCGGCCGGGTTTACCAGGTCTTCGATGGCGCGAACGGCGCCTCCACGGCGCTTGGCTTGTCGGCTCAAGCCGCGGAACTCATTGCCGTTCAGAAAGCCGGCTCGTTCCGATGATTTGGACAGCGGACCCGCGATCCTTCGCCCTTCGAAGGCTCGGCGCTTTCGCATCGAGCCTCAGGGTGAACAGCTTCTACCCCGCATCCGTCGAATGAATGCGGCGTTCGCCGACGGCGATCGGTTCGAGCCGGCCGCGCGCGCGGCGGGCGACAAGCTTGTTGAGGGCCGCGATATACGCCCTCGCCGAAGCGACCAGCGTGTCGGGATCGGCGCCCTTGGCGGTCACCGAGCGGCCGTTTTCAGACAGGCGGACCGAAACCTCGGCCTGCGCGTCCGTGCCCTCGGTGACGGCGTGCACCTGATAAAGCTCCAGCGTCGCCTCGTGCGGCACCATGGCCTTGATGCAGTTGAAGATGGCGTCGACCGGGCCGTTGCCCTCGCACTCTTCGAGCATCGCCTTGCCGTCAACATCGAGCTTCATGGTGGCGCGCTGCGGCCCCCGCGTGCCGGCGATCACCGACAGCGAGACCAGCTTGATATGGTCCTGGGCGGTGGCGATCTCCTCGTCGACCAACGCCTCGATGTCCTCGTCGTAGACGTGCTTCTTGCGGTCGGCCAACGCCTTGAAGCGCACGAAGGCGTCTTCGAGCTGATTGCCGGCGAGCTTGTAGCCCAGCTCTTCCAGCTTGTGCGCGAAGGCGTGACGGCCGGAATGCTTGCCCATGACCAACGAGGTCTGCTTCACGCCGACGTCCTCGGGCTTCATGATCTCATAGGTCTGCGTGTGCTTGAGCATGCCGTCCTGATGGATGCCGCTCTCGTGCGCGAATGCGTTGCGCCCGACAATCGCCTTGTTGTACTGCACCGGGAATGAGGTGACGGCGGAGACGAGCTTGGACGCGCGCGTCAGCATGGTGGCGTCGATGCCGGTCCAGAACGGCATCACGTCATTGCGCACCCGCATCGCCATCACGGCTTCTTCCAGCGACGCGTTGCCGGCGCGCTCGCCGATGCCGTTGATGGTGCATTCGATCTGACGGGCGCCGGCGCGCACGCCGGCGAGCGAATTGGCCACCGCCATGCCGAGATCGTCATGGCAATGCACGGACAAGCGCGCCTGGTCGGAGTTCGGCACGCGCTCGCGCACCATCTTGATCAGCGCGAAATATTCCTCCGGCACGGTGTAACCCACCGTGTCTGGAATATTGATGGTGGTGGCGCCAGCCTTGATCGCCGCCTCGACGCAGCGGCAGAGAAAATCGTGCTCGGTGCGGGTGCCATCCTCGCACGACCATTCGACGTTGTCGGTCCATTTGCGCGCCCGCGTCACCGACGCGATCACCATCTCATAGACTTTCTCCGGCGGCAGCTGCAGCTTCCACTTCATATGCACCGGCGAGGTGGAGATGAAGGTGTGGATGCGCGACTGCTTCGCCGGCTTGATTGCTTCGCCCGCGCGATCAATGTCGTTGAAGCCGGCGCGGGCAAGACCGCACACCACCGCATTTTTGGTGCGCTTGGCGATCTCGTTGACGGCGGCGAAATCGCCTTCCGAGGCGATCGGAAAGCCGGCCTCGATGATGTCGACGCCCATGTGGTCGAGCAGCTCGGCGACTTCGAGCTTTTCCTCGTGCGTCATGGTGGCGCCCGGGCACTGCTCGCCGTCGCGCAACGTCGTGTCGAAAATAACGACGCGGTCCTTTTCGGACTTTGGCGGCGCAGTTCGGGTCGGCTCGGATGTGGCCGGCTTGGATTTTGCTGGCGTGGTCATGACTTGCGTCCTTGTTGCTTGCGCCCGGGCCCTCCCTACCCTCCCCCTCATGTGGCGGAGGGCAGGCAGGGGGTAGGCGCTCTGGGTTCCGTGGTTCGGCTAACCCCTGAGTGCCCAGGCGCAAACGCCCAGCCGGCCCTCAGGGGGTGCTAAGAAGCAGGGGCCCGCCAAGAAATTTGCCAAGAAGCTTCAAACGCACGAGGGCAGCGCCAGACGAGGCCTGACCGGCCGTCCGGGTCATCGCGCGGAATAACTCGCGGCGCGTCGACATTGCCAAAGCCCTCATTGGCCCGAAGGCCACCCGCAATGGTCGCGGATCAGGGTGAATTCCGCGTTAAACCATGTGGGAACGCCGCTCTTGTAGCGGAACACCCGAGGACTGCGCAAGCCGGTGTCCTCCGGGCCCGCACGGCCGGTCATTTCACGACCAGAAATCCCGCAAATACGCGGTGACGAAGGGCGGCATGGCGGCGACGAAATCGGCGGGCGAGCGGACGAAGCGAATATCGGTGAATTCGGGCTGGCGCTCGCTCGTGAGATGGCGCGTGATACGCGCGCGAAGCTCCTCGGCATTCTGCACGGCGGTAACGCGTTTAAGGAGCGCGATGTAACCGCGATCACGGACCATCGTCCAGCCTGGCTCGGCACGCACCTCGCCGATCTCGATCCCCGTCTCCTCGGTCAGTTCGCGGGCGAGGTTGGCCTCGAGATCGAGTACGCCGCGCGCATCCACGTCCCCCGGCTCCGGCGTCCCGCATGGGAAATAAACCTTGCCGCCATTGACGGTCGTCGGCGCCATTTCGCCGACCACGAACACGCCATCGGCGCTCTGCAAGGCCGCGACGGCGAAGACATTGCGGACGGTGGCGTCGGGAAATTCCCAGTCCCGCCAGGCGCAGAAGCTGGCATAGTCGGTCTCGAACCAGCCGCCGTGCAGCGTGCCGCCGCTGACCGCACAACGGTTGAGCATCACGATGCGGCCGTTCCAGACGCCGCACCGCTCACGCTGAATTTCCGCAAAATGCCGATCGATCTCGCCGCGACGCTCGGCGGCGAAACGCCACGACCACGGCTCAAACACGATCTCCGTGCGGTCGAGCGCAACGATCTCGATCTCGGTCGCGCCCGACGTTGCCACGGCTGCGGAAGCTTACGCGCTATTCGTTCGGACGCCAGGGATTGACGAACAATCCCACCATCCCTGTATCGCCCTTGAAGTGCGCCGGCGGTTGTCCAGCTGGTGCAAGTTTGTCCTGTAATTGGGCCCTGGTCAGGCCGGGCGGCAGCTCCTTCGGTTCGAAGTCGGTGGCGATGAGGATGAAGGTGTAATGATGCGGACTGACATTGGGAGGCGTGCACGGGCCCATATAATGCCCCACGCCAAAGAAACTCTTTCCGCCGACATATAGATCCAAATCCTTGGTGGCAGCACCCTCTGCAAGACCGGTCGATGTCGCGGGAATACCATAGGCCACCCAATGGCTGAGCAACGCGCCGCCACGAGCCTCAGGATCGCTCATCAGCAGGACAAAACTCTTGGTGCCTGCTGGCACGTTGCTCCAATGAAATTCCGGAGAAACGTTCTGCCCGACGCAGTTCGGATTTTTTGGATTACTGTTCGCCACCTTCTTGGGCATGATGTGGCCATCCTCGAAGGTCTTCGATTGCAGCGTAAAAACTCCCGCCGCATTGGCGCTGGTGCCGGCAAGCCCCAACGCCAGTGTCGCGACCGCAGCCGCGAATGAATGAGCTTTGACATTCATACTCGCTTCCTCCCGTTTATATGTTTATCGGTATTACCGGCGGGAGTGTAACGGGCGCGATGTCGAGATCAAGGCGGACTCGCGCCGACGCCTCCTCGGACCTACAGATGCTTGATCAGCCCGGATTCGATCAGCAAGCGATTGAAGCGCCGCGCCGTTGCGCCATCGTCGCAGCCGTAGAACAGGCCGTGACAGCGCAGCAGTATCCGCTTTTGCGCGGCGAAGGAAGGATCGAGCGGCAGGCCCGCGGCCTCCAGCGTCACCAACGGCAGATAAGGACCTTCCAGCGTATCGAGCGCAGACGAAACGTCGACCGGCTTAAAGTTCACGGCATCGATGGCGTAGTAGGTGGTGAAATAGCGCGGATCGTGGGTCATCAGCCGGCGCTGAATGTCCGCGCTGCTAAGATCGGGCTCGAGGATCTCCGTCGAGAAATAGGGCTGGTGGTCGCCGTAGCGCACCAGAAGAAAAGAGTTGCCGGGAAACTGACGCTTAAGCTGTGCTAAAAACCGATCGTAGTCCTGCGCGCTCATGGCCTGCCGCCGCAGATACTCGTCGACTTCCGAATCGTCGTCGTTGCCCGGATCCTTCCATTGCGGCGGCGTCAGGTCGGGGCGGAACGGGCGATCCGGATCCCAGGGCAGGTGGTTGGCCTCGAGGTAGACGTAGACGAACATTGGGCCGCCGGCGTGCTGCTGTCGGAACAGTTTGACCGCCGCATCGTAGAAGAAACTGTCGGGCTCGATACCGGAAGCGTTGAGGTCGTCCTTGTCGAAAAAGAATTTGACACCGGCGGTAGCCTCGAAACTCCTTTCGCTCAGGAACGCACCATAGGCCGGATAGAGCGTGTACGTGCGATAGCCGCAGTGCTCCAGTGCCGCCGGCAGCCCGCGTTCGACCCGGCCGGCCGCGATTCTGGTCACGAAATAGGAAAACGAACCGAAGCTGCGCGCGGCAAGGCCGTCGAGCACATTATACTCGGTGTACCAGCTTGGGCCGCCATTGCCTTCGACGATGAAATTGCGCTCTTTGCCGTCGAACGAGAGGAAATGCGCGCCATAGCCCTCCGGAACATCGATGTCCGGGGCGCGGCGAATGTCGAAACTGGACTCGTCGTGGATGAGGATGATGTGCGGCGGCTTTTTCGCCGGCCGGCACGCGGCCGCCGGCGGCAGGCTGCCGGTGGCCACAGGATCGGATTCCATCAGCCCCTGGGTCATCAGCGCGGAAACCGCATCGACCCCCGAGCGCGCGAATGATGAGAGTTCGTTGCCGCCATAGAAAGCTTGGAACGGCAGCAGCGGAAGGGCCTTCTCCAGAATTGTCAGCCCTCCGAGGCATACGAGCGTCAGGACGAGCGCCGCGGGCCGCCGCACGCGGAACGGATCGAAACGCCAGGCAAGCGCGACGATCGGGACGAGGACGACCGCGCCTAACGCCACGAACCACCGCAGCTCCGGAAAAATGGTGAACAGGAAGGCGATGGTATCGGTGTCGATAATCATCAGGTCAACGAAATTGGCCGTCATCCACATCACGTCGTACTTGAGTTGCGACAGCAGAACGAGAAGCCCGATCAGGATGAGCGACGCGAGCCCCGCGACAACGGGCCTGCGGATAAACGCCAACAACAAAAAGTTTAGAAATCCCCAGCTCAGCAAAAACGCCGCGATCGATATGGGGTTATTTTCGGTCTCGGCCATGATGCCCAGCGCAATGAGCTGGGGCAGAACCAACAGCATCGCCGGCCCGTTGAGGTAGGCCGTGAAAACATCGACCAGTCCGAAACGCTTGCTGAGCGAAAGCAGGGCGGCACGCATGGCTTGACCCCGCCCCGGGAACCGATTGAAGAATAAACGCTTTCCCCCGCGAGGCGACGCCTTGTCATAAAACTGTAATTATTATGTCATGGCAAGCCCCGGGCTGCCTTAGGGGAGGCTTAGCCGCATTCGAGGGTTAAGCCGTAGTTCCGGTCAGGGCTCGTCGCGTTCGGGCAGGCAGACGAAGATCAGCACGCCCAGAAGCACCGCACTAATCCGGAACGCCGCTTCCTGCCCGTTCCACGTCTTTGATTGCCACATGGCGAAATACTCGCCGGCGACGACCAGAAAGCCGAAGAATCACAGGACGAACCCCATTGTCAGCCCGGCCACCGCCCAGACCTTGGCGCGATTGAACGCCACGGCGGGTGCCTTGATGAGCGCCAGCAACGCCAGCGCGCCGATGATCAACAGCAGACTTGTCGGCGCCTCAATCGCGATGATGACGATGTAGGCGGCCGCCCACAGCCGCGGATCGGTGATGGCGCGATGCATCAGTGCGTTGTTCGGAAAGGTTGTGTCCATGCTCAGCACATGGCGCACGAATTCGTAGTTCGCGCTGTAGTCGACGATGTTGTCGTAGGCGACGATGAAGGCGAAGGCCGCCGGCGCCGCCACCAGGACGATCTTGGCGAGGCGCACAGTGAACATTCGCCGCCGCCTCCCGACAGACCGCTCCGCGCGGTCAGTTACGCGACCGATCCACCAGCGCGCGCTGTTTGATCCACGGCATCATCTCGCGCAGCTTGGCGCCGACAGCTTCGGCCGGATGCTGCGCGAGCTTGCCGCGCATCGCCTTGAACGAAGTCTGGTTGACCTTGTTCTCCAGCATCCAATCCTTGACGAATTTGCCCGACTGGATGTCGGTGAGAATCTTTTTCATCTCGGCGCGGGTGGCGTCGTTGATCACGCGCGGTCCTGAAACATATTCGCCATATTCGGCCGTATTGGAGACCGAATAGTTCATGTTGGCGATGCCGCCTTCGTAGATCAGGTCGACGATCAGCTTCATTTCGTGGATGCACTCGAAATAGGCCATCTCGGGCGCATAGCCGGCCGCCACCAGGGTATCGAAGCCCGCCTTCATCAGTTCGACGACGCCGCCGCACAGCACCGACTGTTCACCAAACAGGTCGGTCTCGCATTCTTCCTTGAACGTGGTCTCGATGATGCCGGCGCGGCCGCCGCCGATGGCGGCGCCATAGGACAGGCAGAGATCGTGGGCGTTGCCGGAGGCGTCCTTATGGATCGCCAAAAGGCACGGCACACCGGCGCCGCGCTGATACTCGGAGCGCACAGTGTGGCCGGGCCCCTTCGGGGCGATCATCATCACGTCGATGTCGGCGCGCGGCTCGATCAGGTTGAAATGGATGTTGAGCCCATGCGCGAACATCAGCGCCGCGCCTTCCTTCATATTGGCGCGGAGGTGCTCGTTATAAATGTCGGCCTGCAGCTCATCCGGCGTGAGCATCATCATCACATCGGCCCACTTGGCGGCCTCGGCGACCTCCTTGACCGGCAGCTTTTCGCCCTGCGCCTTCTTCACGCCCTGCGAACTCTTGCGCAGCGCCACCGCGACCTCCTTGACGCCGGAATCGCGCAGGTTGAGCGCGTGGGCGTGGCCCTGGCTGCCGTAGCCGATGATGGCGACCTTCTTGCCCTTGATCAGGTTCAGGTCGGCGTCGCGGTCGTAGTAAACGCGCATGGTTCTTACCCCTAGTCAGGCCGGTTGTTTGACTGATTGTTTCCGCTGCAGCTTCTAGGTTCTATGGACCGTTTCGACAAGCCCGGATCGCGCCGTTGCCCGTCTCAGCGGCTTTTTCCCACTGGCCTCGCAGTTGCCGTCGAACTGCTCCCGTGCGCGGGCGATCTTCGGCTGATTACGGATTGCCCAGGCGCCGAGCGCCGACACCGGCTGGAGGAGATCGCGGCCAAGCGGCGTCAGCGCATAATCGACTCGCGGCGGAATGGTCGGAAATACCGTCCGCGTAACAAGGCCGTCGCGTTCGAGGCCGCGCAAGGTCAGCGTCAGCATGCGCTGCGAGATGCCGCCGATCGAGCGCCGCAACTCGTTGAAGCGCATCGGGCGCTCGCCGAGCCGCGTGACGACCAGCACCGACCATTTGTCGCCGACGCGCGCCAGCACGTCGCTGATGGCGCGGCAGTCCGCGGGCAAATGCGTGTGTCTTGGTTTCATCGGTGTGCCTTCTTGCCGGCGTTACGCGTGGTCACCTATCTAGCCCTAGTTACGAATTATAACCGAGGTATTCAACCATGACCACGACCACCAATCGGCCCCGGATCGCCGTCATCGTCGGCTCCAACCGCCGCGACTCGATCAATCGCAAGCTCGCCCAGGCGTTCGCCAAGCTCGGCGCCGACAAATTCGACGCGGATCTCGTGCGTATCGACGATCTGCCGCTCTACAATCAAGATCATGAAGCCCTGCCCCCCACCGAGGTGACGCGCTTCAAGAACGAGCTTGCGTCCGCCGACGGCGTGCTCATCGTCACGCCGGAGCATAACCGTTCCATTCCGACAGCGCTGAAAAACGCCGTAGATTGGGGCGCGCGGCCCTACGGCAAGAACTCATGGGCCGGCAAGCCCGGCTTCATCACCGGCACCTCGCCCGGCGCTATCGGCAGCGCGCTGGCGCAGCAGCATCTGCGCTCGGTGATGACCGGGCTAGGCATGATCCTGCTGGGCGGCGAGGCCTACGTCACCTTCAAGCCCAACCTGATCGACGAGCACGGCAACATCGGCGATGACAGCACCAAGGCGTTCCTGCAGGGCTTTGCGGACCGCTTCGCCACGCTGGTCGAGCGGCTGTCAGTGAAGGAGCGCGCGGCGGCGTAAGCGTCTTGCGAGCGGAGCGAAGCAATCCAGGATCGATTGATCACATCCCTTCCGGCCCGCGCGCGATCGCCACCACGCCGGTGCGCGAGACTTCGACCAGGCCAACCGGCAGCATCAGGTTGATGAAGCTTTCGATCTTGTCGGACGCGCCGGTGATCTCGAACACGAAGCTTTCGGTGGTAGCGTCGATGACACGGGCGCGGAACGCGTCGGCAAGCCGCAGCGCCTCCATGCGCGGCTCGCCGGTGCCGCGCACCTTGACCATGGCGAGTTCGCGCGCGATCGCCGGCCCCGCTGCGGTCAAATCGATCACGCGGTGCACCGGCACCAGGCGGTCGAGCTGATTCTTGATCTGCTCCAGCACCATCGGCGTGCCGCGGGTGACGATGGTGATGCGAGACAGATGCTTCTGATGCTCGGTCTCCGAGACAGTCAGCGAATCGATGTTGTAGCCGCGGCCGGAAAACAGCCCAACGACGCGCGCCAGCACGCCCGGCTCGTTGTCGACCAGCACACACAGCGTGCGCGACTCGACCCGCTCGCTGACGCCGGCTGCAGGATAATGCGAGGTTGCGGTGCTGGTATTCACGGCCGGCCTCCTTACCGCTTGACGCGGGCAAACGCCCAGTCGCGGCCGAGGCCGCGCGTGAGCGAAAGATCGATCCACAGCATGGCGTGCGCTTCCAAGAGCCGCGCATTGCGCAGCGGCCCGGCATCGATCACGTCGAAGCCGAGCGACGCGACGAGCTCGACGACTTTCGGCTTGGTGGCGGCGTCATCGCCGGCCACGAACATCACCGATTTCACGCCGTGATAGATGGGCTCGGCCATGTTGCCGAAGCCGGTCGTATTCAGCGTCTTGAACACCGAGGCGCCCGCGGCCCAGCCCTGGACCTTTTCGCCCGCCGAGGTGCTGTGGCCGATTTCGAGACTGATGCCGTCGGATCCCCTCACCAGCGGATTGGTCGCGTCAAGGATGATCTTGCCGCCGACATTGCCGAGCGAGCGGATCGCGGCTTCGGCCTGCGGCCATGGCGTGGTGAGCACCGTGAAGTCGGCGGACGCCGCGGCTTCCGCCGGCGCAACAGCGCGCGCCTTGCCGCCAATCTTGCTCAACAACGCCTGCGTCTTCTCAGCGCCGGGATTCCGCACGCCGAACAATATCTCGTGCCCGGCCTTCTGCGCCCATGCCGTGCCGAGCGTGCCGCCGACATTGCCGGCGCCGATGATGGCGATTTTCATGTTTACTCCCTACTCCCATTGTCATCGCCCGCAAAAGCGGGCGATCCAGCAATCGCCAGCATGCCGGCGTTTACTGGGTCCCCGCCTTCGCGAGGACGACAGTGTGGCTACACCAGCATCTTGCCTTCTTCGGTCACCGCGTCCTCGACGCGGGTCGCCGCATCGCCGAGCAGCATCTCGTTATGGGCGCGGCCCGATGGAAATCATCGGGAAACAGTTCTCCGCAGGATCGACCACGCAGTCGAAGATCACCGGCTTCTTCACCTCGATCATCTCGCGGATCTTGTCATCGAGTTCGCCCGGATGCTCGCAGCGGATGCCATGGGCGTGATAGGCCTCGGCCAGCTTGACGAAATCCGGCAGCGCCTCGGTGTAGGAATGCGAGTAGCGGCCGCCGTGCAACAGCTCCTGCCACTGCCGCACCATGCCCATATACTGGTTGTTGAGGATGAAGATCTTGACCGGCAGGTCGTACTGCACCGCCGTCGACATTTCCTGCATGGTCATCAGCACCGAGGCTTCGCCGGCGATGTCGATGACGAGCAAATCCGGATGCGCGAGCTGCACGCCGACCGAGGCCGGCAGGCCGTAGCCCATGGTGCCGAGCCCGCCCGACGTCATCCAGCGATTGCCTTCCTGGAACTGATAGAACTGCGCGGCCCACATCTGATGCTGGCCGACTTCGGTGGTGATGTAGGTGTCGCGGTCCTTGGTCAGCTCGTAGAGCCGCTGGATGGCGTATTGCGGCTTGATGATTTCGTTGGAATTGCGATAGGCCAACGAATTCTTCGCCCGCCATTTTTTGATCTGGGCCCACCAGGCGTCGAGCGCCCCCGCCCTGCCCTCCCCCGCTCGCGGGGGAGGGTTGGGTGGGGGATGCCCGCCGGCGCGCCACAACCGCACCATGTCTTCGAGCACGTGCGCGCAATCGCCGACGATGCCGAGATCGACGTGGACGTTCTTGTTGATCGACGACGGATCGATGTCGATGTGGATTTTCTTCGAGCCCGGCGAAAACGCGTCGAGCCGCCCTGTGATCCGGTCGTCGAAGCGTGCGCCGACGCAAATCATCAGGTCGCAATCGTGCATCGCCCAGTTCGCCTCCCAGGTGCCGTGCATGCCGAGCATGCCGAGCCATTGCGGATCGGCGGCCGGGAAGGCGCCGAGCCCCATCAGGGTCGAGGTGACCGGGAAGCCGGTGAGCTTGGCAAGCTCGCGCAACGCGTCGCTCGCCGCGCGGCCGGAATTGATCACGCCACCGCCGGTGTAGAACAGCGGCCGCTTGGCGGCCGCCATCATCTCGACCGCCTGCTTGATCTTGTCGGGATCGCCCTTGAGCTTCGGCCGATAGCCCTTGTGGGCAAACTCGTTCGGTTTGGAATAGTCACCCTTGGCGAATTGCACGTCCTTCGGGATGTCGACCACGACCGGGCCCGGCCGGCCGCTCGCGGCGATGTGGAACGCCTCATGCAGCACGCGCGGCAGCTCGGCGACGGTTTTGACCAGATAATTGTATTTGGTGCATGGCCGGGTGATGCCGACCGTGTCGCATTCCTGAAACGCATCGTTGCCGATCAGATGCGTCGGCACCTGCCCGGTGATGACGACAAGCGGAATCGAATCGCACAAGGCATCGGTCAGACCGGTGACCGCGTTGGTCGCGCCCGGCCCGGATGTGACCAATACGGTGCCGACTTTGCCGGTCGAGCGCGCATAGCCCTCGGCGGCGTGCACGGCGCCCTGCTCGTGCCGCACCAGGATGTGACGCACCTTGTCCTGCTGGAAGAGGGCGTCATAGATCGGCAGTACCGCGCCTCCGGGGTAGCCGAATAGGCAATCCACGCCCTGATCGGCCAGTGCCGCTATCACCATTTCCGCGCCGGTCATCTCGGTCATCGCTCGCTCCACTCTTCGCTCGCCCTCGGACATTTGGACATTGAGTAATAAAAAAGGGGCTCGTGAGCCCCTGGATACGCGCACCGCCACATCTCGCGGGTGGATCATCCACCCCCGGCGGTGCGCCTCGTTACGAGAATCAGCATTTTGGCAACCAAACTGCGCACGAGATTTGCCCGCGTTGCTTTCAACTTGCACTTATATGCGCTGCGGCAAGTTTGGTCAAGCCGCGCCGCGATGAGCAAGATTGATGCTACCCTTCTGCTCCGTAGGATTTCGCTGACTTTGCCGGCCGCTTTTCGGCTGCCGGATCGCCAATCGCATCGGGCGAGGATCGTCTTTTCTGCTTGAGCTCCGAGATTAAGGCAGCCGCGACGGCGGGAAATGCGGCTGGATTCTGGCGCCCTTTTATTCAAACATGCGTTTGAAATCGGTAAATCGCGCAAAACCGCATTCGTTAACCGCGCCCAGGCGTCACAGCAGAGCCGCGATTTGGCAACGCCTGGGCCTGCAAATTGCCCGCGCGCCCTGGTGATCTCGCGTCCAGCCCAAGCGCGGCTGTAAATCCGGCGCCGCGCACTCGCACCATTGCTGGAGGGGACCATGGTTGCCGGATTCCTGCGCAGCACGCTCGCCACGGTTTTCGCGCTGCTCGCGCTCACGATCCTTGTCATCGCGCCGGCCTTTGCGGCGGCGCCGCCCGGCGGCGCAATGCCGCTCTCGACCGACACGATCCTCCGATGGATCAACGATTATCGCCACCGGCCCGATCCCGAACGCCTGCCGATGGTGGTCAAGGCGCTGAGCGGGCTCCAGGCGTTTAAGGATTCCGAGACCTGCGGCGCTTATATCGGCTTCATCGCCGGCGTGCTCGGCGCCAATCCGACGCGCGCGCCGCGACTGCTCAATGCCATGCTGTCGATCGCACCGTCGGACCGCTGGGTGCTGGTGCGCGCGGTCGCCTATTCGGGACTGCCGAACTGGAAGGATCTGCTCATCTCGGTGGGCGACCGGATGCCCGAGCGTCACGAGATGATCAACCGCTACCTGGAAGGCGACCTGCCCACGCTGAACCAGATCGCGTACCCGACGCACGCGCCCGGCATGTTCGACAAGATCAAAGTGGCGCTGAAAATCGGCGACGGCGACAAGAAGCCGGCCGCGCTGCAGCCGAGCCCCGAACTAATCGACATATTGTGGGGATATTATCTGGCCACCGGCGCCTACAAGCCGATCGGACAGATCATCAAGCTGTTGCCGCTCGCCGACGACCGCGACAGCGTCGACAATCTCACTACCGGCAGCGCCGCGAAATTTACGCTCGCCAGCAATGCGGTCCGCGATCTCACGCTGTTGACCATGCTCAAATGGTCGGTGAAGCATCAGCCGAAGGAAACCGCCAAGGTGCTCAATGCCGTGATCGTCAGCGCCGAGGATGTCGACACCGCCGACATGCGCAAGAAGTCGCTCGCGGCGATCGAACAGCTCAGGCAGAAGGGCCCGAACTCCCGGCGCGAACTGACCGGCATAGGCCAGATCGGACAAGGTGCACTTGCAGTAGGCTGTATCGCCGCCGCAGCCGCGGGTCAGGTCGAATTCGGCATACCCTGCGTGATCGGCGGCGCGACCTATTCGGCGGGAATGAGCTACATGTCTAACCAGTGAGACACGGGTGATCAGGCCGCGGTGGTAGTTTGCGCTCGTGTGCTGTTCAGGATCTCATTCAGCTCCGGAATGCACGAACCGCAATTGGTGCCGGCGCGGAGCGCGGCGCCGATCTCGGCAACACTCGTGAGGCGCCGGCTGACGATTTCGCCGTGCAGCGTATTCAGGCCGACGCCAAAGCATGAACAGACGGTCTGGCCGGCGGCACTCTGCGTCGCCGGGCCGCCCGCGAGCACGAAAGCGCGCGCTTCAGGTTCGATGCGCGTGTCGAGCAGCGCCGCCACGGCTTCGCGCGGCGGCAACGCCGCGCCGGTTCTGGCGATAAAAAGGCACGCTTCCAGTTTCCGGCCCACGATGCTGGCGTAGCGATAGGTGCCGCGCGCCGGATCGGCATAGATCACGAGCTCCGCCGCCGTCGACGCGCCCAGCAAGGCCGCGATCCAGAATTCTGTGCCGCAGCCACTGGGCAGCGGCTCCAACCCGGTCAGCGTGAAGGCGTGTCCCCATTCCAGCGGCACTCGGCTCCAGTAATACGAACCTTGCGGCACGTGCGCGCTGCCGCTGAGCAGGAGCCCGTGCCACTGCGGCACCACGGCTGTGAGCCGCACCGGCGCGGCTTTCAGTTCGGGCTGTCCTGACACCGGATCGGTGGCCGCACCAATAAGCCGGCCGATCGGGCCCGCGGAGGTGAACTGATCGGTCCAATGCATCGGCGCGAACACTTCGCCGGCGCGCAATCCGTCGACGATGCGGAACGGCAACACCGCCGCGCCATGCGGGCTGTCGATGCGGACCAGATCGCCTTCTTTCAGTTGCAGCCGCGCCGCGTCTTCGGAGCAAATGTCGACGCGCGGCTCGCGCTGATGCGCCATCAGCCGCGGCAGCCGGCCGGTGCGCGTCATGGTGTGCCACTGATCGCGCACGCGCCCGGTGTTGAGAATGAAGGGAAACTGATCGCCGGCCGGTACCGCCGGCGCACGGTATGGCGTCGGCACAAAACGGGCGCGGCCGTCCGCGGTGGGAAATCCAGTGCCATCGCCGAACAGCCGCTTGCCGGTCGGCCGGGGCTCCTGCGCACAGCGCGGCAGCGGCCAGTGCACCGGGGGAAGAGAATCGTAGTCCTCGTCGCTCAGATCGGCCAGCGCGCCGATGTCGAACAGGCGGCGCTTCGGTTCGCCGTTCTCGAACGCCGAAAGCTGCGCGTGCTCGCGGAAAATATCGGCCGGCTTGCGATAGTCGAACGCATTAGCCCAGCCCATGCGCCGCGCCACTTCGCTCAGCATCCACCAGTCGGGCCGCGCTTCGCCAGGTGGCGGCCGGAACGCGCGCTGACGAGAAATGCACCGCTCCGAATTGGTCACGGTGCCGTCTTTTTCGGCCCAGGCCGCGGCTGGCAGCACGATCTCGGCAAAGCGCGTCGTATCGGTCGGCCAGCAATCGGTGACGGCGACGAATGGGCAGACAGCGAGCGCGGCGCGCACGCGCTCGGCGCGCGGCATGCTCACGGCGGGGTTGGTGCTGAGAATCCACAGCGCCTTGATCCGGCCGTCGAGCACCGCGTCGAACAGCTCGACCGCCTTGAGGCCCGGCCGCGTGGCGATCCGCGGCGCGTTCCAGAAGCGCCGCACGCGATCGACATCGGCCGCATCGGCAAAGCCCATATGGGCGGCGAGCTGATTGGCGAGGCCGCCGACCTCGCGGCCGCCCATCGCATTGGGCTGTCCGGTCAATGACAGCGGCCCCATGCCGGACCGGCCGATGCGCCCCGTCGCCAGATGACAGTTGACGATCGCATTGACCTTGTCGGTGCCGGCGGACGATTGATTGATGCCTTGCGAGTAGAGCGTGACCGTCCGTTCGGTCGCGGCAAACCATTGGTGGAAGCGTTCCAGATCGGCAGCGCGGACGTCGGCCAAGGCCGCGACTGCGGCGAGCGACGGCGCGGCGATGCGCGCTGCCTCGACCGCTTCAGGAAAACCGGCCGCATGGCCCCGCGTCCAAGCGCCGTTGCAGTTGCCGCTCGCGACGAGATGCAACAACAGGCCGGCAAACACTGCCACGTCTGTTCCGGGACGGAGCGCGAGATGAATATCGGCGATGTCGCACGTCGCCGTGCGGCGCGGATCGATCACCACGACCTTGGTGCCGCGCGATTGCCGCGCCGCGGCAAGCCGCTGATAGAGCACGGGATGGCACCACGCCGTGTTGCTGCCGGCGAGCACCACCAGATCGGCAAGTTCGATGTCCTCATAGCAGCCGGGCACGATATCTTCGCCGAAGGCGCGGACGTGGCCGGCGACCGACGACGCCATGCAGAGCCGCGAGTTAGTATCGATGTTGGCGCTGCCGATAAATCCCTTCATCAGCTTGTTGGCGACGTAATAGTCCTCTGTAAGAAACTGGCCGGAGACGTAGAGCGCGACCGAATCCGGACCGTGATCGGCCACGGCGCGCGTCATCGCGGCGGCAACGCGACCAAGCGCTTCGTCCCAGCTGGCGTTGCGCCCGCCGATCTGAGGGTGCAGCAATCTGCCGTCGGTCGCCAGCGTGTCGCCGAGCGCCGCACCTTTGGAACACAGCCGCCCGTTATTGGCGGGATGATCCCGATCGCCCGACATCGTGCCGTCGGCGGCGGCAAGCAAGCCGCAGCCGACGCCGCAATACGGACATGTGGTGCGGATCACGCCGCCTGCCATTGCGGCACCGTGTCCGCCGCACCGGCTTCCGGTGCGAGCGCGGCGTCGTTCTGTTCGGCAAAACCGCGGCCGAACACCAAGCGGTCGCGCATCGCTGAAACGTCCACCTTGTCGCGCATCAACTCCACGTACCACGGGCCGTCGCTCACGCTGCCGTACAGCACGGCGCCGACCAGCCTGTCGTTGCGCACAATGAGTTTTTTGTAGCGGCCGAGCTTGGCGTCATGCAGCGTGATCTCTTCGTCGGCCTCGTCAGCCGCGGCCAGCGCGCCGGCCGAGAACACGTCGACGCCCGTGATCTTCAGGCTGGTGAAGACGGGCGGCGGCACATAGACGGCCGTGCGGTCGCCGGCGAGCTGTGCGCCGCAGACCTTGGCCTGATCCCAGATCGGCGCCACCAGCCCGAACACCTGGCCGTTATGTTCGATGCACTCGCCGACGGCAAAAATATCCGGGTCGCTGCTGCGCATGTCGTCGCCGACCAGGATGCCGCGATTGACATCGAGCTTCGCCGCGCGCGCCAGGTCGATATTGGGCCGAATGCCAATTGCCAGCACGACGAAGTCGGCGGGGAGCCTGCGGCCGTCGGCGAGCACTACGACCTCCGCCTGTTCGCCGCCGGCGATTTCCTCGGTCTGGCTGTTGGTGAAAATGGCGATGCCGCGAACATCAAGATCGCGGCGCAGCAACTCGCTGGCGGCGACATCGAGCTGCCGCTCCATCAGCGTCGGCATCAGGTGCACGAGCGCGACCGACATGCCGCGCCGCTTCAACCCCCACGCCGCTTCAAGGCCAAGGAGGCCGCCGCCAACAACAACGGCGCGCCGCCCGCTCCGTGCCGCCGCGATCATCGCCTCGGCATCGGCCATGTCGCGGAATGCGCGCACGTTGGGCAGTCCCACGCCGGGAATGGGTGGCGCCAGCGATTTCGAGCCTGTGGCGAGCAACAGCGTGTCGTATGGCACCGTCGAACCGTCGGCGATCACCACGCAACGGGCGGCACGATCAATGGCGACCGCGGCGATCCCGGTCATCAGGCGGATGCCGCGCTTGCCGTACCAGCTCCACGGATTGATGATGATGTCGTCGCGCGTCTTGTCGCCGGCCAACACCGAGGACAGCAGAATACGGCTGTAATTCGGCTCGGGCTCCACACCGATGACGGTGATGTCGAAACGCTCGGGCGCGCGCGCGAGCAGTTCTTCAACCGTCCGCATCCCGGCCATGCCGTTGCCGACCACCACGAGCCGCGCGCGCCGGCGATCGCTCATGACACGGCCCTACTCGGCCGCAGCGCTGCGGCCATAGGCCTCGGCGATCATGAATTCGGACAGCACCCCGTAGGCCGCGGACCAGGCGGCCGCCAGTTCAGGTGTCCACGCTGTGCCCAAGCCCTGTTGCAGCGTCCAGAGCAACGCTTCGCCCACGGGCGTGTAGTGCGTCGGCTTCACGCCGTAGGTCATATGACGCTTGGCGAGCGCGGACGCGGCAGGCAGCACGGCGCCGAGATTGCTCAGACTGTTGACGACGACGGCGAGCGTCGCCATCAGCTTGCGTCCCTGCTCTTTCATATCGCCGTGAAACAGCGATTTGACAGCCGGTTCGATCTCGAACAAGCGGCCGTAGAACAAAACGGCGGCTTGCTCGGATATCGGCGCCACTTTGGCGAAGCTTTCCTGAATCGCCTTGACCTGCTCGGGCGTCATGCTCGGTTCCTTGATGTGGTTCCGGCTGAGCGAAGCGCTACCCGCTGTCTTACACGCGCGCTTGCGCGAGACTCGGCACATCCGCGGCCATGGAGCTCTTGCGCAGGTAGTACCACCACGTCAGCGCGATGCAGGTCACGTAGAACGCCAGGAAGATCGCCAACGCCAATTGCGGACCGCCGGTGATGGCGATCGATTTGCCGAACCCGGTCGGGATCAGGAAGCCGCCGACAGCGCCGATTGCGCTGATGAAGCCCAGCGCGGCGGCGCTCTCGAGACCCGCCGCCTTCAGGGCGAGCGCGCGGCGGGACTCGCCGAGGCCCGTCGATTCCGTGAGCTTCTGCTCGCGGACGATCGACGGGATCATCCGAAACGTCGAACCATTGCCGACGCCGGTCGTCACGAACAGAATCAGAAACATCGCCAGAAAACCGACAAAGTCCTTGATCTCGACGAAATACACGACGCCGATCGTCGCGGCGCCCATGGCGATGAAATTCCAGAAGGTCACGATAGCTCCGCCCACTTTATCGGCAAGCAAGCCGCCGAGCGGACGCGCGAGCGAACCGACCAGGGGACCGAGGAACGCAATGCCAATCGTGATCGCCGGAAACTGCGTTTTAATCAGCAATGGAAAGGCGGCCGAATAGCCGATGAAGGAGCCGAATGTCCCGATATAGAGGTAGGACATGATCCAGGTATGTTTGCGCCTGACGATGACGAGCTGGTCCTTGAATGTCGACCGCGTCGAACTGAGATTATTCATGAACAAAACGGCGCCGCTCACCGCGATGACCAGCGGCACAAGCCACATCAAGCCGGCGTTCTGAAGGTAGACACCTCTGGCGGTTGGAGTTGCCTGATAGAGGCTGATAAAGCCGAAGCTCATCAGAATCGGCACCAGCAACTGCACGGTGCTGACTCCGATGTTTCCGCCCGCGGCATTGAGGCCGAGTGCCCAGCCTTTCATGCGGTCTGGATAGAAGAACGAAATATTGGCCATGCTGGACGCAAAATTGCCGCCGCCGAGGCCTGCCAAGGCCGATACCAGCAGCATCACATGATAGGAGGTATCGGGTTTCGTCACGAAATAGGCGAGCGCAATGGTCGGGATGAACAGCAAGCTTGCGCTGACGATCGTCCAATTTCGCCCGCCGAATGCCGTGACCGCGAAGGTGTAGGGAAAGCGCATCAGCGCGCCGATCAGTCCCGGCAATGCGACAAGCTGAAAAAGCTGAGCCGTGGTGTAATGGAAGCCAGCCGCCGGCAGGTTGGCGGCGACGATGCTCCAGATCAGCCATATCGAAAATCCGAGATGCTCGGCGACGATCGACCAGATGAGATTGCGGCGGGCAATGAACTTGCCCTGCGACTGCCAGAACTTTTCATCTTCCGGATTCCAGTGGTCAATCCAGGATGTGCTGCGCATGCGATCGGCGCTCCCTCTTAAGCATCGCGATGAAAGCCTCGCGGCTTCACCGCGGGAGTGCTTCGCAAGCCCTGTGCCAGTCTCAAGACGCTGAAAATCCAGGATTTTTGGATTTCGATCGAGGCGGAATGCGCACTTTCCAGGCGATGCGGCAAAGGATTGTGCAAGCACAAAATTTAAGCGCGGCGCCGCCGCATAAATAAGCCGCGGACGAATCAAGATTTGCAAATGGTTACGCGCTGGCCGGATTTGCGCCGAGCGCGGAATGTGCGCCTCAGTTCGCCTGCTCGGCCGAAATCAAGCTGCCAAGCATGCGGCGGGCCTGGAGCTGCGGGGCATCGGAGGCGATGTGGACCAGGCCGTCGAGCGAGCCGTCGACCCGATTGGTCTGCACCGCTTCGAGAAAATCCACGTCCTCCAGGAAGGTCGCGCGCGAACCCTCGTATAACAGCTTCGACATCTCGGCGTCGCCGAGGCTGAAATCGCGCGAGAAGCAGAACATGTAGTGACTGCTGCACTCGGTTTCGGGCGTCAGCAGATGCGTGGACCAGATTGAAATGCCCTGGCTGCGGTCGCCCTGCGGCGCGCCGGTCCCGACTTTGGCGCAGCCGACATCCAGATAGACCACACTCGGCGAATGCCAGCGCGCCATCTGCCAGCGGTCAACGCTGGTGGTGAAATTGCCTGCCTTGGCAAACAGCGGTGGCGGCTGCACGTCGAGCAGCCACCGGCTGACGCGAACGCCGTCGTTCATCCGCTCGACTTTCATCGGTTCGGTGGCTTCGCGCGGATCGCCCGCAATGGTGCGTTTGTGCACGTAAGCGACATGGGTGAAATCGAGCAGATTGTCGATCACGAACTGATAATTCGATTTGACGTGAAGCCGGCCGGGCGTCGCCGTCCATTGCGGCTCCGACAGCCACGGCATGTCGGGGATCTTCGCGGTGTCGGCTTTGGCCGGATCTCCCATCCAGATCCAGATGACGTTCCACTTCTCGGCGACCGGATAGCTACGCACCTTGGCGCCGGACGGAACCTGGACCTGCCCGGGCACCTCAACGCATTGGCCGGTCACATCGAACTTTAGCCCGTGATAACCGCAGGCAAGATATTCACCCGAAACTTCGCCGAGCGACAACGGCGCGGCCCGGTGACAGCAGCAATCTTCCAGCGCACCGACCTCGCCATTGGCATTGCGGAAAACCACAACCTTGTCATTGAGGAGCGTCTTGGCGACCGGCTTGTCGGTCAGCTCATGGGACCACAGCGCCGTGTACCAGCCATTGCGCAGGAACATTTTGCAACCTCCTCGCTGTGCCATTGGGCTTGTTGTTACCGACATTATTAGCGCGATGCGCCGCATCCATCCAGAGCGCACGCGCCTATTTTGGCACGCCGGTAGGTTGAACAAGGCACCAGAGACAGCCCTGCGCGAGATGTCAGCGCGGCCCCGCGCGCAACTGCGCCTCGACCGTCGCCAGCGCCCGCTCCGGCCCGACCCAGGCAAATTCCGGCAGCTGATTGCGGAACCAGGTCGCTTGCCGCTTGGTGTATCGGCGCGTATCGCGCTTGGCTTCTTCCATGGCTTGATCGAGCGTGATCTCACCCGCGAGATGGCGGACCAGCCACGGCACGCCGTGCGCTTTCATCGCCGGCATATCGGGGGCGAGCTTGCGCGCCGCAAGCGCGCGTACTTCATCCAGTGCGCCTGCCGCCATCATGGCGTCGAACCGCGCGTCGATGCGGCGCAACAGCTCGTCGCGATCTGACGCGAGAAAAATTTTCACGGCTCGCGCCGGATCGAGGCTCGCCGGCTTGTTGTCGTCGTGCCAATCGAGCAGCGAGCGGCCGGTCGCCAGCACCACTTCGAGCGCCCGGGTGATGCGCGCACGATCGCCCGGCATCAGCCGCGCCGCCGCCGCCGGATCGCGCCGTTTCAGCTCGGCATGCAGCGCCGCGACGCCGTCGTTCGCAAGCCGCGCCCGCACCGCCTCGCGAATGTCGGGGGAGATCGGAGGTACGGCGGCGAGCCCGCGGGTGAGCGCGTTGAAATAAAGGCCGGTGCCGCCGACCACGATGGCGGCGCGCGCGATGCTGCCCGCCTCGGCAAGCGCGGTGGCGGCCTCCTCGCACCAGCGCCCGACCGAAAAGTTCTCCGCCGCGTCGATATGGCCATAGAGCCGATGCGGCAGGCGCGCCTCCTCGGCCGGCGTCGGCCGCGCCGTGATGATGCGCAGGTCGCGATAGACCTGCATGGAATCGGCGTTGAGGATCACGCCGCCCAGCTTTTCCGCAAGCTGCAGCGCGAGCGCCGATTTACCACTCGCCGTCGGCCCGGCAATGAGAACGATATCCGGTTCACTCACGGGGTTGACGTAGTGCCGTTTAGCGCGAATTAAAACGCCGCACGCGATGAGATTCGCATGTTTTCATCGCCGCAAGTCTAATTAAATGTGTGAGGCTCCGTGACCCTGATAAAACCCTTTCGCGCCCTGCGGCCCGGACCCGGGCGCGCCGCGGACGTGCTGGCGCCGCCCTATGACGTGCTGTCCAGCTCGGAGGCGCGGATGCGCGCCGCCGGCAAGCCATGGAGCTTTCTGCACGTTTCCAAGGCCGAGATCGATCTGCCGCCGGCGACCGATCCGTACGACAGCGCCGTCTATGCCAAGGCGGCCGACAATCTGCGGCGCATGATCGCCGCCGGCGTCCTGATCCGCGACGACACGCCTTGCTACTACGTCTACCGGCTGACGTGGCGCGGCCACACCCAGACCGGCCTCGCCGCCGTCGCGTCGCTTGCCGACTACGCCAGCAATCGCATCCGCAAGCACGAACTGACGACGCCCGCCAAGGAAGACGACCGCGTACGCCAGATCGAAGCGGTCAACGCACAGACCGGTCCGGTCATGGTGGCGTATCCGGTGGCACCGCAGATCGATGCAATGCTGGCCGAGTTGGCGGCAGGCGCCGCCGCAGTCGACGTCACGGCGGACGACGGCGTGCGCCACCAGCTTTGGGTGATCGGCGAAGACGCGGCGACCGAACGCCTGACACGCGCCGTCGATGCGTTGCCCGCACTTTATATCGCCGACGGTCATCACCGCTCCGCCGCTGCCGCGCGGGTCGCGAAGGCGCGCGGCAGCCATGGCGCGCATGACTATTTCCTCACCGTGCTGTTTCCGCAAGGCGAGATGACGATCCTCGACTACAATCGCGTGCTGCGCGATTTGAACGGCCACACGGCCGAAGCGCTGCTTGCCGCGTTGCGGCGGCGTTATGCGGTCGAGCCGAGCAGCGAGCCGGTACGGCCCAGCGGCGCCCGCGAACTCGGCATGTACCTGGCCGACCGCTGGTACCGCCTGGCGCTGCGCCCCGGCGCTGATGACACCGCACAGGCATCCGATCCGATCGCCCGGCTGCCAATCACGCTGCTGTCGCGCAACATCATCGAGCCGCTATTCGGCATCACCGATCCGCGCACCGACAAGCGGATCGACTTCGTCGGCGGCGGACGGGGCTTAAGCGAACTGGAACGGCTGGTCTCGTCAGGCCAAATGGCAGCGGCATTTGCGCTCTATCCGACGCAGATGAGCGATCTGATGGCGGTCGCCGACGCCGGCAAGATCATGCCGCCGAAATCGACCTGGTTCGAGCCTAAGCTCGCCGACGGCATGGTGAGCCACGTCTTGGATTAAGCGGGCAGCGAATTGCAAAAAGGCGAATAGGACGCACTGCCCTACTCGCCTTTCGCAATCTCACTATTGCGCTGTCTAATTCAAATTCAGCGCGACGAAACGCGTCTCGCCATTGCCGTTGGAAACCAGCAGGACGGCGACCTTCTTGCCCTGGCTCTTGAGTTCGTCGACGCGCTTCTGCAGATCGGCAGGCGTGCCGACCGCCTGATACTGCACCTCGACGATGACGTCGCCGGCCGCAAGGTGCTTATCGGGCACGTCGCTCGCCGCGCCGGGATCGACACCGGTGACGAGCACGCCTTTGACCGTATCCCTGATCTTGTATTTCTTCCGCACCTCGGCGGTGAGGCTCGACAATTCGAGGCCCAGGGTCTTCTGCACCACCGACTTGTGCTCTGGCTCGGCATTCTTCTTGGTATCGACCGCCGCGACCTTAGCCTCGTCCTTGAGCCGCCCGACGGTGACTTTGAGCGTCTGCTGCTTGCCCTTGCGAATGAGGACAACGTCAACCTGCTTGCCGACGGGCGTGTCGGCAACGATTCGCGGCAGGTCGCGCATCTCCTTGATGGCATGGCCATCGAAGGTGGTGACCACATCGCCCGGCTCGATGCCTGCCGGCTTGGCCGGCCCCTTCTCGTCCACGCCGGCGACCAGCGCGCCGCGCGCCCGGCCGATGCCAAGGCTTTCGGCGAGTTCGTCGGTCACTTCCTGGATGCGCACGCCGAGCCAGCCGCGCCGCGCTTCGCCGTATTTCTGCAGTTGATCGAGTACCGGAACCGCACTGTTGGACGGAATAGCGAAACCAATGCCGATCGAACCGCCGGACGGCGAGATAATCGCGGTGTTGATGCCGATGACTTCGCCGTTGAGATCGAACAGCGGGCCGCCGGAATTGCCGCGGTTAATGGGCGCGTCGGTTTGGATGTAATTGTCGTACGGACCCGAATTGATGTCGCGGTGGCGAGCCGAAACGATGCCCGCCGTCACCGTGCCGCCGAGGCTGAATGGATTGCCGATGGCGATCACCCATTCGCCGAGCCGCAGCTTGTCGGAATCGCCGAATTTCACGAACTTGAGCGGCTTCTGGTAATGGACGCGCAACAGCGCCAGATCGCTCTTGGAGTCCTTGCCGACCAACTCGGCCTTGAGCTTGGTGCCGTCGTTGAGGATGACGCTGATCTCGTCGGCGCCGTCGATGACGTGGTTGTTGGTGACGATCAGCCCCGTCGGATCGATGATGAAACCGGAGCCAAGCGAGTTGACCCGGCGCGGTTCGTCGTCACCGCCGCCCTGACCGCGGTGGTGTTTGAAAAAATCTTCGAAAAATTTCTCCATCGGCGAGCCGGGCGGCAGGTCGGGGAGCTCGGTGACGTGGGGATCGACTTTCTGCGATGTCGACACGTTGACCACGGCGTCGATGACCTGTTCGGCAACATCGGCGATGTTGGCCGGCCCTCGCACCGTGCCGGCAGGCAGCGCCGCCGAAGCCGGAGCCGCCGGAGCCATCGCGGCAGGATCGGCGGCCGCGGGAGCAGCACCCGCCGTCGCGGCTGCAGCCGGAACAGTCGGGCCGACAAAGACCGCCGTAACGGCCGCAAGCGCCACGATCGCCGCGCCGCGGCGCAATTGGCGGCGGAAGCAGAAATGGCGAGACATGAAATCGCGAGACATGGGTGTCAGCGCTCCTGAAGATGACTTATGAACATAAATGCTCCCGCCACCTGCGGGGCGCAACGATTGAAATTACCAATTCGGCCATAAGAGGCCGGATTAGGGCAGAAAAGCGACTCACGGTTTCATCCGCGCACCAGCCATACGATGGCAACGCCGATGACGGCCGAGATCACACCGGCGACACGCAACCGTCCGTCCGGGGTGGCGAGTATGTTGGCCATCGCGCGTTTGGCGGCTAACGGAAACGCCGCAAGGCATATTCCTTCGATCGCGAAGAATAGCCCAAGCGCGGCAAGGAAATCCGACATGGCGGCGTCGCGGCGCTATCGAGGGAGCGGGTGCGGCGATGCGCAAAGCTATTTGGCAGGCGCCGCCGCACGGGCATCCTCATGGCCCGGAGTAGGAACGCCGGCAGCATCCGCCGCTCCTGCCGGCGGCGACGCCCCGGCCTGAACCGGCGCGCGTCCGGCCGGATCGCCAAAATAGCGGAAGAAGTCGAAGTCCGGACCCAGCACCAGGTTGGTGTTGCCGTGCTGCAGGCTCTGTTCATAGGCGCGCATCGAGCGATAAAAGGCGAAGAAGCCCGGATCCTGCCCATAAGCTTGCGCGAAGATGGCGTTGGCCTCGCCATCGCCCTGGCCACGAAGGGTCTCACCCTTTGAATTGGCTTCGGCCACGATCACGGTCACGTCGCGGTCCGCCTTGGCCCTGATTTCCTGAGCCTTCTGGTTGCCCTCGCCGCGGAATTCGGCGGCTTCGCGCTGACGCTCGGTCTGCATGCGCTGATAGACGGCTTGGCTGTTCTGCTCCGGCAGGTCGGCGCGGCGGATGCGCGCGTCAACGACCTGGATGCCGAATTCGCGCGCCTTCTCATCGAGCCGCTGGCGCATCTGCGACATCAACATTTCGCGCTTGTTGCGCACCACGTCGGCAAGGGTGGCTTGGCCGAGCACTTGCCGCAGCGTCGAATTGAGCAGAATCGACAATTGCGTGCTGGCGCCCGCCGGACCGACGGTCTGATAGAACTTCAGCGGGTCAATGATTCGATATCGCGCGAAGGCGTCGACCACGAGCCGTTCTCCGGCCTGGGCGGCCAATCGCGCTTCTGCCGTGATCGAGTTCGAATTGTCCTGACTCGAAGCGATCACCTCCTGCGCCGGGGATTCGATGGCAAGGATGCGCTTGTCGATATAGATGACGCTGTCGATGAACGGAATTTTGAAGTTAAGGCCGGGCTCGGTGATCACGCGGACCGGCTTGCCGAGCCGCACCACCAGCGCCTGACTGGTCTGATCGACGGTGAAAAACGTGCCGTAGCCGACAACGACGGCGATGAGCAGAATGACCGCGATCGCCCCGCCGGTTAAGCTCATCCTCATGGCTTGGCTCCGTTGGTCCGGGCAGGCGCGGATCGCGGCGCAGGCGATTTGCCGAGTTCGGTCAGTGGCAGATACGGCACGACGCCGGGGCTCTTGGCGCCGGTATCAATGAGGGTCTTATCGGTGCCGGCGAGAATGCGCTCCATGGTGTCGAGATAGATGCGCTGCCGGGTCACGTCCGGCGCCTTCTTGTATTGCGCGTAGACCTGTAGGAAGTCGCGAAGTCTGGCCCTTGGCATTGGCGACGACCTGCGCGCGATAGGCCTCGGCATCCTGAATGATTCTTGCGGCATGGCCCTTGGCTTCGGGAACCACGCGGTTGGCGTAGGTTTGCGCCTCGTTCTGCACGCGCTCGAGATCGGAACGAGCGGCCTGCACGTCGCGGAAGGCGTCGATCACCTGCGCCGGATAATCGGCCTTTTGCAACTGGACCTGCTGTATTTGAACGCCGGCGCGATAGGAATCGAGCGTCTTCTGCATCAGCTCCTGCACCTCGTTCTGGATCGCGTTGCGGCTTGAGGTGATGATCGGCTGAATATTGTTGCGGCCGATAACCTCGCGCACCGCGCTTTCCGCCACCGCCTTTACGGTCCCTTCCGGATTTTGGATATTGAACAGATAGTCGCCGACGCCGTTCGGTTGGACTTTCCACAGCACCGAGAAGTGGACGTCGACGATGTTCTCGTCGCCCGTGAGCATCAGGCTCTCTTCCGGCACGTCGCGTTCACCGGCGCCGCTCTCGCGCATGCCGACATCGGTTTTGATCACGCGCAGCGCCGGCGGCGTCAGCGCGGTTTCGATCGGATATGGCAGGTGATAATTCAGGCCGGGCTGGACTTCGCGCACGAATTTGCCGAAGCGCAGCACCACGCCGAGTTCGTCCGGCTCGACGCGGAAGAAGCCTGAGAAACCCCACAGCACGAGCGCGGCGACCGCGATCAGAAGGATACCGCGGCCGCCGAAATTGCCGGGCAGAAAGCCGCGCAATTTGTCCTGGCTGCGGCGGAGGAATTCCTCCAGATCGGCCGGCCGCGGGCCTTGCTGTTGCGGTCCCGAGCCCCATGGTCCCCGCGGCCCCGAACTCCAGGGGCCACCGGGTTGGTTACTCCACGGCATCAATTATCTCCTGAGCGCGGCGGGGCGGCATCCCGCCTGCCCCGGCTGCGGGGGGATATAAGGGAGTAGCGCGCGCGATGCAACGCAAAGTCCCGTTACGGCCGTACGCAGACGGGAAATTCCCCATAACGGCCCATGACTTGTGCGGACTAGCCAGGTGCCGCTTCCGGACGCCGCGCATAATCGACGACGGCGAACGCGGCGTCGTCATCGCCGCCCGCCGCGCGCTCGATGCGCGTCACCTCCTGCCAGAGCCGCATATCGATCGGTGGAAATTGCGCGTCGCCATCGGCGCTCATATGAACCCGCGTGATCGCCAGCCGCGTCGCCCGCTCCATGACCTGGCCGTAAACCTCGGCGCCGCCCGCGATCACGATCGCATCGACGCCGCGCCGCAACGCGTCGCCGCGCGCCGTCGCCAAAGCCGCATCGAGGCCCGGAGTCACGACGATGCCGGGCGCCGCAAAGCTCGGGTCGCGGCTTATCACGATCGTGCTGCGCCCTTTGAGCGGCTTGCCGATCGACAGGTAGGTCTTGCGTCCCATCACCACCGGCTTGCCCATGGTCACGGCGCGAAAATGCGCCATGTCGGACTTCAGCCGCCACGGCAACGCATTGCCGCGGCCGATGACGCCGTTCTCAGCGATAGCGGCGACGAGGACAATGTCCATGCG
This sequence comes from uncultured Alphaproteobacteria bacterium, assembly GCA_963707175.1. Lineage (GTDB taxonomy): Bacteria > Pseudomonadota > Alphaproteobacteria > Rhizobiales > Xanthobacteraceae > BOG-931. The sequence goes on from CAVPQA010000006.1 coordinate 31,668, forward strand.
ATCTCCTGGAGGCCCACCGATGTTGGCGTGCGCCCGCTCCGTCTTATGTGTAATCTATACAAAATCACTGCTTGATTTTCTGTACTGCAAACATGAATTCCACCGATCCCGACGCCGTCGCCTGCGATGCAGCCATGGAGTTTGCGTACACATTCGCCCCAATCTGGCAGGCCGCGCTCGGACCGGAGTTATTGGGCCTTTATCTTATCGGCAGCCTGGCGCATGGCGGCTTTTCACGGCGCTACAGCGACATCGACGTTGCGGTGATTACCGAGGGCGGGCTTTCGCCGCCGATGCTCGACACCCTGCGCCGCCAAGCTGTCGCGTTGTCAACCGAATGGGGCCCAAAGGTTTCGGTCTTCTGGACCGACCGTCAGTTCAGTGTCGGCCGTTTTCCGCCGCTCGACCGGCTCGATTATCTGGATCGTCCGGTGGTGCTGGCGGAGCGCGAGCGGGTGACGCCGCCACGGCCGGCGCTTGACGAAATCCGGGGCTATTTGCGCGGCGCGCCGTTTGCCAATTGGGCGACGCGCGCGAAGGAGTTCGCTGCCGCGGCGGCGCTCGACGCCAAAGACCGCAAAGCCTACCTGCGGGCGCTGTTGTATCCGGCGCGGCTTGGTTTCAGCTACATGACGGGCCGGATGGCCTCCAACGACGACGCCGTGGCATATCTGCGCGGGCACACCCCGTCCGGCCTCGACCTCGACTCGATCGAGCGGGCGCTGCGATGCCGCCATGCGGCGGCCGATCCGGATTATTTGTTTGATCTGCGGAGCCGTCTGCCCGCGCAGGTCGACGCCTGTGCGGCGCTCGTGGCGGCTTGGCGTCACACCGCGACCGCGGCCTTGATGTGCGGATGCGGGTCGTAGCCTTCGAGCGCGAAATCCTCGTAAGTGAGCGCGAACAGGTCCTTCGCCGCCGGATTGATCGTCAGCGTCGGCAGCGGCCGCGGCGGGCGCGTCAGCTGAAGGCGCGCCTGGTCGAGATGGTTGAGATAAAGATGCGCGTCGCCGAAGCTGTGCACGAACGTGCCGGGTTTGAGCCCGCTGACATGGGCGACGGCCATCGTCAGCAGCGCATAGGAGGCGATGTTGAACGGCACGCCAAGAAACACGTCGGCCGAGCGCTGGTAAAGCTGGCACGACAGCTTGCCGTCGGCGACATAGAACTGGAACAGGCAGTGGCACGGCGCCAGCGCCATTTGCGGCAGTTCGGCCGGATTCCAGGCGGTGACCACGATGCGCCGTGAATCCGGATTGCGCCGAATGGTGTCGAGCGCCTCCTTGATCTGATCGATGCTGCGCCCGTCGGGCACCGGCCATGACCGCCATTGCCGGCCGTAGACCGGGCCGAGATCGCCGTTCGAGTCGGCCCATTCGTTCCAGATCGAAACGCCGTGATCGTTGAGATATTTGACGTTGGTGTCGCCGCGCAGGAACCACAGCAGCTCGTAGATGATCGATTTGACGTGCAGCTTCTTGGTGGTGACGAGCGGAAAGCCGCGGCCGAGCTCGAACCGCATCTGATGGCCGAAAATCGAGCGCGTACCGGTGCCGGTGCGGTCGCCCTTCTCCGCGCCCTCTTCGAGCACGCGTTCCATCAAGTCGAGATATTGGCGCATCGGCTGTTCGTCTTATCGGCGAGTCGCATCAATTCTAGTACCAAATGAGGGGCGAACGAAACGCGTGCAAGATCGCGGTGGATAGCAGGGTTCAGCCCGCTCAGACGATGTCCATCGCGACTTCGCCCAGGCCGTCGACCGCGAAGACGGCGTGCTGGCCGCCTGCAATCGAAACCGTGGCGATGAGGCTTCCCGTAATGACCACCATGCCGGCCTTGAGATCGCGACCGCGCTCGGCGAGATGATTGGCGAGCCAGGCGAGCGTCGCGGCGGGGTCCTCGGCGGCGCCTTCGCCGACCGCTTTGCCGTCCATTGTGAGCCGGCCCATGACGCCGACCAGAGCCGCAACCGGGACGGCCTTGGGCGCGCCAATCACCACGCCGCCGTTCCAGCAATTTTCGACGATGAGCGAGGCGGCTTCGGTCTTGGCGTAATCGGCGTGGCGGTCTTCGATCAATTCGAACGCCGGCATCGCGGCCTCGACCGTTGGCGCGACCGTCTCGCGCGTCCACGGTGCGCCCACAGCCGGCAGATCGCGGCCGAGCCTGAGCGCGATCTCGCTTTCGATGCGCAAATTGACGAATTCCGCGGCAGAGAGGCTGGCCGGCGATTGATGGATCGTCCGCGCAAAGATTGCTCCGCCGCACGGATGATTAATGCCCATCAGCCGCTGCATCACTTTGGTGGTGGTGGCGATCTTGGCGCCGGCCACCGCGCCGAAGGCCGGCTCGGCCAGCCGGTAATAAGCCTCCTGCGCCGCATAGGCCTCGGCGATCGATCCGGGCCGCAAATCATCCGGCAGGTTCCGATAGGACTGGCGGCGGCGCCGCGCGCCCCACATCCACTGCGCCATCGCGTTCAAACGGTCGTAGCTGTTCATCAAAGCAGCCCGCTCATTCCAATCACGGCCGCGGCGGCGAAAAGCCATAACGGGTGCACGCGGAGAAAGTAGGCCGTCAGTGCGGTCGCAGTCATGATCGCAAGCGACATCAAATTGTAACCCGTCGTCGCAACGATCACAGCCGCGCTCGCGGCGAGCAGGCCGATCGTCACCGGCACCAGCGCGCGGCTCAGCACGGTATGCCAGGCCTTGCCCTTAAACCGTTCGGACGCGCCCCCGACGAAGAAGGCGAACATAGCGGGCGGTCCGCACATCGAAAGCGTCGCGACCAGCGCCCCGAGAAGGCCGGCGACGTGATAGCCGATCAATGTTACGATAATCAGGTTGGGTCCCGGCGTCAGTTGCGCCAGCGCGAAGCTGTCGGCGAATTGCCGGTCGCTCATCCAATGCTGGATGTCGACGGCGAAGCGGTGCATCTCCGGCACCGCCGAATTGCCGCCGCCGATCGCGAACAGCGACAGCACGCCGAAGAAGCCGGCGAGCGTGAGCAGGCTGCCGCTGCCGCCGCCGGAGTTCATTGCCGCACCATGGCGGCGGCGATGCTTACCGGCACGATGATGGCCAGCACCAGCGGCAACGGCCATTGGACGATGCCGATCGCCGCGAAAGTGGCGAGTGCGATGAGCGGGCCGGTCACGGCGCGATTGCGAAACAACGGCCGCGCCATCTTGGCGACTGTCGCCATCATTAAGCCGGCCGCCGCGGCCGCGACGCCGGAAAGCGCGCGGCGCAACAGCGGCAGATCGCCGTAATGCGCGTAGATGCTGGCGATAATGAGAACCAGCAGGAGCGGCGGTCCCATAAGTCCGGCGATCGCCGCAAAGGCACCCTGCACGCCGCGAAAGCGCGCGCCGAACACGACCGAGAAGTTGATGACGTTGCCGCCGGGCAAAAGCGCGCACAATGCGTAGGTCTCGTTAAACTCCTCGGCGCTGAGCCATTTGCGCTCTTCGACCATCATGCGGCGCGACCACGCCAGCACGCCGCCGAAACCGGACAGTGAAATCGTCGTGAAGGCGATGAACAGTTCGGCGAGCGTTGGCCGAACGAGTTGCGGTGTTGCCGCAACCGGCGAAGTCTCCTGACCCGCAGAGCCGGGAATCAACGATGCGCTCATGCCGTTCGTTTATCGCCGTAGGCCAGCGGCGGCCATATGGTGCGGCGCAGACGGGCCATCTCGGGTGTGGGCAACGCGGCTAGCCGCCAATAAGCGTGCGCAAAAACGCCGCTGCGCGCGCATAAATGCCGGGCGCTTCGCTTTCGCGCGGCCCGCCGACGGCAAGCTTCAGATCATCGCCGTGCCGCGCCCGCTGCACCTGCAGCCAAAGCCGGACGTGCTTGACGTCCACGTCACTGAGCTTTGCAATGTAGAGCGGCTTGCGGTGGCGGTGCGCAAGGTCGCTGGCCAGCACCGTGCCGGCGGACAGATCGATGCCGCCGGCGTCGACAACAATCAGACACGCATCGGCGTCGCGTACGTTCCATTCGGTGCGCTGCGCCGGATCGGCAAGCGGCGTCTCCTGTAAATCCGGGTAGTTCGCCATCACCCCCGGCGGCGTGGGAAAATCCTCGGCCCAGCCGCCCTTCGGACACCAGCCGCCATAGGCAATGCCGGCCGCGATCGCGACGTCCAGCACGGCGCGATCGACCCCCGATTGGCCGCCGGAGATGAGTTTCATCCCCGCAGTCGTAGCGCGACCCGCGCTCCGGCGAAATGCCGGATGTCACGAACTCAGCGATGCGAGACTTGATGCGAGGCCCCTGCTTTCGAGAGCAGGCGGATGGAGTGAGATGGCGTGCGCCGTCCTCTGCGTCCGGGCGATAACGCCAGAAGAGAACGGAAACGCTCGCTGTCCGACCCGCAGCCGAAGCCGCTCTTTTTCGGCAACCTTTTGCGCCTATATTCGTAAGGCCGGCGCAAGCCGGCTATGGCGATAAATGGCCGTCGCAATAAACCTATCGGACCCGGGGGCGGTACCCGGCAACTCCACCATTACGGGGTCGAAATAGGATCGACGAGGGCGTAAAAGGCGCGCTTTTGCCCGGCATGGTTCCGGCGTTATCGGGCCAAATTCATAGTTGCCAACGACAACTATGCTCCGGTTGCTCTGGCTGCGTAAGCAGCTCGAAAGACCGATTTAAAGCCCTAACGGGTTAAGCTCCGTTAGGCGGGGTTCGGAGGCACCTGGCAACAGAAGCCTCCACTTTCCAGAAGTCTTGGATGACGGTCAGGAATTGAGGGACAAATCGCCCTGAAAGCCTATAGTTTCCACTTACTCTGGAATCGTGTGGTTCGTGACATACGTCTCTTTCGATCCATAATGCACCTGACCGCTGATGCCTGAAGACCACATCCGCTACGACCTGCTGGCCCAGACCGCACTGCGCGGGGTGGTGCGCAAGGTTTTGGCCGACGCCGCCAAGAACGGCCTGCCTGGCGAGCATCATTTCAAGATCACGTTTGCGACCATGGCGCCCGGCGTGCGGTTGTCCGCGCGGATGCGCGCGCAATATCCACAAGACATGACCATCATTCTCCAGCACCAGTTCTGGGATCTGACGGTGCGCGAAGAGGCGTTCGATGTCGGCCTGTCGTTCGGCGGCGTTCCGGAGAAGCTGACCATACCGTTCGAGGCCCTGACCGCATTCTTCGATCCGGCGGTGCAATTCGGCCTGCAGTTCGCGCCCGCCGATGCAGCGGCCGAAGGCGAGAGCGAGACCGGCCCCGAAACGGCGGAGCCCCGGGTTCCGCGCAAAACGCGGCCGATGCGCCGGCCAAGGGCGAAGCGCTGCCGTCGCCCGAGACGAAGCCGGAAACGCCGTCCGGCGCTGGCGCCGAAGTGGTCAGCCTCGACCGGTTCAGGAAGAAATGACTCTGATCCGTCATCCTCAGGGACGGATCACGCCGTGAAGACCCGCACCGAAACCGATTCCTTCGGCCCCATCGAGGTCCCGGCAGAGCATTACTGGGGCGCGCAGACCGAGCGTTCGCGGCAGAATTTCCGCATCGGCGAGGAGCGCATGCCGCGGCCGCTGATCGCGGCGCTGGCGCTGGTCAAGCGCGCTGCGGCGGAAACAAATCTCGAACTGGGTTCGCTCGACGCACGGCGCGCCAAAGCCATCGTGCGGGCGGCGCAGGAGATCGTCGACGGCAAGCTCGACAGCGAGTTTCCGCTGTCAGTCTGGCAGACCGGCTCCGGCACCCAGACCAACATGAACGTCAACGAGGTGATCGCCAATCGCGCCAACGAAATGCTCGGCGGCAAACGTGGCGCAAAGGCGCCGATCCACCCCAACGATCACGTCAATATGAGCCAGTCGTCGAACGACTGCTTCCCAACCGCCATGCACATCGCCGCGGCGCAGGAGATCGTGCACCGGCTCATCCCGGCGTTGACGCATCTGCAAGACGCGCTGCGCGCCAAGACCAAGGCGTTCGCGTCGATCGTCAAGATCGGCCGCACCCACACCCAGGACGCAACGCCGCTCACGCTCGGCCAGGAATTTTCCGGCTACGCGGCGCAAGTGACTTCAGGCATCGCCCGCGTCAAGCTCGGCCTCAAGGAGCTTTATCCGCTGGCCCAGGGCGGCACCGCGGTCGGCACCGGGCTCAACGCCAAGCGGGCATTCGCCAAGCTGTTCGCCAAAAAGACCGCTGCCCTCACCGGCCTGCCCTTCGTCACCGCGCCGAACAAATTCGAGGCGCTGGCCTCGCACGGCGCGCTGGCATTCGCCCATGGCGCGCTCGATGCGCTCGCTGCCGACCTGTTCAAGATCGCCAACGACATCCGCTTTCTCGGCTCCGGGCCGCGATCCGGTTTCGGCGAACTCATTCTGCCGGAGAACGAGCCTGGCTCCTCGATCATGCCCGGCAAGGTCAACCCGACGCAGTGCGAAGCGATGACCATGGTGTGCTGCCAGGTGTTCGGCAATCAGACCACTATCACCACCGCCGCGAGCCAGGGTCATTTCGAACTCAACGTGTTCAAGCCGGTGATCGCCAATGCGGCGCTGCAATCGATCCGGATCCTGGCCGACGCCGCGAATTCGTTTACCGACCATTGCGTCGCCGGTATTCGCGCCAACCAGCCGCGCATCCGTGACCTGATGGAGAATTCGCTGATGCTGGTCACGGCGCTTACCCCGCGCATCGGCTACGACAAGGCGGCGCAAATCGCCAAGGCGGCGCACAAGAACGGCACCACGCTGCGCGAAGAAGCGGTAAAGCTCGGCTATGTTTCGGGCGAAGACTTTGACCGCCTGGTCAAGCCGCGGCGCATGACCCGGCCGGACCGGTGAGCATCGCAACCACACGGGACAGCGGGGACAAGGATCGTGCTGAACTGCGTTTTGAACTCGCCCGGACCAACAAACGCTGCTAACATCAAGGCATGACGATTGTGGTCGTCCGCCACGGCGAGACTGACGGCAACGCCGCGCGCGTTCTGCAGCGCCCCGATGTGCCGCTTAACGAACGCGGCCTGCGCCAGGCGGAACAGCTGGCGCAGCGCTTGAGCGCGCGCGGCTTCGTTCACATCGTCTGCAGCGACCTATTGCGCGCGCGCATGACGGCGGCACCGCTCGCGGCCGGCTCCGGAATCGCGGTGGAGGAAAGCCCGTTGCTGCAGGAGCGCAACTTCGGCGATTTGCGCGGCACGGCGTACGCGGCGTTGGCCGAAGATCCGTTCGGGCCGAACGTTGCGCCACCCAACGGCGAAGATTGGCCGACATTCCACACCCGTGTGGCCGAAGCCTTCGAGTTCATCGTGAGCCGGCGCCGGCGCGCCGGCGGCACACTGGTGGTCATCACCCATGGTCTGGTGTGCCGCGCGCTGGTCGAGCGGCATGCACAAGTGTCGGGCGGCACCATCGTTCCAGAGCGGTTCGACAACACCAGCGTCACCATACTGCATGAAGAACCTCCGCACCGGGTCGGCCTGATCAATTGCACACGGCATCTCGCGGCTTCGCAAGAACCGGACCCAACGGGCGGCGCGGCCTGATCGCCGAAACGCGATGTCGATACCTGAACGTTTCGCGGCAGCAATCGAATATTACGTGTGTACAATTGTTGGCAGAGCCGGACGTGTGTCTGCCGCAGCGTCAGGCGCGGGGCATTGCAGCCGACCGGCAGCCGCGTGCAGGTCGGAAAGTTCGCAGGTCGAAATATGGCGCCGGCAGACCGCCCCATGTTAACGGCCCCAACATTGTTTCGGATGTTCTTCCAGCATTGACCGCTTGACGTAGCGTTCCCGGAGCGCAATTGCGGTAATATGGGACAATTCGCTGAACGGACACGCGATCTATACGTAGTACTACGGAGTTTCACCGCATCGCGTCGAGGAATAACTTGACCTTGCGATTTAATTGGAACTCCTTGTTCAAATAAGCGTGTATTGCCCGGAACAGGCGGTATGGTCAGATTCTCTGTATCATTTGTAGGGTGCCGTGCCGCCAAAACCAGCACTTCTGCGGCGTCGAGAGCAGGCATACCAGCATAAGGCCGAGCGTCAGCATGGGTCCCGTCGTCAATCTGCGAACCGCGCGCAAACAGGCCAGACGGCGTCAGGCCGAGCAGGAGGCTGCGCAAAACCGCCTCGTTCATGGCCAGCCCAAGGCGGCGAAAGCGCTGGCGCAAGCGCAGCGCGAACAGACCCGCAGGGTCACCGAGCAACATCGGATCGAAAGGAAGGACGCGCCATGAATTCTCCGGTCGTGAAACGCTCGATCGTGATCGCCGGGCACAAGACGAGCGTCAGCCTTGAGGATGCGTTCTGGAAAGGGCTGAAGGATATCGCGGCGACGCGCGACACCACGTTGTCCGATATGGTGGCAGCGATCGATTCGACGCGACGGCGCGGCAACCTGTCGTCCGCCATCCGGCTGTTCGTGCTCGATCACTTCCAAACGCAACGGGATGGGCGTGGTGCCGAACGCGACGGTTCCGTGAAGGCGCACCCCGTGATGGTGCTGGCGCCTGCGGCGACGCCCTCCGTGCTGCGTCACGAATAGTCCCCGGCGCAAGCTCAATTCTCCCTCGGAGCGTTTGCTGCCGCTGATGGCGGCGCGGCCTGCCGCGGCGGCGCAGGCTTCGGCTGCGGCAAGAACGGCGCAAGCAATGCACGAACGGCGCCCAAGCCGGCGGCTCCCGAGCCTGGTGCGCTCGGCGCCGGCGTTACGGGCGCTGCCGGTGCGGCCGGCGCCAGACGCAGGCGCTCCAGACCACGCGCGCCCGGCACCGGCGCGGCGCGCAGCTTCGGCGGCAGTTCCAATTCCAGCACCGTGCCGGGCGAGAGTGTGTGCGTCGGCGGCGCAATAACGGGGGGCGCCAGAGCGGTTGGCCCCTGCTGCCGATTGGCCTCAAGCATTTCAACTTGCCGCGTCTGCAGTTCGGCGGCGCTCAGGCTGAGCCAGCTGTCGAGCGCCGAGAGATCGAGCGCGCGCTGCGGCGCCGCCAGCGGACCCGTGACGCTGACCGAAAGCTCGGGCCGCATGTCGATCAACGCCGCGGCAGGCGGCGGTTCCGACAGCGTCAGCTGCGCGCTGCTCGTCGCGGTATTGAGATCGACGGCGTCGGCAAGCGCAAGCTCGGCGCCGCCCTGCGCCTGGAGCACCATGCGTTTGAGGGTGATCACGCCGGAAGCGATCGTGATGGTGCCATTGCCTTGCGGCACGTCCAGACGGCCGCGCGCCAGCGCGGCATTGACGGCGGCCTGAGCCTTGCTCAGGTCGACATTACCGTTCTGGCCAGCGGCTTGCCGCGCCGCCGCGAAGACCGCCGGATCGAGACCGGCGAACTGGACCCCTTTGAACGTCACGCTGCCGCTGCCGTGCAGCGAGCCGACAAGGGCCGCCGGCGTTGCGCCTGCACCGTCGCTCGCCAGCGCCATTGTCAGATCGCCACCGGCGATCTGCAGGCCTGGCCCGGCAACCGCTGCTGCCGCAACACCCGTCAGGCCGATCTTGGCGTGAAGCGTCAGTCCATCGGCGTTGCGCTGGAACGCCAGCGATCCGTCACAACGTCCGCCGGCGAGGCGGCCGCCAAGATCGTCGATCGCGATCGCGGACGGCGTGAATTTCATGGTGCCGGCCAAATCCCGCGCCGCAAGCGTCGGCGTGAGATCGGCGTGCGCAACCTTGAAGGTTACCGCGCCCGACAACGGCGCGAACAAGCCGCCGCCGAGCGCGGCATCCGACCAGGCGGCACCCGCTCCGTTCGCAGGCAGACCGAGCAGCAGCGCGGCCGCGGCCGGAACGTTGGCCGTATCCGCCGCGACGTCGCCGTCGATCGCGATCGGATTGTTGGCCATGTTGAGCGCAACATGCCCGCTCAGCGATGCTCCACCGGCGTGCGCCACGATATCGGAGAAAAGAAGCTTGCCATTCTCCAATGCCAATGCGGCGCGCGCAGTGACGGGCGCCGCGGTTCCAGGCTGCCCGGTGAGCAGCCGGTGCAGCGGCCGCAGATCGGCGGCCGTCGCCTGCAATTGGAGATTGCCCCACGTCGCCGGATGGCCGGACAAACGCAGCGTTCCGCTGACGGCTGAATCGAGACCGCTGGCCTCGACCTTGCCGTCAACGGCAATGGCGCCGCCGAGCGGACCCTTCGCCGCAAGCGTCAGCCGCCCCGGCAATTCGTCAACCGCCAGCACGCGATCGAGGCCGAGCAGCGCTATCAGTTCGGCGCCGTTGTCGGCGTCGATCCGGCTGTCGATCGCCACGGCCGCCGCGCCCGGATGGGCGGTTTGCCCGGTGGCCTTGCCGTCGAGGGCAATGCGCATGGCGGCGAGACTGCCGGTCAGATGAAGGTCGGCGGTGCTGCCCGGCGCTGCCGCGCTTTCGACGTCGAGCACGGCATGGACCTTTGCTGGCGCCAGCCGGTCGGCGGCATGACGCAGTGCAGCCGCGGCCTGCGGAGCGAGCTTGGCGGCGATGCCGCCGAGGCCGTCGAGCGAAGCGGCGTCGAGGTCAAGCGTCAGCTGGCCGCGCGGCTGCGATGACAGCGCATCGATCTGTCCGCTGAGCGCGAGCTTGGCGCCGGCAAGATCGCCGACAGCGAGGCGGTCGATCTGCAGCTTTCCGGCCTCAAGCTTGACCGCGGCGTTGACCGCTCGCGCCTGCACGCCGGCAAGCGTCGCCGTGCCGATATCGAGCGCCAGCGTCGCTTCCTCGGGCAATGCGAAATGGCCACCGCCGAGGGTCGACTGGGAGATGGCCGATCTGGCAAAGCCCGACAGCGCGTCGAGATCGAGCGCCGCGGCGCGCAGGTCGGCATCGACCCGCGCCGGGCGGTCGTTGCGCGACCATTGATAGGCGAGCCGCCCCGCCACGGTTTCGTCGCCGAGCGCCGCCGTCAAATGCTCGACTGCGATGCGGTCGCTCGCCACGGTGACGTCGCCCTGCGCGTTGAATGTTTTCACCAGGTCGGATGTGCGGCTGCCGCTCTTGCCACCGAGCCACGCCAGCAGCGCCTCGGAATCGGCCGATGCAAGCTTCGCCGGACCGCTGAACGCAAAGCCTTGCGCCGCCCCGGCTTGGCCGGTGCCCGTGAGCCGGCCGCTCAAGCTCACCTGGGTCAGGCCAGGCGCATGGAACTGAAAATGATCGAGCGTCCAGCCGCGCCGGTCGAAATCGAGATTGCCGGACAGCGCGTCGAGCGTCGTGCCGCCGAGCGTCAGCTCATCGACGCGGAGCGCAATTTTCGCCGGCATCGGCAGTTTTGCACTGGCCAGAAACGCCGGCAGGAAACTTCGCATGACGACCAGCGGCGGCCGATCCGTGACATCGGGCGCGGCCAGCGCGCGATCGACATCGAGCTGCATGGCGGAGAGTTTGCCGGCAAGCCGCGGCTCTTTCCCCAGCGTCACATCGGCGCTGCCGGTGAAATTCAGCCCGCGCTCTTCCGGTCCGTAGCGAAACGTCAGGTTCGAAAGCTTGGCCGCCGATGGCGTGACCTCGATGGCGCCGGCCGCGCGCCACGGCACGCTGACGATGCGCTGGCCGTTGCCGAGCGTGGCGCCGACCGGCCGCGCCAGCGCCAGCGCGCCGTCGAAACGCGGCACGCCTTGGACAAATTTGAGCGTGCCATCGAACTGCGTCGTCAGCGGCAGGTCGGACGGATCGACGCCGAGTCTGATCTGCGTGCCGCCTTTCGCCGCCGGACTGCCCGAGATGCGATAGCCATAGAGCTGATCGCCGGCGACGGTCGCGCCGCGGCCGCTGAACGGCCCGGCGAGCGACGCCATCTCGCCCTCGAACCAGAGTTTTTGCAGCACCAGCCGCGCGCCCGACTCCGCATCCGTCAACACGACGCGCGCGTTCTCGACGCTGAAATACGCGATCGACAGCGCCTGTGGCCGGGACGATGGCGACATCGCCGGCAGCGCCAGCGCACCGGACCGGTCGAGCCCAAGCTGCAGCTCCGGCTCGACCAGATGCGCGTCGGTCACTTCGATCTTGCCGCGCAGCAGCGCGCCGAGCGCGAGTTCCAGCTTGATCTCGCCGGCGCGCAACAGCGGCTGCCCGCCGGACGCGCCCATGCCGGTCTCGACATCGTGCAGCGTGACCATCGGCGTCGGCACCAGCCGCGCGTCGATCGAGCCGTTGATCAGCACTTTCATGCCGGTGAGCCGGCTGGCCGCGGCCTCGATCGGATCCCGGTAATGGTTCCAGTCGATCACCAGCGGCGCCACGATCGCGGTGACCAGCGCCAGAATGAGTGCGATTGCCAGTCCGAGCAGCGTCGTCTGCACGGCGCCTCCAAGCGTGCTGTGAGCGGCCGAATCGCCTCGCGAACTCCGCGCGTTTCGGCCGCAAGCCTAAAGCAGGCCGCCACGGTTTGCACGCCAATCGCAGCAGCATTTCGGCCGGTTTCACGGCCATTCTGTGTCGTCGCTCTCCTCCTTCTCCCCGCGTGCGGGGAGAAGGTCGGGATGAGGGGGCGTCGCCGCACATCTCAACTTCGCGGCTCTGCATTGCGGCACCGCCCCCTCACCCGGATTGCTTCGCTGACGCTCGCAATCGCGACCTCTCCCCGCACGCGGGGAGAGGTGAGCGCAAGCGCTCCCGTTCTCGCGGCGCGATTTTTTGTTCGCGCCCGAGTATTTCGCTTCCACCATGTCTTTAACGGCTTCCCCTCCTGCGCCTTTTCCTGGGTTTCCCTGTGCCCGACCCAGGCCGCGAACAAAGGGGAAGCGGAACGCCGAGAGACGCGTAGTCTTGACCCGCGCTCGCAGCGCGGGGCGCGCTCTGCGGAGCGCGCTCGCCTCTCGGCGTCCCACTGCGGCTCTTGCCAGGGAGACAGCTGGTCCCCAAGGCTCTGCATCAGGCCATGCTTCGGGAGACAGTCCGGGGCGTTCGATCCTGTACGGCCGCCCCAACCGGGAGGCGGAGACCTTGCGCTGCTCCACGGGCGTTACCCGGGCCGTACTCATCCCCGTACCGTGAGCACCTCACGCGCCGGTCGTTGTGCCGGCAGGCTGATGCCCGATGCCGCCCGGGAGCGGCTTACAAATCCGCCCGCGGGCACCGCACTCGCCCCGTTCCAAGGAGTGTCCTCGCGAAGAACGTCCCTTCGAAAGGCGAGATGGGTTTCTTTTAGTTCGGCGCGGGGTGCGGATTCAAGAAATTCCGCAGGCGGGAGCCATCCCTTTGATCTGATGCAAATTTTTTTCTGCCGTTTGTTTGATTCGCGGGCCGGCAATTGTGGCACGCCGCCATGATTCGCATTTTTGTTTCTAAGTTACGGAGAGTACGGACGTTTTTTGATTCGTGGCACTGACGTAGCTTGCTTCGCTTGCCCACATTGGCTGATTTCGCTACGACTTGAGCGATCGGAGTGCGATATTTCCTATCGTTCAAAAGGCATCGCGCCATGACGAAAGCGTCGGTCGTTCGCTCCGACCCTGAGATTCTGGGGGGCACGCCGGTCTTTGTCGGCACGCGCGTTCCGGTGCAAGCCCTGATCGATTACATCGAAGCCGGTCATTCGCTGCAGGAGTTTCTTGACGATTTCCCGACCGTGACGCGCGAGCTTGCGGTCGCCGCTCTGGAGCAGGCAAAGGCCCACTTGATCGCCGATGCGCGTGCTGCTTGACGAGTGCGTGCCGCGCGCTCTCGGCAGGGAGCTTGTCGGCCACGACGTGAAGACGGTTGCCGAAGCGGGCTGGACTGGCGTGAATAACGGCCAACTCTTGCAATTGGCCACGGCCCAATTCGACCTTCTGCTGACGGTCGATCGCAATCTCGAATATCAGCAGAACTTCGACGGTGTTGAACTCGCCGTAATCGTGCTTCATGCGCCGAGCAACGACGTCACTGTGCTTCGCCCGCTCATGCCGGCAGTCCTCGCCGCTCTCCCCGGAGCCAAACCGGGAATGGTGACGCATATCCGACGATGATCTGGAGTACATCGGCGGGTTACGCGCTTGACGGTCCTGCGGTCATTTTCGGAATTGGTGAAAGTAGCCCGGATTGAGTGAAACGAAATCCGGGAAATCCCCCTCACCGCCGCACCCCGGATTTCGCTCCGCTCAATCCGGGCTACGCGCTCACGGCACGCCGTCGACGGCCGGTCGTCTGAAGCGCATGGCGATCCACGCCAGCAGCAACTTGCGCATGAATTTTCCGGAGTGGCCCGGATAGTTGGGCATGTCGTCCGGCAAAATCACGCCCGCGGTCCGTTCGGCGGTCATCATCCGCATCGTCGGGGGCGGGATGGCGCCGGCAAGGCGGCCGCGATAGAGCGAGAGCCAGTGGCCCTTGGTGAAGTCGGCGGCCATCGCCGTGTTGTAGCAGCGCGCGACCATGCGCCGCGTCGGCGAATCCGGTTTCAGACGGCGCTCCTCAAGCAGGTCGCCGCCCCGGACGCAGCGCACGCGATCCTTGCGATAGAGAACGTAGTCGGTGCCGCCATCCTCGGCCAAAACAAGATCGGCGCCGGGCGCCGCCTGATGCCGGCGGCCTGCCTCCTGGCAACTCGCGCAATAACAAATGCCGCGCAAGATTGGAGCCCCGGCGATCTGGAACTCCACCTTGCCGCAGCGACAAGAAGCCGAGGTGCGCATATCCGTCATTTCGCATCGTTTTCGCGGCATACCTACGCGTGGGCACGGCGCTTCGCGTCTTTGCCCACCCTTCTACGCGGCTACGCCGGCCCCACCATGCACCGCACCGGGCCATTGTGCAGCATCACTTGGTTGCCGCCCATGTCGACGAAGATCTGGCCCGCGTAGGCGCCGGTGTTGTTGTCGCGCTGCGCGGAAATCAGGATGCGGACGCGGGTCGGTTCCGCCTCGTCCATGGCGAGGAGAAAGAGATTGCCGTCCCAGAAGCTGAACTCTTTAAAGATTGGTCGCATTTTCTTCGGAAACCCGGCATCCACCCCGGATCAAGTCCGGGGCAGGCCTTTTCCGGAAAATGCTCCGGCCTTGGCCGGATAATCGAAATCGATCGCGGTGGGGACCGCGCCGAGCTTCGTCGGAACGTCGAAGGTCACGCGCTTTGTATTATAGCACCGCGCGAGTAATCAGATCGACGCTGGCTGCGAGGATCGTTTTGTGCAGCCCGGCATTGCTGATTTCCAAAACTCGCTTTGCGGGAAGAAATCGGGTCATTTCATCCAAAAAGGCCTTCTCGGTGGCAGTCTTCGTCAGTTCTTCTTGCCGTTGCTTTGCTTTGGTATCGACGTTCGATGTGCCGTAATCAGCAAACTTATTGGCGACCATACCTCTGTCGATCTGAGCGTTCAGCCTGTTGGTGAGATACCAAACATCCCAAACATCGCGGTACTTGAGAGCTTGCCTGGCTGTCAGCGCAACAGCCTTGTCGGCCAGGATTTCGTTGGCACTTTCAACTGTGAGGATAACATCCTCCATTTGGACGAGCCCTGGAACGGCCTTTGCCACATTAGGTCTGCTGTCATAGGAGGGCACGTTGGCGAATTCGATTTTGATACGCGACTTCGGCAAGTGTCGTAATGGCGCGATTGGAACGCTGATTTGCCATGCAGCGACCGTCGCTGCGTCGCTTTTTATGGCCATGGGAAATGGCGGCTGTTTGAGCAAGATTTCATCGGGGTTGATGTCGAATGCACGATGCAACGTCTTTTTGGTCGTTTCGAGCGCGCTTTCAACAAGCTTTTCAAATTCGATCTTGTCGATATAAGACCCCGCTTTACCACAGACAAAGTCAAGGTCTTCGCTGTATCGCTCTCCCCCGTAGCAAAGACGCAGTGCCGTATCGCCTTGAAACACGACATGGCGAAGCACCCTGGCTTCAGAGAGTGCGGATAGCAAATGGAGGTGAATTGTTTCCTTGATCAGGTTTTGCTCCATCTCGCCGGGGATGCCTCGCCTGACCATAAAGTCCGCGATGGCACTTTTGATGCTGTTCGGTCTGCCGTTCATAATCTCTCTTCGTCAATCGCTTCGGCCAAGGTCTCAGAGTCGATCAGACCTACATTTCTCCCAACGCGGCGGAGGTCGCGCGCTGATCTTTCTACTGTTGCCTCAATTAATCCGTCGTCTCGAGTGTGTACGTCTGTCCCGAACGCGATATCCCGATCCGTGTGAGTAAATTCAATGGCGCCCCACGGCGTATCGAAGCGACCGGGAGACCCGGTCGTCATGCAAGTCAGAACCGTAGGCACCTGAGAGATCGCGCCAGCCTCTGATAGCTTGGATTCGAGGCTGACATAACTAATCTCACGGGGGCGCAGGAAGCGGATTAGTCCTGCTCGGACGTCGCTTGGCATCGAGCGCGCGCGCGAATTCACATATGCGCCCCGCGCGGCTCTCGTGAGTACACCTTGATCCGCCAAGCGCTTCATCATGAGTTTGAGGTAGTTTGGAGCAGGATTGCCGAGAAGCGCGGCAAACGTGGCTGGGGTGAAGGCCCAAACACCCGTTCGATCCGCTTCGTCGAGCCTGTTCATGAGATCGCGCCGCTTCATAAGGGGTATACTAGTTATCAAAATAGATAACTTCAATGGTAGTTATTAAAATTGATAACCTCGACATTTCCTCACTTAAAATAGAAATATTTCAATAAATCAATATCTTAACTCAGAGATGTGGCTCGTGGAGCGGATTGGCGCTGCCAGGAGGCGGGGTTACGCCTTCGGCCTTCGCGCTCGGCGCTTCGGCGGACGCAAACCCGCCCTACGCCGGCCCCAACGTGCACCGCACCGGCCCATTATGCAGCATCAGCTGGTTGCCGCCCACGTCGACGAAAATCTGGCCCTCGTATGCCCCGGTCTTTTTGTCGAGCTGGGCGGAAATCAGGATGCGGACGCGCGACGGCTCCTCCTCATCCATCGCCAGGAGAAAGAGATTTCCGTCCCGGAAACTGAACTCTTTAAAAATTCGCCGCATTTTCTTCGGAAAACCGGCATCCACTCCGGATCAAGTCCGGGGCAGGCCTTTTCCGGAAAATGCTCCAGCCTTGGCCGGATCATCGAAATCGATCGCGGTCCGGGCCGTTCATCCTTCGAGGCCCGCGCTTCGCGCTGCACCTCAGGATGACTGGCTAACAACAGTAGGTTCGGATGCCGCAAACAGCCGCCCGAGCCCCCGGATTCCGCTCAATCCGGGCTACTCGCTCATGGCACCCCATCAACCGCCGGCCGTCTGAACCCCATGGCGATCCACGCCAGCAGCAACTTGCGCATGAATTTTCCGGAGTGGCCCGGATAGTTGGGCATATCGTCCGGCAAAATCACGCCCGCGGGCTGTGCGGCCGTCATCATCCGCATGGCCGGGGGCGGGATGTCGCCCGGCAGGCGGCCGCGATAGAGCGAGAGCCAGTGGCCCTTGGTGAAGTCCGCGAACATCGCCGTGTTGCAGCAGCGCGCGACCATGCGCCGCGTTGGCGAATCCGGTTTCAGCCGCCGCTCCTCAAGCAGGTCGCCGCCCCGGACGCAGCGGACGCGATCCTTGCGATAGAGAACGTAGTCGGTGCCGCCATCCTCGGCCAAAATCGGATCGGCGCCCGGCGCCGCCTGATGCCGGCGGCCGGCCTCCTGGCAACTCGCGCAATAACAAATGCCGCGCAAGATCGGTGCGCCGACAATCTGGAACTCCACCTTGCCGCAGCGACAAGAAGCCGAGGTGCGCATATCCGTCATTTCGCATCGCCTTCGATTGGACCATGAGCCCTACGCTTGCTCAAATCCAGCGCGTAGCGCGTAGATGGGGTAACGGGCCGCGCTCGATCCGGGCTGCTTGCTCATGGTGTCACGCCAGTTCGCAAATGCTCTGCGCCACGCTCCAACAAACAAGCGTAGCAGGCTACGGCCCCGCCGCCACGCCGATCCGGCCGAGACCGGGAAACTTGAGCGCCGGCCGGCGCAGATCAAAGCCGAGCACGCCGCCGAAAAAATTCAATTCGACGCCTTCGACCCAGCCGATGGTCATGCCGAAATAGCCGCCCACCGTGGCAAACACCCCGGTGCCCGACGGCGTGAAACCGGCCCATGCGCCGCGATAGGGATAATCCTTGCCGATGGCGGTGGGCGGCAGCACGGCTTTCAGCTCGGGAACGGCATCGAGCGCGGCCTGAACGAAGGTATTCGAGTTCGGCCCCGGCCAGGGCCGGTAATCGCCGTAGGCGCTGAACCGGTAGGTCTCGACCACCACGCGGATTCTGGGAATGAGCCGCTCGGCGCGCTCGCCGTCGACGCTCACCACGGTTTCGGGGACCGCGCCGAACCAGCGGCCGTCGGGCGCGAAGCCGTCGATGCGGATCGGATCGCCCCAGGCGGTGTAGTCGTAGCGGGTGTAGGCCTGCGCGCCGCGCTCTTTCACGACGATCCAGCTGTGGACCGCAAAGATGCCGCGCCAGCGCACGGTGCGCGCGGCAAAGACGCGGATCACCGCGGCGCGGTGTTGCGACGGCTGCGGCAGCAGGCCGGCGCTCGACCGATCGGCGGTGCGCCAGTTGCTCGGCCGGCCGCCCAGCAAGAAGCCGACGCCGGACACGGCGATCGGCACGGCAATCAGCAGAACGAAGGTGAGCATCGAAGGCAGGATACGTCCGCGGAGCATTTTCAGGCGATGTAGGCGCGCCCGGAGGCGTTTTCCAGATGCGGCTTGCGAGCGAGATTCAAATCCAGTTCTTCCACTTGAACCAGATGAGCGGCAGCAGCGCGGAGATCACGATCAGCGCCAGGCTCCATTGATAGCCCCACGCCCAGTCATACTCGTGAATGCTCTTGAAATTCATGCCGTAAATTCCGGCAACCAGCACCGGCGGAATGCCGACCACCGAAGCGATGGTCAGAACCTTGATGACGTCGTTCTGATCGGTATTGATGATGCCGACCGCCGCGTCCTGCAGCAGCTGAACGCGGCTGACAAGGCCTTCGGAAAAATTCACCAGCGAAGCGGCGTCCGAACTGATCGATTGCAGCCGCGCCGCCATATCGGGCTTGAGCCAATCGCGCGCGCGGTCGGCCGTGAACTTCGCCATCCGGTCAAGGCACACCAGCGTGTAATGGATCCGCGCCATGCGTTCGCTGGTCCGTCCGGTACTGATCAGCAACCGGCGCAGCAGCGCGGTTTCGTGCGACAGCCGCTTCTGCCGATCCGTCCTGAAGATGGCGCGCGAGGCCTCGTCAAGATCGCGGCTGGCCTGCTCCAGAAGGTCGGCGAGGTGATCGATCGATTCCTCGAGGAGGCGCACGAAGACGGTGGCCGGATCCGATTTCTCCGCGGCGCTCGTCTCCTTCGCCACCGCGTCGAACGCGGCCGATTCGGCCACGCGCACGGTCATCAGCAGCTGTCTGGACAGGACGAAGCCGACCGGAGTCGGCAGCCACGGCTCGTCCGCCGCGGCAAAGATCAGCGGCGCGGTCATGTAGAGCGCGTCATTTCTGATCTTCAGCCGGCTGGTCGCCTCGATCTCGACGAGCTCATTCTCGCTTGGCACGCTCAGTCCGCTGGCGCGCTCGAAGGCCGAGCGCTCCCGCTCCGTCGGGGAGACGAGGTCAACCCAACTCCGATCAGCCAAGTCGCGGCCCGAGAGCGAAACGCTTTCGGCCGGGACTCCTGGATAAGCGTGCAACATCGCGGTTCTCCGCCACAGCGTTGTTCTACCATTGGCATAACTCTGATGGGGGTCGAGAGACGAACTTGCAAAGCGAGCGCAGTGGGGCCGCTCAATCCGGGCCACGCCCGCTTCGTGCGCCTCTCAGCCTCGCCCGATGAACGAACGCATGTGGCTCCGCAGAATGGGCGTACGGCCGCAAACCGCCGCCCCGCCTATACTTCGGGGCGGCACTTGTAAAGATCGCCGGCACGCTCGCGCACGAGGCCGTCACGTCCGTAAAAGCAAATGGCGGATTGCGCTTCAACTCATCCGCCCTGCGCGCTAAGCTTCAGACAAAGGGAGGATGGTCATGCCAAGCGACGCACGTTGGGTCGGAACCTGGGCGGCTGCGCCGGCGCCGGCGGAGGGCATCGCCGGTTTCAACAACCAGACGATCCGCCTGAACCCGCGGGTCAGCATCGGCGGCGAGCGGCTGCGGGTGCGGATCTCGAATGCCTATGGCAATCGTCCGCTGATCATCGGCGCCGCGACCATCGCGTTGCGCGACCAGGGGCCGGCGATCGTCGCAGGCAGCGGCCGCACGCTGAGCTTCGGCGGCCGCGAGGGCGCCGTCATCGCCGCCGGGGCGGTGTCGTATAGCGACGCGGTCGAGCTTGCCGTGCCGGCGCTCGCCGATGTCGCGGTCAGTTTCCATCTGCCCGGCGAGGTGCTGGCGAATTTCGCGATCACCGGCCGGTACGCAAGGCAGACCAATTACATCTCGCCGCCCGGCAACTACACCGCCGCGACGGCGATGCCGGTCGGGAATCTGACCGACCAATGGTTGTTTCTTTGCGGCGTCGACGTGCTCGCCGCAAGCGACACGCTCGGAATCGTCGCGCTCGGCGACTCGATCACCGACGGCAACATCTCGACCATCGACGCGTTTTGCCGCTGGCCCGATCAATTGGCGCGGCGGCTCGTCGCCCGCGCCGGCAGAGCTGCCGGCGTCATGAATAACGGGCTCGGCGGCAACCGCATCCTGCACGATATGCGCGGCGACAGCGGGCTGCGGCGCTTCGACCGCGACGTGCTGGCGCAGCCGGGCGTCACGCACGTCATCGTCATGCTCGGCACCAACGACCTGCGTAATCGGTGGGCGAAGCCCGAGGAGGAGGTCACCGCCGAGCAGATGATTGCCGGCCTCCAGCAGATGGCGCTCCGCGCGCGGACCGCCGGCATCAAGATCATCGGCGCGACGCTGACGCCGTTCGGCAACGAGACCTACATGGCCAATGCCTGGAACCCGACCCGGGAGAGGCACCGGATCGCGGTCAATGCGTGGATCCGGGAGAGCGGCCCGTTCGACGCCGTCGCCGATTTCGACGCCGCTTTGCGCGATCCCGCAATCCCGACCCAGATGCGCGCGGCGGACGACTGCGGCGACGGACTGCACCCGAGCGACGGCGGTTACCGCAAGATGGGCGACGCGATCGACCTCGCGCTGTTCGCTTAGCGGCTGCGCGGTTGTGAGCGTGCTACGATTGTGCTACATTACGTCTATGAAACAGCTTAACCTCCGCGAGGCCAACCAGTCGTTTTCCCGTCTGGTGCGGAAAATCGAGGCAACGAGGGAGCGGGTGCTGGTGCTCCGCAACGGCAAGCCGGCCGTAGAGATCATCCCTTCGGGCGAAAAGCGCGCCGTGCGCAGGCGAACGCCGGCGCAGGAGCGCGCCATTCGCGCATTTCTCAAATCGGCGCGTACAAGGCCCGGGAACTCCACCGGCCAGCGCCGTTGGACCCGCGACGAGCTGCATGGGCGCTGAACGGTTCACGCTCGACACCAACATTCTGGTCTACGCCGTGGACGCCCGCGAAGGGCGCAAGCGCGAACTCGCGGCCCGGATCATCGAAGCTGCCGCTGTTCTGGATTGCCCGCTGGCGCTGCAGGTCGTGGGCGAATTCTACGCGGCAACGACCGCCAAGATGAAACTCGATCCGAAGGATGCCGCGGCGCGGGCGGGCCAATTGATCGCAGGCTTCGACACCTTCGGCTACTCGGTCCACGCGGTGCGCGCGGCGCTGGAAGAAGCGCCGAGGGGCCGGTTTTCCTACTGGGACGGCGTGCTGCTCGCCTCCGCCGCGGAAGCGGGCTGCACCACGATCTTCTCGGAAGACATGGCCGACGGTGCCCGCTTCGGTTCTATTGCGGTGGCAAATCCGTTCCGGCGGAATGAGCTCGCGCCCCGGGCCAAGATGATCCTGGGGTTGGAATAGCAAACGCTCAAAGACTGACGATCTTCCCCGGATTGAGAATGTCGAGCGGATCGAGCGCCTGTTTGATCGCGCGCATCGCGGCGAGCGCCGGCGCGCCGTGCTCGGCGAGGAGATATTTCATCTTGCCCTGGCCGACGCCGTGCTCGCCGGTGCAGGTGCCGCCCATCGCCAGCGCCCGATCGACCAGCCGTTCGAGCAGATCCTCGGCGCGCTTGACCTCGGCGGCGTCCTTGTTGTCGACCAGCAGCAGCATGTGGAAATTGCCGTCGCCGACATGGCCGACCATGGGGGCGATGAAACCGCTCGCTTCCGCGTCGCGCTGGGTTTCGGTGACGCATTCGGCAAGTCGCGAGATCGGCACGCACACGTCCGACGACAACGCCTCGGTCCCGGGACGCAACTGGCGGATCGACCAATAGCTGTCGTGCCGCGCCTGCCACAGCCGGGTGCGGTCCTCGGCGCGCGTCGCCCAGTCGAACGGGCCCCCGCCCAGCTCTTTGGCGATCTCGCCGAAGCGCTCGGACTGTTCGGCAACGCCGGCGTCGGTGCCGTGGAATTCGACAAACAGCATCGGCACTTCGGGCAGCGACAGCTTGGAGTAAAGGTTGCACGCCTTCACCTGCAGCGCGTCGAGCAGCTCGATCCGCGCCACCGGAATGCCGGACTGGATGGTGAGAATGGTGGCGTTGCAGGCCGCCTCGACCGAGGGGAACGGACAAATCCCCGACGCAATCGCCTCCGGAATGCCGGCGAGCCGCAAGGTCAGTTCAGTGATGATGCCGAGCGTCCCTTCCGAGCCGACGATCAGGCGCGTGAGATCGTAGCCGGCCGAGGATTTCTTGGCGCGCCGCGCCGTGGTCATCACCTCGCCGCTGGCGAGCACGACTTTGAGCGCCAGCACGTTGTCCTTCATGGTGCCGTAGCGCACCGCGTTGGTGCCGGACGCGCGGGTTGCCGCCATGCCGCCAAGCGAGGCGTCGGCGCCCGGATCGATCGGGAAGAATACGCCCTTGTCGCGCAGATATTCGTTGAGCTGCTTGCGGGTGACGCCGGGCTCGATGACGCAATCGAGATCCTCGGCGTGGACGGCGAGCACTTTGTTCATGTCGTGGAAATCGAGGCAGATGCCGCCGCGCGGCGCGTTGACCTGGCCCTCGAGCGAGGTGCCGGTGCCGTAGCCGATCACCGGCACACGATGGGCGGCGGCGAGCCGCACGATGTCCTGGACGTCTTCGGTGGTCTGCGGGAACACCACCGCGTCGGGCGGCTGGTTCGCGAGCCAGGTCGTGGTGTGGCCGTGCTGCTCGCGCACCGCCTGCGAGGTGACGAGGCGATTGCCGAACCTTGCCGCGAGCTTTGAGATCACCGCCTCGACCGCCGCGGGGTCGGGCGCACCCGCTTGTGCTTCTTCCGCCGTTGCTTTCGCTAAGACCATCGCTTCGCATCTCCTGCCGCTCGTTCCCGCGCAAGCGGGAACGAGAAGTCCTCCTCAGCGGTTGCACAAACTACCTGGATTCCCGCTTGCGCGGGAATGAGCGGCATAGGGTCCAGGTTAACACATGAGCGGTTCCGCATGTTATGCATGCCGCATGCTCGACCGCCAAATAACCGACGGCAATGGCCCGGACCCCGCATTTTTCGCGCCCTTCGTCTCATCGGTGATGCGGGTCGAGCCGGCCTGGATCGACTATAACGGCCATCTCAACATGGCCTATTATAATGTGCTGTTCGACCGCGCCGTCGACGAGGTCTACGAGCTGCTCGGCCTCGGCTTAAGCTACGTCCACACCACCAAACACTCGACCTTCACGGCCGAGGTCCATGTCCGCTATCTGCGCGAACTTCTGGTCGACGCGCCGGTGCGCGTCACCTTCCAGCTGCTCGGCTTCGATCAGAAACGGATGCATTATTTCGAGCAGTTGCATCACGCCGAGGAGGGCTGGCTGTCGGCCACTTCGGAGAACATGGCGCTTAACGTCAACATGGTGGCGAAAAAGGTCGCCCCATTTCCCGACAACGTGATGGCGCGGCTCGCCGAGATGAAGGCGGCGCATGACAAGTTGCCGGTGCCTCACGGGGCGGGGCGAAGCATTACGATGTCGAAGTAGCGGCCGGCCCGCCCATATGGTAGAAAGACCCGAGAGGTTTCTACCATGGGCACGCCGCAGCTTAACATCAAGGATGCCGAGGCCACCCGCTTGGTCCGCGAATTGGCCGAATTGACCGGTGAGACGCAGACCGAAGCCGTACGCAAGGCATTGCACGAGCGGTTGGAGCGCGAAAAAGCAGAGCGTGAAACCAAGGCCGCACGAACGGCCGTGGAAAAACGCCGTGAATTCGAGAAGGTGTGGCGCAAGATCAAGAAAATTCAGGCGGAAATTCGTAAAGAGGGGCTGGTGGAGAACATGCTGAGTGATGACGACCTTTACGACGAACACGGACTTCCCAAGTGACCACCACCACAGTTGTCGTCGACACGTCGATCTTTGTGGCGATATTCAAGGATGAGGCCGATGCGCCTCAACTCACCGAGCGTGCCTATTCGTACGAACGCAGGGTCATTTCCGCCGCCACCTGGCTTGAAGCCGCCATGGTTTGCGAAGGCGCGCGCAAAACAGGCGGGGGCGCAAAGTTCGAGAGGATCGTCGCATCTCTTGGCGCGGAAGTCGTTTCGCTGACGCCCGAGCATGCTCGCCTCGGACTGGAGGCATTCAAACGCTTTGGCAAAGGGCGAGGGGCAAAAGCTTCGCTGAACTACGGCGACTGTTTCGTCTACGCGCTTGCCAAAGATCTCGGCGCACCTGTCTTGTTCAAGGGCGACGATTTCGCGCAAACCGATCTTCAACCTGCCTGAATGGATATGAGCACAGCAGCAAAACTCTCTTCACAAGTAAGCATCCGCGAGCACAAGATCCCGAGCGCCAACTCCAAGCCCTACATCGCCGCGCAGGGGCCCGACGGCGCGCTGTGGTTCTGCGAGAGCGGCGCGGCAAAGATCGGCCGCTTCGATCCGGACCGCGCCGCGTTCACCGAATTCGCGCTCGCCGCCAAGACGGCGACCCCGATCGGCATCATCGCCGGCGCCGACGGCAATCTGTGGTTCTGCCAGAAGGCCGCCAACCGCATCGGCCGCATCACGCCGCGCGGCGAGATTACGGAATTCCCGATCCCGTCGCCCTATGCGGGGCCAGACGGCATCGCGCTCGGCCCGGACGGTAACGTGTGGTTCTCGGAGAGCGAGATCAGCAAGATCGGCCGCATCACGCCGGCCGGCGACATCACCGAATTCGGCGACGGCATTTCGTTCGGCGCGCGGCCGCTGTCGATCGTGGTGCGCGACGGCGCGCTGTGGTTTTCAGAGGCCGCCGGCAACCGCATCGGCCGCATCACCGTCGACGGCAAGGTCAGCGAGATTCCGATCCCGTCGCGCGACAGCCAGCCGCGCGCCATGGCGGCGCATCCCGACGGCTCGATCTGGTTCGTCGAAACCTCGACCAACGCGCTCGGCCGGCTCGACCGCGACGGCCGCATCACCGAGCACAAGGTGCCGACGCCGGACTCCTCGCTGCGCGGCGTCGCGGTCGGCGTCGACGGCGACCTCTGGTACACCGCCAATGCCGTCAACAAGATCGGCCGCATGGCGCCCGACGGTACCGTGCGCGGCGAGTACGACATCCCGACGCCGAATAGCGGCGCGCGCTGCATCACCGTGCTGGCCGACGGCCGCGTGTTCTTCACCCAATACGATGCCGGGCTGATCGGAGAAGTCGAGGTCGAGTGAAATCAATACTCGGCACTACCGCGACCTCCACCTTGACGTCGCGCGTGCGGCCCGCGACCCCCACCTTGATCCTCCCCCTTTCAGGGGGAGGAAACACAAGCCGGCCCCATCGATCTTAACAATAACGCCGCGCATGCCGCTCGCTCTTCCTCCCCCTGAAAGGGGGAGGATAGGTGGGGGTCTGCTGACGTCCGGCATCCACCGCCCTGCTAGGCAAGCCTCGTAAAAGCCGCGGCCAGGTGCCATCTTCGCACCGAGAAAATCATTGGAACCGGCCGCCTTTGCCCGACCCCGTAAAGCGCATCTTCGAGCCTGCCGCACCGCCCGCCCCGGCGCCGGGCGGCATTGCGGCGCGGGCGCGTGCCGCGGCGGGCGGCGGCCCCGCCTACCTCGCCGGGCTCAATGCCGAGCAGCGGCTCGCGGTCGAGACGCTCGACGGCCCGGTGCTGGTGCTGGCCGGCGCCGGCACCGGCAAGACGCGCGTGCTGACCGTGCGCATCGCCCACATTCTGGCGACTGGCCGCGCCCGGCCGAGCGAAATCCTCGCCGTCACCTTCACCAACAAGGCGGCGCGCGAGATGAAGCACCGCGTCGGCGACATCGTCGGCCACGTCGTCGAAGGCATGCCGTGGCTCGGCACCTTCCACTCGATCGGCGTGAAAATCCTGCGCCGCCATGCCGAGCTGGTCGGGCTGAAGAGCGATTTCACCATCCTCGATGTCGACGACCAGATCCGGCTGCTCAAGCAGCTGCTGGAAGCCGAAAACATCGACGAGAAGCGCTGGCCGGCGCGCGTGCTCGCCATGCTGATCGACGGCTGGAAGAACCGCGGCCTGACCCCCGATCAGGTGCCGCCCGGCGAGGCCTCCGCCTTCGCCAACGGCAAGGGGCTGAAACTCTACAAGGCGTTCCAGGAGCGGCTGAAGATTCTCAACGCCTGCGACTTCGGCGATCTGCTGCTCGAATGCATCCGGCTATTCCGCGAGCAGCCCGAAGTCTTACGGCAATATCAGGCGCGCTTCCGTTTCATCCTGGTCGACGAATATCAGGACACCAACGTCGCGCAGTATCTCTGGCTGAGATTGTTGGCGCAGAAACACACCTCTCCCCGCACGCGGGGAGAGGTCGAGCGAAGCGAGGGTGAGGGGGCGCTTCAGCTGCCTGAGCGTGTGACCCAATCCGCTGAGCGCCCGTCTGCGCCCCCTCACCCCAACCCTCTCCCCGCAAGCGAGGAGAGGGAGGAGCAAGCCGCCAAAAACATCTGCTGCGTCGGCGACGACGACCAGTCGATCTACGGCTGGCGCGGCGCCGAGGTCGACAACATCCTGCGCTTCGAACACGACTTTCCGGGCGCCACCGTGATCCGGCTGGAGCGCAACTATCGCTCCACCGGCCACATCCTGGCCGCGGCATCGCATATCATCGCCCACAACGAAGGCCGGCTCGGCAAGACGCTGCGCACCGACGACGAGTTGGGCGAAAAAGTCTCCGTCACCGGCTCCTGGGATTCCGAGGAGGAAGCCCGCGCCATCGGCGAGGAGATCGAACAGCTGCAGCGCGACAAACATCCGCTCAACGACATCGCCATCCTGGTGCGCGCCTCGTTCCAGATGCGCGAATTCGAAGACCGCTTCGTCACGCTCGGCCTGCCCTATCGGGTCATCGGCGGCCCGCGTTTCTATGAGCGCGCCGAAATCCGCGACGCGCTGGCCTATCTGCGCGTCGTCCATTCGCCGGCCGACGATCTCGCCTTCGAGCGCATCGTCAATGTGCCCAAGCGCGGGCTGGGCGACGCCACCGTGCAGCTCATCCACGACCATGCCAGGAAGCGCCGCGTGCCGCTGACCGTCGCCGCGCGCGCCATGGTCGAGACCGACGAGCTGAAACCGAAGCCGCGCGGCAGCCTGCGCGGCGTGCTCGAATTCGTTCGAGCGCTGGCGCAAGCAGCGCGACACGCTGCCGCACACTGAATTGGCCGAAATCATTCTGGACGAAAGCGGCTACACTGAGATGTGGCAGAAGGACCGCTCCGCCGACGCCGCCGGCCGGCTGGAGAACCTGAAAGAGCTCATTCGCTCCATGGACGAGTTCGAGAACCTCGCCGGCTTTCTCGAACACATCTCGCTGGTGATGGACAACGAGAAAGGCGCCGACGCCGACGCGGTCAACATCATGACCCTGCACTCGGCCAAGGGGCTCGAATTCGACACCGTTTTCCTGCCCGGCTGGGAGGAAGGCGTGTTTCCCAATCAGCGCACGCTCGACGACCAGGGCCGCGCCGGGCTGGAAGAGGAGCGCCGGCTCGCCCATGTCGGCATCACGCGCGCGAAAAAACGCGCCAAGATTTATTTCGCCACCAACCGGCGCATGCATGGCCTGTGGCAGACCAACATTCCATCGCGCTTTCTCGACGAGCTGCCGGAGGCCAATGTCGAGGTCACCGAACAGCAAGCCGGCTTCGGCGGCTACGCAGGCTACGGCGCCTCGCGCTTCGACAGCGCCACCGCGTTCGGCTCGAGCTACAACACGCCGGGCTGGCAGCGCGCCCAGGCGAAGAAGGGCGAAGGCGGATTTTCCGAGGACGGCGCGCACTACGCCGCGGACGACGATCGCGGCGACGACGATAACTCCTCCCCTTCGCCCTGGCGGGCGAGGGAGGAACGTAGCGCCCGGCCGCGCATCCCGCTCACCATCGAAGGCGAACTGATCGCCAAATCCACCGGCACCACCTCCGCCTTCACGCTGGGCGACCGCGTCTTCCACCAGAAATTCGGCAACGGCAACGTCACCGCCATCGACGGCAACAAACTGACAATCCAGTTCGACCGGGCGGGGGAGAAGCGCGTGGTGGATAGTTTTGTCGAGCGGGTGTGATACATATCCGACCGTTACGTGGGAGTTCATTCGCCTGGAAACCGCGTGAGTCCTATCCTGCTTGCCGGGATAGGTGAAAAAGGGCCCTCCCTTGCTTCGCGACAGCCGTGATATCATCCGCCGGTTGTTGCAGGACGGCTTCGAGGAGATGTCGGTGCGCGGCTCGCACCATAAGTTCGTCCATAAGGCGAAGCACCTGATGGTGATCGTACCGCACCCGAAACGCGACTTGCCGCCGGGCACCGTGCGCAGCATCTACAAGCAGGCGGGCTGGCCGAAGGACTGATCGATGCAGCATTACATCGCGTTGATTTACAAGGAGAGCGACAGCAGCTATGGCGTGTCGTTTCCCGATGTACCAGGCGTGATCGCGGCTGGCGATACGATTGACGAGGCGCTGCAGCGGGCGGCCGAGGCGCTCGAATTCGCAGCCGAAGACTGGCGCCAGCATACTGGCCGAGCGTTTCCGCCGGCCCGTACCATTGACGAGCTTCGCGCCAACGCGGCGTTCCGCGACGATTCCGCTGACGCCGTCATCGCAGCGGTACCGTTGCGCATCAAAGCCGAAGCCGCCGAGTAACTCGCCGTTTCACTTTCGCCGGAATAAAATTCGTTGCGGCCCGCGCCCCTCCCACCGCGCTTCGCGCGGTCCCCCCTCCCCGCTATCGCGGTGCGGGATGCAGATTATGCTAGCGTCTGCACAGAGAGACGGCGGGCAAAGAACAATGCCACACCAACGCGAGGTCGATCTGCTGGTGGCCGGGCGCCGGGCCGGCCGGCATGACGGCGGCCCTGGTGGGCGAGCCTGCAAGGGGCTCAGCGTGCTGTGTCTGCCGAGAAATCGGGCCAGGCCGGCGGCACCGGGGTCGACGTCGGCCGGCACGCTGTGGATCCCCGGCAATTATCAGAGCCGCGCCGCGGGCTTTGCCGACAGCGCCGCGGCAGGCGCTAGGATCTATCTGCGACGCGCTGGTCGGCGAACCCCGAAAAGCCGCGTCGCTGCGCGCTCGCGTTTCTGAAAACCGGGCCGGCCGCGATCGATTACCTGGAATTATAATACCGATGCTGAAATTCCTGCCGTGCGGGCGGGCATCCCGACTATCGCAGCAACATGAAGGGCGCCGCGGTCAGTGGCCGCGCCATCATCTCCGGAGCCGTTCGACGGGCGGCTCCTTGGCGCCGATTTCGCCAGGCTTGCGGCCGCCGATCCCCGAATACATGCTGTTCGGCGGCATGATGATCGCCAAGGCCGACATCCGCCGCTGCTTGGGCGGTTTCAGGTCGCTGAAGAATTTCGCCCACGCGGCGCGGCTGATGGGGCGTTATCTGGCTCGACCGGCTGCGCTACCCGCGCGGCACGCGGCTGACGATGGCAACGCACTCACCGCGCGGCTGTTCTACAGCCTGAAGCAGCGCGGCATCGAGATTTTGTTCGATGTGCTGATCGCCGATTGATTGCCGCGATGGTGCTGCGTCGTCGGCGCGACAATCAAGAGCGTCGGACGGCGAACAATTAATGGTCGCAGCCCCGCAACGGCGTCGTGCTGGCGACCGGCGGCTTCTCCCACGATCTGGCGCTTTCGGCGCGGCCTCATGCCGCGGCCAACGCCAGCGCATTCCAGGCGACGCGACACCCCGGGCGACGGCATCGGCATCGGCGACAGCTCGGCGCCGCGCATCGCGCCCGAGGAGGAAGCGGCAGCGGATTGTGGACGCCGGCCTCGATCACGCCCCGCGCCGCCGGCGGCAAAGGACTTTATCCGCACCTGCTGCTCGACCGCGCCAAGCCGGGCCTGATCGCGGTCAACAACGCGGCGCGCGCTCGTCAACGAAGCGGTGTCGTATCACGACTTTGTCGAAGGCATGTTCGACGCCAATGCCAATTCGCCGGCGATTCCGGGTTATCTGATCTGCGACGCGGCCTTCATCAAAAAATACGGACTGGGCCTCGTCTATCCGGGCGCCGGCAATCTGTCGCGCCTGCTGCAAGCCGGATATCTCAAGCGCGCCGCGAAGCTGGACGATCTCGCCGGCGTTCGGCGTCGACGCGGCGGGCCTGCGCCGCACGGTCGCGCGCCACAACGGCTTGCGCAGACCGGCATCGATGCCGATTTCGGCAAGGGCGAGACCGAGCTGAACCGCTTCAACGGCGACGACGCGCACAAGCCCAATCCCTGCATCGGCCCGCTCGCCGTGGCGCCGTTCTACGGCATGGAAATCTGGCCCGCCGACATCGCGGTCTCGACCGGGCTGTCGACGGATGCGGACGCACGCGTGCTCGACACGGCCGGCCAGCCGATGACCGGCCTCTATGCCTGCGGCAACGACATGGCCTCGATCATGCGCGGCTCCTATCCCGGACCGGGCACCACGCTCGGGCCCGGGATGGTGTTCGCCTACCGGGCGGCGATGCATGCCGCCGGCAAAGCGCCGCTCGAGGAGCCGATCGCCGGGGGATGAACGCGCAGGCCGACGCGTGCCTTTCCCGGCTCCGCTTGCGGGAGCGGAAGCGAGCCGTGCGGG
Organism: uncultured Alphaproteobacteria bacterium; assembly: GCA_963707175.1. Classification (GTDB taxonomy): domain Bacteria; phylum Pseudomonadota; class Alphaproteobacteria; order Rhizobiales; family Xanthobacteraceae; genus BOG-931. The sequence continues at coordinate 62,670 of CAVPQA010000006.1, forward strand.
GAAAACACCAAAGGAAATTGCCGCCGTCACTTTGCTGTCACACGCGTGAGTTGCTAATATCTGCGTGCGAACCAGGGAGGCTATCCATGAATTCACGGTGCCTTTTTCGTGGTCATTTGATCCTCGCGGCGATTGCCGTCATGGGCATGGCGGTTGCGCCCCGGCACGCCGCGGCTCAGACCCCGTACGCGGACGTGCAATACGTTCCGGCCAGCAGCGCTCCGCCGCTGCCTCCCGGTCTGAAGGTGATCTGCCTGGAGGATCCGGACAAGCTGGGATCGAGCGCGACCTGCCCGGTCGTCAAATACCAGGGCATAACCACCTGGGCCTACAGCTACATCGACAACCGGGTGTCGCTGGCGCTGGTCAGTTACGACAAATCCGACAAGGTCGTCGCCAACGTCGAAAAGCCCGGCGTGCGCTATGTGTTCGACGCGCTGTCGAGCCTTCACACCAAGACGGTGATCTTTTTCGGCCAGTCAAAGCAATTCACCACCGCGACGTGGATCCAGTTGGGGCCACGGTAACGGCGGGGATGAACGCCGGTTGACACGCTCGCGGCGTAAACCAAGAGCCCGCCGCAGGAGCGGGAAGCTTTCCCTTCCTGCCGGCGCGCACGGCGCGTCGCTGCAATCGCCCCAACCGCGCCGCTTGCCGGCCACGGAAAGGTGAACGCGGCGGCGCGAGCATTCACCTTTCCCGCCGCATTTCATTCACCATTTCGCCAGCTCGCCGATATACGCACTTGAATTGAACCATTCGGCCGGTGGAGGCTTC
>CAVPQA010000007.1:0-65201 GCA_963707175.1 uncultured Alphaproteobacteria bacterium
ATTATGTTGGCCGCGCTGCGTACTTCGCGGCCGAGAATGCCCTCGACCTCGTGCTTGTTGAGGACGGTAACTTCCGGAGTGACTTGAGGCGTGGCTTGGGGAGTATTTTGCGGACTTGTTTTGGAGTTGGTCGGGGGAGCAGCTTGCGGTGTTTGCGGTGCGGATTTGGTGCTTGGACTGGCCTCGGGCGCGGCGGCAGCCGGCACGCCTGACGCCGGTGCAGCAGTAGTCGAATTGTCCGCAAGCGCCGTAGCCGCGCCCAGGACCATCGCCATCGTGGCGATTGTGAGCGCAAAACCCGCCGCTGCGACCGTCGCGCTGGCGGTCATCCACCGATCCCCGTGCATCATTCCTCCGTTGCTGCCGACGAAGTTCCCAAAGGACTAAATCGGAACGCTCTCGCGGGTTCCACGCGCCGTCTTACAAGTTCCGGCGATGCGGGCTTACGAGCTGAAAACTATCGAAACCCGGATGTCGCCGCTGATCCGCGGCGTATCGAGCGATACGGTGTCGCCATTGCGGCGCACGCGCAGATCGACGCTCGCGGCGCGAAGCCGCAGATTACGCAGGATCACTTCGTCGAGGAACGGCGGCAGGATCGGATTGCACAGGCGGATCTCGTTGTGGAATGGATCGAATTGCAGCCCAAGCGACGCTTCCAGAAGCGTGAACGGCGTGGCGCTGGCCCAGGCCTGTGGCGCGCACGCAACCGGATAGAGTGTCGGGCCGTGGCCATGCTGCAACCGGAAGCCGCAGAACAGTTCCGGCAGCCGCCGCAGATCCATGTAGGTGCCAGCCATAAACAGGCCGGTAAACAGATTGGCGATCGCCTGTTTCTCGCCGTAGCGCGCCAAGCCGAGCGCGATCAGCGCGTTGTCGTGCGGCCAGATCGATCCGTTGTGATACGACATCGGATTGTAACGGGCTTCGCCGGCAGCGACGGTGCGGATGCCCCAGCCGGAAAAGAAGTGCGGCTGCAGTAGACCGGCAGCGACTCGCCTGGCCCGGTCGGGCGCGGCAATGCCGCTGAACAGCACCTGTCCGGCGTTCGACGTGCGCACCTCGCAGGGCTTTTTGTCGCCGTCGAGCGCAATTGCATATGTTTCTATTCGCGGGCACCAGAACGCGGCCTCGAAACGTGCGGCAAGTCGTTGCGCTTCTTCGTCAAGCTTTTGCGCAGCGGTATCGTGCCCCAACCGGCGGGCGCAGCGCGCCGCCAAGCGTTTCGCGGCGTAGACGTAAGCCTGGACTTCCGCGAGCGCGATGCTGCCGTTGGCGAGCCGCCCGTCGGCGTGAAAGATCGCGTCTTGCGAATCCTTCCAGCCCTGATTGGCGAGGCCTTGTTCGGTCGCCCGCAAATATTCGACGAAGCCGTCGCCATCGGGATCACCCGGACCGTCGATCCAGGCGAGTGCGGCCTCGATGTTGGGCCACAGCTCCGCAATGGTTTCACTATCGCCGGTGCGTTCGAGATAAAGGCCGGCGAGTAGAACAAACAACGGCGTCGAGTCGACGCTGCCGTAATAGAGGCCGAATGGTACCTCATGCAGCGCCGCCATTTCGCCGCCGCGCATTTCGTGCAGGATTTTTCCGGGTTCCGAGTCGGCGCGCGGATCGGCGGCCTTCGCCTGGTAATGGGCGAGGCGCCGCAGCACGCCTTTCGCCACCACCGGACTCCACCACAACATCTGTAGCGCCGTGATCAGCCCGTCGCGGCCGAACGTCGTTGAGAACCATGGGATTCCGGCATAAGGATAGCGGCCCTGGGGCGTGTCGGTCATCAGGATCGAGAGATCGGCCGCCGACCGGCACAGCATCTCATTGAACCGCGTATTGGATGTCTCGACCGACGTGCGGTCGCGCGCGGTGTCGCGCAACTCGCGGCGCGCGGCAATTAGGCCGCGCAGAAACGGCAATGGACGCGGCTGCGCCGGATCGCAGCTGACCGCGACAAAGATGGGCTGCATTTGTCCGGGATCGAGCCGTAATGCGTAAATCGCGCTGCCGATCGTCAATTGCTGTGGCGGCGGATCGAACGTCAGCGCGGTGCGCCGCAGCTTGGCATCGAGCCCGCGGTAGCTGAGCATGACTTCGTCGTTGCCCTGCAGCCTTGCGGTGGCGGTACCCCGCCGCTCGCGATGCGCTCCGCGCACTTCGAACAGATCGGCAAAATCGTTTTCGAACAAAAACGACAGGCGCAGGTCGACCGCGCGCTCGCCGTAATTGTGCACCCCCAGCCGCTGATACGCGGTGCCGCGCCACAGAAATACCGTGCGCAGAATGTGCACGTTGTCCCTTTCCAAGACGATGTGCTGGTCGGACATGATGTCGGGATTTGTCAGATCGACGAACAGCGCCGAATTGTCGTCGCGGAGATTTGAGCCCAGCAAAAGCGGCGGCGTATCGTTGACGAACAGTTCGAGACGCGAAAGGTAGCGTGTATCGAGGTGGAACAGTCCGGCGGACCGGCCCGATGCCGCGGCAATGTCGCCGCGGCTGTCCAGAACGACGAAAGTATCGCCGTATTTCAGCGTGCGCGGCGGTTCGCCGGCGGTTCGGGTCGCCGAGATGTAGAACGGCGCCTCAGGGGGCGCCTCGAGGGGAACTATCTGGACGGCGCTCTTGTGCGGATTTATGGCTTGCGGCCTGATCGTCATGCTGTGCAATGGTCACGAAACGCCGACGCGAAAACGCTACGCCGCAGGGTCTGGGTCGCGCGGCAGAGCCGAAAGGAATGGCGGCCTGGTGGCGATCGCAGGCTTATGGAACCGCGCCAGGATGAATGACTTCGACGACGCGCATTCGGATCGGATCGACGACCACAACGTCTCCCTCCACCGTGGCGTATTTGAGGAAATCGCCCTCACCGTCGGCGAGTGCCGGCACGTCGGGCGCGTCGCTCAGCGCAAGCAACGGCGCGACCGGTGCACCCACGGAAGTCGCGACCCCGTCTGCGGCGCTGTGAACGCGCTGCTGCTTCACACCACTATAGATAACACCGCGCTGCGCCTGCGTAAGCGCCAGTGGTGAGGCAACGGTGCCGTCCGGCTGCACCCTCTCGACCGGCGTAACGGACTGGGCGTCCGCAACGGTCGCGCCGCAGAGCGACGCGATCAGCATTAGCGCAGGAATCCAACGATTGGCGGTCACGCACGCGCCCTCCTTGGCGAGCCAACGCATGGGCCGCGAGTTGGGTCCCTATAAAATAATATTTTGAGGCATTTATTTTTCACCGCACTCAGAGGCGTAAATTCGGGCTGGATCGCGTATAAATCTTCTATAGCGGATCAAACTGTGCTCCCGGCGGGTTGCGACCATTAGCCATCGTCACTGCCGCGCAGTTTTCATTTTAAATGCCGCGCCGATGTTCTAAAATTGCAACAAAGGCGACACAAAAACTCTGACCAAACCCTAGGGGCGGAAAGTCATGACTAGCGCATCCACAATGGCCGAGTCTCATGCGGTGGCAAGGCCGGAGACCCGCTGGACCCAGCTCATCATCTGCATCATCTGCATGGTGCTGATCGCCAATCTGCAATACGGCTGGACGTTTTTCGTCAACCCAATGAACCAGGCGCACGGCTGGACAAAAGCTTCGATCCAGTTCGGGTTTGCAGTTTTTATCGCGCTGGAGACATGGCTGACGCCGGTCGAAGGGTGGATTGTCGATATGCTCGGCGGACGCCTTGGACCGAAGCTGGTCGTCGCGTTCGGCGGCATCTGCGTCGCGCTCGGCTGGATCATTAATTCGCGGGCCGATACTCTTGGAATGCTGTATTTCGGTTCCGCCGTGAGCGGTGTCGGCGGCGGAGCGATCTACGCAACGTGCGTCGGCCAAGCCGTGAAATGGTTTCCCGACCGGCGCGGTCTCGCCGTCGGCCTGACCGCAGCCGGCTATGGCGCCGGCACGGCCCTGACCGTTATCCCCATCACTCATGTGATCAGCTCATCGGGCTATCAGGCTGCGTTCTTCTGGTTTGGCCTCGTGCAGGGCGGACTCGTCTTTGTTCTCGCGTGGATGTTGCGCGGTCCGGAACCCGGCGAATTAACGGGGCTTCTGGCGCCGAAGGTCACGCAGACTGCGCAGAGCTATTCTCCGGCGAAAGTCTTGAGCACGCCGGTGTTCTGGCTGCTCTACATCATGTTCGTCCTGGTGTCGGCGAGCGGTCTGATGGCGACCGCGCAACTCGCGCCGATTGCGGGTGATTTCGGCGTCGGCAAAATGGTGCTGATGTTCGGGCTGACCACGCTGGTGCTCGCGGGCATCTTCGACAACCTGTGCAACGGCGGTGCACGACCGCTGTTCGGCTGGATCTCCGATAACATCGGCCGCGAATATACGATGGCGATTGCCTTCGGTCTTGGCGGCATCGCGTACTGGCTGCTTGGTACGCTTGGCCACGCGCCGTGGGCTTTCGTGCTGTTCGCGGGCCTGATCTTCCTGACTTGGGGCGAGATTTTCAGCCTGTTTCCCTCGACCTGCACGGACACGTTCGGTACCAAGTTTGCGACGGTGAACCTCAGTCTGCTCTACACGGCCAAGGGTGCGTCGGCGTTCCTGGTGCCGGTCGCTAACATCATCAAGTCGCATACCGGCAGCTGGCACATGGTGTTCGTCATCACGGCGATCATGAATTTCATCGTGGTGGCCTTGGCGCTGTTCGTGCTCAAGCCGCTGCGCAGCAGTTTCATGGCGAAGGGCTGACGGCGCGTGCCGTGAAGCACCGGGCTGCACGGTAATCCAAGCTATGGGCCCGCCAGTTTTCCGACTGGCGGGCCCAAAACTCTGGTGGACCGCCCGGCGCCCTTGCACCCTTTGGGCCGCTGGAATAATGTATACCACAATGACTTCAAGCCTTTCCGTGTTGCATCGTACCCGGCCCGCTCTTGATGACGCGCAGCCTCCGGAGCGGCGCATCGCCGTCGATCCGCTCGCCAGCCCGGCAAGCTTCAAGCAGCAAGCCTATGCGGCGCTGAAAAACGCCATCGCCGCGATGGACGTCTACGGCAGCCGCGCCGGGATCAGACTCGACGAGCGGCAACTCGCCGCCGATTTCGGTATCAGCCGCACCCCGGTACGCGAGGCGATGGCGCAGCTAGAGCGTGAGGGTTTCGTGCGCTCCGAGCCGCGTCGCGGCATCTATGTCGTGCGCAAGAACCGCCGCGAAGTGATCGAGCTGATCACCGCGTGGGCCGCGCTCGAAAGCATGGCAGCGCGGCTGATCACCCAGATCGGATCCGACGAGGAGATCGCTTCGCTGCGGCGCATGTTCGCGACCTTTCACGGCGGCGAGCACCGCGCTCATCTCGACGAATACTCCGACGTCAATATCGAGTTTCATCAGACGATCATTCGCATGAGCCGCAACGATGCGCTCATCAATCTCGCCGAAAACCTGTTTACCAACATGCGCATGATCCGCCGGAAGACGATCAGCGAACAGGACCGCGCGGACCGCTCGATCCGCGATCATATGCACATCATCGAGGCACTGGAGGCGCGCGACACCGCACGCGCCGAAAGCCTGGTGCGCGACCATGCACTCGGCCTTGCCGATCACGTCGCCAAATATGCCGACTATTTGGATTAAGATCGCCGGATCGACCGATGCCGCACTTCTTCTTTAAGTTGATTGCCCCGCGTCCGACCTTCGCGATGGACATGAACGACGAGGAGAGGGCGATGATGGGCGAGCATCTTGCCTATTGGAAGGCCAAGCTCGACCGCGGCGACGTGCTGGTGTTCGGGCCGGTGCTCGATCCCAGGGGCCCCTATGGCGTCGGTATTGTGGTCGCGGAGGATGAAACGGCGGCGCGGGCTTTCGCCAATGCCGACCCTGCCATCAGGGCGAACCGCGGTTTCGACTGCGAGGTTTATCCGATGCGCGCCGTGACGCGGGAAAATACAACAAATTCGTAGGGAGACATGCCGTGGCTGAAGCAGCGGTTCAGAATAGAGAGATAAAAGCACCCGAGGGCGAGCAGGAGCTGACCGACGGTTTTCATCTCATCATTGACGCGCTCAAGCTCAACGGCCTTAACACCATCTATGGCGTGCCCGGGATCCCGATCACCGATTTCGGCCGCATGGCGCAGGCTTCGGGAATCCGAGTCATCTCGTTTCGGCACGAACAGAATGCCGGCTATGCCGCAGCCATCGCCGGTTTCCTGACCAAAAAACCGGGGGTTTGCCTCACTGTGTCGGCTCCCGGCTTTCTCAATGGCCTCACTGCGCTCGCGCACGCGACGACCAATTGCTTTCCGATGATCCTGATTTCGGGTTCATCCGAGCGCGAGATCGTCGATCTGCAGCAGGGCGATTACGAGGAGATGGATCAGCTCGCCATCGCCAAGCCTTTGTGCAAGGCGGCGTTTCGCGTGCTGCACGCGCAGGACATCGGCATTGGCCTGGCACGGGCAATTCGCGCCGCGGTTTCGGGTCGTCCCGGTGGCGTCTATCTCGACCTGCCGGCCAAGTTGTTCGGCCAGGCGATGGATGCGGCTGCGGGCGCACGATCGCTGGTCAAGGTGATCGACCCGGCGCCGGCGCAGATTCCAGCCGCTGACGCGATCAAGCGCGCGCTCGCCGTCCTCAAGGGCGCCAAGCGTCCGCTCATCATTCTGGGCAAGGGCGCGGCTTATGCGCAGGCCGATGCGGCGATCCGTGATTTTGTCGAGAAGAGCGGTGCGCCGTTCCTGCCGATGAGCATGGCCAAGGGCCTGTTGCCTGACACGCATCCGCAATGCGCGGGCGCGGCGCGTTCGACGGTGCTGAAGGATTCCGATGTTGTGCTGTTGATCGGCGCGCGGCTGAACTGGCTGCTGTCGCACGGCAAAGGCAAGGCCTGGGGCGACGCGCCAAAGAAATTCATCCAGGTCGACATCGAGCCGAAGGAAATGGATTCGAATGTCGAAATCGCCGCCCCGGTGGTTGGCGATATCGGCTCGGCTGTCGCCGCACTGCTCGACGGCATGGGCGGCAACTGGCCGGCGCCGGCCGCGGACTGGATCAAGATCGTCACGTCGAAGCGCGACGAGAACGTCGCCAAGATGGCGCCGCGGCTGATGAACAACAATGCGCCGATGGACTATCACGGCGCGCTCGGCGTGCTGCGCACCATCGTCAAGGAGCGGCCGGACGCCATCCTCGTCAATGAAGGCGCCAATACGCTCGATCTCGCCCGCGGCGTCATCGACGTCTATCAGCCACGCAAGCGCATCGACGTCGGCACCTGGGGCGTCATGGGCATCGGCATGGGCTATGCCATCGGCGCGGCGATCGAGACCGGCAAGCCCGTGCTCGCGGTCGAGGGCGATTCGGCGTTCGGTTTCTCCGGCATGGAGATCGAAACAATCTGCCGCTACAAGCTGCCGGTCTGCATCGTCGTCTTCAACAACGACGGCATCTATCGCGGTACCGACCTCAACAGTGCCGGTACCGATCCGGCGACCACCGTATTCGTCAAGGGCGCGCGTTACGACAAGCTGATCGAGGCATTCGGCGGCGCCGGCGTTAATGCGACGTCGCCGGACGAACTCAAGCGTGCCGTGAACCAGGCCATGGATTCCGGCAAGCCGACGCTGATCAACGCCGTGATCGACCCGGCGGCCGGCAGCGAGAGTGGCCGCATCGGTAACCTCAACCCCAAGAGCGCAGTTCGCAAGAAATAGCCGCCGCAACGACGGCGCCAAGATAGCCGTACAGAGTTTGAATAGAGAGGACACACGATGGCCACGAGAAAGAAGGCCGCCAAGGCAAAAGGGAAACTGGCGGTGAAAAAATCAGCCAAGACAGTCGTCACGCTCAAGGCTGTGAAGAAGCCGCCGGCGAAGGCGGCAAAGGCGGGCAGCGGCAACGGACTGCCGCGGCCATCGTCGAAGCCGTGGGGCGAGGCGGGCAGGGCGCTGCAAGGCGTCAAAATTCTCGACTTCACCCACGTGCAGTCGGGGCCGACCTGCACGCAGCTGCTCGCCTATATGGGCGCCGACGTCATCAAGGTGGAGCGGCCCGGCGTCGGCGACATCACGCGCGGCCAGCTGCGCGATGTGAAAGGCGCCGACAGTCTTTATTTCACCATGCTCAACGGCTCGAAGCGCTCGATCACGATCGACAGCAAGCATCCCAAGGGCAAAGAGATCCTGGCGCGGCTGATCAAGCGTTGCGACGTCCTGGTGGAGAATTTTGCGCCCGGCGCGCTCGATCGCATGGGGCTGACCTGGGACTACATCCACAAGACCAATCCGCGCATGATCGTCGCCTCGGTGAAGGGCTTTGGTCCCGGACCGTATGAAGACTGCAAGGTCTACGAGAACATCGCCCAATGCGCCGGCGGCTCGGCCTCGACCACCGGCTTCCGCGACGGCCCGCCGCTCGTGACTGGCGCGCAGATCGGCGATTCCGGCACCGGCCTGCATCTCGCGTTTGGCATTGTCACCGCGCTCTACCAGCGGGTCCGGACGGGGCGCGGCCAGAAGGTGCTCGCCGCCATGCAGGACGGCGTGCTCAATCTGGCGCGCGTGAAACTGCGCGATCAGCAGCGGCTGCAACACGGTCCGCTGACCGAATACAGTCAATACGGCGAGGGTATTCCGTTCGGCAAGGCGACGCCGCGGGCCGGCAACGATTCCGGCGGTGGCCAGCCCGGCTGGATCCTCAAGTGCAAAGGCTGGGAGGACGATCCCGACGCCTACATCTATTTCATCACCCAGGCGCCGGTATGGGGCGCGATCTGCGATCTGATCGGCAAGCCCGAATGGAAGACCGATGCCGATTACGCCACGCCGCCGGCGCGGCTGCCGCGACTGCGCCACATCTTCGATACGATCGAGGAATGGACCAAGACCATGACCAAGTTCGAGGTCATGGACACCTGCAACAAGCATGACATTCCGGTCGGTCCGATCCTGTCGATGAAGGAAATCGCCGAGGAGCCGTCGCTGCGCGCGAGCGGCACTGTGGTCGAAGTCGATCATCCGAACCGCGGCAAATATCTGACGGTCGGCAATCCGGTGAAGTTGTCGGACTCGCCCGCCGACGTGCGCCGGTCGCCGCTTCTCGGCGAGCACACGGAGGAAATCTTGCGCAAGGAACTCGGCTATACCAACCAGGAAGTCGCCGAGATCAAGGTGTCGGGCGCCATCACGCCGCCGGAGAAGCCGGCAAAAGCGGCTGCTGCATAGTCGTCGCTGTCGTCCCCGCGAAAGCGGGGACCCAGTAATCGCCGAACCATCGGTGGTTACTGGATGCCCGCTTTCGCGGGCATGACAACAAAGAATTTGGGAGAGGTTTTTGCAATGCGTATTGTCGTTCACGGCCAGCAGGCATTCGGCAAGGCGGTGCTCGAGGCACTGCTCAGGCGCGACGAGAATGTCGTCGCTGTCTATGTCGCGCCGGAAAGGCACGGCGCCAAGGCCGATCCGCTGAAGGAAGCGGCGCTCGCGGCTAACCTGCCGGTCCACCAGCCGACCTCCTACAAGGACCCGAAGGTTTGGGAAGAATTCAAAGCGCTCAAGCCCGACCTTCAGGTGATGGCGTTCGTGACGTTGTTCGTGCCGGAAGAATTTCTCAACATCCCGACCCACGGCTCGATCCAGTATCACCCGTCGCTGTTGCCCGCCTATCGCGGCGCCAGCGCCATCAATTGGCCGATCATCAAGGGCGAGACGGAAACCGGCTTGTCGATTTTCTGGCCCGACAATGGCCTCGATACTGGCGACGTGCTCTTGCAAAAAAAGACGCCGATCGGCCCGAACGACACACTCGGCACGGTCTATTTCGATCGGCTGTTTCCGATGGGGGTCGACGCGATGCTGGAAGCGGTCGATCTGGTCAAAGCCGGCAAGGCGCCGCGCATCAAACAGGACGAGTTGAAGGCGACCTATGAGGGCCGCTGCGGCGCGGAGAACGCGAAGATCGACTGGGGCAAGCCGTGGGAGCAGATCGACCGGCTGATCCGCGGCTGCAATCCGGCGCCGGGTGCCTGGACGACGCTCGATGGCAAGCAACTGAAGATATTCGACGCCAAGCCGCTGCCGGCCAAGGATCCGAAAGGAATTGCCGGCAAGCTCGGCGAGATCGCTGCGGTCGATACAGACGGCATCACCGTGGTGTGCGCCGATGGGCGCTTCAAGATAACGCGCGTTCAGCCGGCCGACGGCAAAAAGATCGAAGCCGGCGAGTGGGCGAAATCGGCCAGTCTCCAACTCAAGGCAAGGTTCACCTAATCTCCGCGTCATGTCCGGCCTTGTGCCGGGCATCCACGTCTTGTTGTTGCAAAGAAAGACGTGGATGGCCGGGACGAACCCGGCCATGACGGACTCAGAGGTTTCCACCCAACGTATCGGCCCATCAACGGATCTTACAATGCCCGCCTCACAGCATCAGTCGCCCAAATCGGATATCGAAATCTCGCAGGCCGCCAAGAAGCGGCCGATCGTTGACGTCGCTCGCGAGAAGCTCGGCATCGCCCCGGAAAATCTCGAACCGTTCGGCCACTACAAGGCCAAGGTGTCGATGGATTTCATCAAGTTGATTCAGAACCGGCCGAACGGCAAGCTCATTCTGGTCAGCGCCGTCAACCCGACGCCGGCGGGCGAGGGCAAGACCACGACCACGGTGGGTTTGACCGATGCGCTCAACCACATCGGCAAAAAGGCGATGCTTTGCATCCGTGAGCCATCGCTTGGCCCGTCATTCGGCATGAAAGGCGGCGCCGCCGGCGGCGGTTATGCGCAAGTCGTGCCGATGGAAGACATCAATCTGCATTTCACCGGCGATTTCCACGCCATTACGTCGGCGAATAATCTGCTCGCCGCCCTGCTCGACAATCACATCTACTGGGGCAATGCGCTCGGCATCGATGCGCGGCGTATTGCCTGGCGGCGCGTGCTCGACATGAACGACCGCGCGCTTCGCCAGATCGTCAACTCGCTCGGCGGTGTCGCCAACGGCTTCCCGCGCGAGGACGGCTTCGACATCACGGTTGCCTCGGAAGTGATGGCGATCTTCTGTCTTGCCCGCAATCTCGACGATCTCAAGAAGCGGCTCGGCAATATCGTCGCGGCTTATACGCGCGACCGCAAACCGGTGCGCGCCGGCGATCTCAAGGCGCACGGCGCCATGACGGTGCTGCTCAAGGACGCGCTGGCGCCGAATCTGGTGCAGACCATGGAAGGCACGCCGGCCTTTATTCACGGCGGCCCGTTCGCAAACATTGCGCATGGCTGCAATTCCGTGCTGGCGACGACGACCGCGCTCAAGCTTGCCGACTACGTGGTGACGGAAGCGGGCTTCGGCGCCGATCTCGGCGCCGAAAAATTCATGGATATCAAATGCCGCAAAGCCGGCATCGCGCCGGACTGCGTCGTGCTGGTGGCGACGATCCGCGCGCTCAAAATGCACGGCGGCGTCAAGAAGGAGGACCTGAAGTCCGAGAATCTCAAGGCGCTTGAAGCCGGCATGTCCAACCTGCAGCGGCACATCGAGAACATGCAGAAATTCGGCATCCAGCCCGTGGTGTCGATCAACCGCTTCTCGGCCGACACCGACGCCGAGATCAAGCTGGTCGAGGAGAAATGCAAGGCGCTCGGCGTCGACGCGCTGATGGCCGATCACTGGGCCATGGGCGGCGCGGGCGCTGCGGATGTCGCGCGCGCCGTCGTCAAGATCGCCGAGAGCGGCAAGAGCAAGCTGAAATTCCTCTATCCGGACGACATGCCGCTCCTTGAGAAGATCCGCACCATCTGCCGCGAGATCTATCGCGCCAGGGACATTTCGATAGACAAGCCGGTGCGCGACCAGCTCGCCGCGTTCGAGGCGATGGGCTACGGCAAGTTTCCGATCTGCATGGCCAAGACCCAGTACAGCTTCACCACCAACCCGGATGCGAAAGGCGCGCCGAGCGACCACATCATTCCGGTGCGCGAGGTGCGGCTGTCCGCGGGAGCCGAGTTCGTGGTTGCAATCTGCGGCGAGATTCTCACGATGCCGGGCCTGCCCCGCGTGCCGGCGGCCGACTCGATCGACGTCGGGCCGGACGGCAAGATTATCGGCTTGTTTTAAGGGCCTTTCCGCTCGTCCCCGCAAAATCGGGGATCCAGTTTCTGGATTCCCGCTTGCGCGGTAATGAGCGGATCAAATGCGAACCAAGGAGTGAACGATGCTCAAATTCTACTATAGCGGCGCGCCCAACCCGACCAAGGTCGCGCTGTTCCTGGAAGAAACCGGCATGCCCTACGACGCCATTCCGGTCGACACCCGCAAGGGCGAGCAGCACAAGCCGGAATTTCTCGCCATCAATCCGAATGCGAAGCTGCCCGCCATCGTCGATGGCGACGTGACCGTGTTCGATTCGAGCGCGATCCTGCTTTATCTCGCCGAGAAGACCGGCAAGTTCCTGCCGGCCAAGACCGACAAGGCGCGCGGCGAATTGTTGTCGTGGATGTTTTTCGTCTCGTCGGGCGTCGGTCCCTATTTCGGCCAGGCGGTGCATTTCCGCAATTACGCGCCAGAGAAGATTTCCTACGCCATTAATCGCTATGTGTTCGAGGGGCAGCGCCACGCCGGCATTCTCGATGCGCGGCTCGGCAACCACAAATACATGCTCGGTGACACTTACACCATCGTCGACATGAATGTGTGGGGCTGGACGCGGATGCTGCCCAACGTGGTCGGCGAAGGCGCCTGGGACAAGTACAAGAACATCAAGCGGCTGGTCGACGAGATCAACGCGCGTCCCGCCGCGCAGAAAGCGTCCACGCTCAAGGATCGTCACAAGTTCAAGACCGAGATGGACCAGGAAGCGCTCCACGCCATGTTCCCGCATCTCAAGCAAAAGGTGGCGTAGTTGGGCGCTTACCGCGTTAGTTGAATCGTCCGCGGTTTCGGAATGGCTGAATTCTTGTTGTTGTGTTGACACGCAGCTCGACCGCTTTTATTTCGGGCGTGTCGGAGAGGGATGGAGTCCCCTGCAACTGCCGTAAGGCTAATGACTCCTGCCGGACGCTCATTGAGCGCTGGTGGGAGCATTGTGCTACCAGCAGCGCCCGCAACAGAAAGGACGCTGCTTTGCAGTCCTATATCCTCGTTTTTGTCGGCGGCGGAATTGGCGCTGCACTTAGGCACTATGTCAACGTTGCGATGACCCGATGGCTCGGGACATCATTCCCGTACAATACGTTGTTCGCCAATGTCTCCGGTTCTTTGGTGATGGGGCTCCTGACTGCGTATTTCGGCTTGCGCGCCGGCTCGCCGCAGGCATTGCGGCTATTTCTCACCACGGGAATTCTCGGCGGCTATACGACGTTTTCGACGTTCTCGCTCGATTCGGTGTTGCTGTGGGAGCGCAGCGAACATCTCGCCGCAGCGGGCTACGTCCTTGCGTCGGTCGCGGCATCGCTGATCGGCGTCCTGTTCGGAGCCAATCTGATACGCCTGGGTTGAGCTGTCAGGCGTCCTCCTCCAGCGGTTCGAAATGCGGGTGAAACCAGATTTGCGCGATCAGCGTCGGCACCACGGCGCTGCCGACGACCGCGGTAAGCAAGACCGTGTATTGATTCTGATCGATGATGTGATTGGTGAGCCCGAACAGTGCGGAGATCGAGCCGAATGTCAGGCCGGTCGACATCATCATCGTCGTGTACATGCCCTCGCGCGGGTCGAACTTGAAATAGCGCGTCAACGGCAGGATGCCGACGAACTTGGTGATCATCTTCATGGCGAGGAACAGCCCGATCAGCCCGGCGCCGGTAATCAGGGCGTGCGATTCGATCAGCGAGCCCGCCTTGAGGAAGTAGAACGGCGTGAGGAAGGCGAAGCAAATAGCGCGGAGGCGCAGCTGCAGCTCGCGGTTGGCCAGAAAAAACGGCGCCAGCGCCATCCCGACCAGGTAGGCCGGCAGCACCGCTTCGCTTTTGCCTAGATTGGCGAGGCCGCCCAGCGCGAACAGCACCAGAAACAGAAACTTGATCTCCGGCTCGCTCGCCCTTCCGCCGATCTTCTTGAACAGCCAAGGTACGATGAATGGCAGCGCCGCAACGACGGCGACGGTTACGACTGCGAACAGCACGAGATAAAGATTGTAGTTGGCGAAGATCAGCCCGAGCGCCAGCACCGTGCCGATGTCATTGATGAAGCACGCCGCGAGAATGATCTTGCCGAGTTCGGTGCGGTTGTAGCCGGTCTCGACCATCACCGCATAGACAACGGCGACCGATGTCGTGGACAGTGAGATACCGGCGATCTGCGCCTGCGGCCAGGGCCAGCCAAGCCCGTAGCGCGCCAGCAGCAGGCAGCCGACATAGGGCGCAAAGAAGCCCATCAGCCCGATGGTGACGCTGGCGCCGAAATGCTTTTTGACTACGGCCGGATCAATGTCCGTGCCGGCGAGAAACGTCAGCACCACGGCGCCGACGCCGGCGATGTAATTGATCCACGGCGTCAGCGGCAGCCCAATCGTATTACCGGCGATCGCGCCGACCACGATCTCGAACAGCGCCGCCGATATGGTGATGTAGAGCGAGCCCAAGGCGGCGGCGAGCGCCAAGACCATCCACAACGCCGATTGAAGCCAGACATTGTCCATGACCGTCGTCCTCCGTGTCGGTGACGCGCGGGCACAAAAAAACCCGCGCTGCGGCGGGTGGAAAAAACAAACCCCGCCGCGCCTGTATAAAGCGGCAGGGGTCATCAGCTCTGGCGAGCGGTTCTGGGGAACCCCATCCCCATGGATCGTGCACCATCATCTATAGTCAATGCCGGGCCGCGTTTCAACTCGCGCTGTTATGGTGCTTGGGGATACAAAACAGTGGGCCCTGCGGGGGCCCGCGTTAGCGACGAAAAACGGCGCGGCTTTTTCGGCCGCGCCGTTCGTCTTTACGTCGGCGAAGCGCCTACTGAAACAGCTTCATCGCGTTGATGAGGGTCTGGATCACGCCCAGGGTCAGCGGAATGCCGACAAAGAGCCAGGCGAGCGCAAGCTGCCACCCTTGCGTGCCCTGTTGAGTGTCGTTGGCCATGGTTTCCTCCTTACGCGCCTGCGGGTTCGCCGGCCGCGTCGACGGCCATTTGACCCATGGTCGCTTCATGGTCGGGCTTCATATGGAAGCGGTGATGCACGGCCTTGATCATTGCGTTGGCGATGAAGCCGATGATGAACAGGCCGGCCATGATGTACATGGTGACGTTGTAGGCCTGCGCCTTCGGTACCCCGTGAGCCAGATTGTACTCGCGGATATAGTTCACCAGCACCGGCCCGAAGATGCCCGCCATGGACCAAGCTGTGATCAGCAGGCCGTGGATGGCGCCGACGTAGCGGGTGCCGAACATATCGCGGAGATACGCGGGCACGGTGGCGAAGCCGCCGCCATACATGCTGATGATGACCAGGAAGCACAGCACGAAGCCGACGACGCTGCCGATCGAGCCGGTGTAGGGCACCGTACAGTACATGATCAGGCCGAGCACCATGAAGCAAAAGTAGGTGTTCTTGCGCCCGATATAGTCCGACGTCGAGGCCCAGAAGAAGCGGCCAAGCATATTGAACAGGCTCAGAAGGCCGACGAAGCCAGCTGCGGCAACCACCGATACTTTGCCCGGGAACATTTCTTGGGCCATGGCCGAGGCCTGACCGAGCACGCCGATCCCGGCGGTCACGTTGATGCACAGTACAATCCAGATGCACCAGAATTGCGGGGTCTTGAGGGCGTCATACACATACACATCGCTGGTGGTGATGAGCTTCGATGCCTGGACCGGAGGCGTGTAGCCCTCTGGTTTCCAGCCCGGCGCCGGCAGGCGCACGATGAACGCGCCCACCATCATGAACACAAAGTAGATCGCGCCTAGGACGATGAAGGTCTCGGCGACGCCAACGTGGCTTGGCGTCGAGAATTTGCTCATCAGCCAGACTGACAGCGGCGAGGCGATGAAGGCGCCGCCGCCGAAGCCCATGATGGCCATGCCGGTCGCCATGCCGGGCCGGTCGGGAAACCATTTGATCAAGGTCGACACCGGCGAGATGTAGCCGATACCAAGGCCGCAGCCGCCGACCAGCCCGTAGCCGAAATAGACCACCCAGATGTTGTGAACATAGACGCCGAAGGCCGCGATCAGAAAGCCGATCGCCCAGCACAGCGCGGCGGTGAACATCGCGCGGCGCGGACCGCCTTCCTCGACCCAACGGCCGAAGATTGCGGCCGAGAAGCCGAGCACGAAGATGCCGACGGAGAATATCCATCCCAGTTCAGGAATATTCCAGTCGCCCGGCACCGATTTGCTGATACCGATCAGCTTGGTCATCGGCAGGTTGAATACGCTGAATGCGTAGGCCTGACCGATGCAGAGATGGATGCACAAGGCCGCCGGCGGGACCATCCACCGGTTGAAGCCGGGGCCCGCAATCGTGTTGCTGCGATCGAGAAAGCTCATCGCGCGGTTCCTCCCTAGTTTCCCCGAAGCATGCGCTTTGCGCGCATTTTTACTTCGGCGCCGTAAACCGGCACCGGTAAGCGATTCAATCACAGGTTCCGCTCCAATAGAAGGCGTCTATATGCCGATTGACAAATTTAAACCACAGTCGTCAGACTGCCATTAGCAGGAATATTATCCGCGCGGCCACTGACCGCATCATAACGGCGGCGCGCCCGCGTCAAAAAGAAAGGCGCCGCCTTCCAGAGGAAGGCGGCGCCCGTTCCTTGAGAGTTTCTTCTTATTCTACTGGAACAGCTTCATCGAGTTGATGAGTGTCTGGATCACGCCCAAGGTGAGCGGAATGCCGACGAACAGCCAGGCGAGCGCGAGCTGCCAGGCGGCCGTGCCGTGCTGATTTTCGTTATTGGCCATGATTTTCCTCCCTTATGCGCCGACCGGTTCGCCTGCGGCGTCGACTTCCATCTGCGCCCGGAGCGCTTCGTGATCCGGCCGCATGTGGAAGCTGTGATGGACCGCCTTGACCAGCAGGTTGCAGATAAATCCGATCACCAATAGTCCGGCCATGATGTACATGGTGACGTTGTAGGCCTGCGCCTTCGGCACGCCGTGAGCGACGTTGTAGGCCCGGATGTAGTTGACCAGCACCGGGCCGAAGATGCCCGCCATCGACCAGGCGGTGAGCAGGAGGCCGTGGATGGCGCCGACATAGCGCGTGCCGAACATGTCTTTCAGATAGGCCGGCACGGTGGAGAAGCCGCCGCCATACATGCTGATGATGACCAGGAAGCAGCAGACAAACCCGACCACGCTGCCGATACTGCCGGTGTAAGGCACCGTGCAGTACAACAGGAAGCCGAGCACCATGAACACGAAGTAGGTGTTCTTGCGCCCGATATAGTCTGACGTGGACGCCCAGAAGAAGCGGCCGGCCATGTTGAACAGGCTCATGAGGCCGACAAATCCCGCCGCTGCGACCGGCGTAATGTGGCCGGGGAACATTTCCTGGCTCATGGCGGAGGCCTGGCCGAGCACGCCGATGCCGGCGGTCACGTTCAGGCAAAGCACCCACCAGATCAGCCAGAATTGCGGCGTCTTCAGCGCGTCGTAGACGAAGACGTCGTTCGTGGTGATCAGTTTCGCGGACTGCACCGGCGGGACGTAGCCCTCCGGCTTCCAGCCCGGCGCCGGTACGCGCACGATGATCGAGCCGACTAGCATGAACACGAAATAGATCGCGCCCATGATGATAAAGGTCTCGGCAACGCCGATGTGGCTTGCCGTGGTGAATTTGCTCATCAGCCAGACGGAGAGCGGCGAGGCGATAAAGGCGCCGCCGCCGAAGCCCATGATGGCCATGCCGGTCGCCATGCCTGGGCGGTCAGGAAACCATTTGATCAGCGTCGAGACCGGCGAGATGTAGCCGATGCCGAGCGCGATCCCGCCGATCACACCGTAGCCGATATAGATGACCCACAGATTGTGGATGTAGACGCCGAACGCCGAGATAAAGAAACCGCCGGCCCAGCAGCACGCCGCCGTGAACATAGCGCGCCGTGGTCCACCTTCCTCGACCCAGCGGCCGAACACGGCCGACGAGACACCGAGGAAGAAGATCGCCAGCGAGAAGATCCAGCCCAGCTCGGTGAGTTTCCAGTCGCCCGGCGCCGACTTCGAAATGCCGATCAGTCTGGTCATTGGCAGATTGAATACGCTGAACGCATAGGCTTGGCCGATGCACAGATGCACGCACAGCGCTGCCGGCGGCACCATCCACCGACTAAAGCCGGGCCTGGCAATTGTGTTGCTGCGATCGAAATAGTTCATTGTGCGGTCCTCCCCGGGCTCGTCGACTTGGTTTTTCTCGTGTCAGTGGACCGTAAGACGGCCCATCGCCTCGCACAGTGCGGACGGCGATTTGTTGAATCAATAAGCGGTCTCCTATCGTGCGATAGGAAATACGGATGACTCGATTGTGAGCTGTCGCGGCTCCCGGACGCGGGCTGTGGGCAAGCAGCGAGCACCAGGCGAATCGGAAGCCATTTGAGGCGCGCGTCGGCCGCTCGTGCGGCCGCAGAGGCGCCGGTAGATGCCAGCTGATAGAGGCCTGGAACGCCGCTTACCTTCAGTCGGCTAAGAGTTGCGCCGCGCGGCGGCCCTCGGCGACCAGCGCGGCCGTCAGGGGTTTCATCGGCTGCCTGGAGGGCACGAGGAGCCCGACCATGTGGCTTGCGTCAGGCTCGACGATGGGAATTGCCCGCAGCACCTCGGTGAGGCCTAGTGTCGCGGCCAGGCGGGACGGCATCACGCTCGCCCAGCGTCCGGTGCGGACATGGGAGTACAGCACGATCATCGAGTTCGATTCGAGGCTTGGCCGTGGATCGCCGCCGGCATCGCGTAACAGGCCATCGATGACACGGCGCAACTGCGTGTCGGGCGTCATCAGGCACAACGGAATTTGGGCAACCTCCGCCCATTTCACCTTCGTGCGGTTGCCGAGTGGCGCGTCGGCGGCGGCGAGCAGACAATAGCGTTCGCGATAGAGCGGAATGCCGGTAATTCTTCCGGCCGGCTCGGTGCCCAGATAGGACACTCCCGCATCAATTTCGAGATTGTCGAGAAGGTGCAAAATCTCCTCGGCAGTGGCGGATAAGACGCTGAATTGCACGTCGGGATGGCGTTCGCGATAAAGCGTGGTCAACGTCTCGATCATGCCCAGCGCGGTCTGAATTGCAGCGATGCGCAGGCGCCCGCTCAGACCGTGCTTGAGCGCGTGAACCTCCTCGCGCATGGCGCGGGTGTCGCCGACAATGCGGCGCGCCCACTCAAGCACCCGTTCGCCTTCCATCGTGAAATTCTGAAAGCGCGAGCCGCGATTGACGAGCAAAACGCCAAAGCTTTCCTCCAGGTGCTTGATCCCGGCCGACAGTGTCGGCTGCGTTACGCCGCAAGCCTCGGCGGCGCGACCGAAATGGCCTTCGCGCGCCAACGCCAGCAGGAATTCGAGCTTGTCGATCACCACGCGTCTCGCTTGAAGCCTGGGATTTGGTTGGAAAATTCGCCCCAAACGCCTATCTTGGCATCATCTGGATGATAGGT
This sequence comes from uncultured Alphaproteobacteria bacterium, assembly GCA_963707175.1. Classification (GTDB taxonomy): domain Bacteria; phylum Pseudomonadota; class Alphaproteobacteria; order Rhizobiales; family Xanthobacteraceae; genus BOG-931. The sequence goes on from CAVPQA010000007.1 coordinate 19,526, forward strand.
TATCCCAAAGGACAATCAGCATTTCAATAGAAACTGTCTATTGAATTGCCCCAGACAGGACCGGGCGCCAGCTACAACCCTGGCGATTATGTTTCGAGACCAAGATGAGCCTGACTGAACCGCCGATATCGAGACCGACGCAGCAAGATCGCGGCGGAGGTGGCCGTCGGCGGCCGCCGCGCACGCCAAAGGGGCGGCAGGTCGATCCGCAGGCTTTGGCCGATGTGCAGGCGCTGCTCATCGACCGGCCGCGCCGCCGCGATCTGCTTATCGAGCATCTGCATCTGATCCAGGATCACTACGGGCATATCTCGGCAGCGCACCTTGCGGCGCTCGCGCACGAGATGAAGCTTGCGCTCACCGAAGTGTACGAGGTGGCGACGTTCTATGCCCATTTCGATGTGGTGAAGGACGGCGAAACGCCGCCGCCGGCGGTCACGGTGCGGGTCTGCGATTCGCTGTCCTGCGCGCTCGCTGGGTCCGAGCGCCTGCTCGAAAAAATTTCGAAGCGGTTGGGATCGGGCGTGCGCGTGATACGGGCGCCGTGCATGGGCGCGTGCGATCGCGCCCCGGCATGCGCGGTCGGCCATGTACAGGTACTCAACGCAGACGTTGAAAGAATTGCCGCCGCGGCGGCGAAGCCTGCGCACGCGCATGTCTATCCGACGCCGAACGACTTCGATGCCTATTCGAAGAATGACGGCTATCGGCTTCTCACAGCCTGCACCGGCGGTTCGCGCACGCGCGACGACATTATCAAGATTGTCAGCGATGCCGGTCTGCGCGGCCTCGGCGGCGCCGGATTCCCGACCGGGCGCAAGTGGTCGCTGGTGCGGGCCGAACCCGCGCCGCGCCTGTTCGCGGTCAATTGCGATGAAGGCGAACCGGGCACCTTCAAGGATCGCTATTATCTGGAACGCGATCCGCATCGCTTCATCGAAGGCATGCTGATTGCGGCCTGGGTCGTCGAAGCCGCGGATACTTATCTTTACGTTCGCGACGAATATCCCGAAATCATTCTGCTGCTGCAGCAGGAGATCGCCAAGGCCGAGCAGGCCGGCCTTTCCGGACACACCAAAATTCATCTGCGCCGCGGCGCCGGCGCCTACATCTGCGGCGAAGAATCGGCGATGATCGAGTCGATCGAGGGCAAACGGGGACTGCCGCGACATCGCCCGCCCTATGTGGCGCAAGTCGGTCTGTTCGGCCGGCCGACGCTCGAACAGAATGTCGAGACGCTGTTCTGGGTGCGCGACATCGTCGAGAAAGGCGTGGAGTGGTTCACCTCCCAGGGACGCCACGAGCGCAAAGGCTTTCGCAGCTTCTCGGTCTCGGGCCGCGTCAACAATCCTGGCGTCAAGCTCGCGCCCGCGGGTGCCACCGTGCGCGAACTGATCGATGAATTTTGCGGCGGTATGGCCGACGGTCACACCTTCAAGGGCTATCTGCCTGGCGGCGCTTCCGGCGGCATTTTGCCGGCATCGATGGCCGACATCCCGCTCGATTTCGGCACGCTTGAAAAATACGGCTGCTTTGTCGGGTCGCACGCAGTTGTGATCCTGTCCGACAAGGATGACATGAAAGCGGTCGCGCTCAACCTGATCAGATTTTTCGAGGATGAGAGTTGCGGGCAGTGCACGCCGTGCCGCGTCGGCACGGAGAAGGCGGCAGAGCTGATGGCCAACGGACCGTGGGATGCAGCCCTTCTCGACGAGCTATCGGCGCTGATGCGCGATGCCTCGATCTGCGGCCTCGGCCAGGCGGCGCCGAATCCGCTCTTGTCCGTGCTAAAATATTTTCCGGACGAACTGAAGAAACCGCTGGGACATTGGTGACCGAAAGTTGGCCGTCATGAGCGACGCGAGCGCACAGAAGCCGAATACGTTTTCGATCGATGGCCGCGAAGTCGATATCCGCGACGGCGAGACCATCTTCCGCGCCGCCGCCCGGCTCGGCATCGACCTGCCGCATCTGTGCTATTCGCCGGAACCCGGCTACCGCCCCGACGGCAATTGCCGCGTCTGCATGGTCGAGGTTGAAGGCGAGCGCGTGCTGGCGGCAAGCTGCATCCGCACGCCATCGCCCGGCATGAAGGTCAAGACGCAGACGGACCGCGCCAAGACCGCGCGGCGCATGGTGGCCGAACTTCTCGTCACCGATCAGCCCGATCAGGCGCACGCCCACGACCCGGCGTCCCAGCTGTGGCAGATCGTGACCGACATGCAGCTCAAGCAGGGCCGCTTTCCGCGCCGCCATTCGCCCGCGCCGGACCGCAGTCATCCGGCCATGGCGGTCAATCTCGACGCCTGTATTCACTGCAATCTTTGCGTCCGCGCCTGCCGCGAAGTCCAGGTCAACGACGTGATCGGAATGGCCGGCCGCGGCCACGGCGAAAAGATCGTGTTTGATTTCGACGATCCGATGGGCGCTTCGACCTGCGTGGCCTGCGGCGAATGCGTGCAGGCCTGCCCGACCGGCGCGCTGATGCCGGCGACGCTTGTCGACGCCAACAACATTTTCAAAGGCAAGGCCGACCGCTCCGTCGACAGCGTCTGTCCGTATTGCGGCGTCGGTTGCCAACTCACCTATCATATCAAGGACGACAAGCTGCTTTACGTCACCGGCAAGGACGGGCCGGCGAACGAGCAGCGGCTTTGCGTCAAAGGCCGCTTCGGCTTCGACTACGTGCACAATCCGCAGCGGCTGACCAAGCCGATGATCCGCAAGGACGGCGTGCCGAAAATCCCGCACGAATTTATCGATCCGTCGAATCCCTGGACGCATTTCCGCGAAGCGACCTGGGAAGAGGCGCTCGATCGAGCTGCGGCGGGCTTGAAGAAAATCCGCGACCGCGATGGCCCGAAGGGGCTGGCCGGTTTCGGCTCGGCCAAAGGGTCGAACGAAGAGGCTTATCTCTTTCAGAAACTCGTCCGCACCGGCTTCGGCACCAACAACGTCGATCACTGTACGCGGCTCTGTCACGCCTCCTCGGTTGCGGCCTTGATGGAAGGTGTCGGCTCCGGTGCCGTCTCCGCTACCTTCAATGAGTGCAAAAACTCGGAGGTCATCTTCGTTATCGGAGCAAACCCGACCGAAAATCATCCGGTAGCGGCCACGTTCTTCAAACAGGCAAAGAAGCGCGGCGCGACGCTGATCGTCGCCGATCCGCGCGGCCAGGCGCTCAAGCGCCACGCCACCCACATGCTGCAGTTCAAGAACGGCACTGACGTGGCGATGCTCAACGGCATGCTCAACACGATCGTGTCTGAGAAGCTTTACGACGAGCAGTACATCCAGACCTACGTCGAAGGCTTCAAGCCGTTCTGCGAGAGTATCAAGGACTACACGCCCGAAGAGATGGCGCCGATCTGCGGCATCGAGGCTGATGTCATCCGCACCGTGGCGCGCAAGTTCGCTCGCGCCAAGTCGGCGATCATCTTCTGGGGCATGGGTATTTCCCAGCATACCCATGGCACCGACAATGCACGCTGCCTGATCGCCCTGTCGCTCATCACCGGGCAAATCGGCCGCCCCGGCACGGGACTGCATCCGCTGCGCGGGCAGAACAACGTGCAGGGCGCCTCTGATGCCGGCCTCGTCCCGATGTTCTTTCCGGACTACAAGTCGGTCGAGGATGGGCAAATCCGCGCCCGGTACGAGGATGCGTGGGGCGTCAAGCTCGATCCAAAGAAGGGGCTGACCGTCGTCGAGATCATGGACGCGGTGCATCATGACGTGATCAAGGGCATGTACATCATGGGTGAGAACCCGGCGATGTCCGATCCCGATCTTAATCACGCGCGGCAGGCTCTGGCCCACCTCGAACATCTCGTGGTGCAGGATCTGTTTCTCACCGAGACCGCCGCCTATGCCGACGTCGTGCTGCCGGCCTCGGCCTGGCCGGAAAAGGACGGCACCGTCACCAACACCAATCGTCAGGTGCAGATGGGCCGGCAGGCGCTGCCGCTGCCCGGCGATGCGCGCCACGACATCTGGATCATCCAGCAGATCGCCAACCGCATCGGCTGCAACTGGAACTATGCCGATGTCGGCGAGGTCTATACCGAGATGGCGTCGCTGATGCCGTCGCTCGACAACATCTCCTGGGAACGGGTCATGCGGGAGAGCGCGGTGACCTATCCGGCCGATGCTCCCGATAAGCCCGGCCGCGACGTGGTGTTCGACAAGGGATTTCCGCGGCCCGGCGGCTTCGGCAAGCTGGTCGCCGCCAAGCTGCAGCCGCCGGACGAGACACCGGACCACGAATATCCGTTCATCCTCACCACCGGGCGCGAACTCGAACATTGGCACACCGGCGCGATGACACGGCGCGCCACGGTGCTCGATGCGCTCGAACCGGGCGCGGTCGCCTCGGTGTCGCGCGGCACCATCGCCAAGCTTGGCATCAAGCCGGGCGACATGATCCGCGTCTCGACACGCCGCGGCATGGTCGAACTCAATTCGCGGCAGGACGATGCCATTCCGGATGGCGTGGTGTTCATCCCGTTCGCGTTCGTCGAGGCGGCGGCAAACCTGCTCACCAACCCGAAGCTCGATCCGTTCGGCAAGATACCGGAGTTCAAATTTTGCGCCGCCAAGGTCGAGGCGGTCGCGCCGCGGCTTGAAGCGGCCGAATGATCAGAGCGCCGCTCGCTGTACAAAAGGCTTGCGCAATGGCGCATTTGAGGCCGCAGGCGCCGGGCCCAGCGAGAATGCCAATACGATATCGTCCGGCGCCTGTCTGAACTCCTTCGTCACCGTCTGGCGCACCGTCTCGGCCAACTCGGTCAGCGGCTTGTCGCGATAGAGCCGCGGGAACGTCACCGTGACCTTGTTCAGCCGGCCATTGTGCCAATTGAAGCCGACTTCGGGCTTCATGCCGGTCGCTGCCGCCAGATCGCTTCGGACGGCGTTCACATGCTTGAAGCCATCGACCAGGGTGTCGACGGCGCCACAGGCCGAGAGGCTAACCGCAAATATGAGCAAGACTGCAATTTTTGCCATTTAGGAATCCCGGGTGCGCGGGCATCGCAACCCTTATTGGAGGTCCGAGACCGCATCCTGGTTCAATATCGCATTGCGATTTGGGCGTCCTGCGGTTGCCGCTCTTCCTCGCCGCGCGGAGCCATCGTGTATGCTGTGTCAATGACCGACGAGGACGCCGGCGAGGACGACCCGCACGATCAGATCGAGCGCCTGGAAGCGCAAATTGATGAACTGTCGGCCAGGCTCGAAAGCTGCCGCAAGTTCATCCTGGTCGCGCGCATCGCCGTCGTGACCGGCGCCGTTCTGCTTGCCGCAGTGCTGTTTGGCGTCTTGTCCTTCGATCCGCGGCTATTGCTGGCCGCAATCACGGCATTGCTGGGCGGCATCGTCGTCTGGGGGTCGAACCACTCGACCGCGGACGAAACCGCGCGTGAACTCGCCTCGGCAGAGGCCGAGCGCGCCAACCTGATCGGTTCGATCGCTCTGCGTGTCGTGACCGAGCGCCCGACGTTGCACTGAATGGCATTGTCGCGGCATCCCGGCCGAAATATCCTTACACAAAGATATTCTTGGCCAAGAAAATCTTGGGAAAATCGCGTGGAGGGCGCCCCATGGCTCAATCTTACGTTTATGCCGGAGTCGGCGGCTATTACGGCGGCAACGAAGGCAACCTCGCCGGCGTGTTTCGCCGCGACGCCGACGGCTCGCAATGGACACAGGTTTTGACCGAGCCTGAGGCCTACACGGTTTTCGTCCATCCGCGCGATCCAAATCTCGTTCTCGCCGGCACCAAAGACGGCATCTACCGGAGCGCGGATCGCGGCGCGACATTCCGGCGGGCCAGCTTCCCCGACAGCGGCGTGCAAATCTGGTCGTTCCTTCCCGATCCGGCCGATCCGCGGCGCGTGCTCGCCGGCGGTTCACCGGTCTCGATCTACCGCAGCAATGATGCGGGCGAGACCTGGACGCGACAGGCCGATCCGCGCTTGCCGGACCGTGGCAAGGCGCCGTTTGCGGTCCGCGTCATGCGCTTTGCCCGCCATCCGGCCCGGCAGAACGAAATCTACGCCGCGCTCGAAATCGGCGGTGTGATGCGCTCGACGGACGGCGGCGAAACCTGGACGGATTCGAGCGATAACCTGATCCAGATGTCCGTCGCCGAGCCGCGGCTGCGTTCAAAAATCGTCAGCGACACCGAAGCTGAGGGCATGCTCGACGGCCACGCCATCTGCATGAGTGCAGCCGATCCGGACAGCGTCATCCTGGCGGTGCGCATGGGGCTGTTCCGCAGCCGCGACCAGGGCAAGAGCTGGGAAGACCTGCGCGTCGATCGCTTCTCGCCTTTCACTTATGGGCGTGACGTGAAAGTGTCGCCGCAGGACGCAAGCACGCTTTACGCCTGTCTGTCCGTCGCCGCATCCTCCAAAGACGGCGCACTCTACCGCAGCCGCGACCTCGGCGGCACCTGGCAGCGCTTCGACAAGGTCACGCCGCACGGCACGCTGATGTCGGTCGCGCTGCATCACGGCGACGCCAAGCAGGTCTACATTGCCGCTCGCTACGGCGAGGTTTTTGGCACGGCCGACGGCGGCGAGAGCTGGCGCGAAACGCCATTGCCCGCGGGGGTTCAGCACATCTACGCGCTAGCGTGCGGATAACTACGCTTTCGCATCTTTGAAATACGGCTCGACCGTGCCCGTCAGCCTGATGGTCATCGGATTGCCGTAGCGGTCCTTGGCCTTGCCGGCGGGCACGCGGATCCAGCCTTCGCTCACGCAATACTCCTCGACGTTGGTCTTCTCCGCGCCCTTGAAGCGCACGCCGATGTCGCGCTTGAGCGCCTCGGCGTCGTAATAGGGACTGCGCGGATCGTTGGACAGACGGTCGGGCGGCGTATCGGGCATGAGCTTTCTCCGGCCGGCGCGGCGTTACTCGATCGACATTCCCGCCGCCTTGAGCGGTGCGCCGTTCTTTTCGATTTCGGGCACGATGATGCTTTGCAGATAGGCCGTCGTCTGGTGCTCGGGCGGCACCACGAAAGTGCCGGTATCTGCAAGCCGCTTCTGGACGGCGGGGGTATTGATGGCGGCAGCGGCCGCATCGTGAAGTTTCTTGATAATCGCAGCCGGCGTGCCTTTGGCAACAAAGAAGCCGAACCAGGTCGATGCCTCGAACTGCATGCCCTGTTCAAAGGTCGTGCCGACGTCAGGCAGGGAGGGCAGGCGTTTGCGGCTGAGCATGGCAATCGGCTTGACCAGTCCGGCCTTCACCGGCGGTACGGCAGTCGGGCTCAGCGTGCAGAAATAATCGAATTGCTGGCCGATCAGATCGACCAGGGCCGGGCCGCCGCCGCGATACGGAATGTCCTGCACCTTGACCCCGATCGCCTGGTCGAACAACGCACAGTCCACGTACCCGGTCGAGCCGACGCCGGCCGAGCCCCATCGCATGGTGCTCTGATTTTTCTTCACATAGGCGATGAAGTCCTGCAGACCGGAAACCGGCAAATTTTTGCGTGCGATCAGGATCATCGGCTGATCGGCGACGAGAATGACCGGAGCAAGGTCGTCCTTGAAGCTGTAGAGCGGATGCTTGTAAAGCGTCTGATTGATGGCGTCGGCCCTGCTGCCGACCACGAATTGGTAGCCGTCGGGCGGCGAATGAGCGACGCGAGCCGAGCCGATCATGCCGCCTGCACCGCCGACGTTCTCGACGATAATCTGTTTGCCCAGAGTTTCCGACATGCGTTGCGCAACAATGCGTCCAAGCACGTCGGTGCCGCCGCCCGGCGGGAACGGTACCACCATGGTGACGGGCCGCGTCGGGTAATCCTGCGCCTCCGCCGGCGAGATGGCGGCGGCGCAGGCAAGCGAAATTGCGAAGGCAGCGGCAAATTGGCGTCCCAAAATCATGTTCCCCTCATCAAACCCGGCAATGCATTGTAGCCGATTTCGCTTTGATGTGATCCAGGCTAAATTCGCGGCATGTCGCTCGCTACCGATGCTTCACTGCGTCCACAGGGCATGGCGCCGCTTCGCCACGATTGGACACGCGCCGAGATCCGCGCCCTGTTCGAGCTGCCGTTCCCGGAGCTGATGTTTCGGGCGCAGACTGCCCATCGTGCGCATTTCGATCCCGCCGCGGTGCAGATTTCCACGCTGCTGTCGATCAAGACCGGCGGCTGCCCGGAGGATTGCGCCTATTGCCCGCAGAGCGCGCGTTATGACACCGGGGTCCGAGCCGAAAAGCTGATGGCGCTGGATACTGTGCTCGCCGAGGCGCGTGCCGCCAAGGCGGCCGGTGCCAGCCGCTTCTGCATGGGCGCGGCCTGGCGCGAGCCGAAGGACCGCGACCTCGATGCGGTGTGCGCGATGGTCGAGGGCGTCAAGGCTTTGGGGATGGAGACCTGCGCCACGCTCGGCATGCTGACCGCCGTGCAGGCGCAGCGGCTTAAGAGTTCGGGCCTCGATTACTACAATCACAACCTCGACACGTCGCCGGAGTTCTACGAAGAGATCATCACCACTCGTACTTATGACGATCGCCTGCAGACGCTGGCGCACGTGCGCGACGCAGGCATCAATGTTTGCTGTGGCGGTATTGTCGGTATGGGTGAAACCCGCGAGGACCGCGTCGGCATGATCGCAGCGCTGGCAAGTCTGCCGGAGCATCCGGAATCGGTGCCGATCAACATGCTGGTGCGGGTGGCCGGTACGCCGCTTTCGGCCGAGCCGAAGCTTGAATCGCTCGAATTTGTGCGCACTGTCGCGGTTGCGCGCATCACCATGCCCCGCTCGGTTGTGCGGCTGTCGGCCGGACGAGAGGACATGAGCGAAGAGACGCAGGCGCTGTGTTTTCTGGCCGGCGCCAACTCGATCTTCTATGGGCCGAAACTGCTCACCACTCCGAACCCGGGGCGCGATCGGGACCGGCAATTGATGGATCGGCTGGGCATGACGCCGATGGAGCCCTGAGGCCGTTGAGGCGGTTTCGCTTCATCAGCGTCACATACGACAGCGATAGTAGAATTCATCACATCAATGTTCCCGCTTCCCAAACGTGTTTTCCTCACCCGAGGCGTCGGCGCCCACCGGCAGCAGCTTTCGGCGTTCGAGTACGCCTTGCGCGATGCCGACATTGAACAGCAGAACCTCGTTTCGGTGTCGTCGATATTGGCTCCCGGATGCGAACTCGTGACCAGAAGCGACGGAGTTGCTTCTTTAAGTCCGGGCGAAATAACCTTCTGCGTCATGGCGCGCACCGAAACCAATGAACCCGGCCGGCACATCTCGGCCGGAATTGGCTTGGCGCGGCCGAAAGATCCTGCACATTACGGTTACATTTCCGAACACCATTGTTTTGGCATGTCGGAGGCGGAAACCGGCGAATACGTCGAGGATCTCGCAGCCACGATGTTGGCCTCGACGCTTGGTATCGAGTTCGATCCGGACGCGGCCTGGGACGAACGCAAGCGAGTCTACGAGATGAGCAACCTGATCGTGGATACGCTTTCGATCACTGCGACTGCACAGGGCATCCGGCAGGGCGAGTGGATCTGCGTCGTCGCCGCGGCGGTCTTTCTGTTCACACCATCTCGTCCGGTCTAGCGATGGCCCCGGTTCCGACTTTCGCCCTCGCGTCCACGTTCCTCGGGATTGACCGTCATGACCCCGGGGCCGCGATTTGCGTCGCCGGCATTCCGCTCGACCTCGGCACGACCAATCGTTCCGGAGCCCGATTCGGGCCTGTTGCGATCCGTCAGGCGAGTCGCATGCTGGTGGACGGCGACCACCCGACACACTGGGTCAATCCATTACAACTGCCCTTGGCGGACATCGGCGACTTCACGATCGCGCTGGGCGACATCGCGGCAAGTTTTGCAAGGATCGAGCAACAGGCCGCAGCGATTAAGCACCTCGTCGCGCTTGGCGGCGACCACAGCATCACGTTGCCGCTCCTGCGCGCATTGGCCAGGCGGTGCGGTCCCGTCGCATTGATCCATTTCGATGCCCATGTGGATACCTGGCCGGACAATTTCGGACAGACCTTCGCGCACGGCTCGGTCTTCTATCATGCCATCGTGGACGGGCTGGTCGACCCGCGCCGTATGATCCAGATCGGAATCCGCTCTCCCGTGGAGCGCAAGATCCATGATTGGACGATTGCGCAGGGCGTCACGATGATCACCGCGCAGGACGTTCACGAAATAGGCATAGCGAAGACAGCCGCAGACATTCGACAAGTGGTGGGTGAGGGAGCCGTTTATTTGAGCTTCGACATCGACGTGCTCGACCCCGCCTTTGCGCCGGGCACCGGGACGCCGGAAATCGGCGGCCTTGCCAGTTGGCAGGCGCAAGCGATCATCAGACGTTTGCATGGATTGCAATTCATTGGGATGGACGTTGTCGAGATCTGTCCCGCATACGACGTTGCCGAAATTACCGCGCTGGCCGGCGCGACCATGGCTTGGGAATATCTCTGCCTGCTGGACGCCGCGAGAGTTTTGCGAGGTTAAATCACACGCCCGCCGCACCGCCGTCGGCGCGCGGATCGTGCGCGCCTTCCAGAGTCCCGTCGGAATGGAGCACGGCGGCGCCGGCGTGGCCCATGACGTCCGAATAGGCGTCGTCCAGTACCTCGATGTCGTGACCGGCGGCCGCGAGCTGTTCGATGAGCGCGTCGCCAAAGCGCGGCTCGATCCGCAGTGACGCCAGCGAAGCGCCCCAGGTGCGGCCCAAGACCCAGCGCGGCCGGTCGATCGCCTCTTCGAGCGGCTCGCGAAACAGCACATGGCGCGTAAATAGTGCGGCCTGGGTTTGCGGCTGGCCGTCGCCACCCATGCAGCCATAAGCCATCATGCGTCCGTCCTTGAGCAGAGCGAGCGCGGGATTGAGCGTGTGGAACGGCAGACGGCCCGGCGCCAAAAGATTGAGCGCGCCGGCTTCGAGCGAAAAGCTCGCGCCGCGGTTCTGCATCAGCACCCCGGTGCGCGGCAGCACCAGGCCTGAGCCGAATTCCCAGTACAACGATTGGATGTAGGACACGACAAGGCCGTCGGCGTCGGCTGCGCCCATCCACACGGTGTCGCTGTCGCCGGAGCGCGAGCGCCATGGAGCGGCCTTGCGGCGGTCGATCTTCATTGCCTCGCCGGCAATGAAGCGGCCGTCGAGATAGCGTTCGAGCGGATGCGACAGACGGCCTGGATCGGTGACCGCGCGGTCGCGCACCAGCAGCGCCCGCTTGGTCGCCTCGATCAGCAGGTGCACGTGTTCGAAGCTCTCGGCTTCCTTGACGCCGAGGCGTTCGAACAGCGCGAGGATCATCAGCGAAACGATGCCCTGTGTCGGCGCGTCAGTGTTGTAGATGACTCCTGCGGGCAAATTGAGCTGCAGCGGTTCGCGGAGGTAGGCCCGATACCGTGTCAAATCCTCGCGCGTGACCGGACTGCCAAGCCGCTCGAGATCGACCGCCAGCTCGCGCCCGACGTCGCCGCGATAGAAATCGTCGAGGCCGGCATGGGCGAGGTGCGAGAGCGTCTCGGCGAATTTTTCCTGTTTGAGAATGGCGCCGACATCGGGGACCTTGCCGTCGAGCAGGAACGTCGCGGCAAAGCCGTGCACGCCGGTGAGGTCCTCAAAATGGTCCTGCGTCAGCCGCTTCTGGCTGCGCGTGACCGCATAGCCGTTGTGCGCATGGGCAATGGCGGAAGCGAGCAGAACATCGAGCGGCAGCTTGGCGCCGAATGCCTCGGCCGCTTCGTGCGCCAGCATCCAGCCGCCGACCGCGCCCGGGACGGTGAGCGCCGCGAGCGGTCCGCGCGGCGGAATCGTCTCGTATTCCCGATAAAATTCGCGCTGCGCGTTGCGGCCCGCAGGCCCCGCGGCCATGATTGCGCGGACACGGCCGCCCGGCTCGCGGATCAGCCAAAATCCGTCGCCGCCCAGATGGTTCATGTGCGGGTAGACCGCCGCGATGGTCGCCGCCATAGCAAGCATCGCCTCGACCGCGTTGCCGCCTTCGGCGAGGATGGCGCGGCCGGCCTCGACGGCAGCCGCGTGCGGCGCGCAGACGACGCCGCGGCGATGACCGGCGCTGTGCAGGTTCATAGGAAATCGCTTGTGGAGCGGTTTTTAATCAGCAGTAAACGCCCCGTAGCATCTATTGACTGCGGCCTAACATTTCTTGAGAGGATTGGATATAGCGTGTTAGCTTAAATGAGGTCGAATAATCTCAGTCCGGGTAAATATCGTTTGCAACGTTTCGACTTCAGGGGACTGATCCGGCCGCAAATAACTTAGCGAAATTTCGGCTATCGCTTTGCATCGCACCTCGCACCTCCTGGACCGTATGTGCCCCCGTCGGCTCGTGATGTGAGTTTTGCTGTGTTGCACTTGCTCCCTGGTGCTTCTGGGTCAAAGGCGCTGTCGATGAGGCAGCGTTCCAATCTGCGGCATCTCGGCACGAGCCGACACCGTGCCTCGTCCCTATTCGTCGTTCTCGGGTTGGCGGTCAGCGCTGCGGCGGCGCCCTTGGGCGCCGGCAGCGCGTCGGCCGCCCGTCGCCATCACCACGACGCTGCAGTTGGCCATGCCACGCGATCGTCGCGTAGTGAGGCAGCACCGCAGTCATTGCCTGTCATCGACGAGTCACTGTCGCCACAGGAGCGGGAGGCTTTGCAAATCGCCGCCCAGAATGGCGACCACGAACTTCATCATGATCGACAAGCGGCTCGGTAAAATCATCGTTTTTCAAGACGGCAAGCCGGTGTGGGCCGGCGCCGCGCTGACCGGAGAGAGCCCGCTCGACAGTTACAGCTCGGCTATCCTCGCTTTGCCGGAATCCCACAAATTCACGGCCGAAGAAAAGATCACACCCGCCGGCCGCTTTACCGTCAAGCGCGCAGGCGACGATGAAGAAGGCACGGTTTTGGAGCTCGTGGAAGTTCATGGGAAGGGCTGGTATCTCGCGCTTCACCGTGTCTGGACGGGAGTGCCATCAGAACACCGGATGCAACGGCTGGAGTCGCCGGACGCGACAGTCAGGCACATCACCTTCGGCTGCATCAATGTCAGCAGCGAAACCATGCGATACCTGATGGCTCATTTGCAAAAACGGGAAAGGACGCCGCTCTACATTCTGCCGATGGACCAGAATTTGACGTCGTCGCTTGTGGCGATGGGAAAGGCCGAAGCTGCGCTGACGCTCGCCCTCGGGAGTACGCAACACACTCGGATCAGAACAGTCACGAGGGTCCGGTCCACATCAAAAAGGCATTGAAGCGGCCCACTCTTATAACACGTTGCCGCGGAGCGGCAGGCCTGCCCATGACCTTGCCCTGCGCGTCGCCGTCATGGGGAGGCCGTCGTGCGGCCGCATGGCGAAACTCTTCTGAACCGGCCAGACACTCCCGCCCGGAGCCTGCTTGAGCTCGAACTGCCGCATGATTGCCGGTGCGATTGCAGTTTGAAATCTATTAACTTTCTTTGACAGCCTCAACAAATCCGCGTTTGCGCAGCAAGGCATCCGCACTCGGCAACCGGCCGCGGAACGTCTTGTAGGCTTCGGCCGGACCGCGCGCTCCACCCGCCGCGTAGATGGAGTCGTGCAGCCGCATCGCCGTCGCCGGGTCGAAAATGTCGCCGGTTTCCTCGAATGCTTCGAATGCATCGGCATCGAGCACTTCCGACCACATGTAGCTGTAATAGCCCGCGGCATAGCCGCCGCCTGAAAAGATATGAGCGAAATGCGGCGGGCGATGACGCATGGCGATTTCCTCAGGCATGCGGATCTGAGCGAGCGCCCGGGTTTCAAATGACGCGGGCTCGATCGCGGCCGGCGGCGGCAAGGCGTGAAAGTCCAGATCGACCAAGGCGCAGGCGACGTACTCGACCGTGGCAAAGCCGCGATTGAAATTGCGTGCCGCGATGAGCCGGACCAGCAGGTCCTCCGGCATCGGCTCGCCGGTTCGGCAATGCAGCGCGAAGCGGCGCAGCACGTCGGGCTGCTCCAGCCAATGCTCGTAGAGCTGCGAGGGCAGCTCGACGAAATCGGTGGCGACGTTGGTTCCGGAAATTTCTGGATAAGTGACGTTGGAGAGAAGTCCGTGCAACGCGTGTCCGAACTCGTGAAACAGCGTCCGGGCGTCGTCGAAGCTGAGCAGCGTCGGCTCGCCGCCCGGCGCCTTGGAGAAATTGCAGACATTGACGATCAGCGGCCGCACGTCGCCGGCGAGCTTCTCCTGGTCGCGCAGCGACGTCATCCAGGCGCCGCTGCGTTTCGACGGACGGGCAAAATAATCGCCGAAGAACAGTCCGACCGGCTTGTCGCCACGGCCACGCACCTCCCACACACGCACGTCCGGGTGCCACACCGGCACATCGCTCCGCGACCGGAAGGTCAAACCAAACAGCCGCCCGGCGGTGTAAAGCGCCGCCTCGATCATCTTTTCGAGCGAGAGATACGGCTTGATGGCGGCTTCGTCGAAATCGCAGCGCTTCTGCCGCAGCTTCTCGGCGTAGTAGCGCCAGTCCCATGGCTCCAGTTTGAAGTTGCAGCCTTCCTCCTGGATCAGCGCCTGCAGCTCGTCGCGATCGGCCAGCGTTTTCCGGCGCGCTCGCACCCAGACGGTGTCGAGCAGATCGCGCACAGCGTCCGGCGTTTTCGCCATGGCGTCATCGAGCCGATAATGGGCGAAATCGGCAAAGCCAAGCAGGCGCGCGCGCTCGGCGCGCAGCCGCACCGTCTCGGCGATGATGGCCTTGTTGTCGGTCGGCCCGCCATTGTCGCCGCGCATGATGAAGGCGCGAAAGACCTTCTCGCGCAGATCGCGGCGATCGGAGAACTGCAAAAACGGCTCGGCGCTCGAACGCGACAGCGTGACCACGTAGCCGTCGAGGCCGCGTTCGGCCGCATCGGATTTCATCGCCTCGCGCATGAAGCCGGGCAGGCCGGCAAGCTCGGCGTCGTCATGCAGCGCCAGCGCGAAGGCTTGTTCGTCGGCCAGCACGTTCTGACTGAACGAGGTGCCAAGCGCGGCGAGCCGCTCGATGATTTCGGCCAGGCGGCTCTTGGCGGCAGCATCGAGTCCGGCGCCGGCGCGGCGGTAAGTAATATGATAGCGCTCGACTACGCGCTTCTGCTCGGCTGACAGGTCAAGCTTGTCCGCGTCCTTAGCCAGCGCGTCGATGCGCCGGAACAGCGCGGCGTTGGTGTGAATCCTGTTCCAGTGGCGGGCGATTTGCGGCGCAATCTCACGCTCGATCTCAAGCAAGGCATCGTTGCTGTGGGCGCCGGCCAGGACGTGGAAGACGTTGCTGACACGCGTGAGCGCCCGCCCGCTGCCTTCCATTGCCGCGATGGTGTTGTCGAAGCTCGGCGGGGTCGGATCGGCGGCGATGGCCGAAATTTCGGTGTCGTGCTCGGCGAGCGCGCGCTCGTAGGCCTGCCGGAAATGCTCAGGCTTTATGGCGCCGAACGGCGGCACCGCGTCAGGGGTGTTCCAGGCGGAGAAAAACGGGTTTTTGGGCATTTGCGCTGGGTCATGTCAGGGGTCTTAGCAAAGGGCAGGGCAAGCGTGATATAGGACGTGCAGCCGACAGTCCCCACCCCGCGGTGGGAAGGAGAGCTCAAAATGCCTCGTCACCCCCACTTCATGCCCCACGGCGTCATCCCGGCCGTCATCCTGCCGTTCGCCGACGATCTGTCGATCGACGAGAAGGGCTTCCGCAAGCACCTGCAGGATGTCGCCTCGGTCAAGGGCCTCTCCGCCATCACCATCAATGCTCATTCGACGGAGGTAGCTTCCTGCACTTTCGATGAGCAACGCCGCGTGCTCGCCGTCGCGCAGGACGAGATCGGCGGCAAGTTTCCGATCGTCAACGGCATCTGGGCCGACGGCAGCCTGGAAGCGGCGCGGATCGCCCGCATGGCCGAAGACGGCGGCGCCTCGGCGCTGCTGGTGTTCCCGCCGGCGCCGTTCACGCTGGGGCAGTCGCCGGCGATGGCGGTCGAGCATTTCCGCCGCATCGCCGATGCATCGAGCCTGCCGCTGATCGTGTTCCAGTATCCGCTGGCGACCGGGCAAGGCTATCCGCGCGAAACGCTGCTGAAGATGTGCGACGAAGTGCCGACCATCCGCGCCATCAAGGACTGGGCCGGCAACGTGGTGCAGCACGAAATGCACGTGCGCGAGCTGCAAAGCCGCAAGCACCCGGTCAACGTGCTCACCACCCACAGCTCCTGGCTGTTCAGCTCGCTGGTGCTGGGCTGCAACGGTCTGCTGTCCGGCTCCGGCAGCGTGATCGCCGACCTGCAGTCGGCGCTGTTCCACGCCATCAAGGCCAACGATCTCGGCGAGGCGCGGCGCATCAACGACCGTATCTATCCGCTGGCCCGCGTATTCTATTCGGACCCGTGGGTTGACATGCATAACCGCATGAAAGAGGCGCTGGTGCTGCTGGGCCGCCTGCCGCGCGCCGTGGTGCGGCCGCCGCTGGTCAAGATCTCTCGCGCCGAGATCGAGCGCATCGGTGCGGCCCTCGTCGAGGCCGGGCTGTTGACCCACAAGGCGCGTGACGCGGCTTGACTTCGCGCGTCCTACGGCTGTCGCAGCCGATCGAGAATCTCGGTTGAGGCGAAGCCGTCCGGAATTTGCCCAATCGACTGCTGAAAACTGCGGATGGCAAGCCGCGTGTGCGGGCCGATGAACCCGTCGGGCGGGCCGATATTGTAGCCGCGCCGCGCCAGAAGCTGCTGCAGCTCGTAACGCTCCTGGGCGGTGAGCATGCGCTCGTCGCGCGGCCAGGGATGCAGCACCGGGCTGCCGCCGCGCATGCGATCGGCCAGATAGCCGGTGCCGAGCGCGTAAGCCTCCGCCGGATTATATTTCATGATCACCCGGAAATTCTGCAGAACCAGGAAGGCCGGACCGCGCGCTCCGGCCGGCAGGATGACGCTGCCGCGGTCCGCCGAGCGCCCGAATGGCTTGCCGTCGGCGCGGCGCACGCCGAGGCGCTGCCACTCGCGCACGCTCATCTGCCGCAGCGATCCGGTCAGCAGATAATCGAATTTGGCAGGCAGCGTGACCTCGTAGCCCCAGTTCTGGCCCCTGACCCAGCCGTCCAATCTCAGATTGTTGGCGGTCGACGCGACCATGTCCGGGATCGAGTCGATGACGTCACGATGGCCGTCGCCGTCAAAGTCGACCGCGTAGCGCAGAAAGGTCGTCGGCATGAATTGAGTCGGCCCAAATGCTCCCGCCCACGAGCCGATGAAACGATCAGGCGGAATGTCGCCGCGCTGCAGGATTTCGAGAGCCGCGAGAAATTCGCCGCGGAAATAATCCTGGCGGCGGCCGACGCAGGCGAGCGTCGCGGTGGAGCGCAGCACCGGGCGCTCGCCGCTGCGCGCGCCGAAATTCGACTCCACGCCCCAGATCGCCGCGATGATCGAGCCGTCGACCCCATAGGCGCGGGCGACGGCCGCAAAGGTCGGCGCATATTGCGCCAGCAATTGCTGGCCATGGGCAACGCGTTCGTCGCTCACCAGCAGGTCGATGTAATCCCAGGTCGCCCTGTTGAATTCCGGCTGCGCATCGAGCTTGTCCATGATGCTCAGGTCGGGCGTCAGCCCGGCGGTAAAGCGCTCGTAGTTTGCCCGCGTGATGCCGCGCCGCTCGGCGTCCGGCCACAGGCCGGCGAGGCAATTGCCGAATTCGGCGGCGGCCGCACGGATGGCGTCCGCGGTCATGCGCGGATCGCCCGAGGCGCCGGATTGGCCGCTCCACTGCGGCGTCGCATCCGCCGGTGCCGGAACCGCGGGAGCCTGCGCTTGTTGTACCAAACGGCTGAACCAATCGACCGGATTACTCTGTGCGTGGACCGGCTGGCTCGCGGCGGCCACGGCCAGAACGGCCATGGCCAGACCTAGGATTGGCTTGGAGACAACCATGGCAGTCGGTCCCGGCTTGGATGGGCGGCGGCGCGCAGGTTTACGTTGTTGCGGGCAAGGCTTAATACAGGCAAGGCTTAATACAGCGTTGGTTCGGCGGCGATCGCAAGTCTGTCTGCCATCGGCTGGACATTCATATTGCGGCAACGCAATGGGGCTAGGGCTTCGCCGGTTCACACCGTCGTGATCGCTTTTCGCTTACACCCGTATTCAGGCGAGAGTTTGGACGAGCTATTTGGTCGAGGATTGGCCGCTGTCTTTGTGATATCCTACATGTGAATCATTTCGAGGCGCCTGGATCGCAGGCTCCGCGCCACTCCGTCTCAAGGAAAAAATGAACAAATCAGTCCGCAAAGCGGTTTTTCCGGTCGCCGGCCTCGGTACCCGCTTTCTGCCGGCCACCAAGGCGATGCCCAAGGAGATGCTTCCCGTGGTCGATCGGCCGCTGATCCAGCACGTCGTCGACGAAGCGCGCGAAGCCGGCATCGAGCATTTCATCTTCGTCACCGGGCGCAACAAGGGCGTCATCGAGGACCATTTCGACCGCCAGTTCGAACTGGAAATGACACTGCTGGAACGGCAGAAGCACGAGGCGCTGGAGTTCCTGAGTGAGGATCTGCCGATCCCGGGCTCGACCAGCTTTACCCGCCAGCAGGAGCCTCTTGGCCTCGGTCACGCGGTGTGGTGTGCGCGCGAACTGATCGGCCGCGAGCCGTTCGCGCTGCTGTTGCCCGACGTGCTCGTCCAGCACCCGCGCGGCTGTTTGGCTCAGATGATCGACGCCGCGCGGGATTTGACCGAGAAGGCCAACGTGGTCGCGGTCGAGGAAGTGCCGCGCGATCGCGTCGATCAATATGGCGTGGTAGGCGTCGGATCGAAGAAGGGCAAGCTGTTCACGATCACCAGCATGGTGGAAAAGCCTCGCGCCGACAAAGCGCCCTCCAACCTCATTCTCACCGGCCGCTATATCCTGCAGCCGGAAATTCTCGATGTGTTGCAGACGCAGGAGCGCGGCGCCGGCGGCGAGATTCAGCTCACCGATGCGATGATCCAATTGGCGCGGACGCAGAGCTTTTACGGCCTGCAGTTCGAAGGCCGCAGTTTCGATTGCGGCTCGAAGATCGGCTTTCTCGCGGCCAATGTGTCGTATGCGCTGCAGCGCAAGGATATCGCGCCCGGCTTCCGCGCCGAGATCGAGAGAATTCTTGGCGAGCACCAGGGCAGCGCCTGACGGCGGTCAGCGTTGCAGATGCATGCCGACGAGTACGGAGGTCGCCATGAAGGCGAAACCCGGCTGGGTGGCGAACTGCCAGTCCTGCCGCACCTCGCTTCGGAGCTGGACTTCGCGCGTCATTTTGTAGGTCAGCCCGCCGGACACGAAGTAACGGGTGTCGCGCAACGGCGAGCCGACATAATTATCCGTGCCGTAGCCGGCTTTCAGTATGCCGATGATCCAGGGCACGAAGGCGTGGTCGACTTCAAGATTGAGATCGCGCGTGAACTGGCCGGAGGCGCCGGCGACAGTCGTCTCGTACACCGCGGAAGTCGCTCCCAGTTTGGCGGTCGTCAGCCGCGTTGCCTGCCAGATCAGGCTGCCGTTGGCGATAAAACCGCTGACGGTCGGCAGCGTCGGATCGTCATAGGAGCGGACCAGCCAGCCGCCGGCCATTTCGCCGGTCAGCGAGCCGAACAGGTCGACGTCGCCGCCGACCTGCACGCTGGTGCCGTTTGAATTGCGCTGCGGATCCAGTTGGTGCGTGCGCACATCCTGCTGGACCTGAACGAAAGGCTTGAGCCCAGGATCGAGATCGTAGGACAGGCGCAGAATGCCGGCGGTCTGATTGAAGTTGCGCGCGGCGTTGCTGATTTGCTCGCCGCCGGTCAGCAGGGAATTATCGTACTGAGCGGCATCGTAAGTTCCCAGCAAAGCGAATGACAGCCGGTTGAATTCGTGAACCACGCCGACCGTGCCGCCGAGATCGGTGTTGATCGGCAACCGCGCAAGCCCGTCATGCAGGTTGGGGCTGCCCGGATTGTCGGTGTTGAGCAGGTAGCGGTTTTCCACGACGATCTGGGTGTCGTGCCGGACATCGATGCGGCCGTCGATCGTGGAGCTGAAATACGGGACGTTCAGCGACGGCACCTGGTCCTCGCCATACTGGGTCCAGGAGCCGACGATGTCGGCCGTCAGCGAATGGCGATCCCAGTCGGACACCGCCTGCAGCTCCGGCATGGCGACGAGCGACGTTGCGGCGCTCGGAGCCGTCGATGCGTGCTGCGGATTGGTATTGTAATTGCCGGCCAGATCGAGCGACGGCAGCAGCACGAACGAACCGGCGCGCAGGCCGAGCGGCGCATAGGGATCGCCCTCGGCGAGCGGCAATGGCCGCTGCGGCACCATGTTGAACGGCAGCACGTTGGGCGGCAGCATCGTCGGCGGCACCGCGGCCAGCGCCGGCGCTTTCGGCAGAGCCGCCGGCGCGGCGGCGTTCGGTTGGTTGATGTCCGCAGGCGGCACCGGGACGGCAGCACCGGGGCGGTTTGCCGCCCGCAACGGGTACAGTTCGGCTGGCGGGTTGCTGACCGGCAGCGGCTCGGCGACGGGCGGCAGCACGGCGCCGCGGCGGCTCGCGGCCTTGGCCGGCTGCACATTGGCCGGCACGGGCGGCGGCGGCGCGGGCGGTTTGACCGGCGGCGGCACGGTGAATGTCGACACCGGATCGAATGTCGTTTCAGGCACGTCCTGGCGCGGAAATGCCGATTGAGGCGCCTGCGCCCGCTTTTTGGCCGATCCGGCATTGGTGGAGTCGTAGCCGGTCGGTCCGGCGCCGAAGGCCGGCGGCGAGCCGTAAACCGGCGTGGCGCCGATGCGCGAGGGCGTACTGAACATGCCGGTCGGGGGCGCCTGGTCCTGGTTGAGCTGACTTTGAGCAACCAGCGTACCGGCGCCGCGCCGCCGAAGCCGCAGCGGCGGATTGGTCCCGTTCTCCGGCGCTGGCGCCAGCAGGTCCGTGGTCGTATCGATCGGCGGCGTTTGGGCGAGGGCGATCGCCGAGCTGAGCGCAAGCGCCGCAGCGGCCGAGACGGCCAGGCCGGTCACGCTGAGCGTTCGGCGACGGCGCGGCACTTGCGACCTCCTCGTCCCGATCGAGCGCTTCGCCCTTGCCGTCCGCCGGGCCACGCGACGACCAGCACCGGCCGCCAAACCGCGGTCCGATGGTTAACGGAGTTAAAACCGATATGGTTAACGGGAGGTTGCTGCTTCATCCCGCCCCGCGAAGCGGGGAGGGGGACCGCGCTGCGCAAGCAGCGCGGTGGGAGGGGCGCGGGCTGCGACGAAACTCTTTCGACGAAAGCAAACCGTCGCGTCAGACGCCCCCTCCACCACGCTTCGCGTGGTCCCCCTCCCCCGCTTCGCGGGGGCGGATGTAATAAGATCCCGTTCTCGCGGCGCGTTTTATTGCACCCGAGTTTTGTCAAACAGCGAACGAAGGGCCTCCCAAACAAATAAGGGGGAGGCGGAGCGCCGAAAGGCGCATACGAGAGCCGCTCCGCGCAATCCGAGCGTTGCCGCTGGGCGGGTTCGCGGCGCGCGCCGCTTTTGGCGGACGCGCTCGCCTTCCGGCGCTCTACCGCGGCTCTCGCCAGAGGCCTTCCGTCAAGATAAAAGTGACCTCAAGGTTATTGCGAGAGTTTTCGTACCAACTCCAACGGCTGGCGCCGTCACTCTCACGAATGTCCCTTGCAAACGCGCTTCGTGTTCGCTCTTTGTGAGCTTCAAATTGATCAGGCTCTCATTGATCATTGTCAGGCTATGCACCCGACAACGAAAGGCGGCGTTGCTCAGCGAAATCGGACACTCGTGCGATCTTGCTGTCGGCGCTGAAAGCTCATCATCTATCCATAAGCGCTTGCGTTGCGTCGGCCGCCCGCCCGGCAGGATTTGTGTATGGATATAGAGAATTTGTATCGACAGGTTCGCGTTATTGGCCCGCCAAACCCAATTCTGCCCAAGTTCGGAAGTATATGCCGCCCAAAATGATCGGGATCACAAAAAGCCACAACATTAAGAAATCACTTCCTTCTTCAAGTCCAAAGGGAAGGAGTATGAGCGCGAGCATGAGCGTTGACACTATGCACGGGGCCAGCCACTGACGAAAGAGGGCCCTGGTCAAATCAGAACGCCAAGAGATAAAAGACGTGCAGGCAAGCGCCCAAAAGACAAACTCAATTAAAATCAGTCCGGTTTGGTGCGAATGGATTTGAATTGGCAGGCGGCCAGTGAGGCTGGCTAAACCTAAAGCGACGAAACTCCAACCCAGTGTCGTCCTGAACAGGGAAACGGGTTTATAAGCGTCTCGGTCTGGAGCCCTATCTTCAATGTACAATAAATCTCGCAGAGGCGCTTGCAGAATTATATAAAGGACAAAACCAAGTACGGCTAACCAGGACCGAAGAGATTGGCTTGCACCAAAGTAGGTGAATACCGTCGCAAAGTCGTCTCCGCCGCCGTTAGGCTGAGGTGGTCCCGGTTATCTGAACAGATTTTCCGCCTCGATAAGTGGAGCCTCTGCCAGGGTTAGGCTGCCAAGCGGATAGGCAGCGGTGGGAAGTAGGCTTGATCGGGTGTGGCGCCGTCAAGGCTCGAATGCGGTCTACGGCTGTTGTAGAAGTCCAGGTAGCGGCCGATCGAACTGCGGGCCTCGCTGACGCTGTCGTAGGCCTTCAGATATACCTCCTCGTATTTGACGCTGCGCCACAGCCGCTCGACGAAGACATTGTCCCGCCAAGCCCCTTTGCCGTCCATGCTGATGGCAATGCCATTGTCGGCGAGCAGGCCGGTGAAGGCTTGGCCGGTGAACTGCGAACCCTGGTCGGTGTTGAAGATGTCCGGCTTGCCGTGACGAGCCAAGGCATCCTGCAGCGCCTCGACGCAGAACGCCGCCTCCATCGTGATCGATAGCCGCCAAGACAGCACGCGACGGCTAAACCAGTCGAGCACCACCGCCAGATAGACGAAGCCGCGCGCCATCGGGATGTAGGTGATGTCCATCGCCCACACCTGGTTCGGCCGCTCGATCGAAAGCCCCCGCAGCAGGTACGGATAGACCTTGTGGCCAGGCTCGGGCTTGGTGGTGCGCGGACGGCGATAAAGCGCCTCGATCCCCATCCGCTGCATCAGCGTCTTGACGTGACGGCGGCCGATCTTGCACCCGTCGGCGACCAACAGGCCGCGCAACATGCGCGAGCCGGCGAAGGGAAACTCCAGATGCAGCCGGTCGAGACGGCGCATGATCGCAAGGTCGGCGTCCGGCACCGGCCGCGGCAGGTAATAAACGCTGCCGCGGCTGATGCTCAGAACCTCGGCCTGCCTGGTGATCGGCAGATCGTGCTTACGGTCGATCATCGCTTTGCGCTCAGCAATCCCGCCTTGGTGAGCGCGCCTTCTAAAAAACTGAGCACGGCGCTGCGCGCCCCCTGTAGGATAGAAACGGGTAGACTGCGGTCGGAAGGGAGCGGCCGATATGATTTTGGTGGCACGTGACCCCGTCAAAAAACCTGGTCCATGGGCTGTTGCGGACTTGACAGTGGTGACGCCGTCTCGGCGATCCCGTTTAGGAATCTGACCAATTGCGCAGCCCAGCCCTTCCGCTCATGTCAGCAGGAGGCTTGATGATGAATCGCAACAGATCGAAGTCCAAAGTCGCCCGCACGATGCCGCTGGTCAACCCGAACGCAGCCGCCATCGACATCGGAGCGACAATGCATATGGCTGCCGTAGGGGCCGATCGCACACCGGAGCCAGTCCGCAGTTTTGGTACCTTCACGGCCGATCTGTATCGGCTGGTTGACTGGTTTACGGAATGCGGCGTCGAGACGGTCGTCATGGAATCGACCAGCGTCTACTGGATTCCGATTTTCGAGCTTCTCGATGAACGGGGGTTCACTGTGTTTCTTGTCAACGCGCGTGACGCCAAGCACGTGCCGGGGCGCAAGACCGATGTCAGCGATGCCCAATGGCTGCAGCGTCTCCATTCGTTTGGACTGCTGCGGGCCAGCTTTCGACCCAAAGGACAGATTGCGGAGCTGCGATCCTACGTGCGTCAGCGCGAGCGTCTTCTTGAGTACGCGGCCTCGCACATCCAGCATATGCAGAAGGCGCTGACCGAGATGAACGTTCAGCTCCATCACGTCGTCGCCGACATCACCGGCGCCACCGGCCTGCGCATCATCCGCGCCATCCTCGCCGGCGAGCGTGACCCCGAGGTGTTGGCAAGCTTGCGCGATTTCCGGTGCCAAGCCAGTGCCGAGACGATCGCGAAGGCACTCACCGGCAACTACCGGTCCGAGCATCTGTTTGCGCTCGAGCAGGCGCTCACCCTCTACGACACCTACCACGAAAAGACATCGGCCTGCGACGTGCGGATCGAAGCCGTGTTGAAGGAACTGAGCATCCATCGCGGTCGTGGTCACTGGGCAGTGCCACCGCCGCGGCGTCGGCACCGAACCGATCAGGCGAACGCCCTGGCTTTCGACGTTCGCGCCGGGCTCTTCGCGCTGCTCGGAAGGGACATCACAGTGATCAACGGCCTTGGAGCTTACCTCTCGTTGAAGTTGATCGCTGAATGCGGCGACGACCTGTCCTCGTGGCCGAGCGCCAAGCATTTTACCTCCTGGCTGGGGCTGGCGCCGTGCAACAAGATCTCCGGCGGCAAAATGCTATCGTCACGAACGCGCCGGTCCGGCGGCCGGGCAGCGGCGCTTCTGCGCCTTGCTGCCATTACCGTCGGACGCACCGACACCGCGCTGGGCGCCTTTTACAGGCGGCTCTCATCCCGCATCGGCAAGGCCAAGGCCGTCACCGCCACGGCCCGCAAGATCGCAGTGCTGTTTTACAACGCCGTGCGTCATGGAATGGAATACCTCGATCCCGGAGCGTCGTCGTACGAGACACGCTACCGCACGCGAGTGGTCAATAATCTGCACCGGCGTGCCAAGGCATTCGGTTTTGTTCTCCAGCCCATGGAGCCAAAAGCTGGTGCTGCGGTTTCTTAGGAATCGTTCTCCAGTGTCAGTTCGCCGATCTTGGCGTGCAACGACTTCACGTCGATGGCGGGCTGTGACGCTCCGTTGCTGCTGCCCGGGCCAAACACATCGGCAGCACCGCCCTCAAGCTGCGCCTTCCACGATGTGATCTGATTGGGGTGAACGTCAAACTGCTCGGCAAGCTGGGCCAACGTCCGATCGCCTTTGATGGCGGCAAGCGCAACTCTCGCCTTGAAAGCCGGTGTGTGGTTCCGGCGTGCTCGTCTCTGCATGGTCGCTCCTGATCCGCAGGCCATAGCGTGCCTGCCATCAGGCAGAAATTCCACTTATCCTCCTGTGCAGATTTCCGGGGCCGGCTCTGGCAAACTCGGCCCTCCCATCCCCGTCATCTGCAGACCAAGGTAGGGCAAATTAAAGATGGTCACCCAGGTTAGAAAGTAACGGCGCCATGATCGCTTAAAAAGTCGGCCTTTCAACCAAAAATAAGTTCCGCAGCCCAGCACGACAAAACTAAAAAGAGGGGCGATTCCATTCATGACGGCGAGTTCGCCTGGGGGGTATTTTGGAACGTCGGCCATGGGAATCCCGACTGCCGTGAAATGGAGAAATCGCGCTGGAATTCCCATAAACCGCGCAGTCAACAAATGGACCAACTCGTGGATTTCGATCGAAAAACAAACGACACCGTCGCAACGAGCGTTTTTAAAGGCAGATCGAATTTGGATTTTAACGTTTCGGGCATTGAGATCTTATCCGTGAGACCGTTTGCACCAGCTTGTTAGTTGGATTCTCGGCCGTCGCGAACCCCTGAACCGACTGTTGTTCAGCTGTTGTTCGCACGGCGCACTATGCCTCACGCTGTGCGCTCCTGCATCGGGCAAATCGTCACCCCTGCGCTATGCTGCATGATCGCGGGCTGCCGGGAGCCAGCATCCGAGCCACACGGTTCCAAGCGCCCCACCTCCGCACAACTTATTGCGTCGGTGCGTCAATGTTGGCGATCAATTTCGATTCGGATTTCGAACCCGGGACCTACGCGTTCGGCTTCTCGTGACCGAGGAGCGCCTCGTACCAATGCACGAACGCGAACAGGAACAACATTGCGGCGCCGATAAGTATCGCAGTCACCGATGCAGCATAAACGCCCGGCAAGCGCTTGACGGGCACGGCGATCACATTCGCCACGAGTGCGAGCGCAACGAGATCCATAGCCGCACAGAAAATTATCACCTGCATTGGCAAGGGCGTTGCCTTCGCCGCATGCCGGCGCCGCGGGAATGTCAATGCCCACCATCCGAGAATAGTCGCCAGCAAGCCGCTTGAAATGCGCCAAACCATGAGCGTCGAGACGTCAAACAAAGCCAGCAGCGGCGGCAGGATTGAGCCGAGCGTGATCATGAACCCCAGTTGAACCCAGCTGCGCGCAACGAAACCGTCGAACTTGTTCATCTGCCCGCCGAGCATTTGCCCCAGGATCATTGTCAGGACTGACAAGCCGGCGAAGGACATGCCGACAGCCGCCATTGCGTAGAGATAACCGGACGCGTCCACGTTGGTCCCCCAAGCTTAAGGTCTAGCACGCATGATAAGCCGACGCCGGTCGAAGTAAAACCGCAGGGCTCAACCCCCGCCCAGGAATTTATCGAGTGCTTCGAATATGAAATTTCAACCTAAAAGTCTTTTTGCAGCCGCGTCCGCCAGATGATCCAATATATTTCCCCAACCCTTCGTATGACCTTCAATAATCGCCGCCGTCGGCAGGCGCTCATGCGTCAGTACGAGGTCGGTTTCATCGCCACGCGGAATGAGTTCGACGGTGACGGAGCGCCGAAAGGCGCATACTGAGAGACCGCTCCGCGCAATCGCAGCGTTGCCGCTGGGCGGGTTCGCGGCGCGCGCCGCTTTTGGCGGACGCTTTCGCCTTCCGGCGCTCTACCGCGGCTCTCGCCGGCGCTCCGAAAGGCACACCGAACACTATTATCGGCACGCTCAACTCCAGCGTGAATGCCGCCACCGCGGATTCCGCGTTTGATGCCAAGATAGCTTCCCTTGGCGACGACCCCATGCGCATGGCACCCGCCGAGTTCGGAAGATTCATGGTCGAAGAAACTGACAAATGGACCAAGGTGATTAAGTTCGCCGGCATCCAGCCAGTTTGAAATCGTCTTTCTCGGCTTGCTTCTTGCATTGGCAATGCCATGATTCTCGCAGCGATATCGATGTTTGGCCGGCTATCAAGGCAGTCGATACTTAGCATTGCATATTTTTTGTCGGTGGCAATAGCTGGGGCGGCGCCCCCCAACAATGCCGACCCGGGACTTGCGACGTGGTTTCGCAGCCTGAAGGCGCCAAACGGGACCGCTTGCTGCACGGTCGCCGATTGCCGCCGCGCCACGGGTCGCGTGACCAAAAAGGGCTATGAGGTGCTAATCGCGGGCCAGTGGATTGCCGTGCCGTGGGAGCGCGTGTTGCGCCGGACCGACAATCCAACTGGCGAGGCCGTGGTCTGCCGCCAGCCGGGCACCACGCTTATCCTGTGCTTCGTTCGCCCGCCAGAGATGTAAGCCTGTCAGTGGCGCTTTATGCCTAACCGCGTCCAGCAGGACTGCGATCCGGCAAGTCACTCTTTCGGGCGAGATCCTCGCCGAATAATTAGCCGTAGGGCGGAATAGCGAAGTGTGGCCGCCGCAGTTGAGTAAACAAATGGCCGGATTGCATCGGGGTTAATCCGCCTTTCGCCCGCGCATCCGCTTCGCCGGAATCGTGGCCGCTCACACCCAGCCCTTAAGCTCGCGCATGGCGAGCTGCCAGATCAGCAGCATGCCGGCTTCGCTGTCGTTGAGGCAGGGGATGACCGCAAAATTCTTACCGCCGGCGCGCTTGAACACGCGCGCGTTTTCGATGGCGATTTCTTCCAGGGTTTCCAGGCAATCGGCGGCAAAGCCCGGCGTCAGTACGACGAGATTTTTGACGCCTTTCTTGGCCAGCGCCTTGACGGTTTTGACGGTGTAGGGCGAAAGCCATTTGGCGCGGCCGAAGCGCGACTGGAACGTCATCATGAGTTTCTTGTCGTCGACGCCGAGATGCGCGCGCAACAGTTCTGTCGTTCGCACGCACTGCGCTTCGTAGGGGTCGCCCTTGTCGACGTATTGCTTCGGCATGCCGTGATAGGACGCCAGGATCACGTCGGGTTCGAACGGCAGCGCCTTGAGCTCGGCCTGGAGCGAGGAGGCCACGATCTCGATGTAGTAGGGATCCTCGTAATAGGGCGGCAGGATGCGCAAAGCCGGCTGGTTGCGCAGTTTCATCACGTATCGGTAGACCTCGTCGCACACCGTCGCCGTCGTCGCCGCCGAATATTGCGGATAGAGCGGCATGACGAGGATGCGATCGCAGCCGCGCTTGATCAGCGCTGCGAGCCGCGAGGCGATCGACGGATTGGCGTAGCGCATCGCCCAGTCGACGATGACGTGCGGGCCGAGCGGTTCCAGAGTGCTGGCGAGTTTGTCGGCTTGCGAACGCGTGAAGGTCTTGATCGGGAACTCGTTGGTGTCGCGATTCCAGATTGTCTGATAATCGTGGACTTTGCGCCGGGAGCGCAGCGGCAGGATGATGCCGTTGAGCACTGCCCTCCACAGCAGCGAATTGTTTTCGATGACGCGCGGGTCGCTGAGGAACTCTTTCAGATAGCGCCGGATAGCGGGCGCATCGGGCGCATCCGGCGTGCCGAGATTGACCAGAAGCACGCCGATGCCGTGCTCGACCGGGGCGGGCTCCGCCGGGACAGCCGGCTGCGTGGCTTGCGCGGCGGGCGCTGTAGGAGCGGCATCCGCAGGTGGCGTCTCTGCCGGTGGCACAGGGATTTCTTCGCTCGCCGGCGCCGAGACGGGAGCCGTCGGCGGCGCTTCGACGACGTTTTCCGTTATTGCGGCGTTGCCGTCGTCGGAGGGCCCGATCGGCTGGACCGGAGGCTTGTCCGCGGATTCGCCTGCGGCAGGCACGGGCGGCGATTCGCTCATGGCTTCAGCTTACCTCTGTGCACCCCGCCGGCCGATGGCCGGGACGACCGGTCAGGCTATTCCGCAGCTTTCAGGAGCGTCGGAGCGCCGGCGCGGAATTGCTCAAGCAGGGCTGTTTCGTCGGCCTTTGCGGTAGCGAGATGACGCTGTTTGACATGGCCGAAGCCGCGGATTTTTTCCGGAATGCCGGCAAGACCGACGGCGATATGATGATTGTCCGGGGTCAGATTGGCCAAAATCTCCTCAAGCACTGCTTCGTAATCGGCGATCAGCTTGCGTTCGGTGCGGCGTTCGGGCGTGCGGCCGAACGGATCGAACGCCGTGCCGCGCAGCCCTTTGAGTTTCGCCAGCATGCGGAAAAGCGGCATGATCCACGGGCCGAAGCTCATTTTGCGCGGCAATCCAGTGCTTTTGTCGATACGCGCGAACAGCGGCGGCGCGAGGTGGAATTCGTACCGCAGATGTTCGCCGTCGAACTCGGCCGCGACCTGCCGCGCAAACGAGCCGTCGGTGTAGAGCCGGGCGACTTCGTATTCGTCCTTGTAGGCCATCAGCTTGAACAAATAGCGCGCCACCGCGTCGGCGAGCCCGTACTTGCCAGGGGCACGCGCGGCCTCAGCCTGTTTTATTCTCTCGACCAAACGACGATAGCGTTCGGCGTAAGCGGCGTTCTGATAGTCCGTAAGGAATTTCACCCGACGCGCCACGGTCTCATCGAACGATTCCGAAAGCAAACGAGCATCGCTTGCACCCCCACCTAATCCTCCCCCGCTTGCGGGGGAGGGAAGGGAGGCGGACTTGACCAGCTTTTCCACCGTGGCGCGGTCGGCCGCCATGTGGCGGCCCCAGTGAAACGCCGCCTTGTTCATGGCGACGGCTTCACCATTCAATTCGATCGCTTTCTCGATGGCCGCGGAGGACAGCGGTATTGCGCCAAGTTGATAGGCGTAGCCAACCAGGAACATGTTGGCGCCGATCGATTGGCCGAACAAAGTCGTCGCGATGCCGGACGCGTCGATGAAATGCGTCTTGTCGCGGCCAGCATCGGCCTGGATGGTGCGCTTCAGCCGCTCGCTCGGCAGCGAGAAATCGGCATTGCGGGTGAATTCGCCCGGCAGGAACTCGGCGGTGTTGACGACCATCTCGGTCGCGCCCTGCTTGACCGCGGCCAAAACCTTGCGCGTGCCGGCGACGACGATGTCGCCGCCGAGCACGAGATCGGCGCGGCCGGCGGCGACGCGGATGGCGTGGATCTGGTCCGCGCTCTCGGCGATGCGGATGTAGCTGAACACGGCGCCGCCCTTCTGGGCGAGGCCCGCCATGTCGAGGACGCCGATGCCGCGGCCCTCCAGATGCGCCGCCATGCCGAGCACGCCGCCGGTGGTGACGATGCCGGTGCCGCCAACGCCTGTGACGATGATGTTATAGGTGCCGTCGATAGCCGGCAGCTTCGGCTCCGGCAGCGGCGGCAGATCGTGATCGGCGGCGACGCCGACGCCCTTTTTCAGGGTGGCGCCATGCACCGTGACGAAGGACGGACAGAAGCCTTTGACGCAGGAAAAGTCCTTGTTGCAGCTCGACTGGTCGATGGTGCGCTTGCGGCCCCACTCGGTTTCCAGCGGCTGCACCGACACGCAATTCGATTTGACGCCGCAATCGCCGCAACCTTCGCACACCAGCTCGTTGATGATGACGCGTTTAATCGGATCGGGAAACGTGTGCCGCTTGCGGCGCCGGCGCTTCTCCGAGGCGCAAGTCTGATCGTAGATCAGCACCGTGACGCCGGGGATCGCCGCGAGTTCCTTCTGGACCGCGATCAGGTCGTCACGGTGGTGAATGGTGAGTCCCGCAGGCCACGCGGTGCTGCGCGGATATTTGTCGGGCTCGTCGGTCACCACAACCACGCGCTTGGCGCCCTCGGCGGCGACCTGACGGGCCACCTGCGGAACCGTGAGCCCGCCGTCGTTGGTCTGACCGCCGGTCATCGCCACCGCGTCGTTGAACAGGATCTTGTAGGTGACGTTGGTGTCCGACGCGATCGCGGCGCGGATCGCCATGTAGCCCGAGTGGTTATAGGTGCCGTCGCCGATATTCTGAAAGACATGATTGCGCTTGGAAAACGGCGCTTCGCCGACCCAGTTGGCGCCTTCGCCGCCCATTTGCGTATAGCCGAGCGTCGAGCGGTCCATCCATTGGGCCATGTAATGGCAGCCGATCCCCGCATAGGCGCGCATGCCTTCCGGCACCACGGTCGAGGAATTGTGCGGGCAGCCGGAGCAGAAATACGGAATGCGCTGCGCCACGTCCCTGGTCTCGGCGGCGATGCGCTGGAATTCCCTGAGGCGGGCGACGCGCCCGATGATGTCGTCGTTGCGGTGATATTTGAGCAAACGATCGCCGATGCAGATCGCAACCTCGTTGGGATCGAGCGCGCCCTTGACCGGGAACAGCCAGTTGCCCTGCTCGTCTTTCTTGCCGATGCACAGCGGCTGATTGGCGGTGCCGTAAAGTTCCTCGCGGACCTGCACTTCAAGGAGCGAGCGCTTCTCTTCGACCACAATGATCAGGTCGAGCCCTTTGGCGAAGTCCTGCAGCTCGCCGCGGCTTAACGGCCAGGCGCAGCCGACTTTATAGAGCCGGATGCCGAGTTCGTTGCACCTGACCTCGTCGATGCCGAGTTCGTCGAACGCCTGGCGGACATCGAGGTAGCTCTTGCCGGTGGTGATGATGCCGATCTTGGGCTCGCGGCCGCCCGAGGTGATGGTGCGGTTGAGCTTGTTGGCGCGCACGAACGCCAGCATGGCGTCGCGCTTGAAATCGTGCAGCCGCGCTTCCTGGGTCAGGATCGGATCGTTGAGGCGGATGTTGAGGCCGCCGTCGGGCATCGGGAAATCCGACGGCCGCACGATGTTGATGCGGTCGAGGCTGGCGTCGATGGCGGCGGTCGAACTCGATCGTCTCGTGCATCGTCTTCAGCGCCACCCAGGTGCCGGTGAAGCGCGACATCGCCCAGCCGTAAAGGCCGTAATCGAGCACCTCCTGGACGCCGGCCGGGTTGAGCACCGGAATCATCACGTCGATGAAATGGTATTCGGACTGGTGCGCGGTGGTGGAGGATTCGGCGGTGTGGTCGTCGCCCATCAGCGCCAGCACGCCGCCGTTCTTCGCGGTGCCGGCCAGATTGGCATGGCGGAAAACGTCGCCGGTGCGGTCGACGCCCGGTCCCTTGCCGTACCACATGGCGAAGACGCCGTCGTATTTGCCTTCGCCGCGCAACTCAGCCTGCTGCGAACCCCACACGGAGGTGGCGGCCAGATCCTCGTTGATGCCGCCCTGAAAGCGGATGTCGCTCTGCTGCAAGAACGGCCGGGCGCGCAAAAACTGGGTGTCGAGCCCGCCGAGCGGCGAGCCGCGGTAGCCGGTGACAAATCCCGCGGTGCGAAGGCCGTTGCGGCGGTCCAGTTCCTTCTGCATCAGGCAGAGCCGCACCAGGGCCTGGAAGCCAGTGACGAAAACGCGGCTGTGACCAAGGTCGAATTTATCGTCGAGTTTGACGTCGCGTAACGGCATCGGGCGGCCTCCGCCGGGCCAGTTTGCCCTCATGAGGCCGATATTGCCAGAGGGCTTACGGACTACACTGCGCATAAGATAAGGTTCCAGCACCGCCTTCACGAGGGGTGCGCGGTAGCTGCGCGAATGCTAGTCTTGTGCAGCCCCTGCAAAGTCCTCTGCGCGGAGACCCCGGCCATGAATATCAACGTCAAGGTTACGACCGTTGCCAAGGCAGACATGTCGCCTGCCGAATGGGAGGCGCGTGTCGATCTCGCCGCCGCCTATCGGCTGATCGCCCATTACGGCTGGGGCGACGTGATCTACAATCACTCGTCGATGCGGGTGCCGGGCGAGGAGCGAAAGTTCCTCATCAAGCGTCATGAGCTGCTTTACGAGGAGGTTACGCCCTCGAACCTCGTCAAGGTCAGCATGGATGACGATCTCGACGAATCCGCAGGCGTCAACCGGCCGGGCTTCACCCTGCATGGCGGCGTATTGTCGGCGCGGCCGGACGTCAATTGTGCGGTGCACGTCCACACCGAGATCGGCATGGCGATTGCCGGCCTCAAGCACGGCCTGCGCATGGTGTCGCAGCCGGCGGTGCGGTTCTACAATCGCGTCGGCTATCACGATTACGAAGGCATCACTGAGGATTTCGGCGAACGCGCCCGCATCAACAAGGCGCTTGGCAAGAACCGCGCGCTGATCCTGCACAACCACGGCCTGCTCACGGTCGGCAAGACGGCCCGCGAGGCTTTCGTGCTGATGAAATCGCTGATCGACGCAGCCGAAATCCAGCTCAAGATGGAAGCGACCGGCGGTGAACTGATCGAAATTCCGCCGGAAATTTGTGAAAAGGTCGCGCATCAATACGAGCACCACGATTCAGGGCGGGGCTCGGCTGACTGGCCCGCCTATCTGCGGATGCTCGACGCCATCGATGCGGACTGGCGGAGTTAGTCCGCAACAGCATAGCCGTGAGGTGGGTGTTGATGCGGTACCGGCGGCGCCTTTCGATTGCAGCGATAGCGGTGCTGGCCGCGGCAGCGGTGTTGCCGGCGCGCGCCGTGGCGCAGGGGCAGACTGTCGACGTCGCGATCTCGCTTGCCGCCGACGTGTCGCGCAGCATCGACGACGAGGAGTTTGAGCTGCAGCGCAAGGGCTACGCGGCGGCGGTGACCAGCCCGCAATTCATGCAGGCGGTGCAATCGGGCGCACATGGCGCGGTGGCGCTCTGCTTCATCGAGTGGGCGGGGCCCGGACAGCAGGCCCTGATCGTCAAGTGGATGACGATTCGCGACGGCGAGGGAGCCACCGACTTTGC
The DNA here is from genome assembly GCA_963707175.1 of uncultured Alphaproteobacteria bacterium. Taxonomy (GTDB): domain Bacteria; phylum Pseudomonadota; class Alphaproteobacteria; order Rhizobiales; family Xanthobacteraceae; genus BOG-931. The sequence goes on from CAVPQA010000007.1 coordinate 53,402, forward strand.
CAAGATGCTGCTCGCCGCACCGCGATCGTTCGCGGGCCGCACCGCGATCGGCGACGGCATCGACTTCGCGGCGGCGCAGCTCGCCGCCGGCAACTTCACCGCCGCGCGGCGCGTGATCGACGTGTCGGGCGACGGCACCAACAATTCGGGCCGCCCGGTGACGGCAGCGCGCGACGATGCGACCGCCAAAGGCATCACCATCAACGGGCTTGCCATCATCAATGAGAAGACCGGCGGCATTCAGGGCACCTTCCTGTTCGGTCATACCCATCCGCCCGGCGGTCTGCCGAACTATTACCGCGATAACGTCATCGGCGGCCCCGCAGCCTTTGTGCTGCAGATCGTCAATTTTGATACGTTCGCCCAGGCGATGACCAACAAGCTGCTGACGGAGATTTCAGACGCGGCACCACATTCCTTGCATGCACGCGCTGCGCCGATTACGCGAAAGCTCAAGTCGGTCGAATAGCCTCGCGCTGTCTTGCGCGACAAAAAAAGCGGCGAAGCGGCTGCGCCGCCCCGCCGCCAACTTGGGCCGTGATCGCCGTTATTTCGCGTATTTGCCGCCGGTCTGCTTGGTATGCACGCCCTCGGCGCCGCTCTCCTTGTGCGCCAGCCGGGTGATGCGCGCCCAGCTGCGCTTGAGCGGATCGCGCACCTTGATGTGCAGGGTGCCGCATTTTTCGACCGTCAGCTCGATCTTGTCGCCGTCCATGAACGGGTTGAGCCCGCGATGGTTGGTGCCGGTCGCCAGAATGTCGCCGGGCAGCAGCGTGTGGATGGACGTCACCCATTCGATGCAGCGCGGAATGTTGTGCGCCATGTCGTCGGTGTTGAAATCCTGATAGGCGGTGCCGTTGTTGGTCAGCGTGATCTGCAGCTTGTGCGGATCCTTGATCTCGTCCTTGGTGACGATGTAGGGCCCGATTGGCGCAAAGGTGTCGCGCGACTTCATCTGATAGAACACGTTGGTCGGCGGCACCACGCCGCGCGCCGAGCCGTCGATGAAATTGGTGTAGCCGAACACGTATCGCATCGCGTCTTTGGCCTTGACGTGCGAGGCCTTCCTGCCGATGACGACGGCGACTTCCGCCTCGCCCTCGAAGATCGACGCCGCCATGTCCGGCAGCACCATGGTGTCGCCGTCGCCAATGACCGCGCTCGGCGATTTCATGAAGGCATTGATCGGCGCCGGCTCCTTGAGCGTGCCGTTCTCCATGTAGTTCACCGCCATGCAGATGATGTTTTCCGGCCGCGGCAGCGGCGGGCGCAGCTTGACCTTCGATAGCGGCGTGCCTTTGCCCTTCTTGGCGGCGGCGGCGGCGAACTTGTCCTTATAGGTGCTCCAGTTTTCGATCACGCCGCGGATCACGTCCTGGGGGCCGAGCGCCTTGATGCCTTTGGTGAGGCCCGACACGTCGACGATCTTGTCGCCGACCACGACGCCGAGCTTATAGTTGTCAAAAAACGTGAGTTTCATGTCTGCTCCTTGGAATGACTCGAGAATGCGCGAGCGGTCTCCCCCGTCGGCTGCGCCCGAACTTAGCGCGGTTGCGCCTGCTGCGGAAGCTGAGTTCAGAACAACCGTTGCCGCGGGTCCGGCGGCAGGCCGAGTTCGGTGCGGCCGAAATGGGTGTAGCCGCGCTCAGGGCTGATCGACACGTGCATGGCGGCGAAATGGATGTCGCGCCAGGCGCGCTGGATCGGATGCGAGGAGGCAAAGCCCGCGGTGCCGCTCATGGCGGTGAGCGCGTCGATCGCCTCGATAATGAGGGCACTTGCCCGCGTGCAGTCGCGCATTGAGCGGGCGCGAAGCCCGACCGTGGGAGGCGTCGGCGCTTGCGCCACCTCGGCGGTGCGGCGCAGCAGCAGCTCGGCGGCGTCGAGATTGGCGGCGGCGCGCGCCATCCGCACCTGGATGCCCGTGCTCTGGGCAAGGGCCGCGCCGTCCTGGGCCCGGCGGGTCTTGGTCCAATCGCGGAACAGTTCGTAGGCGCCCTGCGCCGCGCCCAGCATCGGCGTGGCGAAGGCCAACCCCGAATAGGCGACAATCGGCGCGCGAAAGATCGGATGGGCATGCAATGTCCCGCCCGGACCCGCGCCCTCGCGCAGCGCCGAGAGCTGCACGGTGTGGCTCTCGGGCACGAACACCTCGTCGCAGACCGCCGTGTTGCTGCCGGTCGCGCACATCGCCGCCGTGGACCAGGTATCGACGACCTTGAAATCGCCCGGGCCGACCAGAAAGAACGTGTGCTCCGGCCGTCCAGCGATCTCGACCATGCCGGCAACGATGACCCAGCCGGAATGGTTGATGCCGCTGGCGAAGCCAAACCGGCCCGAAACGCGGTAGCCGCCCGGCACCCGTGCAACCCGGCCGACCGGCGCGATCGAAGCCGCGATGGCGACGTCGGGACCATCGGCCCAGATCGCCTGCTGGGCGGCTTCCGGAAATTGCGCCACGTAATGCGGATGGTGGATGAGCAGGCCGGCGCACCAGGCATGCGAGGCGTCGGCCTTGCCGATCTCGCGCATCGCCTCGAACCAGGTATCGAGGCCAAGGCCACAGCCGCCGAACCGGGGCGGAATGAGAATGCGCGCAAGGCCCGCCGCGAGCAGCGCATCGACCGTCGCCCGTGGCAGTGTGCGCGCCGCCTCGGCCGCTGCCGCGCCCTCGCGGATGCTTGGAGTCAACAGGCGCAATCGCGCCAGGATCGCATCGTGCGTGCCGGCCTCCAGCATCTCGCCTGCACCGCCTTCGTCGGCTAGTCCGCCAGGTTCGTGACTGTGCGGTCCAGCCATTTCTGATCGGACGACAGCGAGCGGATCTCCCGCAGAGCCTCCTCCTTGGTCTGCGTGACCAGCGGCACGATCGACGGCTCGTTTTCGCCATTCGCCGGCTGGCAGCTGAACTCAAGCCGGATGTCGTTCGGATCCATGATGTAGATCGAGAAAATCCCAGGCAGGATTTCCAGCGGTCCGTCATAGGCAATCTTGTTGGCTTCGAGCCGCCGGCGGATGCGCACCTGGCTTGCCGGCGAAACCGCGAAAGACACGTGCTGCATGTTGCCGAGCGCGTTGCGGTCGCCCTGTTGCTTTGCGCCTTTCGGCATTTCGAAGAATGCCAGCAGTGCGTCGCGGCCCATGTCGAAGAAATAATGCCTGATTTCCTCAAACGGCGGATTGCCGCGATTGCCGGGACCGGTGCCGATGCCCGGCGGCACCCGCATCGCATGGACGAGCCGCATGCCGAGCACGCCGACATAGAAGTCCACGGTCATCTTCATGTCATCGGTGTTCAACGCCAAATGATGGACACCAAAATACCTGATGGTGTCATCGCGCGAAGCGGTCGGATTGGCGGCAACATCGGCCAAAGTCATTGCCTGCTCCTCTGATGCAACGAACCTGCCCTGCTCGCCGGCAGTTTCCACGACGCGAAGCCCGCGCCGACGAGGGTTTCGGGGCTCGGGAAATAGTCGATCAGCTCGAAGCCTGCGCCGCCGGCCGCGCCATGCGCAATGACCCAGTCGCGCATTTCATGGGCGCCATTGCCGGTCTGCGGCAGCGCTCGGGTAAGAAAGTCGTCAAGCGCCTGCTCTTCGCCGTTCTGGAAGTGCTCGATGCAGGCGTGATCGAACGCCTCGTCGATCCATCCCATCGTTGCTTCCCCGATCGAATGGCTTAAGCCCCCGGTCCCGAGGATCGCAACGCGTAACGGTTCGGGATAGCTATCGATGGCGCGGCGTAAGAGTCGGCCCCAGGCGAGACAGCGCCTGATGCTCGGCATCGGCGCTTCGAGATCGTTGACCAGGATGGGAACGAGCGGCAGGTCGGGGCTCACTCCGGCCCGCCATAGCGGGATGCAGGCGCCGTGATCGAGCCGCAGGCGATGCGACAGCGCCGGTTCGAAGTCGTTGTCGAGCGCCGTCTGCAGGAGATGCAGCCCGAATGCGGCGTGGCCCTTGAGCACCTTGTGCGGATAGACCTTCTGCATGAAGGGTTCGGGCGGACCATCATGCTCGTCGCCGATGCCGATACACACGGCCGGCAGGTTGTTGATGAAGAAATTGACCCAGTGATCGGGCGAAACGAGGACCAGAAGATCGGGCTTGGCCGCGTTGAGGCGGCGCCCGATTTCGTCGAACGCGGCGGCGAGCTTGTCGCGGTGCGCGCGCGGCATCGTCTCCCAATTGCGCGCGATGATCGGGCCATGACTGGCGGCGAAGATTCCGACGAGTTCAGCCATGGCGCGCTGTCTCGGCCGCCGGCGCAACGTTGGACTTCATCGCGTGCAGCCGCGCGATGAGCTCAGCCTCCGGCATGCCGCGAATCTGAAAGTAGAAGCGCAGCAGGTAGGCATTGACCAGCGGCGAGAGCGCGGCGACATCGTCCTCGAGCAGCGCGCGACGGACATCCGGCTTGATCTGGTAGCGGTCGATGACGGCCGGCATATCGGCGCGATACTCGCCCGCCAAGTGCGGATCGTGCTGCAGGTCGAAGAACAGCTTGCTCAGCCAGTAATCCGTCATTGCCGGTCCTTGGCCGCTCCTTGGCCGTCTTTCGGATAGAATGAGCTTTGACCGCTCGATTGCCAAGAGCTTACGAAGACCCACGGCGGGCGAAGCCGGAGAGGCCTAGGGCGATGAAATTCGGGCTGTTCTACCTACCCACCTACATGCCTGACGTGCGTTCTGCGCAGCAGCACTATCGCGGCATCATCGAACAAGTCGAATTCGCCGACCGGGTCGGCATCGACTACGCGTGGATCGTCGAGCATCACTTCGTGCGCCATGGCGGACTGTTTCCGGCCAATTATGCGTTCCTGTCCTATCTGGCGGCCCGCACCAAACGCATTCGGCTCGGCACGGGTGCGACGGTATTGCCGCTGAACGATCCGGTCCGGGTCGCCGAGCAGGCCGCCACCCTCGATCAGCTGTCGCAAGGACGCTTCGATTTTGGCGTCGGCCGCGGCTTCATCCGCGACGAATTCGACATTTTCGGCGTTGACATGAAGGAAAGCCGCGAGCGCGTCGAGGAAGGGGTCGAGCTCCTCAAGCAGGTCTGGGCTGGCCCGACCATGGAGTTCAAGAGCAAATTCCGGCCGCCGCTGTCCGGTCTGCCGCTGCTGCCGCCGATCTACCAGAAACCGCACCCGCCGATCTGGGTCGCGTGCCTGATGTCGCCGGAGAGTTTCGAATGGACGGCCCAGCAGGGCCATAACCTGCTCTACGTCGCCTATCACGTCGATCATCCGGTCGCGGCCGAGCGCATCGGCTGGTATCGCGATGCCTTGACCAAGCATGGCCGCAATGTCGCGGATCACGAGATCTGCTGCGTCTATCACGCGCATTTCCTCGACAGCGATGACGATGAGCGGCTCCAGAGCATCGTCCATAAGCCGATGAGCGAATACGCCGCTGCCGGGCTCGAGGCGGCGCGCAAGCCGCCCGATCCGACCGCCTACAAGGGCTACGAGCGCCGCGAGGCCGGCCAGCGCGACTTCGGCTTTAATGCCTATTTCCCCGGGCGGGTGGTCATGGGCGGCCCCAAACAGGCGATCGAGCGCATCCACGTCCTGCGCGACATCGGCATCACGCAGATCGGATTGCTGGTGGACTTCGGCTCACTGGCGCAGGAGGACATCATGCGCTCGCTCCGCATCTTCGCGGACCAGGTCTTGCCGCACGTGCGGGATATCTAGGGCGTGTGCTCGCAGATCCGCGATGTCGGCTTACCCCGGAAGCCGACAACGCCTGGGGACAGGGCATGTCCGTTTTGGGCCAAAGGACTAAACCGCTCGCGCGGTAGGAGGCTGCGTGGAGCGTGGCGGGCAACAAACTAAATTTGTAGCGTGGCGGAACGCCCTGTCTTGAGATGGAGGAGTTTGCAACCTCATTCAAGACAGGAGCATTCCCATGACCGAGCAAGTCATCAGTGAGCTGCGTCGGCGCATGATCGAAGACATGACGATCCGCAAATTGGCGCCGAAGACGCAACACGACTACGTGCAAAGGGTCAAGGAGTTTGCGGTATTTCTTGGCCGCTTCCCCGATACTGCAAACCCTGAGGACGTGCGTCGCTTTCAGCTGCATCTGGTATCGAGCGGCGCCGGCACACCGAAGGTCAACGCGACCATCTCGGCGCTGCGGTTCTTCTTCAATGTCACGCTTGGACGCGCCGATCTTGCTCGGCCGTTGACGACCTTGCGTCAGGACCGCAAGGCGCCGGTTATCTTGAGCTCCGAGGAGGTGGCGCGCTTTCTGGAGGCGGCCCCGAGCCTCAAATACAAGGCGGCGCTGAGCGTCGCCTACGGGGCGGGGCTGCGTGTTTCCGAAGTCGTCGCGCTCAAGGTCTCGGATGTCAATTCTGAGCGTATGTTGTTGCGGGTGGAGCAAGGCAAGGGTCGCAAGGATCGGCATGCGATGCTCTCACCCGTGCTGCTCGAACTGTTGCGCGACTGGTACCGTGTCGGCCGGCCGCAGGGCTGGCTCTTTCCCGGTCGGGATCCGGTTTCGCCGATGACGACGCGCCAGCTTACGCGCGCCTGTCATGCCGCGGCCGACATGGCCGAGATCAAAAAGCGCGTGACGCCACACACTTTGCGCCATAGCTTCGCGACCCACCTGCTCGAACAGAACATCGACGTGCGGGTGATCCAAGTCCTGCTTGGACATTCGAAGTTGGAGACGACCGCGCTTTACGTGCAGGTCGCGACCAACGTGATCCGTGCGGTTACGAGCCCGCTGGATCGCCTCACGCCGCTGATTGGCAAAAAAGCTAAAGCCGAGAGCATGCTGCTCGCCTGACGCGCGCGCACGTGTGGCGTGCAAGGCTGGAGGTCGCGGATATCTTCCGCGATCACGGAGCGGCGTGGCGCGAAGCCAACGCCGGTCATGTCAGCCTCGGCCAATTGAAGGTGATGTCGGCAATCGAGCGCTGCCGCACGGCGGCGCTCGGCGGGCACGTCGCGCGCTGCGAGGACTGCGCCCATACGGTCATCGCCTATAATTCCTGCCTTATGGGCAAATTCCGTAATGGGGAGTTGGCGGCCATGTCGTCAGCCGCCAAGCCTAAAACCGATATTTTCGCTCCCCATTACGGTTTTGCTTTGAGCAGAGCGATGAGCTTGTCCGGCGGTCGGAAGGATCCTTTGCGCAGGTGTGGTGGAACGATCGCCTCAATGGCTTCGAGTTTCTCTGTGGGATCGCCACGCGTGTAGATTTCTGTGGTCGCCAGGTTGCTGTGGCCCAGCCACAACGACACCTTCCGAATGTCTTGCGTCGCCTGCAAGACGATCATGGCGCAGGTGTGTCTCAACACATGCGGCGAGAACTTCTTGCTAAGCAGTCCGGGACAGCGCTGAGCAGCCGTTTTGGCGTGTTGCTTGAGCATGTAAGCAACGCCCCATCGGCTCATCGGTTGACCCCGAAGATTGACGAACACCTCTGGGGTAGCGAGCGTGCCGCGCACCGCCAGCCAGGCGCGCAGCGCTGTGGTCGTACTCTTCCACAATGGGAGCGCCCGTTCTCGCCGTCCCTTGCCATAAACGCGAATGCTCATCGACGGCAGCGAGACATCGTTGAGCCGCAGCCCGATCAGCTCAGATACACGTAAGCCGGCACAAACTGCCAGATGCAACATCGCCCGATCGCGGATGCCATCGCGTGTGGTCGGATCCGGGGCATCGAGCAAAGCTTGGACTTCTTCACGCACGAGATAAGGCACCAGCCGCGTGTTGGTCCTCTTGTACGGGATCGCCATAACGCGGCGGATTTGCTCAAGCGATGCTGGATGCTGGTATTCAAGGAAGTGGAAGAAGGATTTGATCGCTGCCAACCGAACATTGCGCGTCTCCGGCGCGTTGCGCCGCGTGTCCTCCAGATCCTCCAGGAAGGCGCTGACCATTTCCGAGTCGAGCTGTTCAAGAGCGAGTGATGACGGCCTGACCTTCAATCTGGCGGCAGCAAACTTGAACAACAGCTGGAAGCTATAGGCATACGAATCGCATGTGTGTTGGCTGGCTCCGCGGTGATGGGAGAGAGTATTGCGGAGGAAGGCTTCAACATGGGGCGCGATCGGCGTCATGATTGCGCTCCTCTGTCCATGAAGGTTTCGCCGACATCGGCAATGTCCTGCAGCAGATCCGGTGCGGCCTCGAGATACCAGTACGTCGCGTAGATGTTGACGTGACCCAAGTAGGTCGCCAGGGCAGTCATGTGCTGGCCGATGCGCCGACGACCGGCTGGGCTGGCTTGCAGCGCCCGTACCGCGAATGCATGACGGAGGTCGTGCAGCCGTGGCCGGTGACCGCCCGGCGTGGACCAAGGGCCAGCTCTCCTCAACAACGTCAGGAAGGTCCCCTGAACCGCAGGGTACGAAAGAGGTCGACCATGCTCCCCGATGAACACGTGATCGTCGTCTGAAGCATGTTGGCGACGACGCATCAGATAACGCTCTAAGCCCGCAGCCGCGCTGTCGTGCAGCGGTACCAGACGAGTTTTCCGGAACTTGGTTTCTCGAATCAGCAGTCCATCAGCTGTGATATCGGCAAATCGCAAGCCCAGCGCCTCGGAGATTCGCAACCCAGTGCTAGCCAGCAACGCAAGCAAAGTCGCGTAAGTGTGAGGCCGCAGCGCGCCGCGCGGGCGGAGTTGAGCTGCAGCTTCAATGAGGCGGTCGATCTCTCCCTTTGCGTAGATGTACGGCAGCCGGCGCTTTTTCCGCCACCCAAAATAATTCGCCGGCGGCAACTCATGCCAATCATCCTCAGCGCAGACATGACGGGCAAAGCGGCAGACCGCCTTCAGTCGGGCATCCCGCTGTGCCGCCGATGGCCCTTGGGCGGCCCAGTCGATCGCGGTCTGCGCCCGGATAAGCGTTTCGTCCCGCTCCGCGGCGAAGCGGGCAAAGCTCGCTAACAGATATTCGGCATTGCTCATAGCAAAGCCTGTCAAGCGGCGAAGGCGAAGGTAACGTTCGACGGCGTCCATCATGGCAGCACCTCCGGCCATGGCTGGGCGATCTGCTTGAGCGAGCTGACATCGGCTTTGGCGTAGTACGCCGTCGTGTCGATGCCCCGGTGCCTGAGCACCAGCGCAATCCGATCGAGCGGAACGCCTTGACGCAGCATTTCGGTCGCTGCTGTGTGCCGCAGTACGTGGGCGCCTTTGGCCGGGCTAACCACGCCGGCCCGCTTCATGGCGCGTCTGACCACGTTGGCGATCCCGTCTCCCCGGACGAATGGTTGGAACGGCGCGATGTCGCGGACGAACACGTGGTCACTCCCGCGGACAGCGGGACGGCACTCAAGATAGCTGATGATTGCATCTCCGACTTCCTGCGGCAGCGGCAGCCGAACTTGATAGCGCCCCTTCCCGGACACCCGTAGCGTGCCGGTCTGCCACTCGATATCGGCGAGGCGAAGCCGCGCGACATCACCAGCGCGAAGTCCAAGCCGCACCAGCAGAAGGAGGATCGCCCGATCACGCCGCCGTCGCGGTGAACTGCCATCACATGCGGCGATCAAGCGCTCGACTTGCTCCGGCGCTAAATACCTTGGCAGCTCCGCCAAGCGCCAAGAGGCAAACGCCGGCACAGCTTTGTCGAGACCGGCTTGGCACTGGCCTCGGACACCAAGATACCGCAAAAAAATCCGCAGGCCGGTAATCAGTTTTTCAACAGTGCCAGCGCCACACTTGCTGGCGCGTTCCAAAAAATATCCGCGCACGTCCTTCGCATTCCAACAGCTGGGATCATCGCCGAGTGCAGTGATGACGTCGGCGGCAGCGCGGCAGTACTGTTTGATCGTGGCTTCTGCCGCACCTCGATGGCGTTTCAGCCACTGTCGGAAAGAGGTCACGGCTGGCGGCTCAGGATGCCGTATCTCCAAGACCGGCGCGGAACGACAAACCCCAATTTGCACCAGGTAGTCACAGTAACGCTTTGCCCCGAAGTAGGGATGGTGATTGTTTCCTTCTCCGGTGGATAGCGGACAACAGCAGGTTGCCAGATGGCGGGAGAAGATCTCCGGGGTCGTTGAATCAATATCAGTTATGGCTTTGCCTTGCTGCTGCAGAAAATAACCGAGGTGGACTGCCGCGCGGAGATAGCGTTTCGCGATCGCCTTGGCGTATCCGTCCCGTTCGAGCACCGCTGCAAAGCCATCGATGTATGGTCCGCTGGGACCGCAGCGCAGGCGCCTCAACGTCATCCGTGCTGTGAAGAATTTCTCCAACATCGTGTCCTCCTCTCTCTCCCTGGGCCACTTGATTGGCCAGACCCAGCAAGGGGAGGACGTCGCGGTAATGGGGAGTGGAATCCCGACGAATCCACAAAATCCACAGCAGAATAAGCCAAGAACGGGGCGGATCAGCCGCTCTATGAGCCCGCCAACTCCCCATTACGGAATTTGCCCATAAGGCAGGTAATGGTGAGCTCACCATTAGCTGTCGCAACCGGCACTGTCCCAAGTGCCAGGGCGCCGCGGCCAAGCGCTGGCTGGCAGACCGCGAGGCCGAGCTGTTGCCGGTGCCGTACTATCACCTCGTGTTCACTCTGCCGGCGCCGATCGGCGAGATCGCCTATCAGAATAAGGCGGCGATCTACGATATCCTGTTCAAGGCGTCGGCCGAGGCGGTGATGCTGATTGCTGCCAACCCCAAGCATCTCGGCGCCCGCGTCGGCATCACCGCGGTGCTGCACACGTGGGGCTCGGCGATGACCCACCATCCGCACATCCACATGATCGTGCCGGGCGGCGGCATCGCGCTCGACGGCCAGCGCTGGATCGCATGCCGTCCGGGTTTTTTCCTTCCCGTGCGCGTGCTCTCGCGCCTGTTCCGCCGGCTCTTCCTCGACAAGCTCGCCGCCGTTCATGCCGCCGGCCGTCTTGCGTTCTTCGGCGATCACGCTGCCCTCGCCGACGCGCAAGCCTTCGCCGCCCATGTCGCGCCGTTACGCAAAACCGAATGGGTGGTCTATGCCAAAAAGCCTTTCGGCGGACCGCAAGCCGTACTCGCCTATCTGTCCCGCTATACCCACCGCGTCGCCATCGCCAACAGCCGCTTGCTCGCGCTCGATGACAACAGCGTCACCTTCAAGTGGAAGGACTACCGCAGCAAAGGACCAGATCGATACAAGTCCATGACGCTCGGCATCGACGAGTTCATCCGCCGGTTCCTCATCCATGTGCTGCCTAAAGGCTTCCACCGCATCCGCCACTACGGCCTGTTCGCCAAACCCTCTTGTACCGCAAATATCGCCTGCGCCCGCCAGTTGCTCGCAGCGTCACAAGATCAGATCGCCAGCGCCGATCCCGGCAACCTTGAGGAACCGCCGGTCAATCGCTGTCCGTGCTGCAGCGGTCGCATGATCATCATCGAGCGCTTTAAGCCCGGCGCAACGCCGCGCCAACAACCGACAGCTCCGACAGTCTCCATCAGGTTCGACAGCTCATGACCACCTCAACGCCGCGGCTCGATAAATTCGCCCGCTCGCCGCGCCGGTCCTCAGCCGGTCTCGATGCTGCTCGCACACATGCTCAAGCGCTCAAGCCTAAACAGCTAAAAATCAGACTGCCGAGCCGCAAAACTCTGGCTCTCGCAACCGCCACCCTCGCTCAGCGCTCTCCCACGTCGGTGCACGCTCGTCACAACGCCTCACCGGCGGCGCTCAAATCCCCATAGCGCACGCCGCACCGCCCAAATCCTGCTCCCGCGGTTTCCTCCCTTGGAGGCTTTCGGACGCCGGCCGCCAATGCACGCCATTCGTCATCAGTCGCGGCCGGCATCCGAAACCCTTC
>CAVPQA010000008.1:0-24505 GCA_963707175.1 uncultured Alphaproteobacteria bacterium
ATCCTTCCCCGCGATAGAGGCTGTGAAGAAATGGTCTTGTTCCTTGTTTCATGATTTAGTTGGTGAGGTGGTGATTCTGGGACGGGGATGGCCATGGCGGCTGGCGAAGCGCGTGTGATGCGTCCCGATCGGAACCAGTTGCAGTGGGACCTGATCGATTTGGAGGGGCTGTTGGCGGCGGATCATCGAGCCCGGCTGGTGTGGGCGTTTGTTGAGGGCCTCGATCTTGCTCCATTCTATGACGCAATCAAAGCGCGCGAAGGCGAGCCTGGACGCCCACCGGCGGATCCTGCCGTTGTTCTGGCACTGTGGCTTTATGCAACGCTGGAGGGCGTCGGCTCGGCGCGCGAACTGGAGCGGCTTTGTGAGCGCGATGTGGCCTATCGCTGGCTCTGTGGCGGCGTTGCGGTGAACTATCATGGCCTCGCCGACTTTCGGGTCGGGCACGGCGAGCTGCTTGACCGCCTGTTGAGCGAGAGCGTTGCCGCCATGCTTGGCGAAGGGCTGATCAATCTCGACGAAGTCATCATCGACGGCACCAAGGTAAAGGCATCGGCCAGCAAGGATTTGTTTGCGCGGGAGAACCGCCTTGCCCGCGCTGAGCGGTTGGCGAGCGAGCGGGTCACCCGGCTCAAGGCTGAGCTTGATGCCGACCCTGGCGCGAGCACGCGACGCAAGCGGGCGGCGTCGGAGCGCGCGGCACGCGACATCGCCATGCGGGCCAGTAAAGCACGCGACACGCTGGAGCGGCTGAAGGCGGAGAAACAACAGCGGGCTAAGACGCATGCCAAGGCCGAGGCAGAAAAGGGCGAGCCGCGGGTCTCGCTGACCGATCCGCAGGCACGCTTCATGCGCTTTGCCGACGGCAGCATCAAAGCCGGCTACAATATCCCGGTGGCGGCGAGCGCCAAAGGCGTGGTGCTTGCGCTGACGGCCACCGACCGGCGCAACGATGCCGGCTTGGCGGGACCGATGATCGAGGACATCGCGCGGCGCTATGGCCGGGCGCCGAAGCGGGTTCTGCTCGACACCAACTTCGCCACCGCAGACGACATTGTGGCGTTGGCGACGCGGCAACAGGGACCGGTTATGGTGTATGCTCCGCCGCCGCCCGAGCGGGACGACGTCAGCCTTAAGACGCTGAGCAATCGCGCTGCAGAACGCGCCAAAGAACCTGAGCCGCTCAAGGAATGGCGCAACCGAATGGCCTCGCCGGCAGCGCAGGGCTTTTACAAAGTCCGCGGCCGGATCGAACTCATCAACGCGCATATGAAGAACCGCGGCCTTGGCGGCCTCAATCTCCGCGGCCTGGCCAAGGTCAAGATCGTCGCTCTCTGGCATGCGCTCGCGCACAACATTCTGGTGGTGAACCGATTGAGGCTCGCTCATGTCTGAAGCCGCGCATGAACGCCCCACCACGGCGCCTCTGCACCACTAACCGCTATCCACCATTCACCATCCGCAAGGCCGATTCCTTCACAGCCTCGATAGCGGGGAAGGGGGACCGCCCGAAGGGCGGTGGAAGGGGCGCGGGCCGCGACGAATCTCCTTCAATGAAAGTGGAGCGTCGAGTTAGAGGCCCCCTCCACCACGCTTCGCGTGGTCCCCCTCCCCCGCTATCGCGGGGGCGGACAAGTTTCATCGTTCTCGCGGCGCCACTTTTGCGCCCGAGCTATTTGCACGGCACGAAAGCGAGCCTCCAAACACATAAGGGGAGGCGGAGCGCCGAAAGGCGCGTACTGAGAGACCGCTCCGCGCCATCGCAGCGTTGCCGCTGGGCGGGTACACGGCGCACGCCGCTTTTGGCGGACGCGCTCGCCTTCCGGCGCTCTGCCGCGGCTCTCGCCAGAGGGCTTTCGCCCCAAGGCTCAATCCGGTCCCGCGCTTCATGGTCGCGGACAACCGATCCGCGCCCCGGGAAGCCAGCTCCTGGCAGGCCGACTTTCGCCAGCCGGGCGAGTTTCCGAACCGCCCGCAGATGGAGTTACGAGCCCCATCCCGGGCACCGCTCCCGCTCGCATCAATCGGCCGTCACCGGTTGACGTCCCTTTCGACGAGCGAGATGATTTCTTTTAGTTCGCCGCGCGGCGGCATTTCAAGAAATTCCGGCGGCGGGCGGCATCTCTTTGATCCGACAGCGAATCGTTTCGCGCTCTTTGTTTGATTCGCGGGCAGCAATTGTGGCATTGCTGCCTTGATTTGCTTGATTCTCGGCTAAGGTGCGGGAAGTGCATAGGTTTTCGATAAGAAAATTTGTACGAATCAAAGCGGCGCGTAGATGGGGTAACGGGCCGCGACTGCGCTAGCGGCCCGTTACCCCACCTACGCGCTGATCCGCGGCAAAGCGATGGGTTTCGCAAGGGCTCAACCATCCAACGGGCTGCCCTGCGAGCTCCGCGTTGGGGGCACATTCCAGGGTCGGCGCGGTTGCCGAGGCCGCATCGGCCTACCCCCATCTTCCTATGGCGTATCCTGCCTCGCCGCCGACGTGTCGCGGACCTTCGCGCACGCGGGGCAAAGCCACCGCTGCAATTCCATGTCGAACACCCATCCGGCTCGCGTCGCGGCGTGCAACGCCAACCTGCGCGCATCCTCAGGGCCGGCACAACAGTCCGTCACCACCGGCATATCCGCATCGGGGTCATTAGGATCGCCATATTCAACACAGCTGGTGGAATCCTCACCGAGGCCGTCGCAGTACAGGTCCACTCGGGTCCAAATCTCGGCAGACTGTTCCAGGGGCATTACTTGTCTCACACTGCGAATCGAGATTTTAAGCATGGCTGATTCGCCCGCCATGCGACAAGGTTCCGCGGCCGGCTGCGGCTGGTGCCTGGCCCCGGAGATTCCTATGTAAACTCCCTGGAGCAACGAGGAGGGAACCATGTTGACTGACGCTGAGGAGGTGCGGCTCCGGAGAGCGGTGGCCTGCTACCTGTATGTCGCGTCGAAAGATGTGCCCGACGACGAGGCTGGGCTTTACCGCGCGGCTGCGCTGTCACTGATTGGCGAGCAAGTCGACTCCGCACTCCTTAGCGAAGCAGGAAAACGCAAGTCGAAGGATGACCCGCTCTACAGCAATGACATCAGGGTCCAGCCGGAACTCGAAGACCTTTGGGAGCAGCAGCGTGTCGCCCGACGAGTTTAAGAGCACGCTCGCCGGACTCGCTCCGGGCAATGCCGCGCATGTGAACTACGAAATGTTCGAGATTCTGTTCCCGCCGGGCGTCGAGGACGACGGCGCGAAAGGGAGAGCGTACAAGCTCGCTGAGAAACACGGCTGCATCATCGAGCACCGCGCCAGGGACCGAGAGGTGCTATTCGTCAAGCAAGCGTAGTCCGGGTGACGCGCAGCGAAACGCAGGGCATCCTATCAATCGTTACTTTGCTCCAGCCGGCCTGCGAGCTGGCCTCTTTTGCTACAGTGACTCCTATGACAGAAAAAATGACACTCCGCTGGCCGAGGTATGAGGTAGCGCCCGATGACAGCGTCTACGCACTGGGCGTCGTTAGCATCAATTACGCGCGATTTGAACGCACGCATGTCTGGATGCTTGCAGCCATCGCGAATATGACAGAGGACCAGGCAACGATCGTTACGGCCCGGACCAATGCTTCCGAGCGGACGAAACTCATCGAGACATTCTTCGACCGGCGTGAGTGGCCCTCTGAGACCGCGGCGGCAATCAAGCACTATCTCAAGGCGATGGGCGTGCTCATTCAGAGCCGCAATATGCTGATACACTCAAACATGGTCAGGGGTACAGAAAACCGGACTGCGATATATTCACTTTCGAAGCAAGGCCGGCATAGCCTCTTTCAGGCCACACTCGACGAAATACGGGCGGTGGCAGATGGGCTGGAGACCTATTTCAATTTCGGGCTCGGCGTTGCGAACTATATTGCTACCGAAATTCATCACATGGCTCGCGAAGCAGGGATGCTCGTTGTCTCGCAGGTTCCGAGCCTGCCTCCGCTTCCAGCCCACATAAACCCGAATCGGAGACCGAAGAAGCAAGCGTAGAACCAAGCGTAGCCCGGATGGAGCGCTGCTTAATCCGACCTACCCACTGCCTAAAACTCATCGAAACGTGAATTTTGGAATAAGACCAGATGTTGCAACCGGCGAGAATCCCTTGGCTTGCTGGGGGATACATTCATTCCAGTACGAAGCGAACCACTTGATCTTTTCGAAGTGCTTGGGGTTGTCGATCGCTTCTTTCAGACGACGCTGAATGAGATCGCGAGTCTCGCGGTAGGGTCGGAATTCGCTAGCAGTACCAAATTTCGTATTGGGTCGGGATACAAGCCGGCCTACAAACCTCTGTTCCATCTCACGCAGAAAGTGGAGAAAGAGCGGGCCATCGGCTGCTTGCTGTATCCGATCTCTGAACTCGTTCTGCCAGACGCCGCCGATCCGATGATAGAGATTCAAGTCCTTGGCCACGGCGCTTGCGACCATAATCCGCGGGAAATTTACAACCGTGCTTTCCAGTTCGTACGCCCTGACGAGGGCACTCCCAAAAACGATTTGATCGTCATGATACAACTTGCCTTTAACGATAGCACCGCGCACGAAGTACCCTTCGTCCAGAAGCTCAAGAACTCAGCTTATCGAGGGAGTAGAGAAGCTGCCACAGGCCTTCGATCTTCGGCTTCGCGGAAAGTGCAATAGCATCCGAAATGCTTTGTGCGCGAAAATCAGCACGGTCGAATAGATAAGGTCGATCCTGGGACGGTCCCTGGATCGTCTTCAAGAGCTTCCGCACAAGCTGGAATTTGATTTGGTTCCGGTCGAGCCGATCAATGAGCTGCCTAAAGCCGAGAATATCGACAAACGCGCAATACCGTTCCTCATATTTCGGGTGCTTTGCCATTCGCTCTGACCCCAGCAATGACGGTTAGGTTACCGTTCCCCCGCCTCCGTCACCAGCGCCATACTCTCTGCTTCCTTCAGGCATTTCCCGAGCTTTCTGGGAGCATCGAAATCGGTACAGCCTGTAAATCATTCCCGGAGCTCGCTTCGCTTCATCCGGGCCACGAGCTTGCCAGCGTGGACCTTCACCGCGTGAAGAGCTAGATTCTAACCTCGCGCAACGTGACAACATGGCCATGAGCAGACGCAAGCAGCTTGGCGATCTGGGCGAGCGGTGGACGATACAGTTGCTCGAAGACGCGGGCTTCAAGTCGGTGAACGACTTGAACGCGATCAGATACAACCATCCGGGCGGCGATTTCCTCGCGACGCGACGGCGACAGCTTTTCTTCATTTCCGTCAAGGCGCGGAACAAATACCAGCAGCGTACCCGCCGATTGAATGGCGGATACAACATCTATCCAGAGCGTGTTCGACTTGCTGCGAAACAATACGACGCTATCCCGGCATGGTTGACGATCCAACTCGACACCGACAAGCGATGCTACTCCGCATACTTCGGAACGATAAACTCGCTCCGCAATCCGCTAGCTGTGGCGGTACCCATGACTCCCCATGCCGTCGCCGCATACGAGTGCCTGTGACAAGTTCGATGCGGCCATTACCTCGGAGCTATCCAATCAGCTGGCAGATGAAACCCAGCGAGACATTCCGCCGCCCGCGCCTCGGGTCATGAGTAGCAAGCCGCTCTTAACGGAGAGCGTGCGCGTCCGATCGCCAAGCACCACGATCGTCTCGTTCGAGGATCACGTTGCGTATGCCGATCCAGCGATCCGGCCGCTACTTCGACAGCTCAGGACGCGGATCATCGGACTTAAGCAGCCCGGACGGGCGATCACCGAAAGGGTGACCAAGCACCAGCGCATCGCTTATAGCGCGGAGCGCATATTTGCCGAGGTCAAGGTTCAGAAGAAGCGGGTACTGGTTCGCTTTTTCGGAACAGGTGTCCCCGATCACAAGAATCTTGTCACGGACGTGCCTACAACGCATCGGTGGCAACATGACAAGGAGATTGCGCTCGATAGTCCTAGCCTTACCGACTACGCGATGAGGTTTATCGAGCCATCCTACCGATCACACCGCGCAACCTAGCAAGCGTAGCCCGGATAAAGCGCAGCGAAACCCGGGGCGGCCTATCCATCGTTCCGGGTTGCGCTTCGCTCAATCCGGGCTAGTCGCCAAGCGAAGCCGCCGTCACGCGGCAACCTTCGCGCCAACCAGGCCCGCTCCGACGCGCGCGATGAGCGCGGCGGCATTACGATGCAGGATCGCCTCTCGCGCCTCGGCGCCGATCTCGGCCTCGTCGAGCGCCTTGCGCGTCCAGTCGACGCCGAACGCACTGCCGTCGGTGCCGCACACGATCCGTTCGGCGCCGTAGAGCCGCACCGCCGGCTCGATCGCCCGCGGCCCGAACGAGCTGCAGTCGACATAGACCGTGGCGGCGCGGCGAAACCGGGCGGACGGCAGCTCTTCATCGGGCGTGTCGAGCGGGCAGCGATGATCCATCCGCTTGACCTATCCGTTGGAACCTACGGGCGCAAAAGTTCCATCACCCGCGGAACTCCTGCGATAGCAAGGACTTACTCTTTGCATTGCACCCCTGCCCGTGCGTGTCCCTTATTTGTCCAATTGTTGCGGTCAAATCGCCTGCATTGAGTCGTTTTTGGGTCCCCAGGAGTTTTCCCAGAGTTCCCCGAGGCGAGGTACTCGATGGCGACAGCGATCATCGGCCGGCTGAAGTCGCCCGATCTGCGCACGGCGCTGGCGGCGGCGACCTATCTGCTCGAACTCGCCGTCATCGCGGCGAGCTATTTCGGCGTGGCCAACATCGCGCTGCTGTTGCCCGCGGCCAATCCGGCGGCGACGCCGCTGTGGCCGCCGACCGGCGTCGCGCTCTGCCTTATCCTGTTGTGCGGCTATCGGGGCTGGCCGGCGATTTTTCTCGGCGCGTTTTCGGCGTCGGCGTTTTCAATCTACGGCATGACGATGACGTCGCTGCCCGCGGCGGCAACCATCGGCGCTGCGATCACCGCGGCGGCGCTCTTGGGCGCATGGCTGATCAATCGCTGGTCGGACGGACGCAAGACCTTCGACACCGCGGCCGGCATCGCCAAATGCATGGCGATCATCGTTCTCATCGCGCTGATCAGTTCGGCCATCGCCACGGCGGGCACAAGGCTTGCCGCCGGCGTTGCTGCCGCCGATCTCTTGGCCGGCCGCTTGCCTGCTTCCTTGCCTGGTGTCTTGCCCGGCGCGATCGTGCCTTCCCTGATTGTTCCTTGGATCACATGGTGGCTCGCCGATGCCGCCGGCACGGCGATCGTCACGCCGGCGATCCTGCTCTGGGCCAACCTCTGGGCCAACACGCCGCCGCGGTTTTTTTCCAAAATAGGCGCGCTGGAATCGCTTGCCGTGACGGTCGTGGCGGCCGCGATCGGCGCGTTGGCCGGCGGCATCCTGATCGGCGCCACCCTGCCCGGCCTGCTGCCTTATCGCGACGCGCTGGCGTTTGCGATCTTTGTGCCGCTGCTGTGGGCCGCGCTGCGCGGCCATGCGCGCGACGTTGCCGCCGCCGCGCTGGTGTTTTGCGGCACGGCGGTGTGGGGCGTTTCGTCCGGCGCCGCCGCCGTGGCGGCGGCGGATGTGCAGCGGTCGCTTGTCCTCATCCCGGCGCTTTCGATCGCCGCGCTGGCGGCCGCTCTCATGCTCGCGGCCATTGCGGCGACCCAGCGGCAGGCCCAGGCCGCGCTCGCTTCGACGCGAACCCAGCTGACGAGCCAGCTCGAGCAGACGCAGCACGCGTTCCGCAATCTCAAGCAGCATTTCCAGATCTTCATTGAAGGCGTCGCCGACTACGCCATCTTCGTGCTCGACCCGAGCGGGCACGTCACCAGCTGGACCGGCAACGCGCAGAAGATCGTCGGCTATCACGCCGACGAAATTCTCGGCAAGCATTTCGGCATCCTGTACCGGCCCGACGAGCGCCGCGCCGGCGTGCCGAACCGCGCGCTGGAACTGGCGGTGCGGCACGGCAAGCACGAAGTCGAAGGCTGGCGCGTGCGCAAGAACGGCGCGCCGTTCTTCATCACCGGCGCGCTCACCGCGATCAGAGACGATCACGGCAATCTGGCCGGCTTCGCCAACATCCTGCGCGACGCCACCGAACGGCGCGACACCCAGGAGAAGCTGGTCGAGGCGCGCGAGCAGCTGGCGATGTCGCAGAAGATGGAGGCGATCGGCAAGCTGACGGGCGGCATCGCGCACGATTTCAACAATCTGTTGATGATCATCGGCGGCAACGCCCAGACCTTCAAGCGCCTGCTCGATCCGAAACTGCCGCGGGCCATCGAGGCGATCCAGACGGCGGCGAAGCGCGGCGAGAGCCTGACGCGCCAGCTGCTGACATTCTCGCGGCGCCAGCATCTGTCCCCGACGGTGGTCGATCTCGGCGCCAGCATCCGGAACATGCGCACGCTGATCGAAAGCTCGCTGCGCGGCAATATCGTCTACAAGGAGCAGATCGAGGCCGGCATCGACCGGGTCAAGATCGACCTTGCCGAGCTCGAACTCGCCATCGTCAACATCGCCGTCAACGCCCGCGACGCCATGCCGAACGGCGGCGTGTTTTCGCTGATGGTGTGCAACGTCAAGGCCGACGACGGCCTCGCCAAGGACCAGAGCGAGAATTTCGTCGCGCTCGAATTCAGCGACACCGGGATGGGAATTCCGCCTTCGCTGCTGACGCGGATTTTCGATCCGTTCTTCACCACCAAGGAGGTCGGCAAGGGAACCGGCCTCGGCCTGTCGCAGGTCTACGGTTTCGCGCACCAGGCGGGCGGCACGGTGCAGGCCGACAGCACCGTCGGCCAAGGCACCACGATCACCATTTATCTGCCGGCCTCCACCGAGGCCGAGGCCACCGAGAGCGCGGTCACCGAAGACGACGCGGCGCGGCAGCGGCAGCCGCTTGTTCTCGTGGTCGACGACAGCGCCGAAGTCGCCGAGGTAACGTCGTCGCTGTTCGAGCATCTCGGCTATGACACCGTCTATCGCGAGTCGGCGGACGAGGCGCTGAAACTGCTGGCCGACGGCACCAGCGTCGATCTTGTCTTCAGCGACATCGTCATGCCGGGAACCATCGATGGCGTCGGCCTCGCCAACGAAGTGCGGCGGCGCTATCCGGGCCTGCCGGTGATGCTGACGACGGGCTACAGCGACGCCGCCGTCGCCGCGCCGTCGGGTTTGCGCATTCTGCGCAAGCCGTTCGACAGCGACACGTTGCGCGGCTTCATCGAGGACACGATGGAGGCAGGCGCACGGCCGCACTGACGCCGCACCGCGCGGGGCGGATCGCCGCGAGTGACGGCGCACAAAATCTCACGCCGACAAGATTTGCTGCAGGAGTTCCACCAGTGCGGCGGGCGCCGTGACATTCGGATTGTGGGTGGAGTCGATTTCGTAGAGCGGCCAGCCTTCGCGCTTCGCCCGCGCCGCAAACTGGCCGAACGGCCGCAAGTCGGCGCCGCGCGTGCACCAGATATACGTGCGCGGCAGCGTCAATGGCGCGCCCAGGCGGACCGGTTGTGAAAAGCATCGCGCCGATTGCGGCATGCGGAATTTCGCCACCCAGGCCGCGTCCTCCGCGGAGGTGTCCGGCGGAATGGGATTGGGCTGCACCCGCCAGCCGTCGCCGGTCTTGACGCTGTCCAGATGACGCTGGCGCTGGCGCGCGGGCAGCAGGTCGATCAGCGACTGGCCGTCGTCCGGCACGAACGCATCCAGATAGACGAGACGCGCGACGCGCTCGCGGGCCCGGTCGGCAACGCCGGTGGCGACCATGCCGCCATAGCTGTGGCCGAGCAGCACGACATCGCGCAGGTCTTCGAACTTGAGCACGCCGAGCACGTCCTGGATGTGCGTGTCGAGGTCGTTTTCCGGCCGTGCCAGATGCGCGCGCTCGCCCAATCCGGTGTAGGTCGGCGCGTAGAACTCGTGTCCGGCCGCCCGCAGCGGCGCCCGCAGCTTTTTCCACGACCACGCCGCCGACCAGGCGCCATGCGCCAGCACGATGACCGCCAAGCGATCGCTCCTTTGTCATTTCGCTCTGCCGGCAACACTACCCGGTAAGCGATCCGGTGCATACGCCGCGGCGCTGCTGCGGCGGGCACCCGCACCCGCTCTCGCCGGTTTTTCGCCGCCCCCCGATGAGCTATGGATGAAGACGCTGCTTTTGAGAGAGCGGCAACGCGGCAACGAGCGGAGGGCGCCGGGATGGATTTCAGCCTTTCTCCCGAGATCGAGGATTTGCGGCGGCGCACCCGCGCCTTCGTCGACGAGCACGTGCTGCCGCTCGAAGCCGACGCGGAGAATTTTTCCGATCACGAGAACATCCCGCAGGCGCGGCTTGAACCGGTTCGCGACAGGGCCAAGGCAGCCGGCCTGTGGGCGCCGCAGTCGCCCAAGGAATACGGCGGCATGGACCTGCCGATCGTGGCCTGGGCGGTGATGTATGAGGAAGCCGCGCGCTCGCTGTTCGGCCCGCTGGCGCTCAACTGCATGGCGCCCGACGACGGCAACATGAATGTGCTGAAGAA
This sequence comes from uncultured Alphaproteobacteria bacterium, assembly GCA_963707175.1. Classification (GTDB taxonomy): domain Bacteria; phylum Pseudomonadota; class Alphaproteobacteria; order Rhizobiales; family Xanthobacteraceae; genus BOG-931. The sequence goes on from CAVPQA010000008.1 coordinate 10,531, forward strand.
ACTCGGCACGCCGAAGCAGAAGGACAAGTGGCTCAAGCCGATCGTCGAGGGCAAGGTGCGCTCGTCCTTCGCCATGACCGAGCCCGCGCCCGGCGGCGGCTCCGATCCGAGCATGATCAAGACCTACGCCGAGAAGCACGGCGACATCTGGAAAATCTACGGACGCAAGTGGTTCATCACCGGCGCCGACGGCGCCGCGCATTTCATCCTCGCGGCGCGCACCTCCGACGACAAGCGCAAGGGCATCACCACGTTCCTGTTTCACAAGGACCAGCCCGGCTGGCGCATCCTGCGCCGCATCGAGATCATGGGGCCGGAGGAACATGGCGGCCATTGCGAGCTCGAGTTCGACGGCCTCGAAGTGCACGACGATGACATGTTCGGCGGCCTCGGCAACGGGCTGAAGGTGGTGCAGGTGCGGCTCGGCCCGGCGCGGCTGACGCACTGCATGCGCTGGCTCGGCTGGTCGAAGCGCTGCGTCGAGATCGCCCAGGAATACGTCAACCGCCGCGAAGGTTTTGGCGTCAAGCTCGCCGACCGCGAGAGCGTGCAGATGAAGCTCGGCGAGGTCGGTCACAACATCCACATCGGGCGGCTTCTCACCATGCACGCGGCGTGGAAGCTCGACCAGGGCGACTACGCGCGGAAAGAAGTGTCGATGGCGAAGCTGCATTGCGCCAACACGCTGCACCAGTCAGCCGACGTCGCCATCCAGCTCAACGGCGCCCGCGGCTATTCGAAAGACACCATCGCCGAGTGGGTCTATCGCGCCGCCCGCGCCGCGCGGCTGGTCGACGGCGCCGACGAAGTGCACAAGATGGTGTTGGCAAAATTCATGCGCGACGAAGGCCGCGATTTCTGGAGCTGGAGCGCGGGGAATAAGGTTTGAGCGTGTTGCCGCGCTGTGGCGTGTAATCATAAACGCCAGCGGCGGTCTCGATGTCAGCTATCGGGGAGATAACCGGACATCGCAAGCGATGGTCACTCGGTCGAAAGTGATTGGTTGGCTGAGTTCGGCATCGTGGCTCCGCAGGGGCGCCAAGGGGTCAAGGAGCTGTTGCTGATCATTACGAGCGAGGGGGATGAGCGGTTGCCAGTCGATGCTCATGCGAGCCTTGTGGTTCTGGCGGCGGAGTTCACGGCGATGCAGACGATGATTGGATCGATCGAGAAACGGATCATGGCGCAACATCGCTTGAACGAGGCGAGCCGGCGGCTGGAGACGATCCCAGGAATCGGTGTTGCCGGGGCGACCGCGATCGTCGCGACCGTCCCGGATCCGACAGTGTTTCGATCAGGTCGCGACTTTGCGGCTTGGATCGGACTTGTGCCGCGTGAAAACTCGACTGGCGGCAAGCACAGGCTCGGACCGATCTCGAAACGCGGGGATCGCTATTTGCGCCGCATTCTGGTGGTCGGAGCCGTCGCGGTGTTGCGGTATGCGCGCCAGAACCCTGAGAAGTATCCCTGGCTCACGCGGCTTCTCGCTCGCAAACCGTTCAAGGTGGCGGCCGTGGCGCTTGCCAACAAGATGGCACGCGTCGCCTGGGTGTTGCTGGCCAAGGGTGGCACTTATCGGGCACCTGCACTTGTGGCAGCGGCCTAAGGGGTCTGTCGATGGCAAGATGAGTTGCGTTTGTGCGTTCACGAACTGCAGGGGTGATGACGGCATTGATGCGAACGGTCGAAACCGTCGATTGGGAGAACCCGTGACGGGTCACGCGATACTTGAGCGCGCGATTGTGTTTGGGACCCAATCAGCGGATTACATCACGGCCAGCGGCCATAGTGGTCGCATCGCTCGGAGGCAGTCCTCCAGGCGAAAAACAGGCCGAATACATGACCGCACCCGAACGTTTCGCTCAACTGTCAAATTCCTCTTGCACCGCGGCCATCGTCCATACATGAGCCACAGGCGGCGCGGGCAGTAGTATTTTGCGGCAGTGCACACCAGCGATTTGGCCGCAGCTTACTGCGAGCGACTTTGCGAACCTTATATGTGTTACGGTTTGAGCCGACGAAGTGCTGCCGGACCGCGCCAAGCGTAGATTTGGTGCGGGCACGCCGTCGAAGGCATAATAGTGGCCACTGCATCAGGGAATGACAAGTTCGTGCAAGTCGGGATTTTCGCACAGGTAGATCGCGAGGCTCACGATGTCGCTATCAGTCAACCGCCTCGCGATCTTTTGCATCATGTGCTTTGGGTCATTGCTGCGCTTGCCATCGCGATAGTCGATGAGTTCTTTGGCGATGTAGAAATCGCGTTGGCCCGCAACGCGCGGCGCATCGAACCCTTCGTCGAGCATGCCGAGAGATGCTGCGCTATGGCATGACAAACAGGCGCGGATGCCTGGCGCCCCTGAAATGGCCAATTGCCGGGCCCGCGCCAAGTCAGGCTTGGCATCGATCGTGGACTTTGGCCAGGGCGCGGCTTGTTTGGCAAACCAATCGGCGACACGCGGAATATCTTCTTTCGTCAGTTCGTGCACTGTCTCCTGCATTTGGCCGTCGTCGTTGGCACGCACGCCGGAACGAAAGTCGAGAATCTGAGCGACGGTGTAGGATTGATCTTGGCCCGCTAGCCGGGGGAACTTGATGCGGTTACCCGCCCCATCCAGACCGTGGCATTCGCCGCACAAATCCCAAGGCTGCACGCCCGTCATATCGACCATGTCTCCGGCGACGCTCCGGCGCGTTCCCAGCGCCGTGCCGAGGAACAGCGCGAGCACCACGGACACAACGTAGATCGTGCGGTAATTCGGCACGCACCCGGCTCAGCGATTTTGCTGCTCGAAAGCTTTGAGGCTCTCGGCCCGAACGTGGGCGATGCATTGCCGCTTAAGTTCGGCGAAGGCCGGCTCTGCCGTCACCTCGGGCAGCCGCGGCCGGGGCAGCTCGACGGCGAGGTCGGCGATGATCCGTCCGGGGCCCGCGCTCATGATGAGGACGCGATCGGCGAGAAAGATCGCTTCATCGATATCATGTGTGACGAACAGCACGGTGGTGCCGAATTCGTTCCAGATGTTGAGCAGATTTTCCTGCATCATCTGCCGGGTCTGCGCGTCGAGCGCGCCGAACGGCTCGTCCATGAGCAGAACGCGCGGATAATTGGCCAGCGCGCGCGCAATTCCAACCCGCTGCTGCATGCCGCCCGACAATTCCGTCGGATAGCGGTTAGCGAAACGCGACAGCCCCACCATGTCGAGAAAGGTGCCGGCGACTGTTTCTGCCTCGGGGTGCGATCGGCCGGCCATCAGCGGACCAAACGCCACATTGTCCTTCACCGTCTTCCAGGGAAACAGCGAATATTGCTGAAAGACCATGCCCCGGTCGGGTCCCGGCCGCAATACCTGCTCGCCATCGACGCTGATTTTTCCGCTGCTGGGCGTTACGTAGCCAGCGACAGCGTTGAGCAGCGTGGACTTGCCGCAACCTGACGGTCCAAGAATGCAGACAAACTCGCCGGGTTCGACGCGGATCGATGTCTCTTGAACCGCCTTATGGGCCTTGCGGCCTTTGCCGAACGCGATGCTGACATGATCGATTTCAATCAGGCCCGTATCGACGCTTGGTTGGTGCGCATATTTCGGTCGAGCGGTCGGCGCTGGGACGACGCTGCTTAACATGATGAACCTCCTTGCAGCGTTGCGATCTCGTCGACGGTCAGCCCCGAACGGGCGTCGCGGGCGAGCCAGAAGGCAGACATGACGAGGGCGCCCACGCCCAGCAACGAGCCGATCGGTCCAAAAGGCTCAAGCGCATATGCAAGCGAGGTCTCCATACCAAGGATGGTGAGACTGCCCGCCCAGGACGGAACCGCGCAGCACGCGACTGAAAAAACGGTTGCACTCGTCAGGCCGGTGCTCACAGCTCCCAAGCACGTCAGAAAGCCGAACCGGCTGGCCCGCACGCACTCCCGCGACAGCGTTTGGGGCGCGCGCCGCTCGCATAGCAACGCCGCATTGAGACCGATCAGCGCGCCGGCCAACGACATGATCGCCAGCTTGTGAGGGATGATAGCGAGGCTCCAGTCGGCGACCCCGTGACCGTATTGATAGTCCATGTATCCGATTTCGAGCAGCCATTCGTTGAGAATGATCGGCACCATATCGCGCATTGACGGCGTGCCATGGATGATGCCCAGGACATTGTGGATCCAGTCGTGACGCGTGAGGTAGTTCGGCAGGTGGCCATACTTGACGACCAGCACGCCGAGCAGCAGCCCATAGAAAACGATCGGAAAGCCGACGGCGAACGCGAGGATCATCACGCGCCAGCGAGCAAGTCCAATTATGACAGCTCGCGCGGCGCCCCCTTTGCCGGCGCTGAATTCGAGCGCGATAGCGGTCATCGCGACTTCCTTTGCCACGCTAGTAAAGGTTGCGTGATCTTGCGGACCGCGAGTGTGGACAATGTTCCAAGCAGGCCGATCATGAGCATGCCCACGACAATGTCGGGGTACTGGATCAGCGAGTAAGCATTCCAGGTGAAATAACCAATGCCGTATTGTCCGGAAATGATCTCGCCCGCGAGCAAGGAGAACCACGACACGCCCATGCCGATCGCAAGCCCTGTCGCGATCGAAGGCAGCGCCGCCGGCATGACTACATGCCAAAAGATACTCAACGATTTTGCCCCCAGCGATTGCGCCGCACGCACCAGCACCTCGGGCGTCTGCTCGACGCCGTGCACGGTGTTGAGCACGATCGGGAACAATGCGCCGAGGAACGTGATAAAGACGATCGACGATTCCTCGGTGGGCCACATCAGAATGGCCAGCGGAATCCACGCCACCGCCGGGATCGGCCGCAGGATCTCGATATAGGGCACCACGAGATCGCGAGCGAGACGCAAGCGGCCCATGAGCACACCGAGGCTGATACCGACGATCGTCGCCAAAACAAAACTGATCAAGATGCGCCTAATGCTCACGGCGATGTGTATGTAGAATTTCAATTCGTGCAGATGTTTGATCAGCGCGGACAGGACAACGCCCGGTGAAGGAACGTTGTCAAACCTGATGTAAAGATCCAATTTATATGTGCACGCCAATTGCCAGATCACGATGCCGGCGATGAGCGATAGCGCGCGTGCGGTCCAGCTCCGCGTTAAGCCTGCCCAGTCGATGTTATCGACGAGCACGCTGCGGTGTTGGAGCGGCGTTTCTGCGACGGCCCGGCTGGAAACTGGCGGCTGTGCGGGGGCGTCCGCGGTGCCGCCAGCTTTGGAAAATCTAGCTTTATTTGCGGCGTCACGCGTTATTGCAAGCGTTGCCATGCTCATTTTCATTCATCTCCGCGGACGCGGTGGTCTGGTTATGCGTTGTCGCCCGGCTGCAACGGTCAGCCCCGAACGCTGGACGCGAACAAGTTCCACGCTTGGTCGAAGGTCATCACGCTCCCGCCGGTTGTCTTAGCGTAGGCGTCAGCGTCGGGCTTCAGCAAGAATGCGGAGAATTCGCCGCCCTGGGCCTTCACATAAAACGCGGAATTGCCGAACAGCTTGAGCCCGCTGTTCTTGTCGTAGACATACGTCGCGTTCAGCTTGGCGCCCTCGGCGTTATACGCGGCGACCGCCTTCAAGAATTCTGCGATTGTGGAATAGTCTTTGATACCGTCGCGGGCATGCCAGATCTCCATTGGCATACCCTGGTTGGCTACCTTGGGATCGACGATCTTTGCTTCTTGCGCCGCATAGTCGACACCAAGATTTTTGTAGGCGGCCTTGACGTATTTGTCTGTGATCCAGGTATTGAAATCGAGCGGCGGAATTGCCTGCTCTTTTTGAAGCACTTTGTCGTCGTATTTCAGCGCATCGATCCATTGCGGCTTGATGGTCGGGTCGAGCGTCAACAATCCGCCCTTGGAGAAATAGAGATAGAGCACCTCCTTTTCGACGCCGGACCATTTCTCCATATTTTCCACTGCGCGCATCGGATCCGCCTTGATCCACTGACCGGCGTCGTAGATGGCCTCAATGAAGGCAACGACCACTTCGGGATATTTCTCGGTAAAATCCTGACGGACGACGGCGCCATGGAGATACGGTATGCCGGTCTGGGAGCCGTCATAGATTTTGCGGCCGGTGCCGCGATATTCCATGAGTTCCGACCACGGGCAGAAATCGGCGTGGGCGTCGATCTTGCGTGCCGCGATATTGGCCGCACCTACTGCCGGCGCTTGGTTTTTCAGGTCGTATGCGCTCGATGGAATGTCGGCATCCTGCATCGCCTTGAGCAGCATTCCCCACGACGCGGAACCGATCGGGGTGGATATCGATTTGCCCTTGAGGTCGGCGAGTGAATAGATGTTCGAATTGACCGGGACGACAATGCCGTTGCCCGACCCCCGCAGATTGTAGCCGGTACCGGCCACATAAAGGCTGCGCAGGCTGTCGGTTGCCTGAAACTTGGCGCCGTTAACGATCAGCGGATAGTCGCCCATAATGCCGATATCGAGCTTATCGGCGAGCATCTCATTGGTGATCGGTCCACCGGACGAGTAATCTTTCCAGGTGATGCTGTATTGGACATCCTTGTACTTGCCGTCGTGCGGAAGACGCTTCTGGAGCAACCCCAGCTCTTTGATCACGAGCCCGGCGCTATACGTGTCGGTGCACATGCTCTGATGGCCGATCCTGATCTCGATTGTTGTCGCCTCGGCTGATGCGGCCCAGGAAACGGCAAAAGCGGCGACGAGCAGGAGTTTCGAGCGGGTCATCCGGATTCCTCTTGGTTGAGCGGCAACTTGTTCTTAAGTCTTCTTCTGACCCCGCAAACGACGTGCCAATCCGGATAGCAATTTTGTTGCGGGCCTAAGCCACTGGAAGATTTGATGTTTTTTGGTGACGCTGGATTTCGCGGAACAGTGCGCGGTGGTGCCTCTGCCCAGAACTTGGGCGGGCCCGTCCGGCAAACGCGGTTGCGGCAGGCAACCGGATAGACAACCGTAATACAAGTTGGCGAAGCCGATGCCCGCGCTGCCACTCATAGCGATCCCGATCGGCTTGGTACGGTCCGATCGAGAGAGCGCAGTTGACGCTCGACATCGGGCGAATTCCAGTCGCGTTCACCGAGAGCGCCGAGGCGCAAGATACCCTCGCCATCGAGCGCGTACGCGACCGGGAGCGCCTGAACGTGCCAAGCTTTGGCGATCGCTTTTGCGCCGAGGAGGATTGGAAGGCCCGGCGCCGGATGATCTGCAAGAAAGGCGACTATGCGCTCGGGAGCGTCACCCAGATTGACCGCCAAGAATGCGATCCGGGCACCCTCCAACTTGGCTCGCAGTACCGCCAGCGCGGGCAACTCGCGTCTGCACGGCGCACACCAAACGGCCCAAAAGCTGACCAGAACGGCTCGACCGCGATAATCCGATAGTCGGTGTGTGACGCCGGCAAGATCAGGAAGGTCGAAATCAGGTGCCTGCACGCGGCCCGGCAGTTCGACGAGCGGGAGTGCATCGGCGGACGCTCGAACTACGCCGGAGATAAAAGCAGTGGCAGTGGTCACGATCAGCCGACGGCGGCCGATGACGTTCATCTGCGCGGCACCCTGACAGTAAATTGGTGCGCCTCCGGCAGGCCGTACACATACTCGAAATCAATCGGTATGCCGCGGCTATCGTGCGTCAATCGCGTCAGTTTGAAGATCGGAGTGCCGGTCATCACGTTCAGTCGAGTGGCTGCATCGTCCTCGGCCGGAGCAACTTCAATTGTTACATCGGCGAACCCGAGTTTGACACCGAGCGCTCGTTCGAACAGCACAAAGACGTCCTGGTGGGCGAGATCTTCCTGCGACAGCCGCCGGCCGATTTCGATGGGGAAATAACTCAAATCGTAGGACATGACACGTCCGCCCGCGAGGCGTAGGCGCGCAATGCGCAGCACGTTGGTCCCTTGGGCCATGGCAAAGGCGTCGGCAATCGCGTCCGGCGCCGTGCACTCGCTCACATCGAGCACCTTCGATCGGACCCGCACACCCATCGGCGCCAGCATTTCACCAAAGCCCTGCAGACGGCCGAGATTCTGCACGGCGCGCACGCGGCGCAGAAACCAACCCCTGCCATGTTGGCTCTCAACGATGCCCTCGGCGCGAAGGGCCTCGAGAGCTTGCCTGACGGTTACCCGGCTAGCACCAAACTGCCGCACCAGGTCGTGCTCCGAAGGAAGCTGTTCGCCCCGCTTGAGATCCAGCGACAGGATACGATCCATCAGCCAGTCGCGGATGCGTATGTATTTTGGGATGACTACATCCGCACGCACGGCGGGGGGAATTCGTTTCGGCTCAGCCCGTATCGCGGTTGGCAGAGGCACACGGCGGCCCTTTCTTTCGCCCGCATTCTGACTCTCGCTCGCATTCTCAGCGATATCCCTATGTTGGCAATTCCCGTTTCCCCTGAATCGTCGATTAGTTGCCGCAAAACTCCAACTGCCCATGTCTTGGGCAATGAGTGCGGCATAAGACGTCATCTTGGGCAGCGTCAGCTATTCGTCTTGCCCGCGGAGGCGCTCGAGGACGTCCGTCCGCCGGACGATGATGCGTGATTTACTCGAGATTACCACGCCTTTCTGTTGCAGGCGTTTGAGACTGATGGTGACCCATTGGCGCGTAGCGCCGACCATATGGGCGAGGTCAGCGTGGGTGAAGGCGGCGCTGATCAGGATGCCTTCATCATCATCGACGCCGTACAGATCGACCAAATGCAGCAAGAGCTGCGCGAGACGTTCCGTAACTGAGCGTGTGCCGAGCATTTGGGCCAATGCGGAATAGCATTTGCCCTTGAAGGTCAGTCCTTCAATCAATCCGATTGCAAGGTGCGGCACTTCCACCACGAGGCGGCGCAGAACTTTACCTTGCAGATGAACGACGCTGCTGTTGCTGCTGGCTATGCCCGACCACTGGTGCATGCCGCCGCCGAATATTTCCGGACCGCCGACGAAATGGCCGGGAAGCCAATAGGCCAGCGTGATTTCCCTTTGCGAAGGCGCGGTATAGAACACCCGGATGCGTCCGGTTTCGATCAAAAAGATGCCATCGTGACGCGAACCCTGACTGAACAAAGTCTGGCCGCGGTAGAACACGCGCCGCTGTCCCTGCTGAAGCACAATCTCGCGCTCCTCGGTCGATAGATATTGAAGGAGCGAAGGCGGTCCGCCGAGCGTACGCGGACTCTCCGTGAGCATGAGAGCGCGGCTTACTTTGCCGGCCGATTCGGGGATGGGCCTTTGGCCGATTCCCTTGATCTGAGGCGGTGAGGCCGCCGCGAAGACCGCCATCCGGAACTCCAGACGTGAAGGCGCCACATCGGAATTGCAAGCTTTGTGCCACCTCTTTTAGCAATTGCCGTTTTGGATCAGCGGCTTCCCGGGTTCGCCACTGGCGTGGCGATCACGCGACCCGCAAGTTCTGCAAGATAGGACCAAGGATAGATGCCGCGCGCATGGCCGTCGGAAAATTCAAGGTTAACCGCATAATGTCCGATCGGCACCACAGCAGCGATTGTGACTGATGGGAATTGGCCCAGGAACACACCATCGATCTGCGCACGCCGGCAATGTGCGCATCGGCAAGCTGCACGTAGCTGTTCTGCAGGCAGGCTGAAGGCTGCCCCGGTGTCCAGCGTCACATGAAGAGCTCCGCCGTCAGCCGACCGTAAGCCTTCATTGCCTTGTGCCGGGGCGGAAGAACGCAAATGAGTGTGATCGGACAGAGGAAGCTCCATTGCTCGTCGCCTCAGGTGACATACTTTCTCTTCGACCTTCAATATAAAAAACGCAGTGCTCTCGTGGTGCAATTAATTGCACACACTTTCCCGGACTGTCGGCGCGTAAGCTTGGATAATTTTTAGAAACTAATCGACCGAATATGGCGGCTTTCGATTGGACGTTCCGCTCGGTCTGCTAGAGCATCGTCTTACCAGACCCGCAACCGACAGGAGCGCATACAGCAATGAATCCTCTCAACAAAGAACGGGTGTTGGCAGTCCAGCATTGGACCGACATGTTGTTCAGTTTCAAGACCACACGCGATCCCGGATTTCGGTTTCAGTCCGGTCAGTTTACCATGATGGGACTGGAAGTCGATGGCCGGCCGCTGTTGCGCGCCTACAGCATGGCGAGCGCCAATCACGAGGACAATCTCGAATTCTTCAGCATTAAGGTGCAGGAAGGACCGCTGACCTCGAAGCTACAGCGGATCGGAGAGGGCGACATCATCTTGGTCGGGCGCAAGCCGACGGGAACGCTCATCGCTGATAATCTCTTGCCGGGCAAAAGGTTGTTGCTGTTATCGACCGGCACGGGACTTGCGCCGTTTGTGAGCATCATCAAAGACCCGGGCGTTTACGAGTGCTACGAGCGGATCGTCCTTGTCCACGGCTGCCGCCAAGTCGCCGAGCTGGCCTATGGCGAGCGGGTCGTTGAGACGTTGCGCCATGACGAGCTGTTCGGCGATATCATCGGCGAAAAGCTTGAATACTATCCGACTGTCACGCGCGAGCCGTTCCGCAACCGCGGGCGCATCACCGATCTCATATCGTCGGGACGGCTGTTCGTCGACATTGCGCAGTCGGCGCTCGATATCGAAACCGACCGCGCGATGCTGTGCGGTAGCCCGACCATGCTCGAGGAATTGTGTGGCATGTTCCGCGAACTCGGTTTCAGCGAAGGCAACCACAGCGAGCCGGGTCACTTCGTCATCGAAAAGGCCTTCGTCGAACGGTGAGTTAGATAGTCCACCTTCTGGTGCCTCTCGCTTGGGCGCGTCCTGCCTAGAAAAGAAGCTGACTTCTCGAAGCACTTCAGTCAACTAATTGCTTCGCGAATTGGCGGAGCCGGGCGATCCTTGGGCGCAAAGCGCGGCAAAGCACGCTTGGCCGCACACGAACGGGAAATTTTGCGATGGACGATATAGTAGACGGACTGTCCGAGGTGTCTTGCGACGTATTGGTGATCGGCGGCGGCACCGCCGGTCCGATGGCGGCACTCAAGGCCAAGCTGAAAAACCCCAAGGCCAATGTCGTCCTGTTGGAGAAGGCAAACGTCAAGCGTTCGGGCGCGATCTCGATGGGCATGGACGGTCTGAACAACGCCGTCATACCCGGCCACGCGAGCCCGGAGCAATATACCAAGGAGATCACGATCGCGAACGACGGCATCGTCGATCAAAAGCCGGTCTACAAATACGCACAGAAGTGCTACGCGATCATCGAGGAGCTCGACAAGTTCGGCATTCGCTTTCTTAAGAATGAAAATGGTGATTTCGCCGTCAAGAAGGTGCATCACATCGGCACTTATGTCCTGCCAATGCCGAACGGCGAAACCGTCAAGAAGGCGATCTATCGGCAGCTCCGCCGCGCGCACATCCTGATTTCCAACCGCTATATGGCGACACGCCTTCTCACCGCCGCCGACGGCCGCGTTGCGGGCGCGATTGCGGTGAACACGCGCACGGCGGAATTTCTGGTCATCAGGGCCAAGGCGGTGATCCTGTGCATGGGCGCAGCCGGACGGCTTGGCTTGCCGACCTCGGGTTACATGTTTGGTACTTACGAGAACGCGGCAAATTCGGGCGACGGTTATGCGATGGCGTATCATGCAGGTGCTGCCCTTGTGAACCTCGAATGCTTCCAGATCAATCCGCTGATCAAGGACTATAACGGCCCGGCCTGCGCCTACGTCGCCGGTCCCTACGGCGCTTACACCGCGAACAACCAGGGCAGCCGTTTCATCGAATGCGATTATTGGTCCGGCCAGATGATGCTCGAATTCTTTACCGAGCTGCAGTCGGGCAAGGGGCCGGTCTTCCTCAAGCTTGACCATCTGCACGACGACACGATCAAGGAAATCGAATCGACTCTGCACAAGGTCGAGCGGCCGACCCGCGGCTTGTTCCATCAGGGTCGCGGCACCGATTACCGCGAGCAGATGATTGAGATGCATATTTCCGAGATTGGTTTCTGCTCGGGACACAGCGCATCGGGGGTCTATGTCGACGAATTTGCCCGCACGACTGTCTCGGGTCTGTATGCCGCCGGCGACATGGCGAGCGTGCCGCACAATTACATGCTCGGCGCTTTCACCAACGGCTCCATCGCCGGCGAGGATGCCGTTACCTACGCGGAAAATATGGATTTCGCCGAATTCGACGTTGCGGAGGTCGCGAAGGAGCGTGAACGCGTGCTGGCGCCAACGCGGCGCGACGACGGCATCCCGCCGAACCAGATCGAGTTCAAGACGCGCCGCCTGGTCAACGACTATTTTCAGCCGCCAAAAGTGACGCGCAAATACGAAATCGGTCAGAACCGGCTTGCCGAAGTCCGCGAGGACCTCGAAGAGGGCATGATAGTCCGCAACTCACATGAATTGCTGCGTGCGCTGGAGGCGAGTTCGATTCTCGATTGCGCTGACATGGCGGCTCATGCCTCGCTGTACCGAACCGAAAGCCGGTGGGGCCTATATCATCTGCGCACCGACTATCCAGAAAAGAACAATGAAGATTGGTTTTGCCACACACTGCTGCGGAAACAGAACGGCCGCATGGTAAGCGAGAAGCGCGCGGTGCAGCCCTATGTGGTCCCGATCGCCGAAGACGAGAAGGATCTGTACGACAAGCAGCGCGTCCGGGTCAACGTCTGACCTTCAACAAAGGACGAAAGGATCAGCCATGCCACTCGCCACCACAAGCACAACCGTGCCGGTCGTGGTCGACGAAGCGAAATGCATCGCCGACAAAGGCTGCACGGTCTGTGTCGACGTCTGTCCGCTCGACGTGCTTCGCATCAGCGACATGACCAAGAAGGCCTATATGGCTTACGACGAGTGCTGGTACTGCATGCCGTGCGAGGCGGACTGCCCGACCGGCGCTGTCAAGGTCAACATACCCTATCTGCTGCGGTGACACATGCCGGAACTATTTGAGGCCTACGAGGACCTCGACGATCTTGCGATACGTCTGAAGGTTGCTGATCCCGGCGCACGACGTGTTGCGGTCATCGAACTCGGCAATTCGGGCGATCCTGCGGCCGTTTCGTATCTGGCGCCGCTGGTCTCCGATCTGGACGCCGGCGTTCGCCTGCAGGTGGCGCTGGCTCTGGGTGAATTCGATGGACCAGCGGCAGCGGCGGTTCTCGCCGCGCTTCTTGTCGATGGCGATGAAGCCGTCGCATCGGCGGCAGCCGACAGCATGGCAGAATTGAAAGATCCGGCGAGCGCCGACGTCCTTCTGCAGCTCGTCGATAATTCAAGCGCCTTCGTTCGCGCTTCGACGCTGCGAGCGCTCAAGGAGCTTCGCCGTCGCGACAGCCTCAAGCCGGCGCTTGAGGCGCTGCGCGATGTCGAGCCGGCCGTGCGCGGCCAGGCCATTGGAGTCATCGGCTTTCTCAAAATCGAGGAAGCTGTCCCGGCCCTGACCGCGGCAACGTCGGATCCCGACACGCAAGTGCGCCGCGCTGCCGTAAGTTCGCTGGCATTTTCCAACGTTAAACCGGCGGCCAAGTCCGTCATGCGCGCGTTGAACGACAAAGAGTGGTTGGTGCGGGAGACCGCTGCCGAGACGCTCGGCGTCATGAAAAACGGCCTGCAGGCGGTTCCAGCCTTATTGACGGCGCTCACGGACGAGTTCTGGCAGGTTCGGCTTAAGGCGGTCCGCAGCGTCGGCAAATTAAAGGTGAGAGAGGCTGTGACCGGTATCGCCGCCAATTTGACCCATGAACAGGCAAATTTGCGCAAGGAAGCCGCCGTCGCGCTAGGCGAGATCGCCGATCCTGCCGCCGCGCCATATCTCGAGCGTGTGCAGAATGATCCGGATCCAGACGTCCGCAAGAATGCACGCTGGGCTTTACAGCGGATTTTGCTGAGCGCCGGTTCAAGATGAACGTCGCCAAGTTGCTCGTGGCTGATGAAACCGATCCGGGGCCGGAAGTTCGCGTCGGACTGCATAGGGTTCGGATTTGCTGCGGATGCTCACGGCGGCTTTTGT
>CAVPQA010000009.1:0-29581 GCA_963707175.1 uncultured Alphaproteobacteria bacterium
ACGGAAGCCATGAGCGGTCATGCAAAGAAGGGCTGCCCTCGCGGACAGCCCTTCCATTGTCAGGCCGTGGCCCGGTTGCGTAGGCGATGGTCTGCCTTACGCGCGTGAGCCCGATGGCGGATTAGGCCACCTAGGCTAGGACCTCGGCAGAGGCGAGGATCCAGTTCACGGATGCCGGCGACCGCGGCGATAGACAATGAGACACTGGATCACCTCCTTTCGGTTGTTAACGATGGGCACCAATATAGGGCCATTTGGCGCGATTCGGAAGGTGCGGCTATGCGGCACGCGCCAGGGAACGACCGGCAAGCCGCGCGCCAGCAGACGGGTCATGCGTCGGAAGGTAGATAGTAGGCTGCCGGGACGCGAATTCCCGGATCGCCGCAAGCGTCCGCCTGCCGACCGCAACGCTCGGGCTAACCCCATCGACCTTTCCGGCAAGCATGAGCTCCTCACTGTAGGAACTGTCGCCTGCCAGAAAGACTGCAGCGTCGTCGCCATAAACAATGACGGATAGATGATGCGCGGTATGCCCGGGAGTTGCCACCGCGACAACATCTCCCGCCGCGGTAAGGCGCCGTGCGAACGCGAACGTGCCAATTGAAGTGGGAGACAGTTCGAGCGGTACCGGATCGAACCACGAGGGCCAGCGATCGGAGAGATAGCCTCGCAGCATGCCGATTCGCCCCTTAGCCATTTCCAGTTCGCCGGGCGCGACCAGCATTTCGCTGTTCGGAAAATGCCGAATCTGCGGCAATTGTCCGCGTTATCTCCCTAACTCCCGCATCGCCGCGTCGAGACCTTCCAACGTCAGCGGGTACATCCGCCCGCCCATGATCTGCCGCATCAGGCGGATCGAGGCGGTGGTGTCCCATTCGTGCTCGGCAACGGGATTGAGCCAGACGCAGGACGGATAGGTGCGCGTCACGCGCTCCATCCACACACTGCCGGGCTCGTCGTTGAAATGCTCGACCGAGCCGCCCGGGGCGACGATCTCGTAGGGCGACATCGAGGCGTCGCCGACGAAGATCACCTTATAGTCGTGCGGATAGGTGTGCAGCACGTCCCAGGTCGGCGTCGTCTCCTGAAAGCGGCGGCGGTTTTCCTTCCACACCCGCTCGTACAGGCAATTGTGGAAATAGAGATGCACCATGTGCTTGAATTCGGTCTTGGCGGCGGAGAACAGCTCTTCGGTCGCCTTGACGTGCCAGTCCATCGAGCCGCCGATGTCGAAGAACAGCAGCACCTTGATGGTGTTGTGGCGCTCCGGCCGCATCAGGATATCGAGATAGCCCTTGTGCGCGGTGCCCTTGATGGTGCCGTCGAGATCGAGTTCGTCGGGTGCGCCGGTGCGGGCGAATTTGCGCAACCGGCGCAGCGCGACCTTGATGTTGCGGGTGCCGAGCTCGACGTCGCCGTCCAGATCCTTGAACTCGCGCTTGTCCCAGACTTTGACGGCGCGGAAATTGCGGTTGCCGTCCTGGCCGATGCGGATGCCTTCGGGGTTGTACCCGTAGGCGCCGAACGGCGAGGTGCCGCCGGTACCGATCCATTTGTTGCCGCCCTGGTGGCGGCCTTTCTGTTCGGCCAGCCGCTGGCGCAGCGTTTCCAGCAGCTTGTCGAGGCCGCCCATGGCCTCGATCTGCTTCTTCTCCTCCTCGGTGAGATATTTTTCCGTGAGCTTCTTGAGCCACTCGATCGGGATTTCCGCAGCCAGCTCCTGCTCGACCAGGTCGAGGCCCTTGAACACGTGGCCGAACACCCGGTCGAACTTGTCGAGATTGCGCTCGTCCTTCACCAGAGTCGCGCGCGACAGATAGTAGAAGGACTCGACCCGGCGGTCGGCCAAGTCCTGCTCCATCGCCTCGATCAGCGTCAGGTATTCGCGCAGCGTCACCGGCACGCCGGCCGCGCGCAGCTCGTGGAAAAAGGTCGCGAACATCGATTGAATTTAGTGCGGCAAGCCGCAGCCGTCGAGCGCAAAGCGGCCGCCGCCCGGCGCCGGCGGCTTATTTGCGCAGCGTAAGCTCAAAGCCGATGGCCTCAAGCCGCAGATCGCCGTTCCGGAATTGCGACTGCGACACCAGCTGCCTGATGCCTTCCTGGGTGTAGGCGCGCTTCATTAGCATTGTATGGAAAGTGAACTTGATCAGCGCGGCGTTGATCGCGCCCTTGCCCTTGACGTAATCGTCTATCTCGTGAGGCGAAAAATCCTTGCGCAGATCGATGATAAGCGCGCTGCCGCCGGGCTTGAGCACGCGGTACATCTCGTCGAGCGCCGCGAGCGGGCGCGAGAAGTTCTTGAACGCCGCCCGGCACACAATGAAGTCAATCACATCGCTGGGATATGGCAGCTCGGCGGCGTCGCCCTGGTCGAAGCAAACATTGACGCCAGCCTTCTCGGCGTTCTCGGAAGCGATCTCAACGAAGGTTTTGCTGATATCGAGCCCGATCATGCGACAGCCGGTCAGCCGCGCCAGTTCGATGGCGAGGTAACCGGGGCCGGGGGCGATTTCCAGCACGCGTGCGCCAGCCGTGATCTGCGGCGCGAGCCGTCGTGCCGTGCTTCTGAACTCGTCGATATCCTTGGCGGTTTGACGCGCGTACCAAGTGGCGATGAAGCCTTCCATGCCCAGGCCTTTGTAGCCTTTGGGCGGCGTGGCGGCTTCGTTGGATGCTTTCAGCATGATTTTGCTCCGTGCAAAGAAGCGGGATTGTCCGGTCGCGTGAGCGACGCGGCTGTTCTCGCGGAGCGTTGGCTGGTAGCTTGAATGTGCGTGCCTGAGTCAGCGCGCTCCGCGCGTTCGGTCTTGGGTTACCGGCCCCGGCGATGTTCCAGCATCGTCGGGGTTCGGTTTTTTGGCTAATCGGAGGTCATCGGCGCACCTCCGAATTCGCGATACATTTTCGCCATCGTGGCCTCACGGTCTTCATGAATGCCGCGCCACAGCTCGAGCGGACCCCAGCCGCTCTCGATGCAGCCAATCAGATCGCCGACAAACGCCTGCTCGGCTTTCATGAGCGCCAGGCGGTATTCGGTTTCGATGAGAAATAACGGCGGAAAATTCTGGGTGCTGATGCCGGCGATCTGCCCGGCCAGCCGGGCGATATCCTGTTCGAGCAGTTTTTGACGCTGGCGCAGCAAGCCGAGCGCTTCGTCCGGGGGCAAAATCGGCAACAGGCACAGCGCCGCTTCGAATTGCGGATATTCCTTCACCGGCATACCGACCAGATCGGCCATCCAGTCGTGCAGTTCTTCGGTCCCGGCGGGTGTGATCTCGTAAGCGGTGCGCTCCGGCCGGCGGCCTTCGCGCTCCGTCTCCTTCGCCGCAATCATCCCCCGTTTCAGCAGCAGCTCGATCACCGTGTAGAGCGAGCCGTAGCGCAGCTTGATGCTGTCTTCCTTGTGCCGCTGCTTGAGGACGACGCCCATCTCGTACGGATGCATGGGCCGCTCGAACAGCAGCGCAAGCACAGCCAAGGCCAACGGGTTCGAGGGGTGCGCGCGAGCCGTCATCTTATCCCTTACCGTTTATTCGCACACGAATATACGCATCCTTACTGCAAGTCAAGTTCTTTCAAAGATATATCTTGAAACATAACTTGTTGTAATGTATCTAACGATATATCTTTAGTCCGAAAACCAAGGAGCATCGCATGCACGGACACGGACATTGTCATTCCCACGAAGGAAAATGGAGCCGCGAAGGAAAATGGGCAGCCGGCCGCCGGCGCGGCCGTTTCGGCGGCTTTGGCGGCCGCCATGGCGGCTTCGGCGGCGGCTTTGGCGAGGGCGGCGAGGATTTAATGCGCGCCCGGCGCATGCTGGCGCAGGGCGACCTGCGGCTGGTCGCGCTGGCGCTGATCGCCGAAGCGCCGCGCCACGGCTATGAGATCATCAAGCTGCTCGAAGAGAAAACCTCGGACTGGTACTCGCCGAGCCCAGGCATCGTCTATCCGACCCTCACCTATCTGGAGGAAGCCGGTTACGTCACCGCATCGACCGAGGGCTCAAAGAAGCTCTACACCATCACCGACGAAGGCCGGACCTATCTCGAAAGCAATCGCGATCTGGTCGAGGTAGTGCTCGACCGGCTGTCCGCGCTCGGCGAGCGCGTCAAAAGCTGGCGCCGCGGCGCGCGCGGTGAGCGTGAAGAGCGCCGTGAACTGCCGCCGCTCGTCGAAGCCGCGCTCGATCACCTGCGCGCCACGCTGAGCAAGCGGCTGGAAAGCAATGACGAGGCCGAGGCCAAGCTGGTCGAAATCCTCGTCCGCGCCGACGCCGACCTGCAGCGATCGTGATAAGCTTCCGCCGGTGCGCAGGCCGACACCGGCGGCGGTAATATCCGGTCCACTAAGGCGCACGGAGAGGAAAACTCATGCGCCTGGACACCAAGGTCGCGCTCGTGACCGGCGCCGGCTCGGGCATCGGCCGATGCATCGCCGAAACCTACGCGCGTGAGGGCGCGCGCGTGGCGCTTACCGACATCGATTTCGATGCGGTCAAGGCGGTCGCGCGCGGCATCGGCAACAGCGCCATCGCGCTACGCTGCGACGTTGCCAAGAAAGCCGAGTTCGAAGCCTCGGTCGCCGACACGCTCGCGGCGTTCGGCCGCCTCGATATTCTGGTCAACAATGCCGGCACCACCCACGTCAACAAGCCGATGCTCGACATCACCGAAGACGAGTATGAGCGCATCTTCGCGGTCAACGTCAAAGGCGTATTCTTCGGCTGCCAGGCCGTGGTGCCGGTATTTCGCCAGCAAGACGGCGGCGTCATCATCAACATCGGCTCAACCGCGGGCTTGCGGCCGCGGCCGGGCCTATCGGCCTACAACGCCACCAAAGGCGCCGTGCACACGCTGACCAAGGCGTTGGCCGTCGAACTTGGTGGCGATCACATCCGCGTCTGCGCCATCGCTCCGGTTGCCACCGACACGCCGCTGCTGCCGAGTTTCCTGGGTCCCGCACCCGGAATGCGCGAGAAATTCATCGCCACCGTGCCGCTCGGCAGGCTCGCCCACGTTCAGGACATGGCCAACACCGCGTTGTTCCTGGCCTCCGACGAGGCTCAATTCCTTACCGGCAATATCGTCGAGGTCGACGGCGGCCGTTGCGTCTGAGGCGCCCAATCCGGCCGGCCCCCGCCTGAAGCCTCCGAAATGGGCGTCTTGACGCCGAATCGGCCATAATTGCTGGCCTTTTGGCCTCTGCGTGGCGCTACGGTTCCTTTTTGTCGCCACAGGCCTTGGTGTATCCTTACCGCAGGGGAAGACACGGGATGTGGGGCAGAAAACCTAAATCCGCGACGCCGGCCGAGACGCCGCCGCCCTCGCCGCTCAAAGAGGCGATGCACCAGGCGCGCGTCGAAGCGGCCGAACGCACCAGCGTTGTCGTCGATCTGCGCGATGCCGAATGGGCGCGGCTCGAACTGTTGAATGACGCGCTCGATCCGCTGTTCAGCGAAATTCCGCCGGACGTCGATCTGTTCGACCGCGGCGTCAGCCGCGGCGAAACCCCGCGGCTGTGGGTCGACGCCGTGGCGCACGTCGCGATGGGCCGCGACAAGCGCGCCTACCGCTTCCTGCACGACACTCGCATCGGCCGCCGCGTGCTCGCCGAATCGCATGAGATCCCCGACATCGTGCAGGCGGTGACGACCTACGTGGCGCGCCGCATTGTCGAGCGGCAGCGGGCGCTCGACGAGGATCCGGAGTTCATTCAGCGCGTGGCGCAAAGCGCCGCCGAACGCGAACGCCGCCGCCGGCGCTGGCGCGCGGTCGGCGCATTTGTTTTTGGCTTCGTCCTCGGCATCGCGGCTTTATTTGCCGCCGGCGTGCTGATCGCGATGCGGCATCACTAGAGTGCTTCCCGATTACGTTAAATCGGGAAGCACTCTAGTTTTATGGATTTGATCGCATTTTCTTCGGAAAACCGGCGTCCACTTTTCCGGAAAATGCTCTAAAGCTGCACCCGTCCGGCTTCGGCGATGGTGCCATCGCCGGCGCGTTCGATCTCCGCCTTCTCCAGCTGCGGCGCTATCGCTCCGACGACGCTCGTGACGCGCTGATCCTGCAGATCGAAAATGTCGACCAGGTCACCGTCAAACCGGTCTGCCCATAAATGGCGACCCGACTCGGCTTCGATGAACTGTCCGGTCAGACGCACGCGGTTACCCGACTTGCGTACGCTGCCTTCCAATATGTAACGGACGCCGAGGTCGCGAGCGACCTGCTTGGTATCGACCGGTTTTCTCTTGTAAGTGAACAACGAGTTACGAGCGATGTTCCGGGCGAAGGCTTGCGGGGACCGGCGCCGCAGTTCGCGGCGATCCTCGAACAGATAGCGCAAGATTCTGTCCCGATCATTGCGCGTCGCCCTGAAGCGATCCTACCACAGGCGTCGCAAAGGAAAAATGGAGGGAATGCTAAGCCAAAATTGAGAAGCCCTGAAAGACGCAACGCAGCATCTATGACATGACGACGGCGACTGCATAGCACCAGGCGGAGAACATGAGTCCGCTTTTATCTGCTGCCCGCCTCGCGATCCCTGTCATCTGTGTCGGAGGGCTGCTGCTGCTGCCATCGGCCCGGGCGGCGGACGTGAAATACGTCGTCAAACCCGTCGCCGAGATGAAGGTCAAGCAACTTCCGAAAGGCCCGCTGTACTGGCGTGTCGAGAATTTTCCCGCGCTGGACCAGGCGAAAGCCGCTGCAAGCGAGTACCAATGGAACCCGGACACGGTGAGCTACGACGGCTGGCCATCGCTGACGGCTGAAGTTGCCGGCAAGGCATGGCTGTTCACGCTTGGGCCGAAAGGCGCGACGACACCCGGCGGAACGAAGGTGGCCGAAATCGGACCCGTACCGTCCATAACCGCGCCCGAGTACCTTCTGCGCGTCAACTACGGCAGCGGACCGCCCGGGGCCAGAACTCCGGTCCATTACCATTTTGGCTCCGAGGCCTTCTATGTCGTCAGCGGAAAATTGGGCCAGCAGACGCCGCACGGCATCAGTTACGTCGAGGCCGGCCACACCATGAACGGCCATATGGCCGGTATGACGATGCAAGTCTTCAACGCGGGCACGACCGATCTGACCGCCCTCATCATGTTCGTGGTGGACGCCACCAAACCGTTCTCGGTGCCGGCCAAGTTCGAGTAGGGCAGTTGGCTTTAACCGCCCTGGCGGAGACCGATCTCATGACCCACCGCAGCGAGTGTCTCCAAGCGGCTACTCCACGCTTTGGGAAAATCTGCATCGATGACAACACCGGCGACATAGTGCTTCCGACTGGTCAGAAAAGCCAAAAGAAACCGGCAAGTAACTCAGACTGATCATGCTGCAAATCCAGCGTCCCGACGTCTGGCAAATAGGAGAAGCCTACGAAAGCTACGTCGGCCGTTGGAGTCGGTCGGTGGCAAGCGCTTTCATCGATTGGCTCGCACTGCCGGCCCAGGGCCGATGGCTCGATATCGGCTGCGGCACCGGCGCCTTGACCGAAAGCATTCTGTCGCGCGCGGCGCCGACCAGCGTCACGGGCATCGATTCATCCGAAGGCTTCATCGCCCATGCGCGTCGGCACCTGCGCGACCCGCGCGCTAAGTTCCGGTCGGGAAACGCCGAAGCGTTGCCGTTCCTGAACGATGCATTCGATGCCGCTGTGTCCGGCCTCGTCTTCAATTTCATTCCGCATCCGGAGAAGGCAATCGCCGAAATGCGGCGCACGCTACGTGCCGGCGGCACCGCCGCGGTCTATGTCTGGGACTACGCCGGCAAAATGCAGTTGATGCGGTACTTCTGGGACGCCGCAATCGTCGTCGATCCCGATGCCTTGACGCTCGACGAGGCGCGGCGGTTCGCGATTTGCAAGCCCGAGCCGTTGCTGGCGCTGTTCGAAGACGGGGGCTTCGATCGATGTGAATGCCGCAGTTTTGAGGTACCGACCGTATTCGCGAATTTCGACGAATACTGGTCGCCATTTCTCGGTGGACAGGGTTCTGCGCCGAGCTATTGCAGCAGCCTCTCCGACGACCGGAGATCGAAGTTGCGCGACCAGCTTCGCGCCACGGTACCGATCGATCACGACGGTACAATTCGACTGACGGCAAGAGCTTGGGCTGTTCGAGGCGTCAAGTTGAGCTAGCGCATTTTTTTAGATGCGCGATGCGACCTACGGAGGATGAGCATGCCCACAATCAAACCCGTCGCCGTCATCGCCTTGTTGCTGATGATCGCACCGGCCGCCGCGCAGGACTGGCCGACCCGGCCGGTGACCATGGTGGTTCCGACGCCCGGCGGCGCCCCCGACCTG
This sequence comes from uncultured Alphaproteobacteria bacterium, assembly GCA_963707175.1. Taxonomy (GTDB): domain Bacteria; phylum Pseudomonadota; class Alphaproteobacteria; order Rhizobiales; family Xanthobacteraceae; genus BOG-931. The sequence continues at coordinate 8,314 of CAVPQA010000009.1, forward strand.
CTCGGGCGCGTCGTCGCGTCACGGCTCGCGGAGCTGCTTGGCCAGCCGGTGGTCGTCGAGAATGTCGCCGGCGCAGGCGGCATGATCGGCGCGGCCCGCGTGGCGAGGGCGCCTGCCGATGGCTATCAGTTCCTGATCGGCACGCTCGGCACCCAAGCGCAGAACCAGGCGCTCTACAAATCTCCATTGTACGATTCTGCGACCGACTTCACGCCGGTCGCCCTGCTCTGGCAGGTCCACTTCATCTTGATCGCGCGTAAGGACCTGCCCGTCGATAATCTGCAGGAATTCATCGCCTACGCGAAGGCCCATCAGGCAACGATGCATTACGGATCGGGAGGAATCGGCTCGCCGACCCATTTGGCCTGCGCCTTGTTCAACGCCGCGGTCGGAATCAACGTCACCCACGTTCCCTATCGCGGCTTCGGCCCCATGATGCAGGATTTGGCTGCCGGCCGGATCGACTACCTCTGCCCCAGCGCCACCGCCGCAGCCGGATACATCGAGGGCAAACAGGTGAAGGCGATCGCGCTGCTTTCGAAAGACCGCTCGCCGCTCATGCCGGCATATCCAAGCGCGGGTGAGCAAGGCCTCGCTAATTTTGAAGACACCGGCTGGTCCGGCATGTTCCTGCCCAGGGATGCGCCGCCGCCGATCGTCCGCAAGCTCAACGCTGCCGCCATTGCCACCCTCGACACGCCCGCTGTGCAGGCGCGGTTCAGGAAGGCCGGAGCGGAAATCGTAGCCCCAAATCGCCGGTCGCCGCAGTACCTGCAAAAATTCGTCGAAAGCGAAATCAGAAAATGGGCGATCGCTATCAAGGCCGCTGGCATCGCCAGCCGTTGGAAAGCAGACCTTGGCGCTCGAAAGGCTCTACAGCTCGCATTAGTCCGGCCGTGGCTTCGGGGTTGATGATGTCGCGCGCTACAGCATCTGCCGCCCGGCTTCACCGATCGTACCGTCCGGGGCGCGTTGTCGCGCGATCATTTCGCAGCGCCACGCCCCTGCGGCGCCATCGATGCGGAAAACCGTGTAGCCGGCGCCATCCTCGCTGCCATGGGGCATGCACGCCGAAACCGAGGGCACGCCGGCTGCGGGGATTTTCGAACCGCTCGGCCCGTCGAGCCAAACCAGCGCGCGGCGATGATCGTGGCCGTGGATGAGAAGTTCGGCGCCGTGTTCGGCGAGCACGCGGCGCAATCCTGCGGCGTCAGTCAATCGCCGCATAAAGCGTTTCGCCGGGCTCAGCGGTGGATGATGAATGAGTACAACGCGAAACAAGCCGCGCGTTTCGTCGAGTGCATCAGCCAGCCCCGCGAGCTGGCGCTGGCCGAGACGGCCGGTCGCCATGAATGGGCCGGTCGGCACGGCGGTCGACAGCGCGACGAGGGCCACGTTGCCCCATCGGCGTACGAACGGAAAGCTTTGGCGCCCGTCGTCACCGCGCATGTAGTCGCCCCAATAGGCCGCAGGCGACGGCACCACGGCACGCACATAAACATCGTGGTTGCCGGGCACGACGGTTACGTCTTGCGGCGAACCAAGCGCGTCGAGCCAGGCCCGGGCGCGGCGGTATTCGTCGTCGAGCGATAGATTGACGAGGTCGCCGGTCATCGCGATGTGATCGGGCGTCAATCCCCTCAGATCGCGCGTGATGGCGTCGGCGATCTCCGGGCGGTGGATGTATTTGCGCTTGCGCTGCCAGTTGATGAAGCCGAGGCCGCGCTTGCTGAAGAGGTCGCCAAGCCGCGGCCGCGATGCCAGGTGCAGATCGGACAGGTGCGCAAGCACGAACATCGCCGCATGATGCGCTGCGAATCAGGCGCCGAACAACGGCTTCGCGCAGCGCGCGACGGCGGTGGCGCTTACGAGCTGCCGATCAGGATACCGACGCCGAATACCAGCACGCCACCGACAACCACCTGGAACGCCGCCTGCAGGAACGGCGTATCCATATAGTGCGTGCGGATCCAGGAGATGACGATCAACTCGACCGCGACGACGGCAAACGCGAGCGAGGTCGCGACATAGAAATGCGGGATGAGATAGGGCAGCGCATGGCCGAGGCCACCGAGCGCGGTCATCGCGCCGCACACCGCCCCACGCAGCACGGGTGCGCCGCGCCCGGTGAGCGAGCCGTCGTCGGACATCGCCTCCGCAAAGGCCATCGATATGCCGGCGCCGATCGCCGCCGCCAGCCCGACCAGGAAGGTCGACCAGGTGTTGTGGGTGGCGAAGGCCGCCGCAAACAGGGGCGCCAATGTCGACACCGAACCGTCCATCAGTCCGGCCAGTCCCGGCTGCACGTATTGCAGCACGAACACGCGCCTGGCGGTCTCGTCTTCGGCCGCACGCTCGGTCGGTGTAATGTCCTTGCCGAGTTCATGGGCGAGCTGTTCGTGCTTGTCCTCGGCGGCGGCGAGGTTGCGCAACAGATCGCGCGTGGCGTCGTCATGCGCCTTGTGCGCGGCGCGACGATAGAAGCGCGCCGTCTCGTATTCCATTTCCTCGGCGAACTTGCGCACCGCGTCGAGCGCGAGCGGCCGGTTGAGCCAGATCGGGCGCCGTGCCACGAAGCCTTTGACGTCCTGGCGGCGAATGAGCGGCAGAAATTCGCCGAATCGCTTGCGGTGCAGATCGAGCAGCATGTCGCGATGGGTGATCTCCTCCTCGGCCATCTTGTCGTACATTGCCGCGGTATCCGGGTAGGAGCCGCGCAGCGCATCGGCAAAGGAGCGGTAGATGCGGTTGTCCTCGTCCTCGTTGGAGATGGCGAGCGCGAGCACTTCCTGCTCGCTGAGGTCGGCAAAACTCTTCACGGCGAGGCCCCTGGCAATGGCGCTGAAGTTGGAACTATCTTAGAACGCTTCTAAACAGCTAGGCTAGTGGCTATTCTTATGGACTTCGACGCCATCCGCCGCCCGTTCGAGCCCGCGCTGCGCCGGGTGCTGCATTTCTATTGGCGGTATTCCCGTGGACTGACGATCGGCGTGCGCGGCCTCGTGTTCGACCCCCAGGGCCGCGTTTTCCTGATCAAGCACAGTTACGTGATGGGATGGCATCTGCCTGGCGGCGGCGTTGAGGCCGGCGAAACGCTGGGCGCGGCGCTGGAACGTGAATTGCGCGAGGAAGGCAACATCGAGCTGATCGGCGCGCCGGCCCTGTTCGGCATCTACTGGAACCGGCGCGCGACACAGCGCGATCATGTGGCGCTGTATGTGGTGCGTTCGTTCCGCCAGAGCGCGCCGCCGCAACCGACCAGCGAGATCATCGCGCACGGATTCTTTGCGCCGGACGCTTTCCCGGATGGAACGACGGCTTCCACCCGCGCCCGCGTCGCCGAAGTGCTCGAAGGCCGCGCGCCCGCAGCAATCTGGTGAGGTGGTTGGTTCCACACGCTGCGTTGCAGTCGAGCCTTCCGCCAAGCGCGTCATTTTGGCCACGCGCTTTTGATCCGCCGGCCTTGCCGCGACTGCAACTATCCAGCCGAACGGGCGTTTTAAGTTCCGAGGACGCAGATGTTGTGACGTCCAGAGGAGGAATTGCATGCGTAAGACAGTGTTTGCGATCGCTGCGGCGGTCGCGCTCGGCGCCGCCACAATGAGCGGCAGCGCCATGGCGGCGCCACGCGGCGGCGGTGGCGGCGGCGGAATGGCCCACGGCGGTGGAATGGCCCACGCGGGCGGAGCCGGTTTTGGTCACGCCGGCGGATTTGGCCATCCCGGCGGTGGCATGGCGATGGCCCATGGAGCCCCGGGCGGCTTTGGTCGCGGCCGTGTCGGCGGCTTTGGCCATCCGGGGCCGGGTCCGGGACGCTTTGCCTTCCGTCACGGCCACGGCCATTTCTACGGCCCGGGCATCGGCCTCTACGCCTATGGCGGTCCGATCTATTCCTACGACGATAGCTGTTGGGTGCATCGCCGGGTGTGGACGCCGTACGGTTGGCGCTGGCGGTTGGTCGATGTTTGCTATTAGCGCCTGAACCCGATGACGCGCGCCGCTGCCACACCTGCGGCGGCGCGTGACTCATCAAGCAAAGCGGTCGCGATCGTGCGGCGCGCCAAAATCGAGCACCGGCCCGATCGGCACGATGCCGGTCGGGTTCACGTGACGCTGACTGCCGTAGTAATGGCGCTTGATCTGACCGATGCTCACCGTCTCGGCTATTCCCGGCACCTGATAAAGGTCGCGCAGGTAATTCCACAGATTGGGATAGTCGGTGATGCGGCGCAGATTGCATTTGAAGTGACTGTAATAGACCGAGTCGAAACGAATGAGCGTCGTGAACAGCCGCCAGTCCGCTTCGGTAATTTTCTCCCCCGCGAGATAACGCTGACCCGACAGCCGCTGTTCGAGCCGATCGAGCGTTGAGAACACGCCGCGCGCGGCTTCCTCATAGGCCGCCTGACTGGTGGCAAAGCCGGCGCGATAAACGCCGTTGTTGACCGTCGAATAAACAAGGTCGTTGACGCGGTCGATTTCGGCGCGCAACGCCGCCGGGTAATAGTCGGTCTCGACTTCAGTAAAAGCGTCGAACGCCGAATTGAGCATGCGGATGATGTCCGCCAACTCGTTGTTGACGATCGTGCGGCCCGTCTTGTCCCACAGCACCGGCACGCTGACGCGGCCGGTGTAGCGCGGATCGGCGAGCAGATAGACTTCGGCCATCGTCGCCTTGCCGTTGGCAGTGTCGGGCGTAGATCCCGGCGTGGCGCCGAACTCCCAGCCGGTTTTGCCGTAGAGCGGTTCGGTGATGGACACCGAGATCATGTCATCGAGCTTTTTCAGCGCGCGGAAAATCAGCGTGCGGTGCGCCCACGGACAGGCGAGCGAAATGTAGAGATGATAGCGGCCCCGCTCGGCCGGAAAGTCGCCTTCGCCGCTCGGGCCCGGGCTGCCGTCGGGTGTTACGAATTTGCGAAAGCGCGTCGCCGGCCGGATGAAATGGCCGTCCTTGGTGCGCGAAACATCCTCTTGCCAGACGCCGTCGACCAGCAGACCCATTGCAATCTCCGACCTTTTCCTAACCGGGTAAACGCTACACCGAACATGGGGCCTGGCGCTGGACCGCGACAAGGCCAGCTGCTACGCGGCAGCGCGATGAACGACGTTGCGCTGACCATTCTGCCGGAAACCAGAGAGGACGCCGAGGCGATCGAACGCCTGCACGAGCGCACATTCGGGCCCGGCCGCTATGCCAAGACGGCGTATCGCCTGCGCGAGCAGGTGCCGCACAACCTTGATCTGTCGTTCACCGCGCGCATCGGCACGCTGCTCGTCGGCTCAGTCTGGCTGTCTCCCATCCGCATCGGCGAGCACAAGGCGCTGCTCCTCGGCCCACTCACAGTCGAGCCGGCATTCCGTGAGCGCGGTATCGGCCAGGCGCTGATCGCGCGTGCACTCAAAGAAGCGGCTGCACAAGGCCACCGCCTTGTGCTGTTGGTCGGCGACGAGCCGTATTACGGCAAAGCCGGATTTCGTCGCGTCCCTTCCGGTCGGATTGCCATGCCGGGCCCGGTCGATCCGGCGCGTGTTCTGATCGCCGAGCTTACCGATGGCGCGTTCGAGGGTGTCTCGGGACGTGTGCGCGCGGAGTGGGAAGGTGACCCATCGGCACCGTGACAGGCTTGCAAAAGTAGCTACGAGTAGCTACTTTACGCACATGCCCACGGTGTCAATAAAGGAAGCCAAAGACCGCCTGACTGCGCTCGCCCGGCTCGTTGAAAAGGGTGAAACAGTTGTGGTCACTCGGAACGGTAAACCGGTGCTCGATCTCGTTCCGCACCGCGGCAAAGCGCTGAATTTGCAAGCGGGCGAGAAGTTTCTGAATCAGCGCAGCGTGAAAGAGATTTTTCCGTATGTGGCCGATGACTTCGATGCGCCGCTGCCTGAGGATTTCCTCCTTAAGCCTCTGCCGTAACGATGCGGCTGTTGCTTGACACACATGTGTTGATTGCGTTGGCGCGCGGAGAGCTTTCGCCACTCGGTGCGAGCTTAGCCGCCGTAGTAGCCGCTCAAGAAAATATCCCGTTCGCGAGCGCGGCCAGCTTGTGGGAGATCGCAATCAAGGCGCGTCTTGGAAAAATCGACCCAGGTCTCGCGCTCGACGACCTGCCGGATTTCCTTGAGGCAATCGGTCTAAATCTCCTCGCGATCAATCATCGCCATGCCGTATGGTCACTTGACCCCGAACCGGCGACGCGCGATCCGTTCGACAGGCTTCTTCTCGCTCAGTGCGCCGTAGAAGACTTGCGTTTCGTCACAATTGACAGGGCGCTCCGCGGTCATCCGCTGGCGTGGTCTGCCGTGCGGCGTTAGAAAGCCGGGCAATCGAGCGCGAAACCGTTATCGCCCCTCGCGCGCCCAGGTGCCGGCGAGACTGCCGAGCAACAGCAACAACCCGAGCAGACCGACGAACACCGGCAGCACGCCGATGCCGCGCACCACGCTGGCGTCGCTCATCTTCAGGCCGATCCAGTCGTCGCCCTGATAGGTATCGCCGGAGCGCACCGCGACGACCCGTGGCACATGCAAGCCGTTGCCGTCGTCGAGCCGGCGCGACGAACCGCCGGTCGCCTTGGCGATCGGCGCCAGCACATCGGTCGTCGACGTCACTTCGGCGAATTCGAGCGGATTGGCCGGTCCCATGTTGACGAGCGCGTTAAGCTTGCCGTCGGTCGCGCGCCAAAGCCCGAGTTCGCTTGCCGCGATCGTGCTCTGCCACAGGCCGGGCTTGACCGGATCGAGCTTGACGGTGCGGGTCGCTCCCGACGGCGACGTTACGGTCACATCGGCGACGTGATCCGACATCGTTTGCCGCTGGACAATAAGATTGTGTCCGCTGACCTTGAGGCGGAGCGCCTCCTCTTCGAGGTCGGGTTCCTTCATCAGCCAGTGCGACAGCCGGCGCAGCAGATCGAGCTGCGGCCCGCCGCCCTGAAAACCGCGCGCCCACAGCCACATCTGATCGGACAAGAGCAGCGCGACGCGGCCCTCGCCCTGGCGCGCCAGTACCAGGAGCGGCCTGTCGTCCGCTCCCTTCATCACCGTCGTGCCGGTGGTGTTGACGCTGTCGACGACGCGGAACCATTGGCTCCAATGCGGTGGATCGCTGTCTGAGCCTGCGAGCCCGCGCGTCACCGGATGACGCTTGCCGAGATCGGTGAGGCGCGGATGGAAGGCCTGGTCGGTCACCTGCCCGCTCGGCTCGGCCGGCAGAATGGCGTCGAGCGGGGTGTGCCAGATGCTGAACTGGCTCGCGTAATCCGGCCCGGCATCGACCAGCACCGCGCCGCCGTCACGCACGTATTGGGCGATGTTGTCGAAATAGAGCATCGGCAGCACGCCCTGGCGGGCGTAGCGGTCGAAGATGATGAGCTGGAACTGGTTGATCTTCTGCTGGAACAGCTCCCGCGTCGGGAACGCAATCAGCGACAACTCGTTGATCGGCGTGCCGTCCTGTTTTTCCGGGGGCCGCAGAATGGTGAAATGCACCAGATCGACCGATGGATCGGACTTGAGCAGGTTGCGCCAAGTCCGCTCGCCGGGATTGGGTTCGCCGGAGACCAAAAGCACGCGCAGCTTGTCGCGCACGCCGTCGATCGAAACCACGGCGCGATTGTTCACCGTGGTCAGTTCTCCGCCGGGCAGCGGGGCGGCTTCGATCTCGACGATGTTCTGGCCTTCATGCGGGATCGGTATTTCGACGTTCTGCGGCGTGCCGACCGGAACCGTCTGCGTCTGCAGCACGGTGCCGTCGCGGCGCACGGTCACCTCGGCGCTGGTCTCGTTGGCACCGTGATCTTCGACGCGATAGGTGATGGTCTGCGACTGGCCGACGATGCCGAAGCGCGGCGCCGCGATCAGCGCGATGCGGCGATCGCGTTCGTCTTTATGCCCGGTAATGAGTGCGTGAACCGGCGCAGAGAAACCAAGCGCGCCGACCGCGGCGGGGACATCATGCACACGGCCATCCGTGATCATGACAACGCCGGCAACGCGATCGGGCGGCACGTCGGCGAGCGCCGAGCCCAGCGCGGTGAAGAGGCGCGTGCCGTCGTTCTCGCCATCCGCCTGTCCCGCTTCGACGACGCGCGTCTCCAGGCCCGGGATGCGGTGCAGCCGCTCGACCAGCGCGGCCCGCGCTTCCTCGGTTTGTTTGTTCCGGTCGCCGAAATTCTGGCTCGGGCTCTTGTCAACGACCACGACCGCGACCGAGGACAGCGGCTGCCGATCCTCGCGCGTCAACGATGGATTGGCGAGCGCCAGCACGACGAGCCCAAGCGCCAGCGCGCGCAACGCCGCGCCGCGGCTGCGCGCCAGGAACAGCGCCAGCACGAGGATCACGACCGCGGCAATCGCGGCCCATAAAATGTGAGCGCTGACCAGCGGAGCAAACGCGACGCCGAAATTCAAATGTCTCTCCTACTGTCCCAGCCGCTCAAGCAGCGCCGGAACATGGACCTGGTCCGCTTTGTAGTTGCCGGTGAGCGTGTACATGACGATGTTGACGCCGGCGCGGAACGCGAACTCGCGCTGGCGCGGCTCGGCGTCGACCATCGGCAGCATGGGCTGGCCATCGGGCTGCATTGCCCAGGCGCCGGCCAGATCGTTGGACGTGATCAGGATCGAGGACACGCCGTCGCCGCCGCGGGCCGGGCGAGTCTCCTGCTCTTGCTCGCTCTCCGGCGGCAGTGCCTCGACCCAAAGCTGACCGGTGTCGAAGCGGCCGGGAAAATCGCGCAACAGGTAAAACGTCTTGGTCAGAACGTGATCGCGCGGCACCGGCTCAAGCTGCGGAATGTCGAGCGAGGAAAGGATCTTCCGCAGCTCGATCATTCCGGGACTGCGGGTTTCGCCGCCGGAACCGGGCGGCGCGTCGATCGCGTCACGCGTGTCGAACAGCACAGTGCCGCCGTTCTTCATGTAGGAATCTATGCGCTTGAGCGCCTCGTCGGACGGCCGCGGCGCGCCAGGCACGATCGGCCAATAAATCAACGGGTAGAACGCAAGTTCGTCATGCGCGATGTCAAGACCGATCGGATCGCCGGCCTCGAGCGCCGTGCGCTGCGCAAGGAACAGCGTCAACCCGGCAAGTCCCGCCTTGCTGATGGAGTCGACATTGGAATCACCGGTGACCACATAGGCGAGCCGCGTCTGCAACGCGGCCGGAGGCACCTGAGCGCCCGATGAAATCCTGCGCGCGGGCCTGCAGCAGTGGCAGCGCCAGCAGCGCCAAGCCGGCCACAATGGCGGTCGCCGCACGCGAGCGCCGCGGGATCAACCGCCGGATGCCCCCGCCCAAGAAGAGAACGACCAGCGTATCGAGCAGGAACAGCGCCAGCGCGGCGAGGAAAATCGGTCCGCGCAAATCAAGCGGCTCGGTGGTGCGGTAGACCTCGTGACGCGCGTTGGCGAGCGGACTGAAATCGAGCGGCTTGAGCCGGTCGGCCGGCGCGAGCGCGTTGACGGCCACATAGCTCTCAGGCGGTCCGTAGAAGCCGGGCGGATGATCGGCAGTGGCACGGCCGGAGAAATCGGTCGGCACCGGCCGCGCCGTCGGCGGCGGCGAGACGAAGCTGCCGAAGCCATCGAGCATCCGGCTCGGCGCCACAGCTTCGTGCGCCGCTCCGTTCTGTGCGCCGCCGGTCTGCGCAACCGCGCTGGTGCCCGCGAGGTCGACGATGCGCTTGAGCATTTCGACGAAGGTGCCAGAAAGCGGCAAATTCGACCAGCGCGTGTCTCCGGTGACGTGGAACAGCACGATCAGTCCCTTGCCGCGCCGCGCCGCGGTGACGAGCGGCGTGCCGTCCGCCAGTGTCGCCCAGGTATTGTCGCTCAGAGTAGAATCCGGTTCGGCCAGCACCTGCCGGCTTACGGTTACGTCATTCGGCACCGGCATGCCGTTGAACGGACCGTTGCGCGAGAACGCAGCGAGCGGCTGCGGCTGGTCCCAGCTCAAGCTGCCGCCGAGAATCCGGCCGCCGCGCCGAAGCTTGACCGGAACGAGATCGTCATCTGACGCGGCCGCAAGGCGCGGGCCGGCAAAGCGCACAAGCACGCCGCCGTTCTCGACCCACTGCGCCAGCCGATCATGCGCCGCGCCGGCGACGGTGCCGACATCGGCCAGGATCAGCATCGGCAATTTCTGGTCGATGAAATGGGTCACTGCGTCGGCCGGCGCTTCGCCCTGCGCGAGCCGCACGTCGGCGAACGGAGTCAGGGCGCGCTCGACGTAGTAGCTCGACGACAACAGCGGCTCGGCCGTATCCGCGGTCGCGGCGGAAACGATGCCGACAGTGCGGCGCCGCCAGCGCTTATCGAGCAGTTGCACGGCACCCGCCGAGCGCTCGTTGGCGATTTCGAGCCGCGCGATGTCGTTACGGATCTCGACCGGGAGACTGAACCGTGCATCGGCTTCGAGATCGGTGGCTTTGAAGGCAAACGGCGCCTCTCCAAGCGACAGACCTTTAAGATCGAGCGCCCGCACCGTGCCGGACTCGGGCGCGCCGGAATTGGCCCGCAGGACCTTCACCGACAACCCCCCGGCCGCGTTGTCGGCAGCGGCGAGCGCACGTGCCCCCGGAACGCCGCCCGAGACGATCGTGATCGGGCGCCTATCGAGTGTCTGTGCCAAATCCTTGATGAATTTGCTCCCCGCGCCGAGATCCGTCCCGTCCGACAGCCAGACCAATTCAACGTCATGAGTCGCGGCAAGAAAGCGCGTGATGGCGGGCAGCGCTTCGCTGCGGGCTATGGTTTGCGGTACCGGCTTCATCTGGTGCAGCCGCACACGCGCCGATTCGGCAGGCTCAAGAGAAATGTCGCGCGTTCCGTCTGACAGGGGTATGAGCGCGACCGCGCGGCGATCGTTGGCGGCGCGAGCAATGAGGTCATCGGCGGTGCGCACGCGAGCGTCCCAGGTCGCGGCGGCCGCCCAACCGTCGTCGAGCAGGATGGCGAGCGGCGAACGCGTTTGCGTTGCGGCGAGCGGCGGGTGCCACAATGGTCCGGCGGCGGCCACAATGATAATGCCGGCAAGCGCGAGCCGCATCAGCGTCAGCCACCACGGCGTGCGCGCCGGGGTCTCTTCCTTCGGGGCGATTTCGAGCAGCAGCCGCGTCGGCGGAAAATCGATGCGGCGCGGCCGTGGCGGAATCATCCGCAGCAGCCACCACAACACCGGAAGCGTCAGCAATCCGATCAGCACCAGCGGTTCGGCGAACCCGAGCGGCAGGCCGGCAATCATGACGCTGCCCTCGCCGCTGCGGCCGCGTGCGGACGCGGATCGGCATCCATTGCGGCTCCAATGCGGGCTTGCAGCGCGAGCAGGAGTTCGCTTGCCGGCCGGTCGGTGCGATGGATGGTGAAGCTCCAGCCAAGCCGGTCCGTTTCGGCGCGAATCTCATCGCGATGGCGCTTGACGCGCGACGTATAGTCCGCCTTCCAGGTCTCGGCGCGGCCGGCGGTGATGCGGCCGCCGCCTTCCGGTTCGACGAACTCAACGCGGCCCCAATACGGGAATGTCTCCTCGGCGGGATCTACGATCTGAACAACATGGCCGCGGGCGCCGCTGCCGGACAGCTGGGTGACCGTGCGCCGCACCTCGCCGATTTCGCTCCACAGGTCGGAGAGCAATACGACCTCAGCGAGCGGCGATGGCGAGAAATTGGGCGGCAGACTTGCGCGCTCGCTGCGGTCGTGAACAACCGCCTGCGCCAACAGTTCGATGACGTTGCGGCTGCCGGTCGGGCGCGTCAGCCCCGGGATGCCGATGCGCTCGCCGCCTTCCACCAGCACTTCAGCGAGCGCGAACGCGATCACCAGCGTGCGGTAGAGCTTGGATTCGGTGACAAGCTGAGAGGCAAACGCCATCGACGGCGAGCGGTCGGGCCAGATCCACACCGTGTGCGCGGCCTCCCATTCCTGCTCACGCACATAAAGATGATCGTCGCGCGCCGAGCGCCGCCAATCGACACGCGCGGCGGGCTCGCCCGATACGAAACGGCGGTACTGCCAGAAATTCTCGCCCGGGCCGGCACGGCGGCGGCCGTGTAGTCCGTGGATGACCGTGGCGGCTACGCGGCGCGCTTCCAGAATGAGCCGCGGCATGCTGGCGGCGAGCGTCCGGCTGTCGCCGACCGCCCGTCCAACCGCCGCGCTTTCCTGGCTGTCGCGCCTCGGGTCGACGGCCATTCGCTATCCGATCCGCGCCTTCAGCCGCCCGATCACCGCCTCGATACTCTCGCCCTCGGCGCGCGCGGTAAACGTAAGTGCCATGCGGTGTTTGAGTACCGGCACGGCGAGGTCGAGCACGTCGTCGATCGAGGGTGCGAGCCGTCCGTCGAGCAACGCGCGGGCGCGCACGGCGAGCATGAGCGCTTGGCTCGCGCGCGGGCTCGGCCCCCAGGCGATCAGCTTGGTGTCGCCGCTACCCGATCCCGGTCGCGCCGAACGCACCAGATTGAGGATCGCCTCGACGACCAACTCACCGACCGGCAGACGCCGCACCAACCGCTGCGCCGCCATAAGGTCCTCAGCGCTCATCGCAGCCTTCGGCCGGGTTTCCTCGGAGCCCGTGGTTTCAAACAAGATCCGTCGCTCGGCGTCGCGGTCCGGAAAGTCGACGTCGATTTGCATCAGGAAGCGGTCAAGCTGAGCTTCCGGCAGCGGGTAAGTGCCCTCCTGCTCCAATGGGTTCTGCGTGGCCAGCACGTGGAAAGGTTTGGGCAGATCATGGCGTGCACCGGCGACCGTGACATGCTGTTCCTGCATGGCCTGCAGCAGTGCGGACTGCGTCCGTGGGCTGGCGCGATTAATCTCGTCCGCCATCAGCAACTGGGCGAAAACCGGGCCGGATATGAAGCGAAAGCTGCGCTTGCCGCTCTGACTTTCTTCCAACACCTCGGTACCGAGAATATCGGAGGGCATGAGGTCCGGGGTGAACTGAATGCGGCGCGCGTCCAGCCCGAGCACGATGCCCATGGCCTCGACCAGCTTGGTCTTGGCAAGACCCGGGACACCGACGAGCAGCGCATGCCCGCCGGACAGGATCGTGACCAGGGCCTGCTCGACCACCTTGTCCTGCCCGAATATCACCGTGCCGATGGCCGCCTTGGCGTCCCGGACATGCCCAGCCGTCAATTCGGCGGTGCGCAAGATCATGTCTTCCAGCTTTTCAAGCCCCTCGCCGCCTGCAGCGGACATCGCTAACTCCTTGTCTCGAAGACGTATTTTCTACCCGCCCAGAACCGCTTCAATCACGTCGAATCCGCGGCAAACGACGTTTGCATGGCGATTAGGCAATGCAATATATGCGCCAGCTGCATAGAGAGCAGACCGAACGCCTAATTTTTCATCCACAGAAAACGCAATGTGATTGCGGGGTTGACGAGCGTCCCGGCATCTTCACGATCACGCGAGCGCCCCGGTTCGACAGCGGACTCATGTTCAGGAAACAGGTTTCAGGGCTAACCATGGCGAAGGCAGGGCAACCGGAGCTCGATTCGATCACGGGTGCGGTATCGCGCGCCGCCGCCAAGGGACCGCCGCCGGTCGAACGCTGGAATCCGCCTTTCTGCGGCGACCTCGACATGCGCATAGCCACCGACGGGACCTGGTTTTATTTAAAGACGCCGATCGGCCGGCCTGCGCTCGTGAAGCTGTTCGCATCTGTGCTTAAGCGTGAGGGCGACAAGTATTTTCTGGTCACGCCGGTCGAGAAATGCGGCATCCAGGTCGAGGATGCGCCGTTCCTCGCGGTCGAAATGAAGGTCGAGGAGCGCTGCAACAGCCGCGTCCTGCATTTTCGCACCAACGTCGACGATTGGGTGGTCTGTGGACCCGAGCATCCGTTACGCTTTGAGCCCGAGCCAGACACTGGCGGCCTTAAGCCATATCTTCACGTGCGCCGCGACTTATGGGCAAAGGTCACGCGCGCGTTATTCTTCGACCTAGTCGAACTTGGCGAAGAGCAAGATGTTGCGGGCAGGACGATGTTTGGGGTGGTATCGACGGGCACCTTCTTTGCGATGGCGGGCGCCGAACAAGTGAGGGACTTCGCGTGAGCGAATTGGGCGCAGCAGCACAGCAACAGCAGGCGCACGGCTTCTTCGAGCGGGCGCGGGCCCGGCTTTCGCTCGACGTGCCGCAGGCGCTGAGCGATCCGACCGCGCCGGGCGTTCGCCGCGGCGACCTCGATCTCGATCCGGCGCTGTGGGAGCGCGCCGGCGTGCGCGCCACCAAACCGGCATCGGTCCTGGTGCCGATCGTGGATCGCGATGCGCCCACGATTTTGCTCACCCATCGCACCCCGGATTTGTCGAGCCACGCCGCCCAAGTGGCCTTTCCGGGCGGCAAGATTGATCCCAGCGATGAGAGTCCGGTCGCCGCCGCATTGCGCGAAGCGAAGGAGGAGGTCGGGCTGTCGCCGATGCTGGTCGAGCCGATCGGCTATCTCGATCTCTATCTGACCTTTTCCGGGTTCCGCATCCTGCCGACCGTCGCGCGGGTCAAGCCCGACTTCACGCTGACGCTCAATCCCAGCGAGGTCACCGAGGCGTTCGAAGTACCGCTCGATTTTTTGATGAATCCGAGGAACCACGAGCGCAAGAGCCGCGACTGGAAAGGCATCGCGCGCGAGTACTACGCAATGCCGTTCGGCGAACATTACATCTGGGGCATCACCGCGGGAATTTTGCGCAATCTCCACGACCGGATCTACGGTCCATGATCAGGCCGGTCTTCACCGAAATCGGGCTCTTTCTCGTCCCGTTCGTGCTCTACGCAGTATTTCTTGCGACCACGAATTCGGGCGTGCTGCAGCCGAAGGCGTGGCGCCTGTCGCGCGTCGCCGCGCTGCTGGCGGTCTCGCTGCTGCTCATGTTCGGAAGCTTTTTGATACTTGCGCAGTTCTCTGGAGCGCCGCCCGGCTCCACCTATGTGCCGGCGCATATCGAGAACGGCAAATTCGTACCGGGGACGACGCGGTGACGGCTCCCGCTCAGTTCGCCGACGCGGCTTGGCTCAAGCAGGCCGAGGTCACCGGCTTGCTGGCGCTGCTCAACAGCGGCGGCGAAGAGGCGCGCGTCGTCGGCGGTGCGGTGCGCAACACGTTGCTGCACATTCCGGTCGCCGAGATCGACGTCGCGACGACGGCCGAGCCCCACGAAGTCGCGCGCCGCGTCGAGGCGGCCGGCTGGAAATCGGTACCGACCGGCATCGAGCATGGCACCGTCACTGCCGTCATCAACTCGCATCCGTTCGAAGTCACGACGCTGCGCCAGGACGTGGAAACGTTCGGCCGCAAGGCGCGGGTGAAATTCGGCCGCGATTGGCGCGCCGACGCTGAGCGGCGCGATTTCACCATCAATGCCCTCTCGGCATCGGCCGATGGAAAAATCTTCGATTACGTCGGCGGCCTTGACGACATTGCCGCACGCCGCGTGCGCTTCATCGGCGAACCGCAGCAGCGGATTGCGGAAGATTACTTGCGGATTCTGCGCTTCTTTCGTTTCCACGCACATTTTGCGCAAGGCGCGCCGGATGCCGCCGGCCTGCATGCCTGTATCGTCGCCCGCGATGGTCTCGACAGCTTGTCGCGCGAGCGGGTGCGCATGGAGCTGCTCAAGCTTTTTGTCGCGCCGCGCGCCGCGCCGACGCTTGCGATCATGGCCGAGAGCGGTCTGTTAGGTCCGGTGCTCGGCGGCGTGCCGTACGTTGCGAACCTTACGCGAGCGTCCGAGATCGAAGCGGCGCTGAGCGCCGCGCCCGATCCCGTGCGCCGGCTGGGCGCGCTTGGCGTGATGGTGCGCGAGGATGCCGAGCGGCTTTCACAGCGACTGCGGCTTTCTAACGCTGAATCCGAACGGCTCTCCGCGCTTGACGGCTGGTGGCTGATCTCGCCGTCGATGAGCGAACAAGCCGCACGCGCCCTGCTCTATCACCTTGGTCCGCGATCCTTCACCGATCGTGTGCTGCACGCCTGGGCCCATGCCAATGCCGGCGCGGCCGACGCCACGTGGCGGACGCTGTGGGATCTGCCGCAACGCTGGACCGCGCCGGAGTTTCCGCTCAAATCCGCTGATTTCATCCGCCGCGGCATACCCGCGGGCCGGACACTCGGCGCCGCCATGCGGGCCGCCAAGGACGCCTGGATTGCGGCGGATTTTCCTGCAGATGGTGCCGTCATCGAAGCGATCGCCGAGCGCGCGGCGCAGGCCGCTACGACACCCGGTTAGCCGCCGAGAACGCCTTGGCACGCAGCGCGCGCAGCCGCCGGCGTCCGCCTTGAGCGAACTCATGAACGCGAGGCCGCATCACCGCGATAGCCTGCCGCGGCCGCATGCGCTCGACCTGCATTTCATTGCCGCGCCAGGTGAAATCGTTGCCGTGGAGGGCGCTGACGAACAGCACAGGCAACAACAGATCGCGTGTCAGCCCGCAGAGCGGCGACAATGCGCTGACCGGCCACCCGGCTGCGGCGGCCAGCAGCATCTCGCCGCCGTACCAGAGAGCGCCGAACAATGCCGCGCTTGGAATTGCGGGTGCGCCAAGTCCGTGTGCGACAACAGCCACTGCGATCATCGGCAGCACGCCGCCGGAAAAAATCTCCGGCAGGAAATAAAGCAAGAAGCTCGCACGGCGCAGCCGCGCCCAGCGCAGTTGCCGATTCCAGACCTCGGCTGCGCTACGCCGGCCGAGCGGCTGCGCGAACGGACGATCGACCAGCCTCACCTTGAGGCCCGCGCCGCGAACGATTTTGGTGGCCGCCGCATCTTCAGCGACTTCGCGGCCGAGCGCGGCAATGCCTCCGGCGTGATCGAGATCGGCGCGCCGCCACAGCATCGTCTTGCCTTGTGCGAAGCCGAAGCCAACCGAGTCGGCCGCATACTGCCAGCGCGCCTGATAGGTATTGAGGAATGCGCATTCGAGCTCCGCCCAAAACCCCTCGGGCCGGCAGCCGACCGGCGGCGAAGCGACCAGACCCTGTATCGTTCCGCCATTTGGCGAATAGACGCTCGATGTAATTCGGGGGCATCAACACATTACTGTCGGCGAGGATAATCCAGTCGTGCGCGGCGGCGGACCAGCCCTTGAGCACATTGTTCAGCTTCGGATTGCTGCTGACGCGCTCGTCGCCGATCAGGAGCCTCGCCTGCGCCCCGGGGTGGTCAGCGATCAAGCGTTCGACGAGCGGTACGACGGGATCTTTTGCGGAAGCGACGCAGAATAGGATTTCGTAGCGCGGATAGTCGAGGACGAATGTCGAAGACAACGTGTCGGCGGCATAGTTGTCTATTCCGCATAGCGGGCGCACCAGGCTGACCGGAGGGAGTTGGTTGGGCGGCGTCGCACCGCGCAGCGGCCGCCGAAAGCGGCGGATCGCCAGAGCGATGCTTGCGACGTGGAATGTGGTGACCGAAACGGCAAATGCCGCAGCGGAGAGAATCGAGGCTATCATCGCCGCGGCGTTTAACCCTGTGGCATGACAGGAGCGTGACTCAGGTTCCAAATCAGAACCGCCCCGCCGTTAACGATCTGATAAGCGTCGTGTTAACGTTTGCTGTCATCGTGCTGCAATGGAACGCAAATATCAGGAAGCCTGATCAAACAGAGCGGGAGATGATGATTCGTGACATTTGAGCGCGGTCCACTTTCCTTCCGTACGCTCTTTATTTCCGACGTCCATCTCGGCGCGCGCGGCTGCCAGGCCGACCGCCTGCTCGATTTCCTTCGCTATCACGACGCCGACACGATCTACCTGGTCGGCGACATCGTCGACGGCTGGCAGCTTAAATCCGGCTGGTACTGGCCGCAGCATCACAACGACGTGGTGCAGAAGCTGCTGCGCAAGGCCCGCAAGGGCGCCCGCATCGTCTATCTGCCCGGCAATCACGACGAGTTTCTGCGCGATTATTACGGCACCCATTTCGGCGGCATCGAGGTGACGGAGACGGCGATCCACCAGGCCGCCGACGGCCGCCGCTATTTGGTCGTGCACGGCGACGTGTTCGACATGGTGGTCAAGCACGCGCGCTGGCTGGCGCTGCTCGGCGACACCGCCTACGACCTCGCCATCCTGATCAACCGCTATTTCAACGCTATCCGCCGCCGGCTGGGCTTTTCCTACTGGTCGCTGTCGCAATGGGCCAAGCACAAGGTCAAAAACGCGGTCAATTACATCGGTGCGTTCGAGCAGACGCTCGCGGCCGAGGCGGGCGCCACAACGTCGACGGCGTGATCTGCGGCCACATCCACCACGCCGTCATCCACGACGATTTCGGCATCCGCTACGTCAATTGCGGCGACTGGGTCGAGAGCTGCACGGCGGTCGCCGAGCATGCCGACGGGCACCTCGAAATCATCAGCTGGACCGGCGAAGAGGACAGAGCCAAGCTGCTCGCGGCCTTGCCGGAACTCGCCGTCGAAGACGAGACACCGAAATCGCGGCCTGAAAAGGCGGCGGGCGGCTGCGACAACCCAACCGGCAAATTAGCCGTGGCGAATCTTCAGCGCCAGAATCATCGCCGTGATGGCGAAGGTGACAGCGCTCGACCCAATCAGCGGCGGGTCGGCGATCGCCACGCCATAAATCAGCCAGAGCAGCACGCCCGAGCACGCAGAGCATCGTGCCCGGCAGCGAAATCGCCCGGGTCTCCCGCTCGCGCACGATTTTGAGCGCCTGCGGCACCCAGCACAGCGTTGTCAGAATGGCGGCGAGCGCACCGATCGTTTCCACGAGCGCCGACGCCATCGCTGCAAGCTCCTCTGTTTGCGAATCGGTGAAACATTAGCGTCGTCTCGGTGTGGCCGTGATGACAGCGCTCCGGATCACACGCGACCCGTGCGGAGTCGACTACCGATGCCCATCTTGTCATCGGACGGTCACGCATAAAGCGTAGAATCATCAATACGTTGCACGAATTGCGTTGGGAATCGCGGCAGATCATGATTGTTTCCGATCACACCACCAAAGTGTTCGATGCCGACTTGATCAAGCTGACCCAGAAAGTCGCCGAAATGGGCGGCTTTGCGCAGAAGCAGATCACCGACGCCATGGACGCGCTGGCGCGACCGCGACCTCGTTCTTGCCCATCAGGTCGTGGCCGCCGACGCGGTCGTCGACGATATGCAGCGGCAGATCGAGGAAAAGGCGGTGGAGACCATGGCGTTGCGGCAGCCGATGGCCATCGATTTGCGGGCGATCGTCGCCATGTTGCGCATCGCCAACGATCTAGAGCGCATCGGCGATCTGGCGAAGAACATCGGCAAGCGCGCCATCGCCATGGGCAACCAGCATTCCCAGCGCACCTGGATGCGCGGCTTGCGCCACATGACGACGCTGGCGGTCGCGCAATTGGCCTCGGTGCTCGACAGCTTTGTCGGGCGCAGCCCGCTGAAAGCGCTGGAAGTCTGGAAGAGCGACAAGGACATCGACGCGCTCTACGTGTCACTGTTCCGCGAATTGCTCACTTACACGCTGGAAGATCCCGGTTCGATCTCGATGTGCATCCATCTTTTGTTCTGCGCCAAGAACATCGAACGGATCGGCGACCACACGACCAATATCGCCGAGGCGGTGCATTACATGGTCGAAGGCCATGCCATCGCAGGCGAACGGCCGAAAGGCGACACATCGAGCTACAGCAGCGAACTGTTCACCACGGCGAGCCACGTTCCGGCTTGACGTCAGTCGGCGTTCAGGCAGCCGCATCAGCGGCTCGCCGACGCGGATTTTTGCGCCGTCCTTGACGTTGTCGCACAACGAGAAGCGCTGTGGCGCGAATAGCACGATGGTCGAGCCGTGCTCGAACCAGCCCATTTCGTCGCCTTTGCGGAACTCCGCGGCGCAGCGGACTTGCGGCCGCCCGACTTGAGGCAGCGTTCGACGTCGACAAAATGCAGCCGGATACCGGCAACCAGAATCGCGCCGACCGGAACCAGGGAAATGGCATCGCCGGTCGCGGTCAGCCGCGTGCTCAGCACCGCGCGCTCGTTCTTGCAGTAAAGCTTGTCGACGCGCCGCAGCGCCGCCGGATTGACGTTCCAGGTATCGCCCGGAATGTAAGAGACATGCTCGACGCGGCAATCGTGCGGGGCGTGGAAGCGGTGGTACATGCTCGACGTGAGCCGCAGCGTCACATAGCGGCCATTGCGATGGATCTCGGCCAGCGCATCGTCGCACAACAGCTCCGATAACTGCATAACGCACGCCCTTGATCTGATAGAGCTCGGTTCCGCGAATCGCACCGTGCGCGCCGACGATCGCGTCGCAGGGGCTCACCAGCACGTTCGGATCGTGGTCGATCGGCCGCGCGCCCGGTTTCAATCGCCGTGTGAAGCAATCGTGCATGCTGCGAAACTGCATGTCGCTCGCCTCGCTTAGATCGAGGTCGGAAAAAAATCGCCAGACGCCGATCGATAGATCGCGCACCAGCGGCTGTTCGATACGGCTGAACCAGCCGGCGAACCTGTTCAAGGCGCGGCGAGGAAGCCGGTTGGTGAGGACGAAGTTGACGTCCTCGCGATCGAGCGTCCGCAGGACGCGGCTCTTCACCGTCATGTTATCGTAAAATCCCTGTTCTATAGCCGATTCGATGAAATGGGCCGGCACCACACTGGCATTCTACGGATTGGGCGCCGCCGCGGTTGCCGCGTCCGTGGCAAAACTGAAAGACCGGCTGCAGCTGTCCCACGGCAAGCATCCATCGCTTGCCGGCCACAGCCGCTTGGCGCGGCGGCTGGCTTCGTTGGTTCGTTTCTATGAGTACGACGAGAGCCGTTTTTTCCGTGCCGACGACGCGCCCGACGACATTGCGGCGCGCCGCCGCGTGGCGTTCATGCAGCTGTCGAGCCTGTTCGCCCAGCGCTTTGCCAAAACCGCGGCTCTCACCGATGCGACGATCGAGAGTATTTCCGATCTGCAGTTCACCGCCGCCTACCGGGTGCCGTTTCAGTTCAGCCGCATGGTCCGCACCCACCTCAAAGCGGGCACATTCCTTCAATCGTCGGCGGGTGTCACCGTAACGGACTTGGACGGCAACGTCTTCTACGACCTCACCGGCTCTTACGGCGTCAATGTGCTCGGCTACGATTTTTACAAGGACGCCATGGCGCGTGGCTTTGAGCGCGTGCGCGCGCTCGGTCCGGTGCTCGGCTCCTATCACCCGGTCGTCGCCGACAACGTCGAACGGCTGAAGCGAATTTCCGGCCTCGACGAAGTGTCGTTTCACATGTCGGGCACCGAGGCCGTCATGCAAGCTGTGCG
>CAVPQA010000010.1:0-30568 GCA_963707175.1 uncultured Alphaproteobacteria bacterium
GACGCTGCGCTGCGCCAATAAACAGGCGCCACAGCGTTGCCTACTTGCCGTTGGCCTCCAGCACGTGGCGGCATGCCATGCTGATTCTGGGACGATTGCGCTGCAGGCAGCCAAGTATCGCGAAGACGTCGCATTGGTTGGCCCGCAATTCAGCTTGGCAATATGACATTTCAGCACTGCTCCATGGCAGGCCGCACGGTCCTGCTCATTCCCCTGGACCGGTCCTGGGCACTGCGGCGGTGCCGGTTGCGCCGGAAACTGCGCCGAAGCAGCACTTAAGCCGGCCATCAGCAACGTCAAACTCAGAACCAGTGTGCGGTACATAATTCACCTTCCCCCAACAGCGAAACGGCTGCGTCCGATAGCCTGGCACAAGTTCACCGAAGTCGAGCGAACCAGTAAATTGTCGCCAGCGTATTCGGGCCTGTGTTCAGTTAGGGGATTCCCAAATCAGCGATTGAGTGATTCATGGGCGGTCGGCCTAAAGGAGGGGCTGACCGATGCGGCGCTACGCATTACGCGACGACCAGTGGGATCGGATCAAGGATTTTCTGCCTGGCCGCGAAGGCCACGTCGGCGGCACCGCGGCCGATAATCGGCTGTTCGTTGAAGCTGTTCTCTACAGGTATCGAGCCGGCATTCCTTGGCGTGATCTGCCCGAGCGTTTTGGCGACTGGAAGATCGTCCACCAGCGCTTTGGTCGATGGACGAAGAGTGGCGTTTTCGATCGCATCTTCAAGCAGTTGGCCAGTGACCACGACAACGAATACATGATGATCGATGCCACCATCGTGCGGGCGCATCAGCACAGCGCCGGCGCGCGAAAAAAAACGGCGAACAAGCGATCGGTCGATCCCGCGGCGGACTGACCACCAAAATTCACGCCCTCGTCGACGCCTTGGGCAATCCCGTCGATTTGATGCTCACGCCGGGGCAAGCCCACGATCTGGCTTGCGCAGAGCCATTGACTGACGGTGTCGCGCCAAAGGCTTTAATTGGCGATAAGGCCTACGATGCCGATCCGCTGATCGACAAGCTCGCTGCACGTGACATTATCCCGGTGATTCCGCCCAAGACCAATCGCAAGATCAAGCGCGAATGCGACTTCGCACTCTATGCCGAACGCAATCTCGTTGAGCGTTTCTTCAACAAACTCAAGAACTTTCGCGCTATCGCCACACGCTACGACAAACTTGCCAGAAATTTTCTCGCCGGACTGCAGCTCGCGTCCGCTATCATCTTGCTCAACTGAAGACAGGCTCTAGGATGACAGCCGCCAAGCTGGCCGGGTTAGAGCTTGCACGGACAGGCCACGCGGCGATACATCTTGCGGCGCGGGCGGTTAGCTCAGTTGGTAGAGCGTCTGCTTTACACGCAGGATGTCGGCGGTTCGAGTCCGTCACCGCCCACCAAATTCAGCCTGTCCGACCCGGAGAGATGGGTGACGGAACGTGCCTTAGACACGGGTGACAACAAGCCTCGGTGACAATCTCATGCCGATAGATTGCTTGCACGATTGTCATGACTCACAGGACGGAGGACAAATGTCCGACGACGGAAGAAATCCTTCCGTCCCCAGCGTCCGTCCTCCGTCCTGTGTCGTCCCTTATCGGGGACGAAAAGAGTTCAGATGGCTTCTTTGAGCTCTTTGGAAGCGCGGAAAGCGACCTTCTTGCTCGCTTTGATCTGAATCGGTTCGCCGGTGGCGGGATTGCGGCCCATGCGGGCGGCGCGCTTGCGGACCTGAAGGATGCCCAGGCCGCCGATGCGAATGCGCTCACCCTTCTTCAAATGCTTGACGATGTTGCCAACCAAGCCTCCGAGAAGGGCCTCGGCTTGCTTTTTCGACAGCTCGTTGTCCTCCGCAAGCGTTG
Organism: uncultured Alphaproteobacteria bacterium; assembly: GCA_963707175.1. GTDB lineage: Bacteria > Pseudomonadota > Alphaproteobacteria > Rhizobiales > Xanthobacteraceae > BOG-931. Next base: position 1,875 of record CAVPQA010000010.1, read on the forward strand.
CGGCAAGATGCTTCAAAGTCACGGTAGTGGCTGGTTTGGATGCCATAAGACCCTCCTCGATGAAGCGGTGACGTTGGAATTTGGCCGCTTATCGGATTGCAGTTAGACGATTCGGCTGTGGCTGACCACGCTTGTTTTGCCAATTCCACCGATGTTTTTCGCGTGTGCGCGCTATCTGGTATGGCTTCGTGGCGCGTTCAAGGCGCTTAAGCGGCGCGGATTTAGGCCCGAAATCCTTGACTTACCGCTGGCTCCGCCTTAACTGCCGAGCGCGCCCGCGGGGGCGTAGCTCAGTTGGTTAGAGCGCTAGCCTGTCACGCTAGAGGTCGCGGGTTCGAGCCCCGTCGCTCCCGCCATTCTCCAAAAATGGATGCGATTTCAGCCGGTTGAGGGCACGCCCCAAGCCGCGGCGCTCTCGTATTGAGAGCGTCCGCAGCTAGGCTTTCGCGACGAAAATCGCTCAGACGTTTTCCAGGATTTTGTCGGTCTTGGCGCTGAAGTGATAGCGCGGAATGACATCGAGGTCAGTGCCGGTCACCCGGACCACCCAGGCCTTATGCGGGTGGGCGGTGGAGTGGATCGCGCCCGACGCATAGCCGCGGGTCTGCCCGAGGCCGAGCGCATAGTGGCGGGACTTCTCCAGTACCGCGCCTTCCTCGGACGCCGGGTTGACGCGCTTCCACTCGGTCATTTCCGTCACGCCGCGGGCGGTTCCGTAGATCGCCCAGGATGCGCCGTGGCTGTGCGGCTTGCCGACCTTGCCGCCTTCCTGGATGTGGGCGAGCACATACGCATCGGTCTCCGGATCGTGCCACAGGACGCGGCGGCCGATCGGCGTGTCATCGTTGAAGGTCTCCGCGACGAATTCCGGATTATTGATCAATTCCGACAGCTTGCGTGCAACGTCGGGTAGCCCGTTCTGCCCCTTGGCTTTGAGTGTCGCCGACAGGTCAGTACAGAAATTGGCAAGTGTGTAGGCCATGGTCAGCTCCTGAGTTGGTGTGCAGGCCGAAGCGAACGAGTTGGTTGCAATTTTACGCCGTGCGGCGCGGCGGTCAATGCCGGCTCGGCCCCAGGTGACGTAAGAGGTTCTGTGTCAGGGCGAGGAAGGGGTACTCCAACTGTGAACTGCCAAGCACACAGAGGAGCACCCCCATGTCACAGCGAGCTGCGACGATTACGAGTTTACCGATGGCATTTGAAGTCGTGAAGGCAATGCAGGCCGACGGGCTGGATTGGGGCGAAGGTTATCGGCCGCTTGGCCGGCAAGCGTTGGCGGAGATCATCGAAGATCAGATGGCCGCCGCGATCGACCGCTATCTGGACTGGATCGAGGCCGACGACGCTGCCGACCGCCGCAATGGGTATTATCGCCGGCATCTTCTGACCGAACTCGGCGACATCGAGCTCAACGTGCCGCGCACGCGGCGCTACAGTCCGGTCGAAGTCGTTCGCGCCTATGCGCGACGCACCCGGGAGATCGACCGGGTCATCCTCGCCGGCTTTGTGCTCGGCCTATCAACCCGCAAGGTAGGCGAGACACTGCTGGCCCTGCTGGGCCGGGCGGTGAGCGCCGCAACGGTGAGCCAAGTCGCCAAGACGCTCGATGCCGCGGTGGCCGCCTTCCATCGCCGAGCGCTGGCGAACCGCTACAAGGCGCTGATGCTCGATGGCGTCGTGCTCGCCCGCAAGACCGGCGCCGGTCTGCGGCGCCCGGTCCTGGTAGCCTTGGGGCTGCGACCCGACGGCAAGAAGGAGATCATCGACTTCCGCTTGGCCGGCTCGGAAAGCGCGGCAGAATGGGAGCAATTCCTCACCGATCTGTACCGTCGCGGCCTCACCGGCGAGGGACTGGACATGATCTGCGTCGATGGTGGCGCAGGCCTGCTCGCCGCCTTACCGACCACCTTGCCCAACATCCCCATCCAGCGCTGCTGGGCGCACAAGATCAGGAACGTTCTCGACAAAGTCCGCAACGCCGATCAGCCCAAAGTCAAGCGAGCCCTTCATAAGATCATGAATGCGGCCAACACGTCCGAAGCACGCTCCGCAGCCCGCCGTTTCGCTGAGCGCTTCCAGCAGCGCTATGCGGCGGCTGTCGCCTGTTTGCGCAACGACCTCGACCAGTTGCTCACCTGCTTCCGCTACAAGTCCGAAGCCGACCGCCGCGCCGTGCGCACCACCAACGCAGTCGAACGTCGCTTCCGAGAAGTCAGACGACGGACCAGGCCGATGGGCACCTTCCAGGATAAAACCTCCATGGATCGCATCCTGTTCGCCGTCTTCACTCATGAAAACAAGTCACAGGGCGTCAGTACCCCTTTCCTGCTGACACAGAACAATTGACGTTACCGTTACAGGGCCGTCAGACCCGAACGCGACCCGCTACGCCTGGCAGGGCAACATCCTGATCGCGGTGGTAAATTCCTCGCCGCACACATCGCAGAGCCAAGTATGACGGATGTGGCCGTCGAGATTGAACTCGGATTGTTCGGCGATCAGGAGAAGAGAGCCGCATTGCGGACAGTTCGGCCGGCTCAGCTGTGCCCCACAGGGGGCTGGGCACGCAGTCTGGATGTTCATCGTCGATCTCCTCGACGTTAGCCCCAACCCATACGCGCCTTACTGCATGCCATGGTGAGCGCGATGTGTGGCGTCTCGGCGACGCGCCGATGAAACTCTCGTGGCTTTTGTCGCGGCGCGAAGCGCCAGCGGTTTCGACCTTCAACGGGGAGGATTTTGAATCGGCTGGCAGTTCGTCCGCCCCGACATGAGGCAATCTTCCAATTTGCCGCCAGCGTAGAGTTGGTGCGCCAGCACCCATCCGATCACGAACAAAAGCGCCACGACGAGCAGTCCGATCAGCGATCTGCGCCGGCTGTCCTGGTTGGGGTCCTCGCGGTTCGTCATGAGACGCGACCGATGTGTCGATGCGTTGCCTGATCTAGGCACGTCCCGGCAAACAAGCCAGGGGCAGCTTGCCGCGTCGGCCTCTAAACAGCCGGCGACGGCATGGATGTCCGTTCCGGCAACGGCTTTGCAGAACGTCTCGCTGTTCGCTCCGCCGACGAGATGGTGTTGACCAGGAGCATCGTGACGGTCATCGGACCGACGCCGCCCGGGACCGGCGTAATATACGAGGCCTTTTTCTTCACGCCCTCGAAGTCGACGTCACCGACCAGCCGGCCATCGGCCAGGCGGTTGATGCCGACATCGATAACCACCGCGCCGGTTTTCACCATCTGCGGCAGGATCAAATTCGGCTGACCTGCGGCGACGACAAGAATATCGGCGAGCAGCGTAAACTGCGCGAGATCGCGCGTCTTGGCGTGGCAGATGCAGACCGTCGCATCGCGCTGCATCAGCATGAGCGCCATCGGCTTGCCGACGATGTTGCTGGCGCCGACGACAACGACGTTCTGGCCCTCCAGCGCAATGTGTTCATGCTCAAGCAGCCGCAGCACGCCGTAAGGGGTGCAAGGCGGGAAAACCGTATCGCCGATAACCAGGCCACCGACGTTATAGAGGTGGAAACCGTCGACATCCTTGTCCGGATTGATGGCGCGTAAGAGCGGCGCGGTTTCGAAGCCGGTCGGCAACGGCAACTGCACCAGAATGCCGTGGATGCCCGGATCGGCATTGAGTTCGAGGATCTTGTCGAGCAGCACGGCGGGCCGGACATTGGCGTCGTAGCGAAGCGGCAGCGAACGGATGCCGACCTCTTCGCACGCCTTGATCTTGTTGCGCACGTAGATCGCAGAAGCGGGATTGTCGCCGACGGTAATGACCGCCAGTCCGGGAACGATCCCGGTCTCTGCAGCGAGTGTCAGCACGCGCTTGCGGCAATCCACGCGTATCTCACGCGCAACGGCAACTCCGTTGATGATCGTCGCGGCCAAGACGATGTCCTACCTGTTCCGGGTTGCCAATCGCGCGCATCGAGCGCGTACCGATGCCGTTATCGGGCATCGGTGGTCGGCACTGTCAAGTGGACGCCGGAAAAAATGCCGGCCCCGAGGCGCGATCAGCATCGAATGACAAATGTCCTGTGCGACGCCCACGGCATTGCCCACGGCCGCAGCCGTGGGCAGGGGTTGCGATCGCTGTTGCGCGAAGGCTCACACCCGTTGGGACGGGCATAGGGTCCTGACCGCGATAAGGGTCCTGATCGCGAAAAAATTGACCAGAGCAATGCGCAGCGATGCGCGCCCGCAGTTGCAGTGCGGCCGGCTCAGATTTGCGGCAGCAAGATCACGAAACCGTAGTAGACGAGCCCGATGGCGCCGACCGCCAGCACAAGCTCTATGAATAGCGCCGCCAATGGCAGCATTTCCTTCAGGGAATTGACGCTTTTCGCCAGCATGACACCACCCAAGCCGGATTTTCTGGATGCCATGGTGCGGTGCAGCGCGCGTGGCGCGCACTCGCCCAACGGCTTACCCATTAGACGCGTTCAGCGGCCAAATGGTTCAATGACTGGGCCGCAAACGGCCTGCCGGATGGTTATCGCGACGAAAGGCGCGGCGAGCGGGGTTGCCGGAATGGCCCCCGTGACCGGCTTAAGTCTATGAAACTATTGGTGAGCCCGGTTGGGATCGAACCAACGACCTACTGATTAAAAGTCAGTTGCTCTACCACTGAGCTACGGGCCCGCGTGGCGTTCACTTACTGAATACGGCCGGGTATTTCCAGTCGGCCGCGCATTTTTGTGGCCGATTTGCTAAAGTGCGGCAACCGGGTGAGCTGCCGTGCGAGGAGCCTTCCATGCCCATCGTCAATCGCGTCGCCGACCTCCATGACGAAATCACCGGATGGCGGCGGGATATCCATGCTCACCCGGAATTGCGCTACCAGGAGAATCGGACTGCGGCGCTGGTGGCCGAGAAGCTCAAAAGCTTCGGCTGTGACGAGGTCGTTCCCGGCCTCGGTCAGACCGGCGTCGTCGGCGTCATCCGCGGCCGCAAGTCCGGCCGGGTGATCGCGTTGCGCGCCGACATGGACGCGCTGCCGCTCGAAGAGGAAACCGGGCTGCCCTACAAGTCGACAATGCCCGGCAAGATGCACGCCTGCGGCCATGACGGCCACACCGCAATGCTGCTCGGCGCCGCCAAATATTTGGCCGAAACCCGCAATTTCGCCGGGACCGCGATCGTCATTTTCCAGCCGGCCGAGGAGGGCGGCGCCGGGGCGCTGGCGATGATGAAGGACGGCCTGATCTCCCGCTTCGGCATCGAGGAGGTCTATGGGATGCACAATTATCCCGGGCTGCCGCTTGGCCAGTTTGGCATCCGTCCCGGCGCCATGATGGCATCGGCGGATCACATCATGATCGAACTCGAAGGCAAGGGCGGCCACGCCGCGCGGCCGCACCTGTCGATCGACACCATCCTGGTCGGAGCCCAGATCGTCAATCAGCTGCAGTCGATCGTGGCGCGCAATGTCGATCCGCTCGACGCCGCCGTCGTCTCGATATGCATGTTCCAGGCCGGGCATACCGACAACGTCATTCCACAGCACGCGGTCTTGCGCGGCACGGCGCGGGCGCTCAACGATGAGGTGCGTGCGCTGCTGCAGAAGCGCGTGCCGGAGGTGGTCGAGGGCACCGCGCGGCTTTACGGCGCCACCGCCAAGATCACCTATACGAACGGCTATCCGGTGCTGCACAATCACACGCGGCAGACGGAGTTCGCCGCTTCGGTAGCGCGCGAGATTGCCGGAAGCGGCAAGGTCGACACCGAGTTCGCGCCGGTCATGGGCGCCGAGGATTTCGCCTTCATGCTTGCCGAGCGGCCGGGCGCCTTCATCTTCGTCGGCAACGGCGACAGCGCCGGGCTGCATCACCCGGCGTACAATTTCAACGACGAAACTATCCCGGTGGGGACATCCTACTGGGTGCGGCTCGCGGAAACCGCTTTGGCGGGGTGAGGTTGCCCACGCGCTGCGCCGCTATTGCGCAGCCTCGATGCGATTTTCTGCCGGCAATTCCTGTTGGGGAGCGGCCGCTTTGGGCTGCGCCGACCACGACGCGGCTTTGGCAGCGATGGCGCGCCAATAAGCGAATGAATTGAAGCGTGTGCCCTCGATTGCGGCGAGGCCGACCGCCGACAGGAACGGCAGGCTCTGCACCACCAGCACGATGGCGAACAGGTCGATCTCGCGGACCTGCTTGACGTTGGTGACGAAGAGCGTGGCCGCGCCGGTGAGCAGCAGCCCGGCAATAATCGCCTCCCACAATGCCGGAAAATCGCTGCCCTTGCGGGTTGCGCCGCCCTTCGCGGTGCGCAGGAACGGCAACCGGTTCTTGACGAGACCAATGCCTACGGCCTGCGCGACAGTCCATTGCAGCGATATGGCGGCAAAGATCGCGCCTAGCATCCGGCCGCCGGAGGCCCGAACGCGCAAGCGGTACAGCGCCCCAAAGTGCGCGGTTGAGACGGCGAATGCGGCCAGGATCGGCAGCGTCAGAATGCGGTCAGGCACCGCAATGTCGGCGAACGCGACGAACGGCACCCACAGAATGTTCAGGAGCGCAACCACAACGCCGATCGTCTCGGCGCCGAGCCAATTAAGCCAGCCGAGCCCGTATTCGCGCTTCTGCTCGCGGGTGAGGCCGCCCGCACCGGGCAGCAGCCGGCGCCAGTGCTTGCGCAGGATCTGCAACCCGCCAAACGCCCAGCGGTGCCGCTGGCGCCGGTAGGCGTCGAAAGTATCGGGAAGCAGGCCGTAGCCGTAGCGGCGATTGGTGTAGTGGGTGATCCAGCCTTGCTCGAGGAGCGTCAGGCCGAGATCGGAGTCCTCAACGATCGTGTCGCTCGACCAGCCTCCTACCGCTTCGATCGCGGCGCGGCGGATCAGACACATCGTGCCGTGCACGATGATGGCGTTGACCTCGTTTCGCTGCACCATGCCAATATCGAAGAAACCGGCATATTCCGCGTTCATGGCGCGGTGCATCGGCGAGCGCTCACCGTCGCGATGATCCTGCGGCGCTTGCACCAGGCCGACGCGTGGATCAGCAAACAGTGGCACCAGATCCTTGAGCCATTCCGGATCGACGGCGTAGTCGGCGTCGATCACGCCGACAATCTCCGCATCGGCTGCGGTGTTCGCGAGCGCGACACGTAATGCGCCGGCCTTGTAGCCCGCCAGATTGTCAACGCGGATAAACTTGATCTGCTCGCCCAGCGCGCGGCAATGTTCCTCGATCGGCTGCCAGAGCGCCGGATCGGGCGTGTTATTGACGACCAGCACGCATTCGAAATTGGGATATTCCAGCCGCACCACGCTGTCGAGCGTGGCTTTGAGCATCTCTGGCGGCTCGCAACAGGCCGGAATGTGGATGGAAACTTTGGGAGCCAAACCCGCCGCCGCGCGCGGCGGCGCGGTAGTGAGCCGCCGCGGCGAGCGGCCGAACACGATGGCGGCAATTTCATCCATACGCGCAAGCGCGATCGCCACCAGCGGCACCAGCAGGGTGACGCCGAGACCGAGCGCAAATGCGGCGCCCGGCACGAAATAATGTCCCTTCCAGAAATCGAATACCGCCGCGAACCAGGCGCCGGCCGTGTTCGCCGATACGGCAAGCAACAGCGCCTGCGTCGCAGTCACGCCGCTCATCGCCAAGATTGGCAGCGACAGCAGCAACCCGAGCAGTACCGCAAGGCTCGCGCGCTTGACGTAATCGGGATTGGCAATCGGCCCGGTCCAGGAAAACTTTGGCTGGCGCGCGGCGTCGAACATGCCCCAATAGGGCCCGACGCCGCCTTCTGCCGTCTTCCACGGCTGATCGATCGCTTCGACGATGTTGTAGTCGATGCCGTAGGCCTCGGCGGCCGAAACGAAGTTCCGCAGCACGACCGCCTGTTCGATGCGGCCCGGGTTAGCGGCCTGGAAGTTATAGCCGGCACTCGGCCAGCCGAACTCGGCGATCACGATCCGCTTGCCGGGCAGCGCCTGCCGGAGCTTGTCGTAGAAATCCAGGGTGTAATCGGTCGCCTGCCCGGCGGCGACGCCGTTCCAGTAGGGCAGCACATGCGCGGCGACAAAGTCGACCGCCGATGCCAGTTCCGGATGGTTGAGCCAGACCGAACCAATTTCGCCCGTGGTCACCGGAACAGGGCTCGATTGCTTGACCTGTTTGATGAGGGCGATGAGCTGAGGAATTGTCAGCTCGCCACGGTAGATCGTTTCGTTGCCGACGACGATGGCGTCGACGTTGCTGTTATGGCGCGCCAGCTCAATGGCGGCGCGGATCTCCCGCGCGTTGCGCGCCTGATCCTTGCTGATCCAGGCGCCGACGGTGACACGCAGACCGAATTGGGCGGCGATCGGCGGAATGAGTTCGGCGCCCCCGGTCGAGGAATACGTGCGGATCGCCTTGGTATAGGGCGCAATGGCCGCGAGGTCGGCGCGAATTTGCGCCGCGGTCGGCCGGTCCTTGCCGTCAGGATGATCGGAATGAGCGAACGGCGAATAAGAGACGCTGGCGAGCTGCCGTTCGATATTCGGCGCTGTCGTCTCGGTCCGCAGCACAACCCACAGGCCGGCATGCACGCACACCACGAGCGCGAGCACGGCAGCGACGGTGCGCATCGAACATCAACCACGCGGGGCAAAACGGCACGGGCCCGAACCTGTCCCCAAGGTTCGACGAGGATCGTAAGGAGGGTAAGGCCACCTTGCGAGCGGCGTAAAATAAATACTGCCGGGTAGTGGCAAATTCAAGACAACAAACAGTCGGTTAGAGCGATTTTGCCGCGATTAAAGCCTATCGCGGGATCGCCATTTAGCGATCGGTCGTTTGCTTCGGTGCCGCGGCCGTAGCGGCCGGCGACGACGCCGGCTGGCTGGGATTGATCCAACACGCTTCAATCCGGTTGTTCAGACTGTCGGGCGCCTTCGGATCGATGCTGGCTTCATGCTGGATCAGGCAGCGAAACGTGGCCTGGATGCGCGCAGCCGGGCAGCCGAAGCGATCATAAAGATCGAGATGGCGGAACGCGGTGTCGATATCGTCGCGCCAGATCAGGCTGACTACGCGGCGGCCGAGCCAGACACATTCGGGATTGCCGGCGGGGCCGCTGACTGTCCGCTGGATGACTGAATATTCATCTGCATGCGGCAGCGCTGGCGCTCCTGGAACCGTTTTCTTGTCGGCGGCCTGACCGTCGATGCTCTGTGCGTGGGACACGGTGTTGAATGCGACCGTTGTCGCAACGATCGCAATCGCGCCACACAGTCCACGGGCGATGGAAAACGCACGACCGATCATTATTCGACTTGGTTTGCAGTGAGGTAAGCCGCCCAGCGAAGCGTTCATAGGCCCCCAAATTACGCCACCAATGCGACCGGCGGTTCCGGTCTGCTCGGCCCGAACTCAACCCAACTAGTCCGCTTTGTCCAGGGCGCATCTCGGCACACGCCGGTCTTGAGCCGATCGTGCCGGGGTCAGCGCCTGCCTTGTGCCTTCGCCAAGATTTTCGCCAAGGTTAATGCCGAGCCGCATGAGTTTGCGATCGACCGCGTATCCGTGCGGCGGATGGAACCTGTTGCAGGCTACTGCAGCGCCACGCGGTCGGGACCCAGAATAGTCGGGTGGCAGTATAGCCGATAGCGGGCGAGTTCCCGGCACAACCTCAGCGCCGCTTCGGAATTCTCCAGGGGGCCCGCCACGAGATGCAGTTCGATACGCTTGGTTTTGGGAATTTCCCGCAGCGCCACGGTCGGCGTCAAACCTAGGAAGAGCTGCGGATGGGCCGAGCGGATGCCAAGCCAGCGCGCGTGCAGCATCTGAATTGATGGAGCGTTGCCAATGTCGACCCCGTATTCACGACGTGTCGGAGCGGGCAGGGGAATGGGCGGCAGGTCCACCCGTGCCGGCGCTTCTGGCGAGACCGCCGCTGTCGCCTCTGGCGGCACGGTTGACACCGGCGAAGTTTGCGGAGCTGACGGCACCGGAGTATCGAGCCCGGCGGCTGGCGCCATTATCGACGCGATGTCAGCCGCGGTGATGGGTTCCGGCTTTGCATCAGCCGGCCACGGCGCCGCCCCAGCTTTGACGGCGACGAGCTGCTTGGTCACTGAACCGGTCATGTCATTCAAATTTTGCTGGACCGCGGCAAGTTGGGACCGCAACTGCGCGTTCTGCGCCGCGAGGTCATGAATGGCGTCGGCGAGCCGGCGGGTCTCAGCCTGTGCATCGAAGGGATGGTCCGTCGCCGGGACAACGGCGTGGCGGTGTCCGGACGGGAACACGGCCGCCATCCGCTCGGCACCCACTTCGTTGCGGGTGGCCAGCACGGCGACAAGCAGCGCGCATGCGGCCGTGGCAGCCCAGAGCGTCATTCGCCAAAGGTGCCGCATAGTAAACGCCTTGGCGGCCGGTTGTTGCTTCGGGGCAGCCCGCGCGGATGGCATTCCGGATTGCTTCTTAACCACGGCGCGGCCGCTCCGCGATTTCGCAGCGAACGATTTCGCCAAGCGAATCAATGCTAAAATCTACCAGATTTCAGATTTTTGCGGCTGTTTTCTGCTCTGCTGGCCGGCATCGGCGCTTTAGCCTATTTGCCATTGGTGTAGCGCACGCTTTCGATGGTTGGGCGGCTCGGGTAAGAGAGCCCCGGAGGTCCTTTGAGAATGAAAGCTCGGAGCTGCCTTGCGATCGTGCTCGCGGCCGGCGAGGGTACGCGCATGCGCTCGGCGCATCCGAAAGTCCTGCATACGGTGGCGAGACTTTCATTGGTCGACCATGTCCTGGCCGCGGTCAAAGCCTTGGGCGCCAGCTCAACCGCCGTCGTGATCGGTCCGTTGCAGGATGCGATCGCCGCTGACGTCAAACGGATCATGCCCGACGCGGCCTGCTTCGTGCAGTCGGAGCGGCGCGGAACCGCCCATGCGGTGCTTTCGGCCAAGTCCGCGATCGACCAGCGGCCGGACGATATCGTTATTCTTTATGGCGACACGCCGCTGATCGACGCGGCAACCTTGCGGCGGCTGCGGGCGCCGCTTGCCGCTGGAGCAGCGCTCGCTGTGGCGGCGTTCCGGCCGAGGAACCCGACCGGCTATGGACGATTGATTACCGAAGGCGACCAGCTCCTCGCCATCCGCGAAGAACTCGACGCCAGCGCAACCGAACGGGCAATCGGCCTTTGCAACGGCGGCATTATGGCCTTTGCCGGCGCGACGGCGCTTTCGATCCTGCAACAGATCGGCAATCAGAATCGCAAGGGCGAATTCTATCTCACTGATGCGGTTGAGATCGCGCGCGGCATGAAGCTGCGTGCCGTCGCCGTCGAAGTCGAGGAGGACGAAGTGCGCGGCATCAACACCAAAAAGGAATTGGCCGAAGCCGAGGCGGTCGCGCAGCAGCGTCTGCGCAGCGCAGCGCTCGATGCCGGCGTCACGCTGGTGGCGCCCGAGACGGTGTTTCTGTCGGCCGATACTCGGTTCGGCAAGGACGTCGTGGTCGAGCCCTATGTGGTGTTTGGCGAGAAGGTCGTCGTTGAGGACGGCGCCGTAATCCACTCGTTCTCGCATCTTGCCGGCGCCCATGTCGGAAGGGGCGCGTCGGTCGGACCGTTTGCCCGGCTGCGGCCTGGAGCCAGGCTTGGCGAAGGCGCGCGCATCGGCAACTTCGTCGAGGTCAAGGAAGCGGTCATAGGGGCCGGCGCCAAGGCCAATCACCTCAGCTATATCGGCGACGCCACCGTCGGCGAGGACGCCAATATTGGCGCTGGAACCATCACCTGCAATTACGATGGCAACGCCAAGCATCGCACCGAGATCGGCAAGAACGCCTTTATCGGCTCCAACTCGGCGCTGGTTGCGCCGGTCACGATCGGGGACAACGCTTACGTCGGCTCCGGCTCGGTGATCACGGCGGATGTGCCGGCGGATTCGCTGGCCTTGGGGCGCGGCCGGCAGGTCGTAAAGGAAGGCTGGGCATCGCGCTTGCGCGCGCTCAAATCGATCGTCAAAAAGCAGGCGCATGCACGCGATTGACGGGTGAAATGCCCGTGGCTGCGGGTTAACGGCGGCGCGCCTTGCGGTGTCATCGGGCGCAACCTTATTTGATTGGGCGAAAGCCACGGCCGCACTTTAACCATTAACATCCAGAAAGCAGTAATCAGTCGTCGGTATGCGATAGCGGCAGCCTGAACACGTAACGATCTGCAACCGATCCAGTTGGCCGCGCCCGGAAGGGACTATATTTTCAGATGTGCGGAATTGTCGGAATTGTCGGCAACGAAGCGGCTGCGCCGCAGCTCATGAGCGCGCTCAAGCGCCTTGAATACCGCGGCTACGATTCGGCCGGTGTGGCGACGCTTGAGCATGGTGTGCTGACGCGCCGGCGTGCCGAAGGCAAGCTGAAGAACCTCGAGCAGCGGCTGGTTCGTGAACCGCTCGCCGGCACGATCGGTATCGGTCATACGCGCTGGGCGACGCACGGCAAGCCGACAGAGAATAACGCCCATCCGCACGCGACCGAGAAACTAGCGGTCGTGCATAACGGAATCATCGAGAATTTCGCCGAACTGCGCCGCGAGCTGGAAGCAAAAGGCGCCAAGTTCGCCACCGAGACCGACACCGAAGTCGTCGCGCATCTCGTCACCGAGGAAATGAAGCGCGGCGCCTCGCCGGTCGAGGCCGTGAAGCACGCGCTGCCGCGGCTGCGCGGCGCGTTTGCGCTCGCCTTTCTATTCGCCGGCGAGGAGAATCTACTGATCGGCGCGCGCAAGGGCTCGCCGCTCGCCATCGGTTTCGGCGAGGGCGCGATGTTCATCGGCTCCGACGCCATCGCGCTTGCGCCGTTCACCGACATGGTCAGTTATCTGGAGGACGGCGATTGGGCGGTCGTCACCCGCCAAGGCGCCGAAATCCACGACGCCAGCGGCGCCGTCGTGCAACGCGACGTGATCAAATCGCAGGCCTCGGTGATGCTCATCGACAAGGGCAATCACCGCCACTTCATGGCCAAGGAAATTCACGAACAGCCCGAAGTTGTCGGCCATACGCTGTCCAATTATCTCGACATGGCGGCCGAACGGATTGCGTTGCCGATGGCGCTGCCGTTCGACTTCAAGAAGCTCGATCGCATCGACATCGCCGCCTGCGGCACGGCTTATTACGCCGGCATGGTCGCAAAATACTGGTTCGAGCGGTTCGCGCATCTGCCGGTTGAGGTCGATATCGCTTCTGAGTTTCGCTACCGCGATGCGCCGCTCCTGCCGGGCAATCTCGCAATCTTCGTCTCGCAATCGGGCGAGACCGCGGACACGCTTGCGTCGCTGCGCTATGCCCGCGAGTACAAGCAGCACGTCCTGTCGGTCGTCAACGTGCCGACATCGACCATCGCGCGCGAAAGCGACATCGTCATGCCGACGCTGGCCGGGCCGGAAATCGGCGTTGCGTCGACCAAGGCCTTTACCTGCCAATTGGCGGCGCTGGCGGTGTTGCGATTGCCGCCGGCCGGGCGCGCGGCGTGCTGTCGTCGAGCGATGAACAACGCCTGGTCCATGCACTGATCGAGGTGCCCCGCCATCTTGCCGAAGCGCTGGCACTTGAGCCGCATGTCGAACAGCTTGCGCGCGATCTCTCCAAGTCGCGCGACGTGCTCTATCTTGGCCGCGGCACGAGCTATCCGATCGCGCTCGAAGGCGCGCTCAAACTGAAGGAAATCTCCTACATCCACGCCGAAGGCTATGCGGCGGGCGAACTCAAGCACGGCCCGATCGCATTGATCGACGAAACCACGCCGGTCGTGGTGATCGCGCCCCACGACAAGGTGTTCGACAAGACCGTCTCCAACATGCAGGAGGTCGCCGCACGCGGCGGCAAGCTGATCCTGGTGACCGATGCCGCCGGAGCGGAAGCGGTGGCGGCAGCGAACATCAAGCTGCTGGCGACGCTGACGCTGCCGACCATGCCGTCGACGGTGGCGCCGCTGGTTTATGCGGTGCCGGTGCAGCTCATCGCCTACCACACCGCTGTGCTGCTCGGCACCGACGTCGATCAGCCGCGCAATCTGGCGAAGTCGGTCACCGTGGAATGAACGCCCACTGCGGAATGAACGGCGCCGCCGGACCGTGTATAGTGCCGGCGTTTGGAATCCGGTGAACCGCGAGCCATGCCGAACGCAAGCGATCACGCCAGACGCCGCAGCCTGCCGGGAAACCGACGCACGGCTTTGTCAGCCGGCTGCGCAACTATTTCCTCACCGGGCTGATCGTCGCCGGCCCGGTTGCAGTCACGCTGTGGCTGGTCTGGTGGTTCGTCACCTGGGTCGATAATTGGGTCCGGCCGTTTATTCCGACGCGTTACCGTCCCGAGACATATCTGCCGATAGACATCCCGGGCTTCGGCCTGATCATCGCCTTTGTGGCCTTGACCTTGCTCGGCTTTCTGACCGCCAACCTGGTCGGCAGCAAGCTTGTCGGCCTTGGCGAGAGTCTGCTCAACCGCGTGCCGATCGTGCGCCCGATCTACCGCACCGCGCGGCAGATTTTTCAGACACTATTCTCGAGTTCCGGCTCGAGCTTCCGCAAGGTCGGCCTGGTCGAGTTTCCGGCGCCCGGCATGTGGTCCCTGGTATTTCTCACGCAGTCGCCCAGCGCGGATATTTCGGCGCGGCTGCCCGCGACCGAGCATGTCTCCGCCTTCATGCCGTGCACGCCGAATCCGACGACCGGGTTCTTCTTCTATGTGCCGCGGCGCGATGTGGTCGATCTCGACATCACCGTCGAAGCGGCGATGCAACTTCTGATTTCCGCAGGTGTGATCCAGCCCGGCGGCGAGCAGAGAGTTCGCTCGCCTCGCTTGCTGAAACGGCGCGTACTGCCCAGACGGCGCGAACCTCCCCGTCCTCAGCGCCGGCCGCACCCACGCCGGTCAAATAGATGCCGACACGGCTGTTCCACCGGCACAACGATACCTGTTGGCGGCAAGGAATCCGAGTTTTCAGCGCTGGCACGATCTGCTATTATGGAGTTAATAGGCATGGCAAGCTGCGGGGGCTCTCATGAACTTTACCGACTCTATCAAGCTGGGCTTTTCCAACTACGTGAACTTCACGGATCGGGCCTGCCGGTCGGAGTATTGGTACTGGATTTTGTTCGTCTTTATCGGTTTTGTGGTGGCCGAGATCATTGATACGGTGATCGGAGGACCGATTTTTTATACGCTTTTCTCTCTCGCCGTCATTATTCCCAATATCGCGATCGGGGTACGGCGCCTCCATGATCTGGATCGCTCCGGCTGGTGGCTGTTCTTAAGCTTTATCCCGCTGGTCGGCGCGATCATCCTGATTATTTGGTTCTGCAGCAAAGGCACCGACGGCCCGAACCGCTTTGGCCCCGATCGGCTTGTGCGCCGCCGCGCCGCCGATCCCGCGCCCAGCCTGATCGTTTATCCTGCGCCCAGCAGTCGGATCGCCTCGTCGCGGGCAAACAGATAGAGCAGGGCGCGCAGCGCTTCGCCGCGCGGCGACAGATAGCTTCGGATCACGCGCGAGAATGAGCGCCGCGTCGTCGCGCGCGGCGGCGAGGAATTTGCCATGCACCTCAAGCCGCGCGATGCGAAAGCCCGGCACGCCGCTTTGCCGGGTGCCGAGCACGTCGCCTTCGCCGCGCAGCCGCAAGTCTTCCTCGGCGATGCGGAAGCCATCGTCGGTCTCGCGCATGATCGCAAGCCGCGCTTTCGCCGTTTCGCCCAGCGGGCCCTTGTAGAGCAGGAGACAGGTCGAATGTTCGGCGCCGCGGCCGACGCGGCCGCGCAATTGATGCAGCTGCGCCAGGCCGAACCGCTCGGCGTGCTCGATCACCATCACGCTAGCCTCCGGCACGTCGACGCCGACCTCGATCACCGTGGTCGCGACCAGCAGCCGGGTTTCGCCGGAAGCAAAGCGCGCCATCGCGCGGTCCTTGTCGGGGCCGCGCATCTGGCCGTGAACCAGGTCGGCGAGCCCGCCAAAGCGAAGCTTGAGTTCGCGAAAGCGCTCTTCGGCCGCGGCCAGATCGACCAGTTCGGATTCTTCCACCAGCGGGCAGACCCAATAGACGCGGCGGCCTTCCTTTAGGGCGCGCGCCACGGCCTCAATGACCTCGTTGAGCCGCCCCAACGGGACGGTGCGGGTATCGACCGTCTGCCGGCCGGCCGGCTTTTCGCGCAGCGCCGAAACGTCCATGTCGCCGAAATACGTCAGCACCAGCGTCCGTGGGATCGGGGTTGCGGTGAGCACGAGGAGATCGACGGCATTGCCCTTGCGGGCGAGAGCGAGGCGCTGATGCACGCCGAAGCGATGTTGTTCGTCGACGATGGCCAGCGCCAGATCGTGGAACGCGACATCCTCCTGGAACAGCGCGTGGGTGCCGACGATCAGATTGACCTCGCCTGCGGCCAGCGCCGCCAGGATGTCGTCGCGTTCGCGGCCGCGCTCGCGGCCGGTCAGAATGGCAACCTTTAAGCCGGCTTTCTCCGCAAGCGGCGCGATGGTCGAAAAATGCTGCCGCGCCAGGATTTCGGTCGGCGCCATCAGCGCCGCCTGGCGGCCGGCTTCGATCACATGGGCGGCGGCGAGCAGTGCCACCACGGTCTTGCCCGAACCGACGTCGCCTTGCAGCAGCCGCAGCATGCGGGCGGGCTGCGCCAGGTCGGCGACAATGTCGGTCACGGCCTGCTGCTGCGAGGGCGTCAGCGAATAGGGCAGCGAAGCGACGATGCGCGCGCGCAATCGCCCCTCCGCCGCCGTGCCGCGTCCGGCGCGCGTGCGCTGATGCGCGCGCAATAGCGCGAGCGCCAGCTGACCCGCGAGCAACTCGTCATAGGCAAGCCGCGACCACGCCGCGCTTTCCGGCTTGATGTCGTCCGGCGTCTGCGGGCGATGCACGCGGCGCAACGCCTCGGCGAAGCTTGCGAAATTGTTGCGCGCGATCCATTCCACATCCTGCCATTCGGGCAGGGTTTTCGGCACCCTGTCGAGTGCCGCCTCGATCGCGCGGCGCACCTGGTTGGGATGCAGGCCTTCGGTCAGCGGATAGACCGGATCGATCAGCGGCAGTTTGGCAAAGGCCGCTTTGTCGACCACGCGGTCGGGATGAATCATCTGCAGATGGCCGTCATAGAGCGTGGCCACGCCAGACACGTAGCGCGTCTCGCCCTCGGGAAGGAGCTTCTCCAGATAATCGCGGCGCGCGTTGAAATAGGTGATGGTCAACGTGTTGGTGTCGTCGCCGGCATCGATGTTGTAGGGCGCGCGCGGCCGGTTCGGCGGCGGCGGCCGATGGCCTTCGACCGTGACCGCAACCGTTACCACCGTGTCGGGCACGACCTCGGAAAGCTTCGGCTGGTTGCGGCGGTCGACGAACCCGCTCGGCAGGTGAAACAAAAGGTCAATGAGACGCGGCTGGTCGTCCTCGCGCGATAACAGCCGCGCATAAAGCTTCTCCAGCCGCGGTCCGATGCCCGGCAGCGCCGAGACCGAGGCGAACAGCGGGTTGAGAAGAGGTGGGCGCATCGCGGGCCATGACAATCACAAGATCGGCCTCTATATACACCGCGCCCGGCACGTCCGGGCTTTTGGCGTTGCGCGCATGATCGCGGAAAAGTGGTCACCGGTTTTCCGCAAGGATCATGCCGTTGAAAAACAGGGCGAAGCCCATGACGGAACGATCGAGCGAAGGGTTGGACGTGCGGCGGCGCAGGCTTCTGTTCCGCGCCTGGCGCCGCGGCGTGCGCGAGACCGATTTGATCGTCGGCCGCTTCGCCGACGCCCGTATCGACAAGTTCGACGACGGCGCACTCGACGATTTCGAGCGGCTGATCGAAGTGCCGAACGCCAGCCTTTACGCCTGGGTGGTCGGCAGCGAGGCCGTGCCGCAGGATTACGACACCGTCGTGCTGCGCGACCTCATCCTCTTCCATAAGTCCGCGGGGACTACGCGGTGACCTCAATGGTGAAAGCGGAAAACCCGGCGCAGCGCCTCGCCTCTGGCCGGCCGCTGCTGCTGGCCGGCGTCGCCGACGGCGCCGAGGGTTTGGTGATCGCCGATTTGGCCCGGGCGGTAGCGGCGGGTGAAAAGTCGCCGGCGGTGAGTGCCGCCGTGATCTGCCGCGACGGCGCGCGCATGGCGATGCTCCATCGCGCCATCGCATTTTTCGCGCCGGACACCGAAATCCTGGAATTCCCAGCCTGGGATTGCCTGCCCTACGACCGGGTGTCGCCGCACGCCGCCGTGGTGGCGCAGCGCATGACGGCGCTGGCGCGGCTCGCCCGCGTAAAGGCTCGCGCCAAGCCGGCGGTGGTGCTCACGACCGTCAACGCCATTCTGCAGCGTGTGCCGGCACGCGAAACGGTGGCGCGGCAGTCGCTCGCCGCGGCGCCGGGCAATCTGTTGTCGATGAACGGCGTCATCCAATGGCTCGATCTCAACGGTTTCAATCGCGCCTCGACCGTGCGCGAGCCGGGCGACTACGCGGTGCGTGGCGGCATCCTCGACCTGTTCGCGCCCGGCATGGGCGAGCCGGTGCGGCTCGATTTTTTCGGCGACACGCTGGAATTGATAAGGAGCTTCGATCCGGAGACGCAGCGCACCAATGCCGAGCTGCGCGCGCTCGATCTTGTGCCCGTCTCCGAGTTCCAGCTCACCAGCGACACGATCCGGGCGTTCCGCACCGGCTATGTGGCCGCCTTCGGCGCCGCCGGCCCCGATGATGTGCTCTATGCCGCCGTCAGCGAAGGCCGCCGCTATGCCGGCATGGAACACTGGCTGCCGCTGTTCCATAAACAGATGGAGACGCTGTTCGATTATGTGAGCGGCACGCCCATCGTCCTCGAACCGTTGGCCGAAGAGGCGGCGCACGAACGGCTAGCGCAGATCGCCGACTATTATCAGGCGCGCAAGGATACGCTGGATCAGGACGGCAGCAGCGCGCCCTATAAGCCGCTGCCGCCGGACCGGCTTTACCTTGCCGAAGACGAATGGCGCGCGCGGCTCGATAACGCGGCGCTCGCGCAACTGACGCCATTCGCGGCCCCCGAGGGCACGGCAAACACAGTCGATATCGCCGCCCATGCCGGCAAGAATTTTTCCGCCGAACGCAGCCAACCGGACAAGAACGTATTCGAGGCCCTGACGGCCCACGTGCAATCGCTGCAAACAGGCGGCAAGCGCATCGCCATCGCGCTGTGGAGCGAAGGCTCGCGCGAGCGCATGAGCCACGTGCTGGCCGAGCACGGCTTGCACAATCTCAGCCCTGTCGCCTCGTGGCCGCAGGTGCTGGCTTTGCCGCGCCCGCAGGTCGCGCTCGCCATACTCGGCATCGAGCAGGGCTTTGAGACCGCCGACACCGCCGTCATCACCGAAGAGGACATTCTCGGCGAGCGCCTCGTCCGACCGCGCCGCCAGATCAAGCGCCCGGAAAATTTCATCGCCGAGGTGACGAGCCTCTCGGCTGGCGATCTCGTCGTCCACGTCGACCACGGCATCGGCCGCTTTGTCGGCCTGCGCACCATCGAGGCCGCGGGCGCGCCGCACGATTGTCTCGAAATCCACTATCACGGCGGCGACAAGCTGTTCCTGCCGGTCGAAAACATCGAACTCCTCTCGCGCTACGGCTCCGAGGACAGCGCCGTCGAGCTTGACCGGCTCGGCGGCGCCGCTTGGCAGGCGCGCAAGGCGCGGATGAAGAACCGCATCCGCGAGATCGCCGCCGAATTGATTAAGGTCGCGGCCCAGAGGCAGTTGCACGAGGCGCCCCGCCTTGCCGTCGGCGCCGGCCTCTACGACGAGTTCTGCTCCGGCTTCCCCTACGAGGAGACCGACGACCAGGACGCCGCCATCAAGGCCGTGCTCGACGACCTCTCCGCTGGGCGGCCGATGGATCGGCTGATTTGCGGCGACGTCGGTTTTGGCAAGACCGAAGTGGCGCTGCGCGCCGCCTTCGTGGCGGCGATGAACGGCAAGCAGGTTGCCGTGGTGGTGCCGACCACGCTGTTGTCGCGCCAGCATTTCAAGACCTTCTCCGAACGCCTGAAGGGCTACCCGGTCCATGTCGCGCAAGCATCAAGACTCGTGCCGACGAAAGAACTGGCCAACGTCAAGAAAGGACTCGCCGATGGCCAAATCGACATCGTCGTCGGCACCCACGCGCTCCTCGGTAAGGCCATCAAGTTCAAGGATCTGGGCCTGATTGTCGTCGACGAGGAGCAGCATTTCGGCGTCGCGCATAAGGAAAAGCTGAAAACGCTGCGCGCCGAGGTGCACGTGCTGACGCTCACCGCGACGCCGATACCGCGCACCTTGCAGCTGGCGTTGTCCGGGGTGCGCGAAATGTCGATCATCGCCACGCCGCCGGTCGATCGGCTCGCGGTGCGCACCTTCATCTCGCCATTCGATCCGGTGGTGGTGCGCGAGGCGCTCTTGCGCGAGCGCTACCGCGGCGGCCAGGCGTTCTACGTCTGCCCGCGCATCGAGGACTTGGCCGAGACCAGGGATTTTCTGCAAAAGGCCGTGCCGGAGGTGCGCGTCGCCGTCGCCCACGGCCAGATGCCGCCCACGGCGCTGGAAGATGTCATGGCGGCGTTCTACGACGGCAAATTCGACGTGCTGCTTTCGACCGCGATCGTCGAATCCGGCCTCGATATTCCGACCGCCAATACGCTGATCGTGCACCGCGCCGACATGTTCGGCCTGGCGCAGATCTATCAGTTGCGCGGCCGCGTCGGCCGCTCGAAGCTGCGCGCCTACGCGCTGCTCACCTTGCCGGCCAAGCGCAAGATCACGCCGCAGGCCGAGCAGCGCCTCAAGGTGCTGCAATCGCTCGACACGCTCGGCGCCGGTTTCCAGCTCGCCTCGCACGATCTCGACATCCGCGGCGCCGGCAACCTGCTCGGCGATGAGCAGTCCGGCCATATCAAGGAAGTCGGCTACGAGCTTTATCAGGAGATGCTCGAAGAGGCGGTGATGAGTCTGAAAGCCGGCATCACCGCGCCGGTCGCGGAGAAATGGTCGCCGCAGATCACCATCGGCACCCCGGTGCTGATCCCCGAGGACTACGTCAAGGATCTCCCGGTGCGGCTCTCGCTGTACCGGCGGCTGTCCGAGATCGAGGAAGATCGCGACATTGAAGCCTTCGCCGCCGAACTGGTCGACCGTTTCGGCAAGCTGCCGGAGGAGGTCGACTATCTGTTGCAGATCGTCGCCATCAAGGCGCTGTGCCGGCGCGCCAATGTCGAAAAAATCGAGGTCGGGCCGAAGGGCGCCGTGCTCGCCTTCCGCGACAATATTTTCTCAAACCCTGACGGGCTGATCACCTATATCGCCAAACACCCTGAAGGCGCCCGCGTGCGGCCGGACATGAAGGTGGTGTTCTTCGATGAATGGGAAACGCCGAAAGCGCGGCTGCGCGGCGCCACCGGCATTCTGCGCGCGCTGGCCGGGCTGGCGGAGAAGGGGAAGAAGGCGGCGTAGTCTAATAATCGCACTGTGTGATCCATGTGCCGCGACTGACGGTGGACAATCGGCAGCAGCTTCCTATACTCGCGCTAGTTGAGGGTGTGGGAAGCCAGCAATGCGGAGGAAAGCTTATCGCGTGTTTGTCTCGCACGCCGGGTGCTGCAAACGTTGCTCGGCAGCAAGGATTGGTGCTTATGCGCGTTACTTTTGGAACTTGACATGTCGGCTGAAGGTTTTCGCATTGTCATGGCAATGTTGCGCACGCCACTCCGTCTTTCCCGCGAGCCGCTGTTCCGGCTGCTGGCTATCAACCTCGGCGCCGGCATCGCTGCGGCCGTGCTGTTGCTGGGCGGTCTGCTGGCGCTCAATCCGGAAGGATTACGCAACCTCATCCTGGCCGATCGATCGCCGCTCCTCGCAACAGGTCTCTTGCTGTTCGGGCTGGTCGTGACCTTCGGCAGCGTCGCGATGGGCACCGCGATCATGACGCTCGGTCGGCGCGGCCGCGTCGGCCGTCAGTGAACAGTGAAGGCGAGGCTGCATTCCTGTACGGCGCTATGGCTAACCCACAACTTCAAATTGACAACAACCTGAACGTGCGATTGAATCAACGAGCCAGCCGGTATGGTCGCAGGGCCAAAACCACGTCGTCAAAACTCAACCGAACGCGGGGGAGGACCAACATGCAAAAATTGCTTGCGGCGAGCTTGTTCCTGTCGGCTTTCGCGGGAACGGCCGTTGCCGACCAGCCAATCACCGTGACGGGCTGTGTCGCAAAGGGTGTCGAAGCAGGCTGCCTGATCCTTCGAACGGTGCCCGGCAAGATTTACAATATAACGGCTGCGAAACCTGCCCCGGTTCCGGGCAGCTATGGCACCGTGAAGGGCACGCTTAAGAGCGACGGAGTAAGCAACTGCCAGCAAGGCAAGATCATCGACCCGGCGAAGTGGACGATGAAGGGCAAAGTCTGTCCGAAGGGAAAGCGTTCAAAATAGGCCCCGGAGTTTCAAATGCAGGCCCGGGCGAGTGCGGCGGTAACACCGCGCATTTCAGCTCGGCCCAATGACGAAACGAACAGCCAGGCCGCCCGAACGATCAAAGGGCTGACAATCCAAAGAGCGAGTATGCTGTTTCCGCCTCGTTGGAGCGGCGGCCGCGTGTTGAGTGTCTATGTCACCACCGGCAATACAACGTTATCGCCACGGTCGACATACCGAGCGGCGACGCGAGCGGCAGCGCGCGGACGACTATGGTACGCGCCTTCGCTCCCGACGAGTTTTCCAGGATCGTCTCGGACGAGCCTTCATTCCCTTAAGAGCCCGCGGGCCATTGACAGGCCGCTGCCGCCCCCGGCAAGGACGGTCTACGCCCGCAGCCGCGTATGCCGTCCGGCGCTGCGCTCGATGGCGCTGGCGAGATATTCGGGCGATTGCGCGCCGGTGACGATAACGCCGCCGCCGAAGATGAAGGTGGGCACGCCGTCGATGCCGGCTTCTTTGGCGCTGTTGGCCTCGCCTTCGATGCGATCGACGTCGGCGTCGCTCGCGAGCAGGCGCCGGACCAGATCGCCGTCCATGCCGCAATCGACTGCGGCCTGGATCAGGACTTTGGGGTCGCTGAGATCGCCGCCTTCGGCGAAATAGAGCTCCATCAGCCGCTGCTTGACGCGCGCCGGATCGGTGGCGCTGCGCGACCATAGAATAAGGCGGTGGCAGTCGAGCGTGTTGGGCTGGCGTGAAATCTTGGCGGGCGCGTAAGGCAGGCCTTCGAGCGCGGCCGCCGCGGCGACCCGCTCGGCGATCGCGTCGTAGCGCTGAACCGAGCCGAACTTGGTTTCCAGATAGGTCTGCCGATCAATGCCTTCGCGCGGAATCCAGTCGTTGAGGAAATACGGCCGCCAATTGATGTTCACATCGACATCGGGATTGAGTGCGATGGCAGCTTCCAGCCGGTGCTTGCCGATATAGCACCACGGGCACACCACATCGGAAACGACCTCAACATGGGTGGCCGGCCGCGCGGCGGACTGCGCCATGGAAAATCCCTTCGAATTCGTTCGCGGCCCGTAGGCTAGCCCATGTCCCGGCAGGTTGGGAATTGAGCTCACCGGCGGCGCTTAGCCGCCACGTGCCGCTCAGCCGGCGGCGCTTCCCGACCACGCGGGCAATGAGCGAATCGACGTTGTCATTGGGCCGCAAGGTGGCGAGCGTCACCGCGGCGTCGATGCCTACGCGCTTGCGGTCTGGCGCCATGGTGGTGTTTTTCAGGATGCTGGCGAGCCGGCGCGCGACCACATGCGCAGCGCGCAGGTCGGTGTCGGTGAACACCGCGAAGATCGAATTGTCCGCCTCGCGGCAGGCGAAATCGACTTGCCGCATCAGCCGGCTCAGGAGCCGCGCGGCGTCGAGGCCGCTGCGCCGGTCGCTGCCGTTGAACGAAAAGCGCGCGATCGAGAGCCCGACGCCGCGCCTTTCGGCGTCGCCGACGGCGCGATTGAGGTCGCGCCAGAACGCCTCTTGGCCGAGCAGTCCCGTGTCGGGATCGATCATGCCCTTGGCGTCGAGCGATTTGAGCATGCGGCGTAGCCGCTCGCCGAATGCATGCAGCCGCACATAGGGCAGGAAGCGCTCGACCAGCCGCTGCGGCCCTTCACCGATGCGTTCCAGATTGGGCAGATGCTCGGCAAAACGTCCGATCGATGCCGGGATGCCCGGCCAGCATGGCGATCGGCAGATCGCGAAAACGCACGTTCTCGGCCATGACGGTCAGGAGCGCATCGACGATGCGCGGTCCAAAGCCGTCGCCGATCACGACGCCGTCGATATCGCGCGCCTGCAGCGCGCGCGCCGCATTTTCGACGCTGAGCGCGCCGACGACGCCGACCCGCTCGCCGACGGCGACCGAGAGCACCGGATAGGAGCGGCCGCGGCCGGCGAGCAGCACGATCGCTTCGTCAAGCGGATCGCTGCGCGGGCAGTTCGGGCGGCGGTTCGCCATGGCTTGCCAGTGTACGGGTACGGCGCAGCACCGTGCTGTGCAGCGTGCGGATGCGCTGTGCCGAGGCGAGGCGGTTGGCAATGCGGCTCGGCCGGTGCGCTCGCAGCAATCGAAAGCGCATCAGGCAGGAGGGCGCTGCCGTCCTCGCGGGTGCGCGCGATAACGGGAATGAAAGGCCCGGTCCGCGTCTTGAGCCGCTCGGCCAGCGCCGCTGACGCGCGCCGGATCGGCGCAAGCGTCGGCCAGCACCAGCGCTTCGGGATCGACTTTGATCAAGGCGCTGTTCGGCATCGGCCCAACCAGACTTCGACAATAGGAAACGCGCCGGCCGCGCGCAAAGCCTCGACGAGGTCCGCCGCCTGGATGTCGGCGACAACGACGATCGGACCTTGCAACGGCATGGGAGCTTGGCCTGGATTTTCCGGCAGGTCGGCCAAAACACTTTGCGACCTTTCAGGAAACCATGCCAAAGCGCTGTTAATGGGCCGTCAACAGCACTGGCAATTACGTCAGCGCACCTTCACTCGGCTCGCTCTGGTCGCGAAATGCGGCCGTAACGATCGGATTGACGCCAACCGCAGTCAACGCCGCCCGAACAATGTCGCGGTTGGCGGCTTTGCCGATCAGCGCTGTCCGATCACCGGATCGGGGAGGGCCGTCAGGGTCGCGCCGCTGTCGATCTTGCCGATTGCCTCCTGCAGCTCATGCAGCGGCAAGCGATAGCCGCCAACGCTCACCATGCCGGCAGGAGGTCCCGTCACGACCAGGGACGTGCCGCCGTCCTCGATGCGGCAGGTGTAGCCGGTATCGATCAGCCCGGCGCGGTCGATCTCGAGATGCGGCAAGCCGGTGCGTTCGATGCCCGGCGGAAAGGCATGACGCGGCACCATCGGACCGCGCAGGCCAACGCTGCCCGCCGGCGTCGCCACCACCTCGGCGACGATCACGCCGCCGTTGCCGTCGCGCGGCGCAGAAACCGGCCCGAGGGGAATCGGCGCCGGCCGCCCATCGGCCTCGCGCCGCACGGCCAACAGAGCCGGCTTCGCCGAAAATCGGCACATCGACCAAAATCATGTCGTCTGCCTGCCAGGCCGGACTGTCGTGAAGGCGCTCCGGGGCGCGCCAGGCTGCAATGATGGCGCCGTGGTCATCGGAGCGCGAAAGCGTTGGCCATGGCGAGCTGGAGCGCGAGCGCGCCAGGCATGACGAGCGTGCGGCAGGCTTCATCACGCCGCTGCCGCGCCAGCACCTCAGCGTCGTAGCGATGATGCAGGCAAAGCGTGCCGGCGCTGAGCAGCCAGGGCATCAGCGTGAGGCTTACGCCGGCGAACGACGATGCCGGCATGGTTGAGAGGATGTGTCCGCTCTGCGTGAGGCGGCTCTCGAGCGTCGGGCCGAGCCCGCCGGCGATCATTTCCAGATGATTGCGCGCCATCGGCACGATGCCGTTATTGTTGACCTCGAATGTGATAAGCCCGACATGGGCTGCGGCATTGTTGAGCCGATCGCGGTCGAGCGGAGGCAGCGGATCGTGCTCTTGGCCGTCAGCAATTCATCGAACGGCACAACGCCATCGGGCAGATTCGAGCCGAAGGCGCACACATAGCGGATCGAAAACAGTTCGGAGGCGATCCGCATCGCCAGCTGGCAGTGATTGAAGCCATTCGACACGGCCGCAGGTGATCAGCGCCTTGACGCCGATGCGGCCGAGCGCGGCGACCGCGTCGGCACGGCGCCACAACAGCGGCAGCGGCGCGGCGATCATGCCGGCGCGCATCACGCCGAGAATGGTCAAGATGCTCTCGATGATATTGGGCAACTGGATGCCGATGACGTCATCGGCGGACAGGCCCATGGCGGTCAGCCGCGCCGCGATTGCGGCCACCGCGCGTTCGGCTTGCGCATAGGTCAGCCGCCGCGGCGCGCCATCGGTAAATGCCGCGCGATTGGGCGCATCGAGTCAGCGCCAGCGTATCGGGCTGGCGCTGCGCGATGCGGTGAAATACCTCGTCGAGGCTGGCGCGGCGCTGCCCTTGCGGCGCGGCGATGGTGCGGTGGCGACGGATCGCCGAGGATCATGGCTGCACGCGCTTGGCCGGCTCGTGCCACCAGGTTTCCGGCAGATAGCCGAACAGCGAGGTCTTCGCCGGGTGCTCGACATAAGTCCAGCGCGCTACCCATTGCTCCGGAAGATAGAACAGCGGCACGACGTAACAGCCTGAGATGAGAACGCGATCCAGCGCACGCACGGCGTCGACGAATTCGGCGCGGCCGCGCGCCTTGAGAAGCGCCGCGATCATAGCATCGACAGCGGGACTGCGCACGCCCATGTAGTTGCGTGACCCTTGCTCATCCGCCGCAGTCGAGCCGAAATAGAAGCTCTGCTCGTTGCCCGGCGACAGCGACTGCTCCCAGCGAAACTCGATCATGTCGAAGTCGAACGATAAGAGCCGCTGCTGGTACTGCACGTCGTCCACCAGCCGCACCTTGGCGCTAATACCGGCGCGGCCGAGGTTATGGGCAAACGCGATGGCCAGCCTCTCGTCATCGCGATTGTCCACCATGATCTCGAAACTCAATTGCCGGCCGGTGGCGCGACTGCGCAGCTCGGTGCCTTGCAGCGTGTAACCAGCCAATTCCAGGAGTGTGAGCGCCTGGCGCAGCGCGGTGCGGTCGTGGCCGGAGCCGTCGGTCGCCGGCGGCGACCAGGTGCCGTCCATCACGTCGGGGCGCACCGCGCCCGGAAACGGCGCAAGCAGCGTGCGCTCGTACTGGTCGGCCGGCCGATGATACGCGGACAGCTCGAAATCGTCGAAGAAACTCGCGCTGCGCTTATAAAGCCCATAAAAAAAATTCCGGTCGATCCATTCGAAATCAAACAATAGCGAAATCGCCTGCCGCACGCGGATGTCGGCAAAAATCGGCCGCCGCGTGTTGAACACGTAATCTGACGCGGGCTTGGGCTGCCCATCGGGGAATGCCTCCTTGACGACGCGGCCGGCCTGCGCCGCCGGAAAATTGTATTGCGTTTGCCAACGGGTGGGGTCCCGCTCGGTGCGCACGTCGTAAAGGCCCGCCTGGAATGCCTCGAAAAACGAATTGGCATCCCGATAATAATCGAGGCGCACTTCGTCGAAGTTCCACAGGCCGCGATTGATCGGCAGTGCGCTGCCCCAGTAGTTCGGGTCGCGCTTGAAGATGACGCTTTTGCCGACCGCAACGTCCGACACCACGTAGGGACCGGTGCCGATCGGCTTTGCCAGCGTCGTCTGTTCGAAGGTCGCTACATTGATGGCGTGCTTCGGCAGCACCGGCATGAGGCCGAGAATGAGCGGCAGTTCGCGATTGTCGCCGGCGAGATCGAAGCGGACGGTGTACTTATCGAGAATTTCAGCGCGCATCACCTTGGAATAGTAGGTGCGATGGTTGGGGCGGCCGTGGTCGCGCAGCAGCTTCCAGGAGAAAACGACATCCTCCGCGGTCACCGGAACGCCATCGGAAAAATGCGCCGCCGGATCGATGCCGAATGTCACATAATCGCGCGCCTCATCCGTGTCGACGCTGCGGGCGAGCAGGCCGTACAGCGTGAACGGCTCGTCATAGCCGCGCGCCAACAGGCTTTCGTAGACAAACCCACGGACCGCTTGCACCGGGAGGCCGAGTACGATCAGCGGATTGAGGCTGTCGAAGGTGCCGAGCACGCCCTCGACCAGCCGGCCGCCTTTCGGCGCCTGCGCGTTGACGTAAGGCATCGCGGTGAAATTCGCCGGCAGCGCCGGTACCCCGTGCATGGCGATCGCAGAGGCGGCCTTCGCGGCTTGAGGGCTAGCCGCGCCGAGCCCGAGCGCGGCACTGAATTCCGAGACAGGCCGCCTTGCCAGTCGCCAAAGTCAATATCGAACGAATGGACGACACTGCATCGAACCTGCGGAGATCCCGCGCCGGACCAAGAGGCCGTGTATCACAGATCGTCGGTTTCTCCCGGCCATTCCGCCCGTCGGACAGGCAGAGAGCCCGCTTATCAACGCTTTTTGCGGGTCGACTTTATCGCGCCGTGCAATTGGGCTATTTGGTGGAGCAGGGGCACGTCACGCTGTTGCCGTAATCTGCGTCGAATGACCGTCGAGCCGGGAGCACCCACGCGGCGGGCGCGGTTACAGACAGGGATTGCCCCGCTTCGGAACACTAAGCGATATCTGACCGGTCGGGGGCGGCCAACGGTCAGTCTCTGCGCAGATACAGCACGAA
>CAVPQA010000011.1:0-134702 GCA_963707175.1 uncultured Alphaproteobacteria bacterium
GCGCTCGTCTAGCCCTTTCATCAGTAGTCGATAGAGCAAACTCGAGGCCGGGAAAGCCGGAGGCATTCTTGAGCATGTTCGGGCCTGTCCTACCCCGCCTACAATTCGGACAAGTCGCATAAGCTTTATCTTGTTTGACGGTGGCGACCACATCACACACCCCTTTGATATGGACGGCCATGAAGTCCATTACTGGGACTATGTGGGTCAGGCTTCTGAACTACATTCCCGCTCTTCGTCACCTGAAGCCCCATCATAACAGCACGAGCCTGAGCATCTTGACGGCGAACAGCGCTTCAGTTTGCGCTGGAATTCCTTCAAGTTGATCGCGGGTGAAGCCAACTTGGTACGCAGCGCCTCCTGCAATCCTTGAATGCAGTGAGATCATCAGCGTCAGCTTCTGCATGTTGCCAAATCAATCCATTGCTGGGGCAGTACCGAAAGCCACAATTCAAGGTCCGAGCGTTCGCGCAACGCGGAAGCCCACGCTGTCGAAACGGCCGTCGCTCCGGTATCCCCAGCGGCTGGCGGAGACAATGCAAGAGGGATCGCTGACATAAGACCCGCCGCGTACGGGATGCTTCGTGCAGTCCCCTCCGGCGTTTTGCAAGCCGAGCCGTGAGTGGCACGGTCGGGTGATTGGTGTGAAGCCCAGTCTACCATCCACTCCCAACGGTTGGGGACCATGTCGTAAAGGCCGAATGCGGTAGGAGAGAACGAGCCAACCGACGCAGGCGTCTTGTTGTCCCATCTCGTGCCGCAACCGTTGCAGTCCGTATTGCCTTGACCAATATCTTTGCCCCATGGATAGGCAGTGGTGGTGCCCGCGCGGGCGGCATATTCGTATTCGGCCTCGTCCAGCAAGCGGTAGGTTTTGCCGGTCATCTCCGACAGCCATGCGGCATAATGCTGAGCCTCGTCCCAGGTGACGCCGATCACCGGCTGTTGGCCACGCCCCAGCCCGGATCGCTGACATGGGGACAATCGCCAAAGGTCGTACAGGTATCCCACTCGGCGAAGGTTATCTCGTACTCCGAAACGGCGAGCGGTTTGCCGATGGTGACGGTGTGCTGCGGCTGCTCGCTTCGGTCTGACCGGTTCCCACCCGGTATATCCATCGCGAATGAACCGGCAGGAATGACGATCATTTGCGGACACTCGCCCGAACATTCCTTGAAGGAATCTTTCGGCTTAAGTACCCGCTCAGCGGATGCACTGAGGACGTAAGGCCGCACGCGCGCGTTCATATAGGGGCGCGTGACCGTGAACCAGTGCCACAGCGCATCGATTCTGCGCTCCTGGATCCAGGCCGTTACGGCTGTGACAATCGCTAGCGCCAAAACGCCGATCAGTGCGCCAAGCCGCCGCCGCTGCGCTCGCACCGCTTTGAGGCTCAACGCAATGAACTGCCGCTCGGGCAGTGGGATGTCGGCTTCCCTCTTATGCAGCCAATTCGCTGCGTTAGTCGCAGCGAGGCCCATCAGGAGCGCTGCACCTTTCGAATCGCTCGGGGCTGCCTCCCAGGCGCGGCGCGAGGACTCAAACCGCTCCGCCAGGCGAGGAATTCGCGCTCGCCCGCGATCCATTCGCGCAGTTTGTCCCAGCGCCGGAAAATCGTCTCATGCGCAACTTCGGCCAGCGCCTCGCCGGACTCGGGCGTGGCGATGACCAGCAACCGGTAGGGGTGGTCGGCGAGTTCGCTCACCAGCCGCCATTGCGCGTCAGAGAATTCCGAGCGAGTGGCGCGGCGCCGTGCCGGCTCGCCATCTTCACGAACCATCGCGAGCTTCAAAGTGAGGATACGGCGAAGCTCCTCCTCCGAGCCTGGATGGCTGGCAATGAAGACATCGGCGCGCTGCACGAGCACGTGGCCAAGATCGATCGACTTTTCCGGCAGGCGCAGCACGCCGTCACCGCGCGCCACCATGCTCTGCCACATATCGTCAAGCAGATAGGACAGCAGCGGCAGTGCGCCGGCGTCCTTGGTGGAATCCTCGGCCGTTCGCCGTGCGATATTCTCAGCGAGATTGTCCGTCTCGAAGCGGGCGGACAGCAGTGAAGCCGGGCGACTCACCACGTCGCGCAAGCCCTCCTCGCGCAGCGGCGGCACTTCGATCTGGCGGTAGACCGAATGCAGCGGCTGATCCTTCTGCAGCTCGCCCAAAAAGTCGGCGCGCAGACTCATCAGTGCGCGGAGGCGCTGGTCGCTTTGGCCTTCGGAGAGGATTTCCGAGAAGCGGTGTCGCTGCTGTTCCTCGGAACGCAGATAAAGCTCTTCGCCCTGATCGACGTAGAGGAAGAACGCGGGCGGCTTCGGCTGATCGAGTTCTTGGCGGCGGCGTTCGGTGGCGTCGATCAGATCGCGCAAAGCGGCTTTGCCTTCCCGCAGAAGGTCGATCCAGCCGTTTTGAATTCTCACCCGCTCCGGATCGATCGCCGCAAACAGCCACATATCCAAAAACGCTTCAACCAGCGACTTGAGCGGATCGGTTCCCGGTCGCAGCGTCAAAAAAGCCCACTGCCGGCTTTTTTCAAAAACTTGCGGCCACGGACCCGGCGTTTCCACGTCGGGCGGCCAGGCTTGGCGCTTCAGTGCGGCGAGTACGCCGGCCTGCGCCAGCGACGACTTGCCCACTCCTGAATTTCCTACGAGCACGGGAAGTCGGTTCGCCGCGGCGGCAAGCGTTGAGAGTACGTCGACGGTTTCTTGCTTGCGGCCAAAAAAGTATCCGCTGTCCCTCTCCTCCATCGCCGCCAAGCCGCGGTAGGGGCAGGTATAGCGCCACAGGTCGGCGGGCTTGTCGTCGCCTCCCGCCGCCGCATCAAATAGGCGCCCCACTTCCAGCTCCGATGCAGGGTCGCTCGTGACGATCCAGTGATGCCGCCGCAAAAAGGGAAGACCCGGTGCGGTCCGGCCCTCCAACAACATCATGATCAACGGATAGTCAGCAGATTTTACTCGCTTATCGAGCGCCTCATCGTATTCGTAGACTTGCCAGTCCCCCAGTCCGTGTTCGCCGACCAACAGAACAAAAGCAGTCGATTTCGGCAATTTCACCGGCAAGTTGCGCAGACCACGAACGCCCGGCGCGCAGATGCGTCGGTGCGAAAAATACGCGCGAGCTTGTATCTTTCCTTTCGATTGCGGCCTTGAGCCGTACCGCCAACGATTCGTCTGGAGTGTGATAGCTGAGAAACCAACGATGTGGCACGGCAAGTCCTCGGGGGGGTAATAATCTAATAAGTACGCGCCTCCTGCAAGAACGTCCTATAGCAGCGCCGCTTGCGTGCGCCAAACGAATTGGAGAAGGGTGACAAGCAAAGAATTGTCGTCTAAGGTTTCGGTCGCACGTTCCACCAGCATCCGCGTTGAAACCATGCCAATCTGCGAAGCCGATCCTTGGCGGCTGCAATACTTCAGGCACGTCCAAACCAGCGTTAACATACCGACCGAGGATTCGGACGCATGGTTGTGGTATCCGGCGCATCGCTGGGTTTATGACAAGCTTGAAGTGGCGCTAAGTCAAAACCTCGATGCCGGCCCGCACGGTACGACGCCGCCGCGCTATCCGGTTTTTTCCAAGCCCATCATCAATTTGAAGGGCATGGGCGTAGGAAGCAGGGTACTGCGCTCGGCGGCCGAATACGAAAAATTCTACGCTCCCGGCCACATGTGGGTGACCCTACTCGAGGGCCGCCATGTCTCCTCCGATGTCGCCGTTGTCAACGGCGAGCCGCGCTGGTGGCGGCATGTGACCGGGAAGCCGGCCGGAGAGGGAACGTTCGATTATTGGTGGGTCCATTCAGAGACTGACCACAACATCGAAGGAAATTGCGGCCAATGGGTACGCCGGCATCTTGCCGGGTACACCGGCATACTCAACCTTGAAACGATCGGAGGCGTCATCATCGAGGCGCATCTTCGCTTTGCAGATCAATGGCCTGATCTTTACGGCGATGGTTGGATTGACGCGCTAGTGAGGCTGTATGAAAAGGGCGATTGGCTATTTGATGATCGTAACCGGCGCGATGGATATAGCGTCGTCCTGTTCGGCCCTAACGACCGAAGTTATATGCATCCACCGCAAGCATTGATCGACGAGATCAATCGCATGGATGGCGTTACTAGCGTGCAGATTACCTTCCATGAGGACTGGGCCCCGGAACGCCACTCCATGCCACCCGGCGGCTTCCGCCTCGCCATCGTCAACTGCTTCGATCTGCCGCGAGGACAAAGCGCTCGCGATCAAATTAGAGAATTCTTTTTTACCTGAGGCGGCCAATCCTACGAACGGTTAGTATGGTGCGACGTGGAACGGAAATCCAGACTTACCGAAGTGACTGCGTTCAGCAAGTCGGCTGAGACCGTCCGAAAGGAATACGGTAAGGTCCCGCTGGATCCTACCGAATTTCAGCGCAAACTCACTCGGTGCGAGCTGTCTTGCCACGGTATGTGCTGTTATGGTGGAGTTTCCGTCGATAAAGACACTGCCGATGTACTTCAGCGCCTCGCCACGGAGCGCAAGCCTGATTTCCAAAAAATGGGGCTTGAATTGGCTGACCCCGTCGTAGCCCCGACAGAGTGGCAGGGGATCGTGGGAAACATTACGGCCTTGAAGCCGCGCAATTTCAAGTCACGGGTAAAAGACTATCCAGCGCATTTCGAGGAAACCGCCTGCACTTTCCTCATGGAGGATGCCAGGTGCGGACTGCAGGTCCTATCGGAGCTTGATGGAAAACATCCCTGGTACTACAAGCCTTTTAGCTGCTGGCTCCTGCCAATTAAGCTATGGAAGGGAACAATTCGTCTCTTCAATAAAATGAATGACCCATTTCTTTATCCTGATTATCCCGGCTTTATCAGTCGTACATTCTGCGGACGAACCGATGCAAGCGGCGAGCCCGCCTCTAAGCTACTCGCGCCGGAACTTGAGTACTTAGGGAAAATTCTAGACCGCGACTTAATCGCCGAGTTGGCAGGCAATAACCCGTCGGCTTCAACAAAGAATGCCAAGCCGTAACCTCACGAGGTAGGCAAGTTAATGCCCGACCTCTTCATTTCCTATTCGCGAGCAGATAGGGCAATTGTCGAAAGGCTTGACAAGGTCCTTCGGCAAGATAATAGCGTCACGAAGCATTACCTGTTTTTGTAATCTCCTTCGTCTTTCTTGAGCTTAGCTTCTGCATCATGGCGTCGAACGCTGCAGGTCGCCGAGTGTCGCCCGCGGGCCCGGCTTGGACTTGTAGCGTCGGCGCGACGCGAGCCGCCGCGCCATGTTCTTGCCCGTAAATTTCGCCGGTTCGCCGCTCATGGATGGCCTTACCCAAGCGCCCGACGACGCTTCCGCGGCCGGGCGGGGAGCGATCCGGTAGCGCATTTTGGAGCCTACACCACGCTCCGGCCGAGTCGCATGGCAGCTTATCCGGCAGCTATCGGGGTAATGAGCGGACATGCCGTGGACCAAGCATGAGGGCTGCTCGTGTGAAGGGTTTCGGATGCCGGCCGCGACTGATGACGAATGGCGTGCATTGGCGGCCGGCGTCCGAAAGCCTCCAAGGGAGGAAACCGCGGGAGCAGGATTTGGGCGGTGCGGCGTGCGCTATGGGGATTTGAGCGCCGCCGGTGAGGCGTTGTGACGAGCGTGCACCGACGTGGGAGAGCGCTGAGCGAGGGTGGCGGTTGCGAGAGCCAGAGTTTTGCGGCTCGGCAGTCTGATTTTTAGCTGTTTAGGCTTGAGCGCTTGAGCATGTGTGCGAGCAGCATCGAGACCGGCTGAGGACCGGCGCGGCGAGCGGGCGAATTTATCGAGCCGCGGCGTTGAGGTGGTCATGAGCTGTCGAACCTGATGGAGACTGTCGGAGCTGTCGGTTGTTGGCGCGGCGTTGCGCCGGGCTTAAAGCGCTCGATGATGATCATGCGACCGCTGCAGCACGGACAGCGATTGACCGGCGGTTCCTCAAGGTTGCCGGGATCGGCGCTGGCGATCTGATCTTGTGACGCTGCGAGCAACTGGCGGGCGCAGGCGATATTTGCGGTACAAGAGGGTTTGGCGAACAGGCCGTAGTGGCGGATGCGGTGGAAGCCTTTAGGCAGCACATGGATGAGGAACCGGCGGATGAACTCGTCGATGCCGAGCGTCATGGACTTGTATCGATCTGGTCCTTTGCTGCGGTAGTCCTTCCACTTGAAGGTGACGCTGTTGTCATCGAGCGCGAGCAAGCGGCTGTTGGCGATGGCGACGCGGTGGGTATAGCGGGACAGATAGGCGAGTACGGCTTGCGGTCCGCCGAAAGGCTTTTTGGCATAGACCACCCATTCGGTTTTGCGTAACGGCGCGACATGGGCGGCGAAGGCTTGCGCGTCGGCGAGGGCAGCGTGATCGCCGAAGAACGCAAGACGGCCGGCGGCATGAACGGCGGCGAGCTTGTCGAGGAAGAGCCGGCGGAACAGGCGCGAGAGCACGCGCACGGGAAGGAAAAAACCCGGACGGCATGCGATCCAGCGCTGGCCGTCGAGCGCGATGCCGCCGCCCGGCACGATCATGTGGATGTGCGGATGGTGGGTCATCGCCGAGCCCCACGTGTGCAGCACCGCGGTGATGCCGACGCGGGCGCCGAGATGCTTGGGGTTGGCAGCAATCAGCATCACCGCCTCGGCCGACGCCTTGAACAGGATATCGTAGATCGCCGCCTTATTCTGATAGGCGATCTCGCCGATCGGCGCCGGCAGAGTGAACACGAGGTGATAGTACGGCACCGGCAACAGCTCGGCCTCGCGGTCTGCCAGCCAGCGCTTGGCCGCGGCGCCCTGGCACTTGGGACAGTGCCGGTTGCGGCAGGAATTATAGGCGATGACCGTATGGGCGCAGTCCTCGCAGCGCGCGACGTGCCCGCCGAGCGCCGCCGTGCGGCAGCGCTCGATTGCCGACATCACCTTCAATTGGCCGAGGCTGACATGACCGGCGTTGGCTTCGCGCCACGCCGCTCCGTGATCGCGGAAGATATCCGCGACCTCCAGCCTTGCACGCCACACGTGCGCGCGCGTCAGGCGAGCAGCATGCTCTCGGCTTTAGCTTTTTTGCCAATCAGCGGCGTGAGGCGATCCAGCGGGCTCGTAACCGCACGGATCACGTTGGTCGCGACCTGCACGTAAAGCGCGGTCGTCTCCAACTTCGAATGTCCAAGCAGGACTTGGATCACCCGCACGTCGATGTTCTGTTCGAGCAGGTGGGTCGCGAAGCTATGGCGCAAAGTGTGTGGCGTCACGCGCTTTTTGATCTCGGCCATGTCGGCCGCGGCATGACAGGCGCGCGTAAGCTGGCGCGTCGTCATCGGCGAAACCGGATCCCGACCGGGAAAGAGCCAGCCCTGCGGCCGGCCGACACGGTACCAGTCGCGCAACAGTTCGAGCAGCACGGGTGAGAGCATCGCATGCCGATCCTTGCGACCCTTGCCTTGCTCCACCCGCAACAACATACGCTCAGAATCGACATCCGAGACCTTGAGCGCGACGAATTCGGAAACACGCAGCCCCGCCCCGTAGGCGACGCTCAGCGCCGCCTTGTATTTGAGGCTCGGGGCCGCCTCCAGAAAGCGCGCCACCTCCTCGGAGCTCAAGATAACCGGCGCCTTGCGGTCCTGACGCAAGGTCGTCAACGGCCGAGCAAGATCGGCGCGTCCAAGCGTGACATTGAAGAAGAACCGCAGCGCCGAGATGGTCGCGTTGACCTTCGGTGTGCCGGCGCCGCTCGATACCAGATGCAGCTGAAAGCGACGCACGTCCTCAGGGTTTGCAGTATCGGGGAAGCGGCCAAGAAATACCGCAAACTCCTTGACCCTTTGCACGTAGTCGTGTTGCGTCTTCGGCGCCAATTTGCGGATCGTCATGTCTTCGATCATGCGCCGACGCAGCTCACTGATGACTCGCTCGGTCATGGGAATGCTCCTGTCTTGAATGAGGTTGCAAACTCCTCCATCTCAAGACAGGGCGTTCCGCCACGCTACAAATTTAGTTTGTTGCCCGCCACGCTCCACGCAGCCTCCTACCGCGCGAGCGGTTTAGTCCTTTGGCCCATCGCGTCACTTCGTGGCAATGCAGCATTTCCGTCGCTTCCGGAGCGAAGCGGACGTTGGGCCGGCTTTATAGGTATGCCGCCAAGCCGCATGCCGGCGTTCACGCCGCGTAGCTCTCCGGCACCGACGGGTCTTTGTTCCATTCGTTGATGGCATCGTAGCCATAGACCCAGTCGGCATTGCCGTGGACGCTG
Source organism: uncultured Alphaproteobacteria bacterium (assembly GCA_963707175.1). Classification (GTDB taxonomy): domain Bacteria; phylum Pseudomonadota; class Alphaproteobacteria; order Rhizobiales; family Xanthobacteraceae; genus BOG-931. The sequence continues at coordinate 8,268 of CAVPQA010000011.1, forward strand.
GATTTCCCGGCGGCGATCGATTGCTTCTGCACGGCGCTGTCGCGCATGTGCTTGAAACGCGCATTGGCGAGCGACAGCCGCTGCACGCCGTGCACGCGCGGGATGCGGATGCGGCGGAAACTGGCGAACGCCTCGATTGGATCGCGGCACGCTTCGAGCCAGCGGCCGAGAATGTAGGAATCCTCGAACGCCTGGCCGGCGCCCTGCCCGGCATTGGGCAGCATGGCATGCGCGGCGTCGCCGATCAGCTGAATGCGGCCGCGGCCCCAATTGCGCGTCAGCGGCCGCGTGAACAGGCCCCATTTCGAGCATTCGGTCACGATGCTCAGCAGCAGCTTCAGCCGCGGCTCGGGGTTGGGGAAGCTCAGCCGCATCTCGGCCGGATCGCCGCGCGTCGACCAGCTTTCCTCGACCCATTTGTCGGTGTCTTCCTGGGTGACGATATTCACCATCTTGGTGCCGCGGATGTAATAGGCGAGCAAATGGCAGCCCGGCCCGACCCATTGGACATGGCCGGTCGGCTCGATGGCTTCGAACGGCACGTCGCTGCTGTCGAGCAGCGCACGCCACACCATCTGGCCCGTGTAAGTCGGGTTATCGGCGCCATACAACGCCTGGCGGATCACCGAGCGTACGCCATCGGCGCCGATGACGTATTCGGCTTCGACACGCGCGCCATTGTCGAACGCCAGCACGACCCGGTCGGTCTTCTCCTCAAGCCCCGACAGGCGGTATCCGAGGTGAATGGCGCCGGGGTCGAGACCAGTCGCGAGCGCATCCAAGAGATCGGCGCGGTGGAAGGTGTAGTACGGCGCGCCATACTTTTGCCCCGCCTTGTGGCGGTCGTGGAATTCCAGAAACTCACCCGTCTGCATGTTGCGCGTGTAGATGCCGGGCGATGCAGTGCCGACCGCGGCAATCTCATCGGTAAGCCCGATCGCCTGCAGCGCCTTGACGGCTTGCGGGCTGATGTTGACCGCGGCACCGATCTCGCCGAGCGCCGGAGCCTGCTCGAATACTTCGGCCTTGATCCCGAAGGTCTTGAGCGATTGCGCCGCCGCCAATCCGGCCAGCCCACCGCCGACAATCGCGATCCTGCAGCTCGATGCCATGTGTCCCCCCAAACCTGCACCAGATAATAAACACGACTGCTTAGGCCTAGCCAAGCTCGGCGCGGGCGACGCCGCGAAATAGCCCGCGTTGTTGACAATCGCCCTTTTTGTGACGGCTAACACATCGCCGGCGGCGGCCTCTGCCTACCCTCATGATCTCGGACCGATAGGCGGGACGACCAAACACCGGAGACGATCATGTCAACCACCACCATCCTTCCCCGCGCGCTCGCTCTGACGCTGGCGTTTGGCTTCAGTTCAGCCGCGATGCTCGCGCCGGCTCACGCAACCGACGGCCGCACTGTGGCCCAGTCGTGCATAAATCGCGACGATTGCAGCATCGATATCTGGCCCAACGGCTCGTTCACGGTCATCCTTGACGGTGGCGGCGTGATCTGGTGTCCGGACTTGAACGGACAGTGCGTTGTGGTGTCGCCGGACACAGGCAAGGTCGGCCAAGCGCCCGTCGCCGCCCCGATCGCCAAGACGCCCGTCGCCGCAGCACCGCTCAACCCGACGACCGGAAGTCCGGCGCCCACCGGAAGGCATCCGGCTCCCGTCCGCGGTCATCCGACATCGCCCAAGCCCAAGCCGGTTAGCGCTCCTCCCGTCGTGTTTCATCCGTTCCCGATCTACCACAAGCCGATCGGCAAGCCCCCCGCTCCCGTCATACTCGTGCGCAGCGCACACAGCAGCGGACACAGGCGCTGAAGCCGATCCAACGTCGAACGTCAACGGGGCCGCCACAGTTGGCGGCCTCGTCAATGGCTGAACTGCTACACCACAACCAATTCTCTGGTACACTGACGCCGCATGGATTCATCTGCAAACGGTTCCGGCATCGGCCAGCCGGTGCGACGGCGCGAAGATTTGCGGCTCGTTCGCGGCGCCGGCCGCTACGCCGCCGACGAAAATCTGCCCGGGCAGGTCTATGCGGTGATGCTGCGCTCGCCCCACGCCCACGCCCGCATCCGCTCGATCGCCAAGGACGCGGCGTTGAAGACGCCCGGTGTGCTCGCCGTGCTGACCGGCGCCGATTTCGTCGCCGACGGTCTGCAACCCATTCCGCACAAAGTGTGGTCGGCGCATCCCGCGGAAATCCAGCTGCACCCGCCCGAGGTCTTCACCGCGCCGCATTATCCGATGCCGACCGACAAGGCGCGCTTTGTCGGCGAAGCGGTGGCGATCGTCGTCGCCGAAACGGTCAACGCCGCAAAGGACGGCGCCGAGGCGATCGCGATCGATTACGAGGCGCTGCCGGCGGTGGTCGAGACGCGCGCGGCGGCGCGGCAGGATGCGCCACGCGTGCACGAGACGGCGCGATCCAATGTCTGCTTCGACGCCGGCCTCGGCGACGCGGCGGCGGCGGACGCGGCGTTCGCGCACGCCGCCCACGTCACGCGCTTCGAGACCTGGGTGCGGCGCGTCACCGGCGTGCCGATGGAGCCGCGCGCCGCGCTCGCGGCGTTCGATCCGGCGAGCGGGCGCTACACGCTTTATGCCGGCAACGGCGGCGCGGTGCGGCTCAAGGACGATCTCGCCACGATTTTGGGCGTGCCGTCCGACAAGGTGCATGTGCTGATGGGCGACGTCGGCGGCAATTTCGGCACCCGCGGCATGATCTATGCCGAGTTTGCGCTGGTGGCGTGGGCGGCGAAGAAAGTCGGGCGGCCGGTGAAATGGATCATCGAGCGCCACGAGTCGTTTCTGTCCGACTATCAGGCGCGCGATCTCGCGGTCGAAGCGGAGCTGGCGCTCGACGACAAGGGCAATTTCCTCGCCATGCGCGGCTCCAATCTCGGCAATCTCGGCGGCCACACCACCAACTACTCGATGGTGCAAAAAGGCGTGCAGATGATGTCGAGCATCTATCGCATGCCGGCGGCGCATTTCCGCGCCCGCGCGACGCTGTCCAACACCTCGCCGACCCGCCCCTATCGCAGCGCCGGCCGGCCGGAAGTCATCTTCGTCATGGAGCGGCTGATCGATCTCGCCGCGCGCGAGTGCGGCCACGATCGCGTGGCGCTGCGCCGGCGCAATCTCGTCACGCCCAAGGAACTGCCGTACAAAAATCCGTTCGGCATGGAATACGACAGCGGCGATTACGCCGCCGCCATGGACATGGCGCTCAAACTCGGCGACTGGGACGGCTTCAAGAAACGCCGCGCCGAGGCCAGGAAGCGCGGCAAATGCCGCGGCATCGGCGTCGCCAATTACGTCGACATTTCCACCGGCGTGCCGCGCGAAAAGGCGGAGATCCTGGTCAAGCCCGAAGGCGCGGTCGAACTGGTGATCGGCGTGACCTCGCAGGGCCAGGGGCATGAGACAAGCTTCGCCCAGCTCGTCACCGAATGGCTCGGCGTACCGATCGAAGCCGTTCGCGTCATCGCCGGCGACACCGACCGCGTCACTGTCGGCGGCGGCGCCCATTCGGGCCGCGGCATGCGGCTCGGCTCTATCGTGATCAAGAAATCGTCCGATGACATTATCGAGAAGGCGACGAAAATCGCCGAGCACCTTCTGGAAACGAGCGCGGCCGATATCGAATTTCGGGGCGGCCGCTTCACCGTGAAGGGCACCAACCACTCGGTCGGCTTGTTCGACGTGGCGCGCGCCGCGGCCGAGCGCCGCGATCTCCCGGCCGATCTGCAAGGCCCGCTCGCGGCCGAATGCGACAAGACCGTCGCCGAGGCGAGCTTTCCGTACGGCTGCCAGGTCTGCGAGGTCGAAGTCGATCCGGAGACCGGGGCCGTGCAACTCGTCAACTACGCCGCGGTTGACGATGTCGGCCGCGCCGTCAATCCGCTGATCATCCATGGCCAGGTCCACGGCGGCATCGCGCAGGGCGTCGGCCAGGCGCTGATGGAACATGCTTATTACGACCCCGAGAGCGGCCAGATGCTCGCCGGCTCGTTCATGGATTACGCCATGCCGCGCGCCTCGGATCTCCTGCCCTACGCCACCGAACTGTCCGAAGTGCCTTCGACCACCCATCCGCTCGGCATCAGACCTGCCGGCGAAGGCGGCACCGTGCCGGCGCTCGCTGTGGTCATCAACGCCGTCGTCGATGCGCTTTCCGATCTCGGCGTGCGCCACATCGAAATGCCGGCAACGCCGCAGCGCGTGTGGCAGGCGATCCAGGATGCACGCGACCGATGAAATTCTATCCACGGCCAGTGGCGTAGAGCATGGCCGCTTGGAATTGTCTCTTGGTTCAAGTTGGGCGCTCGCTGCACCGCGTTGCGTTGCATGGCCTTAATTGACTGAGCGGGCGCCGCCGGGCATGCTTGTTGCGGACCAGATCAGCTCGAAAACCAAGCAGTACCGCGCCATGCCCAAACTCTACGAAGCGCTCGCCGAAGCATTCCTGGCGGAGGGAGTGGATACGCAGTTCGTCCTGATGGGCGACGGCAACATGCACTGGTCCACCGCATTTTCGAAACTGCCAGGCGTGCATAGCGTCCACGTGCGGCACGAGCATGTGACCGTCGCGGCCGCCACGGCCTACAACGTGGCAACCGGCAAGGTCGCCGTTGCCTCGGTCACCTGCGGGCCCGGCGTGACGCAGTTGATGACGGCGCTGCCGGCCGCGGTGCGCGGCCGCCTGCCGATGGTGGTGTTCGCCGGCGAGTCGCCGATCAACGCCAAGTTCTACAACCAGTACATCGACCAGGCGCCGCTGGTGACGGCGACCGGGGCGCATTACATCGCCGCGCACAGCGTGCCGCGCATGATGGACTATGTGCGCGAGGCCTTCCACGTCGCCAAGTATGAGCGCTGCCCCGTGGTGCTGGGCATTCCCTACGACCTGCAGAAGGTCGAATACATGGCCAACCAGCCCTACGAGACCTCGGCGATGTACCAGCCCAAGGTCGGGCGCATGCAGCCCGACCCGCAGCTCGTGGCCGAGGCGGTCGAGCGGCTCGCCGCGGCCAAGCGGCCGATCATCCTCGGCGGCCGCGGCGTGCTGTGGTCCGGCGCGCGCGATGCGGTGATCAAGCTCGCCGACCGCTGCGGCGCGCTGCTTTCCAACACGCTGCCGGCGCGCGGTCTGTTTCACGACCACCCGTTCGGGCTCGGCACCACCGGCAGCTATTTCACGTCGCTGGGCCGGGAGATGTACGAGTCCTCAGACGTGGTGCTCGCGGTCGGCACCAGCCTGTCCTACTATGTCGGCGGCGGGCACTATTGGGGAAAGGCCTACAAGATCCAGCTGGACGATGCCCCGCGCGGCTTGCGCGATGGGCAGAAGGCCGCCGACCTTTACGTCCGATCGGATGCGCTCGCCGGCGTCGAAGCCATCCTTGCCGGGCTCGACAACAAGCTCGGCGCCGGCAAGCCGACGGCGGCGTCTATCCGCTCGAAAGAGCTGGCGCACCGCATCGCCACCGAGCCGGCGGACTCGATGCCGTTCGACATCGAGCCCGGGGCGCTCGATCCACGCGAGGTGATCAAAGCCATCGACGCGGTCGTGCCGAAGGATTGGGATTGCGTCGTCGGCGGCGGCCATCAGGCCTATTTCAACACCCAGATGCGCGGGCGGCCGGCGGAGCGCTACACCACGGTCCGCGATTTCGGCGCGGTCGGCAACGGCCTGTCGTATGCGCTCGGCGTCGCGGCGGCGCGCCGGCAGGGCCGCGACGGCAAGGTCGTGCTGTTCGAAGGCGACGGCGGGCTCCTGTTCCATATCCAGGAGCTGGAGACGCTCAAGCGGCAAGGCCTGCGCATCCTGATCTGCGCCATGAACGACGGTGGCTACGGCTCGGAGTTTCACAAGCTGCGCGCCGACGGCATCGACGACAGCCTGGCGGTGTTCGGCCGGCCGGCGCTCGACGCCATCGCCCGCGGCTTCGGCCTGCGCGGCCATGAGATCCGCGATGTGTCGGCCATCCCGAAGCTGTTTGCCGACTTCGCCGCGCAGGGCGAGAGCGAAATCTGGAACATCCAGATCTCCGATCAGGTCACCGCGCCGGTGATCCGCCAGACCATCAAGCGCGGGCACGGCAATATGTGAGGAAGCCGCGCGCGGAAGATCAGGCAGCGCGCGGGCGTTTATTGCCGCAGGATTCTTGGCTATGATTGACGCTTCCAAGTCCCTCGAAAGAAACGCGATCATGGCACACCCTCGTATCTCCATCGATCCCGCCGTGATGATGGGCAAGCCATGCATCAAGGGCACGCGGATCACCGTGGAACTCGTCCTGCGCAAGCTCGGCGCCGGCCGCTCTTTTGCTGATCTGATCGAGGCCTATCCGCAATTGACTGAAGTCGACTTGCGCGCGGCGTTGGCGTTTGCGGCCGACTACATGCAGCACGAGACGGTGCTGGCCGCCGAGTAATGCGCTTTCTCGCCGATGAGAACGTCTCCCGCCTGGTCGTCGAGCGGCTTCGAAGCGGCGGGCATGACGTGGTTTTGATCGGCGAAACCAGAGCGGGCGCGCGGGATGAGGATGTACTCAACGCGGCGGACGCCGAGGGCCGGATTCTGATTACCGAGGATCGCGACTTCGGCGAGCTGATCATTCGCCAACGCCTCGGTGTGCACGGCGTGATCCTGCTCGAACTGGACCGTCTCTCCAACGCAGCGGAAGCTGCCGCCGTCGCCGAGATCGTGTCGGCGCACGCCGACAGGCTCACCGGGAACCTTGTCGTGATCGAACCCGGGCGAATTCGGATTCGGCCTCTGCATCGGTGACGGTACTGACGGCTGCGGAAGCCGAGGAGAGCTCCGCGATGGACGCCCGCTCAGGCTGGGGATGGGCTCCTGTTCCATATCCAGGAGCTGGAGACGCGCAAGCGTCGAGGATATCGCATCCTGATCTGCGCGATGAACGACGGCGGCTACGGCTCGGAGTTTCATAAGCTGCGCGCCGACGGCGTCGACGACAGCCTGGCGGTGTTCGGCCGGCCTGCGTTCGAGAACATCGCCCGCGGCTTCGGCCTGCGCGGCCATGAGATCCGCGATGTGTCGGTGATCCCGAAGCTGTTCGCCGACTTTACCGCGCAGGGCGACAGCAAAATCTGGAACATCCAGATCTCCGATCAGGTCACCGCGCCGGTGATCCGCCAGACCATCAAGCGCGGGCATGGGAATATGTGAGAGTGGCTGACAGTGGAAAATGTAGGGTGGGCTGAGCGTTAGCGAAGCCCACGCGGATTTTCTCTGTTTGTCAGAACGCGTGGGCACGGCCCATCTACGCTCGCTGTGGCAAAAGACGGCGAGCCCCGGCTTCATGTTGCGGGCGCCATGCTTGACCGTTTCCCGGTATACGGTAGACTGGCGCGATGATCCGCTCCTTTGGGGACAAGGCCACCGAAGCGCTGTTCCAGGACGAGCGGGTCCGGCAGTTCGCAGGCATCGCCCGCGCGGCCAAGCGCAAGCTCGAAGCCGTCAACGCCGCGAGCCGGCTGGAGGATTTGCGGATTCCGCCATCGAACCGGCTGGAAAAGCTGAAAGGCGATCTCAACGAGTTCTATTCGATCCGGATCGACGACCAATGGCGAGTCATCTTCAAATGGGTCGATGGCGAGCCCCATTTCGTGCGGATCGTGGATTACCACTGAAGGAGACGAACGATGGCGAAAAACGAGTTTGCGCCGGTCACGCCGGGCGAAATGCTGAAAGAAGAGTTTTTAGCCGAGTACGGTCTGTCGCAGAACCAACTCGCCAAGGCCGTCGGCATCTCGCCGAACCGGATCGCCGAGATCGTCCGCAACCGGCGGCGCATCACCGCCGATACCGCGCTTCGCCTGAGCTTGTACTTCGGCAACAGCCCGGAGTACTGGATGAACCTTCAGGCTCACTATGACCTGAAAGTGGCGCGACGCACTCTTAAGCCCGCGGACGCCAAACGCATCAAATCGCGTCGAGCCGCGTGAACGTCCGTCAGCCGGGCTTGCTCTTGGCAAGAGCCTGTGGGGCGGAATAGCGACGCGTATTCCGCCAGCTTGATGGCGCGCAAATACGCTTGCTGCGCGCGCTATTGCACCCTACGCGCTGCGACAATCTCGCCGAAGTCGAGATCGAATGTCAGCACGATGCGCTTTTCGCGGATCGCCTTCTGGAAGATTTCGCCGTTCGGCAATTTTTGCAGTCCTTCGTTACGGAGATGGAGTGCATCATGACCGGATGAGCGCAGCCATTCCACGACCCGCATCGATACGCCCATGTCGGCCAGAAAGCGCATCCGCTGGCTCGATCAGCCGGCTCGGACTTCTTCGTGAGTGAGCCATGCGGCGTACTCAATGGCCTGCTGAATGTCGGCGCGTTCGAGGCCGGATATCCCGCGAGCACTTCTTCCCATGACGCTCCGTGGGCGATCTGACCGACGATCACCTGCGGGCAGGACTAGAAAGTATCGGGTATGCCGCAATTCGCCGGTCTTGGTCAGCGCGGCTTTTTCGACGAGGTCTTGCAGGTCACGCGTGGCAGTCGCGCGGTTGGCGCAGACCGTTAGCAGCTATGCCGCCGTCACCGGCGCGGGTCGCGGAGCGCAATCGAGCGTGACGCTTGATTTACGCCACTGTCGCAGGGTGCTAGCATCCGGCCTTTATCGCGCAGCCGGCGAGAAAAATGACGGAATATCTGAGGCTTGAGGCGCTTCGTGCGACTCCTTTGGTAAGCGAGCCGTTCGCGCATCTGGTGGTGCCGGGCTTCGTCAGCACGGCCGGCCTCGCCGCGATCAATGCCGATTATCCGAAAATCGCCTCGCCCGGCAGTTTTCCGACCGATCAGGTGACCTTCGGCCCGGCATTCCAGACCCTGCTCGATGAACTGGAAAGCGACGAGTTCCGCGAGGCTTTCGAGCAAAAATTCAAGCTCGATCTGACCGGCCGGCCGACCATCACCACGGTTCGCGGGCGCTGCGACGCGGGCGACGGCAAGATCCACACCAATTCCAAGACCAAGATCATCACCGTCCTGATCTACATGAACGAAAGCTGGGAGAACGCCGGCGGCCGCCTGCGGCTCCTGCGTTCCGCCCGCGATCTCAACGACATCATCGTCGAGGTGCCGCCTGTCGCCGGCACCCTGCTCGCCTTCAAGCGCAGCGACAATTCCTGGCACGGCCATGAATCGTTTTCCGGCGAGCGCCGCGTCATCCAGTTCAACTGGCTCACCTCGGCCGGCAATAAGCAGATCGCGATGCTGCGCCATCACACCTCGGCCTCGTTCAAGCGTGTGCTGCAGATGATCCGGCCGGGCCGCGCGCAGGCTTCATAGAGCCTCGGCGCGACCGCCGCGACATTACTCCTGCTGCCGCCCCTCAGGCGTGGCCTTTGCTTCTGACCTTGCGATATGTTTCAGCGATGCGCGCAACTTCGCTGTCGATGCCGAATGCGGCCAATGCTTTCTCACGCGCGCGCCTGCCCATGGCGGCAGCGGCAGCGGGATCGCCCATAAGGCTTTCGAGCGCTGCGGCGAGCGCATCGGCATCGCCGGGCGGCACCAAGAGTCCCGTTACACCATCGTCCACAATGGTTTCGGCGGCGCCGGCGCGCGTGGCCACCAGCGCTGCGCCGGCGGCCATCGCCTCGAGGAGCGTCAGTCCAAAGCCCTCGTTGCGCGAAGTGAATGCATAGATCGAAATCCGTGCGAACCAACGCGGAACCTCATCCGCCGGCAGTTCACCGAGGAATACGATGCGGTCTGAAAGTCCGGCCGCGACGACTTCGGCCTTCAGGCGTTCGGTGAACGCGCCATGCTCGAAGGTCGTCTCGCCAATAATCACGGCAGTGAAATCCGGATAGCGCGGCAGCAGGCGACATAACGCCGTCACGAACAAATCTGTCCCCTTCTGCTCGCGCAGGCGACCGAAGCAGCCAATGCCGTAACGCCCGGGGAGTCCGCTCGCGGCCCAATCGGCCGCACGGTCGGCGGCGGGAGCATAGCGGTCCAGATCGACGCCATGATGAATGACGACGGCCGGCCGATGAAGGTACGAAGCGGAGGCACTGCTCGGTGCAATCACTTCGTCGACCCGACGAAGCATCCAACGAGTTGTGATCGTTTTGTCGCGTTGCCCGGCCGACGTGAAGATCAGAACGAGCGGCCAACCGAGGAATCTGAGCAGTAGCCCGACTGCCATTTCAATATTGCGCCGGGCGTGCCAGACCAAGGGCAAGGGCCGCTTGGCACGCAGCCGCATCAGGTCTGCGAACGTCAGGCGGGCAACGCCCTCGGGCCGGTCCGCGCCGAACCAGGCAAGACCGACAATCTGTGCGAGCCGCGGCGCGATCGCCCGATTAGACGCAGTGCCGCCAGAGTACCGCCAATTCAGGTTGGGAATGATGACTTCGATGCCGGCGCACCCATTAAGGCACGCGTTGTCTGTTCCGCCTCGCATCGGGGGTTCTTTCGCATGCCAGGAAGCTTAACGCCAGTACGGCAGATAGCGGGATTTTTTGTCGGCGGCGAGCGACCTCTCGCGCGCGGCCTATCCTCTGCCGGGAATGTAATAATCGGCGACGTCCTTGTGCATCTTGAACACCGCCTCTTTCACAGTATCCACGGCCGCCTTCTTGCTCACCAGGCCGACGACGCCTCCCCACAGTTTGTCCGGCAGGTGGATCACCGTGAGCCGCGATTTGATCACGTCGGCAATCGAGCGGCCGAGGCTGTCGCCGGGCGCGTAAAGCAGGATGAGGAGATTTGACTTGACCGAGACTTCGAACAGCACGCCGTGCGCGTCGTCGTATTTGCGCGCCAGCGCCGCGCCCAGCGCAGCACCGTCGCCCGCAATGAGATAGTGGATCAAGTCAGCGCTCGACGCCGCCGAACTGCCAGCCTTGGCGGGAAACGGCTTGACGGTGAGGCCAAAAATCTCGGCGATCTTCTTCGCCTTGGACAGGAAGCGGTCGACCGCGTCATTCGACGCACCCTGATTGTACAGGAGCGCAGCGATGCTCAAATTGTCGCCGAGCAGCCAGGCGCCGCCGCGGGTGGTCTTCGATCCTTCCTCGGCAAATGCGGCAGCGCCGGCGGCCGGAAGGACAAAAGCCGATATCGCCAAACTCTGCAGCACATGTCTGCGCTGCCATCGATGAGGCGTGAGGTGGAGCGTGTCCGGCATGATAACTCCTTTGCAGCAGTCGCTTGCGGCTCCCGGCCGGACAAAACCTAGCATGCAGTAGTGACGACTGCACCGGGGTACTCGATTACAGGATTGTCACGTCACCGGCACGCAAGCGGCACCGCGCGGCGAGTTCCGAACTCAATGCCAGTAGGGCGGATAGCCGGAGTTGTTCTGCTCGGCGGCGAGCAGCCGCAGCATCGCCGGCCACTCCAGCACGCCATAGGGCCGCCGCGCGCCGGGCTGATAGAGATGCGCAGTATGGGCGAGCACGTTCTCGCCCGGCATGGTCAGCTCGGTGCGTGCCGCCATGGCGTCGACCTGCGAGCGGCATGACAATTCGAGCTGATACATGGTGTTGAAGGCCTGCTGGATCGTGGCGCCGCAGGTTAAGAGGCCGTGATTGCGCATGATCATGGCATCGTGCGGCCCGAGATCGCGCACCAGCCGCTGGCGCTCTTCAAGGTCGATCGCCGGACCCTCATAGTCGTGGTAGCCGACATGGCCGACGAAGCGGATCGAGGTCTGCGACAGCGGCAAGAGCCCGCATGTCATCGCCGACACCGCCATACCGGCGCGGGTATGGGTGTGCAGCACGCAGGCGACGTCCGGCCGCGCCGTATGGATGGCGCCATGGATCACATAGCCGGAGACATTGAGGCCGTAATCGGTGTCGGGCTTCCAGACGATATTGCCTTCGACGTCGATCTTGACCAGGTTTGACGCGGTGATCTCCTTGTAAAGCAGGCCATAGAGATTAATCAGAAGGTGGTCGCTGCCAGGGATCCGCGCCGTGATGTGGTTGTAGATCAGGTCGGTCATGCCGTAGGCATCGACCAGCCGGTAGCAGGCGGCGAGATCGAGCCGCGCCTGCCACTCCTGCTCGGACACATGGTTGCGGATCGAACTCGAACTCGGTCGAATAATTCACGGCGGCGTCTCCCTTTTGGTTGCTAGATTACCGCTGTGCGCTGAACGTGTCAGCTAACATGTCATGCCCGCGCATAGCCGCGCAAACAGGTCAGGACGTCCGGGGAGGAAATGGCGATGGCGAACGAGACCATTGTGCGCAATCACGTCAAGGACAAGCTCGCGCGCGGCGAGGTCGTCGCCTCGATGACAGTGCGGCTGGTGCGCGGCGTCGAGATTGCGCGCATCGCCAAGACGGCGGGCTTCGACAGCCTCTATGTCGACATGGAACATTCGAGCTTCTCGCTGGAGACGACGAGCCAGATCTGCATGGCGGGGCTCGAGGCCGGCATCACGCCGTTCGTCCGCGTGCCGGGCCCGGGCGACGTGCAGCGCATTCTCGATGCCGGCGCGCTCGGCATCATCGCGCCGCATGTCGAGTCGGCCGAAGACGCGCGCGCCTATGTCCGCGCGGCCAAGTATCCGCCGCTCGGCGAACGCTCCAATGCCGGCCCCCTGCCTCATCTGCAGTACCGCTCGCTGCCGGCCGCGCAGGCCTATGCGGCAATCGACGCCGCCACCATGGTGATCGTGCAGTTCGAGAGCGGAGAAGCGATCGAACGCGCCGACGAGATCGTTGCCGTCGACGGCGTCGACATGGTGCTGATCGGCACCAACGACCTGTTGGCCGATTGGGGCCTGCCCGGCCAGTACGACCATCCGCGGCTGCGCGAAGCCTATGCGGCAACCATCGCGGCGTGCCGCCGCCAAGGCAAGCATGCCGCGGTCGGCGGCTTCGCCGCCCGCCCCGACCTCGCGGCCGAATATGTCCGCATGGGTGCCCGCTACGTCTCGACCGGCACCGATCTCGGATTCCTGCTCGCCGCCTGCGCCACCAAGGCCAAGGAGGTGGCGGATATGGCGACCGGAAGGACCTGAAGGCGCACTATCCCCAGTTGCCTTGATTCAGCCAAAGCTCTGGCAATACTTGCAAACTGCGGCTCAGCCGGGGAACGAGGGCCTCCAGGTGATTTCGGGACGAGGATTTTCCACCGCCGCGGCGGCGGTGCTGCTGGCCGCCGGCGGTTTCATTGCGACCGTTGGCTCGGCGCCGCCTGCACGCGCCCAGACGGCGCAGCCCCAAAACGCCGCCGCAAAATGCGCAGACTCCCTGCAGATTGCGGTGCTGCCGGCGCCGCTTGAGCCGTGGAAGGGGGCGCCGCTGCGCGTCCTGCTCGCCGCCGAGAAACCGCTCGATGCCCAATTATCGCTGATCGGGCCCGATGGAAATGTGGCGGCAAAGTCGCGCGATCGGCAGGGCGGGCCGCCCTATTACTGGTACGCCGAGGTCGCTACGCCGGCCGCTGGAACTTGGCACGCGACGCTCGCGCTCGACCACGAAATGGATGGCTGCGGCAGCGTGAGCCGCGAAATCACCGTCGCCGCGCGCAAGCCCGCCGGGCTGCGCGCCACCGCGGCGAGCGTGTGGCCGCTGCGCAATAACTGGAACCGGGCCAGCGAAGACCTATTCTCGGCGTGGATCGCAAAGCTGTTCGACGCGCCGCTCTCCGCAGAGCCGTCGTGGAAGGTGTGGTTCGAGGTGCTGCGCGATCCGTCGCGCAACATGCTGTTCGATTATCTCGGGCTCGACGAAGAAAAATCGATAAAATCGCTGAAGCCGGACTGTGCCGATTTCGTCTATTTCCTGCGCGCCTATTTCTCGTTCAAGATGGGACTGCCGTTCGCCTATTCGAACTGTTCGCGCGGCATGGGCGGCTCGCCGCCGAAATGTTATCAGTGGTTCGACATCCTGCATCCCGAAGTGACGCGCCCGGCGCCTCCGCCGGAGCGGGCCTCAGCAGTCGCACCGCCGCCGGAGCCGGAACCAACCGCGTCGACGACGCCCGGCCTGCTGCGGATCTTCGCGCCGTCGCCGCCGCCGCGGCCGGTTCCCGAACCGGCCAAGCCGATACCCGCATCGCGCAGCAGGCAACCGTCGCTCACCAGGCTGCCGCTGGCGCCGCGCTTCGGTGAATATCTGCGCATCGTCGGCGACGTGGTGCATACCGGCTCGGTCCGCGTTTCCGGAAAGGACGACAACACCGACTTCTATATGGTGCCGCTGACGCAGGACGCGCTGCGGCCGGGCACGGTGTATGCCGACCCTTACGGGCACGTGCTGATGCTGGTGAAGCGTGTGCCGCAGACCGCGAACTCGGCCGGCGTGATTCTCGCCGTCGACGCCGAGCCGGATGGCACCGTCACCCGCAAGCGGTTCTGGCGCGGCAATTTCCTGTTCGTCCACGAGCCCTCGCTCGGCAGCCCCGGCTTCAAACATTTCCGGCCGATCGTGCGCGAGAAGAACGGCGCACTGCACCGGCTGACCAATGTGGAAATTGCCAAGGACCCGGACTATGGCAACTTCTCGCTCGAACAGACCACGCTCGGCGTCCAGGATTTCTACGATAAGATGGACGAAGTGATGTCGCCCTCCCCGCTCAATCCCGAGGAGGCGATGGACGAGGCGGTCGCGGCGCTGGACGAGCAGGTCAAGACCCGCGTGGTCGCGGTTGAAAACGGCCGCAAATATCAGTCGCACACGCGCGGCGACGTGAGCATGCCGTCATCGGGCCCGTCGATCTTCGAGACCACCGGCGCCTGGGAAGACTATTCGACGCCGGCGCGGGATTTCCGTCTGCTGGTCGCCCTCGACGTGGTGACAGGTTATCCGGATCGCGTCGAGCGTCACCCCGAACGCTACGCCATCCCAGCGGGAAACAGTCCGGCCGACGTGAAGGCCGAGCTGCAAACCAAGCTCGCGGCCGAACTCGCGGCGCACAAGTTCACCTATACGCGCAGCGACGGCTCGGCCTGGACACTCACGCTCAAGGACGTCGTCGATCGCGAGGCGCAGCTGGAAATGGGTTACAATCCCAACGATTGCGTCGAACTGCGCTGGGGCGCCGCGCCGGGCAGCGACGAAGCCTCGACCTGCAAGCGTCACGCGCCCTCCGCGCAGCGCGCCAAGATGAGCAGTTACCGCAACTGGTTCCACGATCGGCATTGGCCGCACGCCTGATCGGCTGCGCGGTTTGACCCACAGCGCCGCGAGCCGCCGCAATCGGCGCTCGCTTCCCTTCGGCAAAAGGAATAAGGAAGGCCCCGGCCGTCACCTCTGCCGTCGACGGCTCCCCGCCGCGCGCCGTTTCATTGCCGATCGCAGTCCCGATGCATTCGCAATTCACCTACCAGTCCGACCCGATCCGCGTCGTGTTTGGCGCCGGCGCTGTCGCGGCGCTGCGCGCCGAAGCCGATTTTCACAAGATTTCGCGCCTCGTCGTGCTGTGCTCGCCGTCGCGCGCCGATGTCGCGCGCCGCGTCACCGCCCCGGTCGCCGACCGCTGTGCCGCCCTGTGCGATGTCTCGGCGCCGAATATGCCGCGCGAGGCCTTCGAGCGCGTGCTTGCCGATCTCGATCGGCACCAGGCCGACGGTTTTGTGGTGATCGGCGGCGGCTCGCCGATCGGGCTCGCCAAGGCCGCAGCGGTCGCGACCAGGCTGCCCTACATCGCCATCGTGACCACTTACTCGGGTTCGGAAATGGCGCCGCGCTGGCGCATCGGCATCGCCGACAAGCAGGTCAGCGGCGACAGCCGCTCAGCCCTGCCGGCGACCGCGATCTACGATCCGGAACTGGCGCTCGATCTGCCGGTGCGCATGACAGCGGCCAGCGGCATGAACGCGATGGCGCACGCGGTCGAGAGCCTGTATGGGCCCGACACCAATCCGGTGGTGCAGACCATGGCCGAGGAGGCCGTTCGCCTGGTCGGCTCGAGCCTGCCGCGCGTGGTGGAGAGCCCGCGCGATCTCGCCGCGCGCACCGATCTCGCCTATGGCGCCTGGCTCGCCGCCAATTTCCGCGCCGAGGTCGGGCTCGAACACGCCATCGCCCAGCGCGTGCGGCAATGGTTCGATCTCGACCATGCCCACACCCACGCCGTGGCCACGCCCTACGCGATCGGCTTCAACGCACCCGCTGCGCCCGATGCGATGGCGCGCATCAAGCGCGCGCTCGGCGTGCCGGACGCGGCGCGCGGCCTTTACGATCTCAACGTGCGTGTCGGCCTGCCGACCGGGCTTAAGGGGCTTGGCTTGCGGAAAGACGATATCGCCAAGGCTGTGGAGGTCGTCGCCAAGATTAAGATCGACCACCCACGGCCGGTGACCGAATCCGACCTTGCCGAGGTCATTCGCCAAGCGTATTTCGGCGAACCGCCGCGGTTTTGAGTTATTGCTGCGCAAGCGGGCCCTCGCCTACTGCGGTTCGATCTTCGCCGCCTTCACCGCTTCGGCGTAACGAGCCTCCTCGGCGTGCAGGAAGGCAGCGAATTCGGCCGGCGACATGTCGGTCGGCTCGTAGCCGGCGGCGACGAGGCGCTGGCGGACTTCGGGCTTCTTCACTTCGCCGCGGATATCTTCGTTCAACTTGGCAACGATGTTCGCCGGCGTCTTTGCGGGCGCGAGCCAACCCTGCCAGGCGCCTTCAACCTCGAAGCCCGGAAGCGACTCTCTGATCGGCGGCACATTCGGCAATTCGGCAAGCGGCGCCTTGCCGGTGAAGCCAATCGCCCGCAGCTGGTCGCTCGTCACGTAGCGTGACGCCGACGGCGAAACGAACGCGATGTCGACGGTGCCGGCGAGCAACGCGGTCATCACCGGCGCAGCGCCGCGAAACGGCACATGCTCCATGCTGACGCCTGCCTTTGCGGCAAACAGCGCCGCCGCCAGATGCAGCGTGTTGCCGACACCCGGCGAGCCGTAAAGCACGCGATGGCCTTTGGCATAGTCGATCAGTTCAGCGACCGAGTGGACCGCAAGCGTGGGACGCACCAGCAGGAGATAGCCGGCGCTGATGCCGATATTGGCCACCGGGGCAAAATCGCGGAAAATGCCGAACGGCAGCGTCTTATAGACGCTGGGATTAATGACGAACGCCGCCGGCACCGACAGCAGGGTGTAGCCGTCCGCCACGGCAGTCGCGACCACCTGCATGCCGACGATGCCGTTCGCGCCCGCTCGGTTTTCGATAATCACCGATTGACCGAGCGGCTTCTCGATGGCGGCGGCGACGATGCGGGCGGTGACGTCGGGCGCGCCGCCCGGCGCAAAGGGCACGATCACGCGCAACGGCCGCGTCGGATAACCGGCCGCGGCAGCGGGCGCCGCGAGGCGCGGGGCAATGGCGGCCAGTCCGGCAAGTTGCAAGAAGCGGCGGCGCGGTAGCTCCATCGTGATCTCTCCCTGTTCGAATTGTCGCCGGCGATACGACTTGTTAGTGTCGCGGCGCTTATGAGACCGAATACCAACTCCGTCCGTTTGCCAACGAGCGCGGGCGCCAAGATCGCAGGGTAGACCGGATGCAGAACAAATTCCGCGGCGTCATGCAGAGCCCGGTCACGCCGCTCAAGGACGATTTCAGCCTCGACCTGCCGACCTTCGAAAAGGTGCTCGACTTCCACGTCCGCTCCGGCGCGCCGGCGATTTCCTGGCCGCACCACAAGGGCGAGTCGCTCAATTTGACCATCCCCGAGCGCAAGCTGTTCGCCGAGGCCGCCGTCAAGGTCGTGGCCGGCCGCGTGCCGGTGACGATCCATGTCAGTGCACTCGCGGTCGAGGACACGATGGCGCTGGCGCGGCACGCGCAGGACATCGGCGCCGACGGCATTCTCGCGATCACGCCGTATTTCTGGGCGCCGACCGTGGAGGCGATCGAAGCCTATTTCATCCGGCTGTGCGGGTCCATCGATCTGCCGGTGCTGTCTTACAATTCGCCGAGCTATCTCAACGGCGTCGAGATCACCGGCGAGCTGATGGCGCAGCTGATTGAGACACTGCCGAACTTCGCCGGCGTCAAGGAAGCAAGCTTCAACAGCGAAAAGTTTCTGGAAATCTCGCGCGCGGCTTTGGCGCTGCGGCCGAATTTCGCCATGCTGACCGGCGTCGAGTTTCTGCTGCCGTCGGTGCCGCTCGGCGGCGTCGGCTCGTATTCGGCGGCCGGATCGATCTGCCCAAATCTGTGCAACGAGCTGTTCGACAGCTGCGTGGCCGGCGAATGGGGCAAGGCCCGCGAGCTGCAATTCAAGATGACGCGGCTGTGGCACCTGTTCAAGGATCAGTATCCCTCCTCGCTCAAGGGCGGCATGGTGATCATGGGCCGCCCGGTCGGCCCGACCCGCGCGCCAGTGCCGACCGCGACACCCGAGCGGCAGGCCTATATTCGCGCCCAGCTTGAAGAGCTCGGCATCATCGACACCGAGCCGCACGGCTGGTGATTACAACGTTCATCATTGCGAGCGACAGCGAAGCAATCCAGCGCGGCTCACTCAGAGGAAGCGGCCTCTGGATTGCTTCGTCGCTCCGCTCCTCGCAATGACGATGAGGATCAGGATTAAACAATGCCGTTCGAGCCGGGCCTCGTGCACACGCCGCTGACGCCGTTCTCCGACGATCGGCAGATCGATTTCGAGCAATACGGATGGATGATCGAATTCCATCTGCGCTACGGCGCCCAGGCGCTGGCGGTGCCGATGCATGTCGGCAAATCCGTCAGCCTCACCGATGACGAACGCCGCGCGCTGATCAAGTTCGCGGTCGACTGCGCCGGCAGGCGCGCACCGGTCATCGCCCATGTCAGCGACGCCGGTACCGGCATCGCTGCGGCGCTGGCGCGCGCCGCCCAGGATGCGGGCGCTGCCGCGATCATTGCCACCACGCCGTATTACTGGACGCCGCCGCCGGCGATGATCTTGGAGCATTTCGTCCAGATCGGCGCCGCCGTCGATATTCCCTTCTTCGTCTTCAACGCAGCCGATGACATGGCGGGCAGCAAGATCAATGCCGTGCTGGCGGTCAAACTGATCGAGCAGCGACCGAATTTCTGCGGCGTGGTGGATTCGAGCCTCGACTGGCAATTCATGATCGAGCTTCTGACCGACGCCGCGCGCGTGCGGCCGGATTTTACGCTGCTTGCGGGCACCGAATTGCTGGTCTCCGCCGCGGCGATCGGCGCGCGCGGAATGTTTGCGCCGCTCGCCGTCGTTGCGCCGACGCTCATTCGCCGCCTGTTCGAACTGTGCCGCGCGCAAAATCTGTTCGAAGCGCGCGCGTTGCAGGAAGAGGTCGCGGCGTTGCGCCAAATCCTCAAAACGGACGGCGTTGCCGCGCTGAAAGCCGCGGCGCGCGCCATGGGCCGCGATTACGGCGAGCCGCGCCCGCCGCTTCTGCCCTTGACTGCTGAGGCGGAAAAGAAACTTGCGGCGCAACTCGATGCGCTTCCCACGCTCGCGCAAGAACCGCGCGGCTGGTGACGGTCCGCGCCGCGCGTGCGGGTGCGCTCAGCAAAGAAATGGCTAAAGCATTTTCCGGAAAAGTGGACGCCGGTTTTCCGAAGAAAATGCGATCAAATCCATATAATTAGAGTGCTTCCCGATTCAACGAAATCGGGAAGCGCTCTAGACCGCCGCGAGCGCCTGATCGAGATCGGCGATGATATCGTCCATATGTTCGATGCCAACCGACAGGCGCACATAGCCGTCGGTGACACCAGTCTGCGCCTGCTCGGCCGGCGTGAGCTGCGAGTGCGTCGTCGTAGCGGGATGGATGGCGAGCGAACGCGTGTCGCCGATATTGGCGACGTGATAGAACATCTTCAGATTGTCGATGAAACGGCGGCCCGCGTCCTTGCCGCCTTTGAGTTCGAACCCGATCAAACCGCCGTAGCCGCCTTTGAGATAAGCGTCGGCGCGCCGGCGAAGCTCGCCGGTCATGGCGCCTGGGAAGATGACTTTGGTAATCTTGGGATGACTCGCCAAATGCTGGGCGACCGCTGCCGCATTGGCGCAATGCTCGCGCATTCGCAGCGATACGGTTTCCAGCCCCTGGATGAACATGAAGGCATTGAACGGGCTCATCGCCGCACCGATGTCGCGCAGCAATGTCACGCGTGCCTTGATGATGTAGGCGATCGGGCCGAGCGGCTTGACGGCTTGCGTCCACACCGCACCGTGATAGCTCGGGTCGGGCGTATTGAGCATCGGAAATCGCGCTGCGTGTTTTTCCCAGTCGAAATTGCCGCCGTCGACGATGATGCCGCCGATCGACGTGCCGTGACCGCCGATGTATTTCGTCGTCGAATGCATGGTGATCGCGGCGCCGTGCTTGATCGGCTGGCATAGAACCGGCGCCGCGGTATTGTCCACGATCAGCGGGACGCCCAGCGAACGCCCAATTTGCGCCACCTCGGCGATCGGAAACACCGCAAGCTTCGGATTGGGCAGCGTTTCGCCGTAATAGCACCGGGTCCGTTCATCGGTGGCGCGGCGAAAATTTTCCGGATCCGACGGGTCGACGAAGCGGCAGGTGATGCCCATGGTCGACATCGTGTTTTGGAACAAATTCCAGGTGCCGCCGTAGATGTCGGTCGAACAAACGAAATTATCGCCCGCATGGCAGATATTCTGCACGGCAAACAGCGACGCCGCCTGCCCGGACGACAAGGCAAGCGCCGCAACCCCGCCCTCCAGCGCCGCGACCCGTTCCTCGAGCACGGCCTGCGTCGGATTCATGATGCGGGTATAGATGTTGCCGAGCTCCTTGAGCGCAAACAGGTTCGCGGCATGTTCTGTGGAGGCGAACTGATAGGATGTTGTTTGGTAGATCGGCACCGCAACCGCAGTCGTTGCACTGTCCGACCGATACCCCGCGTGGAGCGCAATTGTGGCGGGGTGCTGGCTTTGCGTCGGCATGTCGGCCCCTCGTCGGTTGAGAACCCGCCACAAGGGTGCATGTTTTCGCAGGTTCGGCAAGCACGCGGGAGGAACGGCGGCCCCATGCCATAACGACCCAATCACCGCGGCCGGCAAGCCCGTCAATATACCAGGTTATGTGATTTCAGCGGTTTCGCGCGCGTCCGCTTAAGCACTTCGCAATGCGGGCATCACCAAATACTCGCCCTGCGAAGCTCACCGGTCCGGGACGAACCTGGCCGCGGTGCAGACTCATCGACGTTCGAAAGGCCAAGAACGCCCATGAAGACGGTCATTACGCTGACCGACACAGAACGTTTCTTCGACGACAGCGAAAGACCGATCTGAAGGGGCGCATGACTTACGTCAACGAGACCTTCTGCAAGATCGCGGGCTACGATGCTCGAACAGCAGGCCCGCACCATGGACGAGTGCGTCGCGTTCTTCTGGCTCGATCCCGCCCTCGCGGATGGCCGCACTCCGGCAGCGGAGGCCGAAATGGACGTCGCGGAGCCGCGAGCCCGCCGCCAAGCCTAATATCTGGCTAACGCACGCTCCCCGCGGACGCTGCGACCTCTTGTCCTCCCGGTGACCCGAAACCGAATTGCCGGTCGCGCGTTGCAGACCTTTCGGTCTCTCTCGGACGGCGCCCGAACGGGCGTCTGTGGCGCGATGCGAATCCCCGGCATGGGCTTCGTCAGCGCGCCGAACCGGATCCCGAGGGGCGGCCTCGGGAGGGTGGGTGCCGGACAATCCTGACACTGATGACGACGCCACGGCGTTCGCCCGCGTTGCGATCGGCTCGATCTCCGCACTCGAGCTGCTGGTGCTGCTGCGGCGACGGCCGCAACAATGTTACCAGTTGGTTGAGCTCGTCCGCGAATTGCGCAGCAGCGAGCTCGCGGTGGGACAGGCGCTCGACCATCTGATCAAATTCGGGCTGGTCACGGGGGCTCCCGATTCAGGCTACGGCTACCAGCAAGGATCGGCTCAGCTCGATGCAATCTGCGAGCGGGTGGAGGCAGTTTACGCACGAAAGCCGGTCAGCTTGATTCGCGCTCTCCTGGACACCCCCGACGAGAAACTGCGTCAGTTTGCCGACGCATTCCGCCTTGCGCCAAAGGAGAAGTGACCGTGTGGGTCAATATTCTTTACCTGTTGTGTTTTTTGACGAGCCTGTCCTGCTGTCTGCTGCTGATCAGAAGCTACAGGCGGACCAGGAGCAAAGTGCTGCTGTGGACCGCGGCCTGCTTCGTCCTGCTGGCGATAGACAATCTGCTTGTCGTCTTCGATCTGATTCTGCTGCCGAGTGTCGATCTTTCAGTTCCCAGACTGCTCGCAACTCTGCTTGCAGTTTCAACTTTGATCATCGGGTTTGTCTGGGAATTCGTCTGAGAGCCAAGTTTCGTCCGAGAGCCAAGTTTCGTCCGAGAGCCAAGTCATGACCCAATTCCTCTACGGCATGAATACGCTGGGTTTTCTAGTCGCCGGGCTGCTTTTTTGGCGCTTCTGGCAAAAAAGCGCCGATAACCTGTTCATCGCTTTCAGCGTGGCGTTTTTCCTGTTTGCGCTCGACCAGCTTTTTCACGCCGCCGCCGAAGGGCCGTCTGTGAGCTACAACTCGTCCTTCTTCTTTCGTCTCGCCGGATTTGGCCTGCTGATCTACGCGGTCTTGAGAAAAAATCTCAAATAGCATCATGCTGGCAAACTCCGCGCCCAGCACGGCCCGCGCCGTGCGCCCGGGAGCGCACTTTCGACGCATTGCTGGCGATGTTTTGGCGGCCTATACCCGAACGGGGCGGCCTGGGGGACATCGGCGATGAAGTTCGTCATTCGCTATGGCCTGGCGGCGCTTCTGATCGTTGTCGCCATTGTCCTGATCGTGCCGCCGTTTGCCGCGTCGCTGATCGAGCGATGGTCGCAAAGCGACGTCGAGTCGCGCTCGGTGCTTGCCTTCAATTCCGCGCTCGACGAATTCACGACGCTGCTTGGAGAGCATGACGCCAAGGGAATTGTCGCCCTGTTCGATCGCATGGCGCTCGACGAGCAATTGCTTGGCGTGGCTTATTGCGACCAGCAGGGAATGCTGCTGTACAAGACCAAGGACATCCCGAAGAGCTTCACCTGCAAACAGGCGACGCTGCGCAAGATCCCGACATTCTCGACACTGCGGCTTGGCAACGCCCGTCTGCTGGTGTCGAGCTTTCCGGTCGTCGCGGCGAACGAGCACGGCCATCTCGTGCTGGTGCACGACCTGGCCCTGGTCGAGCAGCGCGGCGCCGAGGCGCGGCTGTGGACGATCGTCGTTCTCGTCGGAGTCGTCTTCCTTGCCGCCGCCTTTGCGGTCCTGGTGACGGTCCTGCTGGCACGCCGCTGGCTGCACTCATTGCGAAACGCGATCGATGACGTACGCCTCGGCGGCAGCGGCACGATCGAGCCCTCCGATGCGCCGCCCTTTGCCCGGGAGTTCCGTCACCTGCTGCGCGATCTGCAGCTGACCGAGCTTTCAGCCGAAGGACCGGATCTCGACTGGTCGCCGGCCATGCTGCGCAACGTGCTCACGCACAAGCTGCCGGGAGCCGAGGTGATCGTCGTCTCCAATCGCGAGCCCTACATCCACAATGGCGACAACGGCAAGATTGTCGTGCAGATCCCGGCCAGCGGGCTTGTCGCGGCAATCGAACCGATCATGCGCGCCTGCGGCGGCACCTGGGTCGCCCACGGCAGCGGCAGCGCTGATCGCGAAACGGTCGACCGGTTCGACCGCGTCCGCGTACCGCCGGACGATCCGAGCTATGTGCTGCGCCGCGTCTGGGTCAGCGACGAGGAGCAAAACGGTTATTATTACGGCTTCGCCAACGAGGGCCTATGGCCGCTCTGTCATATGGCGTTCGTTCGGCCCAATTTTCGCGAAGGCGACTGGAACCAATACAAGCTGATCAACGCCCGCTACGCGCAGGCCGTGGTCGCCGAGAACCAAAACCCCCGATCCGATCATTCTTGTCCAGGATTATCATTTCGCGCTGCTGCCCAGCATGCTGCGCAAGCGCCTGCCGGATGCGACCATCATCACCTTCTGGCACATTCCCTGGCCCAATCCCGAAGTGTTCGGCATTTGCCCGTGGAAGGAAGAGATCATCACCGGCCTGCTCGGCAGTTCGGTCATCGGCTTTCACACCCAGTTTCACTGCAACAATTTCCTCGACACGGTCGACCGGTTCATGGAGGCTCGCATCGACCGCGAGCAATCCTTCATCTCGTTCGGCGCGCTGGAGAGCTACGTACGGCCCTATCCGATCTCGATCGAATGGCCGCCAACAGGGATGAAAAATCAGAAGCCCGTAGCGGAATGCAGAGCGGCAGTTCGCAAGCGCCTTGGGCTTGCGGATGACGTTCGGCTTGGGGTGGGCATCGAGCGCTTCGACTACACCAAAGGCATCCTCGACCGGCTGCGCGCGGTAGACGCGTTTCTGGCCAGCCATCCGGAATGGAAGGACAGGTTTGTTTTCGTGCAGGTCGCCGCGCCGACGCGGACCAAACTCGCGAGCTATAGCGAGCTGCAGGCCGAGGCCGCCGAGCTTGCACGCGACATCAATGCGCGCCATGGCGGCGCGTCCTATCAACCTATCCTGCTCATTGTGCGCCACCACGAGCCGGGTGAAATCTTCGAGCTGTTCAGAGCGGCCGACCTGTGCATCGTCTCCAGCCTCCATGACGGCATGAATCTCGTCGCCAAGGAATTCGTCGCCGCGCGCGACGATGAGCAGGGCGTATTGGTGTTGTCGACCTTCGCAGGCGCCTCGCGCGAACTGACCGAGGCGCTGATCGTTAACCCCTACAATGCCCGCAGCATGGGCGTGGCGATCGAGCAGGCGCTGCTCATGTCGGCGGCCGAGCAGCGCGAACGCATGCGGCTGATGCGCGAGATCGTGCGGCTGCGCAACGTCTATCGCTGGGCCGGCCAGATGCTGCTCGACGCGGCCGAACTGAGAAAGCGCAAGCGCATCATACAGTTCGCATCGCGCCGTAGTTCACCCGTCGAGGTCGTCAGCCGCGCCGCTGCGCGCTGAAGCTCATCCGTTGCGCCGCCGCGACCAAAAACAGCACACTTTCAAAGTATCAATCGGATGCCATTGAATCGATTTGATCTAGAACAAATTCTTGCAGAAAGAGTGAGATATAAGGAACGTTTGATACGGAACATGACCCGGCTTTTGGGGTTTTAGGTATTGCAAATCAGGAGGTACCGATGCGGCGGCTGATTCTCGCGCTCTGTATCGTCGGCGGCACGGCCGCGCTTGGCAGCAGCGCTCAGGCGCAAAACTATCCTTGGTGCGCGACTTATGGCGGCGGCAGCAATGGCGGCGCCACAAATTGCGGGTTCACCAGCTTCGAACAGTGCATGGCCACAGTGCACGGCATGGGCGGATTCTGCAATCGAAATACCCAGTATGCGCCGACCGCTGGCCCATACCACGCACCGTCTTACCGGCGGCATCGCGGCTCGCGACATTACGATTAATTTTGTTCCGCAAATGCGCGCGGCCTAGAGCGCTTCCCAATTACATTGAATCGGTAAGCGCTCTAGTTTTATAGATTTGGTCGCATTTTCTTTCCGAAAACCGGCGTCCACTTTACCGGAAAATGCTCTAGCAGTCTGCGGAAAAACTCCTCGCCACAGCAAGAGTTTGCTGATTTAGTTTTCTATCACGAATCAGTGGAGGCGAGGATGCGGGGCGGATTTGTGGATCAGGGCCGGTTGTTTTCATACATCTCATCCGAGGCACGAGTTCCGGCGAACCATCCGCTGAGGGCGATCCGAACACTGGTGCGCGAGGTGCTGGCGGAGCTCAATCGCAGCTTTTCGCGACTTTACGCCAGCGAAGGCCGGCCTTCGATCCCTCCGGAGCAATTGCTCAGCGCCTTGCTGTTGCAAGTGTTCTACGGCATCCGGTCGGAACGCCAGTTGATGGAGCAATTGGACTATAATCTTCTGTATCGCTGGTTTGTGGGGACTCTCGCCCGACGATCCGGTGTGGGATCCGACCGTGTTCACGAAGAACCGCGATCGGCTGCAGAACGGCGAGGTGTTCGCCAAGTTCATGAGCAAGCTTCTCAACCATCCGCAGGTCAAACCGCTGTTGTCCGACGAGCATTTTTCGGTCGATGGGACGCTGATCGAAGCCTGGGCCTCACAGAAGAGCTTCCGTCCCAAGGACGGCAGCGGCGATGACGATGGCGGGGCCAACTTCCATGGGCAAAAGCGCAAGAATGACACGCATGCGAGCACGACCGATCCCGACTGCCGGCTTTACCGCAAGGCCGCCGGCCGGGAGGCGAAGCTCTGCTATATGGGTCACGCCATCATGGAGAACCGACATGGGCTGGCGGTGGCTGGCATGGTCACGCTTGCCAGCGGTACCGCCGAGCGCCGTGCTTCGGAGCGGATGCTCAAGACCACAGCCAAAGCGGCTGGCCGGCGCATCACGGTGGGCGAAGACAAGGCCTATGACAGCGCCGATCATGTCGCCAATCTGCGTGCCATCAACGTGACGCCGCATGTGACGCAGAACGAGGCCGTCACCTCAACCGGCAAGCGCCGCCGCAGCGCTATCGACCGACGCACCACGCGGCACGACGGCTACGGCATGTCGCAATCGCGCCGGGCCATGACCGAATGCATCTTCGGCTGGGGCAAGCAGCACGGCACCATGCGCAAGACCAAGCACCGCGGCATCGCCGCCGTCGCTGCCGATTTCCTGCTCAACCTGATCGCCTACAACCTGATCCGCATCCCAAAACTGGCCGCTGCTTAAGTCTGCGGCCGATCAAGCATCGAAGCGACACCAACTATCAAATACGTCGCCAGAACCACCGGCCCTCATGTGAGAGGACAATGGCTCAACTTCCCGGTTTTTCCGCAAACTGCTAGGCCGCCGTCAGCCCGCCATCGAGGACCAGCAGTTGCCCGGTCATTGAAGCCGCGGCTTCGCTCGCGAGATAAGCCACCGCTGCCGCCACTTCTTCGACACTTGCCTGCCGGCGCAGCGGGATGCGCCTGAGCATTGCCTCCATGTAGGCGGGGTCTGCGCCCTCGCCGGCGCGCGACGGCGACGGCGTGACCAGCCGTCCCGGCGCGATCGCGTTGACCCGAATGTTGTGCGCTGCCCACTCCACCGCCAACATGCGGGTCATGCCGACCAGCGCTGCCTTGGAGATGCCGTAGACGGAGCGCTCCGGCGCGCCGACCAGCGCGTAGGTCGATGCGATGTTGACGATGCATCCTCCGCTTCCGGCGGCGATCATGGCGCGGCCGACCTGTTGCGTGAGAAAGAACGTGCCGCGCAGATTGACGTCCATCAGCGCATCCCACTCCGCCGCCGTGACGTCGACCGCGTCCTTGCGCAGATTGGCCCCCGCATTGTTGACGAGGAGATCGAGCCGGCCCAGCGAGGCGACGATTTCGCCGGTCTTGGCCGCGTAGACTTGCCTCGTCGCGCAGGTCGAGCGCGACCGGCACCACGTTTACGGCCGTTTCCGCCAGCGCCTGCGTCGTCGCGGCGAGATTGTCGCGCTTCGTCGCGGTCATGGCGAGGTCGAAGCCGTCGCGCGCCAGCGCCAACGCCGTGGCCGCTCCCACCCCATAGGTCGCTCCGGTTACCAGCGCCGCACGCCGAGCCGCCATCGTTTCCTGCTCCACCTGCCAGGATGCGACCTTAGCACGCCGCGCAGTACGCTTTTCCCAAGCTTCCGGCGATGCATTATGATGGTCGCCGCAACAACGGAGGGGGCGATGCCGCGAACAGCCGCCGCACTGCTTTTGTCGTTCATGGCCGGCGTGTTGCCGATTGCGCTGGCGGCTCCCGCCAGCGCCGGCAAAGTCGATGCCATCAAGGCGCGCGGCAAGCTCCTTGTCGGCGTCACCGAAAGCTCGCCGCCGTTTTCCTACCGCGACGGCGCCAAGGGCATCGTCGGCTACGACGTCGATCTCGCCGCGCAAGTCGCCAAGCGGCTCGGCGTCGCCATGGAGAAAGTTACCATCATCAACGCCGACCGCATTCCGGCGCTGCAGCAGGACCGCGTCGATCTGGTCGCGGTCGGCATGACCCGCTCGAAGAAGCGGGCCAAGGATGTCGATTTCAGCTACGCTTATCTCAATTCCCCGCACATGATTTTGGTGCGCAAGGCGAGCGGCATCCAACACATCACGCAACTCGCCGGGCGCAAGCTCGCGCTGGTGCGCTCGGCGAGCGTCGACGGCAAGCTCAAAGCCGCGGTGCCGACCATGCAGATCGTTTTCTTCGACACCTACGACGCCGCATTTGCGGCGTTAAAGGACGGCCGCGTCGATGCCTTCCTGGCCGACAAGATGCTGGTGCTGTGGTTCGCGCAGAAAAGCGGCCATGCGGCGGATTTCGCTTTGATCGCCGACTATCAGCTGCCTCGTACCGCGGGCTTCGCGCTGAAGAAGAATGAGCCGCAATTCCACGACTTTGTTGATCGGACGCTGCTCGATCTTGAAGCCTCCGGCGAGGCGGCAAAAACATTCAATGCCTGGTTCGCGCCGCTGCCGCGCGACTTTCACATTCAGCCCGACTGATCGGAATCGCGCAGCATGGCGGCCGGCACCAAGGGCTCAGGGCCAAAATGGGTCGGCCGCGCCATCCGCCGGCTTGAAGACCCGGCGCTGGTGACGGGCCGCGGCCGGTTCACCGCCGACCTGCCGGCCACGCATTGGGTCCGCTTCGTCCGCAGCCCGGTCGCCTCCGGCCGCATCGTCGCGATCGACGCGCCGCGCGACGCGCAGATTTTTGGCGCGACCGATCTCAAGGACACCCGGCCGATCAGGCCGATGCTGCATAAGTTCAATTATCAGCCGATCGAACAGCCGTTGCTCGCCAAAGACGTGGTGCGCTTCGTCGGCGAACCGATCGCCGTCGTGGTCGCGTCGTCGCCCGCCGAGGCGGAAGACCTTGCCGATGCGGTGAGCATCGAGATCGACGCCCTGCCCGCCGTGATCGACGCCCAGGACGCGCTGCGGCCGGATGCGCCGCGCGTGCACGCCGGGCTTGCCGGCAACGTCGTGGTCGAGAGCCGCTTCGCCACCGCGGATTTCGCTGCCACGATGGCGGGGGCGCATCGCCTCATCGAGGTTACGTTGCGCTCGCGGCGGCAGAACGCGACGCCGCTCGAAGCGCGCGGCGCGCATGCCGTATTCGATCGCGCGACAGGCCGCGTCACGCTGACCTGCGCGACGCAGATGCCGCATCTGTTGCGCACCGCAGTCGCCGACGTGCTCGGTATGCCTGAGTCCGACCTGCGCGTCGTGGCGCCGGATGTCGGCGGCGGCTTCGGCCAGAAAATGTCGCTGCCCGCCGAATACGCCGTGCTGGTCTGGCTGTCGCGGCGGCTTACCGGCAGCGTCGCCTGGAGCGAGGACCGGCGCGAAAATCTGATTGCGTCGTTTCACAGCCGCGATCAATGCATTTATCTCGAAGGCGCGTTCGCTGCCGATGGCAAGCTCGTCGCATTGTCGGCGGATGTTCTGGCCAATATCGGCGCCTATTCGTGCTTTCCGACCACCTGCGGCGTCGAGCCGCTGATGGCTGCGGCCGAGTTGCCGGGTCCTTATGACGTGCGCGCCTATCGCCTGCGTCGCGCGCGGCGTTGCGACCCATACCTGCACGATGGCGCCCTATCGCGGCGTGTCGCGCCCGGTCATCACCGCAGCGATCGAGCGGCTGATGGACAAGGCAGCGGCCGCGTTCGGCTTGAGCCCGGTCGAAATCCGCCAGCGCAATCTGATCGGGCGCTTTCCCTACACCTCCGCTACCGGTCTCGTTTTCGACGAAGGCAGTTATCTGCAGACACTGGAGCAAGCCGCCGCCATTGCCGACCTGCCGGCGTTCCGCCTGCAGCAGAGCGAGGCGCGCAGCCGCGGCATCTATCGCGGCATCGGCTTTGCGGCATTCTCCGAACGCACCGGCTATGGCAGCCCCGCCTTCGCGGCGCGCGGCATGGAGATCACGCCGGGCTGGGAGCGTGTCGAGATCGAGATGGACCCGTCCGGGCGCGTCGAGGCGCGTATCGGCGCGAGCCCGCACGGCCAGGGACTGCGCACCACGCTGGCGCAGATCATCGCCGACGAGATCGGCGTGTCGCCGCAGGAAATACGCGTCGTGCACGGCGACACCGATCGCACGCCCTATGGCTGGGGCACGTTCGCCAGCCGCTCGCTGGTCATCGCCGGCGGCGCATCGCTCCTGGCGGCGCGCAAAGTCCGGTGGAAACTTTTGCTCGCGGCAAGCCACATGCTGGAGGCGGCGGCAGCCGACATCGTGCTCGAGAGCGGGCGCGCCAAAGTCTCCGGCACCGATCGCGCGGTGCCGATCGCCGCGCTGGCGCGCGCTGTCTATCATCAGACCCACAGTTTCAAGGGCGAGATCAGCCCCGGCCTGCGTGAAGCCGCCGACTACGATCCGTCCGGCACGTTCTCCAACGCCTGCCATGTGGCATTCGTCGAACTCGATCCTGAGACTGGTCGGCGTCAAATTGCAAAAGTATCTGGTGGTCGAGGATGCCGGACGCATCATCAATCCGCTGATTGCCGACGGTCAGGTGCATGGCGGCGTCGCTCAGGGCATCGGCAATGCGCTGTTCGAGGAAATCGTCTACGACGGCGACGGCAACATCGCCACCGCCACGCTCGCCGATTATCTGCCGCCGACCGCGCGCGAAATTCCGCCTTTCGAATTGCATCACATCGAGACACCGACCGACGCGTCGATCACCGGCGCCAAGGGCTTGGGCGAAGGCGGCGCCATCGGCGCGCCGGCTGCGGTACTCAATGCCGTCAACGATGCGCTGTCGCCGTTCGGCGTCTCGATCGACGAAATCCCGGCGACGCCGCAACGCATTCGCGCCGCGCTGCGGGCGGCAAAAATCTGAGGCGTTATTTTCTGCCTGAGACTAGAGTGCTTCCCGATTAAGTCGAATCGGAAAGCACTCTAGTTTTATAGATTTGGTCGCATTTTTCTTCGGAAAACCGGCGTCCACTTTTCCGGAAAATGCTCTAGGCCGGCCGCTCGCGCGCGGAGAGGATCGCGAGCACCAAATAAGCCGCAAGCAGCCCCATCTCGGTCAGCACGACAACCAGGCTGCTGCCGTACACGTTGGGAAAAAACAGTTCGACCACGGCCATCGAGACGGTCGAGGTGAGCCAAATCACGGCACCCCAGGCGGCGGCGAGCCACAGCCCGACCGCCGCCACCAGATCGATGACGGCGAAGAATGCGGTCGCCGACTGCCAGGCGAGCGAATGCATTTCGAAGGCGTGATCGGCCCCGGCGCCGATGCCGCACACCTGTCCCCAATGATAGAGGCCCTTGGCCAGCGACACTGCCGCCATGATGCGCAAAAACAGCACCAGATACTCGGTCCAGGTCCCCTTGGCGGCGCCGGCCTGCACCGGCTCGATCAGGTCGCTCGGCCGGGCGGGCTGCCGCCGCGATTGCTCGTCCATGGTGGTTCCGTAGCCGGTGCGATTGGGCGCCGCGGCGCGTTGGAGGCATACGGGCGCCTTCCGATCCGGTCAACGCCCGTCCAGCGCACGGTGAAGGTCGGCATGTGGCCATTCCGTGGCCACAGTGGCGGCTCAAGTTCAGAAGGGCTAAAGAAAGAGGGCAGAACGGAGCGTCCCCTGGCGATCAACCAAGGCGATCATCCAAGGCGATCGAACATATCGAGCAAACATGGCGAGCAAACATGGCGATTAAATTCGGCAGGCCGCTCGAATCCAGCCGTACCAGGCCGGCGGCCGCGTTCCCCAGCCCGCAACGGCTCGAATCCAGGCAGGCCAAGACGGATCAGCGGATCGAGCTTGCGATCCGGCCGCGCCGCAACCGCCGCGCCGAATGGGCGCGCCGCATGGTCCGCGAACACGTTCTGACCACCGACGACCTGATCTGGCCGCTGTTCGTGACCGACGGGACGCGGCTGCGCACCCCGGTACCGTCGATGCCGGGCGTCGAGCGCCTCTCGATCGACGAAGCTGTGCGGGAAGTCGAACGTGCCGCCAAGCTGACCATCCCATGTGTGGCGCTGTTTCCATATACCGATCCGGCACTGCGCGACGACGACGGTTCCGAGGCGCTCAACCCCGACAACCTCGTGTGCCGCGCCATCCGTGCCATCAAGAAAGAAGTGCCGGAGATCGGCGTGCTGTGCGACGTGGCGCTCGATCCCTATACCAGCCACGGTCATGACGGGCTCATCCGTGACGGCGTCATTCTCAACGACGAAACGGTCGCGGTGCTGGTGCGCCAGGCGTTGTTACAGGCCGAAGCCGGCTGCGACGTGATCGCTCCGTCCGACATGATGGACGGCCGCGTCGGCGCCATCCGCTCCGGCCTCGATGCAGCGGGTTTCGACGATGCGCAGATCATGGCCTATGCGGCCAAGTATGCGTCCGTGTTTTACGGCCCGTTCCGCGATGCCGTCGGCTCCAATGCCACGCTCACCGGCGACAAGCGAACTTATCAGATGGACCCGGCAAATTCCGACGAGGCGTTGCGCGAGGTGGAACTCGACATCGCCGAAGGCGCCGATATGGTAATGGTCAAACCGGGCCTGCCTTATTTGGACATATTGCACCGCGTCAAAGAGACGTTCGGCATGCCGACATTCGCCTATCAAGTCTCCGGCGAATATGCGATGATAGTGGCTGCCGCGGCGAACGGCTGGCTCGACGGCGAAAAGGCCATGATGGAAAGCCTTCTGGCCTTCAAGCGCGCCGGCGCCGATGGCGTGCTCACTTATTTTGCGCAGCAGGTCGCGGAAAAGCTGAAGAGGGGCGGCGCCTAAAGCGCCATTGCAAACATGGTCGCCCGCGAATTCGGGCGAGGCCGTTCCCGGGAACGTATCGCGCACGGACGGGCGCGAACCGTCCCCCCCCGCGATGCGATGACAGGGCGGACGTATCATGCGTGACGACGAGGACAACATCCGGCAATACCTGCCGCTGTTGCGGCGGATCATCATTCTGGTGGCGGTGCTGACCGCGATACCGGTGGTGATGTGGACAATCACCGCCTTCGTGCGCAGCCATATCGGACCAGCGCGAGCGCCGGATTTGCAGCCGATGGCGTCAATGCCCGCGGGCCCGCCCACGAACACCACGGTGGCTGCCGCCTCCGAACAGCCGCCGGCGCAGTCCGTCGCCGCCGCCCAGGCGGCGCCATCAAACGCTTCCCCCGATGCCGGCGCAGGTGCCGGAACAAACGAGAGCGGCGGCGCGGCTGCTGCACCGGCAGATGCGACCCCGACGGGAGCCGCGCCGACATTCAAGACGGCCGCGGTTGCGCCGGCGGCGAATCCGCCGCCGGACAATGCGACGGCGGGCGCCTCAGCGCCAGCAAGCTCAAGTCCGGCAAACGGCGACCCGACAAGTGCCGCGCCCGGTGCAGCGCGGGACCCGGCATCCGAAAACGATGGCTCGCCCAGCAGCAATGGCACTCAGGTCGCCGCGCGTCCGCAAGATTCGGTTTGGCCGACCCCGCCGACAACCGCTGCCGCCGATGGATTGCCGGCGGGTGAGCCGCTCGCTGGACCGGTGCCGCTGCCACGCAAGCGTCCCACGAGTTTTGCGGTGGCGGGAAATGTGCCGCTTCCAGCGCCTCGCCCCGAAGCCGCAGGCGCCGGCGCAAACGCCTCGCCGCCAACAGCCATCGACTGGCTCAAGAAGGTCTTCCACTCGTCGTCGGCACCCGCGCCGCAATCCGGCGGCAGCAATGACACGGCAAATAATCAGTAGGCAGAGCGCCCGGCGCGCAGGTTGAAATAAAACGGCGGCAGACAATTCGCCGCGTGGTCCTTGGCTTTAGAACGGCGCTCTCATCCCAGCGCGGCCCCGCTCTCCATTCGTACCGGGCGATAGCCCTCCTCGCACAGCGTGCGAAAGATTTCCTCGGCATGAGACTGGCCGCGCGTCTCCATGGTGACGTCGAGCTTGGCGCCTTTGGCGGGCACGTCGAGAAACAGGCGGTGATGATCGACGGTGAGAATATTGGCGCCGAGTTCGCCGAGCCGGCTGGCGATCCGGCCGAGGATTCCCGGAATGTCGGGAATGGTCAGCCGGAACGACACGATGCGGTCGGCGCGTTCCAGTTCGCGCACCATGATCGAGGCGAGAATGCGCGGATCGATATTGCCGCCGCACAGGATCAATCCGGCCTTGCGGCCGCGGAACCGCTCCGGCTGCGCCAGCATGGCGGCAAGGCCGGCGGCGCCTGCCCCTTCGGCCATTGCCTTCTGCAGGGTCAGGAAAGCATTGACGGCGCACTCGATCACCGGCTCATCGACCAGAATAATGTCGCTTACCAGTTTGCGCACCACCGGCACGGTCAGTTTGCCGGCATTGGCGACCGCGATGCCTTCGGCCAGCGTGGCGCCCCCGCACGGTCTTAGTTCGCCGGAATGCGTTGCGTTCCACATCGACGGATAGGCCGTGCATTCGACGCCGACGATTTCGATCGCCGGCTTCTTGGCCCGCGCCGCAATCGCGCAGCCGGCAATCAGTCCGCCGCCGCCGATCGGCACGATCAACACGTCGAGGTTCGTCACCTCCTCCAGCATTTCCAGCGCAATCGTCCCCTGCCCGGCGATGATGCGCGGATCATCGTAGGGATGCACCCAGACCAGATTCTTTTCAGCGGCGACGACCTCGGCGCGCGCCTGCGCCTCGGCCAGTGTGTCGCCATGCAGCACGACTTTGGCGCCGTACGCTTCGGTCGCCTTCACTTTGACGAACGGCGTTGTCACCGGCATGACGATGGTGGCCGGAATCGCCAGACGGCGCGCGTGATAGGCCACCGCCTGCGCATGGTTGCCGGCCGACATGGCGATGACGCCGCGGCGGCGCTCGTCCGCCGACAGCGCCGCAAGCTTGACGCAGGCGCCGCGCTCCTTGAACGAATTGGTGACCTGCAGATTTTCGTATTTGACGAAGACCTCGGCGCCGGTGAGCGCCGACAATGGCGGCGCCGGCAGCGTCGGCGTCCGCAGCACATGGCCCTCAATCGTTTTCCGGGCCGCCTCGATGTCGGCGAGCGTCACCATGACATCGTTCTCTCGATCCCTTAATCGCCCGTTTCCAGGCGGAAGAAACGGCTTACCCCTGACTTAGCCTCCCCCTGGCCGTGACTAAAGTGCGATTTCGCCTTTGACGCCGCGGGCGCGCCGGGCGATGCTAGCGCGGCGCCGGGCGAATCTCCGGCTACGAGCAACAGTTTAACCGCTTTCTGTGACCCAGCATTCGCGCGATACGCCGCAATTCTATCTGACTGCGCCGTCGCCCTGCCCCTACCTCGCGGGCAAGGAGGAGCGGAAGGTATTTACGCACCTGGTCGGCGAACGCGCCGCCGAACTGAACAACATCCTTACCCACGGCGGCTTCCGCCGCAGTCAATCGATTGCTTACCGGCCGGCCTGCGAGGGCTGCCGCTCCTGCGTCTCGGTGCGGGTTGTGACCCGCGAATTTTTGCCGACGCGCAGCATGCGCCGGATCATGCGGCGCAACGCCGACATCATCAGCGAAATGCGCACGGCGGTGCCGACGTCCGAGCAATACTCGATCTTCCGCGCCTATCTCGACTCGCGCCATCGCGACGGCGGCATGGCCGACATGACGGTGCTCGACTACGCCATGATGGTCGAGGACAGCCATGTCGAAACCCGCGTCGTCGAATACCGCCGCCCTGCCCCGGGCAGATCCCATCAGGGCGACCTGATCGCGGTGGCGCTCACCGATGTGCTCGGCGACGGCTTGTCCATGGTCTATTCGTTTTTCGAGCCGGACGAGGCACCGCGCTCGCTCGGCACCTTCATGGTGCTCGACCACATCGCCCGCGCGCAGCAGCTCGGGCTCGCCTATGTCTATCTCGGCTACTGGGTCCGCGGCTCCGGCAAGATGGACTACAAGAGCCGCTTCCTGCCGCAGGAGCGGCTGCTGCCCGAAGGCTGGGCGCGCACCGGATAAACCTGTGGCCGTAGGCTCTGTTATTCCGATCCGGGTTTTAGACGATGCCGTAGAAGAAAATGCTGTAATGGGCGAGTCCCCGCGCTGTCATAAATGGTTAATATTGAATTAATTGCCTCGGCGGCATTTGACCTGATACATTTTTTCCCGCGCTGAGACCTGCAGGCGACAGCAGGACATCGGATCGGCCCATAACAAACCAAGCGCAGCCGAAGGAACGGCCGATTGCCCGTCGCTGCCGGCGTAAGTATCGGGAGTTCCGTGATGGCGTACAGTGACGCGTATTTCGTAGTGCCGACAGGTCTCGGCACCGCGCAACTGTGGAACACCGACGGTTCGCCATCCGGCACGGTGCAGATCACGTCGGTATTCGGCAGCTTCACCGATCCGGCCCTGCTTACCCGGGCCGGCTCGTATTTGTTCTTTGTCGACCAAACGACCGGCGATCTTTGGGTCACCGACGGCAGGCCGGGCGGCACCAAAGATCTGACAAGCGGCAGCGGAATCGCGGCCAGCGATCTCACCGCTGTCGGCCAGACGCTTTATTTTGTCGATAATTCGACCGGCACGCTGTGGAGCTCGAACGGCCATTTCAGCGGCACGGGACCAGTCACCTTGCCTGCTGGTAACGTATCGGCCGAGGAGCTCACGGCGGTCGGCAGCACGCTATTCTTTGTCGATGCCAATTTAGGCGATCTATGGACACTGAGCGGCGGCACGGCGCAGGACGTCGGCAATTTCGGCACGATCAGCGATCTCACGGCAGTCGGTAACGATCTCTATTTCATCGATTCGACCAACGACCTGTGGAAGTTCGACGGCACCACGGCGACGGAGGTCACGCCTGCACAGGGCGGCTTTAACTCCCCGGCGAGTTTGGCCGCTGCCGGCAGCACGCTCTATTTCATCGATGCCATCAGTGGCGATCTTTGGACCAGCGATGGCACTGCTGGCGGCACCATCGATCTGACGCCGGGCGTGCAGGTCACGGACCTCACGCCTGTCGGCGACAAGCTCTTCTTCATCGATCAGTTCGGCGCGCTGTGGGTGTCGAACGGCACGCAAGGGACCACACAAGAGCTTGCAAATGATTTCATTGCCGACAATCTGACGGCAGTCGGCAACGTGCTTTATTTCACCGACGACGATAACGGCTTGCTGTGGAAGTCCGACGGCACCGCTGCCGGAACGGTCGAAGTCACGCAGGGCAGCGGCCCCCCCATCGAGCCCACCAATCTCGCCGACGTGAACGGTGCGCTCTATTTCCAGGCGTTCGATCCGGTCAATGGAACGCAGCTGTGGACATCGGACGGCACGGCGGCCGGCACGCATCTCGTTGACGCCGTCGATGTCACCACGGTACCCGAAAACAACGGCGGAAAATTCCAGCCGCTTGGCGTGACCGGCAACGAGACCTTCGTGGTCGAAGCGGTCGATCCGTTCGGTTACTCCAACCAGCTCTACGCCACCAACGGAATTCCGGGCTCTGCACTGACCGCGGTCGACCCGGGGCAATATTTCCTCTTCAACCTCGTCGTGTCGGCCGCGGTCGACGATAAACTGTTCTTCATCCCCGTCGACGTGGCGAATCCCCCCAACTATCAACTTTGGGTGACCGACGGCACCACGGCCGGCACCGTCCAGATCACGCCGGCGACCGGCAGCTTCGCGGCGCCGAGCGAGCTGACCGCGCTCGACGGCAAGGTCTATTTTGTCGATACGAACGACAACGCGCTGTGGGAGACCGACGGCACCTCCGCAGGCACAGTCGAGATCGGCGATTCCTTCGGCACGATCAGCAACCTGACGGTGTTCGGCAACTCTCTGGTCTTCACCGGCGGCGTCAATATTTGGTTGATCGACGGCACGACCGGGACGCAGACCGAGATTACCGGCAGCTTTGGTGTGCCCTTTGAATACACACCCGCCGCCGGCACCCTGTTCTTTACCGACGGTGCTTCGCTGTGGACGACGAATGGCACGCAGGGCGGCACAACCGAAGTCGCCAGTCCTCTCGCCAGCGTCCAGAATCTGACGTCAGTTGGCAGTAATGTTTATTTTACTCAGGCGGGTATCGGCGCGCTCTCGGAGTGGAATGGAACGTCGGTCGTGCCAATTACGGCATCGAGCGGCAGCTTCACCAATCCGAGTTTCCTGACCGCGGACGGCGGCACGCTTTATTTCCTGGCGACGGACGGCAGCAGCATTCCCAAAACGCTGTGGGAAACCGACGGCACGACCACAACCGAGGTTTATTCGAACAGCATCGACACGTTTGATGGGGCACCAACGGTCGCCGGCGGCGAATTGTACTTTGTCGCCGGCGGTCAGCTGTGGATGACCGAGCCTGGATCGACGACAGCGACCGAGGTCACGTCGAACGAAGGCAGCTTCTCTGAGGTTTCCACTCTCAGGAGCGAGGGCAATAGTCTTTACTTCCAAGCCTTCGACGCCACCGACGGCTTCCAGCTTTGGACCAGCGACGGCACGCCGGGCGGAACGGTCAGGCTGACCACCAACACCGAACCGGTCGGAATCACCCCCACCGATATTACCGCAGGCCCGGACCCCGACATCCTGTCGGAGCTGCATACCGTAGCGCTAGTCGGCGGCGGCTTCGCGGTCGCTTTCACCGCGCCCGGCAGCAGCCCCGCTGACACCACGACCAACATCTACGCTGAAGTCTTCGATGCAAATGGCAATCAGATCGACGGCACCATCGAGGTCAATCCGCCGAACACGTTCGACGACAGCCAGAGCTTCCTGACCGTGCTGCCCGACGGCGATTTCGCCGTCACATGGCAGACCGGCGCGACCGGCGACGAGATCGACACGCGCGTCTTCGATGCCAGCGGCAATGCGGTGTCGTCCGCCCAGGTGGTCGCGCCGGGGGGCAACCAGGCCTTGCCCGTTGAAACCACCATCCTTTCCAACAGCGACTATGCCGTTTTGTACCAAGAAACGGATTCCGGGGACGAGAACGTCTACGTCCGCATCTTCAATCCCGACGGCACGGCCGCGTCTGGCCCGATCGAAGTCGATATCCCTCAGTCGGGTGTGTCGAACTCGCTGTCTAATTCCATCGGCCCGCTCGATATCGCCGAATACACTTCGATCCTTGCGTTGCAGGACGGCTTCGCCGTCACCTGGGATTCGATCCGCGACAATCAGGACAATGGAAACTTCGAGTCCAACGCGTTTGTCCGCGTGTTCGACAACAGCGGCAATCCGATAACGGGAGAAGTTCAGGCGAACGGAGCCGACGGAACGGGCTTCGTCGCCGACTACCCCGGCGACCTGGTTTCGCTTGGCGGCAACAATTTCGCTCTCGAATGGGAAAGCGACGCGGCCGACCCTTTCTCGACCGCCAGCGTTTACACGCGCGTGTTCCAGTCGAGCACTAGTTATACAGCCGGCACGCCGACCGAAGTCGACACTCCGCCCGTGTCTGGAACCAACACCGATCCGGCCACGCACGCCGTCGCGCTGACCGGTGGTGGCTATGTGGTGCTGTGGGGGCAGATCAGCGACACCAATCCAACCCAGGACATTTACGTCCAGACCTACGACGCCGACGGCAATATTGTTGCCGGCTTGCCGGCTGGCGGTACCAAGGTTAACACCGACGTCAGTTTGAATTTTCCCGAACAGGTGATCGCGCTCGCCGGCGGAGGCTTCGCCGTGATGTGGCTGGAAGCCCTCAACGGCGACACCTACGTGCGCACCTTCAATGCCGACGGCATGCCGGCTTCCAGCCCGGTGCTGGTCGACATTCCCGGCGGCTACCAAGCCGGCGAGGAAATCGTCGCCCTCAAGGACGGTAGCTTCGAGGTGCTGTGGGACGATACTGTGACCACGGCCAACGGCTCCATGGATGAGCTTGTCGGCCGGCGCGTCGGTGCCGACGGCACGTTGCTTGACGCGCCGCAAGTGCTGGCATCCACGCCGTCCGATCTCGCCGCCAACAGTGACGATTTCCTTATCAGCGAATTTCGTACGGCGCTGAGTTCCAACCAGCTCCTGCTCACCGGAGAGGTCGAGCACGACTTTGTCGATAATAACCCCGTGACCGCCGGTCTGGCGCTGCAGTTCACAACCACGCCGCCGCCGCCGCAGATTGCCAATCCGGACGCCGTCATTGCCGCGGCGGGCACCGGGCCGATCACGCTCGACATCGCGGCGCCGACCGACAGCGACGGCTCAACGCCGACCATCACGCTCGATACCGTGCCCACCTACGGCACGACGCAGTATTTCAACGGCACGACTTTCGTCACCGCCACGCCAGGCACGATGTTGACGCCGGCGGAACTCGCGAGGCTTGAATATACGCCGCCGCCGAGCGGCGAGTTCGGCGGGCAGACGATTACCTACACCGCGACCAATGGCACGTCCTCCAATCAAGGCACCATCGCGGTCACCGTTCTGATCGGCGACACCGGCCCATCGAATCTCTATTTCTCTGCATTCGCCGGGCCGGGCAATGGCGGCAATCCGGATCTTTATACGCTCGACGCCAACGGCAACCCACTTGCCATTCCGCTGAACCCGCCGAACGGCAGCTTCGCCGGCGAGAACGGCGGCTTGTTCCAGTTCGCGGGCAATTTGTATTTCTTCGCCTCCACGCCGACGACGGGCGACGCGTTGTTTGAGATGACTCCCAACGGAACCGTCACGCCAGTCAGCGACGGCAACGGCGGTTTCTTCGGCGATACCGGGGAGAACGCGCATTTTACCGAGTTCGACGGCAGCCTCTATTTCGAGGCGATCAGCAATGCCGGCGGCGATCAACTTGTCAAGCTGAACGCCGACGGCACGTCGCAGACAATCGTATTGAATACGGGCGGCCAGGAAGCGTTCCCCGGTCAGAACGGCGGGTTCGTCGAATTCGACGGCGATCTCTATTTCTCAGCGGTCACCACGACGACCAACGGCTTCAATCCGGATCTCATTCAGCTCGATCCCAACGGCAACGTTACGGAAATATCGACCCGAAGCCCGGCGAATGCGCAATTCGGCAGCAGCGCGGGCGAAGATGGCGGCTTTTACGTCTTCGACAATACCCTTTACTTCAACGCCACCAGCGATCTCGTCGGCGACACGTTGTTTAGATTGACCGCAGGCTCGACCACGCCAGAGCCGGTGGACCCGACCGGCACCGTCTTGTCGCACACGTTCGGTGTCTCAAGTGCGTTTCACGAATTCGACGGCAGCCTCTATTTCGACGAGTTGAGCAGCGCCCTCGGCGACACCCTGTTCAGGCTCGATGCTAACGGCACGCTGACGCCGCTCGAATATCAGAGCCAGCCGCTCGTCAACGCCGGAGAGTTCAACGGCTTCGTCGATTTTGCCGGCAGCACCTATTTCGCCGCCGATCTGTCCGGCGTCACAACGCTGTTCAAGCTCGATACCGGCGGCACGATCACGCCGATTTATGACGCCGGAGGAACCGGGGCGTTCAACGCGAACCTCGTTAGCGGCTTCGTCGTATTCAACGATAACCTCTATTTTGACGCCTATGACAGCACTGGCGGCGACAGCCTCTATCAGCTCACAGCCAACGGAGCGCTGACACAGGTTGATCTCGGCAACGGCCCGGGGGTGC
Source organism: uncultured Alphaproteobacteria bacterium (assembly GCA_963707175.1). GTDB lineage: Bacteria > Pseudomonadota > Alphaproteobacteria > Rhizobiales > Xanthobacteraceae > BOG-931. The sequence continues at coordinate 49,805 of CAVPQA010000011.1, forward strand.
AGACGCTTGCCGGCACCGACGGCGGCTTCCAGATCGTCGACAACAATCTCTACTTCTCGGCCGAAACCCCCCACGGTTACGAACTGGTCAGGCTCGGCGCCGACGGCACGGCGCAGGAATTCGATATCAATCCGGATCCAACAAACAGCAGCTTCGGAACCGGCGGCGGCGTTCCTGCAAACGCCCTTGGCACTTTCCCGCAGAACATCATCGACGGCACCGCCGGCAACGATATCCTGGCCGGAACCACACCGAACGAGATCGTCAATGGCGGGCCGGGCAATGACCTCCTCGAAGGCCGCGGCGGCAACGATATCCTGACTGGCGGCGACGGCGCCGATACCTTCAAGTTCTCCTTCGCAGGGCCGGCGAACGTTGACACGGTGACCGACTATTCACTGACCCAAGGCGACGTGCTTGATGTCGGCGATCTGGTCGACGCCAATTTCACCGCCGCCAGCCAGATCGTCGACTTCGTGCGGCTGATCGCATCCGGCAACGATCTCATTCTCCAGGTCGATCCGAACGGCAGCGCCGATAACCCGCACGTCTGGCAGGATGCCGTCATCCTGCAGAACGCGAATGTCGCAGCGGTGAACCAGGTCACGGCCTTCTTCGCCGACGCCGATCACACCATCAGCCAGACGACCGATTTCACCGCACCGACCGTGCAGAGCGTCGTGTTCCAGGCGCCCACGAGCACCGTCGGTCAGGGCGCTCTGGTGGCCGTGACGGTCAGCATGAGCGAGCCGGTCATGGTCGAGACGGCTCTCGGTTCGCCGACGCTTGGATTGAACGACGGCGGCGTCGCCACCTTCGATGCCGCGGATTCGACCTCGACTGCGCTGGTGTTCGACTACACCGTGCTGGCCGGGCAGAACACGGCCGCGCTTGCAACGTCGTCCTCAGGCGTAAGCCTCAACGGCGGCACGATCGAAGACCTCGCGGCCAACGAGGCCGATCTGACAGGTTCCGATAGCGTCACAGCCGTTCCGACGATCGCCATCGACACCCGGCTGCCGCCGACCATCATCGGCACGGTCGCTGGCCAAGCAACGATCGCGGAGATACCTGTCGAGCCGTTCTCCGGCGTGACGATTACGGATCCCAACGCCAATGCCACCGATACGCTCACCATCACGCTGGCGAGCACCCGCGGGGTGTTCGGCACGCTGTCGGGCTCAGGTCTCACCGGCTCGGGCGCTACCTACCAGCTGGCCGGCACTGCGGCGGCAATCACCGCCGAGCTCGATGCGCTGAGCTACGCGCCGGTTAACGGCATTCCCGCTACCTCGGTCACCACCACCTTCGACTTGAGCGACCAGAGCAGCGCCTTCCCGACGCCGACGACGGATAACACCACCAGCGTTATCGACACCGATCCGACGGCCCCGGTGATCAACTTCCCGCATGCTGTCCCGACCAGTCTCGACGAGTGGATACTGGCGAACGGTCGGTGGACCGCCAGCGCCCAGCCCGGCGCCATTCCGTCCGGCTATCAGGTCGCCGGGGTGGGTGATTTCAACGGCGATGGCACCAGCGACATCCTCTGGCAGAACGCGGGCACCGGCGACACCCAGGAGTGGCTGATCGACAACGGCGGCTGGAATGGCACCGTCGATCTCGGCGTCCATCCCGGCAATTATCAGATCGCGGGCGTCGGCGATTTCTTTGGCAACGGCCGCGACGACGTGCTGTGGACCGGCGCGTCGGGCAACGGCCAGGTGCAGACCGACATCTGGGAGCTCAATTCCAGCGGCCAATGGCAGGCGAGCGTCAGTCCGGGCTCGCATCCGGGCGGCTACCATGTCGTCGCCGTCGGCGATTTCACCGGCAACGGCACCAGCGACATCCTGTGGCAGAACCCGACCACGGGCGATGTCGACGAATGGCAGATCGCCAACGGTCAATGGTCCAAGAGCGTCGATCTCGGTTCGCACCCGGGCCCGGGCTGGACGATCGCCGGGGTCGGCGACTTCTTCGGCAACGGCCGCGACGACATTCTTTGGACCAATCCCAACGGTCCCAATGGCGATACCGAGGTCGACATCTGGAAACTGGACTCCAACGGCCAATGGGCCGCCAGCGTGTCGCCGGGCCTCGGCCTGCATCCGCCCGGTTATCAGTTTGCGGGCATCGGCAATTTCACCGGCAATGGTATCGACGGCATTCTCTGGTTCAACCCGAATACCACCGACGTCGACGAGTGGGTGCTCGACACCAACGGCCAGTGGGCCACCAGCATCGACATCGGCAAACGTCCGGACACCGGTTGGACGATCACCGGCACCGGCAGCTTCGTCAACGGCGGCAACACCAGCGATATCCTGTGGCATACGCCGGCGTAACGGATTATCGGCGCCGACTTACGCGATAGACCAGCGCGCCGTTGTCTGCACTTGCCTCCCGTTGTTAGCCGCGAGCGCGATAGCGGCGGATTCGCGTTTGCCCTCGGCAGATGCCCGCGCGCGCGAAAACCGCGGAGTGGATGGCGCCGCGGACGCGGCAGCAATGTTCAGCCGCGTTGAACACAGCTTGGTCAATGCGGGGAGCCTAACGGACGGCTTTAGCAGTCTGCGGAAAAACTCCTCGCCACAGCAAGAGTTTGCTGATTCAGTTTTCTATCACGAATCAGTGGAGGCGAGGATGCGGGGCGGATTTGTGGATCAGGGCCGGTTGTTTTCATACATCTCATCCGAGGCACGAGTTCCGGCGAACCATCCGCTGAGGGCGATCCGAACACTGGTGCGCGAGGTGCTGGCGGAGCTCAATCGCAGCTTTTCGCGACTTTACGCCAGCGAAGGCCGGCCTTCGATCCCTCCGGAGCAATTGCTCAGCGCCTTGCTGTTGCAAGTGTTCTACGGCATCCGGTCGGAACGCCAGTTGATGGAGCAATTGGACTATAATCTTCTGTATCGCTGGTTTGTGGGACTCTCGCCCGACGATCCGGTGTGGGATCCGACCGTGTTCACGAAGAACCGCGATCGGCTGCAGAACGGCGAGGTGTTCGCCAAGTTCATGAGCAAGCTTCTCAACCATCCGCAGGTCAAACCGCTGTTGTCCGACGAGCATTTTTCGGTCGATGGGACGCTGATCGAAGCCTGGGCCTCACAGAAGAGCTTCCGTCCCAAGGACGGCAGCGGCGATGACGATGGCGGGGCCAACTTCCATGGGCAAAAGCGCAAGAATGACACGCATGCGAGCACGACCGATCCCGACTGCCGGCTTTACCGCAAGGCCGCCGGCCGGGAGGCGAAGCTCTGCTATATGGGTCACGCCATCATGGAGAACCGACATGGGCTGGCGGTGGCTGGCATGGTCACGCTTGCCAGCGGTACCGCCGAGCGCCGTGCTTCGGAGCGGATGCTCAAGACCACAGCCAAAGCGGCTGGCCGGCGCATCACGGTGGGCGAAGACAAGGCCTATGACAGCGCCGATCATGTCGCCAATCTGCGTGCCATCAACGTGACGCCGCATGTGACGCAGAACGAGGCCGTCACCTCAACCGGCAAGCGCCGCCGCAGCGCTATCGACCGACGCACCACGCGGCACGACGGCTACGGCATGTCGCAATCGCGCCGGGCCATGACCGAATGCATCTTCGGCTGGGGCAAGCAGCACGGCACCATGCGCAAGACCAAGCACCGCGGCATCGCCGCCGTCGCTGCCGATTTCCTGCTCAACCTGATCGCCTACAACCTGATCCGCATCCCAAAACTGGCCGCTGCTTAAGTCTGCGGCCGATCAAGCATCGAAGCGACACCAACTATCAAATACGTCGCCAGAACCACCGGCCCTCATGTGAGAGGACAATGGCTCAACTTCCCGGTTTTTCCGCAAACTGTTAGAGGTCATGGCCATCGGCTTTTTCCAAAAAAGACATTACCCCAAGGACAATTTGCAGTAGAATTGACGGCCTGAGACACGGCCGAGCGGAATCCTCGGAGGAGACCGATGAAGGCACATATCGTCGGTGGCGGGTTTGGCGGACTGGCAGCGGCCGCGTATCTCATCCGGAACGCGCAGGTGCCTGGTCAGGACATCACGATCTACGAAGCGGACGAGCGGATGGGTGGCTCGTTCTTGCTCGGGGGCAACGCGGATACCGGCTACATCCTGCCATGCGGCGCCGTTTTTGACTCGGAATTTCACTGCACGTTCGAATTGCTTGGAGCGATTCCCTCGATAAGCAATCCCGCCATCTCCGTCAAAGACGAATTCCTCACTTTCAATAAGAACAACCCATGGCTCGACCGGGTGCACATCATCGGTCGCAGTGGTCCGATAGCGCACCGGTCGCATTTCGGCCTGAGCCTGGGCGACGGCTTCGCCCTGGCGCGGCTGTCGCTGACGCCCGAAGCGATGCTGGACGGGCGGCGCATCGAGGAGTTCTTTTCCGCGAGGTTCTTCACGACCGAGTTTTGGCTGCTCTGGTCGACCATCATGGGCTCGCTGCCGCATCACAGCGCCACGGAGTTCCGGCGCTACATCAACCGCGCTCTGCTGTTATTCCCAGACCTCTCCGACATGTCCGGCATCCTGCGCACGCAACTCAACCAGTACCAGGCATTCATAGAACCATTGGTCGCTTGGCTGCGTGCGCGCGATGTGAGCTTCCTGAACGGCACCTTCGTCCGGGATATCGGTCTGGCGCCGTCGCCTGGCCAGATCACCGTCAACCGGCTCGACTACGACCGGGATGGCCAGTCGGTTTCGGTTGCGGTCGGTTCGGAGGATCTGGTGTTTGTGACCACCGGATCGGAGGCCGCCGATCTTTCGGTCGGGTCAATGAAGGCGCCGCCACTCCCGAACAGCAGCGGTCGGTCTTTCGCGCTGTGGAAGCGCCTCGCAGAGGGGCGCACGGATTTCGGCGATCCGGGCGTATTCTTCGGGCCGGGCAAGATAGCCGGCTCGCGATGGGTGAGCTTTACGATCACCACAAAGAGCGCTGAATTCATCAATCAGCTGTCCACACTGACGGAGAGTGACCCGGGAAGCGGCGGGCTCGTGACTTTAAGAGATTCGCCCTGGATGCTGTCGCTGTCGATCTTGCACTATCCTGAAGTCATCAACCAGCCGTCCGACACAAACATCTTGTGGGGCTATGGGCTGTTTCCGGCGAACCCCGGCCAATTTGTGCCGAAGCTTATGCATGACTGCACGGGCGAGGAGATCCTCCAGGAGGTGCTGCGGCAACTGCAGTTCGACAAACAAATGAATGCGATCATGGCGTCATCGATCTGCATTCCCTGCGACTTGCCCTATGTGAACAATGTCTGGATGCCGCGCACGCGCACCGACAGACCTCGCCCCGTCCCGGACGGCGCGACCAATCTCGCACTCATCGGCCAATACGTGGAGATTCCGCGGGAGGTTGCGTTCACCATCGAATACTCCGCCCGCACGGCGTGGGAAGCGATTCGCATTCTGCTCAAGCGCGGCCCCCCGCCGCCAGCGGTTTACCAGGGCCAATGGGATCCGAGGGCGCTGTTCGGCGCACTCAAAGTATTTCTCTGTCAGTAATCTGCGCCGTTCCCGGCGCCGTAGGAGGAAACCGCCATGAGGCTCGTTCGCCTTCTGCTCTATGTGATCGCGGTGCTGGCTGGCTTGTACGTGCTTGCTGCCGTCGTTTACGTTGTTCCGATGGTCAGCGGCCTGCTCGACGACACGATGGAGGTCAAATTCGACCGTCCTGATCCGTCGATTGTCGCGGACTACAGCAACGGGCTGACGCCGGCGCAGAAGGAATCCTTCTATCACCTCTCGCAAGGCGCGGAGATTCTGCCCTGGATCCTGCTGACCGCGGTCGACGTTGCCGACCCAGGTTCGACCAAGCCATTCGTCGAGAATCTTGAGCCGCTACGGCCTGCTGCCCGACCCGGCGCGCAATGACGGCGTGCCTGTCGGCCTGACAGTGGCGTCCAACCCCTTCACGTTCGGCATGGATTTCGTGGGCATCACCTGCGCGGCCTGCCATGTGGGCGAGCTGCACCACGGCGGCAAGGCCGTGCGGGTCGACGGCGCTCCCAACATGTTCAATCTGCAGCTATTCTACTCGGACGCCATCGGCGCCGTCACGGCGGTGACCAGCGATCGAGGCAAGCTGTGGCGGGCGCTCAAGCGCCTGGGACGGCAAGATTACGGACGCTATGGCATAGCCGCGCCGTTCGTGCGCCCGGCGACCCTCGTTTACTACGGCGTCAACGTGCTGCTGCATCGCGATAGGCTGGATGCGCGGCTCGAACTGATCGACGTCATCAATGTCGCCAAGGAGCAGCGCGATCCCCAGCACCCGACCTCCGGCTTCGGCCGTCTGGATGCATTCGACGGCACCCGCAATTTCATATTCACGCGACTGCGCAAGACAGACGCGGGCGGAGATTTCCAGGTCAACAAGCGCGAACATGGTCAAGCTCGACGCAGCGGTGAAATTCCCGCCGCTATGGTCGCGCAAGGCTCAGCCGCCGGAGCCGGTCGAGGCCTACCGCGAGCAGCCTCAGAATTTCCCGCGCGTCTGGGGCTTCAAGGATTACGACTGGGTTGAATGGACGATCGATACCAACACGGTGATGGAGCGCAATGTCACCGAGACTCTCGGCGCAGGGGCTACCGTCGTTCTCGATCCTCAAGCCTACTTCTCTGTTCGAGAGCTCCATCCCGATCACGAACATGCACGACCTCGAGTGGCTCGCCTACTACATCGATCCGCCGCGATGGCCGACCGCGGTCTTCGGCGCGATCAAGCCCGATCTGGCGGCGGCGGGGCAGCGCATATTCCAAGGTCAGTGCGCCGGCTGCCACGAGTATGACGATGATCAACGCACCGCGACCGGACTCATCAGCGCTGCGCGGAATGCGTCCGGAGGACGTCGGGACCGACGCCACGGCAGCGCTCAGAATCTCCTGCCCAGTTCCCGACACCGGCCCGCTCGTGATCCCGCCCAAACCCTACACCGCCGCGGACTCGCAACTCCTGAAGGACTGCGCCGGCGTCAAGGCCGGTACGGCGTTCACCGGCAATTCCTTTGCCAAGACCGTTCAAGCCGCGGTGGACGGCATCAAGCAAAAGGCCTTCGCGGCGGCCGGGATCGACGCGGCGCAGCAGGCGATCATGGAGGATCTCAAGCAGCACGGCGCGGTCGCCTGGCGCGACACGCTGCTCGACACCAAGCCGCCCTACGGGCCCTATGCCGCTAAACCGCTTTATGGCATCTGGGCCGCAGCGCCTTACCTGCACAACGGATCGGTCCCGACATTATACGACCTGCTGCTGCCGCCGGCGCAGCGGCCCAAGGCGTTCGCGCTCGGCAGCCGCGAATATGACCCAGTGAAGCTCGGCTTCGTCGTCCAGACGACTTGCAGCCAGCAGGATTGTCTGGTCGACACCTCGCGAACCGGCGACGGGAATGGCGGCCACATCTGGGGTACGGACCTGTCCGAGGCGGATCGCATGGCCCTTCTGGAATATCTCAAGAGCTATTGAGGCCGGGACACCCGCGCCTCACGCCGGCGGACGTCGCACGCTGCAGGCGCGCAAACGCATCGTTCCGTGCCTCGGGGTCTTAGAAAACCTTATCTGTCGGCGGGTGTCGTGGATCCATCGGTTGCAAGCGAACGCGGTAAATCCGATCAGCCGTCGACTGCATTTTGAATTGACCGCTTTCGATTTTCACCGAAACGATGCCCGCGGACCCTAGATATCCGAGTTTTTTTGCCTGCGCCAAAGTCTGTCCCAGGCACGGAGCAAGCTGGCCAGCGCGACGATCCGGGAAATCCATCTCGCGGAATACGCTCTGAGCCAAATTGATGTTTTGCTTGGTCAAGAGCGTCGTTGTGTTGGCCGTTGGGCTCGGTTTATTCGAGTCAACGACACAAATGGGACTGTTGTCGACTTTGTGGGTCGTCTGATCCGTGTACTGGCAGCTGCCATCGTGCTTTGCCCACATCTTATGAATGTAATACAAGATTTGGCTTTCGTATTTGATGAAAGCGAGTTCCAGGCATGCCATGTGGACGCCGCGTTTATCCGTCATCTCACCATAATAAACCGGATCAGTGACGGGATCAGCATCGCTTTGAGTCCAGAGCTTCAACTGCTTAACGATGCTATCCGGATCGGTGGTGGTTTGCGCCTGTGCGACCGAGCAAATCACCAGACCGGCGAGTAAAGCCACCACCTTATGCATAGTCTCCCCTTTCCTGCAGCATGAGCCGGACGCGAATTCGGTGACGCCCGCCGCGTCAGACGTCGGCCGCGACGTTGAGCGTCTCCGGAAAAGTACCGTCGTATTGCGGGGCGCCGGCCGCATGCAGCTGCTTCAGCTTCAGCAACGGCTTGAGAATCTGCGGGATTTGTATCCGGCTGATGTATCTGCCGAAGCAGGCATGCAGCCCGGTGGCGAAGTGCAGGTAATCGTAGTCCGGCCGGTCGGACAGAAATTGCTCGGGCGCGTCCATCACGCGTTCATCGAACATGGCCGACCAGGTCAGCGCGAACACAGTCGTGCCTTTGCGTATCAGCGTCTCATGCGGTCCGCCGGCGCCGAGGCGATAGTCTTCGTTTGCCACCCGAACGACCATCGGATTGTTGGGGCGGAAGCGCAGCGCCTCGAAGACCAGGGCGGCAAGCGCATCGTCGTCGTCGGCCGCGGCTGCGGCCGCGGCGCGGGCCAACGCATCGGGCATGGAGAACAGCACCAGCAGCGCCTGGACCGCGGCCTGCGACGTTGTCTCCACCATGCCGATGACCAACCCCATTAGGGTTCGGCGCACGAGGTCATCGTCGAGATTTGCGACATCGCCCGCACGTTGCAAACCCAATAAGCGGCTCATAACGTCGTCTTTGTCGCTGACGCCGCCGGCGCGGCGCTCCGCCAGAAGCACGTCGAGACGCGCGCGCATCTCGGCGCCGGCCGCGACAGCGGGCACCCGCACGACCGGATCGTCCAGGAGGTTGATGAAAAACTCGCAAAAGCAGGCCCGGGCCCAGGACATCATCTGCTGATCTTGCGGGGCGGAAAACCCGTAATACTCATCCGCCAGCCGTACCGGGACCTTCCTGGTGAGCGTCTGGACGATTTCCACCGGCCCGGAGCCGTGAAACAGGTCGCGCACGATCGCCGTGGCGTGGCGCGAGACGATGTCCTTCACCCGTGACAAATCTTCCCGCCGCACCACGAGGCGCATGACGGATATATCGTGATCGTATCGCGGCGTGATGTCCTGGCTCAGAACGAATGGTCCGATGACGCCCATCATGCGCGGCAGGTAAGGGCTCGCCGAAAAAATCTTCTCACGATAGAGGATTTCCTCAACGTCGCGGAATTGAGACACCAGCGTCGCCATTGGACTTTGCAGTACGGGTCGGCTGTCACGCAGCTCCTCGAAGAAAGGCAGCGCATTGCCTTCAATCTGGCCCATGATGAACTGGAGCTGCGCGCTCGCGATCGCCTTTGGGTCGCCACCTTTGGCCGCGATCGCGTCGAACTGATCCAAGATTGGAGTGGGAGAACTCGCTGCGCCTGCAATGTGCGCACTGGTCACATCCGGCGAATTGGCGGTTGTCGTCATGGCACCACCCTCGCTTGTTCACGCACCTTCAGGATACACCAAGTCTCATTTAGTGGCTAGCGCAGAAGTTGATTTTGGATTAGGGTTGCCTTGTTGGTGAAGCGAGGGGCGGCAGCATCAATCCATCAAATACGCAGGCTTGGCTTTAACTCCAACAGTATGACCGACCTTTCGAGCGTCATGCTTTGAGGAAGGCGTATCAAGAGAATTTCCAGGGCGCGCTGCGAAGAACATGCCTGCGATATTGGAGCATTTAGACCAAGTATCGATGTTCGGTCGCTCTTTTATCGCGCTCGTCGTCCTGTTGGGCTTGGACTGGGGTTTTTCAGCTGTTCGCTCCTACGAGGAGTGGCGAGGTGAAAGCGCGCCGCTGTGGCGCGTATTTGGCGCGATCGTCGGACTGTGGCTGCCCAATTGGTTGGGCTTCATGCTGTTTACGCTCGGGCTGACGTTCATTTTGTGGTCCGCGGGTTTGCTGGCGATAGCAGGCTGGTATCCGTTTATTGGCGATATATCTGTGCCCGTGGCGGTTGGCGCGCTGGGATTTATTATTGGGGCGCGAATATCGGACACTCTGGTATCGCATTGGGCCTTGTATGCCGCAGGTTACCGGCCCAATCCTGGGCTTAGATCAACGCCGCTCTATGTGCTTGAGGCAGTCATACTCCTCATGGCGTTCAGGCAGGGTATTTCACTTGCTAAAAGTGCTGCCTTTTGGGGATTCGCCTGCGGTGCCGGTTTCTTCGTTTTGGTGCTGCCGCTGCTGCGAGCCTTGCGAACAATTGCCTTGCCATGGCAGCGCACGGCTTGGACGCGATGGCAACCACTTCCAGCCTGGACAGGTCAGTGACGGCCGCGCGCGGCGTCGCGAGCGACGTGATCAGGACTTCAACGGCCCTTGAACCTGTTGTTCTTCGGAAAGCCCTTCGGCGCCAGACGTCCGGCGTCGGCGCGGTTGCCGCGCCAGTCGGACAATTCCTTGAGCGACAGCGTGAACACGCGGCCGGCGGAGTCGGTCCAGGTCAGCCCTTTCTCCACCTCGAACGTCTTGAGGTCGGAGAGCCCACCGTCCTTGTGACGCTGCAGCCGCACGCCGCGGCCGCGCGTCATCTCGGGCACCTGCTCGATTTGGAACACGATCATCTTACGGTTGTCGCCGATGGCGGCGACCAGCTCGCCCTCGACCGTCGCCAGCGCGCACGCGGCATCCGGCGGCTTGACGTTGAGCACCTGCTTGCCCTTGCGGGTGTTGGCGAGGCACTCGTCCTCGGCGACGATAAATCCTCTGCCCTGTTTGCTGGCCACGATCAGCCTGCGGCCGCCCTGGTAGCGGAACACGTCGACGACGTCGGCCTGCTGCTCAAGCTCGATGAACAGCCGGATCGGTTCGCCATGGCCGCGGCCGCCGGGGAGCTTCGCGGCATCGATCGTGTAGAAGCGCCCGTTGGTGGCAAACACCAAAATCTTCGACGTGGTCTCGGCGAAGAACGCGCGGTCGAACGCATCGTCGGTCTTAAATGACAGCCCGGACAGATCGGCGACCTGGCCGCGCAGCGCACGGATCCAGCCCTTCTCCGACACCACGACCGTGATCGGCTCGCGCTCGACCAGGGCCTCCTCGATCGCCGCCTCGTCATGGGCCGGCGCCTGGGCAAAGCCGGTACGGCGCTTGCCGAGCGGCGTCTTCGGCCCGAATTTTTCCCGCACCTCACGGATCTGGCCGGCAATGGTCTTCCACTGCTCCTTCTCGGAGCGCAGCAGACCCTCGATCGATTTCTTCTCGGCGCGGAGCGTTTTTTCCTCCTCGCGGATTTCCATTTCTTCAAGCTTGCGCAGATTGCGCAGCCGCATGTTCAAAATGGCCTCGGCCTGGACATCCGTAAGCTTGAACGTCTTGATCAGCACCGGCTTCGGCTCGTCCTCGGTGCGGATGATCTTGATGACCTTGTCGAGGTTGAGATAGGCGACCAGATAGCCGCCGAGCACTTCGAGCCGGTGCTCGATCTGGGCGAGCCGGTAGCGCGAACGGCGCAGCAGCACTTCGCGGCGGTGGGTCAGCCATTCGGTCAGCGCCTCGGCCAGCCCGACGACGCGCGGGATGCGGCCGCGCAGGAGCACGTTCATGTTGAGCTGCACGCGGCTTTCCAGCTCGCTGAGCTTGAACAGGCTCTCCATCATCAGCGCCGGATCGACGCCGCGCGAACGCGGCTCAAACACCAGCCGCACGTCTTCGGCGGAACTCGTCGCGCATGTCGGCAACGAGCGGCAGCTTGCGCTCGTTGATCAGCGCCGCGATCTGCTCGACCAGGCGCATTTTCTGCACCTGCCAGGGGATTTCGGTGACAACTATCTGATAGGTGCCGCGCCCGGTGTCCTCGGTCTTCCAGCGCGCGCGCAGCCGAAACGAGCCGCGCCCCGTGGTATAGGCCTCGGCGATCGCTTCCGGCGGATCGACGATCAGGCCGCCGGTCGGGAAATCCGGACCGGGCACGTATTTGAGCAAGGTTCGGCTGCGCGCATTCGGTTGTTCGATCAGATAGAGCGCGGCGTCGCACAGTTCGGCGATGTTGTGCGGCGGGATCGCGGTGGCCATGCCGACCGCGATGCCCTGGGCGCCGTTGGCGAGCAGATTGGGAAATGCCGCCGGCAGCACCACCGGCTCGGCCATCACGCCGTCGTAGCTCGGGCGGAAATCGACGGCGTCCTCGTCGATGCCGTCGAGCAGAAGCCGCGCCGCTTCGGTCAGACGCGCCTCGGTATAGCGGTAGGCCGCGGCGTTATCGCCGTCGATATTGCCGAAATTGCCCTGGCCATCGACCAGCGGAAAGCGCGAGGCAAAATCCTGCGCCAGCCGCACCAGCGCGTCGTAAATCGCCTGGTCGCCGTGCGGATGGAAATTGCCCATCACGTCGCCGACAATTTTGGCGGATTTCTTGAACGCGGCGCCGGGATCGAGCCGGAGAAGCCGCATGCCGTAGAGGATACGCCGGTGCACCGGCTTGAGCCCGTCGCGCGCGTCCGGCAGCGCCCGATGCATGATGGTAGAGAGCGCGTAGGCGAGATAGCGCTCTTCGAGCGCCTCACGCAGCGCGATATCCTGCACGTCGCCCGAGTCCTTCGGGGGAATCACTTTGGTGGCCATGGCATGCCCGAGCTAGCGCGGTTGCGGACCCCGAACAAGGGACGAAAGCTGCCCTTTTCGGGTCTGAACAGCGTGGAATCCGTGCACTTTCGGCGCTTCGATCATGACGTGAATACGGCGGCACAATGCGCTAAAATCTCGATGTATTCAGGCACACCAGATTGAGAGAGCCGGGGGTATTGGCATGCCGAAGAGCCTGATAGTCGCCGCTTTCTCAGGAGCCGCTCTTTTGATCGGCGCCTGGCCACATCCCGCCGCGGCCATGGGACCTGCAGCGCCAGCCGCGCTCGCTGCCGCGGGCGGCTATAACGCACCGGTAAGGTCGGTCCATTATGTCAGGTATCGATGGCGACAGCGCCACTATTGGCGCTGGGACCATCGGCCGGTCTGGGACGATCCGTGGCAAGTGCTGCGGCCGACGATCTGGGGCAGCCCGGAACCGCACGACGTACCGGCCGATGTCTGGGCGCGGAAGTGGCATCCGGCGCACGGGCATCATTGGGCGCGACGTCGCTGACGCCGATAGCCACGCATGTGGAGATACTGATGCGCAAATGCGCTTTCACGGCCGCTGCTGTTGCCGCCACACTTTTTGTGCTGGTGCCGACGATGAATGCGGCCGCGATGCTCGCCGTACCATCGCCCGCACCCGGGAGTCTCGTCCAGAAGACTCAAGTATTCTGCGGCCCGTATGGCTGTGGACGCATTCATTATGGTCCGCGCCACCGCGGATGGCGCTGGGACCGATGGGGCTACCATTATCGGCCCGCCTGCCCGACCGATTATTACTATGCATGCCGGACGGGTCCGCTCGGCTACGGCCAATGCGCCTGCTGGCCGTACCGGCCTTACTGACTACCGCGCCGCGCTCGGAGCGGCCTCCTCCGCACTGTTCGCCAACTGCCGCATCACTGCGGTGATAAAGCGCGCTCGTTCCGACGGCATCGACAGGCCGCGCGGCGAGAAGGCGTGGCGATCGAGAAAAAATCCGGTGAGCGCGAAGGCGTCGGCGATGGCGGTTGCGTCCGCCGCCGCGTCGTCGCGTAGGAACGCCGGGAGCCGCAACAGCCTGTCGCGATACTCTTCACCGGCGGCGCGCGACACCGCGCGAGCGGAGCGCGGCGACACATAGATCAGATCGGCCGTCACCCCGGTCGCGGCGCACGACGACAGATCGAGGCCGAACCCGAGCTCGGCCAGAAGATCAAGCTCGAAGCGCGCGATGGCGACCGCGGCATCAAACGGCGCGTCGATTGCGCCGAGGATATCTTCGAGCGCGGCATATATGCGCGGGTGCGGTTCGCGCTCGGCAAGGAGCCGGCACAAAGCCGCCAGATGGGTAACGCCATGCACCGCATGCGCCGCCGGCAGAACACCCGCGGCTCGCAAGTTCAGCCCTTCGACCGCGTAATTCCCCAGATGATCGTCGAGCCGCGCCCGCCAGGTGGCGCGCAGCGAGTTGCCCGGCTGCAGCACGCCGCGCAGCCGGGTGCCGGCGCCGCCGCGCACCAAGCCGAGATGGCGGCCGCGCTCGGCCGTCATCAGTTCGAGAATGACGCTGGTCTCGCCGTGCCGTTTGACGCCGAGCACGATGGCTTCGTCGGTCCACTGCATGGAACGAATATAAGCCGATTCAGCCGCAGGCGTGGCCGCCATGCGCTACGAGAACTTCAGCGCGCCGTTATGGCGGACGACCACCGAGCGGGATTCTTCGGGCGTATGAGCGCCAAGCTGGCCGAAGGCGGCTTGCGTTTCGTCGATCAGAAGATCGATGACATGATCGGGGCCTTCCTCGCCGAGCGCGCCGAGACCCCACAGGAAGGCCTTGCCGGCGAACGCCGCCGCGGCGCCGAGCGCATAGGCCCGTACCACGTCGGTGCCGCTGCGAATGCCCGAATCCAGCATCACCGTGGCGCGGCTGCCGACCTGCTGCACGATCGCCGGCAGCGCGTCGATCGGCGCCGGCAAGGCATCGATCTGGCGGCCGCCATGGTTCGACACAACCATGCCGTCGACGCCGAGCGTGACGGCCTTTTCGGCGTCCTGCGGATGCAGAATGCCTTTGACGACCAGCGGGCCTTTCCAGCGGTCGCGGTACTGGGCGACTTCTTCCCAGGTAAACGCGCCGCCCATTTCACGGCGCGCGAACGCCACCATCTCGTTGATCGACACGTCGCCCGCATAGGCACGCAGATTGGAGAAGCGCGGAATGCCGTTCTTGCGGAGCGCCATGCGTCCAGGCCGGCGCAAGTCGATCATCTGGATCATCTTGCTCAAGTCGACATTGAAGGCGCCGCCCAGGCCGACAACGACTTCGCGCGCGCGGGTGGTGCGCACCGGAACGTCAAGCGTCAGCACTAGCGCGTGGCAGCCGGCGGCTTGCGCGCGGCGGACCAGATCGAAACCGATGGCGTGATCGTTGCGGGCGGCGCGATAGAGCTGGAACCAGAACACGTCGGGCGCGACCTCTGCGATTTTCTCGATCGTGGCGCAGCCGACAGTGCCGAGCGTGTAGGGCACGCGGGCGCGCTGCGCGGCGCGGGCGAGATAGATGTCGGCGCCTGGCCACACGACAGCCGGGCCGCCCATCGGCGCGATCCCGATCGGCGCCGCGTAACGGCGGCCGAACAGTTCGACCTCGCAGGGCGGCAGCGACGGCATCACGCCATAGCGCGGCACCAGTTCCACGGCATCGAGCGCCGCCCAGTTGCGCTTGATGCCGGCATCGTCCTTGCCGGAGCCGCCGTCGCAATATTCGAAAGCGAAATACGGCAACCGCGTGCGCGCACGCCGGCGCAGATAGTCGATGGTCGGGAAACTGCTTGTACAGCGTCCGCGTAGCGCGGATTGGCGTTTTTGCCTGCGCGCGGCTTGGGTTCGGGCGTGGGCGGCAGCGACTTGGCGATGGCCGTCGTATCGTGCATGGCGTTTCCTCCGGGTCGGGCATTATAGCCGCGCAGTACGACGCGGCCAGAGGACGGCTGGGTCGAAGCCATGCGCTACTCGCCGGTCGGGCGAATTAGAAATGGCTGTAGGAAGCCCGCGCGAAATCAAGCGTTTTGCCGTCGCGCTTGAAGCGCGTGCCCTGCCCGGCAACGATACGGCCGATTTCGGTCGCGGCGATCCCGGCTTGCGTCGCCGCTGCACGGAATGCTTCGAGCCGTTCCGGCGGCAACGTCAGCAGGATCTCATAGTCGTCGCCGCCGCTGAGCGCCGTTTCGAAGAGCGCCGGATCGGCGGCAAGCGCCTCGCGCGCGGCGTCCGATAGCGGCACCCGCACGGCATCAACCTCCGCCGCGACCCGCGAGGTCCGGCACAGCTTGGCGAGATCGCCGGCAAGCCCATCGGACACATCCATCGCCGCGGAGGCATGCTGCAGCACTGCGCCGGCGAGCGCATTGCGGGGCTGCGGCTTCAGATAACGGTCCTGAAGCTGCGCGCTCGCCGCATCGGACAGGCGCAGGCGCCGCGCCAGACCGGGGTCGCGCCGGAGCAGGACACCGAGCGCGGCATCGCCGATCGTACCGGTAACGACGATGCGATCGCCAATCTTCGCGGTCGAGCGGCGCACGATTTTCCCCTGCGGCACGGTGCCGAACGCGGCGATCGAGACGGAGATCGGGCCCGGCGTATGATCGGTATCGCCGCCGAGCAAGGGACATTGATAGTGCCGCGCGTCGTCGCCCAATCCGGCCGCAAACGCCGTGAGCCACGCTTCCTCGAAGCCGGCCGGGAGCGCGATCGAGAGCAGAAATCCCGCCGGCTGCGCACCTTTGGCGGCAAGGTCGGAGAGATTCATCCGCAAGACTTTGCGGCCGATGGTTTCCGGCGGATCGTCCGGAAAGAAATGCACGCCAGCGATGACGCCGTCGGTCGTGAGCACAAGATCGCAGCCCGGCGGCGGCCTCAGCACCGCAGCGTCGTCGGCAAGCCCAAGCGCGCCGGGATGCGTCGCCAACGGACCGAAGCAGCGGGCGATCAGGCGCTCCTCGGCCGACATCTCGTCCCGGGCCGCCATATCACGCCCGGCCATGTCACCATCGGCCATGTCACCACCGGCCATGTCACCATCGGCCACGGCGCGCTCCATTCAGCCCGCACCGGAAAATTCGGCGGCACGCGATTGATGCGCGATCTGATCGAGCACGGCATTGACCATGCCAGTCTCCTCGTCGTCGACGAAAGCGGCGGCGACGTCGACATATTCCGCCATCACGACGCGGGCCGGAACATCCGTTCGGTACGCCAGCTCATAAGCGCCCGCGCGCAATACCGCACGCAAAATCGTCTCGACACGCTTGAGCGGCCAGCCGCGCGTGAGGGCTGCGTCGATCAGCGGGTCGAGGGTTTTCTGCTCGCGCAAAACGCCGCCGACGATATCGCGAAAGTACGCCGCCTCCGCCGGCATGTATTGCGCGCCTTCGACCTCGCCGCCGAGCCAGTGACTTTCGAACTCGGCCACGATCTCGTTGAAGCCGGTGCCGGCAAGATCCATCTGATACAGCGCCTGGACGGCGGCGAGCCGTGCGGCGCCGCGCTTATTGGCCTTGCGCGCTTCTTTTGTCTCTGCGCCGGGCATCGTCAGCGCGTCTCCGAGCCGCCGCTTGAGTTCGATGAGCGCAAGCGCGGCGCGCGCGGCATCGCCGCCCTTGTCCTGCTCTTCCATGCCGCGCGCGGGCAAAGGCCTGCGCCTCGTTCTCCACCGTAATGATGCCGTTGCCGATCGGCAGGCCGCGCGCGACCGACAGCTCCATCAGGCCGCGCGCCGATTGATGCGAGACGATTTCAAAATGGATGGTCTCGCCGCGGATCACGCAGCCAAGCGCGACGACGCCGTCATACGGGCGGCGTTTGCGCCGCGCCGCGTCGGCCGCTATCGCGATCGCGGGCGGAATCTCAAGCGAACCCGGCACGCTGATGCGCTCGACGGTCGCGTGCGCCTCGTCCAATGCGCGCATCGCGCCGGCCAGAAGCGCATCGGCGATCTTGTCATAAAAACGCGCCTCGACGATCAGGATGCGCGCGCCTTTGCCGTCGCCTTTCGTACGCTTTGCCTGCCGCGGCCCGGCCATTGTCTATGCTCCGTGATGCGCGCGAGGTCGTAGCAAGCGGCGGAGGCGCGAACAAGCGGCGCGCACCGTGTGCAAAGGAGTGCGCGTTCACCACACCAGAGATATCCCGAACGCACGGAACGCAGAATCCGCGCTGACGAGCGGGATTCCTTCTACCTGGGATTGGGCCGCAAGCATGCGATCGAACGGGTCGCGATGACGGCCAGCAAGGAACCCGGCAACACGGGCATGTTCAATTGTGACCGGGAGCGGGGAGAAATCGTTGTCCGCGATCACGCGCACAATGTCAGTCGCTATTGGAGATGCTTCCGCCCATTTCCCCAACCGGACCTTCGTCGCCAATTCCCATGCGACAACTGCACTGACACAAATCTCATTATCTTCAGAGACAAACAGCTCACGCGCCCGGGGCGACAGCCGCGGGCTATCGATCACCCACCAAACGAACGCGTGAGTGTCAACGAGGACCCTCAAATTCGCCCTCCCAGGCGCGCAGCTCTTCTTCCGGAAGCGGCTCAAAGAAAAATGCGTCCGGCAATTCCGGAACCTTGCCCTTCAGCAAGCCTGGAACGCGCTTGCCCTTCTTCTTAAAGAGTGGCTCAAGGCGCGCCACCGGCTCCTTGCCGCGCATGATGACTATCTCTTCGCCAGCTTCGGCGCGGGCGATTAGCTTCGACAGGTTGGTCTTTGCCTGGTGAATTGTGACCGATGCCATGGCTGCCTCCTGTTGCACTTAGCTAATCTACTTAGCTAATCTACTTAGCTAATCTACTTAGCTAAGTCCCGTTTCGCCCGTTGTCAACTTGGGTAGCCTCAAGCAATCGCGCGGCGTAGCGCGCCATCTGGTCGACTTCGAGGTTGAGCAGCGCTCCCGGCGCCAGTGCGCCCAGGGTCGTCACTCTTAATGTGTGCGGGATGATCAGGACCGAGAATGTGTCGCCCTTGACCTCATTGACCGTGAGCGACACGCCGTCGAGCGCGACCGAGCCTTTGGCGGCGATGAAGCGGGACAGGGCGGCGGGCGCGCGCAGAGTCAGCCCCGCCATGTCGACGAAATTGTCGCGCGCGATCAGTTCGGCGATGCCGTCAACATGGCCGCTGACCAGGTGGCCGCCGAGTTCGTCGCCAAGGCGAAGCGATCGTTCGAGATTGAGGTGCGTGCCGCGCCGCCAGCTTTCCGCCGTGGTCATGCGCAGGGTCTCAGCCGCAGCGTCGGCCGCAAAGAACTGCCGGTTCCCCGACCGCCCGCGTTCGACCACGGTCAGGCAAATGCCGGAGCAGGCAATCGAGGCACCGATGTCGATGCGGTCGGGATCATAGGTGCAGGCGATGCGCAACCGGCGCAGGCCTTCGGCCTTCTCCTCCACGTCAATAAGTTCGCCTAAGTCGCTGACAATACCGGTGAACATTGCTTATCCGCGTTGATAGGAATCGAGCCGATCGGAGCCCACGGGTTCGCTGCCTGCCTGGTTGAGGTGAAGCCCCAGCGCCGTTGCTGCATCGGAATCAAGCGCGTCCATTCCGTCGGCGCCAACAACCTGAGCTGAATGGAACAATTGCGCTTCATCGACAAGATCGGCCGCGAGCAGCGCCGACGCAAGCATCGGACCGCCCTCCACCATCAGCCGGGTCACGCCGCGCGCGGCGAGCAGTCTAAGGACCGCCAACAGTTCGAGCAGTCCGCCGCTGCCGGCGCAGCGCATGACCTCGACGCCCTGCGTGCGTAATGCATCCTCTTGAGCGCGCGGCGCATCGGCGGCGGCAATCACCCAGACGGGCATCTCGCGCGCGCTTTTCGCCAGGCGGCTGTCGAGCGGCAGCCGCAACGCGCTATCGAGAACAATGCGCAGGGGCGAAGCTGTCGCCATGCCCGGCAGGCGGCACGTCAGCAGCGGATCGTCGGCCAGCGCCGTGCCGATGCCGATCATGATGGCGTCGCTTTGCGCCCGCATCAGATGCACACGCGCGCGCGCCGCCTCGCCGGTGATCGCCATCGGCTTGCGCCCCGCGGCTCCGGCTTTGCCGTCGGCCGAGATGGCGAGCTTGAGCATCACATGAGGCCGGCCGTCGCGCATGCGGCGGATGTGGCCGGCATGATCGCGACGCGCCTCTTCGGCGCCGATCCCGACATCGACCGCGACGCCCGCCGCGCGCAGCCGCGCGTGGCCTTTGCCCGCCACTTCGGGATTAGGATCCTCGATCGCCGAAACGACGCGCCCCACACCAGCCGCGACGATGGCGTCGGCGCAGGGCGGGGTCTTGCCGTGATGCGAGCACGGCTCGAGCGTGACGTACATCGTCGCGCCGCGCACGGCGTCGCCGGCGCGGCGGAGCGCCTCGATCTCGGCGTGCGGCCGGCCGCCGGGCTGCGTCCAGCCGCGGCCGATGACAACACCATCCTTCACGATCACCGACCCCACGGCTGGATTCGGCCAGGTGCGGCCGAGCCCGCGCCGGCCGAGCGCCAGCGCCAGCGCCATGAAACGGCTATCGTCGTTTTGCGCGAACCGTGACCCAACATTCGCGCGGCGGCGTGCCGAATTTGCTCAGCACTGGCCGCTTACGGCTCGATCCGCCCGGCCTCGATGTGACGGTCGAGGATCTGCTCGGCGCCGCGTGAGGCCCGCGCGGCGCTCACTTGCGCGCGATCTCGGCGGCCTCTTCGCCGGTCAGCTCTGCGAGCGCGGTTTCGAAGTCCTTGGCTTCACGGAAATTGCGGTAGACCGAGGCGAAGCGCACATAGGCGACGTCGTCGAGTTCGCGCAGGTAGGCCATCACGGTCTCGCCGATCGTCTCGGACGTGACCTCGCTTTCGCCGAGACTTTCCAGTTCGCGCACAATCTTCGACACCATCTGATCGATGCGCTCGGGATCGACCGAGCGCTTGCGCAGCGCGATCTGCACCGAGCGCAACAGCTTGTCGCGGTCGAACGGCGCGCGCCGGCCGTTGCGCTTGATCACGGTCAACTCGCGCAGCTGCACCCGCTCGAAGGTGGTGAAGCGGAAATTGCAGGCGAGGCAGAAGCGCCGGCGGCGGATGACAGAGGAGTCTTCCGCCGGCCGCGAGTTCCTTCACCTGGGTATCGAGACTTCCACAGCTCGGACAACGCATCCCCTCGCCCCTTCGCCTGTCGGCTACCCTTCGTAAATCGGGAAACGGCGCACCAAGCGCTCCGACCTTGTCGCGCACGCTCGCCTCCGCGGCGGCGTCCTGCTCGACGGCTTTTTCTGAAAGCGCACCAAGCAGTTCGGAGATCAGGTCGCCGACTTGCCTGAACTCGGCAATGCCGAAGCCGCGGGTCGTCCCGGCCGGTGTGCCAAGCCGCACGCCCGAAGTCACCGTCGGCTTTTCCGGATCGAACGGGATACCGTTCTTATTGCAGGTGATGCGGGCGCGGCCGAGCGCGGCCTCCGCCACCTTGCCGGTGAGCCGCCTCTTGCGAAGATCGACCAGCATCAGGTGCGTGTCGGTGCCGCCAGAGACGATATCAAGGCCGCGGTTCTTCAGCGTTTCGGCAAGCGCCTTGGAATTTTCGACCACGTTCTTCGCGTAAAGCTTGAACGAGGGCCGGAGCGCCTCGCCGAACGCCACCGCCTTCGCGGCAATCACATGCATCAACGGGCCGCCCTGCATGCCCGGGAACACCGCCGAATTGAGCTTTTTCGCCAGTTCCTCGTCGTTGGTCAGGATCGCGCCGCCGCGCGGCCCGCGCAGCGTCTTGTGCGTGGTGGTGGTCACCACGTGGGCATGGGGAAACGGGCTCGGATGGGCGCCGCCGGCAACGAGACCGGCGAAATGCGCCATGTCGACCATGAGGTAAGCGCCGACCTCGTCGGCAATTTCGCGGAAGCGGCGGAAATCAATGATGCGCGGATAGGCCGAGCCGCCGGCGATGATGATTTTCGGCCGGTGCTGTTTGGCGAGCCGCTCGACCTCGTCGATGTCGATCTGATGATCGTCACGTCGCACCCCGTAAGGCACGACCTTGAACCAGCGGCCGGAGAGGTTCACAGGCGAGCCGTGAGTGAGATGTCCGCCGGCCGCCAAATTGAGGCCCATGAAGGTATCGCCGGGCTGCATCAGCGCCATGAAAACCTCGGCGTTGGCCGAGGCGCCGGAATGCGGCTGCACATTGGCGAAGGCGCAGCCGAACAGTTTGGTGACCCGCTCGATCGCCAGCCGCTCGGCGACGTCCACGAACTGGCAGCCGCCGTAATAGCGCCGTCCTGGTAGGCCCTCGGCATACTTATTAGTCAGCACCGAGCCCTGCGCCTCAAGCACGGCGCGGCTGACGATGTTCTCCGACGCGATCAGCTCGATGTCGTCGCGCTGACGGCCGAGTTCCAGCCGGATGACGTCGGCGATTTCAGGATCGCTGTCGCCCAGCGCCGCAGAGAAGAAGCCCTCATCCACGGCCTTTGCGCTTTGGGAAACCGCCATACCTCGCTCCTGACACCTGCTAATCGACGCCTGGGTGGTTACACCCATGCCCGGCCGGAAACCAGCCGGCCGGCTCAACGCCTGGGGAATAAGCGCAAGACCTGCCGCTACATTTAGCGTCTAGCGAGGAGCTATGCCAGCCTCAGCCAAACCCGTAGAGCGCCCGCGCGTTGCCCGCATAAATCTGCCGGCGCCGTTCCTCGCCGAGGCTCGGTGGCACCGCGACGAACGGGTCGTCGAAATCCCAGTGCGGATAATCCGACGAGAACAGGATGCGGTCGTAGCCGATCGCTTCCATGATCTGCGCAAGATGCTCGGGATTCTCCGGCTCCTCCATCGGCTGGGTGGTGACCCAGAAATGCTCGCGCAGGTATTCGGACGGCGGGCGCTTGACGTGCGGCAGGCCGCTCTTGTCGCGCTGCCAGCCCCGGTCGAGCCGGTAGCCGAGGCTCGGCACCCAGCCGAAGCCGCCCTCGATGAAGACGAATTTGAGCTGCGGAAAATGCTCGAACACGCCCTCCATGATCAGGCTCGACACCTGCGCCTGGCAGGCCGAGGCGTGCTCAGTCATTTCCTCGACATAGAATGACGGCCAGCCGGTATTGCTCACCGCGCGGCCGCTATAGCCGAACACATGCACGCCGACTGGCAAGCCCGCCTCGCAGGCCGCCTCGTAGATCGGCCAGTAGCGGCGGCGGCCCATCAGGTCCGCGGTGCGGGTGAGCATCAGCACGTGGGCGAAACGGCGGTCGCCCTCGCGGCGGCGGATTTCCGCCCGCGACGCGTCGGGATCCTCGTAAGGCACGATCAGCGACGCTTTCAGCCGCGCATCGAGCGCGTTCCAGTGATTGATCTGGAACTCATTGGCGGCGAACGCCAGCGCGGCGGAGAACTCGTCGTTCTGCTCGCCCTGCCCCGACGGCGACAACGGATTCATCACGCCGTATTCGATGCCGTAGAGGTCGAGATGCTGCTCGAGCATGAACTCGTAATTGCTCGCCGGCAGCCCGCCGTCCGGCGGCCACGAGTCGCGGCGCGACGCCAGCGGCTGGCCCTTCGGATAGGGAAAGCCCTTGACGTAGCCGTGGTGCGAGCGCGCCCCGTAGGTCTGCGCGTAATCGCACCAGCGATTGCTCAGATACGGCCGCAAATCTTCCAGCGAGCTTTTCGGATGGATGTCGCAGTCGATGATCTGCAGCCTGGTTTTGGCGCTGCGGTCGATCTGCCGGGCTTCGATATTCACGGCGCTTCCTCCATGGTTCGGGAGGCAAATCGTTCTTTGCCCTATAGGTAAAGGACGCAGCACGGGCCGGCAAGGCGCGACTTTCCCCTCCCTTCGCGGAAGGCGCCACGGGTGGGGTCGCGCAAATGTGCAACCTGATTGCGCGCTTTCCGATTTCACGCGCCGTGGCGTCGCCGGCCGCCCCGCACTCTAGGCTCAGCACCGATTGGGACCTGAGGCAGCTCATTGACCCACAGCGGCCAATCGCAAAGCAGTTGTGGAGCGCTGCATGATCGGTTTCGCTAAGATCGTCCCTGCGATACGCGGCTGCACGGAGAAAGCCGGTGATCACTGCGAAAGCCACACCCTGTGACGAAGGCGCAATCCGGGCGACCGCAGCGGCCGGCACCTGCGCTCCGAGCGCGAAACCGTGGGTTCTGGTCAGCACCATTCTGGCCTCGGCGATCGCCTATATCGATAAATCGGTCGTCAACATTGCGCTGCCGGCGATCGAAAAGGATCTGGCGGCCTCGGTTGCTGTCATTCAGTGGCTGGTGAACGCCTACACGCTTTGCCTCGCGGCGTTATTGCTGATCGGAGGCGCGGCTGCCGACCGCTTCGGCCGCCGAAAAATGTTCATCATCGGCGTCAGCGTTTTTGCGGCGGCTTCACTGGCCTGCGGTCTGTCCCCGAACGTCGGCATCCTGATCTCGGCGCGCGCCATCCAGGGCGTCGGCGCGGCGCTGCTTGTGCCATGCGCGCTGGCTCTCATCGGCGCTTCGTTCGACGAGGCTGAGCGCGGTAAGGCGATCGGGACCTGGGCGGGATTTTCCGCCATCTCCGCCGCAGTCGGACCGATCCTGGGCGGCTGGATCGTCGACGGTTTCAGTTGGCGCTGGATTTTCCTGATAAACCCGCTGCTTGCGCTGCCGGCATTGTGGATCGCCTATCGGCGTGTTCCCGAAAGTGTCAGTCCTCGGACCGACAGTCTGGATTGGGCGGGCGCATTGCTCGCGCTCATCGGATTGGCGGGACTCTGCTTCGGGCTGATCGTGGCGCCGGATCTCGGCTGGACCGATGCGCGGGTGCTCGGACCGCTTGCCTGCGGAGTGATATTTGGCGCCGCCTTTTTCTGGCTGGAGGCCCATAGCAGCGCGCCCATGCTGCCGCTCGATCTGTTTCGATCGCGAACGTTTTCGAGCGTCAACCTGCTGACCTTCCTGCTTTACGCGGCACTGGCCGCGGCATTCTTTTTTCTGCCGTTCGCTCTCATCCAGGTTGGCGGCTATTCGGCGCTGCTCGCGGGCGCGGCTTTTCTGCCGTTCACCGTCATCATGGGCGTCCTGTCGCGCTGGTCGGGCGGATTGCTCGACCGGTTCGGCGCGAGGTTGCCGCTGGTCGTTGGGCCTGCCCTCGCGGCGATCGGCTTCATTCTCCTGGCTTTCGCGGTACGCGACGGCGCCTATTGGTCTTTTCTGGTGGCGAACTCCGTTCTCGGCCTGGGCATGGCGAGCGCCGTCGCTCCGCTGACGACGACCGTGATCAATTCCGTTCCGCAGGACAAGACCGGCGTCGCTTCCGGCGTCAATAACGCCATTGCGTCGCTGGCAAGTCTGCTCGCGATCGCCATATTCGGCGCCGTCGCACTCGGCATCTACGACCGATCCCTGGATCGCCAATTGTTGCAGGCGCCAGCGTCCGCGGGGCTCACGCAGGCCGTTCATGCCGCTCGCGGCCAATTCGCAACCGCACTCGCCAACAACGCCGGCGAAGCTGCAAGGACGATCGTGCGCACGTCGCTCGCGCGGAGCATCGAGGTCATGATGCTGCTTGCCGCGGCCCTGGCGGGCTGCAGCGCCATCAGTGGCATGCTGCTGCCGCGCCCGCCGGTTGAGCGGCGCTGATATGGCTTTGACGCCTGTTGCGTCCTGCGCGCCATCGCAGCGTAGCGCAAAGGCGCGCCGCGGCCGGCGCCATCCGCGGCGGCATGACGCGACTGCAAACGTCACCTGCAATTTGGAAATCGGCGGCCGGGTGTTAGAGTTCCGGCGAGCCGGCGCCATGGTTTTTGCAACCAACAAGGCGCCGGGGCGCGGAGCGCAACCATCAAGCCGATGCGCCCGGCACGCATGGGGAGGAAACGGCATGCACCTTCTGCGCCTTTGCAGAAGCGCATTGTGCGCCATTGCTGCGTCGGTTTTCGCTGTTGGGGGAGCGGCAGCAGACGACGTCGCCGGCTTTTATCATGGCAATACCGTTCGGGTGATCATCCCGGCCTCGATGGGCGGCTCGGTCGCCGTCTACGGCCGCCTGATGGCCGATTACATCGGCCGCCATATCCCGGGCCACCCCACCGTCGTCGCCGCGGCGATGCCGGGCGCCGGCGGCGTCCAGTCGGTCGACTACATCTTCAATGCCGCTCCCAAGGACGGCAGCGTCATCGGTGAAATCCTGAGCCCCTCGGTTCTGGTGCCGATGCTGAGCGCCGCGAAATTCGATGCCCGCAAAATCCAGTGGCTCGGCTCGCTGGCGGCAAGGCCGGGCGTCGTCACTGTCTGGCACACGGCGCACGCCACAACGCTTGAGCAGGCGAAGAAAATCCCGCTCAATTTCGGCTCTACAGGCGTCGGCGCCGGCAACTTTCAGATTCCGACGCTGGCCAATGCTGTGCTCGGCACGCGCTTCAAAGTGGTCATGGGCTATCCGGGCGGCGCCGAAATCAACCTTGCGATCGAAAAAGGCGAACTGGACGGCCGCTTCAATTACTGGACCGGATGGACTTCGGCCAAGCCGGACTGGATTCGCGACCGCAAGATTGTTTTTCTGTTCCGCACCGGCCCCCCGGCCCCCGACATGCCGGCCGGACTGCCCGCGTTCGCCGATCTGGTCAGCGGCGAGGCTCGCCAGCTGGTGCAGCTCGCGGAGGGACCCGACAACATTGGCGTCGGCTTCTGGACCGCGCCGGGGCTGCCGGCCGGCCGCTTTGCCGCCCTGCAGAAGGCCTTTGAGGATATGACCCGCGATTCTGACTTTCTGGCGGAGGCGAAGAAGCTGCGTACTCCCATCGCGCCGGTGCGGCCCGCCGACCTGAGCAAGGTCGTCGCCACGCTCTACGCGACTCCGGCGCCGGTGGCCGATCGATTCAAACAGCTGATGACGCCCAAACGCTAACCCCCTTCACCCCACTGGCAAGCCGCACGGCCGCGACCGCATCGCAATGCATTGGCGGCCCAAAAAGGAGACAGCGATGAACGACGCCGCAGCGCCGCACCCGTCTTTCAAGAGCGAGGTGCCGGTCAACCTGCCGGGTAATCGCAGCGAACCCGAATACTATTCCGACGCCATGGTCGAACTGCTGCGCCGGCTGGATGTGGACTACGTCTTTCTGCTGCCGGGATCGAGCTACCGCGGCCTGCATGACTCGCTGGTCAATTTCGGCCGCAATCACAAGCCGACGATCATTCTTGCGGCACACGAGCAGATCGCGGTTTCGATGGCGCACGGCTATGCCAAGGCGACCGGACGCGTCGGCGTTTGCATCCTGCACAACCTGGTCGGACTGATGAACGGCTCGATGGCCGTCTATAACGCATATGGCGACCATTCGCCGGTGCTGGTGCTGGGCGGCAGCGGCCCGCTCGACACCAGCGAGCGGCGCTGGATCGATTGGCTGCATTGCGCCAACACGCAAAGCGACATCGTGAAGCCCTACGTCAAATGGGTGGACGAGCCGACGACCGGTCAGGCGATCCTCGACGCGATCGGGCGCGGCCACAAGACCGCGCTCACCGAGCCGCGCGGTCCGGTCTATGTCACGCTCGATTGCGGCATCCAGGAGACCCGGATCGCGGATGGGCTGCGCATTCCCGATGCGAAGCAGTTTGTGGCGCCACCGCCGCCGGCCGCGAATCCCGAGGCGCTCGAGGCTGCCGCCGCCGCCCTGATCGCGGCTGAATTCCCGCTGATCGTCGGCGGCCGGTTCGGCATCGATCCCGCCGTCACCGCGCCGCTGGTCGAACTGGTCGAACTCACTGGCGCCGGCTATCGCGACGATCTGGCGCTGGTCGCGTTCCCGACCAACCATCCGCAGAATTTGAGCGGCGACCGCGGCGTGGTGAAGGAAGCCGACGCGATCCTGGCGATCGATTGCCGCGACGTGGCAAGCCTGCTCGACGGTTATCCGGGCGACAAGGAGCACGTCGGCTCGGGACGGGAAAAGCCGGGCCGCAAGGTCATCGACATGTCGATGAACGACATGGCGATGAGCTCATGGTCGTATCTCAAAGGCCCGCTGCCGGTCATCGACGTACAATTGAGCTGCGAGCCGCTGCTCGGCATGCGCCAGCTCGCGGAAGCCGTGCGCAAGCGCCTCTCGGGCGATGCTGCCGCGCGTGACCGCGTCGCGCGGCGCAAGACAGCGCTCGCCGAGCGTCACCGAAAGCTGCGCGCCGGCCAGCGCGAAGCGGCGCGCAAGGGCTGGGACGACAAGCCGATCGCGCCGGCGCGGCTTGTGTCCGAACTGTGGGACGCCGTCAAAAACAAGAACTGGCTGTTGACGGTGCGCAACCAGTCGAGCTTTCCGGAAGGCATCTGGGAGTTCACCGGCGCCGGCCAGTATCTCGGGCACAATGGCGGCGGCGGCGTGGGCTACGGTCCGGGCGCCGCGGTCGGTGCGGCGATCGCCAACCGCAATTCGGGGCGCCTGTGCGTCGCGCTGTTCGGCGACGGCGACTTTGTCATGTCGGCAAGCGCGATCTGGAGTGCCGTGCATTACCGCGCGCCGATGCTCGCCATCATCAACAACAACACCACCTGGGGCAACGACGAGAAGCACCAGCTCGAAGTCGCCGCGGATCGCAACCGGCCGCGCGAAAATGCCTGGATCGGCCAGCGCATGGTCAATCCGGGAATTGATTACGCCACCAACGCGAAAAGCTTCGGCGCCTGGAGCGCGGGGCCGGTGACCGATCCGGCCGACCTGGCGGGCGTGCTCCGCCAGGCCATTGCCGAGGTCGAGAAAGGCGGGGTCGCCGTCGTCGACGTCCACACCAAGCTGACTTGACTGCGCGCCATCCGGCGCGCTTACGGCTTCGTTTGCCTGGTCATGTAAGCAAAACTCGGCACGGAACATTTTCAAAAGACCGCCAAAGCCGCGTGCGCCAATGCCGTGAGGGTCCTGCTATCTCGGAAAATCATTGGATCGCAGCACCACCGGACGATTGGCCTGGGCCTGTTCGTCGAAATACTTACGCGATGCCCGCTCCTCAATTGCGTCCCGCAATCGCTTAAACTGACCGACCCGCTCCTCCGCCTTTACGTCGCGCCTGCCTTCAAGACCGTCCATTGCCGCAGTGCTAATCGAGCAACAGACTACCTTGTCCTGATTGAGCATCGTGAACTCGACGACCATTCGATTGTCATCGTAGCCCTTCACCTCACCCTGCTCTAGCGGCATCGCAAATTCTCCATGCTGCAGCGATTTCATTGTGCCACGCGTTGCCCGCAAGCCGAACGCCCGGCCGATAGGAGACTATCCTGCATCCGCATTTCTATACGTACCGAGAAGCCTGTCCCAGAAGAAATGAATTACCGCGAAATTACTGTCGGCGTGCCGATGATGAATGAAATGCAGCTCCTGTTTGCGTCTGAACCATGCAAACCGCTGAAACCGTGACTTTTCCGAGTGGTATTCCTTGTCGAAAAAGACATGCGCGTAGAACGATGCAGCACATGCGACTGCCATCACCACAAAAAGATTTAGTGGCAATAACCAATACGCGCACCCTCCGACGAGAAAAACAGGAATCAAGAAATAGGGCGTCGTATTGCCTTCGTCACCGAGGTATGTCCCAGAGACAAGATGACCCTCGGAATAGTGGGTGTGATGAAAATTGAGGTGGTCCCGGTAAATCCTGCCGCCCAATGGATGGTGGGCCACTTTATAGTGTATCAGCGTCTGACCAAACGACATCATCAAATGCGTGCCGACAGCGGTCACAAGAAACAGCGAAAGCTTCAGAACAAGCGGGGAATTCACCTCGATCATGAGTGCGTCCTTCGCGTCGAAACGCCAATCTATCATTCTCAGCCTCGCGCGCATACCTCGTAAATCGCCACAGCTCGCCGCAACAGCGCGCTAAGGCGCCAGCGCTTCGGCCGCCAGCGCAGAGCGATCGAGCGGCAACGTCGGCTAAAACTGCAATGAGAGCGGCTATTCGACTTCGAGGACAAGCGCGCCATGATCCGTCAATCCTGAGAGTCATGGGCATCGTCTTTAAGTCATTTTGCTCCGCGCTCATCCGAGCCACGCGAAAAAAGCGGAGGAAAAGCAGCGGCGCGTTACCGATTACCTCCAGAAGAAACGTCGCTCCGATAGTCTGCCGTACTGCCGCTTGGCGCTCGCCAAAGCGTCGCCGGGCCGGCGGCTGGAGGTAATGGTGGGATCGCGCGTGAACAACCGCGCTATCGTGTTGGTCGCCGCTGTTGCTGCGGCGGCCGCCAGTCCGACCGATGCGTTCTCGCAGTCCATATCGGGGTTGCCGTTGCCGCCTGGACAGATCGTGAGCGGAACGGTGTACAAGCCGCCATTTTCTTGTCCGCCCAATTCTGTTCCCTCGATAACCACTGGCGCCGACGCCAACAGTTACATTCTTCCTGCCTCCTGCACTGCCGTCCCCTCGTTCGTGACGAGCGCAGCCGCGTCAATGGTGGTGACCTCCGCGCCGACGCAGTATGTGCGCTTTTTCGGCAACGGCAGCGTCGCCAACCGGCCGTTCATGGCGGATGCCTCGATCGTGCGCGGCCTTTCGCCGGCCCAGATTTAGAATGTGCTGGCTCTACCGACGGTGCCGACGATGGAAACCATCGTGCTGGTGCCGGCCGGGACTTGCGTGCTGATCGGAATCGGCGCTCCAGCGTTCGGCGGCGCCGGCGGTCCCGCGCAGGAATGGGCTGCCGGCACGCCGGGCGGACCGAACTGTTTTGGCCTGCAGTTCCTGCCGTTGTCAGACTACATCAACCAGCAGCCGATCGGCGACGCCGCGCTGCTCTACGGCCCGCGCGGCGGCGGCGGCAACGCCGGAGCCGTTGCCGCTGCACTCGACCGCGGGCCGTATCCGGCTCCATTCACGGGCATGACCACCCTGTATAACGGTCTCGATCTGCTCAACTACGGCGATCCGGTGCCGCTGCGCGCCGCCCTCGCAGCTCTCGATGGCGAAGTCTATGCCAGCGCGCGCACGGTGCTCCTGGAAGACGGCCTCTACCTGCGCGACGCGGTGCTCGGACGCATGCGCCAAGCCGCCTTCGCCGGCGGTGCCGGTCCGCTGGCGGCCCTGACATCCGGAGGACCGCAGGCGGCGATGTTGTCCGGACCCGAGGCGTCGGAATCCGGCCACGATGCGGAAAACGTGCTCGCTTATACCGAACAGCCGCGCGAGCCGCGGTTTCCGGTGAAGGCCGTGCCGGTACAGGCGGCGGCCCTGGCCTCGCCCACCGTGCTTTGGGCACAGGGCGTCGGCGGCTGGGGCCGGTTCGAGGGTGCCGGCGATGCGGCCGGCGTCCACCGCGATCTGCGCGGCTTTTTTGCCGGCCTCGATCGCACCCTGGCGTCCAATTGGCTCGCCGGCGCGGCCGCCGGCTACACCAACTCGTCTGTCAACATCGTCAATCCGGCAAGCTCGGCCGATATCGATACCGCCTATCTCGCCGATTACACCGCGCTGGCCTTAGGCCGCTTCAACTTGCGCGGCGCCGCGGCGGCAAGTTTCAGCACCATCGACGCCGGTCGAAACATGGCCTTTGCGAACTTCACCGATTTCGAAGGCGCGCGCTATCGGGCGGCTACTGCGCAGGTCTTCGGCGAACTCGGCTACGGCATGGCGCTCGGGCGCATTGCCGCCGAGCCCTTCGCCGGGCTTGCCTTCGTTTATCTGCACAGCGGCAGCTTTGCCGAAAGCGGCGGCAGCGGCATCGCCGCGCTCAGCGGTTCGGCGGCGAACGACAGCGTCGGCTATACCACGCTCGGCGTACGCGCCGCTGCAGACGACCGCCTCGCCAATGACATGGTGCTCACGCCGCGCGCCTCGGCGGCCTGGCAGCATGTTGTCGGCCCGCTCACACCCGCGGCGGCGCTGGCATTCGAGATGAACGGCGCAACCTTCACCTCGGGCGGCGTGCCGCTGGCACGCGATGCCGCGCTTGTGCAGGCCGGCTTCGACCTGCATCTCGGCGGGCAGATGACCGTCGGCGTATCTTATTTTGGCGCGCTCGCTGCGCGCGTTCAGGACAATGCGGTGAGCAGTGATCTCACCTGGCGGTTTTGAGGCCGCGCTTGAATTACGCAGTTACAATTACGCATGGCGCAATTACGGTGATGGGTGCATTTAATAGGCAGTTTTGCTCGGCTTGAATGCTTCGTTTGCTCCGCTTGAGGCTAGATTGCGTGTCCCCGCGACGCCGTCTATCGGCTTCGCCGTTTGGCCATTCGGGCGGCAGGTTACGCCTTCGGCTCATCCGACCGGCGTGCTATTCTTCCGGTGATATCATTCTGGTCAACCCGGGACGGCAGCCATGTCCATTTATATCCTTCGCGGCCGATATAATGCCGAAGCGCTCAAGGGAATGATGGCAAGCCCCGAAGATCGCGAGGCCGCCATTGCCAAGGTCGTCGAAAAAGCCGGCGGCAAGGTGATCGGATATTACATGACGTTCGGCGAGGATGATTGGCTTCTGATCATCGATTGTCCGAACAACGAAGCCGCCTTGTCGATCGCCATCGTCGCGGCGGCGGGCGGCAGCATCGCCGACACCAAGACCAGCGTCGCCATGACGTCGAAGCAGGCCATGGCCGCTTTCAAGGCCGCCGGCGAGTTGGCGAAATCGTTTAAAAATCCGGGCCGATGACCTCGCGCTGACAAAGTCGACGAGCCGCAGAGGGCGACGGCGAGGCTCGCCCCAGGTTTCGCTTCGCTCCGCCCGGGCTACGCGTGCTGGCCACCGCTGGCGCGCCTACGGCTTCGTCTGCTTGATCATGTGCTCCTTGTTGGGCTGCAACGCGAGCTTGACCTTGGCGCGCACGTCGGCCGGAGCGCTGATCATGCCATCGATCAGCTTTGCCAGCTGATCGCCGGTCATCGGCCGGATCGTCAAATGCTGGGCGGTGGCCTCGGCAACGAATTGCGGGTCCTTGATGGTCTGCGCGAAGGCGTTGCGCAACGCGGCGACGCGTTCGGCGGGAACGCCGGGCGAGGTGGCGAGCGGCCGCCCGACGGCCGCGCCGCGCGACATGAATTCCAGCAGCGGCTTGTCTTCCGGCGCAACGGGCTGATCGAGCAGCAGCGGCACATCCGGAAGTGCCGGCTCCCTTTGCTGTCCGACCTGGATGAGCGGGATGATCTTCTTGGTCGGGATCCAGTCCGGCTCCGACGCCATATAACCCGCGTAGGGATTGATGCCGCGGCCTTCGACCTCGCCGCGTTCCATCGCCAGATCGATCTCCTTGCCGCCCGGATAGCCGAATACGATCTTGAATTTGGTGCCGAGCACATTGTTGAAGAAGGCCGGATACTGAACCGAGGCCGATCCGGCGCCGGTGGTGCCGATCAGCGTCTCGCGTTTCTTCGCGTCCTCGAGCGTCTTGGTCGGCGACGTATGCCAGACCGCGAGCAGCTGGTTTGAATAGACGACGTTGGCGATCCAGTTGAAGGTCGTCAGATCGGCCTTGAGCGGCGCCGAAAGATGCAGCGCCTGATCGGCGGCGAGGCCCTGACTGACGATCTCGATCACGCTGCCGTCGTGAGGCGCGATCTGCGCCAGGTAGTTGGCCGCAACAATGCCGCCGCCGCCCGGCATGTTGCTGACGACAAAGCCGGGATGACCGGGGATGTACTTGCCCAGGTAGCGGGCGAGAAGCCGCGACAGCTGGTCGTAGTCGCCGCCCGGTGTGGTCCGCACGATGAACTGGATTTGCTTGCCGGCGTAGAAATCGGCGACCGGATCGGCGCGCAACGGCGCCGCGGCGAAAGTCAACACTGCCGCAAACGCGCCGGCAAAGAATTTCAACATCGCTCCCCCCTTCATTGCCGCGGTAGCCACCGCGATGATTTTTGCGCGGCCGGCCGCAGGAACATGCCGAGCTTGATCTGCCGCGGCGCTGCCATTGCGCTGCACTCGTTCTCCGCCGGCCCGCGCCGTGAGCGCGCGGCAAGCCAGGCTGCTGTACCGATCCTAGCCGCAATCGCGGCAGTCATTCCAGACGCTCGTTCGATACGCGGTCCCATCCCATTCCCCTCCCCCATTTGCGCTGCGAATGGCGAGGAGGGGTCAGGGTGGGGGGAACGGCGGCCGACGCATTCGCCGCCTTCACCCCGCATGCGGGGAGAAGGGCGGGATGAAGGGGGCCTTTCCGCTGGGCTGAGCATCGCGGAGTGGCCTGAAAAGCCGCAGCTCATCCTGGACGCTCAGAATCGCGGAGACGCCCCCTCACCCTCCTTCGCTTCGCTCAGTCGACCTCTCCCCGCGCAGCGGGGAGAGGTGCACGCAAGCGCTCCCGGCCTCGCGGCGCACTCATCCTGCGCCCGAGCTATCTTGCACGGCACGAACAAGAGCCTCCAAACAAATAAGGGGAGGCGGAGCGCCGAAAGGCGCGTACAGAGGCCGCTCCGCGCAATCCAAGCGTTGCCGCTGGGCGGGTACACGGCGCGCGCCGCTTTTGGCGGACGCGCTCGCCTTCCGGCGCTCTACCGCGGCTCTTGCCAGAGGCCTCTCGGCCAAAGGCTCAGTCCGGTCCCGCGCTTCATGGTCGCGGACAACCGATCCGCGCCCCGGGCAGCCAGCTCCTGGCAGGCCGCCTTTCGCCAGCCGGGCGAGTTTCCGAACCGCCCGCGGACGGGGTTACGAGCCCCATCCCGGGCACCGCCCCCGCTCCATCAATCGGCCGTCACCGGTTGACGTCCCTTGGTCGAGCGAGATGATTTCTTTTAGTTCGCCGCGCGGCACGATTTCAATAAATTCCTGCGAGCGGCGCCATCTCTTTGATCTGACAGCGAATCATTTCGTGCTGTTTGTTTGATTCGTGGACGCGGAAATGTGGCACAGCCGCCATGATGTGACTTTTTCTGCTAAGATGCTGATAGTGCGGACGTTTTCAAACGAATCAACGTGTAGGATGGGTCGAGCGCCAGCGAAACCCATCATGCAGCCTTCGAGGCCCGATGATGGGTTTCACTTCGTTCAACCCATCCTACGCTTGCTACGGCTTGCTAATTTGAATGGGTGCCATGAGGGACGGTAATCTCATCCTTTGATTCGCTTTATGAGCTTCTCATGTTTAAGCGCAAGACACTTTTCGTCGTTGGCGCAGGAGCGAGCGCCGAATACGGTTTGCCTCCGGGGAAGCTTCTTGCCACGAAGATCAGCACAAAAATGGATATCCGCTTCGAATTCGCAAATCGTCCAATCGGCAACGGAGACATGGATATTTACATTCAATTGACTAGAGCCTGTCTTCAGTTGAGCAAGATGATAGCGGACGCGAGCTGCAGTCAGGCGAGAAAATTTCTGGCAAGTTTGTCGTAGCGTGTGGCGATAGCGCGAAAGTTCTTGAGTTTGTTGAAGAAACGCTCAACGAGATTGCGTTCGGCATAGAGTGCGAAGTCGCATTCGCGCTTGATCTTGCGATTGGTCTTGGGCGGAATCACCGGGATAATGTCACGTGCAGCGAGCTTGTCGATCAGCGGATCGGCATCGTAGGCCTTATCGCCAATTAAAGCCTTTGGCGCGACACCGTCAGTCAACGGCTCTGCGCAAGCCAGATCGTGGGCTTGCCCCGGCGTGAGCATCAAATCGACGGGATTGCCCAAGGCGTCGACGAGGGCGTGAATTTTGGTGGTCAGTCCGCCGCGGGATCGACCGATCGCTTGTTCGCCGTTTTTTTTCGCGCGCCGGCGCTGTGCTGATGCGCCCGCACGATGGTGGCATCGATCATCATGTATTCGTTGTCGTGGTCACTGGCCAACTGCTTGAAGATGCGATCGAAAACGCCACTCTTCGTCCATCGACCAAAGCGCTGGTGGACGATCTTCCAGTCGCCAAAACGCTCGGGCAGATCACGCCAAGGAATGCCGGCTCGATACCTGTAGAGAACAGCTTCAACGAACAGCCGATTATCGGCCGCGGTGCCGCCGACGTGGCCTTCGCGGCCAGGCAGAAAATCCTTGATCCGATCCCACTGGTCGTCGCGTAATGCGTAGCGCCGCATCGGTCAGCCCCTCCTTTAGGCCGACCGCCCATAAATCACTCAATTGCTGATTTGGGAATCCCCTAACTGAACACAGGCCCTAACGGAATGCGACACGACGTCGATGAATATCAACGCGCCGCTTGGCTAATTCGTGATGGCATTCACCTCGCACGTTCGATTGATGACTTCCTCGATCTTCATCAGAACAACCCATTTGTAGTCCAATATGGCAAAGCGGCAATCGTGAAATCCGTGTTAGAAGCGGAACATGAAAGCAACCTTTATTTCGGTCGCACTAAAGCGGATTCCGGTCATATTGAAGCATAGCCTGCATGTCTGAAATAGTTGGCACATTCTTGCGGACTGAGCTGGGGGATGAACGAGCGAATTGCTCGATTGAGGCCGGGAACGGTTCGCGCCGCAACCTTGCGCAGGAAGGTCTTGAATTTGCTGTAGGGCATCTCGATCGGGTTGAGGTCGGGCGAGTATTTCGGCAAGTAGCGAAGTGTCGCCTGCGCTTTCTCGATTGCCTCCCGAATGGCCGGCCCCAGGTGGAACTCGACAGTTATCCATCACGACGATGTCGTTGCGCTTGAGCGTGGGAACCAAGCACTGCTCGACATAGGCAAGAAACATCTCGCCGGTCATGGCGCCTTCGACCACCATCGGTGCGATCATTTCATGGTAGCGCAGAGCGGCCACAAAGGTGATTGTCTCCCACGTTCCGAGCGGAACGCTGCCGATCACCCGCTCGCCCCGTGGAGCCCGCCCGTGGAGCCGCACCAGGTTCGTGCTGACCGCAGTCTCGTCGATAAATACCAGCCGGGCGGGATCAAGCATGCCTTGCGCTCGCATCCAACGTCGGCGCGCTCGCGCGACATCTGCGCGCTGCCGCTCGGCCGCTTGCAGGCTTTTTTTTGAGGGTGATGTTGTGTCGATCAAGAAACCGCCAGAGCGAGCTGCGGCTAGTGTTGATCCGCCGCTTGCGCAGCGCTGCAACCGTCTCGACCAAAGTCAGGTCCGGCTGTTCAGCAACCAGAGCCAGGATCGCGGTGGCGAACTCCTCCAGCGGAGAAACGCTTCCGCCGCGCGGCTTCGGCGCGGCGCTTCTGCTTTCGTGCCAGCGCTGCAGCCACTTGATCGCCGAGCTTACGCTCACCTCGAAACGTTCGGCCGCCTCGTGTCGCGATGCACCGGTCTCCACAGCTTCGATAACGCGTTCCCGCAGGTCACCAGAATAAGCCTTCGGCATCGCCAGCCCCCGTCGAGGAGAATCAATGCACAAAGACTCGCCCATCCTTAACCGCCTGGGAATCCCACCGATTCAAATCGGACGGGAACCGCTTTAGTGGACGCGGTGCGTTTCATGCTGCGGGCCTCGCCAATACTTGGCTCGTAAAATTCACTCAAATGCTCGGAGCGGATATAAGAGTAGAGAGTGCGCGAGAGATTTTTGACAACGTTTCATTTGTGATTTTCAACTATGATCGGTGCGTCGAATTTTTTCTAGAACACGCCCTGCCGCAACTGTATGGCATTTCGAAGGGGGACGCGAAGGCCATCCTTGCCGAGCTCGATTTCATTCATCCCTACGGAGTAATCGATCCATCCGTCCCGTTCGGTTCACCGACTGGCAATTATGTGGAGCTTGCTGCCGGGATAAAAACCTACACCGAACAAATCGGTGATGCCGATTTGCGCAATATCTTGTCCACTAAGGTTCCCGACGCCGACCACATCGTGTTTCTCGGCTTTGCGTATCACGATCAGAATATGGAACTGCTTACTCCGCAAAAGCCAATCCCAGCCTCCCATCGGATTTTCGGAACGGCATACGGGATGTCGGAGTCGGACGTTGAAGTTGTCGGTCACCAGATAGATGCATGGTTCACGGGGCACAACGCACAAGCATATCGCTCCACAATGATCCGAGTCGAAAACAAGCTAAAATGCACTGACCTATTCGATTATTACGCCAAATCGCTTACTGGTCCTTAGACATACGGTAGCCCCGCTATTTTCCTTCTCTCTGTATTCTCGATAAAGCTCTAACAGTCGCGTACCCGGACGCGTTGGCATTTTTAACCGGTACATAAAGAACAGCATGCGTAGCCCGGACCGGCTGAAACGAAATCCGGGATCACCCTCGCCGCCGAGCCTTTGCCGGCCGCGCGCGGCGCGCTTGCATCTCGCCTGCCATGCGGTACGCTGCCACCTGGGCGGCTAAATGGGGGCTCTCGATGCGTATTCTCTACGCTTGCGCCATTGCGCTTACCTTGTTCTCGGCCGAGGCTGCTGTCGCGGACGACAAAGTCCTCGACATGTCGACGATCGACTGCAAGCAGTTCGCCGCTTACAACAAGGACAACACGGCGCTCGTCATGACTTACCTTGAGGCCTATTACCTCACCGATAACGACGCCCCGATCCTCAATTTCACAAAGATGGCGACCGACACCAAAAATCTCCTGGAATTCTGCACGGCCAACCCGACAGTCGGATTGATCACGGCTGCGGACAAGCTCATGGGCAAGAAAAAGTAAGTCCGTCCATTCGAAACCGGCACCGCCCTATCGGCAGCAAGCGTAGGGCGGGCAAAGGCGTCAACGGGTCCGGCCCGAAGTGGCCGGCCCGATGACCGGCTCCGCGCCGTGCCCACGTGTATCGCGCCAGCCTCAATTCGCGTGGGCTTCGCTGCGCTCAGCCCACCCTACAGCCCCCTCACCCCGGGCTGTGCGCGGGCTTCTTCCAGATGCCGCGCTTCTGCATCAGCGTGACCTGCTTGTCGATCACGTCTTTCTTGTAGTCGGCGTGCTTGCCGGGGATTTTTTCCAGATAGCGGTTCTTCGGATAGATCGGCTTCTCGTAGATGATCTGGGCGAGCTCGGAGCGCACGTCCTTGAGCCAGTTGGTGACCTGCGCGGATTCGCGGTGGTGGCGCAGCGCCTCGATGTTGATGACGCCGGCGACGAAGGTCGAGCCGTTGGTGTCGCGCTGCTTGCCGACGAGCGCGCCCTTGTAATCGACGATCATCGACTGGCCGCCGCCGGCGTCGATGCCGAAATGGCGGCCTTCCGGATAAAGGTGATAGCTGCCGATATTCGGCGCCACGATATACATGTTGTTTTCCAGCGCCCGGGCGCGATTGGAAATCTCGAACACGTCGTTCTCGGTGAACGGACAGGGCATCGAGGCGCGATAGACGACCTCGGCGCCGTTCATGGCGAGCCCGCGGCCGTTCTCCGGATAGTTGCCCTCCATCGCCATCATGATGCCGAGCCGGCCGATCTTGGTGTCGGCGACCGGCCAGAAGGCGTCGAGCGTGCGGCCGTATTTCTCGATCCACCAGTCATAGACGTCATGCGGCGACACCGAGCGCTCGACCGGCAACAGCGCCGAAATCTTGTGGTGCTGCAGGATGACCTCGCCGTCGGGATCGACGATGAAGCCGACGTTGAAGAAGCGGTCCGGCCAGTCCTTATGGCGCGCCTTGGCCTGCGCCATGATGAAGACGTTCCATTGTTTGGCAAGCTTGCCGATCTCGTCGGTCTCGGGGCCGGGAATGTCGATGCAGCAGGTGTTGGCGTAGTCGGCGTGATCGACGTCGAGCACCTCGTCGTTAAAGCCCATCAGCGCGCCTTCGGGGATGGCGAGCAGCTTGACGGGAATGTCGAGATTGGACAGCCAGAACGCCGCCTTGGTCAGGCTCTTGATGTGCTCGATGTTGTGTTCGATGTCGTCGCGGCGGCGGATGCCGTAGAAGGTCGGGATGAGGCCGACGGCATTATAGGGTTCGATCACCGGGTTACTCCTTTACTCGTTCCTCCCTCTCCCCGCTGCGCGGGGAGAGGGCTGGGGTGAGGGGGCGCTGCCGCGATTCCGAGCCTGGCGGAAAGGCCCCCTCATCCCAACCTTCTCCCCGCAGGCGGGGAGAAGGAGTTCGCCGCCGCATCTCTCACTTCCGTTCGTCCCCGCGAAAGCGGGGACCCAGAATTCAGTTCGCCAAGCCACGACGGATTCCCGCTTTCGCGGGAATGAGCGGCTTCAGAGGCACTACGCCGCGACGCTGGGCAGGCCCGCCAGCGCCATGGCGAGTTCGCCCTCGTCGTATTTCTGGTCAACCAGCTTGCCTTCGAAATAGTTGATGTAGGCGCCCATATCGAAATGGCCGTGGCCGGACAGGTTGAACAGAATGGTGTCGGACTTGCCCATCTGCTTGCAGCGCAAAGCTTCGTCGATGGCGCAGCGCACGGCGTGGGTGGCTTCCGGCGCCGGCACGATCCCCTCGCAGCGCGCGAACTGCACGCCGGCGTCGAAGCAGGCTTTCTGGTGATAGGCGACGGCCTCGATCAGGCCGAGTTCGTAGATGTGCGACACCATCGGCGCCATGCCGTGATAGCGCAGGCCGCCGGCATGAAAGCCCGGCGGAATGAACGTCGAGCCGAGCGTGTGCATTTTCACAAGCGGGGTCAGATGCGCGGTGTCGCCGAAATCGTAGGCGTATTTGCCGCGCGTCAATGTCGGACACGCCGACGGCTCGACCGCGACGATGCGGCGGCGGCGGCCGCCGCGCAGCTGCAGGCCGAGGAACGGGAACACGAGGCCTGCGAAATTCGAGCCGCCGCCGGTGCAGCCGATGATCACGTCGGGATCGTCGCCGGCCATTTCCATCTGCTTGATGGCTTCCTGGCCGTTGACGGTCTGGTGCAGCAGCACGTGATTGAGCACCGAGCCGAGCGAATATTTCACGTCCGGGTTCTTCGCCGCCATCTCGACCGCTTCCGAAATGGCGATGCCGAGCGAGCCCGGGCTGTTCGGATTCTTGGCGAGGATGGCGCGGCCGGAATCGGTCTGGTCGGAGGGCGACGGCAGGCAGCGCGCGCCATAGGTTTCCATCAGCGCGCGGCGATAGGGCTTCTGATCGTAGGAGACGCGCACCTGAAACACGGTCACGTCGATGCCGAACAGGCCGCCCGCGAAGGCGAGCGAGGAGCCCCATTGGCCGGCGCCGGTCTCGGTGGAGAGCTTCTTGATGCCCTGCTCTTTGTTGTACCAGGCCTGCGGCACGGCGGTGTTGGGCTTGTGCGAGCCGGCCGGCGAGACGCCTTCGTATTTGTAATAAATCTTGGCCGGCGTGCCGATCGCCTGTTCCAGGCGGCGCGCGCGATAGAGCGGCGACGGCCGCCACATGCGGTAGACGTCGCGGATCGGCTCGGGGATATCGATGTAGCGCTCCTGCGAGACCTCCTGCAGGATCAGCGCCATCGGAAACAGCGGCTCGAGATCGCCCGGCCCGACCGGCTGTTTGGTGCCGGGATGCAGCACCGGCGGCAGCGGCTGCGGCAGATCGGCCACGAGGTTGTACCAGGATTTCGGAATTTGCGATTCGTCGAGGACGAATTTGATCTGATCGCTCACGCCATTCTCCCCGCAACTGATGTTACTTGCGGTACCATACACTAGCGGGTGGGGAGGGGAAACGCGGCCAGGAGTTGGCAATAACTCGGCCGTCAAGGTTAATGATGGCCGCGGCGGCGGATCAGATACATCCGCTCGTCCCCGCGACCCGCGGGAATGAGCGGAGATTGGGCCGGCGGAATTGTTGTTAGACCGCGATGACGCGGTCGAGATAGAGTTTCCAATTGCCAGGCGGCGGCTTGTGGCCGGAAAGCCACGTGCCCGTGACCTTGCCCTCCCACTCGACCGGCAGCACCATGCCGCGCAGGAATTTTGCGCCCATCTGCGGCGAAGACCAGGCGATCACCGTATCCGATCCGGTCTCCCACCAGGCGTCGCCTGGACGAAGGTCGCGCGCGGACTCGGCGTCCTGCTGCACGTTGAAGGTGCCTTCGAGCAGGCAGCGAATTCCGGGACCCGGATGCTGGTGGCGATCGGCGATGCGGCCCGCCGGCGTGAAAATGCGGTCGAGCCGGAAGAGCCAGCGCGTGTCCTCCCTGACGGCAAGGCTGGTGATGACGCGCGCCATGCGCAGTTGCGACAGCACGCCACTGCCATGCTGCATGGCCGGCGCGGCATTCGGCAGCGCCAGCTCCCAGCGCCACACCTCGCTCCAGGGCCGGACGATTTGAACGCAACCGGCTCGTCGCAATACAGCGCCTCGCCGGCGCTCACGGTGTCGCCGTTGATGACGGCTGAGCCGTGGCGCAGGTAGAGCAGGCGGTGGGCGGCCGGCAACGCTGGCGCGGTGGCGCCATCGGCGGCGATCTGGTCGTGATAGAAGTTCAGCGAAAACGGCATCGGTCGGTTTCTCGTCCGAGACGAGCCTAGCCCGGATTGAGCGAAACAGAAATCCGGGCTACTCGCTTGCCTTGGATGAGTGATTGGGTGAGTGAACGCAAGGCGAGCAAGGTATCATGGCGGCTGATCCGCGAATGCTGAATTTGGTGGCGACAGGAAAAGTCCGCGTGGCGATTTTCCTGCCCCAATATACCAAGGACACCGCGACGGGGGCGTTGCGGGGGATCGGCATGGGCTTCGTCGCCATGGAAATGGGACGTGCGCTTGCCGAACGCCTTGGCATCGAACTGGTGCTGGTCGAAAATCCGACGCCGGTGACCGCCGCGCAGGCGCTGAAATCCGGCGCCTGCGATCTTGCCTGTCTGGGTATCGATCCGGCGCGCACGGCCGAACTGGATTTTTCGCCTGCGGTCGTCCAGTTCGACTACACGCTGCTGGTGCCGGCCGGCTCCGCCATTCAATCTTTCGCCGACGCCGACCAGCCCGGAAAGCGGATCGCGGTCGTGCTCAATCACGCCTCGACCTTCGCGCTCAAGCGGGTGGCAAAGCACGCCGAGCAGGTC
Organism: uncultured Alphaproteobacteria bacterium; assembly: GCA_963707175.1. Lineage (GTDB taxonomy): Bacteria > Pseudomonadota > Alphaproteobacteria > Rhizobiales > Xanthobacteraceae > BOG-931. The sequence goes on from CAVPQA010000011.1 coordinate 92,314, forward strand.
GGCAGCGAATTGCCCGACGCGGCTTTCGATCTGTTGCGCGAGGGCCGCGTCGATGCCTTCGCGGCTCCGCGCGAGCAGCTTCTCGATTACGGCGAACGCCTGCCCGGCTCGCGCGTGCTAGAAGCGGGCTACGGCATCAACAACGCCGGAATTGCGATCAGAAAAGGCCAGCCGGAACGGCTCGCCTATATCTGCGAATTCGTCGAACAGGCCAAGACCTCAGGCGTGATTGCCGACATCATCGCGCGCGGCAAATTGCGCGGATTTCGCGTGGCTCCCGCGGCCGGGGCGACGACGCATCCTTAAACGCGTTCAGCCGTCGATCTTGTCGTCCGGCAGATACTGTTCGTGCCACAGCGCGTTGAGAATGCCGAAACCTGCGGCGAAGCCGATGCCGAGTATCCAGGTGAAATACCACATGGCGCTGCCTCAGTAGAGCGAGTGGGAATTCTTCTCAATCAGGCTTGCGCTCACCACGCCGCGCAAGGCGCGAAACGCAATCGCCGTATAGATCAGCACGATCGGCAGGAAGATCAGCGTCGCCACCAGCATGACGAACAGCGTCAGCCGGCTCGATGAGGCGTCCCACACCGTCAGGCTCGCTCCCGGCGCCGTATCGGACGGCATGAGGAATGGAAACATGCTGACGCCCGCGGTGGCGATGATGCCGAGGATGCCGACGGCGCTGGCGACGAATGCGAATGCCGCCCGCCCACCGCGGATGAAGAACAGAGCCAGCAGCGGGCCGAATAGGCCAAGCACCGGCGCCGCGATCATCCAGGAATGCGCCGCATAGTTGGCGAACCATTGGCCGGGCGCGCGGACCACGGTCTTCAAGAGCGGATTGGAGGGACCGTCCGGCACCACGGCGCTGGTGATGGCGTAACCGTCGATGCCGAGCCAGACCCACAGTCCGGCCACGGCAAAGAGGATGACGGTCGCCAGGGCTCCGATCATTGCCAAAGAGCGGGCACGCGTCTGCACGGCGCCGTCGGTCTTCAGCGTCAGATAGATCGCGCCGTGCGTCGCCAACATCGCGGCCGACACCAGACCGCACAAGAGGCCGTACGGATTGAGCAGCTCGAACAAACCGCTGCCCTCGTAGAAAATGCGCAAGTCGCTGTCGATATGGAACGGAACGCCCTGCAGCAGATTGCCGAACGCCACGCCGAACACGACGCTCGGAACGAGGCCGCCGACGAACAGCGCATAATCCCAGAACGCGCGCCAGCGCGTGTCGGCGATCTTGTTGCGGAAGTCAAACCCGACCGGCCGGAGGATCAGCGCGGCCAGCACCAGGAACATCGCGATGTAAAAGCCGGAAAAGGAAGTCGCATAGACCGGCGGCCACGCCGCGAATATCGCGCCGCCGCCGAGAATGAGCCACACCTGATTGCCTTCCCAGAACGGCCCGATGGCGTTGATGGTGACGCGCCGCTCGGTGTCGGTGCGCGCTACGAATGGCAGCAGCATCGCCGTGCCGAGATCGAAGCCGTCCATGATGGCAAAACCGATCAGCAGGATGCCGAGCAGCAGCCACCAGATGATGCGCAGGGTTTCGTAATCGAGCGGGATCGACATGATTGCCCCCTACTCCGCCGGCACGGCTGTCAGCCGCGGCGCGCCATCGAGGCCGAGCGCCTGCACCGGCCCCATGACGATGTATTTACGCATCAGCACGATGTCGACGACCAGCAGCGCCGAATAGAGCAGAACGAAGCCGCATAGCGTGAAGACCACCTGGGCGCCCGACACCGACGACGATGCCAAAAACGTCGGCAGCACGCCGTCGATCGCCCACGGCTGACGGCCGTATTCGGCGACCACCCAGCCAAGCTCGGCCGCGATCCAGGGCAGCGGCAGCGACCACATCCCGAGCCGCAGCAGCCACGTGCGCGAGAAGTTGCGATGCGAGGCGTCCCAGAACAGCAGCGCAAAGAACGCGATGAAATAGAAGCCGAGCCCCACCATGATGCGGAAACTCCAGAACAGGGTGAAGATGTCGGGCACGGTGCTGGCGGCGGCCTTGGCGATGGTGGCGGCATCGGCCTTGCGCGGATCGTCGATATAGCGCTTGAGCAGAAACGCATAGCCGAGATCGGCGGCGTTATCGTGAAGCTGTGCCCGCGCGGCGGCGTCGTTGCGGTTTTTCTGCAACGCCTCGAGTGCATTATACGCAATGAGCCCGGTCCGAATCCGCGCCGCGTTGTCGGCGACAAGTTCGTCAATTCCCGGGACCGGCTGGGTGAAGGAGCGCGTGGCGATGATGCCGAGCACCCAGGGAATGCGGATGGCGTAATCGACCTCGCGCTTGGCGGGGTCGGGAATTCCGACCAGATTGAAGCTCGCCGGCGCGGGCTCGGTCTGCCACATGCCTTCGATGGCGGCGAGCTTCATTTTCTGGTTTTCAGAATCCAAATAGCCGCTCTCGTCGCCGAGAATGACCACGCACAAGGCGGCGGCCAGACCGAACGCGGAGGCGACGATGATCGAGCGTTTGGCAAAGGGCTGGAAACGCCCCGACAGCAGGTAATAGGCCGAGATCGCCACCACAAACATCGAACCGACGACGTAGCCGGCGCCGACCGTGTGGACGAACTTCGCTTGCGCCACCGGATTGAAGATCAGGTCCCAGAACGAGGTCAACTCCATGCGCATCGTATCCGGATTGAACACGGCGCCGACCGGATGCTGCATCCAGCCGTTGGCGATCAGGATCCACAGCGCGGAAAAGTTCGAGCCGAACGCGACCAGCCAGGTCACGGTGAGGTGGCCGAGTTTGGGCAGGCGGTCCCAGCCGAAAAAGAACAGCCCGACGAAGGTCGATTCCAGAAAGAACGCCATCAGGCCTTCGATGGCGAGCGGCGCGCCGAAAATGTCGCCGACATAGTGCGAGTAATACGCCCAGTTGGTGCCGAACTGAAATTCCATGGTGATGCCGGTCGCAACCCCCATGGCGAAATTGATGCCGAACAGCTTGCCCCAGAACCGCGCCGTATCGCGCCAGATCTCGCGGCCGGTCATCACATAGGCGCTCTCCATGATGGCGAGCAGAAACGACAGGCCGAGGGTGAGCGGCACAAACAGGAAATGGTAGAGCGCGGTGACCGCGAATTGCAGCCGCGACAGCATGACGGGATCGAGATGGGACATGGGCCGCGTCCAATGTTTGTTATTTTGCCGTTGCTATTTTGCTATTGGCTGCGTGCCGAGCACGCGCGCCATCGCGCCGGCGTCGACACGCGGCTGCCCGCTGTCGGGAAAGCCGAGCGCCTTTATGCCCGCAATGCCGATCAGCTTGATGACGAGCACAAACACGATCGCCTTGGCCAGCGGCGTCCGCGGCCGCAGACCGGCAGCAACAAACGCGCCCATCGAGGAGAGAATTGCCCGCAATTGCTCCTCCGGCGTCGAATCAAGTCAACTGCCAGCGATTGCCGACCAACGATCGCCAACTTGCCCCGAAAAATCGTGCGCCTTTCGACTTAAGCTGACAACTCCTATTTGCCCGGAGGTAGCCCGCAACCGCTTGCGCCTACGCCGCGCCGAAACGCGTGGGGCTTCGACTAAAGCTTGGTCGTCTGCGGCGGCACCGGTTCGCCAAGGCCGTCGCGGCTATAAATATCCTCGCGGAACTGCACGATGCCGTCGGAGGCCGACCACGCGGTGACATAGACCCAGTGCAACGGCACGGGCTTCGCCAGCCGCACATTGTCCTGCTGACCCGAGGCAATCGCTTGATCGATCGCCTCCGGCGGCCAACCCTTGGTCTCGTCGAGCAGCCAGTAGACCAGCTGGCGCACGTTCTGCACGCGGCAGCAACCGGACGAATCCCAGCGGTAATCCCCGCCAAACAGCTCCCTCTCATCGGTATCGTGCATGTACACGCCATAGGGACTGGGAAAATTGATACGGAGGCGCCCGAGAGAATTGAAATCGCCCGGATCCTGCCGGAACGTGTAATGGACCGCGTCTTCCGAATACCAGTCGATCTGCGACGGTGGCAGCTCGTTATGATGCACGTCGTAGATGCGGATGTGATTTTTGCTCAGATATTCTGGGTCTTTCTCCATGATCGGAATCAAATCTTTCCGAACGATCGAGACCGGTACTGTCCAGTACGGATTGAAATTAACCTCGACGATCTTGCTGTTGATGTCGGGCGACGGGCGCGACGGCCTGCCGACGACCGCGGTGTAGCGCGCCACCGCGACGTCGTGCTCGATCGCTTCGACGCGGGCGGCCGGCAGATTGACGACCACGTAGCGCGGCCCGAGGTTGGTGGTCAGCGTCTTGAGCCGCGAGATGTTGACCTTGAGCTGATCGCGCCGGGTCGCCGCCGGTATGTTCATCGCCATCAGCGTCAGTTCGCGCACCACGCCGTCGGGGGTGAGGCCGTGGCGGACCTGGAACCGCCGCACCGCCGCCTCGACGTAGGAATCGTAGATGTCGTTGCCGACGGCGTTGGGGTCGAGGTCCCCCGACACCGCGAGCCGCGAGCGCAGATCGACGACGCTCGGATGCCGCATGCCTAGGTGCAGTTCGTCGATCTTGAGGACTTGCGGCCAGCCGCCGCGCGCGACGATGCCGTCGTAGATTTTCACGGCCTGTTCGGTGAAATCCGCGGTCTGCGGCGACAACGTCGCCGCGGTAGCCTTCGGCATGTGGATGGTGCGCGAAGCCTGATCGAAGGTCTGGCCGAAGCCGTCACGCCGGCCGTCGCCCTCGTTCATCAGCGCGTCGAGCGCCGGGTCGGCGGCGGCCTGCCGCGCCATCGTGCCCGCGGCCGCGAATGCCGCCGCGCCGGCGGCGCGGCGCAGGAAGGCGCGCCGATCCGGATTTCGCCCGAACCACTCGTTCGTCGCTTTCATGGAAACGTCATCCGCAGCATCCGACCGCCAAAGCCTGGCGGTCTTCGTAGCCGCCCCGAATTGCCAAAAAGTATCATGGCCGTGGAGTGGACCAAAGGCTGAGAGTCCCCGACCGGCCGAGCCGTTTCGCCATGCGCCGCAGGCTGGGCGGTTTTATGACAGCGAGCGGGCAACCATATAGGCTCCCCGGTCTTGTTAGGTTTGCGAGTTTCCCCCGCCGGATCGGCGGCAGGCCGGGTGAAAAGGGCAAGCGCCCCGCCGGACTTTGCGGCCCGCCCGTAGGAGCGCGCATGGGTGCAATCAGCCTGCTGGCGGCGCCGATCCGGCGCATCGCAAGTTCCCGGCTGGTTCAGTTCGCCGCCGTGGTCGCGGTCACTCTGCTGCTGGACCATTACGCCTACGACTACGCAGCGCTTCACGCCGTGGTGGACGGCCTGAAAAATCTGGTCACTGCGACGGTGCAGCTCTGTTCCGACTTCTTCCGCGTCGGCATCCTGACCGATCCGATGCTGCAGGCCGCGCTGACGATAGCGTATGTCTACGTGTTCTGCCTCCTGGTGTTCTTTTTGCTGCGTCATGCCACCCGCAAAACCGTCGACGTCGTCGGCAGGAACAATTTTCTCTGGCTGCGCAACAGCATCGCTCGCGAACGCGGCGTCGCCGCCTATCAGGCTTGGCTGCCGCTGGAGTCCATCAGACCGCCAGACTATCCGCAGGACAAGTGGGAACAGGAATTTGCCTGGCCCGCAGACAACAAGCCGCCCTACCCGCCGTTGTGGCAGCGCATACTGCGTGAGGGCACCAGCACGGTCGCGATCATCGCCGTTGCTGCCATCTTGGTGCAATACTTCACGCCGTTTCCGGTGCTGAGCTGGCTGCGCAATCTGATTTGATTATTCACGCGATGCAAAAAGACCCCGGCATCGCTGCCGGGGTCAAGGCACGCCAGTACGACGAAAATCCTGGCGAAAGAAAACACCGCCCTTCAGCACGTGATCCCGCATACGGACCGCGGTCGCGAAAGAATCTGCGCCGTCTCAGAGCCGGTACAGAATCTGATCGGTCCAGAACCGCTCGAGCCGGTGCAGCGCCTTGTTGAGGACGCCGAACTCGTCGGCATTGATGCCGCCGACCTGCTCCACCGTGCGGACGTGCTTGTGGTACAGCGCGTCGACGATATCGCGCACCTCGCGGCCGCGATCGGTGAGCTTGATGCGAACCGACCGGCGATCGACGCGCGAGCGCTGGTGATCGAGAAAGCCCATCTCGACGAGCTTCTTGAGATTATAGGAGACGTTGGAGCCGAGGTAGTAGCCGCGCGTACGCAGTTCCCCCGCGGTCAACTCCTTGTCGCCGATGTTGTAGAGCAGCAGCGCCTGCACCGAATTGATGTCGGCGCGGCCGCGGCGGTCGAATTCGTCCTTGATCACGTCAAGGAGACGCCGGTGGAGCCGCTCGACCAAGGTCAGCGCCTCCAGATAATGCGGCCGGATATGGTCGAAACGCGCCTCACGCTCGGCGGGCTCGACCGTCTTGACGACGGCTTTCATGAGTAGACGCCCTTCTTAAGTCAAATTTGTTTTCGTCCGACGGGCCCTGTTTCCCGCCGTATCGCAACCATAGTCCGGTCGCTCTAAGATCAGTTTAAATAACACGCTAAAAATAGGGTTTATTCGCCACGGTGGCGACGCGAATACGCCGTAATTTGCAGCAGAAAACTTGACGCTTTGTTCACCGCAAAATTCACCGCAAAAACGCGGTTCAGTGCATCCGCAGGTGCGCGTCCGCGACGGTCTGGCCGTATTTGCGGTTGTCTTCGCGGAGGATGGCGGCGAAATCCGCGCCGCATTGCCCGCCCGAGAAGAAGCCCAACGCCTTGTATTTCGCCTTGACCTGGGGCGTCTGCAACGCCGTCGTGAACCAGTGAATGCGGGAGGATATCTTGGCCTCAGGCGTGCCAGCCGGGGCGACGACGCCGCCATAGAATTCGGCCTCAACGCCATGATAGCCGGCCGCTTCCATGGTCGGCACCTGAGGCAGAGTCGAAACCGGCTTAGGGGCCGTGGTGGCAAGCGGCCGAAGCTTGCCGCTCGCAATCTCACCCTGAAGGCTCGAATAGTCGGCGATGGCCGCCGTTATCTGATTGCCCAACAGTGCCTGAATCGCAGGCGTGTAGCCGGTGAACGGCACGAAGGTGATGTCGGCCTTGGCCGCCCGCTTGAACATTTCAAACGCCAGCTGCGTCGCGCTGGCCGGCCCGATGGTACCCAACGTGAGCGTGCCGGGATGCGCGTGGGCGGCGTCGACGAATTGGCCGAGCGTACGATAAGGCGACTGACTGTTGACGGCGAGAAGGGGCGGAAACGTCGCCAATTCGCAGATCGGAACAAATTCTTTCAACGGCTCATAGCCAACCTTGCGGAAATGCGGCAGCACGACGAACGACGGCGAGATGATGCCCAGAGTATCGCCGTCGGGAGCTGCATGCGCCACGATCAGCGAGCCGATTTCCGTGGCGGCACCGGGATGGCTTTCGACCACCATCGTCGGACCGCCGAGCTTGCCGATCTGCGCGGCCACAAGACGCGCCATCACGTCGGCGGGACCGCCAGGCGGAAACGGCAGGATCAAACGGATGGTCCGCGTCTCTTGCGCCGAGGCGCGCGAAACGAACGCGCCGATGAACACGGACGCGGCGAGCGCGGCGACGACGTAGATGCCTAAGTCAATGCGCCTGTACCATTGCATGCGTTGCTCCCCAAAGCGCCGATGCAGATGCCGATGCAGATGAAGTCGCGGATACACCTTATACCAGCGCGTCGTGGCCGGGAATGGCGGCGTGGCGCCGCAGAGCCGTTTTCTCCGCAGCGCGGAAGCACGCGCCGTACCGCGGCGCAGCAATTGGCCGGTTTCCGATTGACTAGTCTTTACGGTCCAACCATATAGCCCGCTCGGGCCGGGCCGGTTCCGGCGCCCGCAATCGGTGCGGGGGAGTGTCCCGAGTGGCAAAGGGGGCGGACTGTAAATCCGCTGGCTGACGCCTTCGTAGGTTCGAGTCCTACCTCCCCCACCATTTCCGACAAAAGATATTGATTTCACAACGCTTTTTAGAAAAGCGCCTTCACATGCCCATGAATTGATCCAAGGCGAACTGGCGTCTGGTCTTAGGGAAAGGACCAGACGATGAAGCGGAAGCGGCATACAGAAGAGCAGATCATTGCGCTCCTGAAGGAGCACGAGGCCGGGTGAAGACGGCCGATCTGTGCCGCAAGCACGGGGTCAGTGAGGCGAGCTTCTACAATTGGAAGGCCAAGTACGGCGGGCTGGAAGTCTCCGAGGCTAAGCGGCTGCGGCGGCTGAAGAGCGAGAACGCCAGACTGAAGAAGCTGTTGGCGGAGGCCATGCTGGACAACGCGGCACTGGGTCGACGACTGCACACGCAAATGCCCGACGCTGGTCCCTGACACCTCGATCTCCGGCATTCGGCTCGCTCGCGAACTTGATCGGCTGCTGGCCGATCGCGGCAAACCAAAGATGATCGTGTCCGACAAAAATTGGATATTCGGGCAACCCGCCGGAATGGCGGATAAACGCAAACTTGAAACGAGGTAATCCGCGAAAGCTAAATTTAGCTGGTGTTTTCGAATTTGCCGATGAACGTGCTGCATTCGATGCCGAGCAAACCGCCCATAGGCAATTTCGCGGACAGTGCGCACGAGCGAGAATGGTTCAAAGTGTCTTGGCGCGAAGTGGCTGCTTGGCTGAGAAGCCAAGGAGCCAGCGAAAAATCAATTAGGACACTACCAACCCCGCCCTGCGCTTGACATTCTCGCCAACGTCCATGCCATAATGTGCTAAATGCGGCCCTCACCATTTTAAGGGTGCCTTGCGGCTTCGAGAGTACTTAGCAAAAAGGCGACATGCCGTGACTCAATCACAGATTAACATAACGCCCAGGCAATTTTCTCCAAATCAATCAATAACGCTGACGGTCACTCCTGCGACCGGTATGGACTTCTCCAGAGTTCAATCGAGTGGGGTTGGGTTCATACCCTCCGATGGCATTGACCATCTCCAAGCCACCCCTCAATCGAACGGGGATCTGCGTATCGATTTCAACACCAACACTGGAACGCAGTTCGGCGTCCTAACTCTTGTGATCATCGGACCCGACGGCCTAGTGCTGGCGTCGGGCGTTGTCCGAGTTGTGCCGTAGGCGAAGCGCGCATACCCTCAGTTCGCAGCCGCCCGCTTTTCGGTAGTAGCGAACCCGTAACTGGCCGGATTTAGTTTGCGAGAGGCGGGTTCCGCGCTCACATCTGGGTGAACTGCCTCCCCCACCACTTTGAAACTTCACAACGATTCGTCCGAGCGGTGCGCCCTCCCCGGGCTCCGCCACCATGGTGGTTTCGCCAGGCGCACCTGTCGCGCCTCAAAAAAATAGTGCGCCCCGGAACCAATTGCCAGCCCTTGCGTTCACCTCTGAATTTGAGGGGAAGCCGCACATGCGGGATTACCAGGCGCATAGGCCGCTCAACTATGGGCTCGACTGGCGTGCGCTGCTCATATGGACGATCATCATCGGGGCGTTTTCGCTGTGTTCGCTGGCAAGCGTTGTGCTGTTTCGCTAGCGCGCCGGCTTGGACAGCATCTCAGGTTGAGCATGCAGGTTTGTATCAACCGGCCCACATCAACAATCGGGCACGTTGACGAATTGCCTTGATCGCGCGCGCGTGACAGAGAATCGGCATGCGCGCACGCGAACGGCGATCGAAGCCGCACTCCCGCGGTCCCCGCGATTCCCATCGTAATCCGCCGCACGACCGGCAGAGCGACGCCGTGATCCTGTACGGCTGGCATACTGTTACGGCGGCGCTGGCCAATCCGGCGCGGCGCATTCGGCGTCTACTCCTGACTGAGAATGCGCTGCGGCGTCTCAATGACGACGGCATCGCGCTGCCGAAGACGCTCGAAATGGTGCGGCCGGACGCCATCGCAGCGCGGCTCACATCCGATGCCGTGCATCAGGGGCTCTTGGCTGAAGCCGAGCCCCTGCCCTCGCCCGAGATCGAGACTCTGCCTGCCACAGGCATCGTGCTGGTGCTCGATCAGATCACCGATCCGCACAATGTCGGCGCCATCCTGCGCACCGCCGCTGCGTTCGCGGTCGCCGCCATCGTCACCACCGCGCGGCACAGTCCGGAGGCGACCGGCGTGCTGGCGAAATCCGCGTCCGGCGCGCTCGAACTGGTGCCGATCGTCACAGTGCAGAATCTGGCGCGCGGCATCGCCGCACTGACGGAGCGCGGCTTCGCCGTCGTCGGCCTCGACAGCGAGGCCGCCGACGACCTCGCGGCGCTGCCGCTCAAGGCGCCGCTCGCGCTGGTGCTCGGCGCCGAAGGCAAGGGATTGCGCCAGGGCACGCGCGCGACCTGCGAGCGTCTGGCGCGGCTCGATCTGCCCGGCGCGATCAAGAGTCTCAATGTCTCGAACGCCGCGGCGCTGGCGCTCTACATCGCAAGCCGGGCGACGGCCAAATAACAAAGGCCCGCGCTAGGGCGGGCCTTTGCAGGTTTTTGTCGTCGAGCGCGCGGCAGCTTAGCGGTAGATGCGGCGCATCGCCGGCATCGGGCGGCCATAGACGCGCCCGCGATAGACGACGTGACGGGGACCGATGTAGGCCCGGCGCACGCCATAGCCGTAGCGGACGCCGTAGCGGGCGCGGTAGCCGTAGCGCGCACCGTAGCCATAGTGGCGCCAATAGACCGGACGATGCCAGTACACTGGACGATGGACGTAACCGTAGCGGCCATATCCTGAAACATAAGGATAGGCGCCCGGCACGACATACGACGCCGGCTGAGTCCAGGTGTGATACGGCGCCATGATGCCGGGACCGGTGTAGTCGGGGCCCTGGTTGACGATGTAGATCGGCGCCGGCGCGACCGCGATCGCCTCGACCGCCGGCGTATAGCCGACAAGTCCGCCGCCGCAATGGCCGCAGCCGTTCCAGGCGCTGACGACGACCGGTGCGACCGGCTGCACATAGACGACAGCCGCAGTGGGTGTGCCGCAGCCGCCGCAGCCGGCGGATGCGTAAGTGACGGGTGCATAGGCAACAGGAGCCGAAGCTCCCCAGCCGCAGCAACCCGCAGAGGCAGCCGAGCTGATCCCGGCGGTGAAGAGCGCAGCAAGAGCAACAAGCACAACGCGGTTGAGAGACATTGATACTCCCTTACGAACGAGCCTCCGTGAGGGAGGCGGATGGAGGCAGGCCACAGCAAGCGGACTGCCGGACAAGAACTAACGAGCCTTTCGACCGTCACCCTGACGGTTGCGGCCGCCGAACGGGCGGCCAAAGTTCACGTTCGGTTCGACGATCATCGGCGGCGTCGGCGGAGTGGACGAGTAGTCCGTGGCCGGCAGCGGCGCCGATTCACTCGACCAGTAGCGGTAGAAGGTCGGCGCCGGCGGCGGCAGGCGGCGATTGGGTGGCGGGGTGATTTCGAGGCGGCCATAGCCGGGCCGGCGCCCATCGCTGGGGTAATAGCCGGACACGCCGTATGGCGCTGCAAACAAATAAGGCCGCCAGATCACGGTCGGCGCGACCTGGTTCGGCCGGTCGAGACCGAACTCGCCCTCGACGATACCCCATGAGGCGTCGATGCCGTTGATGTAGACGGGCACGCCCGGCTTGCCGGGCACGACGATCTGCGGCTCGCGCTGGGCGAACGCGGCCGTAGCGGTCACGGCCCACAGCACCGCCGCAAAGGTCAAACGCATACGCGACCCGTGAAAAACAAAAACCGTTCGGATTATTGTACGGAAGTCGCGGCCTGAATTGGTTTATAACGCCGCCATCGAGGCGTGGAATTATTTGGTAACATTAACTGCTTCCTACTCGTTCGCGTCGAGCGGAGCTACCGATCGTCGTGCCAGATAAGGCGCCGGGCGATGACATTGCGCAAAGCGGCTACCGCAGCGCACAACAACGCAAAGCCGATCGCCGCCAGAACGACGTCGGTAAGATGATTTGTTAAGTTCTCCGGCGCCGTCGGCCGAAACGGATTGAACGTCTTGAGTAAACCGGCGAACAGCCCGATGCCGGCGCCGTAAAGGGCCGCGTAGGCGACATTACACGGCCGGCCCGCATCATGAGATCGATAAAGCGACGGCAGCGGCATCGTTGAAAACCGACCGCAAGGCCGCCTTCTGAAGATTGCCCGGCCGCGCCCTACTCCGCGGCGACGGCGTGCGCCGCGCGCCGCTCCGTCATCCCGGCCAGGTCCGGCAGGACCAGACGGAGCAGCTCGGTGTCGTCGCGCGCCACGAGTTCGACATGCTCGCCGTCCTCGACATGCAAGGCCGTCAGCGGCCGATAGGCCTCGTGCTGCGCGATGCCCAAACCCGACAGCACGAGATAGACGCTGCGGCCCTCGGCGCGATAGATCGTGCCGCGCTTGAAGCTGACGATCTCGGCGCCGCATTGGCGCTCGGTGAACGTGCCGAGCGGCTTGCGCATGACGCCGGGCATGCCGGCGACGTCCAGCCACTCGTAGTTCGAGGGGTCGACCATGATGGGATCGCGATAGCGCGGCTTCGGATATTCCATGCGCTCGCCGTGCATATGCTCCCAGATCGCCTGATAGCCGTCGGTGTTGCGGCGGCCTTCGACATCGTCGTTGCGGCGGAAAACGCCGCCCTCGAAGGTGCCGTATTTCTTCAGCTCCTCGGTGCCGGCCTGGACCTCCTCGCGCGACAGATACCCGCTGCCGCTGGCGCTGCCGAATTGCAGCACGGCCGTGCTCGAGCGGCCCTCCGAGCTTTGCGGGCCGTAAGCCGCGCCTTCGGGGAAATAGCCGAAGCTGCCGGCGGTCATCTTGCCGTTGCGGTCGAAATTCATCGTGCCTTCGAGCTGAAAGCGGAACTGATCGAAATTGTGCCGGTGGCGCGGCGAAGAGAAATCGCCCTCAAGTTGTCCGATGTTGAACTGGAAATTTCCGGGCGCGCCCGGCTCGCCATTGAGCAGGTGCCGGTAGTGGAACGTTCCGCCGCGATGCTGCAGGCCGCGCTTCCATTCCACTGTGTCGGCATGAACGATCTTCATGGTCGCCGTCCCTTGAATTGAGTGTCATGCGCTGCACCGCCGGGAAATGCCGGCGGCAAAGCTCATTCTAATGCGGCTTGCCCGCAATGTCAGCCCGACCGCGACACCCATTGGGGAAGACGCCGGATCGCCGCCGAATCGCGCCGCGCCACGGCGATATGTCGCAGCACATATTTTTTTGCCGCGATATCCTTTGCGGGCGGACGGCACGTTGCTTTCTGCGGCGGAGGCGCGCCTGTTCCACCTGCGCGAGCAAGCGTCGCGCTGGCCGCCGCGCGAATTGTCCTCTAACATCGGTGTGGTCGTGTGGGAGATCGTGAGTTTTTACAGGCTGATCGTAGACGCTCGGATCGCCACGCGAACCCGGCGTCACGTGTAGCCCTGCGCGTATGAGCACAATCAATGGATCCGAGCCTGCTGCATTCCATCAGTGGTGCGTTCCACACCTACCTGCACGATTTTTCCGGCGGCGCGGGGCTGGCGCTGCATTCGGCGCACAATGCGCTGTTCATCATCCTCAACCCGACGCGCATGCTCTATCTGTTCGCCGGCGTGTGCATGGGTCTCGCGCTCGGCATTCTGCCCGGCATCGGCGGCATTGCCGGCACGGCGTTGCTGCTGCCGTTCACCTATGACCTCGATGCGCCGACGGCGTTTGCCTTGCTGCTCGGGCTCGGCGCGACGACCACCACCGCCGATCCCATAGCGGCGATTTTATTCGGCGCCCCGGGCCATGCGGCGTCGGCGGCAACGACGCTCGACGGCTATCCGATGACGCGGCGCGGCGAAGCCGGGCGCGCGCTCGGCGCGTCCTACATGGCGGCGCTGATCGGCGGACTGTTCGGCGCATTGCTGATGGCCATCGCACTGCCGATCATGCGCCCAATCATCCTCTATATCGGCTCGCCTGAACTCTTAAGCATCGCCGTGTTCGGAATTTCCATGGTGGCGGTGCTGTCGGGCAACGCACCGCTGCGCGGGCTCACGTTCGCCTGCTTCGGCATGATGGTGCGTATGATCGGCACCGACCCGCAATCGGGCACGCTGCGCTGGACCATGGGCACGCTCTACCTGTGGGATGGCTTGCCGCTGGTGCCGCTCACGCTCGGCATCTTCGCCCTGCCGGAGCTGTGCGACCTCGCGATCGGCCGCATGGCCATCGTGCAGCCGGGCCAGACGCTCGACACCAAGTCCGGCATGCTGCTCGGCATCAGGGATTGCGTGGAGCACTGGTTCCTGATTCTGCGCTGCTCGTGGATCGGCTCGGCGATGGGCGCCATTCCGGGCATCGGCGCCTCGGTGATCGATTGGATTTCCTACGGCCACGCGCTGAAGACGGAAAAGGACGCGGCAAAGACGTTCGGCACCGGCGACGTCCGCGGCGTCATCGCCGCCGAGAGCGCCACCAATGCGCGCGAGGGCGGCGCGCTCGTGCCCACCGTCGCGTTCGGTGTGCCGGCCAGTGCCGGCATGGCGATCCTGCTCGGCGCGTTTCTCATTCACGGCCTGGTGCCCGGGCCGGACATGCTCACCAAACACCTCGACCTCACCTATTCGATGGTGTGGAGCATCGCCATCGCCAACATCCTGGGCTCCGGCCTGTGCTTCGCCTTCAGCGGCCAGCTCGCGAAGATCGCCACGCTGCGCTACACGCTGTTTATGCCGGGCGTGCTCAGCCTGGTCTATATCGGGGCATTCGAGGCGAGCCGGAACTGGGGCGATCTGTTCTCGCTGCTGTTCTTCGGCGTGCTTGGCTGGGCGATGAAGCACTTTCGCTGGCCGCGGCCGCCGTTCGTGCTCGGCTTCATTCTCGGCGAGCCGATCGAGCGCTACATGTTCATCTCGATCGAGCGTTACGGCGTCGGCTGGATGGTAAAGCCCTTCGTCCTCATCATGTTCAGCTTGGCAGCTCTCTCCCTGCTGGGGCCGCTGCTGCAGGATATCCGGGGTCACGCACCCAAGGACGTTAAAACCGAAACGAATGTTCCATACTTAGGATTTTTGATAAGGTTCTGGCGCGGGCTGACGAGGACCTGGTATGGGCTGAAGGCTATGGTGACGAATTTCGGCACGGCGCGATTCTCAGCCGACAATTTGTTCCCTGCTGCACTGCTCATCCTCTTTATCGTCATGCTCTCGCAATCGCTCGATTGGGCGTTCGCCGCCCGCATCGTGCCCACTATCGTCGGCATCGGCGCTATCTTGTTCTGCTCGCTCAGTCTCGCCAATGACGTATTCGGCGAGCATGGACGCGACGGCGCCGCGGCCGTTGAAGCTGCCGGCAGCGGGCCGAAAAGAATTCATATGGATATCGTTTCGAAGACGTCGCACCTGCCCGGCCTTGTTGTGCTCCTCCGCGGCATGGCGTTCTTCGGCTGGATGGTCAGTTTCATGGCCGTCATGGCCGTGATCGGCCTGATCCCGACCGTGCCGATCTTCATCGTGCTGTTCATGCGCACCGAAGCACGCGAATGGATGGCAAGATCGGTGGCGACCGCACTCCTGTTCATGCTGCGGCTGTGCGGACTGCGATCGATCGCACGCCGATTGGACGAGAATTACATTGCGCCCTACATCAGCGCTTCGGCGCACAAGCCAACCGACCGGCCGGAGTCGTGGCGGATCGTGATCCCGATGACCGCTTCCGTCGTCATCTTGATCTACGTGGTGTTCGACCAACTCCTGGCCATTCCCTGGCCGCCGACATTGCTGGGAACGTTCTTTCCGGTGCTCAAGGCAATCCCGAGCGTGTAAACGCGGCGCGCTGCGCACAGGCGCGACGTTGTTTGGGTCGCCCGATGCTGACCCGTGCGTGTTAACATTCTGGCCGAACTGCACCGCGAGCCGCGATGAATTCGACAGAAGCACGAACGGAAGCCGCAGTGGTCGATACGACCAGGCCGCGCGCGCCGCCGGTGCTCTACGGCCGGGCCGCCGACCAGCGCCTGGTCGACCGCCTGCTCCTGTTCTTCGGACTGGTCTATGTGGTCGAAGGGTTGGGCCAGGTCGTCGGGCTGATATCGCAACCGCTGGCATATTATCTGAAAGAAGTTCACGGCTGGTCGGCGCTGCAGGTCACCGCCTTTGTCACGGTCTTCAGCCTGCCGTGGGTCATCAAGCCGGTCTACGGGCTGATCTCCGATTTCCTGCCGTTGTTCGGCTATCGGCGCAAAAGCTACCTGCTCATCGCCAACGTCGCTGCGATCGGCGGCTATTTCTGGGTTACCAAGATCAACGCACCGCACCTCCTCCTGATCGCGCTCATGCTCACGGCGTATGCGATGGCGATTTCGAGCACGCTGTGCGGCGCCGTGCTGGTGGAGAATGGCCAGCGCCTTCACGAGAGCGGAACGTTCGTCAATCAGCAATGGCTCTGGTTCAACGCTGCCGCCATGGCGGCCGCGATCGTCGGCGGCGAACTCGTCCAGCATCTGCCGCCGGCGTCGGCCCTGCACATCGCCGCGGGCATCGTCGCGGTCGCGCCGCTCGCCGTCATTGTCGGCACCGTGTGGCTCATCCCCGAACAAAGAACGTCGATCAATCTCCGGGGTATGAAAGACACGCTCCACGGCCTCACCGCGTCGTTCAAGCGCCGCGAGCTGTGGCTGATCGCAGTGTTCATCTTTCTTTATTATTTCAGCCCGGGTTTCGCCACCCCGCTTTATTTTCACATGACCGACAACTTGAAATTCTCGCAGGGCTATATCGGTATTCTCAGTTCAATCGCCTCAGGCGGCTGGGTCGTCGGCGCCCTGCTCTATCGGCGGTTCTTCGGCGGCCTGAGTTTGAAGACCCTGCTCAATGTCAGCATCGCGTTCGGCACGATAACCACCGCCGCCTTCCTCCTGCTGCGCGGCGAACCCTCCGCCGCCGTGCTGAATTTTTTCAGCGGCTTTGCGGCCATGCTGACTACCGTGGCGACCCTCACTCTGGCGGCCGATTATTGTCCGCCGCGCGCCGAGGGTTTTGCGTTCGCGGTTCTGATGTCGATCATCAATCTGGCGACGGCGAGCGCCGACAATGTCGGCTCGTTTCTCTATACGCATGTTTTCAACAAGAGCCTGACGCCGCTGGTGCTGGTGTCGGCAACCTTTACCGCATTCGCCTTCGTGCTGGTGCCGCTATTGCGGCTCGGCGACAAGCGGCAAGGCGAGCCGGCGACGGCCACTGGCGCCACGGAACCTGACGCTGCGGAGCGGCGTTGACCTGCAGCCCCCGGGGGGCGCCGATCGGAGCGATGCCATGGTGCGCGAAACCATCCGCCGCGAGAATATCGGCGAAGACGACCGTCCGACCGAAGACGACATCGCCCGTCAAAAACTCGGTCCGCGCGGCGTGCCGGGCGGGCAAGATACCGCGAAGATGACGCCGCAGCGCGCGAAGAAAACGCCGAAGTCGGGAAAGTTCGACGGCCACACGGCGTAGCTGCCCCGTTCAGTTCTGAAAGAAGTGATTCTTCGGCCGCGGCAGGCCGAGATTCTCGCGCAAGGTCGCGCCTTCGTATTCGGTGCGGAACAGGCCGCGCTGCTGCAATTCGGGCACCACGCGACTGCAGAAATCCTCCAGACCGCCCGGCAGGTACGGAAACATGACGGTGAAGCCGTCGGAACCCTCGGTCTCCAGCCACTCCTCCATCTCGTCGGCGATGGTTTGCGGCGTGCCGACCATGGCCAATCCGGAATAGCCGCCGAGCCGCTGCGCCAGCTGGCGCACCGTCAAATTCTCGCGCCGGCCCAGCGCGATCGCGCGATCGCGGCCGCTCTTCGAGGCATTGCTCTCGGGTATGTTTTCAGGCAGCGGCTTGTCCGGATCGAATTTCGCGGCGTCGTGGCCGAGCGCGATCGACAGCGAGGCGATGGCGTTGGCATAATTGACCAGGCCGTCGAGCTTGGCGCGCTTGGCTTTCGCTTCCTCGACCGTGTCGCCGACCACCACAAAGCAGGCTGGCAGGATCTTCATATGATCGCGGTCGCGTCCGAGACCTGCCATGCGGCCCTTCACGTCGGCGTAGAATTTCTGACCGACGGCGAGATCGCTTTGCGCAGTGAACACCGCTTCCGCGGTTTCGGCCGCGAGCTGGCGGCCGGACTCCGAGGCGCCGGCCTGCACGATCACCGGCCAGCCCTGTACCGGACGGGCGATGTTGAGCGGGCCACGCACCGACAGATATTTGCCCTGGTGGCCGAGCACATGCATTTTCGACGGGTCGAAGAAGACACCCTCTTCCACGTCGCGCACGAAGGCGTCGTCGGCCCAGCTGTCCCACAGTCCGGTGACGACATCGTAGAACTCACGGGCGCGGCGATAGCGTTCGCCGTGCTCCATGTGCTCCTCCAGGCCGAAATTGAGCGCGGCGTCGGGATTGGAGGTGGTGACGATGTTCCAGCCGGCGCGGCCGTTGCTCAGCCAATCGAGCGAGGCAAAGCGGCGGGCGATGTGGTACGGCGCGTCGAAGGTGGTCGAGCCGGTGGCGACCAGTCCGATACGGTCGGTCGCCTGTGAAAGCGCCGAAAGCAGCGTGAACGGCTCGAACGACGTCGACGTATGGCTGCGCTTGAGCGCGTCGATCGGCATGTTGAGCACGGCCATATGGTCGGCCATGAAAAAGGCATCGAATTTGGCGCGCTCGAGCGCCTGGATCGACTGCTTGATGTGGGGGAAGTTGAAATTCATGTCCGGCCAGGCGCCTGGATAGCGCCAGGCGCCGGTATGGATGCTGGCCGGGCGCATGAACGCGCCGAGATGCAGTTGGCGTCGCGAAGACATCAGGCAATCCCTCTGCTGTGGCCGCTAATGTAGGGCGCGGATAGCGACCGCGAAAGCAGTTTGCACTCTATCGCCGCCGCCGGCACGAGGGCTTCCCTAACCCGCCAAATCCGGTAGGGGCTGCCCGAGGCCGAGCTGCACCGCCTTTTCGTAGGCCCGGGCCGCGAGCGCAACATCCTCCATCGCCACGCCGAGCGATTTGAACAGCGTAATGTTCTGCTCGGATTGCCGCCCTGGCCGGCGCCCGGCCACGATGTCGCCCAAGCTCGCAACCTTTTCCCAGTCCAGCACGTCGTGCTCGACAGCCTGTGCCAGATCGGATGAACTCATAGCGGACCTGATCGAGATCGTCGGCGGCGATCACATTCGCCCGCTGCACCGCTTTCAGGTCGAGTTCGCGCCGGTGTTCGTAGTTGGCCCCGATGGCGTTGACGTGCGTTCCCGGGCGCAGCCATTCGCCAAACAGCACCGGCGCGGTTGAGGTCGTTGCGGTAACGACGATGTCGCAGTCGCGCACCGCCGCCTCCGCTGTTGCAACTGCCTTGGCATTGATTTGCCGGTCCGATGCGATGTCGCGGCAGAACCGCTGACAGCGTTCCTCGTCCCGGCTGAATGCGCGGACCTCCTCGATCGGCCGCACCATCGCGATGGCTTCGACCTGCGTGCGGGCCTGGCGTCCCGAGCCGATGACGCCGAGCACGCGAGCATCTGTTCGCGCCATGTGGCGGGTCGCTATCCCGCTTGCCGCGCCGGTGCGTAGCGCGCCGAGGCCAAACACCTGCATGACCGCGCACAACTCGCCGCCCTCTTCCTTGTAGAGACAGAACAGCCGCCCGGCGTTGCGACCGAACACATTGGTGCTGGAAACCTTGATGCCGTAATAGCCGCGATAATTGAGCACCGCGGCCGTTATCCGCAAAATCCCGTCGTTCAACGGCGCGCGCACACGCGGCACGTTGGTGACATGCCCGTTACCGAGCTCGGCAAAGACCTCTTCCACCGCCGCGAGCGCGGCGTCCATGGTGACAAGCTTGGCGATACAGGCTTCGTCAAGAAAGATGGTCATCGGGCCGCCCTTAGTTCAGCGCGATGTTCGATGCCTTGACGATCGGCGCCCAGCGGTCGAATTCGCTCTGCCAGAACGCCGCAAAGTCCGCGGTCGACTTGTCGACGGGAGTGAGGCCCAGATTGCCGAGACGCTGCCGCAGCTCGGGATTGGCCTCAACCGACACCACGGCCCGGTGCAGCCGTTCCACAATTTCGCCGGGCGTGCCTTTGGGAGCAAACAATCCATACCAGTCCGGCAGGATGAAGTCGGACAGGCCGGCCTCCGCCGCGGTCGGCACATCGGGCAGCAAGGCAATCCGACGGTCGCTGTTGACGCACAACGCGCGAAGCTTGCCGGCGCGAATGAACGACAGGAAGGCGCTGATCGAGCCGACCTGCATCTGCGTCTGACCGGCTACCAAGGCCGCAACTGCCGGACCGGCACCGCGAAACGGCACGTGAACCAGCTTGACGCCGGTTCTCATTTGGAACAGCACGCCTTCGAGCTGCACGCTGCTGCCGACGCCGGTCGAGCCGAAATTGAATTGACCCGGATGCGCCTTGGCGAGCGCGATGAATTGCTGCAAAGTCTTCGCCGGCAGTGCGGCGTTGATCACGAGCAGGGTCGGCGTTTCGGCAAGCTCGGCGACCGGCGTGAAGTCATGGCGGGGGTCGAACGGGAGGTTTTTATAGACCAGCCCGTTGATCACCGCCGAGGAGAGCGGATCTGCGCGCAGCGTGTAGCCGTCCGGCGCCGCCTTCGCGACGAACGCGCTGCCGATGGTGCCACCGGCGCCGCCGCGATTGTCGACATAGACCTGCTGGCCGAGTTCTTTGGTCAGATACTGCGCGTCGAGCCGCGCCACGGCGTCGACCGCCCCGCCCGGCGCGAACGGCACCACGATGCGGATCGGACGCGACGGATAGGCATCGGCCGCCGGCGCCGGCACTCGCATTCCGAGAAAGAACGCACAAGCTGTCGCGATCAGTGGCAGTACATAACGTGGCGGCTTCATCTCCCGCGTCCCTCCCGGCATTGCCGCGGCAACCTCCATTGTCGGCGCCACGGCGTCAAGGCGGCAGCAAGACTGCAATCGATGCACGCGCCGCTCTTGCAAATCGCGCGGCCAACCGCCAGCTTGCGAGGCAAGAGCCAAACACGAGCGCCGACACGAGCTGATAACCTGGAGCATTTCTAAAATGTCGAGCCCTGCCCCGGCCGCGGCCCTTGATGCGGCTGTACAATCCGCCGACCCGCGCGCGCCGCGCCGCGTGCGCCATCAGCCGCGCCGCCGCACGCTGACGGTCCAGCAGGCCGATAAGATCGCCGCGCACATGATCCGCGTCACGCTGACCGGCGATCTTGAGGGTTTTGTCAGCCTCGGCTTCGACGACCATATCAAGCTGTTCTTCCCCGACGGCACGCTCGACGCTGCAGGCGCGCCCAACATGCTGAGCCGCGATTTCACCCCGCGCCGCCATGACGCCGCGGCGAATATTCTGGAAATCGACTTCGCGCTGCATGATGCCGGCCCGGCGACACGCTGGGGAGCGCAAGCCAAGCGCGGCGATACATTGAACGTGGGCGGGCCGCGCGGCTCCTTTATTATTCCGGCAGATTTCGATTGGCATCTCCTGGCTGGAGACGAAACTGCGTTGCCGGCGATTTCGCGCCGGCTCGCCGAATTGCCGGCCGGTACGCGCGTCGTCGTGGTCGGTGAAATCGATCGCCCTGCCGATGAGATTGCGTTCGCGACGAAAGCCGATGCGACCGTCGTCTGGGCGCACCGCAATGGCACCGCGGCCGGCGCGAGCGACGTGCTGGGCAAAACGCTCGCGACGTTGAAATTCCCCTCGGGCGAGTATTATGCGTGGGTTGCCTGTGAGTCGCTCACCGCCAAGGCGCTGCGGGCGCAGTTGATCGCCGATCACGGCGCCAACCCGAAATGGATGCGCGCCGCCGGCTATTGGCGCCGCGGCGCCGTCGCCATCCACGACGTGTTCGAGAACTAAACAGCGGCCGCGCGTCGCCGACGCCTAAATTGTTGCCAGCACCAGTTGCGTCGCGGATTTGACCCAGCCTACGGCGGTTCCGAGCTGGTCCGGAAAAATCAGGAAATAGACCACAAATCCTAGCGGCGTGACGACCAAGAGCCATTCTCGCATGGGACAACCCCCAGCGCGTTTAGCCCTTCCCCGGCATCAGGGATTGTGCTTACGAGTTTCCTACCAATTCATGACCGTAATGGTCTGATTTTTTCGGATCGCATGGGCCAGTCGTCGCCTCAGCCGGTGACCTTCCCGTCCGACGGACTGCGCCTGTCCGGCGCGGTTCACCGCCCCGCAGATCTGCAGCCCGGCGAGCGGCGCGCCGCCATCGTCATGATGCACGGCTTCGGCGCCAACAAGAACGGCGGCCCCGAATGGGTCTGCCGGCAATTCGCCGCGTGGGGTTACGTGGCGTTGCGCTTTGATTTTCGCGGCTGCGGCGAAAGCGAAGGCGCGCGCGGGCGCGTCATTCCGTCCGAAGAAGTGGCCGATGCGCGCAATGCGGTCGCCTATATGGCGGCGCGCGCAGACGTCGAACCCGAGGCCATCGCGCTGTGCGGTTCCAGTCTGGGCGGCGGCGGCGCCGTGCAGGCGGCCGGCATCGACCCGCACGTCGCGGCGGTCATCGTCGAGAACGGCGTCGCCAACGGCGAACGCATGATGCGGGGCATGCACACCGAGCAATCGTGGCGGAAATTCCGCGCGCTGCTCGATGAAGTCGCGCGCGATCCCATCGCCGCAAGCACCAGACCGATTCACCGCTTCGACATGTTCGAGATGCCGAAGGAGCTTCAGGTCAATCTGCGATCGAACGATTCGCTGATGCATTTCACCGCCGACACCGCGCTCGGATTTTTTGCGTTCCGGCCGGAAGAATTCGCCGCGGCGCTCGCGCCGCGGCCGCTGCTCATCCTGCACAGCGCGCGCGACAGCGTGACCCAGTACGAGGAGGCCTTCAGCCTCGTCCGCAACGCCAGACCGCCGGTGGAACTGCATCTGCTCGACGGCACCGATCATTTCATGTTCGTCAATCCCGATCCGCGCGTGGCAATCACGCTGCGCAGCTGGCTCGACCGCTATTTTCCGCCGCGCCGCGCGGCGCCGTCATGTTGACCGCGGCGTTCGCCGTCCTCGCAATAGCCGTTCTGGCGGGCACCGCGCTGGCGGTCCAGTATCTGCGCGGCAGCACGGCCGATGCCGTACCCTGGCCGCTCGCTGCCCTGCATGGACTGATCGGCCTCGCCGGGCTCGGCTGCCTCGTCCTTGCCCTGCGCGGTCCGCCGCGCGGCCTCGATCATGGGACCGCTTCGTTCGGCACAATCGCGGCGACCCTCCTCGCGCTCGCAGCCCTCGCCGGCCTCGGCATTTTATTGATGCATCGCGGCAGAAAACGCCGCGCCGGAAGCCTGATCGGCGTGCACGCCACGCTCGCGATCAGCGGCTTTGTCGTGCTCGCCGCGTATTTGTTCGCTTAAGTCCCGCCGAACCGGTTTCCACAACCGCGGGCGGATGGTCTCAGGCGTCCCGCGCAAAACCATCTTGATTTGCTGCCGTCAGGATGTGGAACGGGCACGCCTCCGCAAACGGCAAAGCGCCTTCTGGTCCCGCTCAGGCACCCATTTCGGGGGCGATCTCGGCATGATTGCGCGCGGCTTGCGCACGATCGGCTTCGCCGAGAGCGTTCAGCACATCGGCGTAGGCCTGCCAATTGCCTTTTCGGGTGCCGCGGCTGCGCACGCGCTCGGACAGCAGGCTGCGCGCGACCGGCAGGTTGCGCGCGCGCACCGCCGCATCGCAAATGATCTGCGCAAACAAATCGCGCTGCGCGTGGCTGCCGCCGATCGAGACGATTTCGTTGCGCACCGTCCATAAAAGATCGCTGGCCTCGTCATAATTGCCCTGCTCGTAGGCGATCATGCCTTCGCACAATGGAATGAGGATGTTCCGGGTGACCTGGGCCCGCCACTGTTGTCCCTGCCCGGCAAATTCAGCCATCGATTTGAGGTGGCGCCGCGCCACGTCGAAATCGCCGTTGGCGGCGAGCGCAAGACAAAAATGGGCGTCCCGAAACGGCAGCATGTGATCGTGGATGCGCATTTGCGCATGTTCGGCCAGCGCCTTCCAACGATCGCCCACATCGACGCCGCGCATCTGCAAGCGCTTGAGCAACGCGGCCTGGTTCGACACATCGACATAGGTCTCGGAATTCACCGAAGATAACTCGCGATCGTACAGGGCAAGGGCGCGATCACAGTCGCCCTGCGCGATCTGGAACAATGCGGCGTGCCACCAGACGTGCGCCTTGAACGGGTTCTTCTTCGCCCATTGCTGGGGCGTATAATCGAGCCATTTGACGCCTTCGGCCGAGCGTCCCTGCATTTCCAGCACGTGGGCGACGGAGTGAATGGCCCACAGATCGCCTGGATTGCGCGCGACCGCCTCGCGGCCCCAGCGCTCCGCCTCCTCGTATGCACCGCATTCCTCAAGCGCGTAGGCGTACATGCCCTGTACGCAGCCATAGCCGGGCACCCGATCGTCCCATTCGCCGAGCACACCCGCCAGCACCGAGCGCATGACCTGACTTCGCCCGGCATAAAAGCTCATGGTGTGGTGCAGCTTGAGCGCCAACAGATCGCGTGGACTGTCGACGAGCGCCTGTTCCCAATGAAAGCAGGCTTTCATGAGGTCGCCGGCGGCCCACGCCTCAAGCGCCTTGACGTGCAGGCGCTCGCGCTTCGTAAGCGCGCCAAGGTGCGGTTTGATCTGATCGAGGGTCTGCTGCACCCTGGGGAGGATTGCCTTGGCCTCCAGCATCAGCAGGAAGTAGCCGCGGAAGCAGTGAGCCAGCGCGGCATCGGGATCGGCATCAAGCGCGGCCTTCACCTGCGCGGAAGCGGTGGTGCCGTAATCGAGATATTCGGTGACGGCCTGATCGATGTGCCTCGCGGCGGCTTCGCTCGCGGTGGTGAGTTCAAGTCCCCGGCAATCGAATTGCATAACCGTACACTCCAGTGGGCAACCGGTCTGCGCCGCTTCCGGCAGCCTGACACGCCACCGTGGTTCAGGCTTCGGCCGGCAGCACTCCCAGGCCGGTGAGCACACGCTCAGGCGTCGCCGGGAAGTCATGAATGTCGCCGCCGTGCCGGCTCAGCGCATCGGCAACCGCGCAGGCGACCGCGCCGAGCGCGCCGATGATCGAGCCTTCGCCGCAGCCCTTGAAGCCGCCCAGCGCTGCCGACGGCGTATTGGCGTGATACAGCTCGATGCGCGGGATCTCCAAGGCCGACGGCACCAGATAATCGGCGAGGCTTACCGTGCGCGGCTGGCCGGCCTCGTCATAAACGATCTCTTCCAGGAGCGCCTCGCCGATACCTTGCGCGATGCCGCCGATGATCTGTCCTTCCACCACCGCGGGATTGATGATGGTGCCGACGTCTTCCGCCGCCACGTAACGCACGATCTTCACCTCGCCGGTCTGCAGATCGACATCGACCACGGCGATATGCGCCCCGCCGGCGAAACTGCCGAACTTGGGATCGTAGAAGGATGTGACCTCAAAACCCGGATTGAGTTCAGGAGGAATGTCCTTGGCCGAGAAATAACTCTTCTCCGTCATCTCGCGAAGGGGCAGGGTTTTGGCGCGATCGATCGTCTGAATGACGCTATTGACGATGATGAGGTCTTCGGCCGGAACCTTGAGCAGAAATGCTCCGAGCGCGAGGATGCGGCGCCGCAATTCCCTCGCCGCCTGAATCACCGCGCCGCTGCCGAATACGGCGGTGCGCGAGGCAAAGGTGCCGAAGCCGTAAGGCGCCGTCGCGGTATCGTTGGTCATGCAGGTAATGTCTTCGAGCCTGATGCCGAGTTCGTCGGCCGCGACCTGGCGCATCGCGGTGATAATGCGCTGCCCTTGCGACGGCAGCGCCGCCGCGACGGTCAGCACGCCGCTCGTTTCCAGGCGCAACGTGACGGCATCGCGGCCCGGCTGCAGCAGAGTCCCCGGGCCGACTGCCGTGCTGGTGCCAAGCCCGGTCAGCTCCGCATAACAGGAAATGCCGATGCCGCGCAGCTTGCCGTTGGCCGGCCTTTCAGCTTGCTCGGCGCGCAATCGCGCATAGTCGGCCTTTGCGGTGGCAAGCTTCAGGCACGGCACATAATTGACGTTATCGTGCACGAGATTGTTGGCGTTGCGATACGGCATCGCCTCGGCCGGGATCAAGTTGCGCTGCCGCAGTTCCGCAGGATCGATTTTCAGCCGGCGCGCCACTTCATCCAGCAGCAGTTCCAGTGACGCCGACGCTGACGGCCGACCGACCGCCCGATACGGGCCTACCGGCGTCTTGTTGGTGGCGACCCCGCGCGTGCGATAGCGCAGGGCGGGGATTTTGTAGGGGCCGGGCATGAGTCCCGCGGTCTGCAAAGGCTCCATGCCCGCGGACCACAGATACGTGGAATAGGCGCCGACATCGACCCAGACATCGGACGACAATGCAGTGATGCGGCCGTCGCGCTCCACCGCCACTGCCACATCGATGGATTGGTCGCGGGCATGCGTTGAGGCCACCATGTTCTCGAGGCGGTCCTCCACCCACTTCACCGGGCGCCGCAGCTGCAGCGCGAGATAGGCGCAAACGAACTCCTCGGGGTAAATCGACGCTTTCTGACCGAAGCCGCCGCCGGTATGCGGAGCAATAACTCGCACCTCGTTCTCCGGCAGGTGCAGATGTTCGGCAATGTAATGGCGCACCACATAGGGAAGCTGGTGACTCATCCACAGCATCAGTGTGAATGTGCCTTCCCGATATGCGGCAACGCAGCCGCGGCCTTCCAGACACAGGGCTTGTTTGCGGCCGATGCGGAACCGGCGTTTGACCACGAGGTGCGCAGTGCGGAACGCCTCGGCGACGTTGCCGCGCTCATACTCGCGTTTGATCAGATAATTGTTCGGACAGGTGTCGTGCACGAGCGGCGCGTCGTCGCGCTCGCCAAGCCGTGGATCAGTCACGGCCGGCAGCGGCTCGTAATCGATCCCGATGAGTTCGACGGCGTCTTCGGCGGTGGCGCGATCCTCCGCCACGACGGCACAGATCGCTTCGCCGGCGAACCGTACCTTGTCGACCGCGAGCCAGTGCTGAGTCAACTCCCCGCCGGAGAATCGATTGGGCATGCTGCGAAAGGGTTCGACCTTGCCCAGCAGGTCCTTGCCTGTCAGCACTGCCACGACGCCGGGCAGCGCGCGCGCCTTGCTCGCATCGATCGCGCGCAGCCGGGCGTGCGCGTGCGGGCTGCGCAGGAACGCGACGTGGTACATGCCCGATAGCCGGATGTCGTTAAGAAAACGGCCATCGCCCTCGACCAGCGGGATCGCTTCGTCCGGCAGTATCGGCGTGCCGACGGCCCGCAAATTGACGAAGCGCGCGTCCGACATCAAACAAACTCCCCGATCGGACCCTTGTAAACATTCTCCCGCACAACAGCCCCCTCACTTTTCAGCCGAATGCTGCTGGCGAACCACAGCCAGCACGGCATCGACGATGGCCTGATAGCCGGTGCAGCGACAAAGATTGCCAGACAACGCTTCGCGCACCTCCTGTTCGCTCGGATCGGAATTGTTGTGCAACAGTTCGATCGCGGTGATGAGCATGCCGGGGGTGCAGTAGCCGCATTGCAGCGCGAAATGCTCGTGGAACGCTTGCTGCATCGGGTGGCGCGTACCGTCCGGCGCTCGCAGGCCTTCGATGGTGACAATCTCGGCGCCGTCGGCCTGCACGGCCAGCGTCAGGCACGAGCGCGCGCTACGCCCGTTCATCTCGATCGTGCAGGCGCCGCACACGCCATGCTCGCAGCCAAGATGCGTACCGGTGAGATGCAGATGCTCGCGGATGAAATCGGCAAGCGACAGCCGCACCGGCACGGTTTTCTCATAAACCTTACCGTTCACGGTCACCTTGATGGCCTGCTCCCGCGCCAACTCAATGCCCTCCGGTCCGCGCCATCGCGGTCTGCAGCGCGCGCACCGTCATGACACCCGCGAGGTGCCGGCGGTACGCCGACGAGGCATGGACGTCGTCGGCCGGCTCGACGGCGGCGACGACCTTCGCGGCGGCCTCGGCAAAAGCCTCGCGCCACTCTTTGCCGGTCAAGCGGCGTCCCGAAAGCGCCTCTTCCGCCTCTCGCGCGCGAAACGGGCCGTCGCCCATGCCGACAATGGTGAGCCGGGCGCGCTCGCACACGCTGTCGCGCATCGTCAGCATGGCGGCAGCGCCGCCGAGAGCGAAATCGCCGAGGCGGCGAGCAAATTCCACGAACGCTGCGCCGGTGCCGGCAGGCGGACGTGGGTAGCGCAATTCCACGACCATCTCGCCCGGCTCCAATGCGTTCGAGAGCATGCCGGTAAAGAACTGCTCGGCGGGAAGCTCACGCCGCCCGCTCCTGCCGGCGATCACAACGGTACCATCCAGAGCGACGAGCACGCTCGGGTGTTCGGCTGCCGGATCGTTGTGGGCGACGCTGCCGCAGACCGTGCCGCGATTCCTGATGGCCGGGTGTGCGACTTGCGCCGTCGCCTCGGCCAGCAACGGCCAGCCCTCACGCACCTGCGCGTTGCCCAACACGTCGGCGTGCCGAACCAAGGCACCGACAGTCAGGCTATCGACTCCGGCATGCAGTCTGTTGAGGGGCTCGATTCGGTTGATGTCGACGAGAATAGCGGGGCTAATGATGCGAAAATTGAGCATAGGCATCAGACTCTGGCCGCCTGCCAGGACTCTGCCGTCCTGCCCCGCATCCGCGAGAATCCGAAGTGATTCATCGAGCGTAAGCGGGGCGTAATAATCGAACCATGCCGGCTTCACGAACTTCTCAACCTCTTTTCGGCGGATACCTGGTTTTGGCCAAAGATCAATATCGATGGGACATCAATTGCAACGGGCGCCGGGAATGGACCCGGGAGGCCTGCCGTGCTGACAAATACCCATCTTTTGCGGGCGCAATTGCTCCAATCCTCGTGTCGCCGTGAAAGCAAACTCCCGGCCGCCGGCTCCCTTAAAGCTGTGCCAGAATGGCGGGGCCGACGCGACCGTGTCAACCGATGGGCCGGCCGCGGCCGGTTCGCCGCGCGATGTGATATCGATTGCGCTCGATCGGAATCGACGCCGTTGCCGACAGCGAAACCCGCAGGACAGCCAAGATGGATATGCAGCTCAAGGACCGTATTGCTCTTGTCACCGGCGGCACTCGGGACGTCGGGCGGCAGATCGCCCTGACGCTGGCGGCAGAAGGCGCAATTGTTGCCGTGCATCATCGCGGCTCGATGGACGAGGCCGACGCCGTCGTTTCGGAAATCCGCGCCAAAGGCGGAACGGCACGCGCCTATCAAGCCGATGTCGCCGATCGCGGCTCGGTGCACAATATGGTCGAGAAGATCGTTGGCGAATGCGGCGGTCTCAACATCGTGGTGAACAATGCCGGGCTTGCGATCCGAAAGCCATTCAAGGACACCACCCCGGAGGAATGGCGCAGCCAGATCGATGTGAATCTCATGGGCGCCATTCACCTCTGCCATGCGGCGGGCCCACACGTTGAAAAGGGAGGCGGTGGACGCTTGATCGCGATCGTCGGCAACTCGTCGCGCGTCGGCGAATCCGGATTGTCGATCGTCGGCGCGGCGCGCTCCGGCGTGATCGCGCTCATGAAGTCGCTTGCGCGCGAGATGGGACGCGCCGGAGTCACCGCAAACACGGTGTCGCTCGGTCTGGTCGAGACCGGGCACGACCCGGACTGGCTTAATGCCAATCGCGAACGGTTGACTCGGCTTTATCCGGTACGCCGCCTCGGCCACGCGGAGGATATCGCCCCCATGGTGGCGCTGTTGGCATCGCCGCTTGCCGGCTGGATTACCGGCCAGGTGATCAGCGTCAGCGGCGGCTACAGCATGGTATGAAAGGTGCCAATGTCGATGAACCACTACGCTATCGATGAATAGCCGCACGCCATGAAGATGCACCTTCTGCCCTGCGGCCGGCTGCGGATGCGCAAGAACATCTACCTGCCCGCTGCCGAGCGCAGCGAGACGATCGAGCTTCCGGTTTCGAGCGCGTT
Source organism: uncultured Alphaproteobacteria bacterium (assembly GCA_963707175.1). GTDB lineage: Bacteria > Pseudomonadota > Alphaproteobacteria > Rhizobiales > Xanthobacteraceae > BOG-931. Next base: position 122,254 of record CAVPQA010000011.1, read on the forward strand.
GCTGCGGCACCGCCAAGCCAACGTCCTGTTCGACACCGGCTGTCATCCCGCCGTCGCCGAGGACCCGGAGGGCCGATGGGGCGGGCTGGCGAAATTCATCGTTCCGATCATGCAGCCCGGCGAGCACGTGCTGACCGGGCTTGCCGGGCTGGGGCTTTCTCCCGACGACATCGACATCGTCATCAACTCACACCTGCATACCGACCATTGCGGTTGCAATGCATTCTTCCGCAAGGCGACCTTTCTCGTTCACACCCAGGAGGTGGCGGCTGCACGGGCGCCCGGCAGCGAGGCCAGCGGTTACCTCGCCATCGACTGGGACCACCCGATGGCGATCGATGAGATAACCGGCCAGCGGGACGTGTTCGGCGATGGCCGTGTCGTGCTCGTGCAACTGCCCGGGCACACACCGGGTTCGATCGGCGCGCTGGCGCAGCTCGACAGCGGCGGCACGTTCATGCTTGCGGGCGACACCGTGAGCCTGCGCGAGACGCTCGACACCGGTATCGTCCCGCGCAACACCTGGAACGCGGATGCGCTGGTGAAATCGCTGGCGGAGATTCGTCATATCGAGGCCTCCGGCGCGACGATATTGTGCAGTCACGACGCCAAACAGTGGGAAACGCTGCGCAAGGGCGCCGACGCCTATGACTGACCGTTTTCGTGTCACGGGTGCGGTCTTGTTGACGAAGCGCTTCAGGCAGCCCGACAGAGGCTATCTGCCATGCGGATTGGGTAGCAAAAGCCTAGCAAACGCCCAATCCGCGGAATTGCCAGAGGTGGGCAGTGCCCGTAAATAAAGGACAATGCCGGGTTAGCTCAGCGGTAGAGCAGCGGTTTCCTGACAAGCTCCGCGACAAGGTGGAGCGCAGGCGCGGCTCGCAGATCGGCCTTAACCCGAAATACCAGTACTTCCGCTACCGTACGAAGCCGAGCCGAGAGCAGTACGCCGCAGCCGCAGCGGATATGTGCCGCAGGTTCGATGCCGGACTGCCAGCCGAGCAGGTGCGTGCGGTATGAAATCGGCGCTTTCGCTACCACCCTCGTGTTTGATATTCAGTTTTTACAAATAGGCTTGAGTGCACGTCCCCGTTTTCGTTCTGCATCCCAACATAAAGGATAGACTTATCGTCGGGACACTTTATTAGATGATTGTTGAGCAGACGAATCAACTTTTCTCGCCATTCTAGAAATTGTTGTTCAATCTCCGCCAGAAGTAATTCCTCCTTGTATGGATTGTTTGCGTGCATGAGATTTCCGATCAATCCATGCGCGGCGGACAAATCCGCCATCGTTAGAAACCCGGACTCCACGTTCTTCCACTCATCTTTTATCCCAGGCTTATCAGATGGCACTCGATCTATCGGTTCTGGATAGAACGAAGGGTTTTTCCTCTCGACGATTGCGACAATCTTTGCAAGCTGCCACTCCTTGGCCAACTTCCTAGTGAGCCCTTCGAATAAGTGCATGTGAGACGCTAGCGTCGCTAGGATTATCAGCTCGAAAATCTTTCTGAATTGAAGGCAAACAAATTCGACGTTCGTATACTTGAAACTTGTTGTACGGCTTCCGTCAAGGATGTCGTCAATCGCGCGCTGGCGCCGCTTTATTTCTTCCATACACTTGTGGTAACTGGAACGATCCGGCTTGGCGTCCATGTATGCTTCTCACTGCAGCGACACCAAATATGCGCCGTACAATTGTGGTCAGTCGTCCTTAGAGAGGACGTAGGCATGGTAGCTACAAAGGTTAGTACCATCAGGGTCCTTATTGTCAGGCGTTAGTTGCTCGCCACATAAAGAGCAGGTGCCTAGTGTTGTATGGCACCAAACGCATTGGTTTTCGGAAAGGACGTACGTTTCCAGAAAGCATTCATGACAGTCCGTCAGGTCAGGCTCGGCGCCATGCTTTATATCTCGATGAGAAAGCGCAAGATGTTCGCCGATGGCTGTTACAACTAATTTTTCGGCCTCTATTTCAACTCCGCAGGCCCGGCACTTCGCGTCGGCGCTGTGGAGGTCGGTATTCGTGGAATCGTTTTGTTCCACGAGGTGTGAACCGCATTGTGGACAAAGCTTCGGCGCTTCGGCCAACGCATCCGATTTCCAATCGACCTGCTCGAACGTCAACTCGCATTGCTTCCGCTCGGCCTCGTAGAAAGTTCGGACCTCAAGCATTGTTTGCCAGGCATCGCCTAGAGCTTCGCGCGGGTCTTCACCCGCTAGCCGGAAAAGTTCGGCAACGACTGGAAACGCTTTGGCGATGGCTTCTCGGACTGCATCAAGCGTGGCATCCGTGTAGAGATGTTCTATATCGTTCCTGATTCGATTCAGGTCTTTGAGTTGGGTATGACTTATAGTGATGCCGAAGTCATTAAAGCGTTCGGCTACTTGAGTGAAATCAATCGTGGTGTGACCGACCGCCTCGTACTCTATGCCGCCAGCTCCGTCGCTAATCGGCTTGTACTTGGCTCCAAGGATTTCTTCGGGATCGGCGCCCGGGACTTTTCTGACGAGTACTTCCTTCGCCAGAAGCAGTGTACCCGCATAAAAATTCCGGACCGCCGACAGCGACCGAGGCCGGCTGTTTTGTCGGTAATCCTCAATTCCAACCACAATGGATTCGATGGCATTGTCGAATAGCTTGCTCATTTGGAATAATACGGCCGCAACAAGAGCCGCTTCTCTTCAACCTTCTCCAAATCGAATAGCTTGAGGGCAGCCTTCATCGCCGCTTCGGCATCAGTCGCGACCACCGTGCCGAGGTACTCGCCCCTCGCACGCAGACGGATGACCTGCCACTCGATTTTTCGACTTACGCTTACGGTCACACACAAGTCGAATCTGGGTCACGCCGCGACTGAGTCAAGCCGCTTGAACTCTGGCCGGATGTTCTACTTTTGTTCTATCATGCCTACCGACCCGGATGACAGCCAGCTCCACACGCTCGGCCTGCTCGAGCGACTGCGCACCGAAATCAAAGACGCGTGCAGCGCCTCATCCGAGACCTATTCGCGCGTGAACGCGCTCTTGGGAGTTGGCCAATCCGAATCTCCACGACATCCCTACCCGGCTCCCGTTTCGGGTCGAGATGTGGGACCGCACGGACCAGCACATTCGGTGGATCGTGTCGGCCTCGACGAGCGCCGCGATGGCGCACGCCGCCATGGACATGGCGATATCGAGCTTTCCCGACCAACGCTACACGCTGCGCAACGGCATCCTTGTGATGCGGCGGCACGTTCCTACTTCGTAGCCTTCAGGGTATAAGGGCGCCGCGTCGCCGGCTTAGCACAGTTGGTAGTGCGCCTGATTTGTAATCAGGAGGTCGGGGGTTCGATCCCCTCAGCCGGCACCACTGACGCCCCGGAGCAATTTCGGAGCAAAATTTCCAGCCACCTCAGCAATTTCAAGGGGTTACGGCCCTCAGCAGCGATTTTGTAAAAAAATTTGATGTTTGCTCATGGTATCCCATTGCACCTCATGGATGCCGCTTCCCCTTGATTGGCGCTGGTTTCTATGCACATGACGATTCACGGTACAGCACCGTACCGCACAGGATTCTGGTACCCAGACAGTACCCAGCATGCCAACTATTCTTTTAACCGATGCTCTTCTGCGGTCGCTCAAAGCGGAAAGACGCACCGACTTCTGGGATGCAAAGACGCCCGGATTCGGCATCCGCGTCGGCGCGCACACAAAGACCTTCATCGCTAAAGTGAACAACCGCCGGCACACGCTCGGCGCCTATCCCGATGACCTTTCGCTCGCAGAGGCGCGGCGCAGGGCGCTCGCCATCAAAGCGGAGGCCCGGCCGGTGACCGCGGAAAAGGTGATCTTCCAGAGCGCGTACCAGAAATTCAAAGAGGCCCATATCGCCCAGAAGAACCCGCGCACGCAGAAGGACTACACCCGCGTCCTCGAAAAGTATTACCTGCCGCCGCTGCGAAATCTCCGCGTCGCAGACATCTCCAGCGCCCAGATCGCCAAGATCACCGATCCGCTGCTCGACAGACCCGCCGAGTACGCGCACCTCCTGGCCGTCGCCCGGATGTTCTTCCGTTGGTGCGTCCGCCCGCCGCGCCACTACATCGCCCACTCGCCGCTCGAAGGTATCCAAATCCCGAGACAACCCGCCCGCGACCGCGTGCTATCGGATGCGGAGCTGATCAAGGTCTGGCGCGCGGCCGACGAGTTGGGCTACCCGTTCGGAACGATCACCAAGCTCTGCCTCACCTTGGGGCAGCGCCGCACGCAAACGGCATCTATTGCCCGAGCTTGGATCGACCGAAAGGCCATGACGATCACCTTTCCGCGCGTGGCGATGAAAAACAGCAGGCCCCACATTGTCCCCTACTCTGATCTTGCCGCATCGATCCTCAACGACATCCCAGACACCGGCGACCTTCTCTTTCCAGCTCGCGGCCACTCCGACCGCGCGTTTAACGGCTGGTCAACAAGCACCGAGGACTTGCGCACGAAGGTTTCCGACACTCCGAACTTCACCCCACACGATTGGCGGCGCACATTTGCATCAGGACTGCAAAGGCTGGGCGTTCGGCTCGAAGTCACGGAGGCGTTGCTCGGGCACGTGTCCGGCAGTCTCGGCGGCATCCGGGGCGTCTATCAGCGGTATGATTATGCCAGCGAGAAGCGGGAAGCGATCACGTTATGGGAACGACACGTCAATTCACTCATCCGTGCACCAATGCCGTTTGTTGAGGCGGCGGAATGCCCCCCGAATTCTGCCCATGTGACATACGTTAGTCACGCTGCCGCTGCTTATCTTGAAGGTCGAGGTTGCCTAAAAATCACCCAATTTCGAGCCGACGAACGTACGCTACGTGTCACGGGTTTCCGCTCGAAAAGTCGGAACGAACACGGCGTGCAGGCGTTGAGTCTTACCATCGCATTGCGCGAACCGAGCCTGGGGTAGTAGAATCAGTAGCAGGCAGACTCCCCGGTTTCTGGAACCAGCGCCTAGGCTTTTTAGTGGCCTGGTTTTTGCTTCCAGTAACTGGAGGCGCACATGATCAAGCAAATATTCGAATTGAACCTGAACGAGCGGGCGTTGGCTATCCTGATCTGGATAACCGCGATCGTCACGGCAGTCCTTACACTTGTCTTAGCTAAATCGAATGCAAGCCGGATCGATCAAATACTCGCGGCACTGGCTACCGTAGCGTTTGCTTTTGTGGGCTACAGCACACTATCGGACGGACCGACCCGCCATCCGACGCGATGGCAAATAGTTGTTTGGTTTTTCACGTTTCTGATAACGGTATTCTTCCTGGCTAGAGCAGTCACGCGCGCGACATTCTGAACCACGTGGCTTTCAGACAAGTCCCCGCCTCTTTAGGCGGGTTCTTCTTGCAATTCAGGAAAAAAGCAGCAACCATTGCGCTAAGTCGGTTTGATGCGGCAACCTGACCGCCCTGCCGTACTATGCCTGGGGAAATCCATGAGGGTAATTCGCACTGAAATGTACTTCGATGCTAACTCCGTCAAGTTCGAAACCAAAGAACGAGAGCGGAACCCGGGGGTCGTTGCAGCTTGGTTTCGAATGGAAAATGCTGAACAACTTGACATCGGCGAGATAGCCAACCTGTGTGACGCGAAATACGCACGGATAGCTCCCAAGGAAGCAGCCAGCGTATTCGATATTTTCGCAGACCTCGCTGTACAAAACATCAGAAGCGAAACCGCTCAGAATATTCTGCAAAATGCCCTCGCCAAGCATGATTACCGCGTGGCGAATCAGGGTGTAGTTCAATTTCTATATGATGCCGAAATAGTTCTGGACGGATCGCCTCCCTTTCCATTTCCTCTTAGCAAGATCGCAAAAGGAAGTGCGGCTGTTGTAATAGGCACATTTCTCGGATGGGGGGTGGCCGACGGGAATTATCCGCTCATGTTTGTGACCATACCGGCGGGCATAATCTTGATTGGCTCCGCGATCGGGGTTTCCCGAGGATTAGAGAACGGCTTGAATAAGTGGATTGAGGATCTATTCAAAAAGAAGCGCAAGAAGTAAGGACCAGTTGATGCATGCATTGCGGCGCGATGGAGTGCCTACGAAAGTCGGCGTGACAACTCCACTACACACCAACGCCGCCGCGTTCTTGGTGGGGGCTGCTCGCATTTGCGGCGGCTCTTGAATCCCGAGCTCTTCTACGCCGCAAGCCGAAACGACGAAACGGACTGGTTGAAAAACGCTTCGATCTCGGAACGGCCGATTGGCTTTTCCAAAAACACGATCGGCGCTTCCGGCACGTCATCGAGATACACAAGCTGTTCCAGAAAGAGCCGATCGTTGAATGCGTCCCCGTACTTTTGTCGGGCGAGATCGATCACCTCGCTGAGCGTCGCGTACCCGCCCTTGAGCCCCGCGTACAGGTCTACGTAATCTTTGAACTCGCCGCGTCGCCCGATCGTATAAGCCTTGGTCGCCAAAATCTCTTTTACCGACAACAACGGTACTGGCTCCTCATCGCGCAGCGGCAGACACGGCGGAAACGGATAGTGTAGAAACGTAAACTTCACGCCGTCGATGCCGATGCTCAGTTCGTCCGCGTTATTCACCATCACTTCCCTGTCGCTTGAAGCGAAAACAGCTTCGACCATGTTGAGGGCCCGGCGCTCGATCGGCTCGTCCGAAAACAGATCGAAATCGACTGATATCCTGTGCTTGATCTGCAACGCGAGCGCGGTGCCGCCAGCGAGATAAAAGTCCATTTTGAAACGAGCCAGCTTCGGGTACAGCTCCCTCGCTTTTGCGGTCAGCACGTCCGTCGCCATAGTGCGTCAGGCAAACAGAAGCGCGGCGAGCCTGCCTGATCGTTCCCGAAGGCCGGCACGACCGCGCCCAAGCGCCTCAGCACGTACCACCTCCCTTCCGTAGTGCTGTTCAAGCCAGCGCCAATCGGCGAGAGTTCCGTAGTTCAGCACGCGTCGAATAATGACGCGCCGATGGCGCGCGAGGTCGAGTTGTTCCGGGTCCATCTCCCAGAACAAGCGAGCGACAGGATCGTCAATCATATGAATTCGATGGTGCGGCTTTTATGCCGAACGGAACGACCTGAAGGCAGCCCCAACTTCCAACCTAGCCGCCGCTTCCCCGTCGTCGGCCTCGTCAATCGCGGCCGGTTCACTGGGCGTTGCCTGATAGTCGTCAGCCGTCCACTCGTGCTCAATCGCCCGCAACGACGCAACAGCCTCCGCTTGCGCCCCGGCCGGCCACAACAAAACACGACCGAGTACCGGCCCGGAAGCTTGCCCGTCCTGTCCTCGACGATAAAGATAACGCTCTGGCCGCCTTCGTTCAGGCTTTTCTTCACTAGCCAGCGGTTGCCATAAATCTTCGCCATCGCGCACCCTAATTTGCTACCCACCAAGCGCGCAAAAGGTCTAGCGTGATCGAAGTCCCCTCTTTGTAGAGAGGGACATTGCCGTATCGGTGCAGCGGGAAGCCTCGGGCAAGCACGACGCGACATGCTGCCAAGTGGACTTGCCGGGCCTTTTGGTTTCAACGCGTCGCGAAGGCGTTATGCCTATCCCTCATGAGTTGGACATAAAATTGCGCCATCCTCCGCACCCCGTATAGGGGCCGCTCATTCCAATATATCTCGACCTCCAGGTCCCGGCCGTATTCGTCAAACAGCCTGAGGGCAGCCTCCATGGCCTCGTCATCGGTCGAGCACGGAATGAATGGCAGCTGCTCAGAGCGAAGCTTAGCTTTCACCACGAAACGGCTGGTCTGGTGCTCGGTGTTCATCTGTCGCGCCAGCCATCGACAAGCCATTCGTGCGGACACCACAACACGATCCCATCGCCGCGTAGATTGCGTTTGGCGATGGCCTCGCGAGTTCCTATCCCTACCCAAAGGTCATAGTCGATAGTCTTCGGGTTAAAGGCGAAAGCGTGATAGACGGGCATGTCGTTTTGCATGACTTTGTCCTTAAGCGACCGCCAGCGCGCGATCGACTGCTTCCGGTTCTTTCTCAATGACCCTGAGGTATGCGCGCGCCGCACCATCCGGCGCCGACCGGCCCTGTTCCCAATCGCGCACGCGCGCCAACGTGAGCCCATAGCGGATGGCAAATTCCTCTTGCGTCATGCCGAGCTTCTGTCGCATCGCCCTGACGTTGATCTTAGCTGGCACATGCAAACGGTAGCTCGCGGGAGCCATCTCGCCGCGCGCGATCGCGACGCCTTCTTTGGCGGCGGCGATCAGCTTTTTGCCCAGTTTGCTCATTTCCATTTCTCCATTCCTATGTCTGGTTCGCCGCTCAAATGCGGCATAGTTTGCCAAGCTTAAGTTACGCACCTTCCTGCAATTGGGTGACCTTTGCGGCCACTCCTGCGCGGTATTCCGCTGCATATGTCTGCACCAACTTTCTCAGGTCGTTACGTTCCTCATGGCTTAGATTGTCTCTGTCGCCTTTGTCCAACACGACGAGCAATAAAATTGGAACGTCGTCGGGTCCGTTATAATGAACCGTGCGATAGCCACCTCGCTTTCCTTTCCCGCGTCCAAGGAAGCGGGATTTTCGGCAACCGCCGGGCCCCAATGATGCGACCCTTCGGCCCACGATCTCCGGACCAAGAGAAAGATGATGCAAAAAATTAGGAACATGAACAGCATCATCAGCGGGCAAATCCACCACAGGTGAAATCCGCCACCATAGCCCCACATGTGCCAGGGCCGGGCCCATAAATATAAGGCAGCTGGGGAGCGGCCGGCTGCTGCTGTTGAGCGATTGCCTGCAATGGCGCGACGAGGACGACAAAGACCAACGGCGTAAGCGCTGAGAGCTTCTTTATCATCGCAGAAATGCTTTCCTAAAGTAGCCCAATTCCTAAGTACAACTACGCCAAAGAAATGGCCGCCATAAACTGAGTACGCTTCGGCAGAGCGGGGGCTTTAGGTCAGCTTGACTGTGCTCATAGCTTTACCCCTTTGCGTCTCGCGTAAACACTTGCGCGCTTGGACCATGAATGCATTGATGTGGATCAATCTCACACGGTCGCGGCTCTGATCTGGTCCGGCCTTCCGACCTGCCCTGTTAGCCTGTGGGGGCTAACTCGAACGGCGGCTCAGGACCGATGGATCGTCGTTCTCGGGTTTGTTGACCCACGTCGATATCGGCCGCATGCGCATGGGCTCTGCTGGAAACGGCCGCACGTATCCGCCAAGGTCGGCGGGGAGCTGAAACGGAGAAAGCGACGGCGACAGATATAAGACAAGGCGCACGACGCGGCATCGCGTGCAGCGCTCGCAGCGCAGGACCAAGATTGTCGGTCGCGGTACCCTATCGTGCTCCTCGCAAAATTGGAGGATGAGGGTATTATTTTCTCAGGGCGCGCAGCGCGGCGGCCGGATAGTGGAGATTGCGATGAGCGAGCCAGAAAAGTCTGCATTTCGAAAGAAGTTCGATGAGCTTTCTGAGCGTTTGCGCGACCCAAAGCATCGCAAGACCCAGTTCAACGTCTGGTACATCATTGCCGCTGTCATCGGCTTCTCGCTGCTGCAGAGCTACTACCAGGCAAGCAAGCAATACACGACGATACCCTATAGCCAGTTCCAGACACTCCTCGATCAGGACAAGATCGACCAGGTCTGGATCGAGCAAAACACGATCCAAGGAACGCTGAAAGAGCCGGAGAAGGACGGGCTGAAGCAGTTCGTCACGACCCGGGTCACTCCCGACCTCGCGGCCGCGCTTGATAAACATCACGTCACCTATTCGGGTGAAATCCCGAGCACTTGGCTGACGGACATTCTATCCTGGGTGTTGCCCGCTGTGATCTTCTTCGGGCTCTGGATGTTCGTCATCCGGCGCTTCGGGCAGGGCGCCGGCGGGCTCATGGCCATCGGCAAGAGCCGAGCGAAAATCTTTGTCGAGACGGACACCAAGGTGACGTTTGCCGACGTCGCCGGCGTTGACGAGGCGAAGGAGGAGCTGAAGGAGGTTGTCGACTTCCTGAAGGACCCGAAAGGCTATGGCCGGCTCGGAGCTCACGTTCCCAAGGGCGTGCTTCTGATCGGCCCGCCGGGCACCGGCAAGACGCTGTTGGCACGCGCGGTCGCGGGCGAGGCGGGCGTAAAGTTCTTTTCGATTTCTGGCTCCGAGTTCGTCGAGATGTTTGTCGGCGTCGGCGCCGCGCGGGTGCGCGACCTGTTCGAGCAGGCGCGCAAAGAGGCGCCGGCGATCATTTTCATTGACGAGCTGGACGCGCTGGGCGGCGCCCGCGGCGTCGTGGCGTATGGCGGCAATTCCGAAAAGGAACAAACGCTCAATCAGCTACTCGTGGAGATGGACGGTTTCGATCCGACGGTCGGAGTAATCCTACTGGCGGCCACCAACCGGCCCGAGATACTGGACCCAGCGCTGCTGCGGGCCGGCCGCTTCGACCGCCAGGTTCTTGTCGATCGCCCCGACAAGAAGGACCGCATCGCGATATTGAAAGTGCACCTGAAGAAGGCAGTGCTGGCGACTGATGTCGATCCCGAACAGATCGCCGAATTGACGCCGGGTTTTACCGGCGCCGACCTCGCCAATCTTGTCAACGAGGCGGCGCTGCTGGCGACGCGGCGCCACGCCGACAGCGTGCATCTGACCGATTTCACCGCTGCGGTGGAACGGATCGTTGCCGGCCTGGAGAAGAAGAACCGGCTGCTCATTCCGAAGGAGCGCCGCATCGTCGCCTATCATGAATTAGGCCACGCCATCGTGGCGATGGCGCTGCCCGGGACAGGACCCCGTTCACAAGATATCGATCATCCCGCGCGGGATAGGCTCCCTCGGCTACACCATCCAGCGGCCGACCGAAGATCGCTTCCTGATGACGGAGGAAGAACTGGAAAACCGCATGGCAGTTCTGCTCGGCGGCCGCGCCGCCGAATACATTTTTTTCCACCATCTTTCGACCGGTGCCGCGGACGATCTCGTGAAAGCCACCGATACCGCGCGCAGCATGGTGCTGCGATATGGAATGGACAAGGACCTCGGTCACGTCGCCTACGAGCGAGAGCGCCCGCCTATGCTTGGCACGCCGGCGGCGCAGGGCTGGCATGCGCGGGAGTTCAGCGACGAGACGGAGCGGCTCATGGACCATGCGGTCCGCGATCTCGTCGGACATGCCTTCGACCGGGCAGTCGAAATTCTCAACGCGCACCGGTCGGCCCACGAGAAGACGGCACAGTTGCTGCTGCAGCAAGAGACACTTGAGGAGAATGATATCGCCGCCTTGCGCGCGCAGATCGTCCCTACGGCGGGCGAGACCGAGGGGATGGCGGATAGCCTGCCGCTTGTCACTATTGCGCGGGCCGACGAGATGACTGTGATTAAGAAAGACCAGCCTTCTACAACGACTATCATAAAGAAGAGACGCGACCCTGAGGTGCTTCCAGTGCCTCACCATCATGATGACACGACCATCATCAAAAAGGAGCACGAATAGAACGCTTCATTTGCCGGGATGGAAAGGCCCGGTGAAAGCTGGGCTTTCTTTTTATGGGTCTTACATTTTCTGAGGCTGCGGGCGTGGTGGCAGTCGCCGCCTCCCAAGATTGTCAAGCGCTTCCGACTTTAATCTCCGGCTGGTCGTGCAGAACGACATTCAATAGTGAACTGTGGACTTCCGATGCTGCCGTTGTAACCAATCAAGCCCAGTTTGCGAAATCGGTTCATGAAAAAACTCACGCGGGACCGCGTCGTTCCGATTACCACCGCCATTGCGGTCTATCGAGCCCGACTAAATTTCTAGCGCCCTGCGGGACCCTCAATCAAGGTGGCAGGCGGCGCATAACTACTTAGCAAACCCGTGCGGCCATCTCTTGCAAGAATAATCAAGCTCGCGTTCGTAATAGTGGATGATATTCTCGATGCCTTTCTTTGAGCGCTCGGTGCCACTTCCGGCCTTCGCAACGTAGGCATTCCACTGCCGTAGCGAGCGCAAAAGGCATCTGGCAACGAAGGTGGGAATGTCGCCGCGCATTGGACGTAGCCGCTGCGGGAATATATCCGCTGCGATATACGGCCGCCTGATGCTGTCGCCATACACACCTATCTTGCCGAGTTCGATTTCCGCTATTGAGCGATGTCCTGCTGCCGCAACTACAAACCGCTGCCCAGCAATTGGGTCTACTCGGCGGCAACATAGATATTCGGCAATACGGTCGTACCGGAAAAATGCTACGGCCCGCGTCGGTTGGTTTCCGCATAACGGATCAGCAAGATCACCAAGATCAGCCGGACCATAAAAAGGGCCACCAAAGCCGGGCTTATTTGATTGTTCCGCAGGGGGGAATGGTCACTGTCACGAGCGGCGACGGTTTCGACCCGAAGACAGGCCAGCCTCGCCAACCCGATGACGTAAGCAAGGAGGTCGGTATCCAGCGACGCAATGATGTCACAATCGAAAATGTCAAAAAGCTAATCCTGCGCG
>CAVPQA010000012.1:0-182292 GCA_963707175.1 uncultured Alphaproteobacteria bacterium
GCACACGTTGACGCTCGTTCGGCCCTCGCTGAGCTGACAGAAGGAACACTCGCCATGAAACCCAATACCGCCCTGCCCAAGGCTCCCGAATCGAAGCCGGGATCGAAGCCCGATGCGAAGGACGATTTGAAATCCCTGCCCCTGGCGGAGGTGGAGAAAAAATTGGGGTCGTCGCCGGACGGCCTCACTCAGGCCGAGGCGCAGAAACGGCTGACCCAATATGGGCCCAACGAGATTGAGGAAAAGAAGACCAATGAGCTCCTGAAATTCCTCAGCTATTTTTGGGGTCCGATCCCGTGGATGATCGAAGCGGCGGTGATCCTGTCGGCGGTGGCCCGGCATTGGCCGGACTTTGGCATCATCCTCGTTCTGCTTCTCGCCAACGCCGTGGTCGGATTCTGGGAAGAACACCAGGCGGGCAACGCCATCGCTGCCCTGAAGGCCACGCTGGCGATCAAGGCCAGGGTGAAACGTGATGGGAAGTGGGTCACCCCGGCGGCGCGCGAGTTGGTGCCGGGCGACGTCATCCGCGTCCGTATGGGCGACATCGTGCCGGCGGATGCGCGCTTGCTGGAAGGCGACCCGATCGAAGTGGATCAGTCCGCGCTGACGGGAGAGTCGCTGCCCGCCACGCGCAAATCCGGCGAGGCAGTGTTTTCCGGTTCGATCGTTCGTCAGGGCGAAATCGGCGCACTGGTCTATGCCACGGGTGCGAACACCTACTTCGGCAAGACGGCGGAACTGGTGCAGGGGGCGCAAACCGTCAGCCACTTTCAACGCGCGGTGCTCAAGATCGGCAATTACCTGATCATCCTCGCGGTGGTTCTGGTGGCGACGATTATTGCCTTCGCGATCTTCCGCGGCGACCCGATCCTCACCACGTTGCAGTTCGCCTTGGTGCTGACTGTGGCCGCGATTCCCGTGGCAATGCCCACGGTGCTGTCGGTGACGATGGCGGTCGGCGCGCGCCTGCTCGCTAAGAAAAAGGCGATTGTGACCCGGTTGGTGGCGATCGAGGAATTGGCGGGCGTCGACGTGCTGTGCGCCGACAAGACCGGCACCCTGACCCAGAACAAACTGACGCTCGGCGATCCGTTCAGCGTGAACAAAATCCCCGCCGAGCAAGTGATCCTCAATGCCGCGCTGGCGTCGCGCGCCGACAATAACGACACCATCGATCTGGCCGTTCTGGGCGGCCTGAAAAGCGATCAGGCCTTGAAAGGCTATAAGGTCACTCATTTCCAGCCGTTCGACCCGGTGCATAAACGCACCGAGGCCACCGTCACGGGCACGGACGGAAAGGCATTCAAGGTCACGAAGGGCGCGCCGCAGGTGATCTTGGCGTTGTCGGCCAATGCCGACGAGGTGAAGCCCGCCGTCGACAAGGCGGTCAACGAATTCGCCGCGCGCGGCTTTCGTTCACTGGGCGTGGCGCGGGCCGACGCAGATGGCAAATGGCAGTTTCTTGGTGTGTTGCCCCTGTTCGATCCGCCACGGGAGGATGCCAAGGCAACCATCGCGACCGCGCGACAGATGGGCGTGAAGGTCAAGATGGTGACGGGCGATGCGCTGGCCATCGCCCGGGAAACCGCCAAGAAACTGGGGATGGGCACAAATATCCTTGATGCCAGCGGGTTCGGCGACACCAAGCATCAAGAGACGGCGCAGTTGGCCGAGTCCATCGAGAAAGCCGACGGCTTCGCCCAGGTGTTCCCCGAACACAAGTTTCACATCGTCGATGTCCTGCAGAAGCGCGGCCACATCGTCGGCATGACCGGCGACGGGGTGAATGACGCGCCCGCGCTGAAGAAAGCCGACTGCGGCATCGCCGTTTCGAGCGCGACGGACGCGGCGCGCGCGGCGGCGGCCATCGTGCTGATGACGCCCGGCCTGTCGGTGATCATCGACGGGATCAAGGAGAGCCGCCGTATCTTCCAGCGGATGAACAGCTACGCGATCTACCGCATCGCCGAGACGCTGCGCGTGCTGTTGTTCATGACGCTGGCGATCCTGGTCTTCAACTTTTATCCGTTGACGGCGGTGATGATCGTGATGCTGGCGTTGCTCAACGACGGCGCCATCCTGTCCATTGCCTATGACAACGTTCATTACAAGGATCAGCCCGAGGCCTGGAACATGCCGCTGGTGCTGGGGATCGCCACGGTGTTGGGCATCATCGGGGTCGTCTCCGCGTTTGGCCTGTTTTATCTTGGCGAGCGCGTATTCCACCTCGACCGCGCCCACATCCAGACGCTGATGTATCTGAAGCTGTCCGTGGCCGGACATCTGACGATTTTCCTGACGCGCACCCGCGGCCCGTTCTGGTCGATACGCCCGGCGCGGATTTTATGGGGCGCGGTGCTCGGCACGCAAATGCTGGCGACCCTGATTGCGGTGTATGGCGTGTTCATGACTCCGCTCGGCTGGGGCTGGGCGGGGTTTGTGTGGGGCTATGCTTTGGCTTGGTTCCTCGTCAATGACCGCGTGAAACTGCTCGCCTATCGGATTTTTGATCCTGCCAAAGCCAGGACGCTGTCTGATTTGACGCCGGAGGCGTTTCGCCCGCCGGCACGGACACATGTCAGCAAAAGGCGCGGGATGAGATGCGGGATGTGACCAATGAGGGGAGACGAGGAATAACAACGCCTCCGTCTGCCGAAAGCATTCACCTGCGAAGTCAGCCAGCGCCGCCGATGTCGGCCCGCAGAACGGACTGACAAGCGACGAGGCGCGCCGGCGGCTGGAGAAGTTCGGCCCCAACGCGATGCCCGATACGGCGCTGCATCCGTTGCGCATGGCGATCGAGAAATTCTGGGCGCCCGTGCCGTGGATGCTCGAGGCTGCGATCGTGCTCGAACTGGCGCTCGGCAAGTATGTCGAGGCCGCGATCATCGCCGCTCTTCTGGTGTTCAACGCCGCCCTCGGACTGTTCCAGGAGAGCCGCGCCCAGGCGACCCTCGCCGCGCTGAAGTCGCGGCTCGCGCTCAACGCATCCGTCCGGCGCGATGGCGCATGGAAGACCGTGCCCGCGGCCGAGCTGGTGCCGGGCGACGTGGTGAAGCTTTCCCTCGGCGCGGTGGTCGCCGCGGATGTGCACCTCACCGAGCGGCGAAGTCCTGCTCGACCAATCCATGCTCACCGGCGAATCCGTACCCATCGAAGCCGGCGCCGGCGTGCAGACCTATGCCGGGGCGTTGGTCAGGCGCGGCGAGGCGGTGGCCGAGGTCACGGCGACCGGAGCGCGCACCAAGTTCGGCCGCACCGCCGAGCTCGTCCGCACCGCACATGTCGTGAGTTCTCAGCAGAAGGCGGTGCTGCGCGTGGTGCGCAATCTCGCAGGCTTCAACGGCGTCGTCATCGTGCTGCTGGTCGCCTATGCGTGGTTTCTCAAGATGCCGCTCGATGAGATCATCCCCCTCGTCCTGACGGCGGTGCTCGCATCGATACCGGTCGCGCTGCCGGCCACCTTCACGCTTGCGGCGGCGCTTGGCGCGCGGGCCTTGGCAAAGCTGGGCGTTCTACCGACCCGCCTCTCCGCCGTGGATGAAGCGGCGATCGATGGATGTCTTGTGTGCCGACAAGACCGGCACGCTGACCCGCAACGCGCTGACGGTGACGACGGTCGCATCCGATGCCCGGCTTCGACGAAGCGCATGTTCTGGCGCTGGCCGCGCTGGCGAGCTCCGATGGCGGGCAGGACCCGGTCGACGGCGCCATTCGCGCCGCCGCCGCGAGCAAGGCCGATCTCCGACGCGCCGAAATTGATCAAGTTCGCGCCCTTCGATCCGGCGAAGAAGATGTCCGAGGCGACCGCAACGGATTCGGCCGGGAGCCCGCAACGGATCGTGAAGGGCGCCTTTGCCGCGGTCATCGGCCTCGCCCAGCCGTCGCCGACCGCGGCGGCGGCGGCCAACGAACTCGAAGCGAAAGGGATTCAGAGTGCTGGCGGTGGCCGCCGGGACCGCGACGGCGATGAAGCTGGCAGGACTGATCGCGCTCAGCGATCCGCCTCGCGCGGACTCGGCGGCGCTCGTCAGCGAATTGCACGGGCTTGGGCGTGCGCACCGTGATGGTGACCGGCGACGCGCCGGCGACCGCCGCCATCGTGGCGCATGCGGTGGGGCTCGATGGCGCGGTCTGTCCGCCCGGGCCGATCCCCGACAGCTGTCCATCCCGAGCAATTCGCGGTCTTCGCCGGCGTCCTGCCGGAGGACAAGTACAAGCTCGTCAAGGCGTTCCAGAAGGGCGGCCATACCGTCGGCATGTGCGGCGACGGCGCCAACGACGCGCCGGCACTGCGCCAGGCGCAGATCGGCATCGCGGTCTCGACGGCGACCGACGTCGCCAAGTCGGCGGCCGGCATGGTGCTGACCGAGCCCGGCCTCGCCGGCATCGTCGCCGCGGTCAAGGAAGGCCGCGTGATCTTCCAGCGCATCCTGACCTATACGCTGAACTCGATCATCAAGAAGATCGTGACGGTGCTCTTCCTGATCGTCGGCCTGATCATGACAGGGCACGCGATTCTGACCCCGCTGCTGATGGTCATTGTGATGATCACCGGCGATTTCCTCTCCATGTCATTGACGACGGACAACGTGCGACCGTCGCCGATGCCGAATGCGTGGCGCATCGGCAGCTTGACGATGGCGGGCGTCATCATGGGTATCTGCCTGCTGGCCTTCTGCAGCGGCGTCCTGGCCGTCGGCAAATTTGAGATGGGCCTTGGGATCGGGGCGCTACGGACCCTCGCCTTTATCGTCCTGGTGTTCGGGAGCCAGGCGACGATCTACGCCATTCGTCAACGCCGGCACCTGTGGGGCATCTCGCCCAAGCCTCTGGCTTGCCGCGTCGTCGGTAGCCGATATTCTGATCGCTTCGACATTGGCCATCGACGGAATCGCGATGACGCCCTTGCCGGCCTGGATCGTGGCCGGCACGCTGGCGGCGGCGGCTGTCTTCGCCGTCGTCGCGGATCTCGTGAAGGTTCCGGCTTTTCGCCGTCTTGGGATCGCCTAGAACGCCACCTCGCTGCCGAAAGGATGAAGATGAAGATCAATTCAAAGGACTTTCGCGTGCGGGAAGGAGACGAGGTCAACCTCAAAAAATGGCCGACAAAGGTCAATCCCGTCTACAAGTCGAAGGAGCAATACAAGAAATTCTGGAAGAGCACGTTGCGCAACTGAGTTCACAACAGCAGCTTCTCTACGCGTCCAATCGCTATGCCGTCCTGCTGATCTTTCAGGCGATGGACGCGGCGGGAAAAGACGGCGCCATCAAGCACGTGATGTCCGGGGTCAACCCGCAAGGCTGCCAGGTGTTCAGCTTCAAACATCCCAGCCCAACCGAACTGCAACACGACTTTCTCTGGCGCACCACCCGCGATCTGCCGGAACGCGGGCGGATCGGCATCTTCAACCGATCCTATTACGAGGAGGTGCTGATCGTTCGCGTGCATCCCGAAATTCTTCGCAGCGAAGCGATCCCGGACGCGCCGCATGACGACAAGGATTGTCTGGTCACGACCGCTATCGTTCGATCATGGATTTGGAGAGGCACCTTCACGACAACGGAACCCGCATCATCAAGTTCTTCCTCCACCTCTCCAAGGAGGAACAGCGAAAACGCTTCCTCGAACGGATCGACGAGCAGGACAAGAACTGGAAATTCAGTGCAGCCGACATTGCCGAGAGGAAATTCTGGAAGCAGTGAGGTGGTCCCGGTTATCTGAACAGATTTTCCGCCTCGATAAGTGGAGCCTCTACCAGGGTTAGGCTGCCAAGCGGATAGGCAGCGGTGGGAAGTAGGCTTGATCGGGTGTGGCGCCGTCAAGGCTCGAATGCGGTCTACGGCTGTTGTAGAAGTCCAGGTAGCGGCCGATCGAACTGCGGGCCTCGCTGACGCTGTCGTAGGCCTTCAGATATACCTCCTCGTATTTGACGCTGCGCCACAGCCGCTCGACGAAGACATTGTCCCGCCAAGCCCCTTTGCCGTCCATGCTGATGGCAATGCCATTGTCGGCGAGCAGGCCGGTGAAGGCTTGGCCGGTGAACTGCGAACCCTGGTCGGTGTTGAAGATGTCCGGCTTGCCGTGACGAGCCAAGGCATCCTGCAGCGCCTCGACGCAGAACGCCGCCTCCATCGTGATCGATAGCCGCCAAGACAGCACGCGACGGCTAAACCAGTCGAGCACCACCGCCAGATAGACGAAGCCGCGCGCCATCGGGATGTAGGTGATGTCCATCGCCCACACCTGGTTCGGCCGCTCGATCGAAAGCCCCCGCAGCAGGTACGGATAGACCTTGTGGCCAGGCTCGGGCTTGGTGGTGCGCGGACGGCGATAAAGCGCCTCGATCCCCATCCGCTGCATCAGCGTCTTGACGTGACGGCGGCCGATCTTGCACCCGTCGGCGACCAACAGGCCGCGCAACATGCGCGAGCCGGCGAAGGGAAACTCCAGATGCAGCCGGTCGAGACGGCGCATGATCGCAAGGTCGGCGTCCGGCACCGGCCGCGGCAGGTAATAAACGCTGCCGCGGCTGATGCTCAGAACCTCGGCCTGCCTGGTGATCGGCAGATCGTGCTTACGGTCGATCATCGCTTTGCGCTCAGCAATCCCGCCTTGGTGAGCGCGCCTTCTAAAAAATCGTTCTCCAGTGTCAGTTCGCCGATCTTGGCGTGCAACGACTTCACGTCGATGGCGGGCTGTGACGCTCCGTTGCTGCTGCCCGGGCCAAACACATCGGCAGCACCGCCCTCAAGCTGCGCCTTCCACGATGTGATCTGATTGGGGTGAACGTCAAACTGCTCGGCAAGCTGGGCCAACGTCCGATCGCCTTTGATGGCGGCAAGCGCAACTCTCGCCTTGAAAGCCGGTGTGTGGTTCCGGCGTGCTCGTCTCTGCATGGTCGCTCCTGATTCGCAGGCCATAGCGTGCCTGCCATCAGGCAGAAATTCCACTTATCCTCCTGTGCAGATTTCCGGGGCCGGCTCTCCCTCCTGTAAGGAATCTATGGCGACCACTTCAGCAAGGAGTTCCCGCGCAGTATTTGCTTGGATAGCTTTCGTGCCATTGTAAAGGAACACGCCAGCCGTGATTGCACTGCCTAGTATGGCACCGATCAGAAACGCGAGGACGGCCCTCCACCCCGTCATTTGGTCCCACCGCGCCATTGAAATAAATTCCTCTTGAAAAATCTCATGACCGAGAGATGCATACAATTATGAAGACTATTGCACTCTTTGACACATTGGTGAATCTCACCCCAACCCCGCCAAGAGCATCGCGGCGTCTCCTCAAAAGTTGGCGAGCGCCAGGCGGCAGCGCGCGACCGCCGGGTCCTGGCTGACCACGGTGCGGATGTAGGCGACGGCGCGTTCGGCTTCGTCATGGGTCAGCGTCAGCGGAATCCCGGCCCGCATGGCCAGTGCCCTGCACGCTGCGGGGACGGTCACGCGATCCTCGGCACGCAAGGATGAAGCGAGCAGCAACAGAGCTATCACTGCTGCGAGTACGGCAGGCATTCCCAACGCATTTACCCACATTCCCCAGATGGCTCGATTACCGAACTCCAGGTTGCTGCCTCGCGGCGGTGCCGTCAAGACGTGCTGGCAGCTTGACGTTTTTGTCCGGGCCGCCGCCGCCAAGATCGACGGCTATGCAATGGTGGGGGTCATTTCCGCTACGGCGAGGTGAGGCGGGAAAACAGGATGTCCGCCACAGCGGACCTAATCCGCCTTGATGCGGACATCCACTTAACTGGCGCGAGCCATGCTTTGCAGACCGGCAAACATTCGCTGTGGTAAAATGCTGAAGAGAGATAATAAGGGCTGGTTTGCGTCGGCTCGGTTAGTTTGATCCGGCGCACGATAGGATCGCCACTGTCGCGGTTGCCGACCGCACCTTGCCAATCTGCATCATCATATAGCCGAATGCGATTTCCGGTAAGGACCGGTCAAGAGGCCCAAGCTGAAGCAGATACCTACTCCCGACGCGACAGTCATTACCCCCACCTCTGTTGTGCTGCAGCGGCTGCACGACGAGGCACCGCCGGATCACTTCACCTTGGGCTGGCTGATGGGCAGCCTGCACAAACGCTCCTTCGGCATCATTATGCTTCTCCTCGCCGTGGTCGCGATCGCACCAGGTGCATCAATCGTGGCCGGCGTGCTGCTCATGATCCCCGCGTTCCAGATGATCGCGGGCCAGCCTGCCCCGGTGTTCCCCCGCCGCATCGCAGCCTATCCGTTACCGACACGGCACCTCGCCGCCTTGGTGCAGCGGGCCGTGCCGGTGCTGAGATATATCGAGAAGGTGATCCATCCGCGTTGGCCCACCCCGTTCGAGCCGACCAAGCGCCTCGTCGGCATCGTTGTGGTAATTCTCAGCGCCAGTCTGGTGTTCGTTCCGATCCCCCTGAGCAACGTCATACCCGCTCTGGTGATCGCGTTGATCTCGCTGGCCTATCTCGAGGAGGACGGGCTCCCGCTCGCGATCGCCCTGCTCGACGCGATCATCGTGGTGACGATCGAGTTGATGGCCTTCTGGGAGACGGTCCTCGGCGCAAAATGGATCGTCAGCCTGTGGTAGCTCAACGCTCTCAATTCGCTCTCCGAACAACGCTGGACGGAATCTCGGGGAGCCGGAGCAGTGTGATCCGCTGGCGTGACTGTAATACCAAGTGTCTGGAACGCAGCGTCAATTGCAGAAATAGCTGACGACGCCGTTGGCCGCGGCCGCTGGCATTGTCGTGTGCGGCGACTAAAACCAATTAATTCCCGCGAGTGGTAGCACCCGCTCAAGAATCGCCCCAATGCAAATCAGCACCACGAGCAGTTTGAGAAGCTTTGCCAAACGATTGTCATTAACGAACTTTTCGATAGCCCAAAAACAAATTGCACCGATCACGCATATAATCAAAACTCCGATCAAAACTGAAAGCATAGCTGCCCCCTCTGCTGGCACGGTCATGAGCTTCAACGCTTGAGACCGAGAATCTCGCACTCGCGACAGATGGCGGTCCGTAATTCTTTAGACCACGATCTGGTCCCGTGGCCGCACTGCTATTTTCCTTTGAGCGTGTCTTTGAGGCCGCCGATAGTGTTCTGCACTTTGCCCTCTATCTTGTCGGCCTTGCCCTCCAATTCCAGCTTGGCGTCACCGACGGCCTTGCCGACCGCCTGCTTGACTGCGCCTTTGATCTGTTTCGCCGATCCGACGACTCTGTCCTTGTCCATGATTTCCTCCAAGGTCTGGCAAAATGCGAACGTGGGCTTCGCTGTTGTCCGATTCCCGCCTTTTTTGCAACATTGCATCGCACCGCAGCAGTCGTCGTTGATCTAGATCAACCGGCATTCACCCGGATGACGCCCTCTTCAGCGCCGAATCGGTCGAAGGCTTTGTAGCCAAGAAAATCAACGAAGTGGGTCTCCGGGTACAACGGAAAGCGGCTCATCCGACATTCTGCCGGTCAGATCAAAGCCGACCCATCAGAACCAGGACGACGAGGATGATCAGGATGATGCCGATGACACCGATGCCGCCGTGACCGTAGCCGTAACCGTAGCCGCCGAAGCGGCCACTGAAGCCGCCGAACAGGAAAATGACGAGGATGATGATAAGGATGAGCCCCATGACTTTATCTCCTTCGGCAGGACCTCATATCGAGCAAACGCCGAAATCGATCACGCGCCGCCCGGCGTCATTGCACTCGAACCGACGCGTTCGCCGCGAGCATGCAATCCCATTGCGATCAGAGCCGAGCCGCCGAAGATCATGTTGATCCCGACGAGGAGGCCCATCGTCCAGGAAGAGGTGCCCGGAAGATTGAAAATAATGATACTCGCCAAGAAAATGTCGATGACGCCGCTTGCCAACACCCAAGCCCAGCGCCCGGAGAACTGACGTCGGTGTTCAACAGCGAACATGATGGACGCGCCGCCTTCGACCAGGAAGAACAGAACCAAGATCAGCCGCAGCGGGCCGACGTTCTCAAATGGCCATCCCATCAGACCGCCATACAGATCCCGCGATTTGTTCGCGATCAGGATCACGCCGACGAATATCGCCAGCAGAGCGGATACGAGAGACCACCAGAACCCCGGTGCCTGTCGCGCCCAGTAAGTTGTCGCCAACCCTATGGCTCCGCTGACGAGAAAGAGCCAGCCAAGAACAGCGGTCACATTTGCATTGCCAATTGATGAAATCATGATTGCGAGCAGCCCCAACAAAATAAGGGCCACTCCTTCGACAAGAAAAAGTCTCCAGTGGCCATGTATTGATTTTGCGACCGGTCCGGGACCGCGACCATTATCCGAATAGCGGTTGGTAGTCATTTTGGACCTTTATGGGTTAAATGCTTGCCGCCGGCAGCCGGGCCGCTCGCCAGGCCCGCGTGGCAGGATATCGAAACGTCGGGGATCAGTCAGCCGGTATCTGGAGGATTTTACGGCCGCGGCGCCTCGACCGCATCTTTCGAGGCGCGCGAACACGCCGAGTGGCGATGACCGTCAGGCCCGGGACACTTATACTATACTTGCCGAACCGACTGGGTGACCTCGTCGGTGACCACCTTGAAGCCTGCGAGCGTGCACGGCCCGAACGAGGTGACGATCGCGACGTCGGTGGCATCGCGCCCGCGCGCCATCAAGATGCGTCCGATGCGCGGTGTGTTGTGGCGCGCATCGAAGGTGTACCAGCGGCCGCCGAGATAGACTTCGAACCAGGCGCTGAAGTCCATCGGTGCATCTTCGACCGGTACACCGATGTCGCCGAGATAACCGGTGCAGTAGCGTGCGGGGATGTTCATGCAGCGGCAGAGCGTGATTGCGAGGTGGGCGAAGTCCCGGCAGACGCCGCGCTTTTCCGCGTGCGTATCCCAGGCCGTCTTGGTCGGGCTCGCATGCTCGTAACCGAATTCGATGCGATCGTGGACGTAATCGCAGATCGCCTGCACCAGCTTCCATCCCCGCGGGATCTTGCCGAACGTGGACCATGCGATGGCGGTGAAGCGGTCGGTCTCGCAGTAGCGGCTGCCGAGCAGATAGACGAGTGTCTCGACCGGGAGCTTTTCCAACGCATGCTGCTCCGCGTCTGGGGCTAGGTCGTCCGTTGCTCCGCTGTCCCGGATGAGAAAGTCCGACGGACAGCGTTAGCCGGCCCACAGGCGCGTGGATCACGTGGCAGGTATTGCCGAAACCGTCGCGATATTCGTTGGCCGCGAGGGTGGGAGCGGTCCGCATCCGATCAGGCGTCAGCAGGTCGGGTATGCGCGACGGATGCACGCTCAGCATCAGGATCATCGGCGTCGGCTGCGGGCATTCGTAGGAAATCTCGTAGCCGGCGCGAATCTTCATCGAAGCTGCTTCGGCTCTCGGCGGCGGCCTTTGGCCCCGCGTTCCCTCTGCCGCCGCTCTCACCTTTACAGCGACTTTCATGGCCAGATGATCCGATGGCGTTTCCGAACCACGTGCCTTGCAGCGGGATCGCTTCGCGCGGGTCGTGCACGACCGCGACGCGGATGAGGTTCTGATTTCCCACAACGCCGCCCGAAGGATCGAAGTCGACCCAGCCGGGGCCTGGAACGTAGACCTGGACCCAGGCGTGGGTATTGCCGCCGGCAAGGTCTTCATCGTCGTATCATCCGGCAAATGCAGATATCCTGATACGAATCGCGCAGCGATGCCGCGCGAGCGCAGGACCGCGATCATGAGCATCGCCAGGTCGCGACAACTCCCGCTTCCGAGCTTGAGGGTGTGTGCCGGATTCTGGATTCCCTTCTCGTGCCGCGCGACGTGCCTGAAAGTCCGGTGGATGGTCTGGGTCATATCGACGAGCAGATCATGCGTGTCGGCTGAACCGTCGGCGCGGAAAAAGGCCGCGCTCCAGCGATCGAGTTCGGTGCGGCGAGGATGGCGGCTGGGCGAAACGCTCGAGGGCGGGCCACATCTTCCGCCGGGTAGGCGAACGGATAGGTGCGGGCAAAATCGCTCGATATCGGCGGCGTGAAAGCCGGCCGGCGCATGGTCGATGACGAATGTTGCTGACAAAGCGAAGCTCGGCGGCCCGATCGGCGAACTCGCGCGGTCGCCACGTGATTGCCGAAGGCATCCCGTGTCCAGGCCAGTTGCCTCGGCTTGGGGGTGATTTCGATCTCGGAGTGGATTACCTTTTGGTCGTCGTCGTCACGCGGACGCAGCATCATCCGGTGCTCGCCGAAGGCGACCGGTTGATGATAGTGATACGTCGTAACGTGCCTGATGGTGAGAATCGGCATCGCCGCCCCACAATAATCGATACCACGACGATATGCATTTCTCGGGCCAAACGCATGTCTCGGGCCAGATATTGCCCATATTTTCCGATGATCGTGAAGGCCGATGAGCGAACAGCCTGAAAGCCTGCTGGCGGCCGACGAGCCGGCGCCGGTCACGGTTAACAATGCCAATGGAAAGTCGCCGTTCCTGCTCGTCGCCGACCATGCCGGCAATTTGATCCCGCGCGCGCTCGGCACGCCTCGGCGTCGCCGAAGCCGAGCGCGTGCGGCATATCGCCTGGGACATCGGCATTGCCGGCCTCGGCCGGCTTTTGGCGGACGCGCTCGATGCGACGTTCATCCGGCAAAACTATTCGCGCCTCGTCATCGACTGCAATCGCCCGCCGGGCGCGCCCACATCGATTGCGGAGATCAGCGAACACACGCCGATCCCCGGCAATGTCGGCTTGAGCGAAGCAAACAGGCGTGCGCGCGCCCGCGAGATTTTCTGGCCCTATCATGAGCGCATCGAGGACGAGCTCGACCGCCGGCGGCGGGCCGGTCTTCCGGCGGCGCTGATTTCGCTGCACAGCTTCACGCCGGTTTTCAAAGGCGTGGCGCGGCCATGGCATGCCGCCGTGCTTTACAATCGCGATCCGCGTTTGGCCCATCGCCTCAAGGCGCTGCTCAACGCCGAAAAGGGTTCACCGTCGGCGAAAACGAGCCTTACTTCGTAAGCGATGCGACGGACTATACCATTCCGGTCCATGCCGAGCGCCGCCGCCTGGATCACGTGCTGATCGAGATCCGGCAGGATTTGATCGCTGACGAAACCGGACAGCGGGCGTGGAGTGAGCGGCTTGCCCGCCTGTTGCCGCAGGCTTATCATGAGTTGGAGCCGGCGTAGGCACGCGGCTCGCTACTTCGCATCGTGAAAAATGATGCCGAGCGTGTGCCGCTGCCCGGAGCGCAGCTGGCTGACGCCGTGGCGCAGGTTCACGCGATACGTACCCTTGCTGCCCTGCACCGGGCGATTGTGCACGGCGAACACCACTGCATCGCCTTGCCGCAGCGGCACGACTTCGACGCGACTCTGCATGCGCTGACGCTGTTCGGTGAGCGCGAATTCGCCGCCGGTGAAATCTTTGCCCGGCTCGGACAGCAGCACGGTCGCCTGCAACGGAAATGCGAGTTCGCCGTACAGATCCTGATGCAGGCAATTGAAGTCGCCTTCGCAGTATTGCAGCAGCAACGGCGTCGGCCGCAGCTGGCCCGCCTCATGGCAGATTTTCAGATACTCGGCATGTTTCGCTGGATACCGCACGTCGAGCTTCATCCGCTCGTTCCACGCGTTCGCGATCGGCGCGACGTGCGGATAGAGCGCGGTGCGCAATTCGCGGATCGGCGCGGGCAGCGGATATTTGAAGTATTTGTACTCGCCTTTGCCGAAGCCGTGGCGCGCCATGTGAACGTGGCTGCGGAAATGCTGGTCGTGCGCATAGAGCGCGGCCAATTCCTTGCATTCCTTGGCGGTCAATAGGTCCGGCAGCACGGCGCAGCCGTGGGCGTTCGCCTGCGCGGTGATGGCGTTCCAATCATATCGGCTGATGCGTTCTTGAACGGACTGCAAAGCGCGTCTCCGAAAGCAATTGCTGCTCTCGCACTCATAATGATTTCGCCAATCTCAATCGGCCACCCAAATCCTGCGCGCAGCAAAGACCTCAGCGCGGCGCGGAACCCCGCTTCGCCAGCGCGCGTAAAGCTTGCGGCGTGACCGGCAGCCGCGTCACCGCGCCCGGCACTTGCAGCGCAGTCGTCGATTGCAGAGGCAATGACAGCGCCAACCGGATTGGCGCCGCCTTCGCCCGCGCCTTTGAGGCCGAGCGCATTGAGCGGCGAGGGCGCATCCTCGCTGATCAGCGTCTCGACCGGCGGCACCTCGCGCGCCGTCGGCATCAGATAATCGGCGAACGTCACCGCGAGCGGCTCGCCGCGGCCGTCGTAGATAAACTCCTCAAGCAGCGCGCCGCCGAGGCCCTGCGCCACGCCGCCCGTGATCTGGCCCTCGACCAGCATCGGGTTGACGGCCTTGCCGATGTCGTAAGCGACCAGATAACGCTCGATCGCGACCGCACCGGCCTCGCGGTCGACGCGCACCACCGCGATATGAACCCCGTACGGATAGGCCATGTGGGTCTGCTCGACCCAGCCTTCCGCCGAAAGTCCCGGCAAATCTTCGCCCAATAGTTTCGACGCCGGCCCACGCGCTTTGGCCACATCGCCGAGCGCCACCGACGGCCCATGCGCCGCGCCTTTCGTCACGACGCGGCCGTCGATCACGTCGAGCGTTTCGGGTGGGCTCTGTAACAGCGCGGCGGCGGTGGCGATCGCCTTGGCGCGGAGCTTTGTCGCCGCGACGCGCGTCGCTTCGCCGGTCATCACCGTGACACGCGAGGCGAACGCGCCCATGCCGTAGGCAATGCGATCGGTCTGGCCGTGCACGACGCGCACGCCGGCGTAATCGACGCCGAGCGTGTCGGCGCAAATCTGCGCCAGCGCGGTTTCCATGCCTTGACCGACCGAAGCCGAGCCGGACACGATTTCGACAGCGCCCTTGTCGTCGACTGAGATGCGCACGCCGTCGAACGGCCCAAGCCCGCTCTTCTCGACGAACATCGCGACACCGGCGCCGACTGCTTCGCCGGCGGCGCGGCGGCGCTTAAGCTCCGCCTGCAAAGCTTGCCAGCCCGCCGCCGCGAGCGCCTTGTCAAGCAGCCCCGCATAGTCGCCGGAATCGTAGGTGAGTTCGGTGCCGAGCGTGTCGAAGTCGCGCGCATACGGCATTTCGTTCGACGCAATGAGATTGCGGCGGCGGATTTCGACCGGATCGACGTCCAGCTTCGCGGCGATCGCGTCCATCAGCCGCTCGCGCACGAATGTGCTCTCGTAGCGCCCCGGTGCCCGATAGGTGCCGCACGGCGTTTTGTTGGTCAGCCGGATGCGGCCGGTCATCCGGTAGGCGCGCATCCGATAGGGGCCGGGCAGCATGGCGGCGGCGAGATCCGGGACTGTCGCCGCGTGGGTGCGCAAATAAGCGCCCTGATCGTGAAAGAACGCGCCGTCGATGGCGAGCAGCCGGCCATCGGCGTCGACTGCGGCGCGGACGTGAAAGTGCTGCTGACGCGAATGATTCGCCGCCATCAGATGCTCGCGCCGGTCCTCGATCCATTTCACCGGGCGATTGAGCCGGAGCGCGGCGAGGCAGACGAGCACGTCCTCCGGGATAGAGTTCGCCACGGATGCCGAAGCCGCCGCCGACATGGCCTTCGTGCAGATGCACGGAGGACGGTGCGCGGTTGAGCATGCGCGCGAGGCTATCCCTGTTCCAGTGCAGCACCTTGGCGGCGCCGTACATTTCAAGAATGCCGCGTGACAGACGGGCGATGGCGCCGCGCGTCTCCAGCGGCACGCCGGTATGGCGGCCGATGGCGAGGTCGAGCGCGACGGTGGCGTGCGCACCGTTGAACGCCGCGTCGATATCGCCAAAGCTTTTGCGCAGCGACGTGACTTCGGTCGAAAGGTTGTCTTCGAACTGGCCTGGCTCGCCGGTGGCATCGAGCAGGACCGGCAGATCGGCGACCTCGACGGTCACCAGATCGGCGGCGTCCTCGGCAAGATACGGGTCAGTGGCGAACACCACCGCGACCGGCTCGCCGACATAGCGCACGCGATCCGTGGCGAGGATCGGCTGGCGATAGGGATCGAGGCCTTCGACCCGCGTCAGGCGGAAATCAATCGGCGGGATGTCGACAACATCGCCCGACGTCCACACCGCAACCACGCCGGGCGCGGCACGGGCCGCTGTCGTGTCGATCGAGACGATGCGGCCGTGTGCGTGGGCGGATCGCACCACGCGCATGTGCAGCTGATGCGCAAAACCGACGTCGGCCGCGAACCGGCCGCGCCCGGTAACGAGCGGCCCGTCTTCGATCCGAGGCACCGAACGTCCAACGAAGCCCATCGCGCCCCCGCCAGTTTTGCAGCGATCAATCTTATTGGGCCGGCGCCGGCGCGTCGAGGTGATGCGTTTCGTTGATGCGCACGATACAAGTCTTGCCGCCGCCTACGTCGATTTCGTTGAGGCAGCATGGCTGCTGATCGATGCGCCAGTATCCCGACAGCGGCAGATCGAGGCATTGCAGCAAGAGCACGCGGTTCACGCTGTCGTGGCCGACGAGCACGATGGTGTCGTCGCGATGCTTTTCGAGTACGAACCGCAGAACATTGCCGGCGCGTGCGGCAAGATCCTGCAGCGACTCGCCGTTCGGGAAGCGCACCAGCTGCGGTGTCGCAAACCAGGCGGCGAACAGCGCGGGATCGGCGGCCTTCACTGCGTCGAAGGTTTTGAACTGCCAGGCGCCGTAGTCGATGTCGTTGAGATCGGCGCACATCTCGGCCGGCGCGCCGCAGGCTTGCGCGATCGCCGCTCCGGTCGCGACGCAGCGCCCCATCGGGCTGGTGTAAATCCTGATCGGCCGCCACGCGCCGGCGATGCGGGCGGCGACCGCAGCGGCGTCGCTGCGCCCGCGCGCCGTGAGCTCAAGCGGCTCACGGCCGCGGAAGCGCGGCGGATGGATGCCTTCGACGTGGCCGTGGCGGGTGAGCAGAATTTTGGTCACGCTACACCCGCCGCAGCGGCAGCGACCATGCCAGCAGCGTCGCGATGCCGGTGAATGCCGCGATGGTCATGAAGGCCGAACGAAACGCGTCGGCAACCTCGGTCTGGATGATGGCCTGACGCGCCGCCGGCAGGTTGGCAATCGCCGCAGGTCCTTCTTCCATGATCGTGCCGAACAGATGCGCGGTGTCGCGGTCGCCGGTCGCCAGGATTGCGAACAGCACGGCGGCGACCGCGGCCGTGCCGAACGCGGCGCCGACCGAGCGCGAGAATTGCACCATCGCGGCGCCGGTGCCGAGCCGGCGTGGTCCAGCCACCGACTGCACCGTAAGCTGAACCACGGCCATGACGGTGCCCATGCACAGCGCGATGGCACCCCAGGCCCACGGCAGCACTAAGGTCGAAAGCCGTGGCGTGAAGAATGCGAGGAACAAAAGGCCGAGCGTCGCTGCCGGCAGGCCGATGGACGGAAATATCGCGGTGCGGCCGGTGCGCGTCATGATCTGCCCGGTGATCAGCGAGCCGATGCCGATGCCGAATGTCAGCGGCAGCAGCAGGAGGCCGGTCTCCGCTGGCGAAGCGCCGCGTACCGCGCGCAAATAAATCGGCAGAAACGTGATCAGCGACACCAGCGCGGCGCCGTGGCATGCCGCCAAGCCGTCGCTGCGCCAGATCGATGGTTCCCTGAACAGGCGCGGCGGGATCAGCGGCGACGTGCTGCGGCTCTCCTGCCACAATAGTGCGATCAGCATGAAGATGCCGAAAGCGAGCAGCCCGAGCGCCATCGG
Organism: uncultured Alphaproteobacteria bacterium; assembly: GCA_963707175.1. GTDB lineage: Bacteria > Pseudomonadota > Alphaproteobacteria > Rhizobiales > Xanthobacteraceae > BOG-931. The sequence goes on from CAVPQA010000012.1 coordinate 17,718, forward strand.
CAGAGTACTCGACTGCATGCGCTGCAATTGTTCGAGTGCCAGGATCACCGGGCTGACGAACATAATGAACAGCACCAGCCCCGGTATGTCGAACGTGGTACGGCGCCGATCGGCGGGCCGCGACGCCAGCCGCAGCACCAGCACGACGGCGACAAGTCCGAGCGGCACATTCACCAGAAAGATCGATTGCCAGCCGAACGCCTCGGTCAGATAGCCGCCGGCGACAGGGCCGAACGTGCTGGAACTCACCGACACGCCGGCGAGATAGCCCTGGTAGCGGCCGCGTTCGCGCGGTGGAATGGTTTCGCCGATCAGCGCCTGCGACAGCGTCATCAGGCCGCCGCCGCCGAAGCCTTGGATGACGCGGAACACGGTCAGCCATTCGATGTTGGGCGAAATCGCGCACAGCACCGAACCGATCATGAAAATCGATAGCGCCGCGATCATCATGCTGCGGCGGCCGAAGGTGTCGCCAAGCCGTCCATAGACCGGCGCCGCAATCGTATTGGCGATCAGGTAGGATACCACCACCCAGGAGGCGCGCTCGATTTCGCCGAGGTTCGATGCGATGGTCGGCAGCGCGGTGGCGACGATGGTCTGGTCTGCCACCGCGAGAAACATCGGCAGCATGATCGAGGGGAAGATCGTGAGAAACAGATGCCTCGGCGGCTTGACGTGTTCCGATTCGTCGGTTGCGGATGCCGGCTGTGCCCCGGCGGCGCCCGCGTCCGCCGGGCGAGTGTCCACGGCCTCATCGCTTGACTGATTCATAAATCAATTCTTGCCAAACGATTGCCGAACAGGACCGTATCCTGCCGTTTACGCGCGTCGCATTCGCCCCCGCACCTTTATATACCTACCATGACGCTCGCGGGAATCTGCCCTTTCTTGCGATTCGATGCATCAGGAAAAATCCGAGGTCGGACCGGGTGCGGCACTGACGCCATTGTGACGAAACGCGGGGGTCCCGCGGCTGTTCCGAGGCGTATTTTCAGGCCTCGCACTTCAACGGCGTGGTGATCGGTATATATTAGCGCCGTTGAGGGTGGGCGCCACCGCTTCCTTGCGAGGAAGCGGCAGGCTGCAGTCCGGCTTGGACAACGCAACAAGACAGCGGAGCCACCTCATGCCTCAAGACAATCCACGCGGCGAAAGCTCTCGCATTAACGCGCCACGCAGCGATAACGGCCGTGCCGAACGATCGCGCCACGAAAAGCCGTCATCAGCCAACGGGAATGCGGCGTTCGCCGACGTTGGCGCGCCTGACGTCACGGCCGGTTTGCGGTTGCAGAAGGAGATGATCGGCCTGCTGTCCGACCTAAGCCAGGACTGGTTTGCGCGTGCAACCGCTGAGGCCGCATTGGCATTGCGGCTGCCCAACAAGCTGACCGCCGCACGCTCGATGCCTGATGCGGTTACCGCATACCAGCAATGGTTCGGCGAATGGATGCATCGCTGCAGCGAGGATACTCAGCGCCTGTTTGCTGACGGCGAGAAGATCGTGGACACCGGTGCGCGCTGCTTGACTCGAAAGCAGCCTGGACCGGCCGGCTAACGCGCTAATGTCGGCCATCGCACCGAGCGTTCTGGCGGCTTCAAACAGGTAATGTCGTCAGGCGCACCGAGCGTTCGGACTCGATCAAAATAACGCGAATGGCAGCTGATGATAAAACAAGACAAATGATTTTCGCGGTTCAGTCAAACTCGCGACGCTGCGGGCCGTGCTTGTCATGTTTCTGCATGATCCGCTGCTTCATGCCGGGCGGCGGCGCCTGACCCGAATAGAGCAACAGAAAATCAAACTCCGTTAGAAGGTCTGGTAAAAACGCCGCCCGCCGCGACGGAGCGCGGCGGGCCGGCGTCTAAAGCGTGCCGACGTCACGCCGCCACTGCGGTTGAGCCAGCCACCGTCTTGGCGAATTCGGCGGCCGTGATCAGCTTCGCATACAACGGAAGAATGTCCATCATTGCGTTGTAATTGCTGTCGGTAAAGCCGCTCATCGCGTCTTTGATGGCGGTGGCATTGTAGCCCAGATTGGTAGCGCGCTTGATGGTAGTTTCCACCACATGCTCGATGCACTGACCGCTGACATAGAGATGCCCGACATTGTTCGCGCGCAGGATCTTGTCGAGGTCGGTGCCTTCGAAGCCGTCCGACCCGAAGTTGATGACGATCAGCTCATCCTTGTTCGGCTTGAGCGCGTCGATCACATCGACATCCCAGCTGCCGATAATACCCTTGTTCTCGTCCTTGGCGCCTTGCAGCAGCGGATAGTATTGGTCGCCGGGCAGTTCCGGGAATCCCGCGCGCCATCCGATGTTCACGAAAATCGTGAGCACGCCTGCGGCACGAGCTGCCTTGAGCACATTTTGGGCGTTCTTGATCGAATTGTTCTTGACGATCTGCGGGTAGAGATTCTTGCCCCAGACGCCCTTGGGGTCAGCGACGCTGTTCTGCCAATGCAGCATCAACAGCGCGGATTCGGGGGAGACTTTCTTCGACATGATCAACTCCTGGCTTTTCGGATCGGAAGTCGCACGCTAACGCCGGCTCGCGAACCCACATTGATTTAGCTCAAACGGATTTGCCGGCCCGAATTTGAGGCAGATCAAGGGACGCAAGCGCAATTTGGCCCAGTGTTGCCGGTAATGCGGAGGTGCCAGAAATGACAGTTGCGCCTGGCGGGCTTTTGACCCGCGTACTCGATACCGACGGCAGGCTCGTTGGCCCGCTGCCGGAGTTTGCGCAGGATGTGGAGGAACTGGTGCGCCTTTATCGCGCAATAGTTCTGACCCGCACCTTCGACACCAAGGCCGTCGCGCTGCAGCGCACCGGGCGGTTGGGCACCTACGCATCCTCCCTGGGGCAGGAAGCCATAGCGGTTGGCGCCGCGGCGGCCATGAGACCGGATGACGTGTTCGTGCCAAACTTTCGCGAGCATGGCGGGCAGCTTTGGCGCGGCGTCACCTTGAAGGAATTGTTCCTGTATTGGGGCGGCGATGAACGCGGCAACGATTTCGCCGGGCCGCGCCAGGATTTTCCAAACTGCGTGCCCGTGGGGTCGCACGTGCCGCACGCGGTCGGGGCGGCACTGGCGTTTCGGGTGCGCGGCGAGCAACGCGCCGCCGTGTGTATCATCGGCGACGGCGCGACATCGAAAGGGGACTTTGCCGAGGGCTTGAACATGGCCGGAATTTGGAAAGCCCCCGCGGTCTTCGTCATCAACAACAATGCCTGGGCGATTTCGGTACCGCGCGCGAAGCAATCCGCCGCGGTGACGTTGGCGCAGAAAGCGGTCGCCGCCGGCATTGCCGGCGAGCGGGTCGACGGCAATGACGTGATCGCCGTGCGCGCGGCGACCGAGCAAGCGCTGGCACGGGCGCGGCAAGGCCACGGCCCGACGCTGATAGAAGCGGTGAGCTACCGCCTGTGCGATCACACCACCGCCGACGACGCCAGCCGCTATCGCGACGACGCCGAAGTGAGCCGTCATTGGCCGGCGGAACCGCTCGTTCGGCTGCGCAATTACCTAACCGGGCCGGGACATTGGGACGCCGCCAAGGAGGAAGCGCTGCTGCACGAGTGCGGCAACGCCGTCGAGCAGGCCGCCAGCCAATTCCTGGCGACGCCGCCGCAGCCGCCCTCCGCCAATTTCGAATTCGCCTATGCGGCGATGCCTGCCGAGCTTTCGGAGCAGCAAAAGCTCGCAACGGCTCTGACGGAAGGTGCGGCATGACCGAGCTCAGTCTGGTGCAAGGAGTTAACGCGGCGCTCAACCGCGCGATGGATGAAGATTCGCGCGTTATCGTTTTGGGCGAGGACGTCGGCGTTGATGGCGGCGTGTTTCGCGCCACCGACGGGCTGTTGAAAACATTTGGCGAGCAGCGCGTGTTTGATACGCCGATCGCCGAGGCATCGATCGCCGGCGTGTCGATCGGACTCGCGGCGCAGGGCTTTCGCCCGGTCGCCGAAATCCAGTTCAGCGGCTTCGCCTACGCGTGCATCGACCAGATGGTCAATCACGCCTCGCGCCTGCGCAGCCGCACCCGCGGCCGGCTGACTTGCCCGATGGTGCTGCGCGCGCCCGCCGGCGGCGGCATCAAGGCGATCGAGCACCATTCGGAAAGTCCGGAAGCCATGTTTGCGCACATTCCGGGCCTCAAGGTGGTGATGCCGTCGTCACCGGCGCGCGCCTATGGGCTGCTGCTGTCGGCGATCCGCGATCCCGATCCGGTCGTATTCCTTGAGCCGACGCGGCTTTACCGCGCCGCGCGCGAAGACGTTGCCGACGACGGCGCCGGTTTGCCGCTTGATACCTGTTTCACCTTGCGTCCGGGCCGCGATGTTACGCTTGTTTCCTGGGGCGCGATGATCCGCGAAACGCTGGAAGCCGCCGAGCAACTCGCGGCGGAGAACATCGAAGCCGAGGTCATCGACGTGGCAACGTTGAAACCGCTCGACAGCGCGACGATCCTAGCCTCGGTGGGACGCACGGGCCGCCTCGTCATCGTGCATGAGGCGCCGATGACTTGCGGATTCGGCGCCGAAATCGCGGCGCGCGTGTGCGGCGGTGCGCTGACCAGTCTGCTGGCCCCGGTCGAACGCGTCACCGGCTACGACACGATGATGCCGTACTTGCGCACCGAAGCGTTTTACATGCCAAGCGTCGCCAAGATACTTGCGGCGGCCCGGCGCGCGATGGCTTTCGCATGAGTACCTTCGCGCTCCCCGATCTCGGTGAAGGTTTGCAGGAAGCCGAGATCGTCAGCTGGCATGTTGCCGAGGGCGACCATGTGGTGGTCGATCAGCCCTTGGTTGCGGTTGAAACCGAAAAGGCGGTGGTGGAAGTGCCGTCGCCGCTGGCCGGCCACGTCGCCAAGTTATTGGCCAAGGCGGGGGAGCGGGTGAAAGTCGGTGCGCCACTCCTTGAGTTCGAAGAGGGCCGTCATGCCGAGAGCGGTACCGTCGTCGGCGATCTCGGTCCTCCTCCGCCGACGGCGAGGGCTGCTGCTGCGGTGCTTGTACGCGCATCCCCCGCTGTCCGCGCGCGTGCAAAAGAACTTGGCGTCGATCTCGCGGGCATCACCCCGACCGGCCCCGGCGGAACGATCTCTCTAGCCGATCTTCAAGCCACCGCGTCTCGGGCCGCCGCGGGCGCAACCGCGTTGCGCGGCGCAAGGCGAACGATGGCCGTGAACATGGCGCGGGCTTGGCGCGAAGTCGCGCATGCAACGCTGCATGACGAGGCCGACATCGAGGCGTGGGCTTCGAGCGAAGATCTCACGTGCCGGCTTATCCGAGCTGTGGTCGCGGGCTGCGAGAGCGAGCCGTCGCTCAACGCCAGTTTCGATGCGGGGTCGTTGTCGTTGCGCAACAATTCCACCGTCGACCTGGGCATTGCCGTCGACAGCCCGGAGGGACTTTTTGTTCCCGTGCTGCGCGATGCCGCGAGCGGCACGACTGCGGATTGGCGCCAGAAAATCGATGCCTTTAAACGTGGCGTGCGCGAACGCAGCCTGCCACCCGCCGACTTGCGCGCGCCGACGATAACGCTGTCGAATTTCGGCTCGATCGCTGGACGACATGCATCGCTGATCGTCATGCCGCCGCAAGTGGCAATTTTGGGCGCCGGGCAGGCGGCTGCACGGCCCGTTCGGGCCGCGGACGGCGGTATTGCGCTGTACCGCGCCCTGCCGTTGTCGCTCACCTTCGACCATCGCGCGATCACAGGTGGCATGGCGTCTCGCTTCCTGCGCGCCGTTATAGCCGATCTCACGGTCGCATCCTGACAAGCAGACAGATCATGGAAGACGTGTTTCGCTTCGCGGATGTCTTCGGCCCGGCCCGGATCATTCATATTCATCGGCCTTCGCTGGGACTGAAAGCTATCGTGGTCGTCGACAATACGGCGTGCGGTCCGGCGGTCGGCGGCGTGCGCATGGCGCCGGACGTCTCGGTTGAAGAATGCTTTCGGCTGGCGCGGGCAATGACCTGGAAGAATGCAGCCGCCGGCCTGCCACATGGCGGCGGTAAGTCGGTGATTTTCGGGGACCCTCGCATGGACGCCGCGGCAAAGGAGGAGCTCATCCGCTGCTTCGCTGCCTCGCTCGCCGACGTGACCGATTACATTCCCGGACCCGACATGGGTACCGACGAGCGGTGTATGGCCTGGGTGAAGGAAGAAACCGGCCGCGCGGTCGGGCTGCCGGCCAGCATCGGGGGCATTCCGCTCGACGAAATCGGCGCGACTGGTTTTGGACTTGCGGCCTGCGTCGACGTCGCGCGTGAATTCATCGATCTCGAGTTAAAGGGTGCGCGTGTCGTGGTGCAAGGTTTCGGAGCGGTTGGCAAATTCGCCGCGCGATTTCTCGCAGCGAAGGGTGCCGTGCTGGTGGCCGCGAGCGACACCAGCGGAACGCTGGCCGATTCCTCTGGCCTCGACGTCGAGAGGCTGATTGCGCTTAAGGCGGCAGGACAAAAGCTGCGCGATTACGATGGAGGCCGAAAGCTCAGCGCGGACGCCATAGTTGATATCGACTGTGATGTTTGGATTCCTGCCGCGCGTCCCGACGTTGTCAACGCTGGAAATGCAAATAGGCTGAAGACGCGGCTCATAGCCCAGGGCGCCAACATTCCCTGCACGGCGGAAGCAGAAGAGACGCTGCATAAGCGCGGCGTACTTGTCGTGCCGGATTTCATCGCCAATGCGGGCGGCGTGATCTGTGCCGCGATCGAATACCGCGGCGGCACGCAGCGTACGGCGTTCGATATGATCGACGAAAAAATTCGAGCTAATACCCGCCTCGTGATCGAGGATAGCAGGCGCCGCGGCAGCGTCCCGCGCGCGGCGGCGCTGGCGCTTGCCGAGAGACGCGTGCGCGCGGCTGGGGAACTGCGACGATGGCATTGAAGCCCGGCTGGCGAGGTAAAAGCACAATCTACCAAGACCGGCCGCCATCACTGGCGGCCGGCATTTCGCTACGCTTGCGCAAACGCGGTTCGGCTTCGTTCAGCCGAGGAAGCCGACGCGTTCCTGCTCGCGCGCCTCGTCGGCGGTCTTCGGCTGTGCCGGCAATTGCAGCACGCTGGCTGCCTGGCCTTCGCACAGTAGTGTCAGCAGCACGATGCGCCCATCAGGAAATTCGAGCGCATCATGATGCGCCGCCAGTTTATCTTTGTTGACCTGGCGGAAGATGGCGGTCTGGTAGTTGATCGTCTTGGTTTTCCAGCCCAGAAGGCCGGCCGGCAGGCACGCAACGTCGCCGGCGAAGGCCAGCTCCGTTCCGGGCATGATGCAAACGGCCATTCCAGGATCGTCCGCGGCAGAGAACCCGCGCGTTCCCGTGCCGAAGTCACGAGTCACAAGCTTGTCGCCGACTTTCGCCGGCCGCGACCGTACGCTCTGAAGGCTAAAGTCACACATTGGCAACTCCTTTCTCCCTGGGCTCGTCTCCCAGGTCTTCCAGTGCACAGCCCCGCAACCCCTTGGATAACAAGTTGAAGCAAGATTGGTGCCGTCACGGATGAACAAAAGGCATCTCGGCGCCGAACGCACCGTGCGTGCGGTCTGTGCCGATTTCATGGCGTTGCAAAATCACGGCTTGGTGTTCGGCGGCCGGCGCGGACAAGCCGGCTTGCCGCGGCAAAGCCGCCGCGGCGCCAGGCAATGACACCTTTTTCGGCGTTGTGCTTGCGGCGCAGGCGTCCGTTAGGTGTTTATATAGCCCATCGCGGTCTATTTGACGGTTATGCCGCCGACCATGCCGTACCAGTCGTGGTCGGCGCAGCGCAGATCGTAAGTGCCGGGCTTCGTCGGCGTCAGGAACAGGTCCTTCTTGTCTCCCGGCTGCAACAGTACTTCGGTATGTTCGCGGTTGAGCACCTCGGGGTTATCGATCTTGGCGGTGGCAAAGAAGACTGGCGCGGTGAATTCGTGGGTCTCCTTGCCATGGTTCTCCAAGTGAAGCTGGTAATGGACGCCGCGCTGAAAGGTCAGGTGATCGGGCCGGAACTCGTAGTCGACCATGACGACGTCGATCTTTCACCGGCGGCGGCGCTGCCGCGTGCGCCAGCGCCGCGGCTGCGAGGATAGCCGTAAACGCAAACATGCGGCGGCGTGCACGACCCTGACGCATGATGGCCATCCCTTTGCCTCTCCCGCGGCCGCCCGATCTCTTATCGCTCGGAGCCTGGCAAATGCCTCAATGCGGCATGCCGGCACGGCGCTCGCCGCCCCCGCCTACGCCATAGCACGCTCAAGGGTGAAAACGGCAGCAAACATGGCGCCCGCCGTGGGAAATCCGTGGGGATTACTCCACTGCTGCGAGCTGATACGGGCGCCATGCGAAAATGCTAGCCAATGCCTTAGAGCGCTGTTTGCCATTTCGGCCGATTGCTGCACCGGCGTGCTTGGACTGTGCATTTCGAGCTTCTTATGACGCGCCGCTTGGATGCAGTGCGGCCGAAATTTTGCCGACGAATTCGCCCAGTTCCTCGCCGTCGAGATCGCTGACCGCCCAGAAATCCAATCCTTGTGCCGACCAATGGCGCACGTTATAGCCCTGCACCGTGCGCACGCTCACGAACGCGTGCTGGCGTCCCAGCCGTTGCGCAACAAACAGATTGATAATGTGCTTGCGGCGGCGATAGACCACGGACGCCACCGGCTCGCCGTCGATGTAATCGAGCCGGCCGCCGAGCAGCGTAAATCCTTCGGCGGTGAGGTCGATGACCGGCGGCGCGACGTCGACCTTGCCGTCGAACCACGGTTTCACGGTGTGCTGATCGCTCGTCTCCACGTCCATCAGATGGCCGGGTTGCAGCGAGCGGATATGGGCCGAGACGACCTCGTCGGCGATGGTCTTTTCCGTATCGTTGCGGAACACGGTCAGCATCAGGCTCGCGGCGAGCGCGCCCGACAGTGCCGCGCCGGCGGCAAAGCCGCCAAAGAAACTGCGGCGCGACGGCCGAATGAATGGTGCGACGACGTCGTCGCGCGCCGGCGGCAAGCGGCAACGCCGCTTCGATGCGGCTGCGCAGGCTCATGCGGGCGCAGCCTCTTTCAGATCAGTGGCGGCGAACGCATCGCGCATGGCGCGGAACGTCTCGAGCTTCTCGGCGCAGGCCGGACACTCCGCCACATGCGCCTCGACGTCGCGCGTATGTCCGGCATCGAGCTCGCCATCAAGCAGCGCATGAATCAGAATTTCACATTCGGCGCAGTTCATGACGCCGCTCCTTCCGCGACGTTCCAGGCGGCGCGCAGCATGGATCGCGCCCGGGCAAGGCGCGACATGACGGTTCCGACCGGCACACCCGCGACCTGGGCAATGTCCTGATACGACAAATCGTTGATCTCGCGCAGCACGAGGATTTCGCGGAACGGCTGCGGCAGCGCCGCCGACCAGCTTCCGCATGGTCTCGCTGTCATGCTGGCGCAGCAGCACGGTTTCCGCCGTAGGGCTGCGGCTCCTGCCACAGCGGAACATCCTCCGCCTTGGTCTCAGGCGGATCGTCGGCCGGCAAGGCCTGCCGTCCGCGGCGCGCAAATTCGGCGTTGCAGACGTTGCGCAGAATGGTCAGCAGCCACGGTTTCATCGCCGGACCGCGGTAGCTGTCGAAATGGTGCAGCGCCCGCAGATAGCATTCCTGCACCGCATCCTCGGCGTCGGCCGCATTACGCATGAGATAGCGCGCCAGCGTGAAGACGTCGTCAAGATGCGGCAGCGCGGCGTCGCGAAAACGCCGCGCTCTGTCATGCTCTGCATCGGCATAACTTGCCATCGTCTCGCGCCCGGTCCGTCCGCATTGCCGCACGTCGCTCGTCACCTGCCCGCGTACGGGTGGGCTCAGCAGACGAACGCCGGCGGCCGGGCCAGCATCAAGGCTTCGCGGTGCTGCCGGTTGCCGCTTCTACCACGACCGTACCTACCATGTTGGGGTGCAGGTAGCAGAAGAACTGGTAAGTGCCCGGCGTGGTGAACGTGAACGAAAAGCTGTCGTCGGTGACCAGCGGCTTCGACCGGGTGAAGGCATTGTTGGACGACGCGATGCCATGCGGAATGTCGTCCTTGTTGGTCCAGGTCACCGTGGTGCCGGCCTTCACCGTCAGCTTGGCTTCGGATTGAAGGTGAAGTTGTCGATCGAGATCGCGTCGGCCGGTGCCTTTTGCGCCCAGACCGGCAGGATCATCACGGCCATGAGCGGAGCGCAGGCCGCGCCGAGCGCTGCCGGCAAGGAGCGCGCTGCGAACTGTGTTTGACAAGGTCATTGCCGCGCCCCGTTCAGCTCTGCAGCGGCGAATCGATGATCGCCAAGCGTTTGTTGTTTTGTTTGTAGGTGACGTCGGCAATGCCGAGCATGCTGCGCAGCTTGTCGGCGGGGACCTTCATCGGCCCCGGCGACGGCGCCGTGCCCGGAGCCGGCTGCGGGAAGGCGGTGGAGCGGGCGGTATGGAAAGTGACGTTGCCCTCGACCTTCTGCATGACCTGATGGATGTGGCCGTTGAGCACGGTGACCGAGCCGAAGCGCTTGAGATAGGACAGCGCCTGCGCGCCGTCGTTCGTGCCCCAGCCCCAATTCGGGTAAACCGTCCACAGCGGGATGTGGGCGAACACCACGATCGGCGTCGAGGCCGAGCGGCCTTTCAGGTCGGCTTCAAGCCATTCGAGCTGATCGTTGCCGAGATTGCCCATGCCGCCGGCCTTGAGATCGTGGACGTTGACGAGGCCGATGAAATGCACGCCGTTGGCGTCGAAGCTGTACCAGCCGGAGCCCTTGGCGCCTTTCCCGTAGCGGTCCATGAATAGTTTCTGTTCCGCATCGACGAAATCGTGCTCGCCGGGAACGTAGTGCACGTCGAGCTTGGCTTCCGCGATCGCCTTGTCGGCATCGTCGAACTGCGCCGCCATCGACAGATGGCTGATGTCGCCGGTGTGAATCATGAAGGCCGGCTTCTTCGGCAGCGCTTTGACGCGGCCGATGCACTCCTGCAGCGTGCCGACGGCGTTCGGATACGGCGTCTTGAAGTCGAAGCCGATATGGCTGTCGCTGATCTGGACGAAGGTCAGTCCGCTCGTTTCCGCCGCCACGGCTTCATCGATGATGCCGAGCGAGCGCGGCACGCCGCCGGCAATCGACCACAGCACCCCGGTGCCGACCCACGTCATGCATTCGAGGACTTTTCGGCGGTTAACGCCGTCGTCACGGTCTTGTTCGCTCATTGCTGTCTCCTGCAAAGTCGGATGCTCGTCAAGCCATGTCGGCTTCACGGACCTGATCGGCGGAGACGCGGTCTTTATTCCCGGCGCTGAATTAATTTTGGTGGGCGAGGGCCTGAATCGGCTGCTATACCGGCGAGTTCGACCCAAAGCCCCGCCGGGCGCGCCTGCAACGCGAGAAAAATGCTGCAAACGTCACATCTGCCATCGGTCGAGACGCGGAAGTCGTGGGTGGTCGCTAGCGTGGCGCTTCTCATCATGTCGGTTGCGTTCGGCGCGCCGTGGATCACGGTGGTCGGGCTCAAGGATATTGCCGCCGAGGTCAACGGCGAACGCTCGATCCCGGCTTTCGCCGGCGCGCTGGTCTGGTTCGGCTCGGGCGTCGGCGGCATCCTCATGGGCCGCGTCGCCGAGCGGTTCGGCGTGCGCTGGACCGTCATCGGCGGTTCGCTCATGATCGCCGCCGGGCTGGCATTGTCGACGCTCGGTCCGTCGCTGCCGCTCTATATCGGGCACGGACTGTTCATCGGCATGCTCGGCCTCGGCGGCATCAATGCGCCGTTCTATATTTATGTCAGCCGCTGGTTCGATCGGCGGCGCGGTTCAGCGCTGGCGCTGATTTCAAGCGGCAGCTTTCTGGCCGGCGCGATCTGGCCGTCGATTTTCGAGCGCGCCATCGCCTATGCGGGATGGCGGCACGCGATGCTGTTCTACGCGGCATCGAACTCCTCATCATCGTGCCGGCCGCCGATCATCGTGTTCGAACCGCCGCCTGAAAGCGCGCTCCGCTTTCGCCTCAAGCGAGCGCCGCGCGCGGCGGCGAGCGCGTTCTCGGCTGGCCGCCCAATCTCGTATTCGCACTGCAGGCCTGCGCGATCTTTACCTGCTGCGTGCCGATGTCGATACCGCAGGCGCATCTCGTGGCGTTACTGCAGCGATCTCGGCATCAGCCCGGTGCACGGCGCGGCGATGCTGTCGGTGCTGCTCGCCACGGCGTTTCTCAGCCGTCAGTTTTGGGGCGCGATGTCCGACCGGCTCGGCGGGCTTTATACGATGCTGGCCGGATCGGCATGCCAGACCGTCGGCCTGGCGGCGTTCCTGCTGACGCAGAACGAAATCGGCCTGTTCACGGTCTCGGCCGCGTTCGGCTTCGGCTTCAGCGGGCTTGTGCCCGCCAATATTCTGACCTCGCGCGAACTGTTCCCGGTCGGCGAAGCCTATTGGCGGATGCCGACGTTGTTGTTGTGCAGCGGCATGGGCATGGCGACCGGCAGCTGGTCGCGGCGGCGTCCTGTATGACCATTTCGGTTATTATGCTCCGGCGTTTGCCGCCGGCGTCGCCGTCAGCATGATCAATTTCATGATCATCGGCACGCTCGCGTTCCGCCGCAGCCAGTTCGCGCCTGTCCCGGTTTGAGCTCGCGGCCGAGCCGAACGCCGCGAAGGGGCCGCACCAGTGCGCAACCCGCCGCCGTGCCTGGGCTCGCGCGTGACGCCGGCCGCGCGCCGGCGCTTGCCTCGCGACGCGGTTGGCTCGCGCCTTGGCTCGCGCGGCGCAGAAATCCTCAACCGCGGCGACGACCGCGGCGCTCTCAAGTGCGATCCGCGTTCGGGTGCGGCCAACGCCAGTTCCTCGCGCCGGTTGACGATCGAGCCCGCTTCCAACAGCACCGCCGGCATGTGGGTCAGCCGCAGGACCACCAGCTGATCGTAGCGATAGACGCCAGCCGCTTCGTCGACCAGTTCGCGGCGGCGGTGCCGCATCAGCGGCAAGATATAATGCGGCGTGTAGCCCAAGCCGCGCGCCTGCAGCGCCTCGCCGAGCATGTGGCCGAACAGCAGGCTGCCGGCGCGGTCGGGATTGTCATAGGAGACAAACAGCGCGTAGCCCGGATAGCTGTCATTATAATGATATTCCTGCCCCTCATAATCCCAGGTCTGCAGCAGATTGTCCGGCACGGAATCGTGGTGGATGGAGAGGAACAGATCGGCATGCATCTTGTTGGCGCGCACCGCGCGTTCGAGCAGCCCGAGCGGCGGCGCCGTGCCCGTGATCAAAAGCTCCGTCTTGTCGAAGCCCGCTTTGACGAGCGACTGTTTGATGCTCTCGCCGAGCCGCAGATTAAATGAATATTCGGTCGCGCCGCGCGCACTGATTGCGCCGGGCACCGCAACGGTGTGGCCAACATCGACCGCGACACGAAAGTCTGACGGCTGGCAGGCCGCTTGCGCCTCATTTCCGGGCGGCGCGGCTCGCTCCTGGCTCCGCGCCGGGCCCGCCGCGGCAAAGAACGCCGCCAGCACCGGCAGCAGCACGAGGCGTGAGCGCCGCCAAAGCACGATCATATGTCACTTGCCGCACGATCGGCCGCCTCGGCAAGTACGCCGCTGCCGACCTTATAAGAGCTTAAAGTCCAATATCGAGCTTCTTTTTGCTTGTTACGCGCCGCGGCCTTGTGCGCATGCCGTTCCTGTCGTACCAAACAGCCGCCGCCTCCGCCGCCAACGTCGCCTTGGCTGGGTGAAGCGTTTGACGTTTCTGGGGTCAAGCGTTGCAACGGACGAGCATTTCCATGGGTAAGTTTGTCGGCGTTTCGGTCGTTCTGTTCGTGCTGGCCGTGCTCTTCGTCGGTCTGACGCAAGGGTCGGAGATGGCGGCGATATTTGCCGCCTTCGGCGGCTGTGCCGTTGCTGCAGAAAATCGCCTGGGCCGTCATCGTGCTCGTGCCGCTCGTCATGCTGCCATTCGCGGTGTGGCTGTGGGACCGGCTGGTGCGCCAGCAGCAGTCCGACACGACGCTGCAACAGCGCCTCGACGGCATGCGGCACCAGCGTGAAAGAGGCCACCAAGGCCCAGGTCGACACCGAAGCCGACGTGCAGCAGCTGACGCGCAGCGATCCCGAGGACGCCATCGCCGCGCTGCAGCGGCGCGTCAGCGAAGCCGAGCGGTTCGCGCAAATTCAGCAGAGCCGCAACGCCATCACCGATCTCGACACCCGCGTCGCCGCCATTCGTACCCAGCAACAGGCGCTCAAGGAGCGGCTGGCGCCGGTGCTCGATACGCGGCGTTCGATCGAGCAGGCTGTTTACCGAGCTTGACGGCCGCCAGAGCGATATCGAGCGGTCGCTTGCCGAAATTGCCAGCGGTGAAGACGGTACCGCGCTGGAAATCCGGCTGAAAAATCTCACCGAGTTCGTTCGCCAGGGCAATGCGCGCTGCGATCAGATCGAACAGGCATCGAAGACGCTTGCGTCGTTGAGTGAAGCGGGCGCCGAGATGGGCGCGCGGCTCGCGCCGTTCGCCGCGGCCGAGGATGGCATTTCGAGCCGCGTCCGGTTGCTCGGGCGAAACTAACGACCGGCTCGCCGCCCAGATCGGTTCGCTCGAACGGCTGCCCGAGGGATTGCTCTCCGACCGGGTGCAAAATTCTCCGGCGACAGCAAAACACTCAGCGAGGGCGTCGCGCATCTGCACGACGAGTTCTGCAAGCTCGCCGATCTGCGCAAGGACGTGGCGGGATTTGTCGCCACCTTCGAACGTGCGCTCGGCGGACTGTCGAACGCCAAGGATGCGCATGGCGCGCCCGATATCGATGCCCGCATCGCCGACGTGACGCAGTTTATCGGCCAGACGCAAAGCCGGTTCGACGATATCGAGCGCCGCGTGATTTCCTTCACCGAATTGAAGGCGCGGCTTGGCGAATTGCAGGCGCGTCTCATGCCGCTGGAGTCCGCCGACAGCGGCGTGGTGAAGCTCGTGAACGACCTGCAGGACATTCTGGCCGAGCTGCGCAAGGACGTGGGCGGATTTGTCGCCAGCTTCGAACGCGCGCTCGGCGCGCTGTCGAATGTCAAGGATGCACAGGGCGCGCCCGATATCGACGCCCGCATCGCCGACGTGACGCAGTTCATCGGGCAGACGCAAAGTCGGTTCGACGATATCGAGCGGCGCGCGATCACCTTCACCGAGTTGAAGGCGCGGCTCGGCGAACTGCAGACGCGGCTCGTGCCGCTGGAATCCGCCGACAGCGGCGTGGTCAAGCTCGTCGAACGACCTGCAGGACATTCGCGAAAAACTCGTCGACAAAATCCGCCGCATCGAAGGCGGCGAGGAGGGCGATCTCGCGGCGCGTGTCAAGATTTTCGCGGAATCCAAGCGCGAACTTGAAGATCGCGTGTCGAGCCTGACCGATCAGTTCACCAAGCTGTCGACAATCCGCAAGGACATCGCCGGCCTGTTCGACAAGCTTTCAAGCGCGGTCAACGGCTCGGCGAATTAAACCGTACC
Organism: uncultured Alphaproteobacteria bacterium; assembly: GCA_963707175.1. Taxonomy (GTDB): domain Bacteria; phylum Pseudomonadota; class Alphaproteobacteria; order Rhizobiales; family Xanthobacteraceae; genus BOG-931. Next base: position 33,227 of record CAVPQA010000012.1, read on the forward strand.
GCCGAGCGATCCTCGCATATGCCGGATCGATCGCGCGAGAGAGCGCGGCTATTACGCCTTCGCGTGGCAGCGTCGCAGCGGCGGATTTCCCCTTGCCGTGAACCGGGCCCTGGGGCAAATTTTCGCCCAACGAGGCGCGGCCGACCGGCCAGATCGCCGCCTTGCACTCAGGGAGGTTCACGATGAAACGCATGTTGTATTCGAGCGTTGCCGCGGTCGCCATCGCCGCGTTCCTGGCCGCGATGCCGGTTCCCGCCAGCGCTCAGAACGTCCCGATCAAGAGGAGTGACATCGGCGGCGTGGTTAAAGGGCCGCACGGGCCGGAGGCCGGCGTCTGGGTGATTGCCGAAACGCACGACCTGCCGACCCGCTACGCCAAGATGGTCGTGACCGACGACCAGGGCCGCTACGTGATCCCCGATCTGCCCAAGGCCAAATACGAAGTGTGGGTGCGCGGTTACGGGCTGATCGACTCGCCCAAAGTCGCGTCGGAGCCCGGCAAGCATCTCAATCTCACCGCCGTGACCGCGCCGAACGACGCCGCCGCGGCGCAGTACTATCCCTCGATCTACTGGTTCGCGATGCTGAAAGATTCCGGCCGCCGATCAGTTCGGCGGCAAGAGCGCCATTCCCGGCAAGGTGACGCAGGCGCAGTGGCTCACCGCAATCAAAAATCAGGCTTGCGTCGGCTGTCATCAGCTTGGCTCGATCGGCACGCGCACCATTCCGGCGGCGTTCGGCACCTTCAAGTCGGGCGAGGAAGCCTGGGCGCGGCGCATCCAATCCGGCCAAGCCTATCAGAACATGGTCAATGCCATCGGCGGCCTCGGCGCCGTGCCGCTGAAATATTTCGGCGACTGGACCGACCGCGTCGCCAAGGGTGAGCTGCCCGCCAGCAAGCCGCCGCGGCCGACCGGCGTCGAGCGCAACCTTGTCGTGACCACCTGGGACTGGAGCACCGACAAGAAATATCTCCACGACCTGATCTCGACCGACAAGCGCAATCCGACGGTCAACGCCTACGGCGACCTCTACGGCTCGACTGAATATTCGAGCGGCAATCTGCCGGTCCTCAATCCGAAGTCCGCGCAGGTCAGCTATATCACCCCGCCCGAGGGACCGAGCGTTCCCGAAGCGCTGGGGCCCGGACATGCCGCCCAGGCGAAGCCGATTGCGCCTTCCGCCTACTGGGGCATGGAGCAGATCTGGGACAGCAAGGTGAACAATCACAACAGCATGTTCGACGGTAAGGGCAGGCTGTGGATGACCGGCACCAATCACGCACCCGGCACGCCGACCTATTGCCGTAAGGGTTCGGACAATCCGTACGCCAAGGTCGATCCGATCGACTCAAGCGAGCGCCAGCTCGTGATGTACGATCCGAAATCGAAGAAATTCACCTTCATCGACACGTGCTTTGGTACGCACCACCTGCAATTCGGCTTCGACAAGAACAACACCTTGTGGACCAGCGGCGGCGGCGAGCGCGCTACCTGGCTCGACACCAAGGTGTTTGACGCGACTGGCGACGTGCAGAAGGCGGAAGGCTGGGCGCCGTTCGTGCTCGACACCACCGGCACCGGCAAGGTCACCGCCGAATTCAACAAGCCGGGTCAGCCGATAGATCCGAAGAAGGATACGCTGATCGGCGGTTCGGGCACCTACGCGGTGATGCCGAACCCGGCCGACGGCTCGGTCTGGTACACGGTCAATGTGTTCGGCGGCGCTGGGGGCATCGTCCGCTTCGATCCCAAGACCAAGCTGTCGGAGTTCTACAAGATCGCCAAGCCGGGCTTCGGCCCGCGCGGCGGCGACATCGACAGTAAGGGCGTGGTCTGGGTGTCGCTCGGCAGCGGCCATCTCGGCAGCTTCGACCGAACCAAATGCAAAGGTCCGCTCAACGGTCCGAAGGCGACCGGCGACCAATGCCCCGAAGGCTGGGCGTTCTACAAATATCCGGGACCCGGCTTTGCGGGCATCGGCGATAACAGCGCCGAGGCGAGCTACTACACCTGGGTCGATCAGCACGATGCGGTCGGGCTCGGCAAGGACGTGCCGATCTCCACCGGCAACGAGAATGACGGCTTCGACGCGCTGGTCAACGGCAAGATGATCGTGCTGCGTATCCCGTACCCGATGGGCTTCTATGCCAAGGGTTTGGATGCGCGCATCGATGATCCGAAGGCCGGCTGGAAGGGCAGGGGCCTGTGGTCGGCGGAAGGCGACCGCACGCCGTGGCTCAAGGAAGGCGGCAAGGGCGACCGGCCGATCGTCGTGCACATCCAAGTCCGGCCCAATCCGCTGGCGGATTGAGCACACCTTAGCGTCGCTTTGAGCAGAGCCGCCCGGCGCCAAGACGCCGGGCGGTTTTTTTCGCTGGCTGGTGAACTATCAGGTACGTCACTACTTTCAGAAGGCACCGAAAATCGCTACCATCCGCGCCTGCTTCGGATTCATCTGAGGAATCTTGGTTGAGGAATCGCATGATAAATCAAGTGACGCCGGCGCGGTCCAGCCGTCTTGGAGTTGTGGACTGCCGCGCGCGCGCCGGGGCGTTGCGGCGCTGGGCGCCTGCCGCCATTGTGGCGCTTGCGGCCACAATCGCGCTGACGGCTGTGACCGCAGCGCCGCCCGCCGACGCCGCGACCCGGCGGGTGCGTCCCGCGCACGCCACCCAGGCGGCAGCCCCGCGCGTGGCGGGCGAGTCGATCATGGCCATTGTGTCGATCAAGAGCCAGCAAGTAACGTTCTACGATGCCGACGGCTGGATCTTCCGTGCGCCGGTGTCGACCGGCACGACGGGACGCGAGACGCCGGCCGGCGTTTTCGCCGTCGTGGAGAAGAACAAGGATCACCATTCGAGCCTCTACGACGATGCGTGGATGCCGAACATGCTGCGCATCACCTGGAACGGCATCGCGCTGCATGGCGGGCCGCTGCCCGGCTATGCAGCTTCGCACGGCTGCATCCGCATGCCTTACGATTTCGCCGCGAAGATGTTCGACAAAGTCCCGATGGGCATGCGGGTGGTCATCTCGCCGACCGATGTAGATCCCGCCGCGTTTTCCGATCCGTCGCTGTTTGTGCCCAAGCAGGAGGCGATCGACGCCGTGCCGGCGCGCGCCGAGGCGCTCGCCGGCGAAGCGGCCGAGGCCGACAGGGCGGCCGCCGTCGCGAAGGCCGCGGTCATGCCGGCAAAGCGCGCGGCGGCCACCGCGCCGTCGGCGGTACGCAAGCTCGAGTATCAGAAGAAGCGTGCAGATGCCGAGCTCGCCCGGGCCGAGAAGGTGCTCGCCGCCGCCAAGACCGATGAGGCCAAGGCCAAGGCCGAGGACGTAAAGCAGAAGGCCAGCGCCAAGGCGCAGGAGTTGGGCACGCAGCTCGATGCCGCCAAGGCCGACGCAAAGACGAAGCACGACGCCGTCGCGGCCGCCGAAGCAGCCGCCAAGACGGCCGAGGCCAAGCGGGTTGAGGCCGACAAGGCCGCGCAGGACGCTAAGCTCGCACTCGAGCCGGTTTCGGTCTTCATCAGCCGTGCTACGCAGAAGCTTTACGTGCGCCGCGACACGCACAAGCGGATTCCGGATGGCGGCGAAATGTACGATTCGAGCCTCGAATTCCCGGTCACGATCAAAGATCCCGACAAGCCGATCGGCACCCATATCTTCACGGCGGTCGCGCGCACCGATGGCGGCGGCTTGCGCTGGACCGAAGTGACGATCGACAGCGGCGACAACGCCAAGGACGCGCTCGACCGCATCACCTTCCCGAAGGAGGTGCTCGACCGCATCGCGCCCACCGCACAGGCGGGTTCCTCGATCACCATCTCGGACGAACCGTTGAGCACCGAGACCAACTATCGCACCGAGTTCGTCGTGGTGCTGAACAATCAGCCGCAGGGCGGCTTCGCCAATCGCGGGCGCTCGCCCGATATGCGCATCTCGCGCCGCAACGATGCGGACGATGGCTTCGGCTTCGGCCGCCTGGGCGACTGGTTCTCCTCATTCGGCAATAATAACAATGAAAGCAGACGCCGGCCCGGCGGCCGGTCCTACAACCAGCGGCAGGGCTGGGGGAGCTATTAGCCGGATACTCTTCCGACGAGTTTCGTAAGGGTTTGGTCCACCCCGGGTGTCGCGCCCTCGGAGCGGTTTGGATCGCTCGAATGAGCGCTCGGAGCGCGCGCCCCGTGAGGTGCGTGCTCTGCCGAAAGGCAAACGGCGGCGAAAGCCGCAAGACCGGACCCGGATAAGTCTGCGCTCATCCGCGCCATGTCTTTGTTCGTGCGTCGCCTCCGATCTTGACGCATCCGGCCAAGCCACTGCCGTAGTCATCTGACGAAGGCCGAGGGTGTGGCGTCGTTCTTGGGAATGGCTTGTTCGTAGCTCGGGCGCGAACAGAAACCGCATCGCCGGAACGATCCCGCCCATTCAGCCCCCGCGACTCTGCGCCGCCAAGCCGGCTTGCCGACCTGCAAACAAAAGTGATCAAATCAGGTGGTTGCCCGGAGGAAACAGCCATGGTTCGCGAACCGCTGCTGACGACGGTTGCCATCGCCGATTTGCGTCCGACCCAAATCACGGTCGGCATGCGCGAAGTCGGAGCCAAGCGCAAGCACTGGAAGGAACTTCGCGCCGAGAAAGGCGGTGAGTTTCTCGGCAAACACATGATCCCCGTGGTGCTTGGTCCGAAGCGCCGCCACTACGTCATCGACCACCATCATCTGGCGCTGGCGCTCCACGAGGAGAAGGTTCCCGATCTCGCCGTTACCGTGATTGCCAACTTGAGCAGGCTCGAACCGGATGCATTCTGGATCGTCATGGACAATCGCAACTGGATGCATCCATTCGATTCCGCAGGACAACGCCGGCACTATAAAGATCTGCCCAAATCGGTGACCGGGCTGGTCGACGATCCGTTCCGCTCGCTAGCCGGCGAATTGCGCCGCGCCGGCGGCTTCGCCAAGGACACGACGCCATACTCCGAATTCCTCTGGGCGGATTTCCTGCGCCGGCGCATCAAACGCAGGCTGGTCGAGAACGACTTCGACCGGGCGTTGGAACGCGGACTGCAATTGGCCAAAAGCATGGACGCCGATTACCTGCCGGGCTGGTGCGGCCCTACGCCCGAGGAGTGACATCTAACCCGCCCCACGCCGGCTGTGCTATGTTTCGCGGGCGATCAAACAGTCCAATCGGGAGTGCCGACATGCAGGTGGACAGCAGCCTTGGCCGCGGCCTTTCTCGACCCAATATTTCGCGCCGTGGTCCCCGCTTGCGCGGGACCGAGCGGAACCGCTTGCGCAACGCATTGTGACGGCGTGCAGGAATGATCGGCTTGCGGACGAGAGCGGTCTTGCTGATAACGGCGCTGGTGCTTGCCGGCTGCAGCGGCTTCGGCGGCTCGAAGCAGCCGGGAGTAACCGTCAACCCCAATGTCTATCCGGCAAATTACCGGCGCCAGATCGTCACATTGCTCAGCACGCAGCTGACCAATGCGATGGAATACCGCACCACGCTGATCTCTCAGCCGGTGCTGAAGCCGGTCGCTGATGCCACGGACCCGCATTACGTCGTGTGCTTGCAGTATCCGAATCGCACCGAGCACCGGATCAAGGTGGTGATTTTTCTCGATAATGAGCCGACGCAATATATCGACGCGACAGCGCAACAATGCGGCGACGCCGTCTACCAGCCGTTTTCAGAACTGGCGACCATTTCGCCCAGCAAGTGAGACCGGACTTTTTTTCGAATAGCCGGTGAGTTCAGCTGGGCAGGAACGCCGTCCGCCCGCTCTCGCGGTCGGTAATCAGTTCGACCGGAGTGCCATAGAGCGCCTCGAGTTGCGGCCGGTCGAGGATCGCTCCCGTAGCGCCTTCGGCGATGCGCGCGCCCTGACGCAGCAGATAAACGCGGTCGGCGGTGCGCATCGCGTGGTTCGGATCGTGCGTGGTGAACAGGACGCCGTGCCCGGAGGCTTTGAGTGCCAGGATTTCATGCATCACCCGGCCCTGGTTGCCGAAATCCAGGCTCGCGGTCGGCTCGTCGAGCACGACGAATTGCGGTTCCTGCGCCAGCGCGCGGGCGAGCAGCACAAGCTGGCGCTCGCCGCCGGACAGCTCCGTGTAGGGGCGATCGCGTAACGGCGCGATGCCGAACCGGGCGAGCGCGCGCGCCGCGGCGTCACGGTCGGCGGTGCTCGGGCGGCTGAACAGATTGCCGTGCGCGGTGCGGCCCATCAGCACCACGGTTTCAACCGTGAAGGCGAAGGTCGTGTAATGCGATTGCGGCACATAGGCGAGCAGGCGGGCACGCTCGCGGTCCGAGTAGGCCGAGAGCGGCCGGCCGGCGAGCCGCACTTCGCCGGCCTGCGGCGGCAAGAGACCGAGCAGCGTTTTCAGAAGCGTGGTCTTGCCGCCGCCGTTAGGGCCAAGCAGCGCCAGCACCTCGCCTGTCGCCAGCGTGACATCGAGGCCGCGGCCGACCACGTGGCCGGTGTAACCGATCGTCAGTGCATGGCCGGAGAGGATCATCGGCTAGGACCACGTCTTCGACATGCCGGCAAGAAGCCAGATGAAGAACGGCGTGCCGACCAGCGCGGTGAGAATGCCGAGCGGAATTTCGGTCGCGGTCGCGGTGCGGGCGAAGGTGTCGATAGCCAGCAGAAATCCCCCGCCAAGCAGCGCCGCGGCCGGCAGGAGCCGCGCGAAATCCGGTCCGACCAGGGTGCGCGCGATGTGCGGCACGACGAGGCCGACCCAGCCGATGATGCCGGCGGCGGCGACGCTCGCCGACGTCACCAGCGTTGCCGCCGCGATGATGGCGATGCGCAGCGGTCCGGTCGGAACACCGAGCGCGCGTGCTTCCTCGTCCGGCAGCGACATGACATTCATGCGCCAGCGCAGCGCGACCAGAACAAGCGTTCCGAGTGCGACCGGCCCGAGCAGGGGGACAAGATCGGAAGCAGTTGTGGCCGAGAGGCTTCCCAGCAGCCAGAAGGTCATGGCCGGAAGCTGGTTGTAGGGATCGGCGACATATTTGACGAGGCCGACGCCGGCGCCGAGCAGCGCGCCGATGACGACGCCGGTCAACACCAGCAGCAGGATCGGATCGCGCGCCCGCAGCGTCGAGCCGATCAGATAGACGGCGCCGACCGCCGCTAGGCCGCCGGCGAATGCGCATGCCTCGATGGCGAATATGCCGAGCGAAAAATAGATGCCGAGCACGGCGCCAAGCGCGGCGCCCGACGACGCGCCAAGCAGATCGGGCGATACCAGCGGGTTGCGAAACAAGCCCTGAAATGCCGCGCCGGCGATCGCCAGTGCCGCGCCGACCAGCACGGCGGCGAGAACCCGCGGCCCGCGGATCTGCAGCATCACGTCGATCGCAGCCGGCGGCACGCCGGACGGCCGGCCTTCGAGCTTGGCCACAATAACGTGGAACAGATCGCCGAGGCCCACCGGATAGCGCCCCACCGTGAAGGCAAGCAGCAGCGCCGCGATCAATACCGCGAGCGCGACCAACATGCCCGGCGCGGGAGAGCGAACCATGCGAAAGCGTATCAGCTTTGACCGGCGAGGACGCGGTCAAGTTGCGCGCCGGTCAGGTCGATGTGATAAAATTGTTTATAGAAGTCCGTTGTCAGCGGCCGCAGGTCTTCGGGAAATTGATCCGGGTAAAACGCCTTGGCGAGCCACCACAGTCCGATCAGGCGGTTGACCGACGGCGGGAAATCGACCCAGCCGAACGGCAAAGTCGGCGACAGATAAACCCGGCCGGTCTTCACGGCCTTGATGGGTGCCCATAGTGCATCGGTCCTGACCGCCGCGGCGAAAGCGGGCTCAATGGTGACGATCACATCCGGATTCCACGCCAGCACCTGCTCGACGGACACCGTGGCCATGCCGCCCTTGCGCTCGCCCGCAACGTTTTGCGCGCCCAAAAATTCGATCGTCTCGACGTTGATCGAGCCGCCGAGCCCGGTTTCGAGACCGCGCGGGCCGCGCGCGTAGTAGACACGAGGCCGCCGATCTTGCGGAATTTTGTCGATGCGACCCGTGACCGTTGCGATGGTATTTTCGGCGTAGCGCGCGAAAGTTTCGGCCGCTACCTGCCGATGCGTCAGTTCGCCGAGCTGGCGGTAGGTCGAGGCCACGGCGCTGAAGCGTCCGTCGAGCAGCGCATAAGGAATGCCGGTTTGCGCCTGAATACGATTGGCAAGCGAGACGTAAGTGTTGTTGATGGTGCCGACGTCCAAAATCAGGCCGGGCTTGAGGCTAAGCAGCACTTCGAGATTGGTGGTGTTGCCGCGGCCGGTGAGGCGGCCAATTTCGGGTTTGGCGCAGGCGCCCGTTCCGAGAAAGCCGCATTCTGCCAGGGTCGGACGCCGCGTCCACCCCAGCAGAAGATCGGGCGCAAAGCTGAACAGCAGGATTGCGGCGGGCGGTCCGGCGGCGAAAACGCGCTCGACTTTTTGTGGGACCGCGATGCTGCGGCCGGCGGCATCCGTCACGGCCGCAGCACGCGCAACGTGCGGCGCCCCCAACGCCGTTGCAAGGCCGGCCAGAACGGCACGGCGATCGATCGTCATGATATCCTCAACGCTTGGTGCCGCGGATCGAGGTTCGTTTCGGCGGTTGATGCGAAGCCGCGCGCCTGCCGTCGCGCAGCGCGGATTCCAGACGCCGCAGCCGCGTCTTGGCGGCGCCGGCCGCGGCACTCTCGATGGCGCGATAGTCGCGCACCAGCCCGGCGCCGAACTCGGTCAGTGCCGCGCCGCCGCCCTGGGAGCCGCCGGATTTGGCGCGCACCACGGCATGCCGGAACGAATGATTCAGGTCGTCGATCAGGAGCCAGGCGCGCCGGTAGGACATGCCGAGACTCGTCCGGCCTGCGAAATCGAGCCGCCGCGGCCGATCTCCTCCAGCAGGCGAATCTTGCCCGGGCCGATCGATCGGCGCGAACCAAAATCCACCCGCAAGGTCAGTCTGGTGTTGCTCACGGCGGCCTCTGTTCGATTTGAGGAGAGGCGGGACGATACAACAGCAGGCAGCGTCGCCAAAGGGCATCTCGGTGCGAGGTCTATTCGACGCCGACCATCACATCGCTGGCCTTGACCACCGCATAAGCGGTCTGTCCGGCCGCGAGCTGCAATTCGTCGGCGGCCTCGTTGGTGATCGAAGCAGTGACGATGGCGCCGCCGACATCGATCTTGACGTGCGTCGTGGTGGCGCCTTTTTTCACTTCCGTGATCTTTCCCTTGAGCTTGTTGCGCGCACTGAGTTTCATGACAGTCACCTCGTTGTTTGGCCTGGGTCTTTTTGTCCTGGTGCAAAGCCGTGGCCGGCCAAAATCTCTCGTCCGGCCGGCGACAAGATGAAGTGGGCGAATTGTGCTGCAGCGCTCGGTGCGCCATCGATCACGGTCAGGCCGTAGTCGGCGCCGACCGCGAGGGCTTCGGGCAGTGGGACGATCTGTTGGTTCGGATATTGCTTGTGAGCTTCGGCGGCCGCGGTGCAGTAGGCGAGGAAGATGTCGGCACGGCCCTCGGCGATGTGCCAGGCATAGACCGAGCGGCCGGCCGGCGGCACAGCGCTTTCGGCGGTGCCAGTCAGTTTGAGCGCCTTGTTCTCCAGTACCGCTCGCGCGCCCGGTTGTATGGCGTCGGCTTTGCGGAAGACCTCGAACGCGTAATCGCCGGACGGATCGGAATTCGGCGTCGACGCGCCGAGTTTGATGGCCGGATCGAGCATGCGGTAGAGCAGGCTCGCGCTGTCGACAGCGAGCCCCGGCTTGACCAGCGCGCATAGCCTGTTGCGCGCGAAACGAAGAACCGGGCCGCTTTTGTTGGAGCGATTGAGTGCCTGCGGATATTCCATGTTGGCCGACGCAAACACGTCAGCCTTCGCGCCGGCGGCGATCTCTTCCTTGAGAACCCCTGAGGGGCCGAACTTCGCCACGACGCGATGTCCGGTCCGGGCGGTGAACGCGGCGCCAATATCGCTTAAGGCCGCCCGCAAGCTGCCGGCGGCGAAAAGGTGCACGTCGTCGGCATGTGCAGCAGTGCTCATGGCAATGATCGCAAGGGAAAGCCAATAGACCGCGAGACGCATATGGGATCTCTCGTTGGCATTCTTAGCTAACTCAACGGCCAAACCCGCACCGACGCGGGGTCGATATCGAAGCGGCAAGTGCCGAAGGGACGATCCGCGTAGCCGTCGAGCGCGCGGATCAGCGCATCGCCGAAGCGGATCGAGAGCTGGCGTCCGATACCGAGAGCCGTCACGCCTTCGATCCTGCCCTGATAACGTCCCTGGTCGCTCAATCGAACGAGCGCCGCAGGCACGCTCCAGCCGACCCGCGATCCAGGTTGCAGTGAAGCTCCCGAGACCTTGAGAACGGCACCGCCGTCGACCTTGATGGTGTTGGAATCGGCAACTGTGCCTTCGGCGACGAACTCAGCGCCGAGCAGTCGCGCCGCCAGCGTATTGGCTGGGCGTGAGAAAACCTGCTCCGTCGGACCCGATTGCAGGACGCGGCCGCCTTCGAGCACCAGCAACTCGTCGGCGAGCAATGCGGCCTCGGTCGGATCGTGTGTCACCAGAATGGTGGTCGCGTCGAACTCGTGTTGCAGGGTGAGCATCTCCTGGCGCAGCGCCGACCGCAGCGGTGCATCAAGCGCCGAAAAAGGCTCGTCAAGCAGCAGCAGCCGCGCGGGACGAACCAGCGCTCGCGCCAGCGCGACGCGCTGCTGCTGGCCGAGCGAGAGCGTCTGCGGCCGGCGCTGCTCAAGGCCGCGAAGGCCGAGCCGCTCGACCCAAGCCTCGGCCAGTGCCGGATCGGCCTTGAGCGGAAATCTGAGCTGTTCGGCGACTGTCAGATGCGGAAACAGGCCGTAGTTTTGCGGCACATAGGCGATGCCGCGCGCCGCCGGCGCGAGCGCCGAAATGTCCTTGCCGTCCAGCAGAATGTGACCCCGGTCGCTGGGCTCGATCCCGGCGAGGATCTTCAGCGTGAGCGATTTGCCCGAACCGGACGGGCCGAGAATGGCGAGCCGCCGGTTTCGCGCCGACCAATGCACGTCGAGACGGAAGCTGCCGAGCTGCCTCTCAATCCGCAGCGCAAGCTCGGTCGAGGCGGTTTTGAGTGCAAGCAGTTGCGGTACGCCCGGCGTCCGGGTGCTCGGCAGGTCTTCCACTGCGGCGACGCGCCGCGACGGCGTGGTGGCCAATCCGCTCAGCAGCATGATGACAAAAGCCAGGATGAGCGCCGGCAGCAGTACCGGCAGCATCGCCGGCAGTCCTTGCGCACCGAACGCCACATAGGTGTAGACCGGCAGCGAATAAGGATGATAGGCGACCATCACGGTGGCGCCGAATTCGCCGAAGGCGCGCAGCCAGGCCAGCAGCAGTCCCGACACGATCACTGGCCAGGCGATCGGTACGCTGACGCGGGAGAATACATAGAGCGGGCCGCGCCCGAGCGTTGCGGCGACATCTTCCAGCAACGGATCGATCGAAGCGAACGCGGAGCGCGCCGCGATGATCAGGAACGGCGCCGCGACGAACACCTCGGCGACCACGATGCCGGCGAAGGAGTCGGTCAATGCGCCGGAGGTCAGCCGGCCGATCGGCGCGCTATAACCGACCAGGAACAACAGCAGAATGCCGCTCGCGAGCGGCGGCAGTGCGAGCGGCAGTTGCACCAGAAAGCCCACCGTCGCCATCATCCGGCCCGGCAGCCGCGCCAGCAGATAGCCGAGCGGCACGCCGCAGAGCGCGATCAGCAGGGTCGCAACCGTCGCGCTTGCGGTCGATACGGCGCAGGCGCGAAGCAGGCCGGTGGTGTCGACCGACCTCCAGTCGGCCAAACCCGATTGCTGTGCGCCGGCGATCAGCGGAGCGATCAGATAGATCGCAAGCAATCCCGCCAGCCATGGCAGCGGCGCTGGAATCCGTCGCGTCACTTTCCGAAGGTCACTTGTACTGATTACTCGATACTGATTACTTGGCGTTATCGACGATGGCTTTGATGTCCTGCGGCACCGCGCCTGTGTCTCCCGAAAGGGTCTTTTTCTGCAACGTGAGGCCGTGCTCCTTTAGCAGCTTCTGACCGTCGGCCCCAAGCAGAAATGCAACGAATTTGTCGGCGCCGGCCGCATTGGGTGCGTCGTGCAGGATCGTGACGGTATAGACCGCCTTGGGCGCGATCTGCGCCGGCAGGCTCAGCGCCGGTATCTTGGCATCCGAAGTTTCGGTCGAATAGAAAAAGCCGACGTCGAGTTGGCCCGATTGCAACCGTCCGACCAGGGTTTCTTCGGGCAGTACCTGCGCCGGATTTTCCGGCGCGCCGAGCACCTTCTGCGACAGGCCGGGGTTCTTGTAGAAGGTTTCCGCCTGTTTCATCAGCGTGAGCGTGAGCGCGCCCTTGGGATCAAGTTTTGGATCGGTCCGCCCGATCTTGATTCCCGGTTCTGCGAGCACTTGGTACCACGGCTTGGTCTTGAAATCGGCGGCGTATTTGCTTGAAGGGTTGTAACCGATCACCAGGGGTGACTGTGCAAAGGTGACGTACCAGCTCACCCAATTGCCGTTGGCGGCCCCCATCAAATTCGTGTTTACTTTTGGAGAGGCGCTGATGAACACGTCGCCATGCCGCAGCTTGCCCTTGATCTGATTGGCCAGTCCGGCCGAACCGCCCGCATAGCCCTGAAAGTGGTCGCCCATGGCCTTATCGAACGCCGGCCCAACGCCATGCTCCATGAGGTTCACGAGCGACCCCGCGTAGAGCACATTGACCGTGCCTGCAGCGAATAATGCATGCGTCGGCAGAACGAGCAGGGCAGCTGCGAACAACAGGGCAGCGCCGCGCATAGCGCGTATCGATGGTGCAAGCCGATGGCTGGAAAACATCCGTCTCTCCTGTCAGCGTAAATCACGTTATATCCTATAGGATATTACGAGGGCCGAAAAGTGCGATATGTTCGCACATGCCGCGTCATTATATCCGGTGGAATATGACGAGTTTACGCGCGGCGGGTGAGCGTCACGCCGCCGGCGGGCGCCAGCCCTGCTTGGCAAGCTGGATTTTCGAATAGATGTGTTTGCGAAGTTCGCCGAACCGCGCCATCGACCGCGTTTCGAGTTGCGTGCGCTCGTCGGGCAGGTCGATGGCTACGTCCTCCATGATGACGGTCGGTGCATGCGACATCACCAGCACGCGCTGGCCGAGATAAACCAACTCGTCGATATCGTGGGTGACGAACAGCACCGTGACCCGCAGACGGCGCCACAGCACGCGGATGAGGTCTTCGAGATCGGCGCGGGTCTGCGCATCGACCGCCGCGAACGGCTCGTCCATGAGCAGCACGTGCGGCTCATAAGCCACCGCGCGGGCGATGGCGACGCGCTGCTGCATGCCGCCGGAGAGCTGCCACGGGTAGGCGTTCTCGACGCCTTTGAGATCGACGGCCGCGAGCGCATCGCGCACCAGTTCTTCGCGGCGGCCCGCGTCCAGCTTTTTGTGCTTGAGCGGCAGCGCCACGTTATCGTGTACGGTCATCCACGGAAACAGGCTGCGGCCGTATTCCTGAAACACGACCGCCATGGCAGGCGGCGGTTCGATCACCCGCTGTCCTTCCAGGATGATATCTCCCGACGTCGGCGCCAGCAGGCCCGCAATGCATTTCAACAGCGTCGTTTTGCCGGCGCCCGACGGTCCGACGATGCAGACCAGTTCGCCCTGACTGACGCTGAAGGCGACATCCTGGATCGCCTCGACCGTGCGGCTTGCATCCGCATAGACTTTGCGCAGGTGCTTGACTTCAAGCATCGGAGAAGCGGCGCGGACCATAAAATCCTCTGCTGCGATCAACTGGCGCGCTGCGACTGCCGCAAGCCGTAATACCAGCCCAATATCCAGGCCTCAAAGGCACGAAAAATCATCGACAGCACAATGCCGATTATGCCGAGCAGAATGATGCCGCTCCACATTTCGGGAATAGCAAAGCTGCGCTGATATTGCACCAGCGCGAAGCCGATGCCGTCGCTGGCGGCAAACATCTCGCTGATGACCATCAGAATAAGTCCGATGGATAGCGATTGGCGCAGCCCGGTGAAAATCTGCGGGCTCGCGCCCGGCAGAATAAAGTGCCAGAAGCGGGCAAAGGGCCCAATCCGGTAGCTGCGCACCACCTCGGCCAGCACCTCATCCAGCGCGCGCACGCCCGCAACGGTGTTGAGCAGCACCGGCCAGATGCAGCCGGAGACGATCACCAGCGCCTTCATTTCGTTGCCGAGGCCGGTGAACAGGATCAGCACCGGCACCAGCACGGGCGGCGGAACGGCGCGCAAAAATTCCAAGACCGGCTCAAGTACGTTGCGCAAATTGCGCGAGGTGCCCACTGGAATTCCGATCGCCACGCCCAACAGCCCGGCGGCGGTATAGCCGATGGAGAAGCGCACAAGGCTCGGCACCACGTTGTGCGCGGATTGCGCGGAGAACCACAGTTTGGCGAACGTTTCCAGGATCGTCCGCAGCGGCGGAAAATAGAAATTCTGACTGCCCGCGCTCGTGAACCACCACGTCGCGATCAGCGCCACGGGAAGCGCGAGCGTCACCACAAGGCGGCGGAGCAGAGAGGCATTCGCCTTCATCCGTGCGCCTCCGCGCTGTCGAGCCGCATCGACGGATGCCAAGCCAGCACATGCCGCTCCAAGGCGCGCGCGCCGAGATTGACGATTACGCCGATGACGCCGGCGACAATCACGTAGGCGTACATGGCCGCCACCGCGCCGCCGGACTCGGTATCGGCAATCTCCTTGCCGAGACCTTGGGTGTCGATGGCGACTTCGCTGGTGATGGCGAGAATGAGAGCGACGGCAGCGGCGAGGCGTACGCCGGTCATCAGGTAGGGCAGGGCGGTCGGCCAGGTGACGTAGCGGATTTGCGCCCAGGCGCCGAGACCGTATGAGCGCGCCGTCTCGCGCGCCACCGGGTCGACGTCCTGCACGCCATAGAGCACCTGGATCAGCACCTGCCAGAACGACGCGTAGACCACGAGAATGAGCGTCGACTGGATTTGCGAACCGAACAGCAGCACGGCAAGTGGAATCAATGCGACCGACGGAATCGGACGCAAAAATTCAATCGTCGAGTGGGTCAGCGCCCGCAGCACAGTCGAACTGCCGATGGCGATGCCGATCACCACGCCGGCGACCACCGATATGGCAAGTCCGAGCGCCCACGCTTCGAGCGTATCGCTGAGCGCCGTCCAGAACTCGGCGCTCATCATCTCTCTGTAGAGTGCCACCACGATGGTGCTGAATGGCGGCAGATACAGCGGTGAGACGAGCCCCGACCGCGGCACGATTTCAAGCAGCGCCGCAAAGCCGGCAAGGCCTGCGAGACCCTGCAGCCAAACGATCGTGCGGGCGCTGGTCCTGGCCCGCATGCCGGTCGCTGGCGCGTTCATGCCGCCGCTTAAGGCAACAGGGCGGCGACGTCCGCCTTCTTGGTGATCAATCCGTCCTCGAAGGAGTCGTCGGCCAGGGCCTGAATCGATGGGCGATTAAACTCGGCCGGCCAGATTGGCAGAGTGATCTTGGCGGCGATTTCGGGCGTGATCCGCGTATAGGTCGGAATCATCTTGCGAACTTCGTCGGTGTGGGAACCGGCATAAGCGAGCGACTCGCTCATCGCGGCCTTGAAGCGCTTGACGATGTCCGGGTTCGCATTGGCGTATTGCGCCGAGGCGAAATAGATCGCGATCATGACCTTCGGCGCGATGGCAACGAGCGGCCAATCCACCACCTTGTCGCCGCGTGACTGCGCGATGGTGACGAAGGGTTCGACCATCCAGCCGGCCTCGATGCGATGATTGGCAAGCGCCGCCGGCATGTCGGGAAACGGCACCTCGATGAACTTCACGCTTTTTGGATCGCCGCCGGCCGCCTTCACGCCCGCGCGAACCGAAACGTCGCCGATATTGTTGAGGTTGTTCACCGCGACGGTCTTGCCGGAAAGGTCCTTGGCGGTCTTGATCGGACTGTCGCCGGGAACGAGGATCGCCGAAAAGTCGTGACCGCGGACGCCGGTCGAAGCGACGCCGGGCGCGATGCCGACGAATTTCAGTCCCTTGGTCTGCGCGATCAGCAGCGAGGGCACGTTGCTGAAGCCGAACTGCAATTGGCCCGACAGCACGCCCGGGATGATCGCGGCGCCGCCGCCCTGCGTCGACAGCGTGATATCGAGGTTCTGCTTGGCAAAGAAGCCTTTTGCCTTGCCCAGATAGATCGGCGCGCAATCGGCAATCGGGATGACCGCAATCGAAAGCTTGTCGGCGGCCCACGCGCGCGAAACCATCGGAGCGGCGAGCGTAACCGCGCCGGTTGCGGCCAGCGTGGACAGGTGTTTTCTACGGGTGATCGGCATCGGTCCTTCCCTCGGGAATTTGTTGTGGGCGTCCGCCCAAATAGGTTCGGGACCGGAACGGAGTCAAGGCGCGCTTCGCCGCAAAGGCGCCGCGGGACGCTGCCTGGGCAGCCGCCGTCCTTTGCGCCCGTGCGTTGCGCCGCAGCCGGTTGCTCGCCCGGTGCCGCCATCGTTGACAAGTCTTCACCTGCGGGCAAGATTTTGCCCGCGCGATGACCGCTCTTGCGAATGTCGCCGGTGACCGCCGGCGCCGCAGAACAAGCAATCTCGTAAGTCGCGCGAGGGAGGCTTTTCATGGCCATCACGGCTCCGCAGGGCGCCGTCCGCGACGCCGCTGCTGCTACCGCAGCGACGCGCGTGCGCTGGACCTATATCGCGCCGTCGCTCCTGGTCCTCTGGATCGTGTCGATGTTCGACAAGAGCAACATTGCGATCGTCATCGCCAATCCGCGCTTTCTCGGCGAGATGCAGCTTGCCGGGCAGACCAAGCTGCTTGGCTGGCTGGTCGGCGGGCTGTTCATCGCCTATGGGATCGCCGCGCCGCTGTGGGGCTGGACCGTGACCCGTTATGGAGCGCGGCTGACCGCGATAGCCGGCCTCGTCATCTGGGCGCTGACCTGCTTCTGGGCCGGAGCCTCGCACAGTTACGGCATGCTGCTGGCGTCGCGCATCGCGCTCGGTGTCGGCGAAGCGATCTGCTATCCGATCACGCTCGCGCTGGTCGCCAACTGGTTTGCGCTGCGCGAGCGCGGCAAGGCGACGGCCTATTGGTGGATCGGGACCATGATCGGCCCGATGCTGACCGGCCTCATCGTCACCGGCCTTATTGTTTATGTCGGATGGCGCGGACAATTCTATGCGATGGGCGTTCTCGCGCTCATCCTGCCGCTGCCGATGGTCTGGTTCCTGATCCGCGACAAGCCAGAGCAGCATGCGGCTGTCAATCCGGCCGAGGTCGATTTCGTCCGCGCCGGCGCGATCGAGAACAACGAGGATGCGCCCGGCCGCGTGTTGAAAACGGTCGACAGCGTTTGGAGCAATCACCGCTTCTGGCTGATGACGATCGCGATTTCGGCCAACGCGATCTTCTTCTGGGGCTGGTCGGGATGGCTGCCGACTTATCTGCGCAGCGCGCGGCATTTCACCTTCTCGACGTCAGGCTATCTCACATTTGTCATTTACGGCTTTGCGGTCGCGACGATCCTGATCCTCGGCTACGTGTCGGATCGTGTATTCCGCCGCGCGCCGTTCGCCGGACTTGGCTGGGCCCTGGCGGCGGTCTTTCTGATCGCGGCGGCGCTGGCGCCGAGCGCGGTCTGGAGCGTCGTGCTGATGATCTGCGCGCTGTGCGCGCAGCAGGTCGGCATCTCCGGCGCCGAGATGCTGATGCACAGCGTCGTCGGCACCGACGATATGGCCAAATCCCAGGGCGTACGCGCCTTCGTCACCCAGATGTTCGGGGCGTTCTCGCCGATCATGATCGGCTATCTGCTGGCGGCTTCGCACGGCGCCTTCATCGTGCCGTTCGCGGTTCTGGCATTTGCCGTGGTCGTTGCCGCCGGCTGCATGATCGCGCTCGCCAGGGAAGGCTTTTGACGGAGAGGAAATGTCATGGCGCTGCCGACACTGCGCGTAGGCGATATCGAAGTGGCGGGGTTGAGCGACGGAATTCTCAAGACCTCGCTCGACCTTGTCATCGGCATGGACCGGGCGCAGGCCGAAAGCCTGGTCGGCGGGACCGACAACGGCGCCCTCTACATCCCGGTCAACAATTTTCTGCTCCGCCGCGACGGCAAGATCATCCTGATCGATGCCGGGGCGGGCAACACGATGCAGCCGACGCTCGGCAAGCTGCCGGACAATCTGCGCGCGGACGGCGTCGCGCCGAGTGCGGTCACCCATATCGTGATCACGCATCTGCATCCCGATCATGCCAATGGCCTGGTGGACGATGCCGGCAACCCGCACTATCCGAACGCCGAAATCGTCGTGCATGAGACCGAAGCCGAGTTCTGGCTGCGGCCCGACGTCGCCAACGACGAGGCGCGCGTCAAAGGCAACCGGGCGCGCACGCGGATCAATCTGAAACCGTACCTGGATCGGATGCGGCGCGTGCGCGACGGCGAGGAATTTTCCGGCTTCACGCCGATGCTGGCTCCGGGACATACGCCCGGACATACTTGTTGGATTCTGTCGGCGGGCGGCTCAAGCGGCGGCTTCATGGCGCTCGGCGACGTGGTGCATCTGTCGGCGATCCAGATTTCGCATCCGGACACGGCGCTGACCTACGATCTCGACAAGGACCTTGCGATCAAATCGCGCAAGCGCATTCTCGATATGGCGGCGAGCGAGCACCTCGCGATCGCCGGCGCCCATGTCAACGCGCCCGGCTTTGGCTACGTCGTGCGCAAAGGCGCAAGCTTTGCCTTCGAGCCGGCCGGCTGAACGGCTATTCGGTGTCGTCAACTGTCGGCGTGGCGGAGCATTCTCCGCGGCTTCCTTCTTTTGCATGATCTTGCTCTGCCAAGAGCGTAATTTGGCAGAATATTTTGCTGTTTGCCGCCGAAAATTGGCTCCTGTATAGAAGATTATTCCTGCGGCATTCGCACGGCGGGCGGTTCGGTGCGCCATTGCAAGATGAGGCCAGGATGACATCTCCCCTCGATCAAAAAATCAGAATTTCCGGGCCGGTTGTGGTGACTGCAAACCGGGTCGGCGACGGCGCCGTGGTGTATCGCAGCGCCGACGCGCGCTGGAGCACCGATCTCGCCGACGCGGCGGTGACGAGCGACGCTGCGGTCGCCCGCGAACTCCTGAAAAGTGCAATTGACGACGATCTCAATGCGGTCGGCTCCTACATCGCGCCGGTGCGGCGCGCCGAGGGCGGCCGCTTGCGGCCGGGAAACTTGCGCGAACTCATTCGCTGGCGCGGCCCGACCATCGCGTTGCCCGCCGCGTCGCCCGCGGCCGGCCTGGTCCTGCAAAGCTAAACGGCCGCCCCGCATGTACGTCTACGACGCATTCGACCGCACGCTGGTCGCCGAGCGGGTCGCGGAATTTCGCGATCAGGTGGCGCGCCGCCTGTCGGGCGAACTCAGCGAGGAAGAATTCAAGCCGCTGCGGCTGATGAACGGCGTGTATCTGCAGCTTCATGCCTACATGCTGCGGATTGCGATCCCCTATGGGACGCTGTCGTCGGCGCAGCTGCGCATGCTGGCGCATATCGCGCGCCGCTACGATCGCGGCTACGGTCATTTCACCACGCGCACCAACATCCAGTTTCACTGGATCAAGCTCGAAGACCTGCCCGCGGCGATGGCCGAACTCGCCGGCGTCGGCATGCACGGCATGCAGACCAGCGGCAACAACGTGCGCAACATCACCACCGATCAGTGGGCCGGCGTCGCCCCCGACGAGATCGAAGACCCGCGCATCTGGGCCGAGGTGATCCGGCAGCACGTCACGCTGCACCCGGAATTCTCCTTCATGCCGCGCAAGTTCAAGATCTGCGTCGGCACCTCCAGCCATGACCGTGCCGCCTTGCGCATCCACGATCTGGCGCTTCGCATGCATCGCAACGATGCTGGCGAGCTTGGCTTCGAGGTCATGGTCGGCGGTGGGCTTGGCCGCACTCCCTATCTTGCCAAGACCATCAAGCCGTTCCTGCACACGCGCGACCTGTTGAGTTACGTCGAGGCGGTGTTGCGGACCTACAATCAGTTCGGCCGTCGCGACAACATCTGGAAGGCACGCATCAAGATTTTGGTGCACGATCTCGGCCCCGAGGCGTTTGCCAGGGAAGTCGAAGCCGAGTGGCAGGACATCAAAGACGGATCGCTTGCGCGCGATTCGACGGTCGTGGACGAGATCGCGACGCGCTTCATCTATCCCGAATATGCGCAGCTTGACGACAATCCGCCGGAGCTTGCCGAGCAGCGCCGCAGCGACCGCCGGTTCGCGGCATGGCTCGACAACTCCGTCGCCAATCACAAAGTCCCGGGCTACGCGATCGTGACGCTGTCGCTCAAGCCGGAAGGCGGCACGCCGGGCGATTGCACCGCCGAGCAGATGGACGCGATCGCCAATCTCGCGGACCGCTTCTCGTGCGGCGAAATCCGTGTCGGCCACGAACAGAACCTGGTGCTCCCGCACGTCGCGCAGCGCGACCTGCCGGCGCTCTGGCGCGCGCTCGACGGGATCGGCGTCGCCGGCGGCAATATCGGGCTGGTCACCGACATCATCGCCTGCCCGGGCCTCGACTATTGCAGCCTCGCCAACGCGCGCTCGATTCCGATCGCTCAGGAGATCGCGCGCCGCTTCCGCCACATCGACCTGCAGCGCGATCTCGGCCGGCTGCACATCAACATTTCCGGCTGCATCAATGCCTGCGGCCACCATCACGTCGGCCATATCGGCATTCTGGGCGTCGAGAAGAACGGCGAGGAGTTTTATCAGATCACGCTCGGCGGCAAGGCCGACGAAGACGCCAAGCTGGGCACCCTGATCGGCCCGGCGGTGCCTTATGGGCAGGTCGCCGACGTGATCGAGGATATCGCCGCGGCGTATCTGGAATTGCGCCAGCGGCCGGATGAACTGTTCATCGATGCGGTCAATCGGCTCGGCGTCGAGCCCTTCACGGAGCGTGTCTATGCGACTCGTTGAGAACGGTCGTATCGTCGAAGACCGTTACGCCCGCATCGACGATGACGCGCCGATTCCGGACCGCGTGCCCGCCATCGTGTCGGCCAAGCGGTTCTTGTCCGATCCGGCGGCGCTCGTCCGCCGCGACGGCTCGCTTGGCGTCGCCTGGCCGAACGACAAGCGCGTGGCGGAGCTTGAAATATGGCTGGGCCATCTCGCGCTGATTGCGCTCGCGTTCCCAAAATTCAAGGACGGCCGCGCCTATAGCCAGGCGCGCCTGCTGCGCGAAACCTATGGCTTCCGCGGCACCTTGCGCGCCACCGGCGATGTGCTGCGCGACCAGTTTCATTTTCTGACGCGTGCGGGCTTTGACTCCTTCGAAGTCAAGAAGGATGCCGACGCGAGTGCCTTCCTCGACGTTCTGGCCCGCTACAGCGTCTATTACCAGGATGGCGCCGATGGTCGCGCGCCGGCGCTGCGGCGGCGATTGCAGGGCGCGACCCCCGTACCGAACACCCGCGAAACGGTGTAAGCTCGTCATTCCGGATTGCCGCAAAAGCGGCAAGTCCGGAATCCATACTCACAGGTCAGCGAATATGGATTCCGGACTTTCAGCCGCGCCCCGGAATGACAACTATGAGGTATCCATGACTCCCGTCGTTGCAGTGATCGCGCCCGGCATGATGGGCGCAGCGGTCGGAAAGAGGCTCGTCGATAACGGGCTGAAAGTGTTCACATCGCTGCAAGGCCGCAGCGGCGAGACGGCGGCCCGCGCCGTCGCGGCCGGGATGGTTGCGGCGAGCGACGAGGAGATCGCGGCCAGCGATTATATTCTTTCGATTCTGCCGCCCGGCGACGCGGTGGCGCTTGCCGAGCGCTTCGTGCCGGCGCTCGAGGCCTCCAATGCGAAGCCGATCTATGTCGATTGCAATGCCATCAATCCGGCGACGGTCGAGCGTGTCGCCGCCGCCATCGCGCCGACCGATTGCCCGTTCGTCGATGCCGGCATCATCGGCTCGCCGCCAAAGCCGGGCGACGCCGGTCCGCGTTTCTATGCCTCCGGGCCGTCGGCGCCGCGCTTCGCCACGCTGCGCCAATACGGTCTCGACATCCGTGTGCTCGACGGCGCGCTGAGCACGGCGTCGGCGCTGAAGATGTCATACGCCGGCATCACCAAGGGTACGCAGGCGATCGGTGCGGCGATGATGCTCGCGGCGTCGCGCGCCGGCACCGCCGACGCGTTGTTCGCCGAGCTCAGTTCGAGTCAGAAGGAGATGTTCGCCTGGTTCAAGCGCGGGCTGGCGCTGATGCCGCCGAAGGCCTACCGCTGGATTGCGGAAATGCACGAGATCGCGGGCTTCGTCGGCGAGGACCCGAGCGCGCACGAACTCTACGAAGGCGCCGCGCATTTCTACGAGCGCATTGCCCAGGACTTCGAGAGCAATAAGAATGACGTAAAGGCGCTGGCGGCGTTTCTGGACAAGGGCAAGGCGGGTTGAACGCTATTAGGATTGGTCAAAATGTCGCGTGCGGAGAGTGGCGCGTACTCTGCAGAATCCAGGTCTTGCTATCGAAGCACAACACATTCTGCAGACTTGGCGTAATGTATGTTCATGATCGACCCGAGCTATCGGACCATTGGCACTCTCAATAATTTAATCTAGATTATTGCGCTTGAGACTCGACCGATATGGTTGAGCGTAAGCCAAGGACGACAAGGCAGAAGGGAAGGGAATTTTTGACTGCTGGAAAAACCGGCGGACTTGCGCCCATTTGTTGACAGCGAACGCGGCAGTTCATGCAAGGAGGGCGGCAATGGGTACCGGTTTAACTCCACTTGGCGAACAGCAGGTCAACTTTCTCATCAACTCAACCGACGGTCTGACCGGCGCACAAGCCGATCCGGCGGTGACGGCATTGTCCAACGGCGATTTCGTCGTGGTCTATGAAAATCCGTCCAACGGCACCACGAATATCGACCTTTTCGCGCACTTCTTTGACGCCAACGGCAATGCCATAGCTCCCCCGGCCACAACCACGCTCTCTAACGGCGTCGTCGGCATCGATCAGGGCATTGCGGTCACGGACCACCCCGCGCTCGCCGCGACGGCCAATGGCGGATTTGCCGTCATCTATACCGATGCCACGAACAAAGATATAAACGTTCGCACCTACAGCGCCACGTCGGGCATCAGCTCTCCATTCACGGTCGCCAGTCCGGGCGGCAATCCCAACATCCACGGCATCGACAGCGCGGCGATCGCGACATTCGCGGACGGCAGTATGCTGGTCTCGCTCGAAGTGATTTTTAGCGCGACCGATCACGATGTCTGGGACGGCATCCTCAATTCCACCGCTACGGGCTTCGTCGTTTCCGTAAACAGCGTGACGTCCGATAACGCGTTTGAAGGCGAAAGCAGGGTCGCAACGTTCGGCAATACCGCTGCACTGGTCTACGCCAGGGATCCCGGAACCCTCGGCGGCGGGCAGGACATCGTCCTGAATTTCTTGAACTCGGTCGGGACTGCGCTCGCCTCGCCGACCTTCGTTTTCGGCACGAGCAGCTCGGATGTCTGGTCGCACCCCGACGTGGCGGCGCTCGGCGACGGACGCTTCATTGTCGTCGCGCAGGACGATACGACAGGCTCGATCACGGCCGCGATCGTCGATCCGCCGACGCATACGGTGACTAAGGTGCTCACCGAGGGCGGGTTTG
Organism: uncultured Alphaproteobacteria bacterium; assembly: GCA_963707175.1. GTDB lineage: Bacteria > Pseudomonadota > Alphaproteobacteria > Rhizobiales > Xanthobacteraceae > BOG-931. The sequence continues at coordinate 57,014 of CAVPQA010000012.1, forward strand.
GTTCTGTCTTCACCAATCCCCACGTGGCCGGTGTGACGGCCGATGGGTTCATCGTCACGTTTGAGTTTGGCGGCGACGTTTTCGCGGTTCGCGAAGTGGCCGCCGGAGCATCATTCTTCACCGCGGAGGGGGCCGTTGAATCTTTTACGGCGGGAAGCCAGGATGAGAACGCGGTCGCCGTCAATGGAGCCGAAACTGCGTTCTTTGCATGGCAGGATACCGGCTCGGGCGATCCGAGCGCGACCGACACGGACACGCGTATCGCGGCGCAGGCATTCCATCTGCAGCGTATTCCCGCATTCGATGATTTTGTCGGCATCGGCTCCAGCGATATTCCCTGGTTGAGCACGTCAACCGGCGACCTTGACGAGTGGAAGATCTACAACGGGCAGTGGGCCAATAGCATTGATTTCGGCGCGCATCCCGGCAACTACACTTTAGCCGGGACGGGTGATTTCAATAGAGACGGGACGTCGGATTATCTCTGGTACAGTCAAAGCACGGGTCAGACCGACATCTGGTTGACGGATGATATCGGCGAATGGAAGGCCAGCGTAAGCCCGGGCAATCATCCGACGGGCTATCAGGTCGCAGGCACTGGTGACTTCAACAACGATGGGACGAGCGACGTCCTGTTTTTCAATCCGACAAACGGCGACGTCGACGAGTGGAAGCTCTCGAACGGCGGCTGGGCCGGCAGTGTCGATCTCGGCAGCCATCCCGGCGGCTATCAGATTTCAGGTATCGGCGACTACAATGGTGATGGGACATCCGATGTCTTCTGGTACAACCAAAGCACCGGACAAACGGATATCTGGGAACTGAAAAACGGCCAGTGGATGGCGAGCGTCAGCCCGGGCAACCACCCGACCGGCTATCAGGTCGCAGGCATCGGCGACTTCAACGGCGATGGGACGAGCGACATCCTGTTCTACAACCCCACGAACGGCGATGTGGACGAATGGCAGCTGTCGAACGGCCGATGGGCCGCCAGCGTTGATTTGGGGACTCACCCGGGCGGGAGCGCTTGGCAGATCAGCGGCACCGGCGACTACAACGGCGATGGGATCAGCGATGTGCTGTGGTCCGATTCGGCGACAGGCCAGACCGATATCTGGGAACTGTCAAACACCGGCCACTGGGCGGCCAGCACAAGCCCCGGTAGCCATCCTACGGGATATCAGGTGCAGTTTCCCAACGTGTCGTGAGTGACCGAGCCGGACAGTCGGCGCGATTGGTAACGGTATAACAAAGCTTACAAACATGTCGCCGCCGCCGGGCATGCGCAGCAGCCCGGCGGCCGGCGAACGTCGCTGCGCTCCTGGGCCGGCTATCCTGCGGATCAAGCTAAGTTAATCACGCCTTAGCGGTTGAGCCACCGCCGCGCAAAGCCGAGCAGGCCTTGCGGTAGGAAGATGATCATGACGATGAAAACGATGCCGAGCGGGATCAGATAGGGAAACTGATCGCCGAACCACTGCGACAGCAATTGGCGCGCGAGCTGGAAGAAGCCGGCGCCGACGATCGGCCCGACCAGGGTGCCGACGCCGCCGATGAGATTGTAGATCACGGCCTCGCCCGAGGTGAGAAAATAGACGAAATCGGGTGCGGCGAATTCCTTCTGGATGGCGTAGAGCACGCCGGCGAGCCCGGCAAATAGGCCGGACAGCATCACCGAGACGATCTTGTAGCGCTCGACCGGATAGCCGATGGCGCGGGTTCGCGCCTCGTTTTCGCGGATCGACTGCAGCACCATGCCGAACGGCGACTGGGTGACGCGCCGCAGGATCAGATACGAGCCGGTGACCACCGCCAGCACGAACCAGTGCATCGTGCGCGTGTTGAAGGATACGTTGACGAGGAACGGGATGGTGAAATGCGGCTGGTTGAAGATCAGGCCGTTCTCGCCGCCGGTCACCGCCGTCCAGGTGAATATGATCACATAGAAGATCTGGCTGAAGATCAGCGTGGTGATGGCGAAGTAGATGTCGCGCAGCCGGGTCGAGAAATAGGCGACGAACAAAGCCGCGCCGGCGGCGCCCCCAAGCCCGAACAGGATCGCGAGCCACAGATTTGCTGGTTTCACGAGCAGCAGCGCCGCGGCCGCGCCATACATGCCGAGGCCGAAGAATGCCGAGTGGCCGAACGAGACCATGCCGGTATAGCCGATCAGGAGATCGGACGACATCGCCAGCAGTCCCCAGATCAGGATTTCGGTGAGAAAGCCGGCCCAGAACTGGGGCAAAATCAGGGGCGCAACGATCAGCGCCGCCATGACGATGCAAAACACCAGCCAAAAGGCCGCGGTGTGGCTTAATCGCGTCTTGGCGAGCGGCACGGTTTTGTCGAGCGAGGCGCTGGTCATTTTGGCACCGCGAACAAACCGGTTGGACGAAACAAAAGTGTCAGGATCAGCACGACGAAGGACACGATCACCGCTTGCGACGGATTGAGCCATACCGCCGCATAGGCCTCAAGCAGGCTGATGAAGATGGCGGCAACGACCGAACCGCCGAGATTGCCCATGCCGCCGACCACGACGACGATGAAAGCCTCCAGCACCCATTGCAGGCCCATGCTGGAATCGACGCCGCCGAACGGCGCGAACAGCACACCGCTGGCCGCCGCCATCGCGGCGCCGAGCGCGAACACGCCGGTGTAGACCAGCGGCACCGGGATGCCCATGGCCTGCGCCATGACGCGGTCCTGCGTGGTGGCGCGGATCCAGACGCCGAACTTGTTGAATTTGAGGAACAGCCAGAGGCTGCCGATGATGGCGCCCGACAACAGCGCGATGACGATCCGGTACCAGGGATATTGCAGATAGAACAGCGTGAACTCGGCGCTGATCGGCGCGGAAATCTTGCGCGCGACCGGGCCGAACTGCCAGAGCGCGTAGTTCTGCAGCACGAGCGAGACGCCGAAAGTGGCGAGGATGGTGTTGAGCGGGTCGCGGCCGATCAACGGCCGCAACGTCAGGATCTGCAGCGCGGCGCCGAAAATACCGATGATCAAGGCGGCGAGCGCGAGCGCCAGCCAAAAATTTCCGGTCATGGCGAACGCGATCACGCCCATATAGGCGCCGAGCATGAACAACTCGCCGTGTGCAAAGTTGACCACATCCATGATGCCGAAGATCAGCGTCAGCCCGGACGCGACCAACGCCAGAATCATGCCGGTGACGATGCCGTTCACCGTCTGGATGATCAGCAGGTCGATGGGAATGGAGTGAATGAACTCGCCGATCGCGCCCAAGGCTACACTCCGAGATATTGCTTGATGACGGCATCGTGCACGTCGAGTTCGGACGCCGCGCAATGGTGGCGCACGTTGCCTTTTTCCATGATGTAGACGCGCTGGCTCGCGGCGAGCGTCAGCGGCACGTTCTGCTCGACCAAAAGGATAGAGATGCCCTCCTTGTGCAGCGCCTCGATGATAAGGCCGATCTGCGACACCATGCGCGGCATCAGGCCTTCGGTCGGCTCGTCGAGCAGAATGATCTTCGGCTCCAGCATCATGGCGCGGGCGATGGCGAGCATCTGCTGCTCGCCGCCCGACAGCGTGCCGCCGGCCTGGCTGCGGCGCTCGGCCAGCACCGGAAAATAGGCGAAGACCTTGTCGAGCATGGTCTTGCGGGTCTCTTCCGTGACGCCCTTGCGGTCGAGCCCCGTGCGCAGATTTTCCATGACGGTCAGCAGGCGGAAGATACGGCGGTCTTCCGGCACATAGCCGATGCCCAGGCGCGCAAGCTTATGCGGCGCCAGTCCGGTGATGGCGCGGCCGTTGAGGACGACGGCGCCCTGGGTCGGCTGCACCAGGCCCATGATGGTCTTGAGCGTCGTCGACTTGCCGACGCCGTTGCGGCCGAGCAGGCCGACGACCTCGCCGGCGCCGATGGTGAGCGAGACGCCATGCAAGATGTGACTCTTGCCGTAATAGGTGTGCACGTCCTCGACCCGCACGAGCGGCTCGGCGCTGGTGGCTTCCTCGCTCATGTCTTGAGATAAACCTCCAGCACCCTGGGATTGGTCTGAATTTCCTCCGGCGTTCCCTCGGCAAGAATCTGGCCGTAGTGCAGCACCGTGATGCGGTCACACAGCTCCATCACCACCTCCATGTCGTGCTCGACGATCAGGATGGTGAGATCCTTGGCGATGCGGCGGATCAGCTCCTTGGTCTCGTTGGTCTCCGCCGCGCTCATGCCGGCGGTGGGCTCATCGAGGCAGAGCAACTTCGGTTCGGTGGCGAGCGCGATGCCGATTTCAAGGTTGCGCTGCTCGCCGTGCGACAGGTTGGCGCCCAGCTCATGCGCCTTGGCGAGCAGGCCGACCGATTGCAGCGCCGCTTCGGCGCGCTGGTTGATATCGGCGAACGCGTCATGATGCGAGATCATGTTCCAGGCGTGACGGCGCGACTGCGCCGCGATGCGTACATTCTCCAGCGCGCTGGCGTTCGGCAAAATGTTGGTGATCTGGTAAGAGCGCGCGATGCCCTTCTGGGAGATCAGATTGGAGCGCAGTCCGGTGATCTCCGCGCCGTCGAAAATGATACGGCCGCCAGTCGGCCGCAATACGCCGGTGAGACAATTGAAAAATGTGCTTTTGCCCGCGCCGTTCGGGCCGATCACGGCGCGAATCTCGTCGCGGGCAAGTTCGAAATTGACCTGGGAAAGCGCCGCCAGGCCGCCAAACTTGACGGACAGCAGCTCGGTCTTGAGGAGCGGCGGCGATGCCGCTCCCCGGCCATCGGCCGGGGAGCTTTCGTCGCTCGAAGCTTCTACGCGCATTCAGCACGCACTTACGCGGAGAATGTGCAGGCCGGCGGGACGATGGTTTTATCTTTCGGGATCGTCTCGAGAAGCTTGTAATTTTCGTTCTCGATCTTGAACAGGAATTCGCGCAGGAACGCCTGATGGTCGGCCTTGCGCAGGGTCTTGTCGCCCTGCGGGAAGTCGTCACTCTCCTTCATTTCCATGCCTTCGAGCGCCTCGATCAGCTTCGGCGTGCTGGCGCGTGTATCGAATTTCGAAGCGGTCATGGCCTGCTTCAAGGCGTTCAGCGCCTCATAATTCGACTGCACATAGCGGTCGGGCAGCGGGCCGGACGGGTCGACCTTGAGCAGCCGCTTCTTGGCCTCGTCGAAGAAGGCGTGGAGGTAGGGCGTATTGAGCGGACCCTGGAACACCGGGATGTAACGGTTGATGCCGATAAAGCCGTTAATCTTCTTGCCGATCGCCGGCATGTTGCTCGACTCGCAGATCGCGCCGTCGCCCGCCCAGATGTATTTTTTGGTCAGGCCGAGATCGTAGGCCTGATTGCCGATGGTCACGCCGTCTTTGGCGAACTCGATGGCGAACAGACCGTCAAAATTGCCGGAAATCTTCGACAGGAACGGCGTCATGTCGGCGGTGCCGAGCGGAATGCCGGTGCTGCCGACAACCTCGCCGCCGTTCTTTTTGATCTCGGCGGTGTAAGCGTCGCGCGTCGACTGACCCCATGAATAATCCGCGTAGACGATGTGCCACTTCTTGCCGAGTTTGGCGAGCATCGGCGCGAACGCGACGGCTTGTGCCGGTGCGTAATCGTGGACGCGGAAGCTGACGCGGTTGCAGGCCGACGTGGTCAGCGTGGTATCGAGGCACACGCTGATCATGTTGACGACCTTGGCATGCTCCCAGACCGGCATGCAGGCGAGGCAGATATTCGACAGGAAGCCGCCGACATGGGCGTCGATGCTGTCCTCCTGCACCATCTTTTCGGTTTTTTGCCGGGCGACGGCGGGCGAGCTCTGGTCATCGGCGATGTCGAGCTCGACCGGACGGCCGTTGATGCCGCCGTTCTTATTGATGCGGTCCGCCGCCATCTGCAGCCCAACGACCGCCGTCTTGCCGCCGATGGCGGCGACGCCCGACAGTGGCTGCTCCGAACCGATCTTAAAAGGCTTGGCCGCACCGAAGGCCGCGCGCCACGGCGCCGGCACCAGCATCATCGCCCCGATCGCGCCGCCGCCCCAGCCGACGATCCGGCGGCGCGTGGTCTTGCCGCGATACCAGATGTCTTCGGCCCATTTCTCTTCTTTCCACTTTTCAGTCATCGACATTCTCCCTCTGGAATCGAACTGATCAATGGCTCGCGCTGGCGCGAAATGGCGGGCGCCGGCTCCGGCCCTTGAGGGCTCTTGGCGAGCGACGGATAAGCTAGCAAACGCGATCTTGAAGGTAGTTTCAACCAGATTCGCGTTGGCCGCTGCTGGGCGTGGCTGGCGTCTTGCGCGTAACATCGTCGCGGCGGCTGTGTTCTTCCCGCGCTGATTGATGCTAAAATAGGCATCGGTTTTGGACTTGACCGGACAGGAGCCCGCCATGGCGACGGCCACATTGCAACGAGAAGCGCCGCCGGTGCAGCCGGCCGCGCCGCACACCGGCGTAGCCGCGAGGCACAAGATCAGGCGCGGCGAGCATTCCGGGCCCACGTCGGGCCTGGCGCCGGGCTTCGTGCAGGCCAATCTCGCCATCCTGCCGCACCGGCTCGCCGAGGATTTTCTGCGCTTCTGTCAGCTCAATCCCAAGCCGTGCCCGCTGATCGGCGTGTCGACGGCGGGCGATTCGGCGCGTGCCGAACCTCGGCGAAGACCTCGATATCCGCACCGACCTGCCGCGTTACCGGGTCTGGCGCGACGGCGCCATCGTCGACGAGCCGGCGGATCTCATGCGCTGGTGGCGGGACGATCTCGTCACCTTCGCCATCGGCTGCTCGTTTTCGTTCGAGCAGGCGTTGATCGAGGACGGCATCGAGTTGCGCCACTTCACCTGCAATTGCACGGTGCCGATGTATCGCACGTCGATTGAAACCGCGCCCGCGGGGCCGTTCCATGGCCCGCTCGTCGTTTCGATGCGGCCGATGAAGTCGGCCGATGCCATTCGCGCCGTGCAGATCACGACGCGGTTTCCCTCCGTGCATGGCGCGCCGGTGCATCTGGCCAAGCCCGAAGCGATCGGCATCAAGGACATTGCCAAGCCGGACTGGGGCGATCCGGTGCCGATCGGCGACGATGAGATACCGGTGTTCTGGGCCTGCGGGGTGACGCCGCAATCGGTGATCATGGCGGTGAAGCCGGAGTTCTGCATCACCCACTATCCCGGCGCCATGCTGGTGACGGATCGGCGCAACACCGAATTTGCAATCATGTGACGCGCAGCGTCGTTCCGGGGGCGCGTGAAGCGCGGAGCCCGGAATCCATAGCCACTTCCCCCGAAATATTCGGCAGCATTGCTTTTCTCCAATGTTCGTGAATATGGATTCCGGACTTGCCGCCTCCGCGGCAATCCGGAATGACGAGTGAATTCAGCCAATGCTCATCGACTTCCAGCAACACTACACGCCGCCGGAATTGCTCAAGGGCGATGCCGGCAAAGTCACCGTCGACGTCGATCGCGACGGCAATCCGCATTATCTGCTCAACCCGCTGCTCGCCGATCTTGACGCGCATGTGCGCGTGATGGACGAGGCCGGCATCGACGCCGGCGTGCTGTCGTGCGGGTCGGGTTTCGACCAGCCCGATCTGGCGATCTGCCGCACCATCAACGACCGCATGCGCGAGGCGGAAAAGGCGCATCCCGGCCGCTTCATCGGCTTGGCGCATGTGCCGGCGCTCAAAGCCGCCGAAGCCGCGGCCGAGCTCAAACGCTGCGCCGTCGAGCTTGGCTTTCCCGGCGTGGTCATCGCCTCGGAGCTGCAGGACCAGGCCCTCGATGCCGAGGCGCTGCGCCCGCTCTGGAAAGCGTGCGCCGACCTGAACCTTTACGTGTTCATCCATCCGCTGCCGCGGGTGATCCGCTGGAACCGGATGGATGCCGACGACCTCGGCCGCATGCTCGGCTGGGAATTCTCGCTGATGGTGGCAGCCGTGCGCATCATCAATTCCGGCCTGCTCGACGAATTGCCGACGTTGCGCATCCAGTTCTCGCATTTTGCCGGCGGCATCGGCCGCTATCTCGGCCGCATCCGTGGCTTTCAGCAGCGCGACAAATGGGGCACTGCGGCGATTGCCCGTCATGGCCGGCGGCCCGCCCGTCCGCTCGACTATTACCTCGATCATCGCTTGTTCTACGACATCGCCGGCTGGGCGGGTCCCGATCACGCGGCGGAGTGGGGTGCCGACTGGGTTACGTTCGGCCTGCAGGAATTGGCATTCTCGCAGCTCGTCTTCGCCAGCGATTATCCGCAAGCCGTGCGCGAGCCCGGCGAAGTGACCGCCTATGTGAAGGCGCTGCGCGCCCTTGATGCCAACAGCCGCGCGTTGGCTGCCGGCGCCAATGCTGAAAAGCTTATCCCCGATCTGCATCGGCGTTTCGCCGAACGGAGTGCAAGCCTGCGCGAGCGAACATGAACGACAAACCGCAAGCGGAGCATGCCAAGTCATTCGACCCGGCCGCGCATGGCTGGGAGGAAATTTCCAACCACACCGCGTTCGGCGAACTGGTCGGCCCGATCTGGCGCCGGGAAGAGAACGGGGTGCCGCTGTTCGGGTTCATGGTCGGGCCGAAACACCTCAACCGCGCCGGCAATCTGCACGGCGGCATGCTGATGACGCTGGCCGACCAATCCATGGCGGTGGCGGCGCGGGGCGCAACGGGCGGCAAGCGCCACGCCACCATCGAGCTGAACACCCAATTCGTCGGCGGCGTGAAACTCGGCGAGTTCGTAGTGTCGCATCCCGAAGTGGTGCGCGTGACCCGCTCGGTGGTGTTCATGCGCGCCAAGATGTTCGTCGGCAAGCGCACGGTTGTCACGACGAACGGCATCTGGAAGATCTTGGACGAGGGATAGCACTGCGTTTCCCGGGTCTGCAGCGCAGCACGCAGTGCTGCGCTGCAGACCCGGGATCGTCGCAAACTCGGCGACCGTTATGATCCCGGAGCAGCGGTGCACCACTTCGTGCTGCACCGCGTCCGGGAAACACTCCGGAGATCACTACTGAGACCCCGGCGCAGCGACGCGCTTCGTTCGAGGTAATCCAAGGTGATTTGCTTGATTAGCGCGGACGCCACCCGTCAATAAGCCATTCGTGGGGACACCAAAGCAGGTACCCATCAATATGGAGGCCGCGCTTTTCGGCAGCGACACGAGTTCCCATTCCAACCCAGCGGCCATAATCGTCGAAGCAATGGTATACAGCAGTATCGTTTTTCATCGGAAAAAGCCCTTTCGATTTTAATGAGGGTAACGCTGCGCAGAGTCGTGGCAAACCGTCAAATTACAATTAGATCGGGAAAGAAATCTGCTGTGGAGGAATGTCTATCGGCGAAGGGTCACGTCCTCGGCGAAGCCTTCGAAAACGGTTACGCTGAACGATCGGGAGATTTGCGCAGTAAAAAGAGTACGCGTTTTGGCGGGGATAGCAATGTGTTACAGAGATAAAGTGGTAAGCCGGATTTCGACTATATTGGCGGTGACGATGTTAGCTGGATCTAGCCGAGCAGACAACTTAATAACTGCAAAGGATGTTTTAGACCACTATGGCTCTGGGGCAGCGAAGGAAAAAGCAGTAGTGGCAGGTATTGTATTGCAAACCGAACAAGGAATGGAGTGGATGCAAACTTATTTTGAGATTAAACGCAATCAGAAGCGAGCGTTTTGTCTTCCTGAGAAACTCCACCTTACAGGAGAGCAGATTTTAGACATCATGCGTCGCCAGATTGGAAGGAGGCCTGAGTTTGCTACCAAGCCGTATGAAGCTGTGTTGTTGACATCATTACAATCTGTCTTTCCCTGCCCATAACACTGTTGCCACGCCGGACAATGGTCGAATGTGGCGATCGTTGGCGCGCTTTTTATATGGACTGCGTGGCCGCGGCTGCCGAGTGATGAGGCGACTCACAAACGTTGACGTTTGTGCCTCACCTCACCACCCCCCACCCAATCCTCCCCACAAGGGGCGCCCCTACGCCCGATACTTCCCCAGCGTCCCGCCTTTCATCACCGAGCCGGGCAGGGGATGACCGACCACATCCTCGGCGAGCCGCGCGGCCTCGATCAGCGCGTCGAGATCGATGCCGGTGGCGATGCCCATTTCGTGGCACATGAACACGAGATCCTCGGTGCACACATTGCCGGCGGCGCCCTTGTGGCCGGCGAACGGGCAGCCGCCGAGGCCGGCGACCGAGGCATCGAAACGCGTCACGCCCATTTCCAGCCCCGCATAGGCGTTGGCGATCGCCATGCCGCGGGTGTCGTGCAGGTGCAGCGCAATGTCGAGTTCGGGCCAGCGCTCGCGCAAGGCCCCGACCACGCGCTTGATCGAGGCCGGCGTCGCCCACGCCATCGTGTCGGCCAGCGTCACGTATTGCAGCGTCACGCCGTGTGCTTTCGCCACGTCGAGAATCTGCCCGACCAGCGACACCACGCGCTCGGCCGGAATGTCGCCCTCGAAATTGCAGCCGAACGCCGCCATGACGCTGCCGCGCTCGACCGCGACGCCGTTCGCCTTGTACAGCGCGACGATGGCATGCTGCCCGGCGAGCTGCTGCGCCATCGTGCGGTTCTGGTTGCGCTGGAGAAATTTCTCCGACGTGCACAACTGGATCGTGCCGGTCAGATCGAGCCGGTTGGCGTGCGTCAGCGCGCGCTCAAAACCCTTTTCGTTGAGCCACAGCGCCGTGTAGGCGACGCCCGGCCGCGGCGTTATGCCATTCGTGACTTCGTCGGCATCGGCCATGCCTGGCACGAGTTTCGGATTGACGAAAGACACGATCTGCATGTGATCGAGGCCGGTCTGCGACAGCGCGTCGATCAGCGCGATCTTGCGTTCGGTCGGAATCACGCCCTTCTCGAACTGAAAACCCTCGCGCGGGCCTTCCTCGCTGATATGGACCGATGCGGGCAGATCGCTCATGTCATTTGTTCCTCTCAACCATCATTCCGCTCATTCCCGCGAAAGCGGGAATCCAGCATCTGGGTCCCCGCTTTCGCGGGGACGAGCGGATGAAGTAAGGGCATCGCTTTACTTGGCATTCGGTTCCGATGTTTTGATCGCAACGATGCCGCGCTTGCACAGCCCGTCAATCTCGGATTTGGCGAGGCCCAGTTGCGAAAGGATCTCGGCGGTATGTTCGCCGACGGCCGGCGGCTGGCGAATAAGCCCGAGATCGTGACCGTTCATCTCGATCGGCAGCCGCGGCAGCTTGGCGTGCACGCCGCCGAGAAAATCGATGTCGAGCATGCGGCTGCCGGCATTGAGCTGCGGATCGTCGAACAGGTCGCCGGGCTTGGCAACCGGCGCGAATGGAATATCGAGACGGTCGAACAGTTCGGCAAGCTCGCCTCGCGTGTGCCGCGCCACGATGGCGGCGACGACCGGCAGCAGCGCCGGCCGTTCGCGGACGCGATCCTCGTTGGTTCTATAAACGGGGTTCGCCAGCAAGTCCTGGCGCTTGAAATGTTCGCAAAAGCGCTGCCATTGCGTATTGCTGGTGACGCCGACAAAGATTTGCTCGTTGTCGGCGGTCATGAACGGATCGTAGATTGCCCAGGCGCCTTCGCGCGCCGGCATTGGCGGCGGCGCTCGCCCGGTGATGGCCTGGCCGGCCATGTGCTGCGCCACCAGGAACGCGGTCGATTCAAACAGGGCCGATTTGATGAACTGGCCGCGCCCGGTGCGCTCGCGCTCGCGCAACGCCGCCTGAATGGCGATGACCGCAAAGGCGCCGCCCATGATGTCGACCACCGACGAGCCGGCGCGCAGCGGCTGGCCCGGCGGTCCGGTCATGTAGGCGAGCCCGGCCATGAACTGCACCACCTCGTCGAGGGCTGGGCGGTGCTCGTAGGGGCCGCTGAGAAAGCCTTTGAGCGCGCAATAGATCAGGCGCGGGTTGGTTTTGACAAAATCGGCATAGCCGCAGCCGAGCCGGTCCATCGTGCCCGGCGCGTAGTTTTCGATCGCGACATCGGCGGTGGCGACGAGCCGATGCAGCAGCGCCCGGCCCTCGTCGGCCTTGAGATCGATGGCGAGGCTGCGTTTGTTGCGGTTGAATGTGCCGAAGAATCCGGCGGCAAATCCTGACAGGCGGCGCGTGGTGTCGCCGCCGACCGGCTCGACTTTGATCACATCGGCGCCGAGATCGGCGAGAATGAGCCCGGCGCTCGGCCCCATGATGGCGTGGCAGAATTCGAGCACGCGAATACCGGCGAGCGGCAGGGCGTCGGTAGTTTCCGGTTTGCTTGTTACCATGCCCGCCAATGTACGCCGTCATGCCCGCGCTTGTCGCGGGCATCCACGTCTTTAGGATGCCGCCAGATAGCATAGACATGGATGGCCGGGACAAGCCCGGCCGTGACGAAGCGAAGGGACCCAAAATATGCAAAAGTCACTCATCCGCGGCGCCTACCAGGAGACGCGCGCCTATTCGCCGGCGGTCATCACCGAAGGCGGCAAGACGATCTGGCTCGCCGGGCACACCGGCGCGGTCGACGACGCCGGCAAATCGCTCGCCGGCGATTTCGATGCGCAGGTCCACCAGTGCTTCCGCAACATCGAGAAGACGCTGGCCCAGGCCGGCGCCAAGCTAAGCGACCTCGTCACCATGACGGTATTTCTGATCGACGTCCGCCACACCACCCGCATGACCGAACTGCGCCGCGAAATCTTCGGCAAGGATTTTCCGGCCAGCGCCGCCATCACCGTCGCCGGCTTCGCCCAGCCGCAAATGATGCTCGAGATTCAGTGCGTGGCGGTGGTGTAGCATTAGAGGTCCACGCCCGGACCCTCCCAAATCGTGATTATGTAACCGCGCTGCGAGCGGCCTTAGGAATGACGGGCGCTACTCACGTTACCCGCGTCCATAAATCTTCGGCTCTGTCATTGGTCGGCCGACATGCTATATTTTCGTCATGCCCGCGATCGAAGATAAGCTTGAAACGTTGTTCGCCAAAGTGCGGGCGCTGCCCGAGGGACGGCAGGAACTGGCCGTCGAAGCCCTGTCCGAAATCACTGACGAACACGAATACGAGCTTTCGGATGCTGAACGAGCGGTTCTTGAACCTGCACTCGCTCGCGCCAAGCGCGGAGAATTTGCGTCCAATGCCGATGTCGACGAGGTGCTGAAAAAGTCCTGGTCATGACTATTCGCTGACGCTCGCGCGCTTTCCGACCTCCGAGACATACGCCGCTATATCGCCCGACGGGCCTCGCCTGCCGCAGCCAATCGCGTTCAGACATCCTAGCTATTGCCGGAAGGCCGCCGCCATTACGCGGCCGCGAGCACTTCGCGATCGCGCAGGTTCGGGCCGCGTCCGATGAGCAAGGCGGCGAATGCGGCGAACAGGCACAGCAGTCCCGACAGCATGAAGGCCTGCATGTAGGTGCCGAACTCGATCCGAAACACGCCGGCGAAAAATGCGGCGGATGCGCCGCCGATCTGGTGGCAGGTGAACACCCACCCGTAGACAATGCCGCCGCGCTCGCGGCCGACCGCGTTGGTGACGAGCCGTATCGTCGGGGCGACGGTGGCAAACCAATCCACGCCGTAGAACACGGTGAACAGGCCTAGCACGTAGAAATTGGCGAACGAGAACGGCAGATAGAGCAGCGACAGCCCGCGCAGCGCGAAATAGGCGAACAGCAGCCACCGATTGTCAAATCTGTCGGCGAGCCAGCCGGACGCCAGCGTGCCGAAGAAGTTGAAAATTCCGATCGTGGCGAGCAGCGTTGCGCCGGAGACCTCGGAATAGCCGTGGTCGATGCAGGCCGGGATCAGGTGGGTGCCGATCAATCCGTTGGTCGAGGCCCCGCACACGAAATAAGTCGTCGCCAGAAGCCATATGTCGCGGTTGCGCACGGCGCCGCCCAGTGCCGCGAAGGCAATCGCCACCGGATTGCCCTGCGGTGCAGGCACCGGCTTGACCTCGCCGGTTTCGCCGTAAGGCAGCAGCCCGACATCCTGCGGCCGGTCGCGCAACAGCAGCGCAACGAGCGGCACGACCGCGGCGGTGATCGCTGCGATCACGATGACGGTCGCGCGCCAGCCGTAGGTCGACGTGATATTGGCCATCACCGGCAGGAACAGCAGCTGGCCGGTCGAGGAGCCGCCCGACAGAATGCCGATGACGAAACCCCGGCGTTCGGTAAACCATCGCATCGCCACCGTTGCCGCCAGCACGCTGGCGAGAAAGCCGGTTCCGGCGCCGACCACAAAGCCCCACATCACGATGAGCTGCCACGGAAACCGCATCAGCGAGGTCGAAGCGACGCCGACGGCAACCAGAATAAGCGCGCACACCACCGAGCGGCGGACGCCGAAGCGTTCCATGACGGCGGCCGCGAACGGACCGATGCAGCCGTATAGGATGAGGTTGATCGACACCGAAAACGCGATGGTGGCGCGCGACCAGTGAAACTCCTGCTCGAGCGGCACCATCAGGATGCCGGGCGTCGAGCGCACGCCCGCCGCGGTCAACAGCGCGACGCACGTCACCCCGACGACGATCCATCCGTAATGAAATTTGCGCCACGGCATGATCTTTCTCTTGTGCGGGAAACCGGCAGGCGGATCAAGGGAGTTCGACCGGAAGCATTTCTGGGATGCTGAACTTGGGGGTAGGTCAGGTCGTCATTCCGGGACGCGCCCAACGGGTCCGCCTGGCCCGATGGCAGGCTCCGGTGCGAGCCTGGAATCCATAATCACAAGGTGGAAACGCAAGACACGGCCGCGCCGATCGTGGTTATTGATTCCGAACGGCCGCGCTACGCGCGGCTTCTGGAGTGGTTTGTGCATGGCGGTGGTTTGAAAATCGCTCCCCGTGTGCTCAGCCTCTCCACGATTCTGAGCCTTGCGGCTCGCTACCATCTTCACGCGGTCCTTACCAATATGCCGAATGGAAGAGGTGCCGGGTCGCGCGCTACTTTGCAACAACGACGCGCATGGCACGGCACGTCTGTTTGTGAATGTCGCTTAATTGTCGCGGTTCGGGCAAGCAGACATTCGAGTGCACCCGGGGATTCCGGCGCGAGTGAGCCAGAGTCCACATGAAAGTTGCGCTCGCAAACTATTACCAGTCTTGCCGGGGATCGCAGGCTCGATCATCCTGTCCATCGGCGAGCGGCCGGCCGCATGGCTTGAACGGCCGTCGCCTGACGGAGGCGACCATGTGGCTTACCCAACCTGCACCGTATCTGAGGGCCATTTGGCTGGGAATTGTGGCCGGCATTCTGGCCACTGCAGCGCCTTCTGCTGCGCAAGACGTCAAGCAGCTGATGAGCCAATGTGACGGCGAGCATAATGAGACCGACGACGAGATGATTGCGGCTTGCACATCCCTCATCGCACTGCCCCAACTCGATGCCAGACAGCGGTCGCTCGCCTACAGCTATCGAGCTTCAGGCTACCAAGGCAAGAACGACCTCGAACGCGCGCTCGCCGATGCCAACGAGGCAATTAGGGTGGATGCCTCCTCCTCCCGCGCCTTCTACCGGCGCGGGGACGTTTACAAGAACCTGCATCAGGATGAGCGCGCTTTGACCGATTTTAACGAGTCGATCCGTCTCGACCCGAAAGTGCCAGTCTATTTTGTCGACCGGAGCAATATCTATCTGGACCTCAAGCAATTCGATCTGGCCATCCGCGACCTGAATGAGGCCCTGCGGCTCGATCCCAAGGATGAGATCAACGCGATGGTCAATCGTTGCAACGTCCTGACGTTCAAAGGCGCTTTCGACGCAGCGCTTTCAGATTGTCAAAAAGCGATACAAATGCATCCCCGCAAATCGTATCCGCTGTCGGGCCTTGGATTTCTTTATTACAAATGGGGCAAGCTTGATGAGAGCATTGCGAGCTATGACGCGGCGCTCGCAGCACCCGACTGGGCGTCGTATGATCCCTATGACCGGGCCTATCCGCTCTATGGGCGCGGCTTGGCGAAATCCAGGAAGGGGGATAAAGCCGGCGGGGAGGCCGATATTGCAGCCGCAATTGCAATTGCAAAGGGCATTGCTTCCGACTTCGAATAGAACCCGCCATCGAGTCGCTGGATCGGACTGCCCAGCATGAGCGCTCGCATGTGTAGGTGCATGTTGGCTCCTCGTGAGGTCGCTTGAGGACGGCGGTTTGGTCGCGATCGAGTGCAAAGCCGACATTAGGCGGCCGCGGCAATCGGTCAGTCGTGATCCAATGCGTTCATGGAACCGTTTAGCGGCGGAGACGACAATTGCGCATGTGGACCTCAGCACGGATTCGGGCAGTATCGGTCCCAGTCGATGGAGAAGCAGGGCTCTTTGTGACGGAAAAGCGATCAGGCTTGCCGGTTCTTGGCTTCGCGGATCAAAGGTCGTTCGAAAGATGGCTCGCGGCTCAACCAGCTGATGTGGTTGGCGTTTGGATTAAGTTCGCCAAGAAGGCGGCGACAAGAGCGAAACTGACGAAAACAGAAGCGATTGACGCTGCGCTCTGTCACGGATGGATCGATGGAAAGCTGGAAAAGTATGACAACCAACACTGGCTTGTTCGCTTCACGGCACGGAAATCGCGCAGCAAGTGGTCGGCGCTGAACCGCAACAGAGCGCTGACGCTCATCAAGGAGGGCCGCATGAGACCTGCGGGCTTCGCGCAAATCGAAGCCGCTAAGGCAGATGGTCGGTGGGAGGGCGCCTACGCCCCGGCGAGTCGGGCCGAAGTACCCATCGACCTCCAGAAGGCCCTGGACAACAACCCGAAGGCGTCCGCATTCTTTGCAACATTGAACAGTCGAAATCGCTACGCAATCCTGTACCGAATCGGCAACGTCAAAAAAGCCGAGACGAGGGCCCGCAAGATTGCGGAATTCGTAGCCATGCTCGAGAGTGGCGAAACAATCCACGGGTAGGAAAGATGCTGATTATCGCGTGCCGATCCCGACGAGCTAATCCCACATGATGCTTTTGCGGCACCGGACTCGCCGCTAGCCGCGACGAGTTGGAGCAAAAGGACTCCGCGTCGCTTCTCGTGACTATTTGTCACTTTTAACTTGACAAAATGTCCTGTCTCCGGATACAAACCGTCCGTCCTGCTCGTCGATCACGGGGGACGCTTCTCGAGACGATCCCTGAAGCGGAGCGGGAGCGGTGCCCGGGATGGGGCTCGTAACCTCATCCGCGGGCGGTTCGGAAACCCGCCCGGCTGGCGAAAGTCGGCCTGCCAGGAGCTGGCTGCCCGGGGCGCGGATCGGTTGTCCGTGACCATGAAGCGCGGGACCGGACTGAGCCAAGCCTAACAACTTGGCGAGAGCCGCGGTAGAGCGCCGGAAGGCGAGCGCGTCCGCCAAAAGCGGCGCGCGCCGCGATCAAGCGCAACCCAAGCGGCGCTCCGCTTGCTGCGCGAACGCGGCCACTACCATGCGCCTTTCGGCGCTCCGCCTCCCCTTATTTGTTTGGAGGCTCTTTGTTCGTGCCGTGCCGCATAGCTCGGGCGCAAAGTCGCGCCGCGAGAACGGGAACGCGTGCTTACACCTTTCCCCGCGCGGCGCGCGGACGAGCCGCGCGCGAATCAAATGAGGTGTCAATGATTTCTACCGCTCATTCCCGCGGAAGCGGGAATCCAGGAGGTGAGCGCTCGGTCCCCGCTTTTGCGGGGACGAGCGGAGTAAGCCGCTTATGCGCTTTTGGAGCGCGCCTCGTGGATCGCCTTCCACAGCACTTCGGGCGTCGCCGGCATTTCGACGTGTCTGATGCCGAGCACGGAGAGCGCATCGACCAGCGCATTGGCGACCGCCGGCATGGCGCCGACGCAGCCGGCTTCGCCGGCGCCCTTGACGCCGAGCGGATTGGTCTTGGTCGGCACCGGATTGGAGTCGACATGATAGGAGGGCAGGTCGGTCGCCCGCGGCATCGCATAGTCCATGAACGAGCCGGTGAGAATCTGGCCCTCGGTATCGAACTTGATGTCTTCCATCAGAATCTGGCCGACGCCCATGGCAACGCCGCCATCGACCTGGCCGTGCAGCAGCAGCGGGTTGATCACCGTGCCGACATCGTCGACCACGTTGTAGCGGAGAATCTCGACGACGCCGGTGTCCTCGTCGATTTCCAGTTCGCAGACATGGCAGCCGTTCGGGTAGCTCGCGGCCTTGCCCTGATAGATCGCCGTGGAGATCAGGCCGACCTCCATGCCGTCCGGCAGGTTCTTCGGATCGATCGACGCCTTGGCGACCTCCTTGATGGTCATCGTCTGGTTGGTCTTCTGGCTAGAGAACACGCCTTCGTGAAAGTTGACGTCGGCTGGGTCGATCTTGAGCATCTTCGCCACGATCGCCTTGGCCTTGGTCTCGATCTTCTCGGCGGCGAGCGTGAAGGCCGAGCCGGAAAACGCCGCCGAGCGCGAACCGCCGGTGCCTTCGGCGAAGAACACCTGGTCGGTGTCGCCCTGAATGTAGGTGACTTCGTTGGGATCGAGGCCAAGCTTGTCGCAAACAACTTGTTTGAATGCGGTCTCGTGGCCCTGGCCCTGGTTGATGCTGCCGGAAAAGATCGACACCGAGCCGGTGCGGTCGAACCTGATCTCGGCGCCCTCGAGCCCCGCGGCGGCCGAGCGTTCGATGGTGTTGGAGAAACCGAGGCCGCGCAGCTTGCCGTTCTTGCGCGAGGCGGTGCGGCGCGTTTCGAAGCCTTTCTTGTCTGCGGCATCGAGCGCCATATTCATGTTCTTTTCAAATTCGCCGCAGTCGTAGGTGAACGTGACGCTGGTCTTGAACGGCAACGCGCTCGACGGGATGGTATTGCGCCGGCGCAATTCCGCCGGATCGATACCGAGCTGGTCGGCGGCGAGGTCGACCATGCGCTCGATGATGTAGCCGGCTTCCGGCCGGCCGTTGCCGCGATAAGGCCGCACCGGCTGGGTGTGGGTGAACACTGCGGTAACGTCGACATGGGAGGCCGGCGTCTTGTAGACGCCGGCGAGCGTGCCGAGATTGCCGGTAAAGGCCGGCATGCCGGTCTGCATATAGGCGCCGATCGCTGCGATGATCTTGGCGCGGAAGCCGAGGAAATTGCCGTCGGCGTCGAGCGCCAGCTCGGCGTCGGTGACATTGTCGCGCGCCTGCGCGTCGCACAGGAACAATTCCGATCGCGTCGCCACCCATTTGACCGGCCGGCCGGTCACCTTGGCGCCGAGCAGCACCAGCGCGCACTCATTATAGACGGCGGACTTCATGCCGAAGCTGCCGCCGATGTCGCCGCACACCACGCAAATCTTGCTGTCCGGCACTTTCAGTACGTTGTTCGACAGTTCGGTCTGGAACACGTTGGTGCGCTGTAAGGTCGTGTAGATGGTGTAACGGCCCTCGGTCGGCTCATAGAGGCCGATGCAGCCGCGCGGCTCCATGGTGGCGGCGGTGACGCGGTTAACGACGAAATGATGTTTGACGACGTGCGCCGCCTTGGCGAAGGCGGCGTCGGTCGCTTCCTTGTTGCCTTCGATCTGGATGAAGCCGATGTTGTTCGGGCAGTCGTCCCAGACGAGCGGCACGCCGGACTTGACCGCGTCGCCGGTGGAGACGATCGCCGGCAGCGGCTCGTAGTCGATTTCGATCAGCTCGGCGGCATCGACGGCCTGGTAGTACGTGTCGGCGATGACGAAGGCGACGTAGTCGCCGATCATGCGGACGCGGTCTTCCACGAGAGCCGGGTAACGCGGCTTGTAGCCGGGGGCGCCGTCGCGGCGCTTCAATCCGCCCGGCACCGGAAGATCGCCGAAGCCGGCTTTCTTATAGTCGGCGCCGGTCAGCACCGCGAGCACGCCGGGCGCGGCTTTCGCTTTCGCAGTGTCAATCTTGCGGATTCTGGCATGCGCATGCGGCGAACGCAGCACGTAGCCGAACGCTATGCCGGGAAACACCATATCGGCGACGTAACGGCCGCCGCCTTTGACAAGCCGTGGATCCTCGAACCGCGGAACCGGTTGACCGATGGCAAATTCACCCATTGCATCCTCGCATTCCGGCTCCCACCCATCGGAGGGAGCCACGCCGCCGCAGGGCCGTTTTTCATAAAGCTGCCCGGCGGATGGCCGAGCATCGGTGAAACCGCCCGGTCTTACATCGTGTCGGCCAACCCTTCAATCGGGTGCAAGTCGGCGTTACTCTACCGAACCGGCTTCAGCCTAGGATTTGCCGCCATGTCCGAGACATTCGAGTTCGCGCTGCAAGCCCGTGTCGGCGAGATGATCGACGCCTGTACGCGCTGCGGCAAATGCGTCGAAGTGTGTCCGGTGGCCGAAGCCGCCGGTGTCGACGCCGAGCCGCGGCAGGTGATCGACGGCGTGATCGACATATTGCGGCATGGCGAGGGTAATGAGGCGGCGCGCCAGTGGGCGAGCGGTTGCGTGCGCTCAGGCGACTGTATCGAGGCGTGCGAATACGGGGTCAACCCGCGTTTTCTGCTCAGCATGGCGCGTGTCGCCATGGCGCAAGGCAAAGACGACGCGGCCACCCAGCGCCGCAAGGGCGTCGAATACTTTCGCAATACGGCGCGCGACGTCAACGCGCTGTCGCGGCTGCAACTGGACGATACGCTGCTGGCGCGGCTGGGGCAGGGCGCTAAGCACGGCTCAGGCAATCCACCCGACTTCGTTTTCTATACCGGTTGCAACGTGCTTAAGACGCCGCACATGGCGTTGTTGGCGCTCGACATCATGGATGCGCTCGGCACCACCTATGAAGTGATGGGCGGTCCGACCCACTGCTGCGGCATTCAGCAATTGCGCGCCGGCGATCTCACGACATTCGGCCGCGTTGCCGAGAGCGCGCTCGATAAAATGGCGCAGAGCAAGAGCGGGCAGGTGTTGTCGTGGTGCCCGTCCTGCCACGTCCAGTTCACTGAAATGACGCTGCCGGCGGTCGAGCGGGTGCGCGGCGCGAAGCCGTTCGAGATGACGCCGTTCACGATGTTCGTGCGCAAGAATCTCGACCAGCTGCGGCCGCTGTTGGGCGAGCCGGTGCCGATGCGAATCGCGCTGCATCGGCATCCGGGCATCCGCGGCGTGGTTGAGGCGGCAGAGGAGATTCTCTGGGCGGTGCCGGGCATCGAGATCGTCGATCTGCATCTGCCGCGCGCAGGGCTGCAGGCCAACGACATGAGGGCGCTGCCGAACTACCGCCGCGAAACGCAGCAGGCCGAGCTGCTCGCCGCCGAAGCGGCTGGAATAGATGCGCTCGTCGCGGTCTATCATTCCGACCACCGCGAATTGTGCGCGCATGAGCGCGACTGGCCGTTCCGCATCATGAACATGTACGAGATCGTTGGCGCCAGCATGGGCCTGCACGAGGACGACAACTATAAGCGGCTGAAGCTGATGCAGGACGCCGACGCTATCCTGGCCGATTGCAGCGACCTGGTGAACAAGCACGGCCTCGACGTGGAGACCACGCGGCGCGCCATCAAGACCATGCTGGCCGAGCAGCCGGTGCCGTTGCGCGGCGCATAGGACGATTTCGCTTCAATTCGCGCGCCGCCGGCATCGAATTCTTAACCGTGCCGTTGCCGGCATGGCTTCGGCGCGACGAGTCCGAGGGGGCCGGGCGCATGCTTTATCGTAATTTTAGACCTTTGTGCGCGAAGACAGCGGGCAGGGGGTCCCAGACATGTCCAGCGAAGATCGCATTCCTGTTTCGCCGTCCGGCCGTGCGCCGTTGGGCCGCGTCATCGCGGTGAGCGGTTCGCAAGCGACCGCACAATTCTCGGCCGCCGCGGCTACGGCAGGCGGCGACGAATTTGTATTTTCGGTCGGATCGCTGATCGGCATCGAGAACGGTGCCTCGCTGGCGATCGGCGCGCTGTGCGATATCACGCTGCAAGCCGCCGCGGATGGCGAAAAGGCCGCGTCGGCGATCGGACGAATCGATCTGCTCGGCGAACTCACCGCTGCAGCAACGGGCGACGGACGCTTTCACAGCGGCATCGCGGTCTATCCAAGGATCGGCAGCGCTGTTGTCGGCATCGGCGGCGAAGACCTGAAGGCCGTCTTCGATCTGGCCAGTTCGCGCACGATCGAACTCGGCCGCCTGCAGCAGGACGCCGCGATTGCGGCCACCGTTAATGTCGACGAGATGGTCCGCAAGCATTTCGCCATTTTCGGTTCCACCGGGTCCGGAAAATCAAGCGCGCTCGCGCTGATCCTGCGCAAAGTCATGCAGGCGCGCGGCAATCTGCGCGTTTTGCTGATCGACGCCCACAACGAATATACCGATTGCTTTGACGGCCACGCCCGTGTGTTGGGGCCGGAAAATCTGAGCCTGCCGTTCTGGCTGTTCAATTTCGACGAGCTTGTGCAGATCGTGTTTGGCTCGCGCGGCGCGGAGCGCGAAGTGGGTCTGCTGGCGGAGTTGATTCCACTGGCCAAGGCCGAGTTTGCACGCGCCAGCGGTGTGCTGCGCTCGAGCTATCGGGCGCCGCAAGCTGACGGCGTCTCGCGCTTCACCGTTGACACGCCGGCGCCCTACCGGCTCGAAGACGTGATCGCGGCGGCCGAGGCCCGAATGGGCAAACTCGAAAATCGCGATCTCGCGGTCCTGTACCAGCGCCTTGTCATGCGCATCAACGCAGCGCGCCGCAATCCACGTTACGGCTTTATCTTCGAGCGCGCGGCTGAGACCGGCGACCCAATGGTCGAGATTCTGTGCGATCTTTTGCGGCTGAAGGACCACGAGCAGCCGGTGGCGATCGTCCAGCTCGCCGGCTTTCCGGCGGAGACGACCGAAGTCATCGTGTCGGTGCTGTTCCGGCTGGCCTTCGAATTCGGTGTCTGGAGCGACGGACTGAGCCCGTTGCTCATCGTTTGCGAGGAAGCGCACAGCTACGCCAATGCCGACCGTGACGTCGGCTTCCGCGTCGCTCGCGAGGGCCTGTCGCGGATTGCCGTGGAGGGCCGCAAGCACGGCGTTTTCTTAGGGTTGATCACCCAGCGGCCGCATCAGCTCGATCCCACGCTTGATCTCGCAATGCTCGACCGTGTTCGCGATGCGGCTCGGCCATGAAGAAGATCAGAAAATCGTCCGCGCCGCGGTGTCGGATTCGGCGAGCCGGCTGTTGGCGTTTTTGCCCTCGCTCGGGACGCGCGAGGCGCTGGTGATCGGCGTCGGCGTGCCGACGGTGACGCGGCTGCGGTTCGAGGCGCTGCCGGAAAATTGCATCCCGCGCAGTCAGGCGGAATGGAGCGGTGATCTCAATCGCGCGGACAAGATCGACGATCGGACAATCGCCGACGTCGTCGCACGCTGGCGCGGCACCGCGCCGAGCGCCAAGCCGGCGGCCGCGCCGCCGCTTGCCGATCTCACCGTGCAGGCCGGAGATCTCGTCGGCTGGTCGGCGCCAAGCCACAGGTGAGTGACGCGGCGAACGCCGGTACCGGTCAGTCCCTGATATCCTGCAGAAACCAGTCGGTCGGAATTTCGCGGCCGAGGCCGGCGCGCTTGGCCGCCTCATAGACCTTGCCGGCGACGGCGAAGAATTGCGCGCCCTGCAGATTGCCGCGCTCCGAATAGGTGATCTGCTCCGGATCGACGCGGCCCTTGGCTTTGCCGTTGACCAGGTCGGCGAGCGTGACGCGCTTGTCCGGCAGCGCATTGCCGTGGCGGCGGCGGCCCGCGCCGGCCGTCGCCGAACTTCGGCTGGTCTGGTCGCGCCTCAAAGCCTACGACCTCGTCGTCGACGGCGAGGTCGGGCCGCCCGGTCGGAGCGGGCGTGTCGCCGAAGCGCAGATAGACGTCGACGCGCCTCAGGCTTTCCTCGTCCGGCTTGCCGCTGCCGCCGACATTGACGATGTGCGCACCCTTTTCGAGGCGCCCACCCTCGATCACCGGCACCGCGGAATCGGTCAAGCCGGCGACGATGTCGGCTCCCTTGTAAACGTCTTCGGGGCGATCGCAGACTACGACTTCGATATTGTAGGTCTGCGCCATCTCGCGGCCGAACTGTTCGCGGTGCTCGCGCGTCGGGCTGAACACCTGCAGCTTCTTGATGTTGCGCACCAGCGTGAACGCCCGCATGTGCGTGCGCGACATGCCGCCGGAGCCGAGCATGCCGACAACTTCGGCATCCGGCTTGGCGAGATATTTGACGCCGATGCCGCCGTCGGCGCCGACGCGCATGTGCTGCAGGTGGCCGTCGTTGATGAAGGCGAGCGGCTCGCCGGTTTCGATCGACGTGAGCAAAATGAGCCCGCAATAGCGGCCGGGCCGCGTGCAGTATTTTTCCTGGGTGATCGAGCCCTCGTATTCGGTCTCGTAGATCACGTCGGACTTCATGCGGATGGCGAAATAGCCCGCTGTGGAGCCGCCCTCCATCGTGCCCCATTGATAATTCTTGCGCGGATCGGAGGTTGGAATACGGATGTCGATGCGCGGCCGGCACACCGCTTCGCGCGCCGCCAGCGCCAGATAGGCTTGCTCCAGCGCCGCCATCGTGTCCTCCATGGTCAGGACTTTGGCGACCTCGGCGTTGTTGATGATGAGCGTCATGGGAATATCGGCTTGCTGGCACGCCGTCAGGGCAGGGCAATCATGCCGGACCAGAACTGCCGCTCGGTGCCGGTTTCGATATCGTATTTGCGCATGAAGGCAAGCTTGCCGTCGTTGCCGATGCGGAAAACAGATAGCGCGGCCGGAACCTGAACGATGCGATCACCCTCAAGGACCGGCGCTGATGCGATACTGGCCGCGACCAGCATGCGGCCGCTCGGATCGATCCCGAAGGTGCGCAGCTCAATGCTGTGTCCATCGGTATTCTGTATCAACGTCGGCTCGCCGGTTGCCTGATCTATCGCAAAAACCGCGACATCATTCTGCCCGCCGATAACCGCCGGCCTGCCGCCGAAGCTCGAAAGATCCGACGCGCGGTTGGTGACGTAGACGAACTTGCCGTTCGGGTGGACGTGAATCGCGCCGGCGGCTTGACGCATTGCTGGTGTTCTTGCCAGCGTGTCCTTGACGAACAGCGGCTCGCGCTTGAGACCGCTGCCGGCGTCGAGTTCATAGACGTAGAGCTTATTCTGCCGCTCGATCGAGACGAACACCCAGGGCTTGCTCGGATGAAAGTCGAGATGGCGCGGCCCGAATCCCAATCCGGTGCCAGGTGCAATCGAGGCGAGGCTGCCGAGCACGCCGTTTTCGAACACGAATGTCTTGATCGCGCCGGGATCTTCCGGCGTGCCGGCCTGAGCGTCGTTGCCGCGCGTGACCAACGTCACCACGCGGTTCGACGGCGCGGTGAGGACCTGGTGTGCATAGATTCCGGTGTCGAGTTTTTCCGGTTGCGCGACAGGTGCGCCGATCGAGCCGTCGGCTTTCAGGCGATGCACGGTGATGTGGTTCGGATTGTTATAGGCTGTCAGCAGGTATTCCCCGCGCCGATCGACGCTGAGGTGGATCGGCCGCGACGGCAACGCCGCCGCCTCGCCATGCTGCCGCAGATTGCCGGTTGCCGGATCGACCGCCAGCGCGCTGGCGAAATGCATATTGCCCACGACGCGCGGACCGCCGTTGCTCGAGGCGACGTAAAGATGGCGCCGCGACGGGTGCGGCCAGGCATATTGGACATTGGCCGGCAGTATCACTGCGCTGTGCCGCGCCAACGTGCCGCCATCGACGTCGATATCGAACACGCCGAGTTCGGGCCCGATGGCGGCGTAGTACACGGCTCTCGTCATCGCCAAATCACCGCTTGACCGCGCTATGGGCTCGGTTTGGGCTCCATCGCAGGCCGAGACTCTGGCAGGATCGGCGGCAAAGTTCCATCGCAACAGAGCGCGGCCGGCTGCGAGCCGGCCGGGTGCGTTTGGAACGAACCTTGTCGAGATGACGTGTGCGTGGAGATGTTAAAAGGGTCGAGGCTGTCTGCCGGCAAGAATTATTCTGCGGCTACCGCATTGCTGAGTTGCGTCAGGTTCGCGACCAGCGTCTCGATCCGGGCGATCGAACGAAAATTCGCCGGCCGCATGTCGCGTTCCGGGATTTTGAGATCGAACTCGGCCTCGACCGCGAGCATAAGATTAACGAGGTCGAGGGACGACAGCCCGTTCTCGCCGAGATCGTCGTCACGGTCTATCAGGCGATCGATCGACCGCTTGGCGAGGAGCGCTCGCACCAGAGCGTTAACGCGTTCGCTCACACTCGATTTGTCCCGTTCAAGCACGCTGAAATCTCCCCGAAATCTGCCGCCTGCGGAGCCGGTTTCTGTGATGACATTATCCCATTAACCGAACGTGACTCCGGCATCACGTTTTTGCGCGTTGCGGGCATTCGAACAGTAACCTTGATGGAAAAGAACAGCGCTAATTGCTGCTAAATGACACGATGAATTCGTGTTTTGTGATGTACCTCTGGCAGCATACGGATCGCTGTCGAGGCCCGATTGCGAGGAATCCGATTTTCCATCGTGGGAGCGTATCCAATGAATATCCGCACTGCGACGATCACTGGAATTCCGAAAGAGATTCGGATCCGCGACGCAGGGCACAACGGCCACTCTGTCCCGAGCACTGCGGACGCCGACGCGTCAGCCGATTTGCGTGCGCGTGTGGACAAGGTTGTGGCGATTGCGGCCGCGCACGCGACAGCCGTCGACAGCGAGTCCCGCTTTCCCAAAGAGGCGATCGCTGCAGCACGCGCCGAGCGTCTGCTCGGTGTCGCAGTGCCGCGTGAGTTCGGCGGGGAAGGATTGAGCGTCGCGGACTTGGCGGATATTTGCTACGCGCTCGGCCGCGCCTGCGCCTCGACCGCGATGATCTATGCCATGCACCAGACCAAGGTCGCGTGCATCATTCGCCACGGCCGCGTCAGCCCGTGGCATCAGCTTCTGCTGCGGCGGCTTTGCGCCGAGCAGTTGCTGCTGGCGTCATCGACCACCGAGGGACAAGCCGGCGGCGACCTGCGCAACAGCGCTGCAGCGGTTGGCGGTGATACGCGGATCACGCTCGAACGGCAGGCGACCGTGATTTCCTACGGCGAAGCGGCCGACGGCATCGTCACCACGGCGCGGCGTTCGGCCGACGCTGCGAGTTCCGATCAGGTCCTCGTCGCGTTCCTGAAAGATGATTACACGCTGGAACGGTTGAACGGTTGGGATGCGTTCGGCATGCGCGGCACCTGCAGCGCAGGTTTTAAGCTCGTTGCGTCTGGGTTACGCGAGCAGATCCTGCCGGCGAGCTACGAGAAGATTCACAGCCACACGATGATGCCGGTCGCGCACCTGCTGTGGAGCAGCGCCTGGGCCGGCATCGCGGCCGCGGCCGTCGAGCGCGCCCGCGCTTTCGTGCGCAAGGCCACGCACCGGTCCGGCGGCACGCTGCCGCCCGGCGTCGCCCATCTGACGCGCTCCAGCGCCAGCTTGAAGACGTTGCGCAGCCTCATTGCCGCCGCGACGCAACGCTTTGAGGCGGTTGCGGCAGATTCGGCGACATTGGAGTCCATCGACTTCCAGACCGGCATGAACATGCTCAAGGTCAACGCGTCGGAGCTTGCAGTCGCGACGGTGATGAGCGCGATGCAGACCTGCGGTCTTTCGGGCTACCGCAACGACAGCGAGTTCAGCATTGGACGGAATCTGCGCGACGTTCTTTCATCCCCGATCATGATCAGCAACGACCGCATCCTTGCCAATGTTGCGGCGGCATCGGTGCTCGGCGCGACGCCGGAATCGCTGCGCGACTGACAATAGAGACCAGTCCGACCGAGGATTGCCTGGGCGGCGAAGACGAGAAGCAGGAGGCGTTAAGTCCAATGAACGTGGCATTCAAACAACCGGCGAAGGCGACGCACACGCTGGATTCCATCGCGGAGGCGTTGCTGCTGCCGTCCGGAATCGACGGCGTCTATGCGCGCACTGCGGTGTTCGAACGGGTCGTCAACGGACTAACCGACCTGATCTCGGAGTACCGCGAACCGAATACCGAAGTGCTGCGATTCCCGCCGGTCATGAGCCGACGCCAAGTGGAGAAGTCGGGCTATCTGAAGAGTTTTCCGCATTTTCTTGGCTGCGTGAGCTGTCTCGCCGGCGAGGAGCCGGAAATCCGAGCGGCGGTCGATCGCCACGAGGCGGGGCAGGATTGGACTTCGGCGCTGTCTTCGGCCGATCTGGTTCTCAGTCCCGCTGCCTGCTATCCGGTCTATCCGCTGGCGGCGAGCCGTGGCCAATTGCCGGCTGAGGGCCTGTTGTTCGATGTCGCCTGCGAGTGCTTTCGGCGTGAGCCGTCAAAGATGCTGGACCGGCTGCAATCGTTCCGGATGCGGGAGTATGTGTGCATCGGCACACCCGATCAGATCGAGGCATTTCGCGGGCGCTGGATGAAGCTCGCGGAAGGTTTTGCCACCCGTTTGGGCCTGAGCTGGCAGATCGATCACGCCAGCGATCCGTTCTTCGGTCGCGCCGGCAAGTTCATGGCCGTGAGCCAAGTCGAGCAGGCGTTGAAATTCGAGCTGCTCATTCCCGTGCACTCCGCCGAAAAGCCGACGGCCTGCATGAGCTTCAATTATCACCTCGATCACTTCGGCGCGACGTGGAATATCCACACTTCGTCCGGCGCGGTCGCCCATACCGGCTGCGTCGCGTTCGGCATCGATCGGCTGGCGCTGGCCTTGTTCGCCACGCACGGTCTCGATCTATCGCGCTGGCCGGATACAGTGCGCAAGTCGCTCGGGATCTAGGCTTTAATTTAGTTGGAGCATGATCTTTTCGGAAAACCGGCATCCACTTTTCCGGATCATGCTCACATCTAGACGCCGATCACCGCGTATTCGGTGTAGGCAAGATCGCCCAGCCGCGGCTGCTGCGGTCCTTTGAAATATCGCGGCATGGCGCCGCGGCGATAGAGGCCGATCAGTCCGGGTATCGGCGCGTTGGCGTCGACGATGACGAATGGTTTGCCGTGCCCGAGCAGGCGGCGTCCGATTGGTCCGGCAAAGCGGACGAAATCGCCGACATCGCGGCAGTAGATAAGCTGCGCGCACGGCAACAGCCTCTTCACGCGCCGCGGCCGGAAAACGAACGGATAGGCCCGCTCGGCCGTGGCGCACCACAGGCTGATGCAGCCGAGTTCCGCGTGTTGGACGAGAATCTCCTGCTCCAGCGGATCGAACGCAACCGTTGGCCGCGCACGTGCGTCAAGGATTGTCACGCCGGGATTGCCGAATAATCCATTCAGCGCCGGCACTGCGACAAAGACACCATTGGAATAGCGGGAAAAGCCCTGCGCTTCGATGATCGGCCAGGTATGCGGGGCGGCCGAAATGTTCAAAAAAGTCACGTCCTTGTGTGAAAGCGCGCGCGACACGAGCAGCGCGGCGTAGGAGCGAAACGCCGGATCCACGTACCAGCTCGAAAGGTTGCAGCGGCGCAATGACGATTCACCGGTTTGAACCTGTGCGCAGATCAAAAGGATCGCACCGACCGGCTTTTTGCCGCTCTCCAGAAGGTAACCATATTGGGGCAGGCCGGATGGCGGCTGACGTGATCCAAGCTGCAGCAGCGCGTGCCGCCAAAATGTTTCGTCGCGGTTTGGAAAACCGCGCGCCAGCAGCGCCGTGATACCTGGAACGTCGCTATCGATGATCTGACGGCAGCGGATTGCCGGCACAGGCGCAACCATTTGCGTTGACCACGATCGTGTCGTGAACTTGATCGTAAGTGTTGCGCGAATATACCGAGGCGAAATGAACAAAGAGTAGGTTGGCAGCATGTCGATAAAGTTAACCATAATGGAGCAGATGGCGCAGGTCGCGCGCGAGCAGGGCAAGGCGCTGGCGCCGCTGCGCGACGATCTGGCGCTGCTCAACTCCGGCCTCGACTCGCTCAGCATCGCCGTGCTGGTGGCGCGGCTCGAGGACCGGCTCGGCACCGATCCGTTCACGAGCGGCGAAGACGTCCAGTTCCCCGTGACCGTCGGCGACTTCGTGAAGGCTTATGAAAATGGCGCGCGCTGAGGCGCCGGCGCTGCGCTACCACGCCGAGCAGGGTGATGCGGACCGATTTTTCTTCGACCGCGCGGTACAGGTACGCATTGCCGACTTGGTGCGCGGCACGAGCCTGGTCGGCGGGCTTGCTGCGTTGGCGGGCCGCTCGGTTCTGATCGCCACATCAAGCCAGCTCACGAGCGCGCTGGCGTTGATCGAACTCGACGGCGTCGCCCGCCGCATCACCATTCTGCCTCCCGACGTCGATCGCGCGCATCTTGGCGCGCTGATGGCCGACGCCGAGATCGACGCGGTCGTGGTCGACGACGAAGCGCAGCGGGCATCTTACAGTCTTCCGGTCTGCGCCGTCTGTTCGCCGGAGATCGCGCCGCTTGTGCCGGGCGCGCCTGCTGCGGTTCGCACCGAGTGGATTCTGCTTACCTCCGGTACGACCGGCGTGCCCAAGATGGTGGTGCACAGCCTGGCCGGTCTTGCCGCGGCGATCGCACCGCGGGCCGACAACGACGTGATCGGTCTGGGGCACGTTCTACGACATTCGCCGCTACGGCGGATTGCAGATATTCCTCCGCGCGGTACTTGGCGGTGCCTCGCTTGTTCTGTCGAGCGCCGGCGAGCCTGTGGCTGATCATCTGGTGCGGCTGGCGCGGCATGGCGTGACGCATCTGTCGGGCACGCCGTCGCACTGGCGCCGCGCGCTGATGTCGCCGGAGATCGGCAGGATCGCGCCGCGCTACGTGCGGCTGTCCGGCGAAATCGCCGACCAGGCGATCCTCGACAATCTGCGCGCCGCGTTTCCGCAGGCGAGCATCGGCCATGCTTATGCCTCGACCGAAGCCGGCGTCGGCTTTGCCGTCAATGACGGCCTTGCCGGATTTCCGGCTTCCTATCTCGACGGCGTTCACGACGGCGTCGAGATGAAGATCGTCGACGGCTCGCTGTGCCTGCGCTCGTCGGGCGCGGCGTCGGGCTACGTCGCGCGCCGCGCCGCGCTGCGCGACGACGACGGCTTCGTCGATTCTGGCGACATGGTGGAGCGGCGCGGCGATCGTTTTTATTTCGTCGGGCGGCGGGGCGGCATCATCAATATCGGCGGCCTGAAGGTTCACCCCGAGGAAGTCGAGGCCGTGATCAACCGGCATCCGCAAGTGCGCATGTCGCTGGTGCGGCCGAAGCGCAGCCCGTTCACCGGCGCCATTGCCATCGCCGACGTGGTGTTGAAGTCCGAGTGCCAGCGCGCCGAAGACGAAGCCGGCGTCAAGGACGAGATTCTCACGCTTCTGCCGCAACGCGTTGCCGCGGCACAAGGTCCCGGCCGCCATCAGCATCGTGCCCGCGCTTGCCGTCGCCGCGACCGGCAAGCTGGCGCGGCGCGCCTGAGCGACGGGTGCAGCGATGACCGACAGCTTTGCGCAACGTTCTGGTCACCGGAGCAAGCCGCGGACTGGGGCTTGCCATTGCCAGCAAGCTGAGCGCGGTCGGCTATCGCGTCATCGCCGTGGCGCGCGGCCGCAGCAAGCAGGTCACCGAGGCGATCGCCGAGGCGGAGCGCAGCAACCACGCGCCGCTGCATTTTGCGCCGTTCGATCTCGGCGAGATCGAGCAGATTCCCGAGCTGGTCAAAAAGCTGCGCCGGGAATTCGGTCCGCTCTACGGGCTCGTCAACAATGCCGCGGTCGGCCACGACGGCGCGCTCGCCATGATGCACAACGCCAAGATCGAGCAGCTGGTGCGGCTCAATACGCTGTCGCCGATCGTGCTCACCAAATACGTGGTGCGCTCGATGATGTCGGAAGGCATCGGACGCATCGTCAATGTCGCTTCCATCATCGGCTTCACCGGCTACAGCGGGCTTTCCGCCTACGCGGCCACCAAGGCGTCGATGATCGGCTTCACCCGCTCGCTGGCGCGTGAGGTCGGCCGGCTCGGCATCAACGTCAATGCCGTCGCGCCCGGATTTCTCGATACCGACATGACGCACGGGCTTGCCGGCGAGCAGCGGGAACGCGTCGTGCGCCGCAGCTCCTTGCGCCGTCTGGCCGACGTCGACGACGTCGCCAATGCGGTCGAGTTCCTGCTGGGCGACGGCGGCCGCAGCATTTCCGGCACGGTGCTCACCGTCGATGCCGGCGCGACGGCATAGACGCGGCTTATTCTCCGCTTGGTCGACCCTACGAACTTGTGATTCGGCGTTGGCCGGTTGCGGGCGCCTGAACGCAATCCGGCCATAAAGCGCCATCAGGTCACGCCCGGTGCCGCCCGCCGCTCGTGTTAGATTGCCCATGATGGATTGCGCTGCCTGCCGCCCCGTCTTTGCGGCTCAAACCAACCGCGACCGACGGGGTTGCATATTGCGTGAGATCGTCCTCGCCAGATTTGGAACCGACCGATGAAACCCTTGAGCATTGCCGTCGCCCTGTTCGGCGTTGTTGCGCTGATTCAGCCCGTCAAGGATATGAATGCGGCCGCGGCCATACTCGGCGTCGTCACGCTGATTGCCGCCTTCACCACGTTCCGCTCGACCGCGATATCGAGCTTTCTCAAAATCTTCGTCGGCATCTTCTCGGTTGAGACGATCATTTTCGGGCTTGCCGTCGTGGCCGCCCGCGCCGGCCTGTGGCCGAAATATTTTGCCGGAGAACTGCCGCCGGAATCGCTGCCGCTCACCGTGGCGATCTTCTCCATCCTGGTCTACGCGGTGTCGCAGCTGCGCACCGTCGCGCAAATCATGCGCATTGCCGACCGCTATTTCGACGCCGGTGAAACGGCGCGCGGCCGCATCTGGCCGTTTCGTGCCTACCGTTCGCTCGAGCGGCGCATTGCCGCGGCGATGATCGTCTTCCTCGTTGTCATCAATCAGGCCGAGGTGGCCATCACGGTGCGGCTGAATTTCTTCAACCGCGCCTGGTTCGACGCCATCCAGCACCGCAACGAAACCGTGTTCTGGGAACAGCTTCTGCTGGTGTTCACGCCGTACGCCTTTCTTTACGTCGGGATGACGGTTGTCGAATTGTTCGTACAGCAGATGCTGGTATTGCGCTGGCGCACGTGGTTGACCGATCATTTCGTGTCGCGTTGGCTCAACACCCACAATCACTACCGCATCAGCCTGGTCGCCGGTCAGACCGACAACCCCGACCAGCGTATCTCCGAGGACATTTTCCGATTCATCAATGGCGGCAATGACGGCTCCAACCAGACCTTCGGTTTGTACGATTTCTCCATCCTGCTGATCTCAACGATCACGACGCTGGTGTCGTTCTCCATCGTCCTGTGGACGCTGTCGGCGTCATTCACATTTCCCGGCACCAACGTCGCGTTTCCGGGCTTTCTGTTCTGGGTCGCCCTGATTTACGCGGCGGCGGGTACGCTGGTCACGCATCTGATCGGGCGGCCGCTGATCAGTCTTTATTTCCGGCGCCAGCACATGGAGGCCGATTACCGTTTCTCGCTCGCCCGGCTGCGCGAATATTCCGAGCAGGTGGCGCTTCTGGACGGTGAGGCGGCGGAGAAAAATCTGCTCGGCGGAAGCTTTGCGTCGCTGGTCGCCAATTATCTCGACGTGATCTACCGGCGCATGCGGGTTTTTGCATTCACCCAATTCTTCGGTCAGATTTCGCCGATCATTCCCTTCATCTTCACCGCACCGTTCTACTTCGCCCGCAAGATCGAGCTCGGCACGATGACGCAGACTGCGGGCGCGTTCGCGCAGGTGGCCAACGCGCTGACCTTCTTCGTCAACTATTACACCTATCTGGCCGGCTTCAAATCGGTGGTCGACCGGTTGAATTCGTTCGACGTGGCGATCGACGAGGCGCAGGCGCTCGCCGCCGCCGGGCCGGCGCGTGTCGCGGGGCGCTGCGGCAATGCGATCGCGCTCGACAACGTCGATCTCGCGCTTCCGGACGGCCGGCATATCGTCGGCGCCCAACACGTTCTGCTGAAGGGCGGCGAGAGCGTGGCACTGACCGGCGCTTCCGGCTCCGGCAAATCGACGCTGTTCCGCGCCATTTCCGGCATCTGGCCGTATGGCACGGGCCGCATCAGCGAACCCGCCGACCACAAGGTCATGGTGCTGCCGCCTAAGCCCTACATTCCAATCGGCACGTTGCGCTCAGCCGTGACCTATCCGGCGGTTGCCGGCATGTATCGCGACGAGGACATCCGCAGCGCGCTGGCCGACGCCCATCTGGTCAGTCTCGCCGCCGAGCTCGACCGCGAGGAGGTGTGGTCGCAACGGCTGTCGAGCGGCGAGCAGCAGCGCCTGGCGATCGCGCGCGCGCTGCTGCTGCGTCCCAGCTGGCTGCTGCTCGACGAGTCCACCTCGGCGGTCGAGGAGAAACTCGAAGCCGAGCTTTACGCCATCCTGGCGCGGCGCCTGCCGGGCACGACGATCATCTCAATCGGGCACCGCTCGACGCTTGCCGGGCTGCATCGCCGCCATCTTGAAATGACCCCGGACGGCGACCGTTTCACGCTGCGCGACGCGGCGCCGGCCGAAGCCGCCGAGTAAGCGTCAGAGACGGATCGCGCCTGCTACAAGGCGCGCGTGGAGCGCAGCATCGAGCGGCACGAAGGCTTGCCGAGCCGGATCGTCGAGATAGAGCGCGTCCCGCGTTGCCGCAGGATCGTAACCCTCGCACACCAAGTCGGTCTTCTTGTGCTTGAAGGTCGCGGTGACTTCGATGCGGTCCTTGATGCGCAGAAACAGCGGCCGCGCGTAAGCCGGCAGGCGGAGCGAAAGATGCTCGCGCAGCGCGGCAAGTTCTATCGCGCCATCGGCGACGATCGTCGCCATGCCGGCCGCGCCTTCGGCGCCCGGCACCGATACACCGTACACCGTCGCTTCAGTCACGCCCGGAAATTCGGCGATGGCTTCCGCGACTTCTGCGGTCGCCACATTCTCGCCCTTCCAGCGGAACGTGTCGCCGATGCGGTCGACAAAATAGAAAAAGCCGCCGGCATCTTTTCGCATCAGATCGCCGGTACGATACCAGGCGTCGCCGCGCGCAAACACGTCGCGCAGGATCTTGCGCTCCGACTCGGTCTTGTTGGTATAGCCCTCGAACGATGAGGCATCGCCGATGCGCCCGATGGCTTCGCCGGGCTCGTCGGTGCTGCAGCGCATGCAGAGGCCGTCCGCGTCCCGCGCCGGCTGGCCGGTAGCGCGGATCGAAGCGCACCAGCGCCAGCGGAAAGCGATGACCGAGGAACGACGGCACGCGGCCGATGGCGCCGACTTTGCCTTCGACGTTATAGAGCGAGAAATTTCCTTCGGTCGCGGCATAAAATTCCAGCACGCGCGGAATGTCGAAGCGTTCCTGGAATTGCCGCCACACCTCGGCGCGCAGCCCGTTGCCGCAGGCAAGCCGCAGCCGGTGCGCGCGCTCGCGCGGATGCTTCGGCGCATGCACCAGATAGCGGCACAGCTCGCCGATATACTGGAACAGCGTGCAATCGAAATCGCAGACGTCGTCCCAGAATTTCTGTGCGGAAAATTTGTCGCGGATGACGACGGAGCCGCCGTTCACCAGTACGGCGCCGGTCGCGACCACGCCGCCGATCGAGTGATACATCGGCAGACAATTATACATGCGGTCGTCCGGGCCGCTGTTCATCAGGCCGGCGAACCAGAAACTCCATTGCAGCAGCCGCGGTGGCTGACATTGGCGGCCTTCGGCAGTCCGGTCGTGCCCGAGGTGTAGATCAGCAGCGCGCGGTCGCCGATGCGGGTGCTGCGCCGTTCGGCAGCGGAAAGCGGATCGGCCGGATAGCGGCGCAATCGGCTCGATCGATTTGTAGTGCTTCGTCACCGCCGTTTGCCGCCCCGTGCGCCCAAAGGTTGGCTGGCTCGCAAGATGCGCCCGCGCCGTCTCGAATGCCTCGCGCAAGTCCGCCGCAACGATGATCTGTTTCGGCGCGACAACGTCGATGCAATGGGCGAGAGAGGGCCCGCGGAGCTGGGTGTTCAGCAGCGCCACGGCGCCGCCGACGGCAGTGATGCCGAGCCAGATCGCCATGTAATCCGGGCAGTTCTGCATCAGCAGCGCGACAGTGTCGCCCTTGGCGACGCCCTGGTCGAGCGCCCAGCGCGCGTAACGGTTGGCACGCGCGGCCAGCTCCGCGAAGGTTAAAGTGTCGCGCGCCGAGAGCAGGGCGGGGGAGTTGCCCCGCGCACGTCGCATGGCCGGCGATAACGTCGAGCAGGAGGCGCTGCGGGTTGCGGGCGATCGGCGCGGTCGCTTCCAGCGCGCGCACCCAGTCGCGCAAAGCGCTGTCCTTGCCGTTCTCCTTGGTGGCGCTCGGCGGCGCTCGCGATCTGCTTCAATCAGGGCCATGCGCGATGATCGCCCAATAAGATGAATGTTCCGCTTCAGGATAGATAAAATTTGAATCGCTTTTTCAGCGATAATCGCCGCATCCGCGCAAAAGCGGCGCTGTTTGCGGCGATGGCAAACAATTAAGGTTATTCCTTCGAAACCGCGCACGGGCGGCGTTGTTAGTGCGCCGCCGCCACGGATAAGAAACCGAAACTCCTTACAATTGCGCCCATTGCCATTACGTGGCGGGGAAGCATGAGACGCGAGACAATCGCTATCCACGGCGGCTACGAGACAGATCCGACTACAAAGGCGGTCGCCGTTCCGATCTACCAGACTGTCGCTTACGAGTTCGACAGCGCCGATCATGGCGCCGCCTTGTTCAATCTCGAAGCGCCGGGCTATCGCTATAGCCGCATCAGCAATCCGACTACGGACGTGCTGGAACGCCGCGTCGCCGCGCTCGAAGGCGGCGTCGAAGCGCTTGTGCGTCGCCACAGGGCAGGCCGCGCTCAATTACGCGATCCTCAATCTCGCCGAGATGGGCAGCAACGTCGTTTCGGTGCCGCAGCTTTACGGCACCACCTACACGCTGTTCGCGCACATCCTGCCGAGCCAGGGCATCGCGTTCCGCTTTGCCGACTCCGACAGTTCCGATGCGATCGAGAAGCTGATCGACGGCAAGACGCGCGCGATCTATTGCGAGAGCGTCGGCAATCCGGCCGGCAATATCTGCGACATCGAGGCGCTCGCCGCCGTCGCCCAGCGCCACGGCGTTCCGCTGGTCGTCGACAATACCGTGGCGACTCCGCTGCTGCTGCGGCCGATCGAATACGGCGCCGACATCGTCGTGCACTCGTTGACCAAATTCATGGGTGGTCACGGCACCACGCTCGGCGGCGCCATCGTCGACAGCGGCCGCTTTCCCTGGAAGGCGCACGCGGACCGCTTCCCGATGTTCACCACGCCGGACGCGTCCTATCACGGCATGGTCTATACCGATCATTTCGGCGATGCCGCCTATATCGCGCGCTGCCGCAGCGTCTATCAGCGCACCACCGGCGCGGTAATTTCGCCGCTGTCGTCGTTCCTGTTGCTGCAGGGCATCGAGTCGGTGGCGCTGCGCGTCGAGCGCCACGTCGAGAATGCGCGCCGCGTCGCCGAGTTTCTGCGCGCCGATCCCCGCGTCGCATGGGTCAATTACGCGGGCTTTGCCGACAATCCCTACAATGCGCTGGCGCAGAAATATTTCGGCGGGCCGCGCCTGCTCGCTGATGACGTTCGGTATCGACGGCGGGCTCGACGCCGGCAAGCGGTTCTATGACGCGCTCAAGCTGTTCAAGCGGCTGGTCAATCTCGGCGACTCCAAGTCGCTGGCCTGCCATCCGGCCTCGACCACCCACCGGCAGATGTCGGCGGAGGAGCAGGCCAAGGCCGGCGTGCTGCCGGAGACGATCCGGCTGTCGATCGGCATCGAGCATATCGACGACATCATCGCCGATCTCGACCAGGCGCTGGCGGCGGCGCAGACGCAGCGCTCGCCGCTGCTCGCCGCCGAATAGGCATTTCGAGATGCATGGAGAATAGCGCCGATGCCGCTCTTGCTCGATGCCGGAGAGTCCGCGTCCGTCCACGCGGTTCGCGGGGCGAGCTGCGTCAATGTCGGGCTGATCAATAACATGCCGGACTCGGCGCTCGAGGCGACCGAGCGGCAATTCT
Source organism: uncultured Alphaproteobacteria bacterium (assembly GCA_963707175.1). GTDB lineage: Bacteria > Pseudomonadota > Alphaproteobacteria > Rhizobiales > Xanthobacteraceae > BOG-931. The sequence continues at coordinate 94,974 of CAVPQA010000012.1, forward strand.
CCGATCTCATTCGCGCCGGCAGCCGCGATACTGTCGTGCGCCTTCTGCTGTTCGCCATTCCCGAGGTGCCGCGCGGCGAGGCAGCGCGCCGCGACATGGCCGGCCGCTATCGCGACATCGCGGAATTGTGGGACACGCAGCTCGACGGCCTGATCGTCACCGGCAACGAGCCGAAATCGAAGAATCTCACGGACGAGCCGTATTGGCCGGCGCTGTCGCAGGTCATCGATTGGGCGCGCGCCAATACCTATTCGACCATCTGGTCGTGCCTGGCCGCGCACGCTGCAGTGTTGGCCTCAGACGGGATCGAGCGCCGCCCGTTTGCCGAAAAGCTTTCCGGCGTGTTCGCATGTTCGGCCGGAGAGACGCATCCGATGATGCGCGGCGTGACGCTGCCGATCAATATTCCGCACTCGCGCAGCAACGATCTGCCGGAGTGTGACCTCAAGGCGGCGGGCTACCGCATTCTTACCCGCGCGCCCACAGCCGGCGTCGATACGTTCGCGCGCCAGGAGGGCAGCTTCCACCTGTTCTTCCAGGGTCATCCGGAATACGAGCCGGTGACGCTGTTGCGCGAATACCGCCGCGACATCAGCCGATTTCTGCGCGGCGAGCGGGACGATTATCCGGCCGCGCCGATAGACTATTTCGATACCGAAGCGGCGGCATGGGCCGAAGCATTCCGCGAGCGCGCGATTGCAGAGCGGCACGGCGACCTGATCAAAGATTTTCCGATGCGTACGCTCGATGCAGGCGTTGCCTGCGGCTGGCGTTCCGCAGCTGGTGCGATCTACGCGAACTGGTTCGACTATCTCAAGGGCCGCAAGGCGGAGCAGCGCTCGCCGCTTGCCAGCTGATGCGGCGTGCCTGGCGCGACTGGCCGCTCAGCGGCGCGCGGCCCAATGCCGTTTCGCCGGCGCCGGCGCGCTGATAAAGCTTCCACTGTACACAGACGCACGGCGCTGCGCGGTTGGCACGGCATGTTCCGGACGCGTCGGCGCCATTTACGTTTTGTTTGCGGGTACGGCGATTAAATGGCGCCTTAGCATAAGGGGCATACCGTGTCACAGATCACCTTTGCTTCTCCCGCCGACATCGAACTTGTTTGACGATCCCATTCCGCCGCATTGGGTCATCGCCGGCTCGCCGCAGGCGCGTTCGCGCCGGCTCGCGTAGAGCGCCGACGGCACGTCTTCCACCATGGCGTGGTCGTGCACTGCCGGCCGGTTCAACTGGCATTACTCGGTCGATGAAACCCTTCACATCATCTCCGGCGAAGTGTTCGTCACCGACGAAAAAGGCGAGACGCATCGTCTCGGCGCCGGCGACATGGTGTTCTTTCCGGCTGGCACCAGCAGCGTCTGGAACGTGCCGAATTTCGTTCGCAAGATCGCGTTCTGCCGGCACAGCATGCCGCGTCCGTGCGGCCTCCTGTTGCGCGTCTGGAACAAGATCGCGCGCCGACTCGGCGGCTTTCCGTCGAGGTGCGGCGACCGGCGCCGCGCCCACTGCCGCGACCCGCGTCAACACCGGCGTCAAGGCCGGCGGCATCGCCGCCCAATAGCTGGCGCACCGCCGTTCCGTGCTATCGTTGCACCGCCGCGCGCAGAGCGCGGCGCGTTGCACGAAGGGACGGCTCATGCCCGAGAACAATGCCCAAAACCGAAGGCGTTCTGCACTTCACCATTCCGGTGAAGAACCTCGACCGCGCGGAAAAATTCTACACCGACATGCTCGGCTTCGAGAAAGTCGGCCGTACCGACAAGCATCGTTTTCCTGCGCGCCGGCGGCGACTTCTTCAATCTGACCTATTCGGCGAATCCGATCACGCTCAATCCCGAGGGCGAGCACCAGATCCATTCGGCGTTCCGCGTGACACCCGAAACCTACGAACAGACCGATCAAGACGCTGCCGCAAAAGGGTGTCGAGATCTTCAAGGAAGAGAACCGCGAGTCGGGCGTGTTCGTCGGCCGCAGCGCCTACATCCGCGATCCCGACGGCAACGTCATCGAGTTCATCGATCTCAAACGCGCGCCTGCGAGGACATAAGGAAATGCCGCACAAACCGATCCGCCGCGTCGTCACCGGCCACGACGGCAAGAACGTCGCCAAGGTCATCCGCGAAGGCGCCGCGGCCAACACCAAGACGCCGCGCGAAGGCGTTGCTTCGACGCTGATGTGGTGCACCGACTCGATGCCGGCCGACATCGGCATCGGCGAGGATGTCGAAGACATGGGCGCGCGCATTCTCGGCACCGCGCCGCCGGAAAACGGCACGCGATTCATCGTCATGGAATTCGCTCCCGGCATCGAATCCGAAATGCATCGCACCGAAACCATCGACTACATCGCCGTGCTCGACGGCGAGATCGACATGGACATGGACGACTCCACGGTGAAACTGCGCGCCGGCGACATCATGGTGCAGCGCGGCACCAATCACGCCTGGGTCAATCGTGGCACCGCGCCGGCCCGGCTCGCCATCGTGCTGCTCGATGCCAAGCCGCTCGGCATCGGCCACCCCCGCATCCGCGGCCAGCAGGCGAGGTAGGGATTCTTTCGTTCCCGCGCGCAAGCGAACGGCGTTTACGGCTTGGCTTGAGCACGCGACGCCGAGACCAGATCGCGCCATTTGTCCATGTCGGCGCCGATGCGCTTCGCGAGCCCATCGGGCGAGGACGACTCGGCGACAAAGCTTTGCCGCAGCATCGCCTGGCGCATGTCGGCGGTGGCGAGAATCGCGACCAGCGCGTCATTGAGCTTTTCGATGATGGCGCGCGGTGTGCCGGGCGGCGCCGCCATGGCAAGCCACAGCGCAACATCGAAGCCGGGGAAGCCCGCTTCTGCCAGAGTGGGTATGTCGGCCAGCGTGGCGAAGCGCTGCGCGCCGGTGGTCGCGAGTGCGCGAAGCTTATCGGTGCGAATGAGTGGCACGGCGGGCGGCAGAGTTGAGAACTGCATGTCGACGCGGCCCGCGACCACATCGAGAACCGCCTGGGCCGACGAGCGATATGGAATCTGGTTCAGCTTGATGCCGGCTCTCTGTTCGAACAGCTTGCCGGCGAGAAAACCCAGACTCATGGTGCCGAACGCGGCATTGCTCAGCGGCTTGCTTCTCGCCTTGGCGAGCGCGACCAGCTCGGCGACGCTTTTCGCCGGCAGGCCCGGAAAGACCGCGAGCACATAGGGCGAATGGCCGAGCAGCGAGATCGGCGCGAAATTCTTCACCGGGTCGTAGGACAGCTTCGGATTGTACAGTTTGGCAATGACGTTGGTGCTGGTCGAAATCTGGCCGACCGTGTAGCCGTCCGGTGCCGCGCGGGCGAGATCGGCAATGGCAAGCGTGCCGACCGCGGCCGGCTGATTGACGATGACGAAAGGCTGGCCGAATTTATCCAAGAGCTTTTGCGCAACCAGCCGGCAGACATCGTCACCGGCGCTACCGGCGGCTGCGGGAACGATGAAGCGGACCGGCCGCGTCGGCCAGTTTTTGTCCGCGGCGCTCGCGGCTTGCGCGTGCGCTTTGGCGTGGGCGAGGAGCAAAGGGATTGAACCGACAAAAGTCCGGCGGCTGAAAGTCATGATGATGTGCGTCTCCCTGCATAGCTCGCCGCATAGTTCATGCGCATCGGCGTTCTAATGCAAGGGCGCAACGGTGTATGGTGCCGCGCTTTCAAAGCGCCGCGGCTGTCTGCGGCGCGCGCGGGAGAGGAATCGCCGATGATCATCGATTTTCACACCCATGTTTTTCCGCCGGAGGATTTCGAAACGTTTACCGGCACCGGCTTTCACAAGAATGTCGGCGCCAAGAAAGGCCGGCCGCCGGCCACCATCGAGAACGTGCTGGAGGCGGCGAAGATCGGCGGCGTGGATATCTCGGTCATTTCCAATCCGATCCACAATCTGCGCGACATGGACCGTGCGCAGCAGCTCGAACGCTGCCAACGGCAGAACCGCTACAATGCCCAGCAGCAGAACAAATATCCGGGACAGATCTACGGCATGGCCTCGATCGTGCCCTATGGCGGCGATCCGTTCCTGCGCGAGTTCGAGCGCGCGGTGAAGCAAGACGGGCTGAAGGGCGCGTGGATTCTCTCAAGCCTGCAGGGCAGCTATCCGGACGACGACGACGCGTTTCCGTTCTTCCAGCTGGCGTGCGAGCTCGACGTGCCGGTGGTGATCCATCCGCCGTCGGTCGGCTTCGGCGAGGAGCGCATGCGCGATTATCGGCTGGCGTCGTCGGTCGGTCGCCCGATGGACGGCGCGCTCGCGGTGGCGCGCATGATCGTGCGCGGCGTGTTCGAAAAGCTGCCGAGGCTGAAGGTGGTGGCGACGCATCTCGGCGGCGGCATCTGCGAGATGATCGGCCGCATGGATTACGCGTACCGGCTGCAGGACGAGTGCTTCTTCCTCGGCACCTACGAGCCGATGCTGATCAAGCACCAGCCCAGCCATTATCTGAAAATGCTGTACCTGGAATCGACGTCGTACTGGGTGCCGGGCGCGCGCTGCGCGTTTAAATCGGTCGGTGCCGATCATTTCGTGTTCGGCACCAACTCGCCGCCGCTGTTCGTGCTGAAAAAGGAAGGCGTCGAGCTGATCGAGAAGATGGGCCTGTCGGCGGAAGACAAGAACAAGGTCTATTACGAGAACGCGAAGAAGCTGCTGAAGCTGTAATCGGCTGTCATTGGATTGAAGCGCGCTGCATTGGACGTACGGCCCCAGTCCCCGCTTCGCGATGCGAAGCGGGGAGGGGATGAGGCCTGATGGGCCGGCTCAGTTGATGGCCGGCGAGCCGTTGACCAACTTGCTGAGGACCATGGCCCGGTTCTTCACCCGGAAGGAGGCTGTTGCCGCGCCCTTCGTTGGTCAGCTTGAAGAGCTCGAGGCGGAGCTGCCCGATCTCACGTTCGATGCGAAGCACCTGGCGGGGCGACAAGGTCTTCAGGCGGACGGTGCGGATCTTGCCGGTGATCTTCGTCGTCCTGGTGTAGCGCCAGTGCATGTGGCGGTCGCCGTCATGCCGGCCGACCACCGTCTGGTGGCTCGTTTTACCCATGCTGGCGCCCATGTTGCCGCCCATGTTGCCGCCCATGTGGCCCATTCCGCCGTGCGCGAAGGCCGGAGCGGAGGCGAGCAGCAAAAGAGCGGCTGCGGCGGCGTTGATCGCGAATTTCATGATAGGTCTCCTTGTCGGTTGATACGGCGCGCTGAGAGGAAGTCGCCGCAGGCCAATCCCGCAGCTTGTCGACTTCCGCGCCGTCGATGTCGTCACCATGACAAGGATTCCTGGCGGCCCTTTGTGAGAAATCTCACACCGCGAACCGGCCGGGAAAAATTGGCCTAACCGCTGCGTCATGCCCGCGCTTGTCGTCGCTTGTCGCGGTCATCCACGTCTTAGGAACAGGTCTGCCAAGGGATCGGACCTAAAACTCCACCACCGCATCCATCGTGACATGCGCGGGCGCCAGCGTCTGCGCCAACCCTGCCAGCTGCGTGCGATCGCAGAAGGCGGGGATGATCGTCTGCGGCCGCACCGCTTCGGCGAGCGCGACCACGTCCGACAGCCGCGGATGCACGTTCCAGCGCAAGAATTGCGCCCGGCCGTTTTTGATCAAGCGGTCGGCGGGCGTATCGGATGCACGGTATCCGGTGAAGACGATCGCGGGTTCCGCATTGTGCGCCCAGTGTTTGAGCAAAGCTTTGGTGGCGCCGGAGGTGCCGTCGGCGGACGCTGCCAGCATGATGCCGCGCGGCTCTTCGATCGGCTTGGCGGCGACGGCGATAGCCTTGACGTCGTCGCCGACGCCGGCGCGCAGCGAGGCCTGGTCGGTGCCGGCGAGGTGGCGGAGCGCCTGTGCCATTGCGGCATCGAGAAAAATATCGGTGCGGCCATGCCGCAAGAATTGCAGCGCGAGTTCGGGACCGCGGCCGTTGGCCGGCACCGGCAACAGCAGCGGTCCGCGCTCGGCAAGCCGTGCGATCGCCTCCCAGCAGTCGTCGAGCGTCTTCTGATAGGTGCCGTAGGAACAATCGATGAGCGCGACGGTGGCCGGTTTGGCCGGCGGATCGTAGGCATAAAGGATGGATTCCGCCGACCAGTCACCGGTGTAGAGCAGGCCGCCGCCGATGGCGAAGTGCAGCCAGATGCCGCCCGGCGCATGGCCATTGCGGCCGGTGAGAACCTCGATACCCAAAACCTCGCCCGTGCCGCCGACCGGCAGCGGCCGCACCTCGAAGCCCTTTGGGAGGTCGCGAGCGACAATGCCGGTGGCATAGATCGGCGGATTGCCGAGCTTCGGCAACAGCGCAAGCCCGCCGACATGGTCTTTGTGGCCGTGGCTCAGAACCAATGCGTCGAGCGGTCCAACGCTGTCGACGTCCGGCAAAAGCCCGGGCGGCGGGCCCTCGCCGAGATCAAGCATGAGGCGTTTGCCGCCCGTTTCGAGCACAAAACAGGCCGGGCCCTTGGCGCCGACCCCCGAAATCAGCCGCAACGTGCCGGTTTTTGTGCTCACGAGGGCTTCCTTTGCTGGCGAGGCTGCGTTCGGCATCCCACATTGACAAGTGCGAGCCGCCTCCTTATTCAACCGCTTCCCCAGGAAAAGCGCCATGAAAGTCCGTAACTCGTTGAAATCCTTGCGCGGCCGCCATCGCGACAATCGTCTCGTGCGGCGCAAGGGCCGCGTCTATGTCATCAATAAGACGCAGCGCCGCTTTAAAGCGCGCCAGGGCTAGCCGGCAGCTTGGGTCAGCCGCGAAACGGCGCTAACTCGCCCCCTCCATCCCGCGCCCAATTACGCCGCATTGTTCACGTCACTTTGAGCAGCATTGAGGCTTGTTGCCGCGCAACAGGCGAATAGACTCTATGTTGATGGAACCGCGATTCCCCCGCTTCTTGTCCGCCTGGCGGTAGCCGCCGTTTTTGCCATTCCGCTTGCCGCCTCGGCGCAACAGCCGGGCAAAAGCGGCGGTCCCGGTTGGGCACACCCGCCGGGGAAATTGCCCCCGGTATGCCCACGGCGATCCGATGAGCAATCTCGATACGCTGTTCGCGGCGCTGAAAATTGCGCCCGACGAGGCCAGCGCCAAGGCGATTGAGCAGCGCATCTGGGCGGTGTGGATGATCTCCGGCAGCGACACCTGCAATCTCTTGATGGCGCGCGTGAAAGCTGCGACCTCCGCCAAGGACTATGATCTCGCGCTCAAGCTCTTGGATGCGGTCGTCGAGATCAAGCCGGATTACGTCGAAGGCTGGAATCAGCGCGCCACGGTCTATTATCTCAAAGACGATTACGGCCATGCCATCGCCGACATCGGCCAGGTGCTTGCGCGCGAGCCGCGCCATTTCGGCGCGCTGTCGGGCTTGGGTGTCATCCTGCAGGAGATCGGCGACGACAAGGATGCGCTCAAGGCCTATCGCGACGCGCTCAAGATCGATCCTCACCTTGAAAATATTCCCGACGTGGTGAAGGAATTATCCGTCAAGGTCGAGGGGCGGGATATCTGACGCGTCCGTCGCGGTGAGTAACGACCGGGCTCGGTTCATCGCAAATCATTAATTTCAGACAAGCGTCGTCGGTATGCGCCGTCGCTCGCAACGGCCGCACAAAAAGAGGCTTGGCGTTGCTATCGACGGCTTGCTTTGCCGCGCGCATGAACCGATCCAGATTTTCTCCGGCGTCCGCATGGTGTCTGCACTGTGAGCCTCACGATTACGCTTATCATTCTTGCGCTCCTCTGTGCCGGCGTCGTCACGACACTGATCGGCTCGCGCATGATCGAGCGGCGCTACCCGCCGCGCGGGCGGTGGTCGAGGCCGGCGGTCTGCGCCAGCACGTCGTCGAACTGGGCGTGGCGTCCGCCGGCGCGCCGCCGATCGTTCTCCTGCACGGCGCCGGCTGCAATCTTGAAGATCTGCGCCCGCTCGGCGAACGGCTTGCCGTCACCCATCGCGTCATCCTGATCGACCGGCCAGGGCAGGGCTGGAGCGAGGGCAGGGGCCGTGCCACGTGCTCGCCCGCAGCGCAGGCCGCGATCTTAAGCGAGGTACTGGGCCGGCTCGGCATCTGCCGCGCGATTCTGGCCGGCCATTCCTGGGGTGGCACGCTCGCCGTGGCGTTCGCGCTTGATCATCCGGATCGCACCGCCGGGCTTGTGCTGCTGGCGCCGCCGACGCATCCGCATCTGCATCGCCTGACGTGGCTCTATGGCGCGCTGTCGCTGCCGGTCGCCGGCTGGCTGTTCGCGCGCAGCCTGGCGCTGCCGCTATCGGCGATCGCGCTGCCCGCGGGCGTGCGCGGCGCGTTCGTGCCGCAGATGCCGCCGCCAGGCTATCCTCAACGCAGCGCGGTATGGCTGTTGCTGCGGCCGCAGTCGTTTCTTGCCAATGCCCGCGACGTTGCCGGCTTGCAGAAGATTCCTCGCCGGGCAGCTTCGGCGCTACGGCTCCTTGCACGTTCCGGCCGTCGTGATCAGCGGCGAGCGCGACCCGATCGTCGCGCCGCGACAGCACACCATGGCCTTCGCGGCGGCGCTGCCCGGAGCGAAGCTCGTGCTGCTCCCCGGCGTCGGCCATATGCGGCATTACGCGGAGGCGGAGCGGGTCGTGGCCGAGATTGAGGAACTGGCGGCACGTAGCGAGTGACGACCGTCACTCGCTACGGCATGCGGCGGCAATTTATGGCGCGCAGGGGCTTGTCGTCTTGCCATTGGGCACGGCGCAGGCGGGGATCGCCCAGACAAAATCCGCCTGCTGATATGGATAGGGGTTGTATGGTCCCGGCCCGTTGTACCAGACCGGCTGCGGCGCACCGGTTTCGTTATTGGCAAAGCCGACGGGCAGCGGGCTACCCTGTTTGTTGAAGGCTGCAGTGGCGTGGCAGGTCATGCACGACGACTGGTCGACCGGCACGCCGGCGTTGAGGGCTTCGATCACCGAATTGCCGAGCAGAGTCGTCTGTCCGGTGGCGTTGATAAAATCGGTCTGCGTGCCTTTGAGACAGTAGTTCAGCCATACGTCACCGAGCCCATCGGCGCCGAACAATTGCTTCAGAACGCCGGTATGCGTGCAGTCGGCATAGCCTTGATTGGGCTGGGCATTGGGCGCGACATCGGCCTGCACGGCGCCGAAATCATCGTGACAGCCGATCGCGTCGCACCGACCGGGATTCTTCCAGTGTTCGAAGGTGGCCCAGGTCCAGTTCGGAACCCGCTTCGAGATCAGATGCATGGCGACCAACGCGTAGGATACCGTGGTGCCGTTCGCCAGCTTCACCGTGTTGACGTGATAGAGCGAATTGACATCGGCGAGATTGGTGCCGTTCCAGCTCGGCAATTCGTCGACCGGGATCCAGTCAGCCTTCACTTCGATGGAATCGACCGGGAAGCTGATCGTGGTGCCGAACGCCTTGGCCAGACCCGCCTGGGTGTAGAGACCATTCTGCACGATGAAATTGAACGTCGGGAGATTGCGGCGAACTTCTTCGCCGATGCAAGGAGTCTGTCCGGGCTTCCAGTTCTGCACGCAAGTGCCCGGCGGGGGCGCCACCCGTATGCGCGGGTGGGAATTTAAAATGCCGCGCGCCAGGGCGCTTGCGACGAGCGGTTTTGGAGCCGCGCCGCGTGGCCACTGCGGATGCAGGTTGAAGGTGTCCGGATCGGACGCCCAGGTTTCGAACAGGGCATCGTTGTTGCCGGGTGTTGCCGCATAGCGCGTGACCCGCGCGAACAACTGCCAGGCGACCATATCTGGCTGGTTCATCGCCGGTTCGGGGTCGCGGGCCGACACTGACGAGGATAGCGAGACAAAGGCAGTCAGGACGCCAAGCGCCCACAGAGCACGCGCAGCCATGATCTCCCTCCCTGTGCCGATGAGGAGGACGAGTATAGCCGGATTTCGGTGACAACTTACAGTCGCATTAACGACGTGCTTGTCATAATTCGTCGCCGGTCTCCGTGCCCACGAACGCCACCCGCATCATGTTGGTAGCGCCGGGCGTGCCGAGCGGGATGCCGGCGACAATGATGACGCGCTTGCCGGCTTTGGCGAAACCTTCCTTGAAGGCGAGGCGGCAGGCGCGTTCCACCATATCGTCCTGGTCGCGCGCGTCTTCGGCGATCACGCAGTGGATGCCCCAGACCACCGACAATTTGCGGCCGGCGGCAACGATCGGCGAAATAGCGACGATCGGACATTGCGGCCGCTCGCGCGATACCCGAAGCCCGGTCGAGCCTGACGAGGTCCAGCACATGATGGCGGACAGGTCGAGCGTCTCGGCGACCTGTCGCGCCGCGGCCGCAATGGCATCGGCGCCGGTATGCTCCGGCTCGGTGTGCAGGACGTGCAGCGACGGCAGATAGTTCGTGTCCTTTTCCACCTGTTCGGCGATGCGGTTCATCGTCGCCACCGCTTCGATTGGGTATTGCCCTGCCGCCGACTCAGCCGACAGCATCACGGCGTCGGCGCCGTCGAATATCGCGGTGGCAACGTCGGAGACTTCGGCGCGCGTCGGCACAGGGCTCGCGATCATCGATTCCAGCATCTGGGTCGCGACCACGACCGGCTTGCCGGCGCGACGGCAGGCACGCGTCATGTCCTTCTGCACGCCAGGGACTTTTTCCAGCGGCATCTCGACGCCGAGGTCGCCGCGCGCCACCATCAGTGCGTCGGCAAGTTCGAGGATGTCGTCGAGCCGCGCGACTGCTTGCGGCTTCTCGATCTTGGCCATCACCGCAGCACGCCCGCGCGTGATCTTCTTGGCCTCGGCGATATCCTCGGGGCGCTGAATGAACGACAGCGCCACCCAGTCGATGCCGGTATCGAGGGCTGCTTCGAGATCGGCGATGTCCTTTGCGGTCAGCGCCGCCAGCGGAATGACCGTGTCGGGCAGGCTCACGCCCTTGCGGTTCGACACTTTGCCGCCGACCTCGACGCGCGCGACGATGCGCTGCGGACTGGTTTCCGTCGCCTGCAGGCGCAGCTTGCCGTCGTCGATGAGCAGCACATCGCCGGGCTTGATGGCGGCGAAGATCTCCGCGTGCGGCAGGTGCACGCGCGTCGCGTCGCCGGGCGCCTGGTCGGTGTCGAAGACGAATTCCTGACCCTTGTCGAGGTTGGCGGCGTCGTTCTTGAACGCGCCGAGCCGCAGCTTCGGGCCCTGCAGATCGACCAGGATGCCAATCGGCCGGCTGTTCTCGGCTTCGACGGCGCGGATCGCCGCCACGAGTTCGCGCATGCGGTCGTGGCTGGTGTGGCTCATGTTGATGCGGAAAACGTCGGCGCCGGCCGCAAACAATTTGCCGATGACGGCGCGCTCGCCCGACGCCGGCCCAAGCGTCGCGACGATTTTGGTCCGCCGCTGCCGCCTCATCGGCCCTTGCTTCCGGGCGCTGGAGGCCGCGTCACTGGCGTAGTCGGCACCTGCGTCGAGCCGGTGCCGGGCGGGATTGCGCTGAGCGGATTACCGGCGGGCAGCGGCTTTGCCGCCGGCTGCTCCGAGGTTTCGGTGAGCTGGACCGTCCAGGTCGATTGTTCGCCGGTGTCGACCTCGAAAAAGCCGGTGCGGTCGAAGCCGCGCGCCAGGCAATTGTTGATGCCGCGGATGGTGAACTCCTTGTCGCGCGTGCACATGAAGGCCGGCCCCATCCACTCGCCGCCGCGATCGTAATCGACCGCGTAGACGTAATAATAGCGCGCGACCAAGTTGCCCTTGAGAACGGTTTCGCAGGTCCGTGCCGGCAAGTTCCACCAGCCTTCCGTGGTCCAGCCCTTCGCATCCTTGTAGCCAATGGCGACGCCGATGCGGCTCGACGTGTTGTTGCACAGCCGGAAATTAGCCTCCGCCGGACGGACCGATGCGGTCAGTCCGAGCATTGTAACGGCGCACAGCAACAGTGCGCTGACAATCGTCCGATTGATAATCCCCTGCCTCATCGCCGGTTCAGCTTCGACATCAGGGCGACGGGCTGTCAACAACGATGGCGCGAAAGTCGGTCACGTTGGTGAAAGTCGGGCCGGGCCGAAATAGGTCGCCGATCGCATTGAAAAACCCCGTAGAATTGTTGTCCGCGAGAAACGCGGCGGGATCGAGGCCGGCCTTGCGGGCGCGCTGCAGGGTCGTGGGCTCGACAAAGGCCCCGGCCGGGTCGTCGGGCCGGCCGCGGCCGCCATCGGTGCCGTCGGTGTCGGCAGCAAGGCCTGAAATGCCGGGGGCGCCGTCCAGGTGGATCGCAAGCGCCAGCGCATATTCCTGATTGGGGCCGCCCTGGCCTTTGCCGCGCAGCGTGACGGTCAATTCGCCGCCAGATAGGATTGCGACAGGGCCTCCATGCGCGGCATAGTTGCGGGCAAGCGCGGCATGCTCGGCGGCGACCTCCCGGGCCTCGCCCTGCAGGCGGTCGCCGAGCACGACGGCTTGATAGCCCGCGGCCTCGGCGCGCGCCTTCGCGGCGGCCAGCGCATCGGCTGGCCGGGCGACGATCCGGTAGGTCGTGCCGGTAAAAATCCTGTCGCCGGGCTTGGGCGATTCGTTCGCGGGATCGTCGAGCGCGCGACGCGCCGCATCCGGCAGAGCGAGCCGGTATTTTTCAACGATTGCACGCGCGTCGGCCAGCGTGGTCGGATCGGGCATTGTCGGCCCGGAACCGATCACCGAAGGATCGTCGCCCGGGACGTCGGAAATCGACAGCGTCGCCAGCCGGGCCGGATGAGCGCGCAATGCCAAGCGTCCGCCCTTGATGCGGGAAAGATGTTTGCGCACCGTGTTGATCTCGCCGATGTTGGCGCCGCTGCGTAAAAGGGCCCGCGTCACGTCCTGCTTCTCGGCGAGCGTGAGGCCGCGAACCGGTGCGATCCAGTTGGCCGATGCGCCCCCGGACAGCAGGACTACGACGAAATCGTCTGCTCCGGCGGCATCGGCGAATTTGAGGGCGCGCTCGGTTCCGGCAAGTCCCGATTCGTCCGGTACCGGATGCCCGGCCTCAACCAGCTCGATGCGCCGGGTCGGCCGGCCATAGCCGTGGCGGGTGACGGCGACGCCGGCCAAGCGGTGTTCCGCGATGCCGCGCGCGGCCATCTGCGCGAGGTAATGCCGCTCGGCCGCTTCGGTCATCGAGCCCGCCGCCTTGCCGGCGGCGAGCAGAATGAGCCGGCCACCCCCCGGGAAATCCGGCAAATTGGCGGGCAGGCATTGGCTCGGATGGGCAGCCGCGACCGCGGTTCGGAACAGCGATTCGAGCAGATCGCGCGACGGCATGGTCATGGTCGATGCTGGATTTGCGTTGCCGGGATAGTGCTCGCGACTATGGCAAGACAACGCGCAGGCCTCTATCTTTATCATGATAACACGGCCGCCAGATTATCGCGCGCCGCAGGGGCCTTTGCCGGCGGTTCCCGGTTCGGCCGACCGCTTTGGGAGAACATCATGGTGCCCGACGAGAAGACCCGTATCGAACTTGAAGCTGCCGTTTACCGCCGCCTGGTGGATCATCTGCGCGAGCACACCGACGTGCAGAACATCGACCTGATGAATCTCGCTGGCTTCTGCCGCAATTGCCTGTCGAACTGGATGAAGGACGCGGCAGACGCCAAGGGTCTGCCGATGTCGAAGGATGAAAGCCGCGAGATCGTCTACGGCATGCCATACGACGAATGGCGCGTGAAATATCAAAAGGAAGCATCGCCGCAGCAGAAGGCGGCGTTCGAAAAAGCAAGCCAAAAGCATTAGACGCGCTGTCGTTTCATTGTCGCCCTGTGCGTTGCGTGGATGAACGTGCGCGCGGCTTGATTTCTGTCCCCGCAACTCCGAAACCTCACGACGGATTTCGGCAGAGTGTGCTTTGCCGAAAAGCGTTCCGGCGCTTGCCGGAAACTTACGCGTTCATCGTGAGGAGTGCCCGATGGCCAATGCCGCCGTCCGCGACGACCAGCCGGCCCACCGCTTCGCCAAGGAGCAACTCAAGGCGTTCGTCGAAAGAGTCGAACGACTTGAAGAAGAAAAGAAGGCGATCGCCGACGATATCCGCGACGTTTACGGCGAAGCCAAGGTGAATGGTTATGACATCAAGGCGCTGCGCACCGTAGTGCGGCTGCGCAAGCAGGACGTCAACGAGCGCAAGGAGCAGGAGGCTATCCTGGAAACCTATCTGCACGCGCTTGGCATGTTGCTGGAATAGGGTCGGTCATCCGGATCGCCGCAAAGCGGCGAGGCTGGTATTCGTCGCCGCGCGAGACTCCGGAATAACGCTGTTACCGCAGCGCGGTGTGGGTGTGGGACTGCACCCGCGACTGCGCCTGCCTGTAGGTCACGGTTGAGATGGCGCCGACGGCCGGGCCGCTGAAATGATCGGCGCTAAGGCCCGGATTCGGCTCAGGTCCGAATGTCATCACCACCGATTGCGCCGGCTTTTCCACGAGCGCTGTCAGGGCGCGATAGTTCTCCGCACCGAGCATCAGGGCGGTCATAAAGTGCCGTACGTCGGGCGATACCAGCACCGCGTCGAGCCAAGGATTGTCGAACCGCACGCCCTGCAGCCGATCCGATACGCCGGCCGGGCGCGCGGCGACGATGGTCGAGGTGGTCTGATCGGCGGTGCGCTTCACGGCAATCGTGGTGGCGGCTTGGGGCCGCGGCAGTCGCGCCTGGGCGACATGGATCGGCGCGGTCCGCGCCCCTGCGGTGGCCGTTGGTGTTCCCTGCTCGGTCTGTTGCGCATAGGCGAGGGCAAGCTGCGGCGGGACGCGATCGGCAAAAGCGCCGGGCCATGGTGTGATCGAGTTGGTCATGCCGGCGCTGGCGACCAGCATCGCGCGCTGACCATCGCCCTTCCCGGACTTGCCCAGTGTCGCATTTGCATCTGCGGCGGTCGCGACAGCAGGCTGTGGCGCAGCCGCCGGCGCAGCGGACGATGGCGTGTAGGACGCGACTTGATAGACGGCGCCGCCGCTGCTCGGCGCCGGCGCCGCGGTGGCGATTGCCGCCTGCTGGCGCTTTCGCGCGGCTTCAAGCTGCAGCGCGGCGAACAGCGAATTCATCGGCGCCACGGTTGCCGGAGCGGAGGCGAGCGCGAAATGCGCTGCAGGTCGCGGGGCAGGAGCGGCGGGGGCAGGCGCGGCGGAGGCAGGCGCTGCCTGCGCCACGCGGGCCGGTGGCGGAGCAGGGCGGTGCGCCGGCGCAGGGGTGGACGGCGCGGGTTTGCGGCTTGTATCGCTCGCCAGCACAATGTTCTCGTCGAGGCCCTCGTCGCGCGCCTCTTCGCTCCAGGTCGCGGTTGGATTCTGGCCGCGCTTACGGAGATCGGCCATCGCCAGCGCATAGCCCGACAGTGGATGACCATCCGCGGGCAGATAAACGGTGCGACCGTCCGGGAAGACGTGCAGGAGTTGGTTGCGCGTCATTCGCGGCCACATCCGCACACCGCCGGTATCCATGTGTACGAACGGCGAGCCTGACGTCGGATAGAAGCCGACACCGCCGCGTTGCATGCGCAGGCCGATTTCGCGGATCTGCTCCAGCGGCACGCCCGGAATATAGAAGTCGATAGCGTGGCCGAGCATATGCTGGGAGAAGCGCGCTACGCCGCGGCTCCGCCGCCGCAGCATGGAATTAGTCTGAGGCGAGCGGTACCCGCACACGATATCGATCGGCTGCTTCGAGCCGGTTTCTCGCTGGACCTCCCAAAGCAGATCGATCAGCTGCGGGTCCATGTGGGTGGCCTTGCCGCGCCGCCAGTCGCGCAAGAACCAGTTGAGCTTTTCCAGCGCCGCCTCGTCGTAACGGCCATCGCGCTTGTAGGTGATGGTGATGCTCTCGTCGGTATGCACGTGATGCATCGAAATGGTGCGCGTGTCGCCGTCGGCGATCGCGGTTTGCAGCCCTCGGCCTGCGAATAAAACGATGAGAAGAGCGAAGCCGCACGAATAACCGGCTCGTGCAGCCGAGAAACAACAGGTCTTCGCGCGCGCGGTACCGATGGGCACTGGCGATCTCGCGTCCCCGCGTTAAACGTCACTACCCGCCGCGTCGCCGCAGCGAATAACGCTAACGCCTTGTTAATTTGGGAAGGGTGAACGAGCCGTTAATCGCCAACCCCACCCCCGACCCTATAGGGTTAGCCGGGCAGTGTGGCAAAATCTGGCCAAGGCCGGCTGGCCGCCCACAGGCAGCATCTGCACGCCCTTAGTGTCTTTGGGCCGGCCCTATCGGACCGGCCCGGACAAAATGGCGGCCCAGAATTTAGCGATAGCCCTGCGCGGTGTTGGTCCGCCCCTGATGGCCGCGGCTTACCCTGCGGCGACGGACGGGCCGCTGCTGGGGCGGCGGCTGGTTGAAGCCGCCGAACAGCTGCTGAAAGAAGCCCACCGGGCCGCCGCCGTTGTATCCGCGCCCATAGGGGCTACCCCAGGTCGGGGCGTGATCGGCGGCGGTCAGGATTTCCCGCTTCGCCGCCGAAATCGCATGCTCTACCGGAATGTCGGCGATCTTCATTTCGTTTGGATTGTGCATGATCGCCAGCAGTTCGCGGTCGCGGCCGTAGAGGTCGTCGCGGAACTGGAGCTTGCCGTTATCGTCGACGAACGCGGTCTGATAGGTCACGTGGATCGGGATGAATGTCGGGAAATCGATGTTGATCTCGTTCGGCCCGTACATGTGCTCGATGCGTTCCTTGGTGTAGTGATCGTTAGGCCGCACCAGCGACAGTAGCACTTCGGCGTATTTTGCCGGATCCTGCGTGCGCATGCAGCCGTGGCTGTAGGCGCGCCGCGCGTAGTTGAACAGGTATTTGTCCGGCGTGTCGTGCTGGTACACCAGGAATTTATTGGGGAAGTTGAAGCGCAGCCGGCCCTCGGCGTTCCTGTCGCCGGGCGGCTGATAGATGCCGATGACCTTGCCGGAAGGATCGCGCTGGACCACAAGGCCCATGCGCTGCATGACGGTCGGGTCTTGCGCCATGGCGGGCAGGTATTCGCCGTTGATGATCGACGGCGGCACATGCCAGGTCGGATTGACAGTGATGAATTTCATCAACGTTGAAATGATCGGCGTCGGCTTGTCGACCTTGCCGATGACGATCTTGGTCTTCCAGATTTGCTTGCCGTCATTGTAAACGCTCGCCGTAAAGTCAGGCAGGTTGATCATCACGTAGAACTTGCCGAGGTCGTGCGGCATCCAGCGCCAGCGTTCCATGTTGGCGAGGATGGTGTCGACGACATGCGTCGGGCGCGGACCGTTCATGGCATCGAGCGTCGGCGCCGTCAGCGTGCCGGTCTGCCGGATGTCGTGCTCCTTCTGGAATTGCTTCACCGCCGCGGCGAGCGCCTTGTCATAGGCATCGCCGTCGCCGCTCAGCCCAAGTTTTTCGCGCAGCGCCGGCACGCGCGGGTCGTGCATGCCGATCCTGAGCGCGGGGCCGCCCGGAATCGGCGACTTGATGCCGTCTTCCTTGCCGCCGCGGATTTCAGCGAGCTTTGCCTTGAGCGCCAAGTAGCCGGCCGCATGCGGCTCGTACGAGTTCAGCTCGGCTGCCACGTCCTTGGCGCCGGCCATGGTGGCGAGCACCGCAGCCGGATCCGGCGCCTTGGTGTCGTATTCGATATTGGCGTTGACGCGCGACCAGGCGATACGCCCGATCGAGGCATGGCGCGCATAGGTGACCACCGCGATTGAGAGTTTCAGCTCGGCCTCGGCCAGCGCCTGTGGATCGGTCAGCGATTTGAAATCCGGAACCGGATAGTCGGCCGGATCGAGGCCGTCGGCGCCGACATGAGCCAAGTAGTTGGCCGCGGCCTTCTCGCGCGCATTGGCATGGCCGGCGGTGAGCCAGATCGGTGCGAAAGAGCGGCCCGAATAGAACGCCTCGATTGCACCGCGCTGCGCCTTGCCGCCAAGGATGCGGTCGTACTTGCCGCTCGACAGACCGCGCAATTGCTCGGCGATCTGATCGTCGATCGTGGGCGCAGGCGCTGGCGCCGCCGCGGTTGCGGCGGGAGCGGGGGCTGCTGCCGTCCCACTGTTAGCCGGCGCGGGGGCCGCAGGAGCGGCAGACGGTGCCGAGGTGCTGGCCGTCGCAGCAGGTGCGGGGGACGCGGGCGGCGCACTCGCGGCCGCGGCGGGCGCGGGGGATGCCGGGGCCGCGCTCTCTACTGGAGGTCCCGCCGGCGCATCGGCGGGCTTGGCGGCATCTGCGGTTGCCGCAGGCGTTACGGGCGCGGGCGGACTGGCGGATTGCGCCGCCGTTTCAGCCGGTTGCGCCGCCGGCGATGGGGCCGGAGCGGCGGCAGCCGCAGGCGCAGGCGAGCCCCACGGCTCCGCCGACACGGCGGCCTTGGCGGGCGCGCTCACCGCAACGGGGGTGGTGGCTGGGGCAGACTTGGCGGAATTCGGAGGAACAACGGCCGGCGCGCCGCCGGGCGACGTCGACTGCGCGAATGCACCGCCCGAAGTCAACAATAGTGCGACGGCAGTCGAGGCAAGAAACCCATTGAGGCGGACGCCGGGCATTGCAAATTCTCCTTAAGTCAGAGTGCTTCCCCCCGAGCCTGCGCGGCAGCCCGCAGAACCCGACCTTCCGGGAACTCTCAGCCCCAAAAGTGTCAATGCTGCGGACAGAAGCCGGGAATCACCTTACGCGAAGCCGCAGGAACCTGTCTTGTGCGGGAAGGCGAAATTAAGGGCAGATCAGGCGATTTTCTGCGGCTGTCGCTCCGCGGCAACGCCTTCGCTATCGTCTTCACCGGGCTCGCCATTTAGCCCCAGCGCGTCGAGCTTGCGGTACAGGGTCGAGCGCCCGATGCGAAGCCGCCGTGCCACCTCCGACATCTGCCCCCGGTAATGGGTAACGGCATAGCGGATCAGTCCGGCCTCGATCTCGTCGAGTGGCCGCACCTCGCCGGCCGCGTCAAGCAGCGGCAGCGCATCCGCCAGAAGCGGACCATCGGCAGGGAGAAGCGGCGGATGGTCCCCAAATGACGGGACCTCGGCCTGGTCGCGCTCTGGACCATGCGGCGCATCAGTTTCGGCCGGCCCTGGAAGAGAGCGAGGCCCTTCGCCGCCATGCTGTGCCGAAGCCAGCGCCGCAATCTGGGGAAATTCGCCGATGCCGACGCTGTCGCCATCGGTCAGCACTACCGCGCGAAACACCGCATTCTCCAGTTGGCGGATATTGCCCGGCCACGGGAACGCTGCGAGCAACTGCATCGCCTCGGGCGCGATCAGACGGATGCGCTTGCCCTCTTCGGCGGCAAAACGGGCGAGAAAATGCCGTGCCAGCGCCGGAATATCCGCCGGGCGCTCGCGCAGCGGCGGCACGGTGATCGGAAACACGTGCAGCCGGTAGAACAGGTCCTCGCGGAAGCGCCCGGCCTTCACGTCGGCGATCAAGTCGCGGTTGGTGGCGGAAATGATGCGCACGTCGACCTTGACTGCGCGGCGCGCGCCGACCGGCTCCACCTCGCCCTCCTGGATGGCGCGCAACAGCTTGATCTGTGCGGCCGGCGGCAGCTCGCCGACTTCGTCGAGGAACAGCGTGCCGCCTGAGGCTTCGACGAACTTTCCGGTATGCCGCTCGGTCGCGCCGGTGAACGACCCCTTCTCGTGGCCGAACAGGATCGATTCGACGAGATTTTCCGGCATGGCGCCGCAATTGACCGCGACGAACGGCCGGCTGCGCCGTTCGCCGGTGCCGTGAATGGCGCGCGCGATCAATTCCTTGCCGACGCCGGACTTGCCGGAAATCAGCACCGGGATGGTGGAAGCCGCCGCCTTTTCGGCGACGCGGATGACGGCCGCCATATTGGCGCTGCGGGTAATGATGTCGGCGAAGCCGAGCGTGCCGGAGCGGCTGTGCTTGAGCCGGGCCAACTCGCCTTCGAGCGCGCTGGTATTGAGCGCATTGCGCAGGCTGACATGCAGTCGCTCGGCGCCGACCGGTTTGACCACGAGTTCGATGGCGCCGGCGCGCATCGCCGAGACCACGTTATCGATGCCACCATGCGCGGTCTGTACGATCACCGGCAGCTTGATGCCGGCCTGTCGCAGCCGCGTCAGCACGCCGAGCCCGTCGAGATTCGGCATCACCAGATCGAGGATCATGCAATCGAAACGGTCGCCGTCGGGCGTGCCGAGCAGCTCCAGCGCGGCGTCGCCGTTATCGAGCGTGAGCGGCTCGTAGCCGAACTTCGCCAGCAAGCCTTCAAGCAGTCGGCATTGCACCGGATCGTCGTCGACGACGAGCACGCGGTTGCTCATTGGCTCCACTTTCTCGTAACCCTGCCATGTGCCGAATTGGGGCACTTTGCCGGCAAGAGGCTTAAGGGCGTATTAAGAGCGGTGCGGCTCCGCTTCTGGGCCCGCATTGCCGGGGGACAACCACATGACTGCCGACATGGAACGGCGGCGTTTGATCGGCGCGCTTGGCGCCGCCGCGCTTGGCGCCGCCGCGCTCTCCTCACTCGCAGCGCCTGCGCGCGCGGCCGAGCCGTGGCCGACGCGGCCGGTAACGGTGCTCTGCCCATTCGCGGCGGGGACGAGCGCCGACACGCTGATGCGCATGATCAACGCGTCGCTCTCTCAGAAATTGGGCCAGAATTTCATCGTCGAGGACCGCCCCGGTGCGACCGGCAACATCGCGGCGGGGGCGGCGGCGCGCGCGGCGCCTGACGGCTACACCTTGCTGATCGGCACGGTCGGGCCGATCGTCAACAACAAGTTTCTGTACAAGCACCTCGACTTCGATCCCGATCGCGCCTTCGCGCCGGTCGCGGCGCTGGCCTATTCGCCGCTGATCTTTGTCGGCAGCCCGAAACTGCCGGTGAAGAATCTGAAGGAACTGGTGGCTTACGCGAAGGCCAAGCACGGCCCGCTCAATGCCGGAACGGTCGGCGTCGGATCGCAGGCCCATATCACCATCCAGCTCCTCAACAAGCTCGCCGGCATTTCCATCGGGCACGTGCCTTATCGCATCAGTTCGCAGGCGCTGCCCGATCTCGCTTCCGGCGATCTGCAGCTTTCGGTCCAGTACATTCCGACCTTCGTGCCGCAGGTGCAGTCGGGCATGGTGCGCGGCCTTGCGGTCACAAGCCGCGAACGATTGCCGAAACTGCCCGACGTGCCGACAGTGGAGGAGTCGGGCTTCCCCGGCTTCGAGGCGAACGGCTGGTACGCCTTGTTCGCGCCGGCCGGGACGCCGGCCGGCATCGTCGCCAAGATCAACCAAGGCGTGAACGAATTTCTGCACAGCGATGCCGGCAAGAAACAGCTCGCCAACATCTGGATGACGCCGATGGGCGGTACGCCGGCCTGGCTCGCCGATTATCTCAAGAGTGAGCGCGCCAAATGGGGGCCGATCATCAGACAAGCCAACATCAGTTTGCAGTAGGAATTCGTCATTGCGAGCAAAGCGAAGCAATCCAGGGCCGCTTGCGAGGGCTACGAGGCCACCTGGATTGCTTCGTCGCTGCGCTCCTCGCAATGACGATCAAAGTCAAAAATCAGGTCAACAAACATGCCCCAACGCCTGCCCAAAAACACCTGCGACACCCATCTGCACATCTTTGGCGATCCGAAGACCTATCCGGCGGCCAATCCGAACGCGCTCTACGCGCCGCCGGGCGACTGCAATTTCGCCGCCGTGAAGGCGCTGCACGACGCCATGGGCGTCGACCGCGCCGTGTTCGTGCAGCCGACCATCTACGGCACCGATCACCGGGTGCTGCACGACGTGCTCAAGGTCGTCGGCAAACAGAGCTATCGCGGCGTTGCCATCGTCGACGACAGCGTCAGCGACGCGGAGCTTGAACGGCTCAACAGCGTCGGCGTGCGCGGCGCGCGTTTCAATTTCGGCGGCCGTTTCAAGCTGGCGCCGAGCATCGCCGATTTCCGCCGCGGCCTCGCCCGCGTGCGCGAGCTTGGCTGGTTCGTCAAGGTGTTCGGCTTTGAGGACGATTTTCTCGTCGTCGCCGACGAACTGAAAAAGATCGATTTCCCCGCCATCGTCGATCACATGGGCGGGCCCGACTATCGGCGCGGCACCGATCACTCCTCGGTGCGTCTCATCCTCGACCTGCTGTCGAGCGGCAATTGGTGGATCGGCCTGTCGAACGGCGACCTGCGCTCGCACGCCGGCTACCCGTGGGACGACGCGATCGCGTTCGGCCGGATGTATTACGAGGCCGCGCCTGACCGCTGCCTGTGGGGCACCGACTGGCCGCACGTGCATCGCTTCATGCGCCCCGACCAGGACGGCCCGTCGGACTACGGCGTCGATCACGAAATGAAGCGCGTGGCGCTGTTCGAACGCTATCTGCCGGACCGCGCCACACGCGACCGCGTGCTGGTCGACAATCCGGCGCGGTTTTTTGGGTTTGGGTAAAGCGCGACGCGATTCGTCTCCGCCACCCATTCCCCGCGCGGCGCGGGATGGTTATGCTCCAGCCCATTGTAGGACATTGTTATTGAGGGGCCCATGATCGATCGTCGCCGCGTCTTTCGTCTCGTCTTCGCCACGCTTCCCGCCATCGCTTTGCTGCGCTCGGCCGCGGCGCGCGCCGACCAGGCGTTCCGCCGCTTTCTGCCGCTGTTCATCGATCTCGACGGCTGGCAGGGCGGCAAGCCTGACGGCATGACCATGGAAATGCCGAACAATTCCATGACCACCGCCAAGCGCGATTACACGCGCGGCTCGGCGCAGCTCCATGCCTCGGTCGTGACCGGCCCTGCGGCCGCGGGCGCGCTGGCGACGACCAAGTCCGGCATGAAGATCGAGACCAGCGAAGGCCACATGATCTCGACGACGGTCAATGGCTTTCCGGTCGCCAAGAGCTACAACGTGCCGCAAAAGTCCGGCGCAGTTCTGGTGGCGCTCGGCCCGGCCGCGATGTTCAGTGTGTCGTACAACGGTATGACCGAAGACGAGGCGTTGCCGCTCGCGCAAAAATTCGACTGGAAGGCGTTCCAGGCGGCGTCGGAGCGGAAATAGCCGCAGGCCCGCGGCGCGTTGAGTTTCATCCGGCGGGCACGCCACATGTCACTCCGGTCGCTTGATGAGCGGATAATCCAGTTGTCCCGGTGGTTTGTGCTTGCACGGCAATCCGTGATTACTGGATGCCCGCCTTCGCGGGCATGACAGGTACAAGTTGCGCCCTTGCGATGCCGCTTTTGGCTGGCCACATCACGCGCAGCACGGAGGCCTGTCGAACTCATGCTCCAGCGTAAAACTTCGCGGCGAAACGGGGCGGCGCGGCCCGCCAAAAGGCAGGCGCAAGCGCCGGCGCGCAAATCGCCGCTCGGCGCGCTGCCTGAATGGAACCTCGCCGACCTTTATGCCGGCCTCGACGATCCGGCGGTCAGCCGCGATCTCGATCGGGCCGATGCTGAGAGCGTGGCGTTCGAGGAAGCCTATAAGGGCAAGCTTGACGAACTGGCGCGCGGGCAGGGCGCTGGAGCGGCGCTTGGCGAAGCGGTGCGGCGCTACGAGGCGCTCGACGATCTGATGGGGCGGCTCGGCTCCTATGCGGGGCTCGTGCACGCCGGCGATACGGTCGATCCGGCGCGCACCAAGTTTTATGGCGACGTGCAGGAGCGGCTGACGGCGGCCTCCACGCACTTGCTGTTCTTCACCCTCGAACTCAACCGCATCGACAACGCGCTGCTGCAGGCCGCGATGGCCGATCCGGCGCTCGGCCACTATCGGCCGTGGCTGGAGGACGTGCGCCGCTATCAGCCGTATCAGCTCGAGGACCGGGTCGAGCAATTGTTTCACGAAAAATCGATGACCGGCTATTCGGCCTGGAACCGGCTGTTTGATTTCGACCATCGCCAATCTGCGCTTCAAGGTGGGGGGCAAGACGCTGGCGATCGAGCCGACGCTCAATCTCTTACAGGACCGCTCCGGGGTGAAACGCAAAGCCGCGGCGCAGGCGCTGGCGAAGACGTTCGAGCAGAACGTCCAGCAGTTCGCGCTGATCACCAACACGCTCGCCAAGGACAAGGAAATCTCCGACCGCTGGCGCGGCTTCGCCGACATCGCCGACGCGCGGCATCTCGACAACCGGGTCGAGCGCGAAGTGGTCGATGCGCTGGTCGCCGCCGTGCGCGCCGCCTATCCGCTTCTGTCGCATCGCTACTATGCGCTGAAGGCAAAATGGTTCGGCAAGAAAAAGCTGCCGCACTGGGACCGCAACGCGCCGCTGCCGCAGGTCGCGTCGCGCAATGTGAGCTGGGGCGAAGCCAGAGACACGGTGCTCACCGCCTACGGCGCATTCTCGCCGAAGATGGCGGCAATCGCCGAACGGTTCTTCGATCGGCGCTGGATCGACGCGCCGGTGCGGCCCGGCAAGGCGCCGGGCGCGTTCGCGCATCCGACGGTGCCGTCGGCGCATCCCTACGTGCTGCTCAACTATCAGGGCAAGCCGCGCGACGTGATGACGCTGGCGCACGAACTCGGCCATGGCGTGCACCAGGTGCTGGCGGCGCCGAACGGCGCGCTGATGGCGCCGACGCCGCTGACGCTCGCCGAAACCGCGAGCGTGTTCGGCGAGATGCTGACGTTCAGAAAGCTGCTTGCCGCGACTGAGGACAAGAGGCAGCGCAAGGCGATGCTCGCCGCCAAGGTCGAGGACATGATCAACACCGTGGTGCGGCAGATCGCGTTCTATACGTTCGAACGCGCCGTCCATACCGAGCGCAAGAACGGCGAACTGACCGCGCAGAAGATCGGCGAGCTATGGATGGCAGTGCAGGGCGAAAGCCTCGGCCCGGCGATCGAACTGAAACCCGGCTACGAGACGTTCTGGACCTACATTCCGCATTTCATCCACTCGCCGTTCTACGTCTATGCCTACGCGTTCGGCGATTGCCTGGTGAACTCGCTCTACGCGGTCTACGAGCATGCCGCCGAAGGCTTTGCCGAGCGCTACCTCGCGATGCTCGCGGCCGGCGGCACCAAGCACCACTCCGAGCTGCTCAAGCCGTTCGGCCTCGATGCGCGCGATCCGCAGTTCTGGCAGGGCGGACTGTCGGTGATCGAGCGGATGATTTCAGAATTGAAATCGCTATAATGGGCGCATGGCTTCAAAGATCCAAAAAATAGGCGATGATCGCCTCGTCGTACTGCCGCCGGATTCGTTGGCCCAACTCGGATGGGACGTGGGTGACGTTCTCATCGCTGAGGTTTCAGAAGGCGGAATAAAACTCACGCGAAAGAAAACTAAGCACGAGCGCGCAATGGAAATTGCCCGCAAAGGCATGGATCGATACCGCGAGACACTTAAAGGTCTTGCGAAGAGCTGACGCCCCCTCGCACTTCCATTGATCAATCACATCTAAGCGGGTGCATGCCCACAGACCGCGAAAAAAACCGCCTCTCCGCCCGCGCCGCGCGCTATGCGCGCGTCGGCGCCAACGTCGGCGGCGTGGCGGCCCGTTATGCGGGACGGCGGCTCCTCGGCGGAACGCCGAACCGGGCAGGGGAGGCGGCGGCGCTCTCCGGCGCGCTCGGCCGGCTGAAGGGTCCGTTGATGAAGGTCGCGCAACTGATGGCGACCATCCCGGATCTGCTGCCGCCCGAATATGCCACGGAACTGCAGAAACTGCAGAGCGAGGCGCCGCCCATGGGGTGGGCGTTCGTCAGGCGCCGCATGATGGCGGAGCTGGGGCCTGACTGGGAGAGAAAGTTCGCAAGCTTTGAGCGTCAGCCCTCAGCAGCCGCGTCGCTCGGTCAGGTGCACCGCGCCCGCTCGCTCGACGGGCAGGAGCTTGCCTGCAAGTTGCAGTACCCGGATATGCAGTCCGCGGTCGAAGCCGATCTGGTGCAGCTGCAGGTACTGCTCGCCGTCCGACGCCGGTTCAATTCTGCGATCGACACCACCGAAGTCGGCAAGGAGATCGGCGAGCGCGTGCGCGAAGAGCTCGACTATTTTCGCGAAGCCAAGCACGTCGCGCTCTACCGGCTCATGCTTGACGGCGTCGAGACGGTGCGCGTGCCGCGACCCTGGCCGGAGCTGTCGACCGGCCGGCTCCTGACGCTCGACTGGCTCGACGGCACGCGCATGCTGACGCACACGAAAGATCCCCTCGAAGCGCGCAACGTGCTGGCGACCGCCATGTTCACGGCGTGGTGGTTTCCGTTCAGCCGCTTCGGCGTCATTCACGGCGATCCCCATCTCGGCAACTACACAGTCTTTGCGCGCGGCCGAGACGCGGGCGGCATCAACCTGCTCGATTACGGCTGCATACGTATTTTCGCGCCAAAATTCGTCCAGGGTGTCGTCGATCTTTATCATGGCCTCCTTCGCGGCAAGGACGATCTCATCGTGCATGCCTACGAGACCTGGGGTTTCCGCCGACTGTCGCGCGATCTGATCGATACGCTCAACATCTGGGCGCGCTTCATTTACGGGCCGCTGCTCGACGACCGTGTCCGTACCATCGCCGACGGGGTGGCGCCGGGCGAATACGGCCGCCGCGAAGCGTTCCGCGTGCATCAGGCGCTCAAGCAGAAGGGGCCGGTGACGGTGCCGCGCGAATTCGTGTTCATGGATCGCGCCGCAGTGGGCTTGGGCGCCGTGTTCCTGCACCTGCGCGCCGAGCTGAATTTCTATCGGCTGTTTAACGAGGCGATCGAACGTTTCTCAATCGATCGCGTTGAGAAGCGCCAAGCAGACGCGCTCAAGGCAGCAGGGCTGTAAACTGTTGTCGTCTGCCGTGCGAGCAGACCATCGTACGTTAATCGACCTTGATGTTGGCCGCTCGGATCACCTTCGCCCATTTCTCGGTATCGTCAGCGATCAGTTTACCGAATTCGGCCCGTGTCATCGACAGCGGCAGAACCCCCAGACCGACCAGGCGCTTGCTCGTGTCCGGCTCGGCCACGATGGCGTTGATCGTTGTGTTGAGCTTGTCGGTGACCGCAGCGGACGTAGCTTTGGGTGCGCAGATGCCGAACCAGCCGCTGGCGTCGTAGCCAGGGACAAATTCTCCGACCGCCGGGACGTCAGGCAGGACGTCCGAACGCGCCGCGCTGCTGACGGCGAGAGCGCGTAACCTGCCGTCTTTGACGTACTGCAGCGCTTGAGTAATCGTTGAAAATGCGACCTGCACCTGGCCGCTGAGCAGATCCGGGATGTAGCCGGTCCGGTACGGCACGTGCACAAGTTCGATGCCCGTCATCATCTTCAACAATTCGTACATCAGATGGGGCGTCGTTCCGATACCGGGAGACCCCATGTTGATCTTGCCCGGATTGGCTTTGGCGTAGGCGATGAACTCCGCGAGCGTTTTCGCCGGCACCAACGGGTTGACCACGAGCACAAAAGGAGCGCTGCAAATCATGGCGACGGCTGTGGTGTCGCGCACAAAATTGAAAGGGAGCTTAGGATAAAGACTCGCGTTGACTGCATTCGCGTTGGCAGCGAGCAGCAACGTGTAGCCGTCCGCGGGGGCGGTAACGACATCCTGGGCGGCAAGGCTGCTGCCGGCGCCCGCGCGGTCCTCAATGACGAATTGCTGACCGAGCCGGTCCCACAGCCGTTGTCCGACGAGGCGAGCGATCACGTCGGGACCGGTACCCGCCGGGAAGCCGACGATCAGACGAACCGGCCGCGTCGGATAATCGAGGGCCGCTGCGGCACGAGGCAGCGCGGCGATCGCGGCAGCACCCGCTGCCAGCTGCAGAAACCATCGACGCGCAAGAGTCATGACGATACCCATGAGCTGAATGCCTTCGGACGTTTCGCTCCCGGCACAACGACCAAGGCTAAGGTATTTTGTCGATGATGCGTAGGGGGGCGATTGGCGCTTCCGGCCGTCAGCAGCAGCTGCACTCGATGCCTTCGGCCCAGATCAGCCCATTTTTCATGAACGCCGGTGGCAGATCGTCCTCGACGACCGCAGCGAGCGGCTTGAACACCTTGAAATGATGCCGGCCTAGCGCGGTCCAGAACACGACGTGGGTTTCGATCGGCGGGCAGCCGGGGACCGTGCAGGCGATTTCGGACACCATGACGGTTTCGTCGTCGGTGAGCGTAAAGCGCACCTGCGTCCAGGCGCGCACGCGGTCGGTTGCGCCGCTATCGGCGCCGCGCTTGAACGAACGCATCGTCTCGAATGGGCTGGACATTGGCCTATATATTGGGCTTCTAACCTCGATCAACGACCAAGAAGAAATAAGGAGCAATTTCAGTGGCCGAGAAAGTACTGGCGGCGGTGCGCACCGGGCCGAGCAAGACCGAAATTCGCGAATATCCCATGCCGGACATCGCGGAGGATGCGGCGCTGATGAAGATGGAGGTCGGCGGCATCTGCGGCACCGACGTCAAGCTCTACCAGCACCCGCCGACCAGCGACCCGGTCATCATGGGTCACGAGAATATCGGTGTCATCGCCAAGGCCGGCCGCGAATTCACCAACCGCAAGGGTTTCAAGGAAGGCGACCTGGTCTTCGTCGAGCACTACGTGATGTGCGGCAAGTGCGAGTGGTGCCACGCCGGCCAGTACCGGCATTGCGAAAATACCAACTGGCGCACCAACCCGGACGCCATCCGCTATGGCTACACCTCGGCGAAGAAGCCGCCGCACCTCTATGGCGGCTTTGCGCAATACGTCTACCTGCCCTGGAACGCGGTGCTGCATCACGTACCGAAGGGCGTGTCGGCCGAGCTCGCGGGCCTGGTGACGCCGATGGCGAACGGCGTGGAATGGTCGCTGTTCGACGGCGGCGTCGGCTACAATTCGACCGTGCTGATCCAGGGACCGGGGCAGCAGGGCCTGTCGCAGACCGTGATCTGCAAGCAGGCCGGCGCCTCGCTGATCATCGTCACCGGCACCGCCAAGGACGGCGCGCGGCTCAAGGTCGCCAAGGAGCTCGGCGCCGATTACGTCATCGACGTGCAGAAGGAAGATCCTCTGCAACGGATCATGGAGATCACCGGCGGCAAGGGCGTCGACGTCTCGCTCGACTGTACCGCCGGCGCCGGCACCATCCCAATCCTGCTCGGCATCGAGGCGCTCAAACGCAAGGGGGGGACCATCGTGGTGCAGGGCGAGCTCGCGGCCTTTCCGAATTTCCCGCTGGAGAAATTCACGGTGAAGTTCATCACCATGCACTAGCGCGCGAGGCCACAGCTACAAGGCCTGCGAGCTGGCGCTGGCGCAGATCGCCTCGAAGCGCTTTCCGCTGGAGAAGATCACCACCCATCGGTTCGGGCTCAAGGATGTTGACCTCGCCATCCGGTCGGTCGGCAGCCTGCCGGGCGGCAAGCCGGACGTGATCCACGCCTCGCTGATGCCGTGGACGTAGCGAACAAGGCACAATGAACTCCGTCTTTGCTACGCCCGGCATGGCGGGCGCCATTCCGATCTGGTTCGTCACGGCGGCGACGTATCCCGATGTGCGCAAGATTTTGGGCGCCGACGCCGCCGCGTTCGCCGATGCGGCGGGCTTCGAGCCCAAGGCCGGGCGGCATCTGTTGCTGCCCGGGGAGAAGGGCCTCGGTGGCGTGCTGTTCGGGCTGGAAGGCGACGGGGAAGTCGTCGACCGGTTTCTGCCCGGCCGGCTGACGCAGCATCTGCCTGACGGAGTCTACCGCTTCGCCAACGAGCCGCACGATGCGCGGCTCGCGGCACTTGCCTTCGCGCTCGGCCTCTACAGCTTCGGCCGCTACCGCAAGACGAAGGCGCGCGACATCAGTCTCGATCTGCCGCAGCACGTCGATCGCGGCGATCTCGATCGCGTCGTCGAAGGCGTGACCCTGGCGCGCGATCTGATCAACACCCCCGCCAACGACCTCGGCCCGCCGGAACTCGAAGACGCGGTGCGCAAGCTCGCGGCGCGGCACAACGCCACGATCTCCGTCATCGCCGGCGACGATCTTTTGGCAAAAAATTTTCCGCTGATCCATGCGGTCGGCCGCGCGGCGGCGGGCGCGCCGCGGCTGATCGATATGAGCTGGGGCGAGGCGGGCCATCCCCGCATCACGCTGGTCGGCAAGGGTGTCTGCTTCGATACCGGGGGCCTCGACATCAAGCCCGAACTCCTCGATGCTCAACATGAAGAAGGACATGGGTGGCGCGGCGACCGCGCTGGCGCTGGCGCATATGATCATGGCGCGCGGGCTGAAACTGCGGCTGCGCGTGCTGATCCCGGCGGTGGAGAATTCGATCGCCGGAGGCAGCTTTCGGCCGCGCGATATCTACACATCGCGCAAGGGCATCACGGTCGAGATCGGCAATACCGATGCCGAGGGCCGTCTTATTCTCGCTGATGCGCTGACGCTCGCCGACGAGGAAAAACCGGAACTGATCGTTGACTTCGCCACACTCACCGGCGCCGCGCGCGTGGCGCTGGGTCCCGACGTGCCGCCGTTCTTCACCGATGACGACGCGCTCGCCGACGCGGTTATGCAATGTGCGGCCGCGGAGAATGACCCGCTGTGGCGCTTGCCGTTGTGGCGGCCCTACGAGGCGATGCTGGAATCAAAAGTCGCCGACACCAATAACGTCGGCGGCGGTCAGGGCGGCGCCATCACGGCGGCCCTGTTCATGCGCAAGTTCGTGACGGTCAAGTCGTGGCTGCACATTGACCTGTTTGCCTGGACGCCGTCGGCCAAGCCGGGGCGGCCGGAGGGCGGCGAGTGCCAGTCGGCGCGCGCGCTCTACGCGCTGCTTGCCGCGCGCTGCGGCTGAGCCGCCGGCCGCCATGGGCGCCTTCGATCCCCGCGTCACGCCGGCCCGTCCCGATCTTGCGGCGAAATTCCTTGAAGGCAAGGTGAGCGCCGCGCGCTTCGTCGAAGGCCGCGCTTGTGAAGTCATCGAGCCGCAGGCGCCGCTGCGCAGCGCGCCGCGGCCGGATGCGCCGCTCTTGACCGAGGCGATCAAGGGCGAGCGCGTGACGATTTACGAAGCGAATGGTGAAGGCTGGGCCTGGGGCCAACTCGACGCCGACGATTACGTGGGCTGGCTGCCGGAAAGCGCGCTCGGTCCGCCCGGTCCAGCGGCTACCCATAAAGTTTCGGCGCTGCGTACGCTGGTGTTTCCCGGTCCGTCGATCAAGCTGCCGCCGCTCGCGGCACTGCCGCTTGGTTCGACGCTCGCCATCGCGCGCATCCAGGATCGGCTCGCGGTCACGCCGGCGGGCGGATACATCCCGGCGGCACATCTGCGAGCGATCGGCGAATTTGAGTCGGATTTTGTCGGTGTCGCCGAGCGCTTTGCCGGCGCACCGTATCTGTGGGGCGGCAAGACTGCGCTCGGGCTCGACTGTTCGGGTTTGGTGCAGGTGGCGCTAAACGCCTGCGGCATCGCGTGCCCGCGGGACAGCGACATGCAGGCAGCGGCCGTCGGGACACCGGTCGCGCTGGCTGCCGGACTTTCCAATCTCGAGCGGGGAGACCTGATATTCTGGAAAGGCCACGTCGCCATCGTGCGCAATCGCGACAGCCTCGTTCACGCCAACGCTTTTCATATGGCGGTCGCCATCGAGCCGGTCACCGACGGCATTGCAAGAATTCGCCAAGCCGGCAGCGAACCCACCGGCGTGCGAAGGATCGGCCGTTGAAGCGCCCCCTGGCGTCCCGTGCGGTGGCGTGACCGCAGGATGTGATCTACTCTTGCGCCTGTATGTCGGCCGTCTTTTGGAGCAGCCGCGATGAGCAACGCCGATTCAGGTTCGACCCCGCATTCAAGCGTCCCGCAGGTTCACGCGCGGGCGCATCACTTGAGTTTCTGGATCAGGGAGCTGCCGTTCAGCATCGTGCTGATCCTCACTTTGCTCGGCGTGGCCTATATCAGTTTTTCCAAGAAGCCGATCACCGGCTACTGGGAAGTCCTGGCGCCGCTGATCGCGCTGATCTGCGTCGGCGCGGGTTGGCATAACGCGCCGGATACGCGGGCGCGGTTCTGGCTGATCGCCAAGGAGGTGCTGCACTGGCTCGCGTTTCTCGTCGTGATGAACATCATGCTGCTGGAGAGCGTACAACGCATGTTCACCGCGGGCACCACCGGGCTCACCATCTTCACACTCTTGGCGCTCGGCACTTTCACGGCCGGCGTTCACGTTCTGTCGTGGCAGGTGTGCCTGCTCGGCCTCATCATGGCGATCGGCATTCCGGCGATCGCCTGGGTCGAGAACTCGGCGTTTATTTTCGTATTGCTCGCCGCCGTGATCTTGGGGATCGGCGGGGTGCTGTGGTGGCACTTCCGCGGTTGGCGCAGCCACCAGGCTTAAAGCTCACACGAGCCCGCGGCGATGCGGCGTGTCCGGGTGCGAGTGATCGTGCGCGGCGTAGTGCTGGCGCAGGAGGTCGCGGCCGTAATCGTTGCCGTTCGGCGTGCGCACGACGGTATGGATGTGGTCGCGGGTCGGCTCGGCATTGTCAAAGATGATTCCCGGCAGATGATCGAATTCGATCAGGATCACCGGACTGTAGATGCGGTAATAGAACGGCTGGTCGTCCTCAAAGCCGCCAATCCAGCCGAAGAAGGTCTGCGACAGGTGCCGCACGACCTCGGCCATGCGCACCTCGGCGTGTCCCGGACGGATTCGGTCGACGTAGACGCCGATAAGCTTTCGCATCAGTTCGCGCTGCGACGCCGTCAGCGCAGCATAGCAGATGCCGGCATGTGGCAGGTCGAGGTTGTCGACCTGCGCAGTGGTGACGACGTCGCGCGGAATTTTTTCGCCGATGATCGCGGCGTTGCGCTGATCGGCGGAGAGCGACGTCATCAGCGCGATGCCGGCCGCCTCTTCTTCGCGGAAAACGGTGGTGCCGGCATATTTGCCCGATTGTGCCGATACCGGTTCGGAGCCGCGGAAGTCGGGCGTCATCGTCAGCTGGTCGCCGAGGATGAAACAGTTGATGATCAGATGATGGCCGTCGATCTGCCAGCCCCATGGTTCGGTTGACGACGGTTCGCCAAAGACGCTGATCCAGTAGAACCATTCGCCAAATTCGTCGGCGTAGCCGGTGATTTCTGCCGCATGTTCGTTCAGCTTCATCACGTCCCGGGCGCCGTCGTAGCCCGCGGCGCTCAAGCTCGTGCGCAGGATGCCTATGGCGGCTTCGCGTTGCCGGTCGCCGAGATCGCGCAGCAGCACGCCATGGCGCTGGATGAACGGATGCATATTGTGCCAGGCGCGCCACTGGATGCTGTCGATGGCGAAGCTTGCGGAGTTGCGCTGTTCGGGTGTCAGCAGCGCGGCAAATGCCAGCGCGGCGTCAATGATCGGCTGCACCGTGACGCCGGTCTTGAAGATCGGGAACAGACCTGACGGCGCCGCGCCGCCGGGCGCGGTGATGCCCTTATAATCCTCGGCGAGGGCCTTCCGGGCCCGCGCCATGGCGTTACGCACCGCGGTGCGGCCCGGTTCGGGAAAGTGCTCGGGATCGACGAACCGGGTCGCGTCTCCCAGCCGAGGCCGGGTTTTCCGGGCGGTAAGGCTGTCCATGGGCGTCCATCCTGGGCGGCGAGCGCGGACCAGACCTTCGTCAATGCTGCATGAGTTGCCGAATGCTGGCAAGCGCTCACGCGGCCGTGCCGGCGTGTTCTGGGTGCCGTCCGGCGCGCTGCGGCAGCACAAGAAGGCAAACGAGGATGAATGCCGCGATCACCGCAGACGCGATCGGACGGCTCAAGGCCAGTCCGCCGTCACTCACTGGTTTGTCGAGAAAATCGCCGACTGTGGCGCCAAGCGGTCGCGTCAGGATGAAGGCCGCCCAGAACAGAAATACGCGCGAAATTCGGGTGAAGAAATACAACGCCGCCAGCACCGCCAAGCCGGCGCCGAACACCATGGCGCCGCCGCCATAGCCGAGGCCGGTATCGTCCGCCGCCCAGTCGCCGAGCGCGGTGCCCAAAGTCTGCGAGAAGGTGATCGCCAGCCAGTAGAATATCTCGACCTTCGGCGTGGCGACCGTCGTGACCGAAATGGAGCCGAGCGACCAATACCAGGCGGCCAGCACCGCGATCAGGCAGGCGAGCAGCAGCGACGAGCCGCCCGCATAGCCGATGCCGAGCGAGCGGTCGGCGAAATCCGCCATCGTGGTGCCGGCCGTGGTCGAGGCGACGATCGTCGCCCAGTAGAGCAGCGGATGAAATCGGTCGGCAATAATCTGGAGGACAACGAACACGACGAACAGCGACAGGAATATCGCGGTGCCGATCAGATAGCCCCAGTTCAGGGTCATGGTGACGCTGTCGCCGCCGGTTTCGCCGAGCGTCGTGGCGGCGATCTTCAAAATCCAGAACACGATTGTGATTTCGGGAACCTTAGTCAGGGCGCGCTCGGCGATGTCGGTCATGGGGTCCTTCGGCGCTGCATGTCTGATTTACTTGCGTATCGTTGCAAATTCAGCAAAGTTTGCACGTTAAAGCGTTGTAATCTTGGGCGAAAGTATGCCGAACGTGTCGGCAAATGTAGGCGATCGAGCGCGCGTTTTCGTTACTGGGCTCGCGGGAAAAAGATTGGGGCAAAGGGTCGCCGCTTGGCGGCGACCCTGAACGCGACATCAGCGCGCTGTCCACGCCTTAACGGTGGCAGCCTTTGCCGAGTTGCTGTCCTGGCCTGCTGATTTGAACCGCCGGACCGCTATGCCTTCGCCGTTGCGGCAGCGGGACCGAGCGCGCGCCCGGGCGAAATCTCGCGGCCCTTGAAAATTGCCCCGGCCAGCAAGGCATAGCTCAAAAGGCCGTCGCCAATCAGGAACAACACGATGATGATATCGGAGCTGACGAGGGTACCGATGACATCCCATGCGCCGTGCAGAGCGGCCGCGCTGAACCAGCCTATCAGCAGCAGGACCGGCGCCATGCGCGGCTGCAACACCGAAAGACCGATGAAATAGCCGAACAAGCCCGCCCAGGCGGAATGTTCGGTCATCTCGGGTAGGCCGCGCGCCAGCAGCAGCACCAGTCCGTTGAACGCTTGAGCGCCGGGCACTGTGCCTTGGCTCATGATCTTGGGCACATACTGCCAGAGCGTTTCGGCAACAAAGAAGCCGGCTCCCGAAGCCACCCCCATGACGATGCCGTCGAGCGGATCGCACAGCGCGACGCGCCGTCTCAGAACTCGCCCAGACCGCACTATCTCCGCCTTTTGTGTGGCGGCTGAGAAAGCCCAACCCGGAGCCGAGGAGCACCATCAAAAACAGCGGGATGGCCTTGAAGCTTTCCTCACAGAGCCCGGTGCCGAGAAAATACCCGGCGACTCTAGCCACCGCGCTGTTGGATTTTTCCAGTTGGTCGCCGGGGATCACCGTATAGAAAAAGCTATACCAGGCGTGCCATAGCGGCGAACCCAGGACCGCAAACGTGAAAAATGCCACTACCGCCAGGACCCAGCCGCGCTTGGCGCGACCGCACATCTGATTGATGTAGTAGCAAACGATGAAGGAGATGTAGACCCCGAGGACGGAGAACACCTGCCAGGCAGCGTTGAAATCGGCCGATGCGGGCTTGCCGTTGAGCGTGAGCTTCGGCCATGGAAACGGCACCAAAAACAACGCAATCCCGGCGATGAGGGTCACGAAAATCGGCAGCAGGTGCTCGCGCGACCACGTGGAGCGGCCGCCGACCAGCGGAAACACCGCGCTCTTTGTCAGCTTGAATTGCGCCTGGCCGGGCGCGGCAGGTTGTTCGCTCGCCATTCGAGTTCCCCCACAGTTCCGCGTCGGAACCAACTCACCGTCGCGGCTAGTGTGCGGGAATTTTTGCGATAATGCAATAATCTCTGCTGCGGCTTTAAACTCTTCTGTTATGCGCGTTCCACTCGCGCTCCAGATTGGCGATCAACGCCGGGCTGTAATGGCAATAGGCCTGGTCGCGCGCGTAAGCGGAGAAATAGCAGCGGAATAGATCGAGCGGTTCCACACCGATGCGGATGGCGCGGCGGTTCGAGGTGGCGCTGACCGCGCCGGAACTTGTCAAACGGTCGACGACGCGATCGAGGGCGCGGTCCATATCGGCGGGTGCGGCGATCTCATCGCAGATCAGGCGGCCCTCCGGACTGTCGCATTCGAGCCGGCGCTCATACTGGATGGCTTGGCGGGTGATGCGATCGCCGGTGAAGCGCGGCATGCGCAGATTTGCGGCGCCGGGAATGATGCCTTCCTTGCGCGCCGGCAGCGTCATGAACGCGTCGCTGGCGGCGAGCACGTAATCCATGGTCAGCAGGATCTGGCAGTGCCCGCCGATGGCGAAGCCCTCGACGGCCGCGATCCACGGCTTCTCGATGCCGGTGCCGTGCACGTCGTCGGGCAGCGCCTCGGGCAGCGCTACGCCGCGAAAGAATTTATGGACGAAGCCGAGGTCGCGCTTGAGGAACCAGACGAACGGTATCTTGCCGCGATAGAGTTGGGTCAGGTTGATGCCGGCGCCGAACAGCCGGCGCCCGGCATATTTCGGATGATCGACGGCGCCGCCGCGCAACACCGCGACGTCGGTTGACGGATCGAGGATGGCGAGATCGACGGCGATCTCCATGGCGTCGAGCGTTGCATCATCCTCGGCGTTGAGGAAGCGGGGATTCCGCGCCGTCAGGATTGTTGCCTTGCCGCGGCGCTCGACCTGCGCCGGGCCGAGATCGAACTCGCCCGTCGATGCCGAGCTTTGTTAGATATTCGCCGGTCTCGGCGCGCGGCAGCAGCATGGCGTGGCAGAGATGTCGGCCGGCGGTTTCGCTTGAGAGTACGTGCGCGAGAAAAATGCCCTGGTCGATCTCGACGCCATCCTTGTCGCGTTGCAGCAGTTCCGCTTCGGCGGCGACCTGCGCGGCAGTCGGGGTCAGACCGGGCACGGCGGCGGCGGCGGCGAACACCAGATCTTCCAGACGGATGAACTTTGAGCGGTTGCGGGTCAGCTTGTCGTACAGCGCTTCGGCGTGGACGGCGAGGAAGCGCTCGCGCTGCTCGCGCGCGGTATCGAGGATGAGCTGCGCGGCGGCGGCTTCGGCGCTGTTGCGCTTGGGTTTTTGCGGCAGGCGTTGCACCAGGCGGGTGCTGAGCTGCCAGAACGCCGAATAACCGCTGGTTTTGTCTTCACAGCCTTGCCCGTCCGGCACGGCGGCGATCCAGCTGACCACAGCCGTGTCGTCGAGGCCGGCCGTGCGCAGGCAATGTGCAGCCGCGTCGGCGTCGATGCTCATCGTGCTGTCTCCATTGGCGTTCAAGACTTGCCGCGCCGGTCGATGACGCGCTTGGCCTTGCCCTGCGAGCGTTCGATCGTTCCCGGCTCCAGAACGCTCACCGTCGCGGTGATCCCCACATACGCCTTGATCAGGTGCTGAGCTTTCTGCGCCAGCGCCGCGATGTCCTTGGCGCTGAGCTTTCCGGACAATTCCGGGCGCATCTCGACCAGGACGTCGATCTCATCGAGGGTGTGGGGGCGGCGCACTTCGAGCACGTAATGCGGCGCAAGCTGCGGCTCGCGGCCCAGCACGGACTCGATCTGCGAGGGAAACACGTTGACGCCGCGGATGATCAGCATGTCGTCGGAGCGGCCCTTGATCCGTTCGATGCGGCGCATCGGGCGCGAGCCGGGCGGCAACAGCCGCGTCAGGTCGCGCGTGCGATAGCGGATCACCGGCATTGCCTCTTTGGTAAGGGAGGTGAGCACCAGTTCGCCCGGCTCGCCGTCAGGCACCGGGCGTCCGCTGTCGGGGTCGATGATTTCCGGAAAGAAATGATCCTCCCAGATCGTCAGTCCGTCGCGGCTGTCCGGGCATTCCTGCGCCACGCCAGGGCCGATCAGTTCGGAAAGCCCGTAATGATCGAGCGCCCGCAAGCCCATGCGGCGCTCGATTTCCGCGCGCATGCTGTCAGTCCACGGCTCGGCGCCGAACATGCCGATGCGCAGGCTGCAGTCGCTTGGCTTGAAACCTCGCCGCTCGAACTCGTCGGCGATGGCGAGCATGTAGGACGGCGTCACCACGATGATATCGGGCTTAAAATCGACGATGAGCTGGACCTGACGCTCGGTGAAGCCGCCGCCGACCGGGATCACGGCAGCGCCGAGATACTCGGCGCCATAGTGGAAGCCGAGGCCGCCGGTGAACAGGCCGTAGCCGTAGGCGACATGGACCTTGTCGGTGGAGCGGCCGCCGGCGGCGCGGATCGATCGCGCCATGACCTGCGACCAGGTGTCGATGTCGCCGCGCGTGTAGCCGACCACGGTCGATTTGCCGGTCGTGCCGCTCGACGCATGCACGCGTACGATGTCCGCCATCGGCACTGTGAACATGCCGAACGGATAATTCTGCCGCAGATCGTCCTTTGCGGTGAACGGGAATTTGGCGAGGTCGGACAGCTCTTTCAGATCATTGGGATGCACGCCAACGGCGTCAAAGGCCTTGCGGTAATGCGGGATGCGCTCATAGGCGCGCCGCAGCGTCTGCTTCAACCGTTCCAGCTGTACCGCCTGCAGCGTCTCGCGGCTTGCGGTTTCGATCGGTTCGAGCTGGTCGCGGATGCTCATCTGAGGCCTGCTGTGAGCGGCGAAGGGACGATCATAGCGGTGGCTCGCGGCAAATTCGACAGCCCGCCCGTGAGCACGCGACGCGGTCTGTATTGGCGTATGGCGTGTTCCGCATTACATTTCACATCGATTGATCGAGCCGCGCGGCGGCGCATCGAAGGGAGTCGCACCATGAAGCTCACCGCACGCGGCATCGGCGGCGGCGGCGTGCCGCTGCTGCTCGGCCTGGCGCTCATGTCGCCGGCGTCGGCACAGTCACCGGCCAAGGCGCTCAAGGAGCAGGTCGTCGGCCATTGGCAACTCGTTTCGGTGCTGATCAATAACGGCGGAACGCCGTATGGCGCCGCGCCGCAAGGTTCGATGTTTCTCGATGCTGCCGGCCATTTATCCGTCATCGTGATCAGCGATGGAGGAGCCAGAAACATTGCGTATTTCGGCACCTATAAGGTTGACGATGCCGACAAGACGATGAGCATTCACATCGACGGCAGCAGCGGCGGCGCCCGCAATGCAAGCGGCCGCACGTTCAAGCGGTTTGTGCAAGTGCAAGGCATTGAAATGATCATGGCCAACGAGACGCCAACCGGCACACCGGGCCCTATCAAGCAGACGTGGAAGCAGGCGAACTAGCGTCAGGCGATTTGCCGGCGGGGGCGAGCGCCCCGGCAACCCGGCTACTGCGCGTTCGGCGTGATTTGCCCGCCGCTGGCCGGGCTTGGCGGCGACGATGCCGGTCCGGGTGCCGGCCCCGGCGCGCCGGCCGACGGGCCGCCACCGCCCTTGCAGCCGCCGGACACGAAGCTGAGCAGCGGATTGAATTCGGCGGCTGTGAGGTAGGCCGCAAACGTGCCGCCGGGAAATTGCTGGGCATTGCCGAGCCGTTTGGGACCGGGCGGCGCGCCCGATGTCACCGCGACGAGCACATTTTTACCGTCAGCCTCGGTGCCGCTGAGGTTGGCCACCCACGCGCCGCCGCTCATGCCGTGGGTGGC
The DNA here is from genome assembly GCA_963707175.1 of uncultured Alphaproteobacteria bacterium. Taxonomy (GTDB): domain Bacteria; phylum Pseudomonadota; class Alphaproteobacteria; order Rhizobiales; family Xanthobacteraceae; genus BOG-931. The sequence continues at coordinate 134,426 of CAVPQA010000012.1, forward strand.
GTCGGTGATCGGCCCCCATTGCGTCACCAGGTTCGGCTGCGACCATGTCCCCAGCGGAATTGCATCGGCAAAGAACAACACGCCGCCCACGCGTTGAATGATGGCGCCGCCGAGAATGTCGGCGGGATACCCTACCCTCCAAACGAACCTGTATTTGCCCTTCCAGTCGAGCTGGTACGGCATGGCGCCGGTCGGGCTCTTGCCGTCGACCATGATCATCGCGAAGTCGTGCTGCATCGCGGCCGCAAACGCCGCCGTCTTCTGCGCCGCCGGCATGGAGCTGTAATTGGCTGGCAGCGTCCACAACGGATTGGCGGCGGCACAGACGATCTTGAACGGCGTGCCTTGATTATTCTGGTACTGCAGCCAGAACGTGCCTTTGGTCGGATCAGGCCACGGCCCGGCGGGATTGGTTTCGAGATCCTTGACGCAATGGCCGGCGGTGAGCAGAACCTGCGGCGCGATGAATTGCGCGGTGCAGCCCGACAACAGCCCGGGCTGTTTCTGGGTCGGCGTCGGAACCAGTAGCAGGCCGGCCCATTTGAACGGCGCCTGACTGGGATTGCCGGTGGTCGCTTCCTCGGATTTGACCTGTGGAACGATGTATTGCTGGGCGCGGACGCCAGCCCCACTCACCACAATTGCGATCAATGAAAGCGCTACGCAAGCGACGCGCATTTTTGCCCCCCAGTGAGTTCGCCTTCCGACTTAACATCAGCCGCGAACTGCGGGCAAGCGCCGCGCGATTGTGCCGACGCCACGAATCCGATCGGGAGAAATCAACCTGTCGTCGGCGGGGCTAATGGGTCGTCGCCGCCTTAAGCCCCAATGTTTTGGCGAGCCCCGCCAGCGTGACGCGCTGGTCTTTGATGGCGGCGGCGAACTCCGCCGGGCTGCGCAGCGACATGATCTGACCGGTATTGGCGAGCTTCTTGGCGATCTCCGGATTGGCGGCGGCGACTTTGCGGAAATCCCCCGCGATCCGGTTGCGCAGTTCTTCGGGCATGCCGGGCGGACCGAACACGCCGCCGATGCTTTCAAAGGTCAGATCGGGATAGCCGGCTTCGATCGCGGTCGGCACGTTAGGCTGACTCGGGCGCGCTGCTTGCTGGTCACCGCCAGGATCTTGAGTCGTCCGGCATTGGCCAGCGGCTGCGGCACGGCAAGTGAAGTCGACAGCACCTGGAGGCGTCCGGCCAGCATGTCGCTCGGCGCCTGCATGACGTCGCGATAGGGCACCTCGGCGACCTGCAGGCCTTGCTTCTTGAAGAAACCGAACAGCAGAAAATCCGAAATGCCGTTCGCCGCCGCGGCGTTGAGTTTTCCCGGCTCGGACCGTGCCAGCGCCACCAGCTGACTGACCGTGTCGATCTTCAATGCGGCCGGTACCGATATGGCAAGCACGACGACCGAAATGCTGACGACCGGATTCATATTGGGCGACGGATCGAATGGCAGCGTATCGTGCATGTAGGGCAGTGCGGTAAACGCGCCGGCCGGGCCGAACCACAGCACATGATCGTCCTTGGCCTGGGCAAACGCGCTGAGCGAGACGAGACCGTCGCCGCCCGGCCGGTTGTCCACGATCACCGGCTTGCCCCACAGCTTGCTCAGCCCGTCTGCGAACAATCGCGACGCCGTGTCGGTGGCGCTGCCGGCGCCATAAGGCAGGATGAAGCGCACTGTCCGTGACGGATACGCCGATTGCGCCGCCGTGTTGCCGATGAGAGCCAAGCTCACCATGACCAGCGTAGCGAGTGCCTCGAGCCATCGCATCGCAATCCTCCCTGTCTGGATCGATCCCGCCGCTTAGAATAGCATTCCCTACCAGAAACATCTCATGAGCCGCCAATGGCGCACAACACGGGGAGGCTGCGGTGAAACGAAGCACGGATCGCATTTTGACCACGCATGCCGGAAGCCTGTCGCGGCCGGCCAATCTGATTGCATTGAGCAGGTCGATCGCGATCGGTGAGGCCAAGGCGGACGATGCCGCGTACGCCCAAGTGCTGGCCGCCTCGGTTGCCGACGTCGTCAAAAAGCAGCGCTCGCTCGGCGTCGATATCCCGGACGATGGCGAGTTCGGCAAGCCGGTTGCCGGTTCGTACGACTATGGCGCGTGGTGGAATTACGCGTTCGCGCGCATGTCGGGCTTTTCTCCGGCCGGCAGCGCGGCCGCCGCGGCGCATGAAACCCAGCACAAGAAATCGACTGTCGCGGACGTTGCGCTCACATCATTCGCCAACCGCCGCGATTGGCAGAAAGTTCGGCGAGTTCTATCTCGATCCGGAATTGAGCGGCAGCCTGATGGGTAGCGCGGCGCGCCGGCCGGTGGGCCGGCCGGCCTGCACCGGGCCGCTCAAATATACCGGCCATGCGGCGCTCGCGGCCGACATCGACAATCTGAAAAGGGCGCTGGCCGCAACCGGCGCCGAAGAAGGCTTCATGTGCTCGATCGGGCCCGGCAGCTTCGCCCGCGGCGTCGACCTTTATTACAAGACCGAGGAGGAATTTCTGTTCGCTGCGGCCGATGCGATGCGCGACGAGTACAAGGCGATCGTCGATGCCGGCATCGTGCTGCAGATCGACGATCCGAGCCTGCCGGACAATTGGGATATGATCAATCCGGAGCCGCCGCTTCGGGAATTCAAGAAGTTCGAGCATGTGCGCATGGCAGCGCTCAACCATGCGCTGCGCGGGCTGTCGGCGGACCGCATCCGCTTTCACATCTGCTGGGGCAGCTGGCACGGCCCGCACACCACCGACATTCCGCTCGCCGACATTGTCGACCTGGTGCTGAGCGTCAACGCCGGCGCCTATTCGGTGGAGGCAGGCAATGTCCGGCATGAGCACGAATGGCGCGTCTGGCAGAACGTCAAACTGCCCGACGGCAAGATGCTCATCCCCGGCGTCGTCAGCCACGCCACCAATATCGTCGAACACCCGCAGGTGGTCGCCGACCGCATCGTGCGTTACGCCAAGGTCGCCGGTCGCGAGAACGTCATCGCCGGTACGGATTGCGGCCTCGGCGGCCGCATCCATCCGCAGATCGCGTGGGCGAAGCTTGAGGCGCTCGCGGCGGGCGCGCGGCTCGCGACCAAAGAATTGTGGGGGTGATTTGGTCGTGGAAGTCTGCCTGGCAATTATCAACTATTCGCCATCACCGGGATGCGGACCGATTTCAGTTTGAGGCGTCTGAAAAGCTTTTGTGCAGTCGCTGAGCACGGCGGTTTTGGTGCGGCGGCGGAAGCTCTCGGCATCGTACAGTCGACGCTCAGCGCACACATAGCCGACCTGGAAACGGAATTGCGCGCCAAGCTTGTGTGGCGAACGACCCGCAGGGTACGCCTCACTCCGAGCGGCAAGCGTTTTTCTCGTGCGCCATTCAGCGGCGCGGCGTCGCGGATTGATCGCCGGCGGCTTCCGCTATTGTGGGCTGCCCGGAGCTGGGCTTCACGAGGAGAACTATTTTGCTGAAAATCTGGGGTCGCGAAGATTTGCTCAGTGTGCAGAAAGTCATGTGGTGCGTGCGCGAACTCGATCTGCCCTTCGAGCACATAAATGCCGGTCGGCACCATGGACTCCTCAACGAGCCATGGTACCTCCAGATGAATCCGAACGGTACGATTCCTACCATGGAGGATGATGGTTTCGTGCTGTGGGAATCGAATGCCATTGTGAAATATCTGTGCGCTAAGCACAGCTCCGGCAATCTTAGTCCCACCGATCCCCGCGAATACGCGTTGGCCGACCAGTGGATTTCCTGGCAGGGCACCACGCTGTGGCCGCCAATGCGCCAGCTCCTTCTTGCCCTTATTCGCGCGCCGGAGCCGAAACGCGATCACGCGCGGATCGCCGATCTGGTGAAGATGCTGGCGGGTCACTGGACAGTGCTGAACGGCCAGCTCGAGGGTCGGGATTACGTGGTGGGCAGCCGCTTCACCATGGCCGACATCGTGTTCGGCCCTCACGTGTACCGCTGGTTCACCTACCCTATCGAGCGCCCAGATCTGCCGCACCTGAGGGCCTGGTACCAGCGGCTTTGCACCCGCAAGCATTACAATCCGCGGTTTACGGCAGGCGACGTAGTCCCCGGGGCGCAGTCGTCGGTGCGGTGAGCGACGCAAAAAACCCAGGCCTCCATCCAGAACCGGAGCAATAGTCGTCGGCCGAATGTACAAGTGTGCATTTGTAGTGCCCGGGAGGCAGGCGGACTTCAATAGTCGGCTAAACGTCCTGACACGCCTGCAGCGGATTGCGCAGATGCGATGCGCGACCGCGTCGGGGCCTCGATCTGGGACGAACGTGCGGAGTTCTCAGCTAATTCTTATAACGATTGATTTGCATCAACGAGCACAGGCGAGGGCCGTGCATTTATAAATCTATTATCGGGGGATGCCATCCATGGGACGACGTTTGCTTCTGCTCGTATTGGTCTTGATGACCACCGTCCGGGCGGAGAAAGCCTGGGCGGATGTCGAGATTCAGATCGTGTTGTCGCAGCAAGCGATGACAGTCGAAGTGGATCACGCACGTTTTGCCACTTGGCCCGTCTCTACGGCGCGACGTGGATATCGAACCCCATTAGGAACCTATCAGCCGTATGCGCTGGAACGGATGCATTATTCGACGCTATATCAGCAGTCACCGATGCCTTACTCGGTGTTTTTCCTGCGCGGTTACGCGATCCACGGCACATACGAAATTCGCCATCTCGGCCGCCCGGTGTCACATGGATGCGTCCGTCTGAATCCCGCGAATGCAAGGAAGTTATTCGAGCTTATCGGAAGCCATGGCCTGCGGAATACGACAATTACCATCACGAAGTAAGCTTGCTGCGAGAAGATGGATGGCGTTTAGGTCGAGTCGGTCGGCACGGTTCGCCGGCGCATGATCGAGTGTGGTCCGGACGGCAGGCCGATGCGCGTTTTAAAGTGTGGTCGGCCGAGGGAAAAGTCGCAGCCGGCAGCCTTTCAACGCGAGTCGTTGTTTAGTCTAGCACTCCAGGAAGGAGGTCGAGTTTTTCCAGCGGCACGGCCGGTTTGGGCGTGTCGTATTTGACCTCGCGGTTGACCGGGATTTCGGCAAGAGGCAGTTCCTGGACCTTCACCGCCCGCGCCCACGCGTCGAAGCCGCGCCATTTGACCTCCGGCCGCCCCAGCGCACTTTGATAGGTGCTCCACCATTGGGCGTACAGGCCGCCGATATAGGCATGGGAAACCAGGATCAGGTCCGCCGGCCTGCCTGCAATCACTTTGTCGACCACCGTGGCGAAGTCCTTGGCTGTCGATCCGCGCGCCCACAGGCTGTAGTCACACAGCGAGCCGGTACCCATCTCGGCGAACGGCACGTTCGAGACCGAGATAATCTTGGCATGGTACTCGTGCGGCGCGTAGACAGTTGCGAGCACGCCGGCGGTACCTCTGCCGAGCACGTAGCGCACTCCGAGTGCATCGGCCGCCCGTAAGGTATTCTGGTCGTAGGCGAAATATTTGCTGCCGAAGACCTGCATCGGCTTGCGGGTGATGCGTTCGATGGCCTCTTTGGTTTCGCGCATGCGCGCAAGCTGCTCGTCATAGGGGACATCCCAGAACGGCTTTTCCGAGTAGGTCCCAGCGACCACGTAGCCCTTGGCAGCAAGGCGGGCGAAATCCTCCGGGTATTTCTCCAGGATATTGTACTGCACTTGAATGAGCGCGGTCAGGTGGCGCCGATCAAGTTCACGCTCCCAATGGCGGATGCCTTCGATCCTGTCGAACTCGATCAGCATGATCAGTCCATTCGTGGGCGACTGTGCCCGCGCGGTGGGCGCAAAGGCCCCGCCGATCAGGACGGCGGCGAAACCGGCCACGCACCAGCGCCTAGGAAACCGTCGTGCAGCCTTGTTCATCGAACTCTCCTTGGCGGGCGGCACGCACATGCCGGCCGCTCCACAAGGCGACTTTCTCCTCTCGCCTGGCGAAGCGTCTCATCACCTATCACTGCAAGCCGACAACGGGATTGCCGAGATGGGTCCATTCGTTCATCGAGCCGGCGTAAAGTCTTGCCTTCTGGTTCTTGAAGATCTCATGCATCACAAACCAAGGCCCTGAGGCGAGGTGCCCGGTATTGCAATAGGAGATGGACGCCCCAGCGGGATTGATCTGCAGTTGTTTCAGAATTGTTCGATATTGCTTCTCGTTCAGGAACTCCTGTGCGCCGCCTGCCGGCCGCGTCATCACCTCGGTCGGGAACGAGCGGGCTCCTTGAAGGTGTCCCGCGGCAGTGACTACCGGACTTCTTGATGATCCCGAAAAACTGCGCGGTTGGACGCGCATCGACGAGCTGGACCGAATGAGTTCTCATGGCTGCTTTGACGTCGTCGGTCGTGGCAAGGATATCCCGGCGCTCGGCAGTGGCTGCCCAATCGCCATGGCGAACGCCAATGGGATCGGTGCTGACTTGGTAGCCGGCGCTGAGCCAACTGTTGGTACCGCCGTTGAGCACGGCGACGTTGTTTTCGCCAAAGTATTTCAGCTGAAAGAATAACCTGGTCGCCATATCCAGCGAGTTGACGGCGTCGCCCACTGCGGCAATGACGATAGGCCGCTGTTTATCCAGCCCGGCAGCATCCATCGTGGCCTGAAAGGCTTCCTTGGTCGGCATCATCGCGTTCAAGCTGACGCCATTGACGACACGAGCCGCCCTGATTTTGGCGAAATCGACCAAGATGGCCCCGGGAATGTGGCCCCCGGTCTCTACCAGCGTTTTTTTACCGGAGCCGTCGATATTAAATCGCGGCGCGGCGGTGATGCGCTGCATGTTGTCTCGGATGTCGATCACCGTGACTTGATCCAGGTGGTCGTGCAGCCATTGCGCTGTGGCCAGCGAACCAGGCAACGCCTCTTGCGCCTTCGCCCGAAAATGGAAAAGCGGTGAATTGCCCGCCAACGACAGCATGAAAGCTGATGTTGCGAGCGCAATAAGTTTGGTGATCCTTTTCATTTACGCTTGACCTCCGCAGCATCGTCGAGATGAAGGCTCCGGACAAAAAGATACCGTCAGCGCCAATTGGAGAAATTGATCTTGATCAAAGGCGGCCTGCTCGGAGCCTGCGTATCCGAACAGGCAAGTCTTGCGTCAGTAGAATCGCGATCTGATGCGGAGGGCGCGGCCGCGACTTTTCCTCGAAATCGTGCCGGCTATTGCCCGCTACTGCAACTCAGTGCTCTGTCCGCTGGTGCGGCTTTGTTAGCGCGTGCCGGGAGTCGCCGACCGGCGAAAGATCGCGAGCTGGGGCTGCGGCAACCCGCAAGCGTCACGGTTGCCGTCAAATGCGGCACAATTGTCGACGGTCAAGAGTGGCGCCGCGGCTGCCAGTCTGCGATGATGTGGGGCCGATCCCACAGCCGTCATGTGGGCCAAATCAATTTTCGCCAGGAGGGAGAACGCCTTATGAGAGCCAAGTCGGCATCGCGGACCGGGGGCCGCGCCAAGATCGATCAAGGACGCCGCACGCTGGTCAAGATGATGGCCGCCGGCGGTGCCGCCGCCATTGCTTCGCCATGGACGTTCCAATCGTCGCGCGCCGCCCCTCGTCCCATCAAGATCGGTATGATCACGCCCGAAACCGGACCGATCGCCGCGTTCGGCGAACCGTCGAAATGGGTCGCCGACGAAGTCGGCAAGTTTCTTCACGACGGCATCACGGTCGCTGGTGAAAAGCACCCGGTCCAGATTCTCAACCGCGACAGCCAATCGAATCCGAACCGCGCCTCGGAAGTGGCCGCCCAGCTCATCAATAACGAGCGGGTGGACATCATGGTCGCCTCGTCGACTGGCGACACCACCAATCCGGTGGCCGACCAGTGCGAACTGAACGGCGTGCCCTGCATCACCTCGGACGATCCGTGGCAGTCCTGGTTCTTCGGCCGCAAGGGCGATCCGAAGAAGGGCTTCCAGTGGACATATCATTTCTTCTGGGGCTTCGACCAGGTCGCCAACATGTTCGCCGAAATGTGGCTGAGCATTCCGACCAACAAGAAGGTGGGCGTGATGCTCACCAACGATCCCGACGGCATCGCCGCCAGCGACCCGGTGCACGGACTGCCGGCGACCATCAAGAGCCACGGTTTCGACGTGAATTTCCTCGGCCTCTATCCGCCGCTGTCGGACGATTTCACCGCGCAGATCGCCAAGCTGAAAAACATGAACGCCGACGTCGCCTGCGGCATTTTCAATCCGCCGCAATTCGCAATCTTCTGGACGCAATGCGCGCAACAGGGCTTTCGGCCGAAGATCATGACGCCGCCAAAGGCGCTGTTGTTTCCGACCGCCGTCGAGGCGCTTGGCGACCGCGGCGCCGGCACGTCGACCGAGGTGTGGTGGTCGCACCATCACCCGTTCAAATCGAGCCTGACCGGCGAAACGGCGCAGCAATATTGCGATGCCTACGAGAAAGCGAGCGGCAAGCAATGGACGCAGCCGCTCGGCTTCAAGCACGCCAACCTCGAAGTCGCGATCGACGTGCTCAAGCGCGCCAAGAAGCTCGACGCCGCCTCGATCCGTGACGCGATTGCGCAGACCGACTATCAGTCGATCGTCGGTCCAATCACCTGGAAAGGGGGACCGACCAATCCGGTGCCTAATGTCTGCACGACGCCGATCGTCGGCGGGCAGTGGGAGAAGGGCACGAAGTGGAAATACGACCTCAACATCGTATTCAACAAGACGGCGCCGAATATCCCGCTCGACAGGCCGTTCTCGGCGATTCAATATTCCTGACGCCGCTTAAAGGGTAATCGGAAATAGCATTGCAGCTCCCGCCCGTATTCGCAGCCGCAAGGCGGAGCGGACATGGGCGGGGACTGCGGCCGATAGAAGTTGTCGATGCCAGTCCTTCTCCAACTCACTGGAATGTCCAAGTCCTACGGGGCGCTCAAGGCCGTGGACACTGTGGACCTCGCCGTTGAAACCGGCGAGGCCCTCGCGGTGATCGGTCCTAACGGCGCCGGCAAGACCACGTTGTTCAATCTGATCACCGGCGACGTCGCGCCCAGCAGTGGCCGCGTCCTGTTCGACGGCACCGACGTCACCGCAATGGCGCCGCACGGCCGCTCGCGGCGCGGGATCGGGCGCTCCTATCAAATCCCGCATCCTTTCGCCAACATGAGCGTATTCGAGAATCTTCTCGTCGGCGCCATCTTTGGCGGGGGAGCAACCGAGCGCGAGAGCTACCGGCGCTGCAGCGACGTGCTGCGGGTCACCGGGCTCTATGACAAAGCCAACGTACCGGCGCGTACCTTGACGCTGTTGCAGCGCAAGCGGCTGGAGCTGGCGCGGGCGCTGGCGATCGAGCCGAAGCTTTTGCTGCTCGATGAGATTGCCGGGGGCCTGACCGAATATGAATGCGGCGAGCTGGTGAAGACCATTCGCGAAATTCACGCACGCGGCACGACGATCGTGTGGATCGAGCACATCGTACACGCGCTGCTCTCGGTTGCGAGCCGGCTGATCGTGATGAATTTCGGCCAGATCCTCGCCCGGGGCGTGCCACGCGAAGTGATGGCCGATGCCCGGGTGCGCGAAGTCTATATGGGCATCCCGGTGTCATGACATTGCTGCAAACCCAGAAGCTGTCGGCGTTCTACGGCGACTTCCAGGCGCTGTTCGATATCAATGTCACGGTCGAGGAGGGCGAGACCGTAGCGATCATCGGCGCCAACGGCGCCGGCAAGACCACGTTTCTGCGCACCGTAGCGGGCGCGCTGCTGGCTGCGCCGGACGCGGTGATATTCGACGGACAGCCGATCGGCGGCAAGCCGCCGCACGATATTGTGCGACTCGGAATTGCCATGGTGCCGGAAGGGCGGCGGCTGTTTCCGAGCCTGTCGGTGGAAGAAAACCTTTCGCTCGGCACTCACAGCGCGCGCTCTGGACCCTGGAGTCTCAAACGGGTCTATGAGCTGTTTCCAAGGCTTTATGAGCTGCGCCGGCTGCCGGCGCCGTCGCTGTCCGGCGGCCAGCAGCAGATGGCGGCGATCGGCCGGGCGCTGATGTCCAATCCGCGGCTCTTGTTGTGCGACGAGCTGTCATTGGGACTGGCGCCGGTCGTGATCCGCGACATCTATCAGTGCCTCGGCGCGATCACCGTCGAGGGTACGGCGGTGGTGCTCGTCGAGCAGGACATTAACCGCGCGCTCGACGCTTCGGCGCGCTTTTATTGCTTTCAGGAAGGCCGGCTCGCATTGACCGCGCCGACCAAAAACTTCGATCGCGCCGCGCTGACCGCGGCGTATTTCGGCATGTAGCGGGCGGCCGGCATGGAATGGCTCAATATCCTCATTCAGGGCGCCTTGCTCGGCGGCTTCTATGCGCTGTTTGCGATCGGCCTGTCGATGTCATTCGGCATCATGCGGCTCGTCAACATCGCGCACGGCGACCTCATCGTGCTTTCCGCCTATGTCGGGATGATCGCCGTGCAAAGCACCGGGCTCAGCCCGTTCGTGAGCCTGCTGATCGTCGTGCCGGTGATGTTCCTGCTCGGCTATGCGCTGCAGCGCGGGCTACTCAATTTCACGCTCAGCGGTGGGCTGCTGCCGCCGCTGCTCGTGACATTTGGCATTTCCGTGATCATTCAGAATGGCTTGCTGCAAGGCTTCGGCGCCTACGACCATCGGCTTCAGGAAGGCGCCATCGAAATCGCGAGCCTTCGTCTGCCGGGCGGCATCGATGTCGGGGTCTACCCGCTTTTGGTTTTTGCGGTAGCGGTCCTGGGCATCGGCGGCCTGCAAATTCTGTTTTACCGCACGCGGCTCGGCCGCGCCTTTCGCGCAGTCTCCGACGACGCGGACACCGCCGAACTGATGGGCATCGACAATCGCAAGCTTTATGCCTTGGCGCTCGGCATCGCGATGGTGTTCACGGCGATTGCCGGCGTGCTGTTCGGCATTCGCACGATCTTCGATCCGGCGTCGGGGCCGATCCGGCTCATTCTCGCCTTCGAAGCGGTGATCATCGGCGGACTCGGCAGTTTCTGGGGCACGCTGATCGGCGGCATGGTGCTCGGCATCGCGCAGGCGATCGGCGCGGCGCTCAATCCAAATTGGCAGATTCTCGCCGGGCACGTCGCTTTTCTTGTCGTTTTGATTGTGCGCCCAAGCGGTCTGTTTCCGCGGACGAAGGACTGACATGATTTCCGCCGTGGAGACAGTCCGGGTCGAGCGCGCGACGAGAGCAAGCCGCGTGTTTGCCGCCGTCGCTGCCGCGATCCTCGCGGCGCTGGTCTCGCTGCCGTGGTGGGGCGATGCCGGCGACATGCGGCTCATCGCCGAGATGTCCTACTACGTCGCGCTGGCGCAATTGTGGAATCTGCTCGCCGGTTATGCCGGTCTCGTCTCCGTGGGCCAGCAGGCTTATGTCGGTCTCGGCGGCTACATGTTGTTCTATTTGACCGGCGTCTGGAACGTGAATGTCTATCTGGCCGTGCTGCTGGCTGGGCCGTTCGCGGGGCTGATGGCGATCCCGGTGTCGTTCGCGGTGTTCCGCTTGCGCGGCGCCTATTTCGCTATCGGCACTTGGGTAGTCTCCGAAGTGTTCGCGCTGTTGGCCAGTCTGATCACCGTGCTGGGCGCAGGATCAGGCCCGTCGCTGACTGTTCCGATCCTGCAGGAAATCTCGCCCGACCGCGATATCCGCGACACGATCCTCTATCTGATGACGCTCGCGATCGCGCTGTTCGTGGTCGGCATCGTCTATCTCTTGCTGCGCTCGCGGCATGGCCTCGCGCTCACCGCCATTCGCGATTCGGAGCCGGCGTCCGCAAGCCTCGGCGTCAACACGTTCCGCACCAAATTCATCATCTACATCGCGACCGCTACCTGCACGGGGCTGATCGGCGCGCTGATTTTTCTGCAAAAGCTGCGCATCTCGCCGGAAGCCGGTTTCTCCATCAACGACTGGACCGTGGTCGTTATTTTCATGGTGGTCATCGGCGGTATCGGCACCATCGAGGGACCGTTCATCGGCATGCTGATCTATATCGTGCTGCGCGAACTCTTGGCCGATTACGGCACATATTATCTGATACTGCTGGGGCTCATCGCCATCGTCATCATGCTCAAGGCGCCGTCGGGGCTTTGGGGCTGGGTGGTCCAACGCTACAATTTGCAGCTTTTCCCGGTCGGCCGCCGGCTGGTGCCGACGCCGCCTGCAGATGCCGCGAACCGTTAGGAGCAAGCCGATGACGGACGCCCCACGGCCGCCGCAACGTGCCACACGGCAGGACATCCTGGCGCGCCTTCCCGAGATGGCCCACCAATTCGCGGAGCGCGCCGCGGCGGCCGAGGAGGCGCGGCGCATTGCGCCCGAGTCGGCGCAGGAGATGCTCGATGCCGGATTCGCCCGCATCCTCATACCGGAGCGGATCGGCGGCTACGGGCTCGGCTTCGAGGAGTGGTTCGACGTCACGCGCGAACTGAGCAAGGCCGATGCCTCGCACGGCTGGTGCGCGGGCCTGATCATCCACCACGCCCACCTGATGGCGCAGTTTCCGGAGGCCGCGCAGAAGACGCTCTGGGCCGGCGGTCTCGACGTGCCGGTCGCCGCGTCGTTCGCGCCGGCCGTCAAGGCCGTGCCGGTCGACGGCGGCTATCGCATCTCGGGCGCCGGATCGCCGTTTGCCAGCGGCGTCGATCATTGTACCTGGGTCATGCTCGGCGGCATGGCGCAAGATAATAACGACAATGACAGCGGCGAGGCGGAATGGAAATTCTTTCTGGTGCCGCAAGGCGAATACACGGTGCGCGACACCTGGTTTACCGCCGGCATGCGGGCGACCGGCAGCAAGACCATCGTCACGGATAACGTGTTCGTGCCGCATGGCCTGGTGCTGAGCCTGACCGATTTGCGCGACGGCAACACTCCGGGCGGCGCCATGCATCCCGGCGTCATCTTCCACACGCCGTTTTTCTATTACGCGCCGATCTCGTTCGTGGCGCCGATGATCGGCGCGGCGCAGGGCGCCTATGAACTTTTCCGCGACTGGACCAGGACGCGCAAGGCGCAGGACGGCTCCTCGGTCGCGGAAAAGGTTGCGGTGCAGACACGGATGGCGCGCGCCGCGGCCGACATCGATGCCGCCGAGCTTCTCGTCCGCCGCGCCGTGCGCGTCACCGACGCGCCAGCCGACTACTCGCCGCAGCTTCTGGCCCGTTCGGTGCGCGACTTTACCCGCGCGGCGGAATTGTGCGTCGAAGCGATCGACGCGTTGCTGGCGCTCAGCGGCACTGCGGGCTTTAACACGTCGCACCCGATGCAGCGAGCGTGGCGCGACATTCATTTCATGGCGATGCATATCAGTCTCAACGTCGAGACCAATTTCGCTCATTTCGGCCGCATGGAGCTCGGGCTTGGACGGGATGCCCGCCGGCCGTATTTCTAGTTGTCATTCCGGACAGCCTCGCTGCGCTCGGCTTCCGGAATGACAAACAGTTCACCTTAGCCCCGCCTGCACCACCAGCGGATAGACGCGATCGCGGAACCAGTGCTGGTCCGCGATATAACGCGGCCAGTTCAACAGCGTGCCGTCCAGGCCCATTTTCGACATCCGGACAAGTCCATCCACGATCTGCTCGGGCGTGCCGATCAGCGGATAGCCGCCCCAGCCGGCGATGAAATGCTTCTTCATCTCGGCCAGCACCGGCGGCGGCAGCGTCTTGGCATTGGCGATCATGGTGTCGACGAGATTGGTGACGGCCTCCCAGTCGCCTTTGTCGTGGACATAATCCTGGAAATAGTCTTTCGCGTCTTTTTCAGTTTCGCCCTGGACCAGATAGGCGTAGCTCCAGACCTGGATGTCGCGGCCATATTCCTTGCGGGCGAGGTCGCGGTAGGAATCGATTTTGGCTTTGCAGTCGTCGAAATCGTGCGAGCCGAACACGACATAGACCATGTCGCAATATTTGGCGGCGAAGTGCTGGCCCTTCTCCGAGCCGCCGGCGTTCATCACCGCCGGAAACGGTTTTTGGATCGGCTTCGGTTCTAGATAGCCTTTCTTGATGTTGTAGAAGCGGCCTTCGAAATCGAACGGCTCGTCGCGCGTCCACAGCTGTTTCATGATCTGCAGCCATTCCGCCGCGCAGTCGTAGCGGTCGTCGTGTTCCATCAAGGGCGAGCCGAACATCTCGATCTCCGGCCGGTTCCAGCCGGTGACGATGTTGAGCGCGAAGCGGCCGCCGGTGACGTGGTCGATGGTGGCAGCCTGCTTTGCGGCCATCACCGGATGGACGGTCGGTACGTGCGAGGTGGCGAAAATGCCGGAATAATGCGTCGACGCACCGATGGCCGCCGCCCAGGAAAAGCACTCGAATCCCGGGCCGTTGAAATTGGTAACGCCGCCGAAGCCGTGCCAGCGGCCGATCGGAACCAGCGCCTCGAATTCCATCTGTTCGGAGGTTCTCGCCAGTTCCAGGGTGTTCGGCCAGTTGATTTCGAGCACGCCGTCGATGGTCGAGATGGCGCAGCCGCGGTCGAGGTTGGTACCGAAGGTGCCGAGCTTGAGCTTGCGGTCGTTGAACACCGGGTTGGTCTTGCGCCGCGTTTCGTGGGCTGTTTCCTGGGCCGGAGTTACCGCATCCATCGCTCCCTCCCCGATCATTGGCGAAAGCTTAGGAGCGTGCCGCTGCTGTGGCAATCACCGCGGCGTCATGCATAAGATGCTGCAGGGAGAGGGCAGCCATGTCGATTTTCGCCGTCAATTATCTTTGCCGCGAGGTGCTGCGCGACCATGCCTTTCGCGCCGCCATGAAGGCCGATCCGGCGAAAGCGCTGGCGCCGCTCGATCTGACCGAGGCGGAGCGAGGAGCGCTGATCGCGGGCGACGTCGGCACGCTGTTCCAGATGGGCGCCAACGGCTTCCTGTTGGCCTATCTGGCGCGGTTCGAAGTCTGCGGCTTGAACGTTGCGAGCTACAACGAGCGCATGCGCGCCGTGAAGGTCGATGACATCGGGCAGCCGGTAGCGTAGGCGAGGGGAGATAACCTATGGCGCGGATCGTTGCCGGCTTCGGTGTCCCGCACACTCCGATCTTCCCGCATTTCGTCAAGCGCGACGGACCGGATTGCGAGACGGCGAAGCTGTTCGCCGCACAGAAGAACGAGCTGGCGGCGGCGCGGCCCGACCTGATCCTGATGTTCGACACCGACCACCTCAACACCTTCTTCCTCAACGACCTGCCGATCTTTGCCGTCGGCATCGACAAAAGCTTCAAGGCGCCGAACGACGAACCGCGCGACGTGCCGAATTACGTCGTGCCGTCACATGCGGCGCTGGCGGCACACGTGCGCGCCGCTGCTGTCGCGGCCGGCTTCGACGTCGGCATGACGCAGAATTTCTCGGTTGATCACTCGGTGACGGTGCCGCTGCATTTCCTCACCCCGGAGATGCAAGTGCCGGTCATTCCGTTCTTCATCAGCGGCCATCTGCCGCCGTTGCCTTCAGCCGCGCGCTGCTACGCGCTCGGCCAGGCGGTGGCCCGCGCAATCGAGTCGTGGCCCGAACCAAAGCGAGTCGTCATCATGGGTTCGGGCAGCTTTTCGCTTGAAGTCGGTGGCCCGCGCATGGCGCCTGGCCGTTCCGACGGCGTGCCCGATCCGGACTGGGCGATGCGTGTCATTAAGCTCCTCGAAGCGCAAGAGACCGACCGGCTGATCGCCGAAGCCACCGAGCATCAAATGCTCAAGGCCGGCAATGTCGGCGGCGAACTGTTGAACTGGATCGCCATGCTCGGCGCCATCGGCAGCCGCAAGCCGAATTACGTCGCGCCACAGTTGGCGAACGGCCATGCTTACGGCGTGTGGCGGTGGAATTGATCGGTCATTTCGGAAAACGCAAGCGCAGTTATTCGAACTCCATGTTTGACAGTCGTCGGGTGTGGCGTGCGGTGATGGATGATTCGACCGCGCGCAGCATCGCGTGTTACGCTTCCTGATCCGCAGCAAAGTCGGGAAGTCAGACGGCTCGCGGAGTCGGCGCTACAACATGTTTTATCCAACGGGAGGACGCGTCACATGAAAGGCAAGCTTGCCGCCGCTCTCATTTGTACGTTTGGCATCACTGCCTCGCTCGTCGCGCCGGCTGCCGCGCAGGGCGTACTCACCACGCATCGGCTTTCGGCGGCGCTTGCCGCCGAAGCAGTCACAGAGGCGGTCGCGGCCTGCGCAAAGCAGGGCTACCACGTGACCGCTACAATCGTCGATCCTGACGGTGCCACGCAGGCGATGCTGCGCGGCGACGGGGCCGGAATTGTCGCGGTTAAAAGCTCGTACGACAAAGCCTATACCGTGATCATGCTCGGCGCGACGAGCAACTTGGATTCGAGCGGCGCCATCGCCCAGCGCATCGGACCCACGCCGCCCGCCGGCGGGATTGCAAAGTTCGATCATATCGCCCTTCAGCCGGGAGCCTTTCGCATAAAAGTCGGCAACGAGGCGGTTGCCGCCATCGGCGTCGGTGGCGCGCCCGGCGGCAATTTCGACGAAGGCTGCGCCAAGGCCGGTCTCGCCAAGATCGCCGACCAGCTGAAGTAGCTCGTCTGCTAACTGCGGGCTCGCGAGCTTCGCTCGCGCCCCGCAATGACGCTCAAAACATCGGGTACGCCGGATTGAGCCCCAGGCCGAATTCCATGCGGCCGAAATTCTCCGCCGGCACGTCCCAGTTCATCACCACGTGCGAGGAGATGGCGTGCGCGTCGCGCCAGCAGCGCTGGATCGAATTGTCGTCCATCAATCCGCTCGAGCCTGAAATCTTGACCAGATCGTCCATCGCCTCGCGCAGGATTCGCACCCCAAACGTAAAATCGCGGCGCAGCAAGGTGCGCGTCTCAAGTGACATGCCGGTATAATCTGCCAGCGCCAGCTTGAGGGCGCGGCGTGCCAACAGCTCCGCAGCGTCGATCTGTGCGGCGATCTCGGCGACGCGGATTTGCACCGGCACATGCTGGGCGATGTTGAGTTGCGTGTAGGTCAGATAACGCTTGCGCGTCCATGTGGTGAAATCGGAATAGCCGCCATGCGCGAGCCCGAGCACCGGCGCGAGCAGCACATAGCTGTGCACCGCGATGAACGGCGCGCGGTAGATCGGATTGGTGTTGATTTTTGAGCCCGGCGAGCACCCGTCACGCAAGAGCGAGAACGACACGCTGCGGTGCTCGGGCACGAACACGTTGTCGAGCACTGCGGTATTCGAACCGCTGGCGCGCAGGCCGGCGCAATACCAGGTGTCGTCCTGCTTCAGCTCCGACACTGGCACGAGATAGAGCCGCATGTCGGGATGATCTTCGCCGGCGCGAAAGGCGAGGCCGCCGATCATGATCCAGTGCGAGTGGCGAAGCCCTGAGCACCACGACCAGCGGCCGTCAAGCCGGTAACCGCCCGGCACCACCGTTACCTTCCCGGTCGGCGCCGCCGAGGTGGCGATACAGGCCGCCGTGTTGCGGCTCCAGACATCGTGCTGCGCCTCCTCGGGAAACAGCGCCAGCATGCAGGCATGGTCGGCGAGATAATTGAGACACCAGGCCGACGAGCCGCAGGTCGATTTACCGAGCTCGACGGCGATGTCGAATGCGACTTCGTGGTCATGCTCGTAGCCGCCCCAGCGCTTCGGCTGCAGCGTGTGAATGAGGCCGGCATCAATGAATTCGTCGACGGATTCCTGCGGAATGTTGCGCTCGCGCTCGGCGCGCACCGCGCGCTCACGCAGTTTCGGCGCCAGCGCGCGGGCGCGGCCAATAAGTTCGTCGGCGGTCGGAATGGATTTGGCCGCGGCCGCCGGCTGCAGTTCGGCGATGCTCATGCGTTTCCTCCGGTTGGCCGAAGATTGCGCCGGGACGGTGCGCCGATCAAGGCTGCGGCGCGGCGCACTGCCGCGCAAGCTGTCATTGCGCGCCGATGGGAATTTCGCTGTAGTGTCGGGCCGTTGCTGGGAGACGATCATGCAAAGACTTGCCGGGTTTGCGAAGGCGATCGCTGCCGCACTCTTGTTGAATGCCGCCGCTATCGCGGCTGCGCACGCGCAAACGGTGGAGCAATTCTACAAGGGCCGCCAATTGACCATGCTGGTCTTCACTGGCGCCGGCTCGACCTACGACATTTACGCGCGCGTCTTGGCGCGGCACATCGGTGACCACATTTCCGGCAAACCGGCCGTCGTTGTGCAGAACATGATCGGCGCCGGCGGGCTCAAGGTCGAGCAGTATCTGTACGGTATCGCGCCGAAGGACGGCGCCGTCGTCGGTACCATCGGGCGCGGGCTGCCGTTCGAGCCGATGCTCGGCCAGAACGAGGTCAACGTCGATCCGCTGAAATTCACCTGGCTCGGCAGCATGAACCGTGACGTGAGTCTGGCGATGTCGTGGCACACGTCCAAGATCAAGACCTTCGCCGACCTGAAAGAGCACCAGCTCCTGGTTCCCGGCACCGGCGCCGGCGCCGACTCGGAAATCATGCCGCTCGCCTTCAACCGCCTCGCCGGGACGAAATTCAAGATCATCGAAGGCTACCGCGACACGTCCGTCGCGGCGCTGGCGATGGAGCGCGGCGAGCTTGACGGGCTGGCGTACTGGTCGTGGAGCGCGATCATGGCGGGCCACCCGGACTGGGTCCGCGACAAGAAGGTCAATCTCCTGTTCCACACCGGCGTCGCTCCGATTGCGGACGCGCCGGGCGTGCCGAGCATCCGCGACATGGTCAAAAATTCCACCGATCATGCAGCGCTGGTGTTTCTGCTGGGGCGCGAAATCATGGGGCGGCCGTTCCTGGCCCCGCCGGATTTGCCGCCCGAGCGCGCCGCGGCGCTGCGCTCCGCGTTCGCCGCAACGCTGCGCGATCCGGCATTTTTGGCGGACGCCAAACGCACGAGGCTCGAAATCTCGCTGGTGACCGGCAAGGAAGTCGACACCCTGCTCAAGGACAGCGCCGGCGCGCCGAAGGATGTGATCGCGCGGGTTAAACAGGCGCTTGGCCGCAAGTAGGCGACGAGAGGTTAGGCGACATGCAATTCGGCCTCTACGCGCCGATCCCGATGGCGACCGTAGGCTCGCCCGAAGTCGCGCAGGCGGTCAGCGAGGCGCTGGCGCCGCTGCCGGACGGCCGTCTCGACGCGCAGTTCGATCTTGGCGTGGAGCTTCTCTCTGCCGCCGACCGCGCCGGGTTCGAGCTCTGCCTGTTCGCCGAACGGCATTTGGGTAACGACATCGGCGCCTGGGTGCTGGCGAGCGCGATCGGCTCGCGCCTTGCGCGTATCCGCGCGCTGGTCGCCGTCCACCCGGGCCTGTGGGACCCGGTGATGGTCGCCAAGCTCGCGGTATCGCTCGATCGCGTCTGCCGCGGCCGCATGGCGCTCAATATCGTCAACGGCTGGTTCGACGAAGAATTCCGCATGTTCGGCGGCACCGTGCTGCAGGGCGAGGAGCGCTATCAGCGCACGGTCGAATTCATCGACATTTTGCGCGGGCTGTGGACGCAGGAGAGTTTTTCTTATGCAGGCAGGCATTATCGGGTCGAGAACGGTCAGCTGCTGCTCAAACCGGCCTCGGCCGGGCCGCCGGAAATCTATTCGGTCAGCCGCAGCGATCGCGGCCGCGATTTCATCGCCGGGCATTGCGACTGGTGGTTCATCGATTTCCCAAAGAAGGCGGACACCGTCGACGAGGCGCTGCGTGGCCTCGAGGAGGCCGTCGCCGACATGAAGCGCCGCGCCGAACGCGCCGGACGCAAGGTGCGCTTTGCGCTCAATCCGTTCATTGCGCTGGGGACGAGCGAACAGGATGCGCTCGACGCGACGATCAAGCGCATCTTCGCCTACGATCCCGACCCGGACGCGCGCAAGATCGAGCAGCGCATGCTGCCGGCCACCAGGCTCGGCTGTATCGGCTCGCCCGAAGACGTCCGCCGGCAGTTGCGCCGCTTCGAACAGCTCGGCATCGAGCTGGTCCTGTGCAAGATCATCCCGACAGCAGAGAACGTGCAGCGCCTCGGCGAGGAAATCATCGCGCCGCTCAAGAGAAGCGGCGCGGCCCTGCCGCTCGCCAGTTGACGGCGGCATAAAACCGACATTCGATCTGGACACAGTCGACACAAGCTTCGGGGGATTGCACGTGGCGGGACGTGTTGCAGGAAAAGTGGCGCTGATCTGCGGCGCCGGCTGCGTCGGCTCTGGCTGGGGCAACGGCCGCGCGTCCGCGGTGCTGTTCGCACGCGAAGGCGCCAAGGTGTTTGCCGTCGACAAGGACGCCGAGTTGATGACCGAGACGGTCGCGCGCGTCGGCAACGACGGCGAGATCGCGACGCATGTCTGCGACGCCACCGATGACGCGGAGGTGCGGGCGATGGTCGAGGCGTGCCGCAAGACCTTCGGCCGGATCGATATTCTGGTCAACAATGTCGGCGGCTCGGCGCCGGGCGGCGTTGCCGAAATGGCCGAGGAGACCTTCGACCGCCAGATCGAATACAATCTGAAAACGGTGTTTCTCACCTGCCGCCACGTGATCCCGGCGATGATCGAGCAGGGCGGCGGCGCCATCGTCAACACGGCGTCGACGTCGGGTATCAGCTATTCGGGCTCGCCGCAGATCGGCTATGCGTCGTCGAAGGCCGCGGTGATCCAGTTCTCGCGGGTGACGGCGGTGCAATACGCCAAGCACGGCATTCGCGTGAATACCGTCATTCCGGGCCAGATGCACACGCCGATGGTCGAAGTGCGCCTCGCCAGGCAGCGCACCGGCGGCGATGTTGAGGCCTTGCTCAAATCGCGCATCGCGCGCATCCCGCTCGGTTTTGCCGGCGACGGCCGCGACACCGCCGCTGCGGTGCTGTTTCTTGCCTCCGACGAAGCGCGTTTCATCACCGGCACCGAGATCGTAGTCGACGGCGGCATGACGGCGCGAAGCGATTAGGCTTCTTTGTCCCGGGGGGCGGCGCCGCTCGCAGCGGCAGAAGAGTTCTACTCCGCCGCTTCCTGGCGTTGATAAAGAAACGGCACGATGCGCGTCGACTCGCCGGCCTTTGCCACCAGCACATGGCTTTCGGGAACCCGCGTCCAATTGCGGTGATCTTTGTCCAGCGGCTCGGAAACGACGACGATACCTTGCTCGGACTCCCGGTAATACAGCGTATTGGCGCGATCGTTCACGGCGTAGCGGAAGGCATACAGGTCCCGGCCGTTGGCGAGGGCGGCGGTGAACCGCATACGATCCGGCCCGATCAGCTCGGCGAGCCGCGCCAGCGTCGTTTCGGTCGCAGCAACCGGGTCGTCCATTCCGGCCCCCATGATGGCAAGGAAGATCGCCTCAGAATCCGTGGTGCCGACCCGCGCCGGGTAAAGCGTGTCGGGAATGAGCGCTTCGACCTGGCGGCGCAGCTTCGCCCAGTTGCCGATGAAGCCGTTGTGCATGAACAGCCACTTGCTGCAGGCAAACGGATGGCAATTCGGCCGGGTGATCGGCGTGCCGGTTGCGGCCCGCACATGGGCAAAGAACAGATGCGATTGCAGGTGCCGGCACAGGTAGCGCAGGTTCTCATCGGACCAGGCCGGCCGGATTTCACGATACAGGCCGGGTTCGGGATGGGTGCCGTACCAGCCAAGCCCGAAGCCGTCGCCATTGACGCTGGCTGTCGACTCCAGGGCCGCGATGCTCTGGGTTACCAGCGAATGCGCCGGCGACGTCACATAATGTTCGAGAGCGGTCGTTTCCCCGCGGTAGGCGATCCAGCGGCACATGCAGCTGCCTTTGCCATTGCCCTAAGCGTCAGGCCACCAAAGTGGCGCCTTTAAGCCATTCAGCCACCTTGTGGAGGGCAATCTCGGCACCATCGTGTTCATTTTCGGCAAAGATTCGCAACTGGCCATCCGCCGAGGTGCCTTCGGCGACAATCGTGCGGCAGTGACCTAACTCCCTCCGGCAGCCCAGGATATCTGCGTCGGCGGCTAAGAGTTCCACCAGCCGATCGAGCACCTCGGCCACCGGCTGAGCCCCGGTCCGGCTCACAAAACTGCCCTGCGCGCCATAGCGCTGGGCGCGCCATTTGTTCTCGACCGCAATCGAGCGGTCAACCACCTCGATCCCGGCGTTGTGTTCGGGGTTGTTATACAGATAACGGACCAAGCAGCGGTACAGCGCCGCAATTGCGATCGTATCGTCGACCCGCGTACAGCAATCCGCCGCGCGCAACTCCAAGGTCGGATATTTCTGCGAAATGCGAACGGTCCACCACAGGTGGCTGGCGTCCGGCATCGCCCCGGAGATCACCATGGCGTCGACGTAGGCGTCATATTCAGCGTTGCTGCGGAACAGCTCCGGCAGGCCGGTGCGGGGCAGTTCGTCGTAGGCCGCGAGGCGGTAGCCTTTCAGTCCGGTGACGCGGCCCTGCCAGAACGGCGATGATGTCGACAGTGCGATGAACAGCGGCACGTAGGGGAGCATTCGCGTCATCACGTCGACGCGGCGTGTAGGATCGGGAAATTCGACATGCACGTGCATGCCGCACAGCATGTTGCGCTGCCCGATCATCTGCAGCAGATCCATCACCTGCGAATAGCGGCCCTTCGGACTCTGCACGGCGTCGCGCCAGGACGCCAACGGATGTGTGCCGCATGCCAGAATCGCGAGACCGTGTTCGGCTGCCGCGGCGGCTGCGCTTCTGCGCAGGCGCAGCAATTCGTGCCGCGCCTGTTCGGCGCTGCAATGCGGCTCGGTGGCGACTTCGATCTGCGCCTGCAGAAACTCGCGGCCGATATGGCCGGTCGTGGTGAGATTCGCGCTTTCGAACAGCGCCTCGGGCGTTTCCGACGGTGTCTGCAACGTCTTAGCGTCGGACAGGAAATATTCTTCCTCGATGCCGAACTGGAACAGGTCGTCGGCCACGAAAACGGGCGTGTGTTGCCCGGCCGGAACCAGAGTCCGGATGTGCAGCCGACGCTCTTTCGGGTCGAATCTGAATTCCATGTGACGATGCGGTTGAGACAGCCGGAAAGGGCTGCCCCGATCAACTCACCGCGAAGGGAACGGTTCCATGGAGAGCGCCGAAATGCGCGGCCCATTTCGCGGATTGCATAGCTCAAAAAAGCCGAAATCGCGTCGATCCAGCGAGTGCCGCGCGCCTATTGGCTGTGCGTCGAGGTGTTTTCGCAAATGACTTTGCCGCAAGACCTCACGGCGTCAATCACCGCCTGCAGCGCGTGGCGGCCCGGATAGCCCAGAATGGCAACGCCGCCGATGATGAAGCCCGGCGTGGCCGATATGCCGAGCGATTTGCCGAGAGCCAAGTGGGCCTTGATTGTTTGCGCGACGTCATCGCTGTCCGAAATGGTATCGATCGCGCGGCCGTCGAAGCCGGATTCACGCGCCAACTGGAAGGCGCGCAGGCCGGTGATCGTGCCGCGCTGTGCATAGATCTTATGATGATAGGCGTAGAATTGCTGCGGCGTCGCAAGCTGCGCCACGGCCAGTTCGACCTGACTGGCCGCAACCGACGCTGCGCCGAGAACCGGATAGGGCACCAGAACGAGCTTCAGGTCGCCGTCGGTCGCCACCATGTCTTCGATGTCGACCGAAGCGATGCGGCAGAACGGACAATTCAGGTCGTAGAATTCGATCAGCGTTATCTTGCCGTTCGGGTTGGCGGCCGTCACCACGCCGGGTATTTTCTCGATCGGGCCCGGTAGCCGGACCGCGTGATTGGCTACGCGCTGGCCGTCGTCGCCGATCGGCGGAAATTCCGAAACGTGCCGCATGGAACGGTCGCGTTCCTGCGCCGATGCCGGCGCGCCGTACAGCAAGCCCAGGGCGGCGGCGGCAAGCGCGATGGCGAAGCTGCGGTGGATGATGTTCATTGTGCCACGATGCCCGCGGGTGCGGTCTCCAGATTGAACGCTGCGGCGAATAGCGCGCGCGTATAGTCGGTCTGCGGCTGGCGGAATAGCGCCGCGGCGTCGCCCAACTCTACCACTTTGCCGGCGCGCATGACGATCAACCGGCTTGCCAGCGCCGCCACCACGCGCAGGTCGTGCGAGATGAAAAGATAGGTGAGATTGCGCCGCTTTTGCAGGTCGCGGAACAGGTCGACCATCTGCGACTGGATCAGCATGTCGAGCGCGCTGGTCGGCTCGTCGAGCACCACGAAGGACGGCTCCAGTACGATGGCCCGCGCCACGGCGATGCGCTGCCGCTGGCCGCCGGAGAATTCATGGGGGAAGCGGAAACGCGTGCCCGGGTCGAGCCCGACGTCGGTGAGCGCCCGGCTGACGCGCGCATCGCGCTCGTGTTCAGGCATGTCGGCGTAATGGACGTTCAGCCCTTCCTTGATGATTTCGGCGACCGAAAGCCGCGGCGACAGCGACCCATAGGGATCCTGAAATACGATCTGCATGTCGCGCCGGAACGGCCGCATCTGTTTGAAGCGCAGGCCCTGAAGCTTGTTGCCCATGAACACGATGGGCCCGTCGGACGAGATGAGCCGTAAGAGTGCCAACCCAAGCGTGGTCTTGCCCGAGCCGGACTCACCGACCACGCCGAGCGTCTCGCCTTTGCGCAGCGCAATGCTCACGCCGTCGACCGCCTTGATGTAGCCGACGGTTTTGCGCAGCACGCCGCGCCGGATCGGAAACCAGACTTTGAGATCGCTGGCCTCCAAGAGCAGCGGCGCGCCAGGCTGCGGCGGCGCCGGATCGGGCCTCGGCTCGGCGGCGAGCAGCGCGCGGGTGTAGGCGTGTGCAGGCGCGGTGAACACGCGCTCGACGTCGCCCTGCTCGACGATGCGGCCTTCCTTCATTACGCAGACCTTCTTTGCGATCTTGCGCACGATGCCGAGATCGTGGGTGATGAAGAGAAGCGACATGCCGAGCCGCTTCTGGATATCGCTCAACAGCGCGAGGATTTGCGCCTGGATGGTGACGTCGAGCGCCGTGGTCGGCTCGTCGGCGATCAGCAGATCGGGCTCGTTGGCTAGCGCCATGGCGATCATGACGCGCTGGCGCTGGCCGCCGGAAAGCTGGTGCGGATAGCTCTTCAGCCGGCTTTGCGGGTCGGGAATGCCGACCTGGCCGAGCACCTCGAGGGTGCGTGCCCGCGCCGCCGCGCCGGTGAGCCCGCGATGCAGCAACAAGATTTCGCCGATCTGCTTTTCGATGGTGTGAAGCGGATTGAGCGACGACAACGGCTCCTGAAAGATGATGGTGATGTCATCGCCGCGCACGCGCTGCATGTCGCGCTCGGCAAGCGGCAGCAGATCGCGGCCCTTGAACAGGATGCTGCCGGAAGGATGCCGCGCCGCCGGGTAGGGCAGAAGCTTGAGAATCGACAGCGCGGTGACCGACTTGCCCGAGCCGGATTCGCCGACCAATGCCATGGTCTCGCCCTTGCCGATGTCGAACGAGACGCGGTCGACGGCAAGCGTCTCTCCGCCGCCGTGGCGGAAGGCGACTGAGAGGTCGCGAATGGCGAGGAGGGGATCGGCGGTCATGCGATCTCCCTCAAGAGGGCTTCAATGCCGGCTGCGTTCGGCTGGTAAATCGTCATTCCTTCGGGCGCTTTCAAACCGCTATCTGCGGAGAGAATTGCGCGGCACCGGGTCTGGATTGCAGTCACGACGTGAATCGCATCGGGAAGCCTTGGCATGACGCTTCGTCCGTCCGCCAAAGTGCGCATCATGGCTTGGCGATAGTCGGCTGTATCGATCAGTATCGTCCGCGTTACCCGCTGAAGGTCAAACAGAAGGCTCCAAACAATCAGGCTGAGATAACTCGGTCGTACTGCTGGCTGCGCTTTTGGCAAAACTTCCGCCAGGGTCAATTCGCTCGTGGCGGCCAGGCCCGGTTTGCGGCTCAACGCGTCGAAGAAAGGTCTAAGGCTGTTGGCGACCGTCTCCTCGCCCTCTATGAAATAGATAAACGGGTTTGCACCCACGTAAACGCTCGGTGGGCTTGGCGGATCAGTCATCCCACTCATCTCGCTGGCGGCGTATCTCGGCGTCTATTTCTTCTTTGGTTCGGAAGGGGGGCTCTCGCATTGCCCAAATCTCTTCAAGCGAGAGCACATGATCAGGCTGTCGTTCTTCCGCTTCGATGGTTATCGTGACCCGTGCATCCGGGTCACCGTTCGGCCGCAAGTCCTCGGGTAATTGCGCGGCCGGATAATGTTCGCGAATGATCTTGTTCATGTATTTGCTCCTTACCGAGCAGTGTAGCACGCAGTCATGTGAACGTCTTCCGCGAATCGAAGGCGTCGCGCACCGCTTCGCCGATGAAGATCAGCAACGACAGCATGATGGCGACGGCGAAGAAGCCGGTCAGGCCGAGCCAAGGCGCCTGCACGTTGGCTTTGCCCTGCGACAGCAATTCGCCGAGCGAAGGCGAGCCGGGCGGCAGGCCGAAGCCGAGGAAGTCGAGCGCCGTCAATGTCATCACCGACGACGACATGATGAACGGCAGGAACGTCAGCGTGGCCACCATGGCGTTTGGCAGCAGATGCCGGAAGATGATGACCACGTTCGAGACGCCGAGTGCCCGCGCTGCCAGGATGTATTCGAAATTACGCCCGCGCAAAAACTCGGCGCGCACCAGCCCGACGAGCCGCGTCCAGGAGAACAGCAAGAGAATGCCGAGCAACACAAAGAATCCGGGCACCAGCACCGACGAGATGATCAGCAGCAGATAAAGTTCCGGCACCGAAGTCCAGATTTCGATAAATCGCTGAAACAACAAATCTGTCCAGCCACCGAAAAAACCCTGGACGGCGCCGGCGGCCACGCCGATGACCGAGGATACGATGGTCAGGATCAATCCGAACAGCACCGAGATGCGGAAACCGTAGATCAGCCGCGCCAGTACGTCGCGGCCGACATCGTCGGTGCCGAGCCAATTGTATTCCAACGTGCCGCATTTGCCGTAGCCGTTTTTGGCCGCGAACTCACAATCCTGCTCGGTGAGCAGCCAGGTCGGCTTGGACGGGAACGGCGACGGCGGGCGGCTGACGATGGTGCTGTAGGAAAACGGGATCGGCGGCCACACCACGAAGGCATGGTGCTCATCGAGATATTGCTGCAGATGCGGGTCGAGATAATCGGCCGCGGTACCGAATACATCGCCGAAGTCGGTGTCGGGATAGGTGACGAACACTGGAAAGTAGCTCTTGCCGTCGACGTGAATGTAGATCGGCTTGTCGTTGGCGATGAATTCGGCAAACAGCGAGATCACGAACAGGACGAGAAAGACCCACAACGACCAGTAGCCGCGCCGGTTGGCCTTGAAATTGCGCCAGCGGCGGGCGTTGATCGGCGAGAGCGTGTAGTCGCCCGGCGGCGCGGCGGCAATAATTGGGCCTGCCGGTTCGATGACAGGGGTCAGACCAGGCGATGCCGCCCGCGCCTCGGAAGACGGGGCGACGGTCTGTTCGGGTGGCGCGCGAACGTCCACCTCAGACCTCCCGCGTCTCGAAATCGATGCGCGGATCGATCAGCGTGTAGGTCAGATCGGAAATCAGCGTCACCACGAGGCCGATGAGTGCGAATATATAGATGTTGGCGAATACCACCGGATAGTCGCGGTTGAGCACGCTCTCGAAGCTTAAGAGTCCGAGGCCGTTCAACGAAAAGATCGTCTCGATCAAGAGCGAGCCGGCGAAGAACGCGC
This sequence comes from uncultured Alphaproteobacteria bacterium, assembly GCA_963707175.1. Lineage (GTDB taxonomy): Bacteria > Pseudomonadota > Alphaproteobacteria > Rhizobiales > Xanthobacteraceae > BOG-931. The sequence goes on from CAVPQA010000012.1 coordinate 162,086, forward strand.
TGACGAAGGCGCTCGGGAATCCGGCAATGACCAGCAGCATGGCATTGCGGAAAATATGGCCATAGAGCACCTGCCGCTGCGAGCAGCCCTTGGCGCGGGCCGTCAGCACGTATTGCTTGCGCAGCTCTTCGAGAAAGCAGTTCTTGGTGAGCAGCGTCATGGTGGCGAAAGCCGACAGCCCCATGGAAATAATCGGCAGCGTCAGATGCCAGAAATAGTCGAGGATTTTTTCCCACCAGGGGAACTGCGACCAGCCGTCCGATGTCAGTCCGCGCAACGGAAAGATCTGCCAGAACGAGCCGCCGGCAAACAGAATGATCAGCAGGATCGCGAACAGAAAGCCGGGGATGGCATATCCGATGATGATCACGCTCGACGTCCACATGTCGAATTGCGTGCCGTCCTTCACCGCCTTGCGGATGCCTAGCGGGATCGAGATCAGATAGCTCAGCAGCGTCATCCAGATGCCGAGCGAGATCGAGACCGGGAGCTTCTCGCCAATGAGGTCGATCACGCTCACGTCGCGGAAATAGCTCTTGCCGAAATCGAAGCGCGCGTAGTTCCACATCATGATGAAGAAGCGCTCGTAGGCCGGTTTGTCGAAGCCGAACTGCTTTTCCAGGCTTTTGATGAAAGCCGGATCGAGTCCCTGCGCGCCGCGATACTTGGAATTGATCGCGCTTTGCGCGTTGCCGGGAAGGCCTGCGCGCCCGGCGAAGTCGCCGCCTGAGGAACCCGAGACGCGCGACGCCGCGCCGGTCTCCAAGCCGGAAAGCTGGGCGATGACGCGCTCGACCGGCCCCCCCGGCGCGAACTGCACGACGACGAACGACACCAGCATGATACCGACGATGGTCGGGATCATGAACAGGAGGCGGCGGACGATGTAGGCGCTCATGCTTTGCAGTCGATCTGTGCGTCTATGGTCCCCAGTCGCACGCCCGGCATCCACGTCTTACGGCATAGCGGCAACATAAAGACGCGGATGGCCGGAACAAGCCCGGCCATGAAGCTCGCATCAGCCCTTTTGTTCGATTTTTGCGGCTTTGGCGGCGTCATACCACCAGGTATCCGGGATGCCGCGGAAATAGCGCGGTTGCGCCGGCGGCCGGCCGAACATGTCCCAATAGGCGATCCAGTGCGTCGCCTTGTACCATTGCGGAATCCAGTAGTGGTTGGCCCGAATAACACGGTCGAGGGCGCGGCAGGCGGTCACCAGTGCTGGGCGCGTATCCGCGGCGATGATCGACTCGATCAAGGCGTCAACGACCGGATCGGCGATGCCGGCGAGATTGTTCGAGCCCTTCAGCGCCGCCGCCTGCGACGAAAAGTACGAGCGCAGCGAATCGCCGGGCGTCGCCGAGAAACTGAGCCGCGCGACCGTAATATCGAAGTCAAAATCGTCGAGGCGGGCGCGATATTGCACCGGATCGACGAGGCGGATGGTGGCGGCAATACCGAGAATGGCGAGATTCTTGATCAGCGCCAGATGGTGCGGCTCAAATGTCGGCTCGTCGAGCAGAAACTCGATGGTGACAGGCTCGCCGCTCGGCAGCACACGCTTGCCGTTTTTGATAGGGCAGCCGGCGGCCACAAGCAGCTCGACAGCCTTGCGCAGAATGGCGCGGTCGTTGCCGGAGCCGTCGGTGACCGGCGGAATGTAAGGCGCGCTGAACACGTCATCCGCGACCTTGCCGCGGAACGGGTCGAGCAGCTTCAGCTCCGCCGCGCTCGGCTTGCCGTTTGCCATCATCTCGGAGTTCTGAAACACCGAGACGGTGCGCTCATAGCAGCCATACATGATGGTTTTGTTGGTCCATTCGAAGTCGAAAGCGTTGTTGAGCGCTTCGCGCAGCCGCTTGTCGGCGAATTTCTTGCGCCGTGTGTTGATGAACCAGCCCTGCGCGCCGGACGGCGTGTCGTCCGGAATCGTATCGGTCTTGACGCGGCCGTCGCGCACCGCCGGGAAATCGTACCGCGTTTTCCAGGTTCGCGACGTGAACTCCTCGCGAAACAGATACGATTTGGCGGTAAAGCCTTCGAAGCCGACCTCGCGATCGCGGTAATACTCGAAGCGCAAGGTGTCGAAATTGTTCTGCCCGCGCGACACCGGCAGGTCGGCGCCCCACCAGTTCTTGACGCGGTCGTATTCGATATAGCGGCCGGCGTCGAAGCGGCCGACCTTATAGGCACCGGAGCCGAGCGGCGGATCGAGCGTGGATTCGTCGAATTTCTTCTTAGTGTAATAGGTGCGAGAAAAGATCGGCAGCCCGGCGACGAACAGCGGCACATCGCGGGCGCGCTTGGGCGCGAACGTCACGGTAACGCTGTGATCGTCGTCCGCCTTGGCGCCGAGCATGTCGCGGAGGAGCTGCGTGATGAGCGGATGGCCTTGCGCCTTGAGGATCGTGAGCGAGTACTCGACGTCGTGCGCGGTCAGCGGCGTTCCATCGTGGAATTTGGCCTCCGGCCGGATGAAAAACGTGTGGGTCAGACCGTCGACCGAGCGCCGCACCTTTGCGGCGGCTAGTCCGTACATGGCGTCTGGTTCGTCGCCCGAAGGCGCGAGCAACGTGGCGAAGGTCAGCTCCATGCCTTGCGCGGCGTCGCCCTTGAGAATGAAGCTGTTCAGCGAATTGAATGTCAGAAAATTCTGATTGTAGAGCTGGTTCGGACCGATCTGAGAGAACGTTCCGCCCTTGGGCGCGCTCGGATTGACATAGCGAAAGTGCTGGAAGTCCGGGGAGTAGCGGAGATCGCCGAAAGCTGACAGTCCATGCGATTCGATCGCGTCGGCGGCGCGTGCAGACGAGACGGTTTCGTGCGCGGCGCACGCAACGGCAGCTCCGGCGGCCGCTTGCAGAACGTGCCGGCGCGTGAGTTTATGCATCGCGAGGTCGAATCCGGATCGGAGTGGCGACGCGACTCACGATTTGATCCCTGTCTTCGCGGCTTTTGCGGCATCCCACCACCAGACGGTGGGAAAGGCTTCCATGCCGTATTTCGGCATTGGATCGGGCCGGCCGAAGCGGTCCCAGCGCGCCGTGCGCACGTAAGGATACGTCCATTGCGGCACGACGTAGTGATTCCACAGCAGGACGCGATCGAGCGCCTTGGTGGCGGCGACAAGATCGGCGCGGCTCTTGGCGAAGATCACCTGATTGATGAGCGCGTCGACCGCCGGGTTTTTGATGCCGATGAGATTGAACGAACCCGGCTGGTCGGCAGCCTGTGAACCCCAATAGCCGCGCTGCTCGTTACCCGGCGAAAGCGATTCGCCCCAGCTTTGCGTAATGATGTCGAAGTCGAAATCGCGCAGCCGGTTCTCATACTGCGCGTCATCGATGGTGCGTACCGTGACCGTCATGCCGAGGCGGGTCAGTGCCGGCTTGTAGAACAGGAAGACGCGCTCGAAGGCCGGCTCCCCGGCGAGAAATTCGACGGTGTAGGGTTCGCCGGTTTTGCTGTTGACCAGGCGTTCGTCGCGAATCTCGTAGCCGGCCTCACGGAACAGCCGCACAGCCTGACGGAGATTGTCGCGCACGGCCTGCGGATTGCCGGCCGACGGATTGGTGTAGGGCGTGGTAAAGACTTCGGGGGGCACCTTATCGCGCACGGTCTGGAGAATTTCGAGTTCACGTCCGGTGGGGAGCCCGGTTGCCGCAAGCTCGGTGCCTTGGAAATAGCTGGCGATGCGCGTGTATTGGCCGAAAAAAATCTGTTTGTTCATCTCGTCGAAGTCGAACGCGTAATTGAACGCCAGCCGCACCCGCGGGTCCTTGAACTTGTCGCGGCGGATGTTGAAGGCGAATGCCTGCATCATGCCGAGGCTGTTCTGGGGAAATTGTTCGAGGATGACGCGTTTCTGAGTGACGGCCGGGAAATTGTAGGCGGTGGCCCAGTTCTTGGCGCTGTTCTCGACCTGCCAATCGACCGTATCGGCCTTAAACGCTTCGAGCGCGACCGTGGGATCGCGAAAATACTCGAATCGCAACTCATCGAAATTGTCGCGGCCGACCCGCACATTGAGATCGCGCGCCCAATAGTCCTTGACCCGTTCGTAGATAACTTCGCGGCCGGGAGAGAAGCTCTTGATGCGATAAGGGCCGCTGCCGAGCGGCGGCTCCAGCGTCGTATCGCCGACATTGCGCTTCTTGCCGTTTTTGTCGGTGCCTTCCCACCACAGCTTCGGCAGGATCATGAGTTCGCCGACGATCTGCGGCAACTCGCGATTACCCGGACTGTCGAAGGTGAAGATCAGTTCGCGGTCGCCGCGCTTCACGACCTTGACGACGTGACGGTAATAGGCGGCGAGCTGCGGGCTGTATTTCTTCCACGCATCGAACGAAAAGATCACGTCGTCGGTCGTGATCGGATTGCCGTCATGCCATTTCGCTTCCGCACGCAGCCGATACGAGACTGAGGAGAAGTCATCGGGATAGGTCACGGCCTCGGCGATCAGCCCGTATCCGCTCGCCACTTCGTCGAGCGAGCTGGTAAGCAGCGTGTCGTAGACCAGCGTGATTCCTCTTGCGGCGACGCCTTTCACGCCGGCCACGATCATGTTGAAACTATCGAAGGTGCCGATGGCGATCTGCCGCACTGTGCCGGCTTTCGGCGCGTTGGCGTTGACGTAGTCGAAGCGTTTGAACCCGGGCGGATATTTCAGGTCGCCGTAGAGCGAGGCACCGTGCCGCCACGACGCCGGTTGCTGTGCGGCGGCGCGAGTGACAAAGGCGGGTAGCGGCAAGCCGCGCGCGGCACACGCAAGCACAGCGGATCTCAGCAATGACCGGCGATTCACCAGGCGCTCCACGGCAGTTTGCCAGCCGGACGCCGATACGAGCGGCGCCGCGACCGAGGCCGCTCATTATGTGCTTTTCGCTTACGGCGCCAGCGTGGCGGCGCCGTTGCGCGACGAAATGCGCTTCACAACGGCGTGCGGAGCGGGTTCAGCCCAAAGAGGTGGGAGATGCTATCAGCCGGCTACTTCGCTGCAGGGGCGGCGCCCGGAGGGCTTGGCGCAGCTGGCGCTGGAGTGGCCGGCGCCGCACCCGCGGGTGCCGGCGGTTTGGCGCCCGCTGACGCACTCGCCGGTGCGCCGGAAGCGGGCTTGGCTTCCGCAGCCTTCGGCAGCGGCAGCGGCTTATCCGAATTCGAATTGAGGTAGGCGATCAGGTCGGCGCGCTGGTGCTCGCTGGAGATGCCGGCGAATGTCATGAGCGTGCCAGGCACGTCGGCGCGCGGATTGGTCAGCCATTTATTGAGCGCGTCGAAAGTCCAGGTACCGCCCTTGGCCTTCAGCGGCGCTGAATAGTTGAAGCCCGCTTCGGATCCAACCGGCCGGCCAACTACGCCATAGAGGTCGGGCCCGATCTTCGTGCCTTGGCCTTTGCCAAGATTGTGGCACAGTTCGCATTCCTTGGCGGTCTGCTCTCCGTTCTTGACGTTGGCGCTGGCAAGCAGCGCCTCGATCGGTTGCCCGGCGGGTGCCGCGGTGCTCGGCTTCGGTGCGCCTTCCTGCTTCACCTCGATGACATAGCCTGGCTTGGCCGGCACGGGGCTCGCGAAGATCGCGCCCGAGGCGATATGGACGGCAAGCAGCACCAGGCAGGTTCCGAGCAGGGCGCCGAGAACCTTGTTGAGTTCGAACGAATCCATTGCCGAAGGGCTCCGAGGGGCAGGGGAAAGTGGCGCACAGATAGCCGGTTTGCCGCGCGTCTTGCAACCCGTATAAGTATTTCCGGCTGGCGCAGCGCATGCCCGATGTTCTCATTCTAATTCCGGCCCGCATGGCCTCCACCCGGTTGCCCGGCAAGCCGCTTGCCGATATCGCCGGCGAGCCGATGATCGTGCACGTCTGGCGGCGCGCGGCGGAGGCGAATGTCGGCCCGGTGTGGGTCGCCACCGATTCGCCCGAAATCGCCGCGGCAGTGGAGCAAGCGGGAGGACGTGCGGCGATGACGCGCAGCGATCACGCCTCGGGCACCGATCGCATCCACGAGGCGCTGCAGCAGGCCGACCCGGGGCGCTATGCGGACGTCATCGTCAACGTGCAGGGCGACGAGCCGACGCTCAATCCGGCCGATCTCGCGGCGGCCGCCGCCTTGTTGTCCGATCGCTCGGTCGACATCGCCACGTTAGCCGCAGAGATTGTCAAAGCGCACGAGCGCAGCGATCCGAACGTGGTCAAGGTGGTCGGTACTCCGGTAGGGCCGCGCCGGCTGCGTGCGCTGTATTTCACGCGCGCCACGGCGCCGGCCGGCGAGGGGCCGCTCTATCACCACATCGGCCTCTATGCGTTCCGCCGCGCCGCGCTCGATCGCTTTGTCGCGCTGCCGCCGTCGCCGCTGGAGCGGCGCGAACGCCTTGAGCAACTGCGTGCGCTGGAAGCCGGCATGCGCATCGATGTCGCGATCGTCGATAGCGTCCCGCTCGGCGTCGATACCCCTGCCGATTTGGAAACGGCACGCGCCGTGCTAACGAATCGGACATGAAGAAATCACGTAAAATCGCGTTCCAGGGTGAGCCGGGCGCCAACTCGCACATCGCCTGCAATGAGGCCTCTCCGGGCTACCAGACGCTGCCGTGCCCGACATTCGAAGACGCATTTGCCGCGGTGCGCACCGGCCGGGCGGCGCTGGCGATGATCCCGATCGACAATTCGGTCGCCGGCCGCGTCGCGGACATTCACCATCTGATGCCGCGGTCGGGCCTGCATATCGTGGCCGAATGGTTTCTGCCGGTGCAGCACCAGCTGATGGCGCCGCGCGGCGCGAGTCTGCGAACGATCCGAACGGTCGAGAGCCATGTGCATGCGCTTGGCCAGTGCCGCAACATCATCCGCAAGCTCGGCATCAAGGCCATAGTCGCCGCCGATACCGCCGGTGCGGCACGCGAAGTGGCGGAAGCGGGCGACGTCACGCGCGCTGCACTGGCGACGGCGCTCGCGGCGAAGATCTACGGACTGAAAATTCTCAAACGCGACGTCGCCGACGCCAAGCACAACACCACGCGCTTTGTCGTGCTGTCGCGCAAGCCGAAATGGGCAAAACGTGGCAAGCCGGTAGTCACCACCTTTCTGTTCGAGGTGCGCAACATTCCGGCCGCGCTCTACAAGGCGCTCGGCGGTTTCGCCAGCAACAGCATCAACATGACCAAGCTCGAAAGCTACATGGTCAACGGGGTGTTTGCGGCGACTCAGTTCTATGCCGATGTCGAAGGTCATCCGGACGATCGTCCGCTGGCGCTGGCGCTGGAAGAATTGCAGTTCTTCTCGCGGCCGAAGAGTTTCAAGATCCTCGGCGTCTATCCGGCGCATCCGTTCCGTGCAACATTCAAATAGAGTGCAACCCGGGGGCCGCGGGTTCGGAAAGGCCGACCTGCAAACAAAAAGGATCCAGGTCATGGCCAATGACGGCGCGAAGGTTAAGCGGACGCTGCAGCTGCGATTTACCCTCCCGGCCGCCGATTCGGGGCAGCTTGCCGCCATGATCAAGGCCGCCGCCCCGTTTTATCAGATGTTCGGCAATGCCCAAGTGCGGCTCTTGCAGAACGTCGACGATCCCGCCAAGTTCATACAGGAAATCGAGTACGAGGCGCAGGAAGATTGGGAGCTGAACCGGCAGCGGATTGCCGGCGACGTGCGCATGCAGACCTATCTGCAGGCATGGCGCGCAATGCTGCCCGGAGCGCCCGAGATCGATGTCTATCAGGAAGTGTGACCCGACCGCTCACCATAGGGCTCCGATATGCAACGCTTGGTCATCCCACTCGCGATCGCTGCGATCATTCTGTCCGCGACGGTCACCGGCGCATCCGCCGCCGACGTCAAGCAGGTGCCGTATCCGGAAGTGAAGGTGCAGATTGCGGAGCAGTACCAGCCCGACGCCGCGTTCGCAAAGCTGCAAAAATCGTTCTCGGATGCGGTTACCGGCAAGAACGCGCAAGCCCTGTTCGCGCTGGTCGGGCCGACTTTCGTCTGGCTGCAACAGGATGAAATCGCCGATCAATTCGACTTTGGCGGCGATGCCCTGCACAACTTCAAGGTGCTGTTCGGATTCCGCGAAGCCGGCAAGCACGTTGACGGCGGGGTCAAGGATGGCCCGTATTGGGGTGACCTGGCGAACTTCGCCGCCAATACGAAATTTCAGAAAGCGTCCGATACGCTGGTGTGCGGGCCGATGACCGCGATTGTTTCGCAGGACGTCATCGATCAGGCGCGGCAGGCAATCGGCGCCGACGATTCCACGGACTGGTATTTCACGCTCGGCGATACCACCGTGACGGCCAATCCCGGCGGCGGCGCGACTGTCGGTCACGTCAGCCAAGTGGCGCTGCCGCTGCTCGACGAATATCCGCAGGCGCCGGAAGGAAGCTCCGAGACGCCGGCAGTGACCCATCTCAAGGTGCTGCTGCCGTCGGGCAAAAGCGGCTGGATTCCGGCTTCCGCCGCGATGCTGCGGAACCCGGACCGGCTCTGCTTTGCGATGACGGCCAATGGCGACTGGAAGATCGCCGCCTTCGATCAGTCCGAGTAGCGAGCAGCGCGAAGGCTCCGCGCGCGGAACGGCGAAGAACCACGTCGATCGTCAGATCGTCTGATTATACGCGCCGACGTCCTTGTGGGTGCGCAGCACGGCGTCGACCGATTTGAACATGTCGCGCATGCGCGCTTCCGACACCGGGCTTTCGACCACGACGACGAGTTCCGGCTTGTTGGAGGATGCGCGCACCAGCCCCCAGGTGCCGTCCTCCACCGTGACCCGCACGCCGTTGACGGTGACGAGATCGCGGATCGGCTGTCCGGCGACCTTGCCGCCTTTGGTCTTCTCGGCTTCGAAATGCTTCACCACCTCGTCGACCACGGCATATTTGGTCTCGTCGGGGCAATGCGGCGACATGGTCGGCGACGACCAGGTTTTCGGCAGCGCGTTCTTCAAGTCCGCCATGCTCTTTTCCGAATTGCGGTCGAGCATGTCGCAGACCGCCGAGGCGAAGATCAGCCCATCGTCGTAGCCCCGGCCGAGCGGCTTGTTGAAGAAGAAATGGCCGGACTTTTCGAAGCCGGCGACGGCGCCGATCTCGTTGACCCGGCGCTTCATGTAGGAGTGGCCGGTTTTCCAGTAGTCGGTCTTGGCACCGTTTTTAATAAGCACCGGGTCGGTCATGAACAGCCCGGTGGATTTTACGTCGGCGACGAAGGTTGCGTTTTTCTGCTGCGCCGAAATATCGCGCGCCAGCATGACGCCGACCTTGTCGGCGAAAATCTCGTCGCCCTCGTTGTCGACGACGCCGCAGCGGTCACCGTCGCCGTCAAAGCCGAGCGCGACGTCGGCCTTGTGCGCCAACACGGCGTCGCGCATGGCGTGCAGCATTTTCATGTCTTCGGTGTTCGGGTTATAGTTCGGAAAGGTGTAATCGAGCTCGCAATCGAGCGGAATGACCTCGCAGCCGAGCTTTTGCAGCACTTGCGGAGCGAACGCGGCGGCCGTGCCGTTGCCACAGGCGCAGACCACCTTGAGGCGGCGTTTGAGTTTCGGCCGGTCGGTCAGGTCGGCGATGTATTTTTCGCGAAAGTCCTCGACGAACGCGTAGGCGCCGCCCGGCTTCATCTTGAACTGACCGTTGAGGACGATCTCCTTCAGCCGTGTCATCTCGTCAGGGCCGAACGTGAGCGGCCGGTTGGCACCCATCTTCACGCCGGTCCAGCCGTTGTCGTTATGCGACGCGGTGACCATGGCGACGCACGGCACGTCGAGCGCAAATTGCGCGAAATAGGCCATCGGCGTCACCGCCAGCCCGATATCGTGCACCTCGCAGCCGGCGGCGATGAGCCCGTTCACCAGCGCCATCTTGATCGAGGCCGAGTACGAGCGGAAATCGTGCCCGGTGACGAACCGCGGCTTGACGCCGAGCTCATGGATCAAGGTGCCGAGCCCGATGCCGAGCGCCACGACGCCCATCAGGTTGATTTCGCTGCCAAACAGCCAACGCGCGTCATATTCGCGAAAGCCGGTGGCTTTGACCATCGGCTCGGATTCGTAGCCATAGGTGTTGGGTTTGAGCGAAGGCTTTGGTTTGGGGAACATTTGCAATGCAATCGGTGGGGTGCCGCACAGCAATAGCGTAAACGGCGACAGACGGAAATGGTTGCGTGCACGTCATTCCGGGACGCCGCGAGCGGCGGGCCTGGAATCCATAATCACGGACACTCGTGGTGTAAGAACTGAGACAGTATCTCCACGGGCACTGCCCGTGAATTCCGGGCTCCGCTGCGCGCGGCCCCGGAATGACGCTTCCTACTGCTCCAGCACCATCTTGCCTTCGCTGTATTCGAAATGGCGCAGCCGCGACAGAAACGACAGCCCGAGCAGATTGTCGCTCAACGCGCCGTCCGGCATCACCACGGCAGCGACGTCGTGCACCATGATGTCGCCGACCTCGACCATGTCGAGCGTGGTCGGTGCGGCATGCACGGTGCCGTTCGCGGTGCTGATCAGCATCGTGTATTCGCTTGCGGCCGGATGGATGCCGATCTGCGCCGCGTCGCCAGCGGTGAGCGCCACGATCGAGGCGCCGGTGTCGACGGTGAATTGCAACTCCCGGCCGTCGATGCGGCCGTCGGCGCGAAAGCGTCCGAAGGGGTCGCGCGCCACGATGACCGAATTGGCACCGGACGGTTCGCGTCTTTCCAGCGCCGGCCGGTGTGGTGGGGCGGCGACGAAGGTCGTCTGACCTTTCATCCGATCGGCGAAATGCGGAACGGTCAAACCGGCGACGACGGCGGCCGCTGCAAACGTGACGACGGAGCGCATGGCGTGGATCCTCGCGCTTAAGCGAAATCGCCGCATCTCAGCGCCCCGGAACGAAAAAGCCGCTAACGCGGGACGCTGCGCGCCGGATTTGCATGTCGGCGGTAAGCGGCGCGGTAAAACCTTTGCTCAAATTTTAGCGGTTGCGCGGTTTGGCGCGGCGCGTCGGGCTTGCGGCGAGCGGATCCTCGGGCCACGGATGCTTTGGATAGCGTCCGCGCATCTCGGTGCGCACCGCCGCATAACTGCCGCGCCAGAAGCCGGGCAGGTCGCGCGTGGTCTGCACCGGCCGGTGTGCCGGCGAAAGCAATTCGATGACGAGCGGAATTTTTCCGCCGGCGATTGCCGGATGGCTGGCCAGGCCGAACAGCTCCTGCACGCGCACCGCGATTTTGGGCCCGCCTTCGGCGTCATAATCGATCGGCACCTGCGAGCCCGTCGGCGCGTCGAAATGCGTCGGCGCTTCGCTGTCGAGACGGCGGGGCAGGGGCCAGGGCAGCAGCGCATGCAAGGCGGTCGCCAGCTCGTCGGCGGTAATTTCGGCGAGGGCCGTCTTGCTGGCGAGCGCCGGCGTGAGCCAATCGGCGATGGATTTCATCAGCGCGGCATCGGAAAGATCGGGCCATTGGTCGCCTTCGCTCGCCCGCAGGAACATGATGCGGTCGCGCCACTGGCGGAGCGCCTTGCTCCACGGCAGCCGGCCGATGCCGAGCGTGGCGATGCCGGCCGCAAGTTTTTTCGCGGCTTCGTCGCCCGGCGTGACCGGCGCCTGCTGTTCCGACAGAGTGAGTGCGCCAAGCCTGCGGCTCCTGCGTCCGCGCAAACTCGCGCTCGCTGCGTCGAATGTCACCTCTTCGCGCGCTTCGATCTGGTAGGCGAAATCCGCTTCGATCTCCGGGAGCGTGATGGGCGCCGCGAGCAAGATGCGGCCGGCCGCGGCGGTGCCGGTCAGCTCCGCGACGACAAGAAATGACTCGCGGGCGAGCGGGGAGGCAGGATCGAGCTGGGCGCCGCGCCCGTTGGCGAGCAGAAACGCGCCCGTGTCGCCGCCGCGATTCTTGGCAATCCTTTCGGGGTACGCGAGGGCGAGCAGGGACCCGGCCGATTTTTCACGTCCCTCTTTGAGGCCGAAGCCGGATCGTGGCGCGGCGATCTTCGCCCATCGCGCCGCCATGGCGCGTGCATCCCGAGCGCGCGGCGAGCGGTCGCTATGCAGCGCTTCGATGCGCGCCCGTATGTCGGCGTCGTTGCCGCCCAGCCCACGTTCGCCGATGACCGCCGCGATCTCGGAGGCTAACAGCGCCTCGCCGTCGGCAGCCGCATCGATCACCATGCGCGCCAGCCGTGGCGGCAACGGCAGGCTGCGCAGCCTTTTGCCGTCCTCGGTGAGCCGGCCGTCGCCGTCGATGGCGCCGAGCTCGCGAAGGAGCGCGTGCGCTTCGGTGAGCGCGGCGCGCGGCGGCGGATTGAGAAACGCAAGCTGGTCCGGCGCCGCGCCCCATGCGGCCAGATCGAGTGCGAACGACGACAGGTCGGCGGCGAGAATTTCGGGACGGGCAAACGGCTCGAGCGACGCGGTCTGCGGTTCATCCCAAAGCCGGTAGCAAACGCCCGGCTCCGTTCGGCCGGCACGGCCGCGGCGCTGGTCGGCGGCGGCGCGCGACACCCGCACGGTTTCGAGCCGCGTGACGCCGACATCGGGCTCGTAGCGCGGCACGCGGGCGAGACCGCTGTCGACGACGATGCGCACCCCTTCGATGGTGATCGAGGTCTCGGCAATCGCGGTGGCGAGCACGATCTTGCGCCGGCCGGGGGGTGCCGGAGAAATCGCGCGGTCCTGCGCGTCGGCATCGAGCGCGCCATAGAGCGGTGTGATGTCGGTTGCGGCGTCGGTCCGGTCTTTGAGCAGGCTTTCGGTGCGGCGGATTTCCGCCGTTCCGGGCAGGAATGCGAGCAACGATCCAGGCTCCGCGCGCGTCGCCCGCACGATGGCATCGGCCATTTGCGGCTCGATCGGCCGCGTATCGCGACCGGCATAACGGGTCTCGACCGGAAAGGTGCGGCCAACGCTTTCGATGAGCGGCGCGCCGCCAAGGAGCGTCGCCACCCGGGCACCGTCGATGGTCGCCGACATGACGAGGAGTTTCAGATCTTCGCGCAGGCCCTGCTGGGCATCGCGCGCCAGCGCCAAGCCTAAGTCCGCGTCGAGGGAGCGTTCGTGGAATTCGTCGAACAGCACCGCGGCGACGCCTTCGAGCGCCGGATCGGCGACGATCATCCGGGTGAAGATGCCTTCGGTGATGACTTCGACAACCGTTTCGCGCGATACGCTGGAGCCGAACCGCACGCGCAGGCCGACTTTGCCGCCGACCCGCTCGCCCAGAAGACGCGCCATGTAGCCGGCCGCGGCGCGGGCCGCGAGCCGCCGCGGTTCGAGGACCAGAATGCGCCCGCCGGCGGCCCACGCCTCTGCCGCCAGCGCCAGCGGGACCCGCGTGGTCTTGCCGGCGCCCGGCGGCGCAACCAGCACGGCCGCGTTGTGCTCGCGCAATTGCGCGGTCAGGTCCGGCAGGACGGCATCGATCGGAAGCGGCGGGGGAATCGCTGTCATCGTTGCCTTATCATTCCGGGGCGCGCCGAAGGCGCGAGGACGGAATCCGATTATCACTATCGTTCAAAATAGACTTTGCAGCGGACAGCCGAGCGTGCGCGGCTTTCGGAATGACAGTTCTCACATCTCGATATCGAGCCCGATATCGAGATTCTGCACCGAGTGCGTGAGCGATCCCGAGGACAGATAATCGACGCCGGTTTCGGCGATCGCGGCGGCTGAGGCGAGCGTGATGCCGCCGGAAGCCTCGATGACAAGGCGCCCAGCCACCATTTCGACGGCGCGGCGCATCGTCGGCGGATCGAAATTGTCGATCAGCACCACGTCAGCGCGTCCGGTGGCGAGCACTTCTTCGAGCTGAGACAAAGAATCCACTTCGATCTCGATCTTGACCAGATGGCCTGCGGATTCCCGGGCGCGCTTGAGCACGGCGGCGATACCGCCCGCGACCGCGATGTGATTGTCCTTGATCAGCATCGCGTCATCGAGGCCGAAGCGATGATTGAAACCGCCGCCGCAGCGGATGGCGTATTTTTCCAGCGCGCGCAGGCCGGGCGTGGTCTTGCGCGTGCAGATGACACGCGCCTTGGTGTGGGCGATGCGCTTGACGAATTCCGCAGTGGCGGTCGCGATGCCCGACATGTGACCGATGAAATTGAGCGCGGTGCGCTCGGCGCCGAGAATGGCGCGGGCATCGCCCTCGACAGTCATCAGTTTCGCCTTGGCGGCGATCGTTTCGCCGTCGCGCGAACTCGCGGTGACGTTGATAGGAGGCGACAGCCGCCGAAACGACGCTTCGACCAGGGGCAGGCCGGAGACGACACCCGGCTTGCGCGCCACCACGACCGCGCGTCCGCGGGCGTCTTGCGGCACCGTCGCAATCGAGGTGATGTCGCCGGCCCGGCCCAAATCCTCTTCAAGCGCGCGCGTCACCGCAGCTTCGATTTCCAGCGGGGAGAGAAAGGCGTCGGACCGTAGCAGCGACGGATCGAACAGCGACATGACTTATTCCAGAACAGCTTAATCGACACTTCCGGGGTTTGGCGCGGCTGCAAGAGCTGCTTGCGATCGCGCAAGACCGCGCGATTTGGATAGCATTGCGGAAACCCATGCGCCAGCGGGCGGGCCAGCCATGCGCCGGACGGCTCGGCTGGCGGTCGTTTTGGTTTGGGTGACCGGCGGCCATTGTGCTACTCGCTTTCGCAATCGATCTTGCCGCCGGGCGACAATGACGACCATCGATGATCGGCTGGATGCTACTGCAACTGGGCCTGCGAGCGCCGCATCGCTGCCCATTGCTGCCGCGACCTGGCGCACGCCGATTCTGATTGTCGGCTTCGGCTGCCTGATCGGCATGGTGTCGTTCGGCCCGCGCTCGACGCTCGGATTTTTTCTGACGCCCCTGTCTAACGCCAATCACTGGGGCCGCGATGTCTTCGCCTTTGCGATTGCGCTGCAGAATCTGCTCTGGGGCATCGGCCAGCCGCTTGCTGGGATTATCGGCGATCGCTTCGGCACGGTTCGGGTGCTTTGCGTCGGCGCGTTGATGTACGCCGCTGGTCTGGCGTTCATGGCTCATGCCACGACCGCGCCGCTGCTCGACATTTCGGCAGGCGCACTCGTCGGTTTTGGTCTTGCCGGTTGCTCCTTCACGCTGGTGCTGGCGGCCTTCGGAAAGCTCTTACCGGCGGAATGGCGCTCGTTTGCATTCGGCATTGGAACGGCGGCAGGTTCGTTCGGACAATTCTTGTATTCGCCGCTCGCCGTGCTTCTGATGGATACGTTCGGCTGGCAAAACGCCCTCACCATCTTCTCGGTGAGCATGCTTGCCGTTCTTCCGCTGTCGCTGGCGTTGACCACCCCGAAGGCGGCTGCCGTCAAAGAGGCTGCGCCGCAATCGTTCCGGCAGGCGGTCAGTGAGGCCTTCTCCCACCGCTCTTATGTGCTGCTGGTGCTCGGCTATTTCACCTGCGGCTTTCAGCTCGCCTTCATCACGGTGCATCTTCCGTCCTATCTGGTCGACCGCGGGCTTACGGTCGAAGTCGGCGGCTGGACGCTGGCGACGATCGGACTGTTCAATATTGTTGGTTGTCTTCTGTCCGGCTGGCTCGGCAATCGCCTCCCGAAGCGCTATTTGCTTTCGTTCATTTATTCGACCCGCGCGGTTGCGATTCTCGCGTTCATTTCGTTCCCGACAACGCCGGTCACCTGCATTGTGTTCGGCGCCACAATGGGGCTGATGTGGCTATCGACCGTGCCGGCGACCAACGGCATCATCGCCGTCATGTTCGGCACGCGCTGGCTGGCGACGCTCGCCGGCTTTGCGTTCTTCAGCCATCAGGTCGGCGGTTTCCTCGGCGTCTGGCTTGGCGGCCTCGTGTTCGATCGCTACGGTTCGTATCTTCCGGTGTGGTGGCTCGCCATCCTGTTCGGAGTTATGTCGGCGCTGATCAACATGCCCATTGTGGAGAAGCCGGTGGCGCGGGTTGCCGCCGCCCCGGCCTAAAGGGGAGCGGACGTGGCGACATTCAAGGCAATCGTCATCGACAAGGCCGAGAGCGGCCAGACGGTGCGGCTCACCGATTTCGACGACAAGGATCTGATGGACGGCGACGTCACCGTCGCGGTCGAATGGTCGACGGTGAACTACAAGGACGGACTCGCGGTCACCGGCAAGGCGCCGGTGGTGCGCCGCTTCCCCATGATCGCCGGCGTCGATTTTGCCGGCACTGTGGAATCCTCATCCCATCCGGCCTGGAAGGCCGGCGACAAAGTGATCCTCAACGGCTGGGGTCTGGGCGAGACGCATCTCGGCGCGTACGCGGCGAAGGCGCGGGTCAAGGGGGATTGGCTGGTCCGGCTGCCGCCGAGCATGAGCGCGCGCGACGCCATGGCGATCGGAACCGCCGGATATACGGCCATGCTGGCCGTGATGGCGATCGAGCGCGCAGGCGTCACGCCGGAGCGTGGCCCGGTGATCGTGACCGGCGCGGCCGGCGGCGTCGGCTCGGTGGCGGTGGCGCTCCTCGCCAAGCTTGGCTACGCCGTGACCGCTTCGACCGGCCGGCCGGCCGAAGCCGATTATCTCAAGGGGCTCGGCGCCACCGAAATCATCGAGCGTAAAGAACTTGCCGGCCCGCCGCGGCCGCTCGCCCGCGAGCGCTGGGCCGGCGGCATCGATGCGGTCGGTTCGACAACTCTCGCCAATGTGCTTTCCATGATGCGGTACGGCGGAACCGTAGCCGCCTGTGGGTTGGCGGGCGGAATGGACTTGCCCGCCACAGTAGCGCCGTTCATTTTGCGTGGGGTGTCGTTGGTCGGTATCAATTCGGTGATGTGCCCGCTTCCGTCGCGGCAACAGGCATGGCGGCGGCTTGAAACTGATCTCGATGCGGCCAAAATCGCGTCGATGACCAGCGAAATCGGCCTGGATGGGGTGATCGAGGCCGGCAGACGCATCGTCGAGGGTCAGGTGCGGGGCCGGATCGTGGTGAAAATTCGGTAAAAGGAGTCCATAATTCGGCTACGAAATCGCATCACCATGCGGGGCACTATGGTAAGGGGTCGGTTAAGAAGTTTCGTTAATGTCGAGCTCGCGTCCGTAAGGGGGTTGCAGATGCTGCTCCGCGTTGTTGTTGCGTGCGTGTGCGCGCTTGGTGTGAGTTCGGCGTTCGCCGAGGATTTGACGCCCGCGCAGGCGCGCGCCTTCATCGCTGGCAAGCTGTTTGCGTATGACTGCTTCGACGGCACGACCGGGGTCGGCCGCATCTCGCGCGACGGTTCGGTCGTCGGCACGATCCGTCCGTCCGGCAGCCCGACCGTACGGTTTGCGACGCTGCCGCCCGGCACCATCCGGGTGACGTCCACCTCGGTGTGTGCCCACCTCGCGGGCCTGCCGATCCAGCCCTGCTTCCGCGTGCAGCGAACCGACTTGATCGCGCTGGCCTGGCTGTTTGCGCAGAAGCCATGGATCGTTCCCATCCCGGGCACAACCAAGCTGCATCGTCTCGAGGAGAACATCGAAGCGCTTGTCCTGCAACTTACGTCTGAGGATTTAGGTGGAATCGACAGCGCCGCCTCGAAAATCGTCGTGCAGGGCAAGCGGTACCCGGAACACCTGCAGCGAATGACCGGCCGATGAGCGGTGGTTAGCAGAGAGTCGCATGTTTTCTTCACGCACAAGGTACATGGTCGCCCAGGTTTCGAACCCGCGAAACCTGGGGCACCCGGCACCCGGCAATTTCTTCATGCACAAGGTACATGGTCGCCCAGGTTTCGAACCCCGCGAAACCTGGGGCACCCGGCGGCCCGGCATTTTCTTCCTGCACAAGGTGCATGATCGCCCAGGTTTCGAACCCCGCGAAACCTGGGGCACCCCGGCACCCGGCACCCGGCACCCGGCAATTTCTTCATGCACAAGGTACATGATCGCCCAGGTTCGAACCCCGCGAAACCTAGGGCACCCGGCACCCGGCAATTTCTTCATGCACAAGGTCGCTGGTCGCCCAGGTTTCGAACCCCGCGAAACCTGGGGCACCCGGCTGGGGCACCCATTTCAAAATCCAGCGGCAATTTTCAAGGTACGAAGTTGATTTCCTTGAAACCGAGCCATGCGGGGTCTAACCTCTCCCCTGGCGCAGGAGGGTGAGATGGGAGATCAACAGATACGTGCGGCACTGGATGAGCATTGGGCGGCCTCCGATGCCAACGACTTTGAGACCGAGCACCGCATCTATCACGAGGACGCGGTGCTGGAATACCCACAGTCCGGCGAGCGGATACGAGGCCGCGTCAACATACAGATCACCCGCTCGATCCAGCCGAACCAGAAGCGCTTTACGGTCCAGCGACTCATTGGCGGCGGTGATCTTTGGGTCACCGAATTCATCCTGTCCTATGACGGCAAGCCATCCTACACCGTGAGCATCATGGAGTTCAGGGGCGACAAGGTCGCGCGGGAAACGCAGTATTTTGCGGATCCATTCGAGGCCAGTCCAGCTCGCGCTCAATATGTGGAACGGATGGACACGCCGTCTCGAAGCGCGGGGAATCGCTAATGAGCTGGTGTTGGGAGTTGGGCTGGGCGGTCGGGAGGCGAAGCCACCTGGGTTCCACTCCTAGCCTGCACTCGTGGCAGAATAGCGCGATGCCTGGCAAACCAACTTCCGTTATTCCCGACTTCCTGTATGGCACCGCCTGGAAGGAAGAGCGCACTGCGGCGCTGATGGAGCTGGCGCTGGGCACGGGTTTTCGCGCGATCGACACCGCCAATCAACGCGGCATTACGACGAAGCGGCCGTTGGCAAGGGCTGGCCGCCGCGTACGCCGCGGGAGGGTCAGTCGCGCCGACCTATTTTTGCAGACGAAATTCACGTATCGCGGCGGTCAGGACCTCGGCTGCCGTACGATCCCGCGGCCAGATTGTCGGCGCAGGTGGCGCAATCGATGGCCAGCTCGCTGGAGCATCTCGGCGCCGATTACCTTGACAGCTACGTGTTGCACGGGCCTTCGTCGGGGTATGCCTGGATCGAGGCCGACGCGGAGGTCTGGGAGGCGATGGTGAAGGAGCGCGATGCGGGCCGGACGCGAATGCTAGGTGTAAGTAATGTGTCCCTCGAACATCTGGAGCAAATGGTAGCGGCGCACGCAGAGACTCCGGCCTTTGTGCAAAATCGCTGCTATGCCCGGCTGGGCTGGGACCGGGAGATTCGGATGTTCTGCCGGAAACGCAAGTCGTCTATCAGGGCTTCTCGTTGCTGACGGCGAATGTGGAGGTGCTGCGGCATCCGCTGATCACGGGCATCGGCCGAGCGCGTCAAAGCGACTCCGGCGCAGGTGGTGTTCAGCTTCGCGCGGGCGATTGGGATGCTGCCGATGACCGGGACGTCGAGCGCCGAGCACATGAAGCAGGACCTGGCGAGCCGGGAGCTGGTGTTATCGAGCGAAAGAGGTGGAGGCGATGGAGAGGATGGCGGGCTGCGGCGGAAGGGCGAATCCAGAAGCCCGCGGTCAGGTTCCAAGGCGGCGATCTATTCGGCCAGGCCTGAAGGCCCTACTCCGTGCGGAAACCGGCCGGTGCCGCCCCCGGGGGGCTCGGGGAAGGGGGGCACTGTACCCAGCACTCCGCCTGCGGCTTCGTGCTGGGCTATCATGACACGTCCCGCAAAGCGGGGCCTGGGGCAGAGACAAGCGTGCGGTTGGCCGCAATAGGTCGCCCGCCGGACTGAAGAGTCGTGCCCTGACCCAAAGCGTACGGTTGGCCGCAATAGGTCGCCCGCCGGAGCCTGTAGATTCGTGCCCTGACACAAAAGGCCCCTAGCCGGAGTTTTTCCGTAGCCTGTTAAGCCGGAAACTTGAAGCTGAGTCTGCTCATCGGCACCTGAAACGCACTCCCAGATTGTCGAAACTTACTTCTTTTTCTTTTCCTATCAAGCAGTTGGTCGCTGACCTCCAAATTACCTCGAAATTACCTGGCAGGTATTGAAGCGCATCGCGAAGAAGAGCACTGTGGCGCTGGTGACGGCGAGTGCGCACCTGGCTCTTTGCCCGGATTACTGAACAGGAGAGTCCACATGAATGCCGTACACAGCGAATACGTGATTGCAGCGGGCCGGGAGTGGGACGTTGAAGCCGCAGCACAGGCCTATCACGATCGAAGAGAACGCGAAATGGAGCCTGGCAACGCGAGTCGCCTTCCGTTTTTGCTTCACCTATTTCTCCTTGTATGTCCTGACCACACTGGCAGACTGGCCGGGTGTCAAAGTTGTGCCCTGGGTTGGCCG
>CAVPQA010000013.1:0-165993 GCA_963707175.1 uncultured Alphaproteobacteria bacterium
GATCTTCTGTATGTTCGTTATCGTCTTCCGGTTCGGCCATGACGCACCCTCAGGCGTGGGGCGCCAGCGCGTGCAGGATGCCGGCGACATAGTCGAGGAAAAATCCCATCATCGTGCCGAGGCCAAGCACCAGAAACAACAGCCCGATCATGATCGAGAGCGGCAGCGCCACGAAGAAGACCTGCATCTGCGGCATCAGCCGCGACAGCACGCCCAGCCCGACGTTGAACAAAAGGCCGAAGGCGAGGAACGGCGCCGACAGTTGAATGCCGATGCGGAAAGCGCCCGCAACCGTCCTGGTCATCAGCGCCGCGACGTCGCCGGTCGACGGCACTTCGCCCGGCGTGAACACATTATAGCTATCGTTGAGCGCGGCGATAACGAGGTAGTGCATGTTGGTGGCAAAGATCAGCGTCAGTCCGAGCATGGTGAGGAAATTGCCGACGAGAGCACCCTGCTCGCCCTGCGTCGGATCAACCGCGGTAACGAAGCCGAGCCCGAGCTGCTGGGCAATGACCGAGCCCGCCACATCAAGCGCCGAAATCGTCAGCCGAGCGGTCAGCCCCAGCACCGCGCCGATCAGAATCTCCTCGACCAGCAGGACGATGTCGGGGCCGAGCGCCCCGGTATCGATGTGATAGGCGCTACGGTGCAGCGGCAACAGCACGGCTGCGAGCACCAGCGCGACCGTCAGACGAATGCGCGAGGAGATGTTCTGCTCGCCAATCCCCGGCAGCAGCATCAGCATGGTGCCGATGCGAGCAAACACCAGCAGAAAAGCCGCGCCCAGGGCCGGCAGGAAAGACAGATCAATGGTCACGGCACCGGCCCGATCAGCCGTTGGTGATGTGCGCGGTGATCCGCAGGAAATTGGAGTGCAGCGCGTCGGCCATGAACGGCAGCGCGACCAACAGTGCGAGGAAAATCGCGAGAATTTTCGGGATGAAGACCAGCGTCGTTTCCTGGATTTGGGTGAGCGCCTGCAGCAGCGAGATGGCGACACCGACGATCAGTCCGACCAGCATCAAAGGTGCTGAAACCAGCAACAGCGTCACGATGGCATCTCGTGCCACATCAAGAACTTCAGGCCCGGACATCATGGTGGTGCTCCCCGTGTCTTTGTTGTCATTGCCCGCGGCGGCGGGCAATCCAGCAAGCCCGGCGCCGCGGTTACCGGAGGCCCCGCATGCGCGGGGCATGACTGGTCAGATCGGCATCTTCAGGATGTCCTGATAGGCCGCAATCACCTTGTCGCGCACCGAGACAAGCGTCGCGATAGCGGTTTCGGATTCGGCGACCGCAGTGACGACGTCGACCATGTTGGCCTTGCCCATCGCGACGGATTGCGTCTGCGCGTCCGCCTTGGCGCCCGCGGTGGAAACCGCATGCATGACGTCCTTGAGGATCGTACCGAAGTCCGGCCCGCCGCCTGCCGTATCGGACGACGAGGCGAGACCGCTTGGGTCCGTGCCCGTGGCGAGACGGCCGACATTCGCATAGGCATTGGCAGCGGAGACTGGGCTGGCCGGTATCGCCATGGGTCACCTAGCTCTTGAGGATGTCGATGGTGCGCTGAAGCATGCGGCGCGTCGCCGTGATCACATTGAGGTCGGACTGGTAGGACTGCTGCGCGTCGCGCAAGTCGGTTAACTCGACCAGCGTGTTCACATTCGGATATTTAACGTCGCCGTTGGCGTCCGCAGCGGGATTGCCGGGCTCATGCTTGATTCGGAAATCGGAACTATCGGTCTGCACGCGGCCCAGCTTGACCACGTCGGCGCCAAGCGCGTGGTCGAGGGCCGAGCTGAAAGTGACAATCTTGCGCCGGTAAGGATCGCCGCCTGGCGTGCTCGCGGTCGAATTCGGCGTTGGCGATGTTCTCGGTGATGATGCGCATGCGGCCGATCTGCGCATGCAATCCGGACGCGGCGATTTGAAGCGATTTGATGAAGTCCATGACCGATGCCTTTGCGGCGATTTGGAAGCGCCCCCGACCGACGCGTTTCGCAGAATTTTCAACCTTTAGCCGCCGCCGGCCGCGAGTTTGATCAGCGCCAGGCTGCGCGAGTAGAGGTTGGCGACCGCGTCGAAATCCATCTGGTTCGAGGCCACACGCATCATCTCGTCCTCGTGATTGACCGCGTTGCCGCCCGGCCGCATCTCATAGTGCGGCTCATTCTGAGCGGCGAACCCGGAATTGCCACCGGACTCGGCGATATGCAGTGGGTTGTCGCGTGCCAGCGCGACCTGCGAGACGCCCAGCGCCTCTTGAAAATTCGGCGGCGCGAGATCGAGCGGGCGGTAATTGGGGGTGTCGGCGTTGGCAACGTTTTCGGCGAGGACGCGCTGGCGCTCCTGATGCCATTCCATGCGGGAGCGCAGCATCGAAAGTATTGGAATGTCGGTGATCGCCATCGGCATCATCCTCCTCAACTGGGCAGACTTTGCCGGGCATATGGTTAATGGCCGGTTAAGGCGGGTTCCATCGCGCCTTCCGCCATCAATCCGCCGTTTACCATGAGAATCCTTCAATGATCGGATTTGCGCGCAAAAAGTCCCACTGGCGTTAATTCTTTGTTAGTATTCGACGCGGCAAATGTTTCCGGCATCGTTAACCATTGGCGTCCCGCAAGGTCGCTGACGGTCGGCTGCAACGAGGAGTGAGATGTCGTTGTTCGGGGGTATGCCCTTTCCGGTGCAGTTCTTTCTCGCCTTCGTCGTTGTGCTGGGGCTGATCGGCGTCGCTGCTTGGCTGGTCCGCCGGCTTGGCACTGGACGGCTTGGCGGAGTGGGCATGCGCGGCCGCCAGCCGCGTCTCGCAGTGGTCGATTACGCCAACGTCGATGGGCGCCGCCGCCTCATTTTGGTGCGCCGCGACAATATTGAGCATCTGGTGATGATTGGCGGACCAAGCGACATCGTCGTCGAATCCAATATCGTGCGGGCCACACCGGCGCCACGCGAGGTCGCCGTGGCGCGCCCGCCGGCAATGGTGGAACCGCCGCCGCCGCCGCGCGCCATCCCCGTCCAAGACACCGCCACAAACGCCGCGTGGCCGCTGCAGCCCGAGCCGATGGTTCCGCCCGCTGCCCCGCGCCTGCCGCGCGGCGAACCGGCCGCCGAAGAACCGGCGCCCTGGCCGTTGCAGCCGCAGGCCGAGACGCAGTCGCGTGCGCCCCGCGATACGCTGGCCGCGCTGGCCGATGAATTATCGACCCGGCCCGCCGCTCCGCAGCGCTCCCGCCCGCAGGCCAATGCACGGCCGCAGCCGCCTGAGCCGCGTGCTGAGGTGCGGGTCGAGCCGCGCCAGGAAGCGCGCCCGGACCCGCGCGTCGAAGCGCGCCAAGAATCGCGTCAAGAACCGCAATCACGCCAAGGACAACGCCAAGAATCACGTCAAGAACCGCGCCAGGAGGCGCGACCCGAACCTCGCCCGGAACCGGTTCCTGAACCACGCGCCCCCGCCCCCCAACCGACCATTTCCGAGGCCGCAGCCGCGGCTGATCGGAGCCTTGCCGAAATGGCGCAGCAGCTTGAGGCCGCGCTGCGCAAGCCCGCTGCGAAGGCCGAACCGCGCGTTCCGCCTGCGCCGCGCGCCGCGACGCCGGCCGAGCCTGCGGCCGCGGCTCCGGCCGTTGCAGTTCCGACACCCAACGGCTCGGCGCCGCAGCGCAACGCGCGCACGCCCGAGGTGAAGCCGCCATCGCGCCCGGATGCCAAGCAGGCACCCGGCGGCAAGACGCTTTACGACAGTCTCGAACAGGAAATGGCGAGCCTGCTGGGCCGTCCAACGTCAAAGAACTGATGCACACAGCAAAAGAATGAAAATTCCGAACGAATGAAACTCCCCGGAGGCTGCCGCGTCCGGTTCACAGCGGTGGCGGCCTCAGTAGCGGCACTTCTGGTTTCGGCGACGCCGCTCGCCGCGCAAGATATCAGCATCAATCTCGGTCAAGGCGCCGCCGGCGGCGGGCTGAACGAACGCGTGCTGCAACTCGTGGCGCTGGTCACGGTGCTGTCGCTTGCGCCCTCGATTCTGGTCATGATGACGTCGTTCACGCGCATCGTGGTGGTGCTGTCGCTACTTCGCACCGCGCTCGGAACCGCGACGGCGCCGCCCAACTCGGTCGTCATTTCGCTGGCGCTGTTCCTTACCGCGTTCGTCATGGGCCCGGTGCTGACCCAATCGTACGACGCGGGCGTCAAGCCGCTGATCGCCAACCAGATCACGGTCAATCAAGCGTTCGACCGCGCCAGCGGACCGCTGCGCGCGTTCATGGAAAAGAACGTCCGTCAGGAAGATCTGAAGCTGTTCGTGAATCTGTCCGGAGAAAAGCCGCCGGCCAAGCCGGAAGACCTGTCGATGCGCATTCTGGTTCCGGCGTTCATGATTTCGGAGCTCAAGCGCGCCTTCGAGATCGGTTTCCTGCTATTTTTGCCGTTCCTCATCATCGACCTCGTCGTCGCCTCAGTGCTGATGTCGATGGGCATGATGATGCTGCCGCCGGTCGTGGTGTCGCTGCCGTTCAAACTGATATTCTTCGTTCTGGTCGACGGCTGGACGCTGGTGGCGGGATCGCTGATCCAAAGCTACGGAACGTAGCGCTGCGTTTCATCATCCCCAAATTTGCCGCGCCACTTCGACGACGCGCTGCAATTTGCGTTTCTGATCGTCGGGACTGAGCAGGTTGCCGACCACATCGGAAGCGAAGCCGCATTGCGGCGAGATCGCCAGCTGGTCGAGTGGCAGAATCTTGCTCGCCTCGCCGATACGGCGCTTGAGCGCCTCGGCCAATTCCAGCTGCGGGCCCTTGGTGCTCACCAGACCGAGCACAACCACCCTGCCCTTCGGCACGAAGCGCAGCGGCGCGAAGGAACCGGCGCGTTCGGTGTCGTATTCCAAGAGAAAGCGGTCGTGGGGCAGCGTATTGAACAGCCGCTCGGCGATCGCATCGTAGGAGCCTTCACGGTGCCACATGCTGCGCTGGTTGCCACGGCATAGATGGATGCCGAATGTCACACCTGGAAAATTCGCAATGACCGCCGCTTCGGCCTTGAGCGAGCGGGCAAAATTTTGTTCCGGGTCTTCGCCCCGCGCGCGCATCTGCGCCATCGACGGTGCGTCCACATAGGCGGTGAAGCCCGGCGCGTCGATGTGCACATAACGGCAACCTGCCTCCGCCAGGCTCGACACGATCTGCCGCTCGATCGCGACGACGTCGGACAGAAAATCGTCCATGTCACGGTACACGTCCGTCGAACTCTCGTAGGCAAATCGCTGCGAAATGCGATCCGGCCCGATCAGCGAAACTTTGACCGGTTTCCGGGCGAGGGATGCGGCAAAGCGGTACTCCTCCAGCGGCAGATTATGCGCGAGCGCAAGCCTGCTCTTTGCCGGACGGCGGTGCGACACCGCCGTGCCGACGTCGTGCATCTGGCTGATATCCCAGCGCTGGCCGGGCGCCGCGCCCTCGACCCGGCGCTCATAGACTTTGACTGTCGAGCGGCTGGCGTCATAACCCTCGACCGAGGCCCCAAAGCTGTCCTGAAAATTCAGCCGCCGCATTTCGCCGTCGGTGACAACGTCAAGCCCGGCGTCCTCCTGCATCCGCACAGCATCGCTTACAGCTTGGTCTTCGATGGCGCGAAATTCCGCCGCTGCGATCGTACCGTCGTCAAAGCGCATGCGCGCCTCGCGCAGCGCCGCCGGCCGCAGCAGGCTGCCGACCACGTCGGTGCGGATGTTGGCCACATCGGTTTTCAAGTCGGCTTTGCTGTCGCGGATGCTGGCGTTGGGGGCTGCAGTCATATCGACTCGTCACTCCTGATGAGGAGCGGGGAGTGTGCCCGACCGCATACCGGTCAGCAAGCGAGCTTAGCGCGATGGCAGTCTGTGCGCTTGAGGAGGAGGTCGTCGCTGGCGCGGGTGTTGCACCCGGCGCGGCCGGAGCGGCCGGCGCCGGCCCAGCCGGACGGGTCTGTGGCGGCGGCGCTGCAAGCGGAACCGCGGCTTTTCTGGCTGCGGGATCTGTGCGGGCTGCCGGAGACATGACGGCCGGGTTCGCGGGCTTCACCGAGGCGTAATCTGGCGGTCCCGAAGAAATCGGATTCGACTCTGGATACCGCGCCTTCATGTCGCGCAGGAAATCATCGAGCGTGTCCGAGGCCGCGGCGGCGCGGGCGATCGCCTTGAAATCCTCTCCGGCGCTGCCAAGCGGCGCCGACACTATGTCAAAGTCGCGCGCATCGGGCGTGCCGGCCATTTTGGGCGCGTATCTGTCGCGGAAGCGCTGCATGTCGAGCTTGTCATTGGCAAGCGCATAGCCGATCTCGGCGCGCAAAATGTCAGAGCGCTCGACGTCGGTGAGCGGCTGCCATAGTTTCCAGCGGTCGCCGTACAGGAGCTCGATCTGCTCGGCAGATTTCCGCCAATCGTGCGCCGCCCAATGGATGTCGGACCGGAGCCGGATCGCCACCGGTCCCTTGATGTCGGCTATCACTTCAAGTGCCAGCGGCTGGCGGCCGAGATCCGACAAGGCCCGTGCTTCCAGCAGCAGGCGCTCGTCGCGCAATTCAGTGGAAAGCTCGCCGGAGCGGCTCGTGCGCAGCACCGCAAGCGCTTTGTCGGGCTTGCGGTTCATCAGATAGATGACGGCAAGCCGTGTTGCGACCTCAGACCGGGCTGCGCCCTGCAGCCGTTTGTCGACTTGGTATTGCAGCAGACCGGCGGCCTGATCGAGCAGATCGACGGATACCAGGCGGTCGGCAAGCCGACGTATCATCTCGTCGCCGCGGCTGCCGATCGGCGTCAATTCGCGGAAGTCATAGAACAAGGACAGCGCATCGATGGGCTGCATGGCGTCGCCCTTGCCGGCGAGGAACAGCGCATCGAACGTCTTGGCTGCCTCCTCCTGGATGCGGCGCGTCATGTCCCAGTCCGGATGTGCCGCCATGGCGCTGCGCATCACGTAGAACGAGTCGCGATAGCGGTGCTCTTCGGTATAGAGACGGGCCAGAAGCCGCAGCGCCTCGATCTCGGTTTCGTCCCCGCGCCAAACGGTGGTCAACGATTCCAGATCGGCGATGACTTCGTCGCGCTTGAGATCGCCGAGCGCGTAACGCAGCGCGGTCTCGCGCAGCCGGCCCTGCGCCGCGGCCGGGCGGTCGGGCGAATTGACGGCAGCCCGATACGCCGCGAGCGCGTCCTCTTGGCGGCTCAATCCCTCGTCAAGGCGGCCGGCCAAGACCGAAATCTCCGGCTGCAGGTCCGCCGGTATGCCAATTGTCTGCAGATCGTTCAGCTCGTTCTCGGCGGTGGAGAAATCACCGACTTCGATCGAGGAGCGCAGTTCTTCCTTGAGAGCGAAACGCTGCAACTCGATCGGCAGTGTCGCTATGGTGCTGTCGACGGCCTTGAAGCTCTCATGCGCCTGACCCCACTTGCCCTGCCGGGCATAGGCAAGGGCCCGCCATAGCGGCGCATCGTGCTGCTCGCCGACGCTGGGGTCGCTGAGATCCTTCAGCGCCGCGTCAGGCCGGCGCAGCATGATCTCGGTCACGGCACGCAGCACGCGCGGCGTCACGTCCTCGGCGCCGGGCCGCTGCATCGCGATTACGACATCGAGCACTCCTTTGGCCTCGGCATACATTGAGCGCGCAAGGTAGAATCGGGCAAGGTCGAGCCGCGGTCCCTGGCGCTTGTTCTCCGGCGCGGCGGCGGCCGCCGCGATCAGCTGCGACTGGCGTTGTTCATAGGAGCCTTTGCGGTCGAAGCCCCAGAGCTGGGGATCGAATGTCAACGGATGCAATCCGCTGCCGCGCAGCAGCGATTGCAGCGAGCTTGACAGTGTCAGGCCGCCCGGACGGCTGATGACGACTTTGCCGGGGCTGAGCGCCATGTTGAGGTCGTCGGCGAGCGGTTCGATCGCCACGCCCTGCTGTGTGGCGAGCGCCCGGAACTCCACGAAGGTCTGTTTATGGATCACGCCACGAGCTGGCGGAAATGCGGTGACGACGAGAATCTGGTCGCGCGCCTCGGGATCGGTGATGCGGTGCAGTTCGTGCGGCGAGTCGAGCGGGATACTCATGGTCGAGCGATTGGTGCCGACCAGGCTACGATCGAGATCGAGCGCGTGCGCCGGCACCGCGATCTTGTCGCCGATCTCAAGCGTCCACGCCGGACCGTCGGCGTCGACGCTCGCCAGGCGTGGGCGATCGAGTTTGATGCGCACGATATCGGCGTCGGGAGCGCGCGTCAGCTCGGCGCTGCGAATGGTGTGGGTCGCCTCGTTCTTGAGAGCGGAAAGGTCGATGTCGGCTTTGCAGTCGAAGACGAGCCATAGCGTATCGGCCCGATTGAATACCGCCGCCGCCGTCGGGCTCGCAAAATCGAAGGTCAGCTTCACGTTCTCGTTGTCGCGCTCGAGGTCGACCGCAATTTTGCCTTCAGGTTGGCCCGCCTGATGCGCCCGCGGTGCAGGTCGTTGCGCCTGCTGTGGCAGTGGCTTGACGGAAGCTGGAAGGCCGGGTGCCGTAACCTCCTTTGCAGGCGGCGGAGCCGGGACCGAGGCAGCGATAGCGGGCGGGGTATTGGGCGCCGCCGGCTGCGGCGCGATTGCCGCCGGTTTTTCGGCTGGTCGTTTTTCCCACTCCGCCAAGGCTGGCGGCTGCCGGTTCGGCATCGGCGCCGTTGCCCCAGCACCGGCGGGCCCGGCCGGTTTCTTCAGATCGGCTGGCGCGGTTTGGAGTGCCGGCGCCTCTGGCAGGACGATCCGCAATGTCTTGTCCGCGGCGGCCTTGGCGTCAGGATCGACGATGTCGACGGCGAAACCATTCTCATCGCGGAAGCTGCGCACGTCGACCTTGGCGGCGAAATTGAACTGGACGGTTGCGGCGCCATCGCCGGTCCGCGCATTGACGGCAGCAACCGTCGGCGGCAACGCAGTAAGTACGTCGCCAAGGTCGAACTTGACCGGCGCGTCAAAGGTGAGCGTCAGGCCATTCGCTGCGCGCCGGCTGGACACCGAAATCTGTTTGGGGATACCGAACACATAGCGCGTGAACGTCGGCTCGGTAGCGACGTGAACGCGGACCGGTGGAATGTTCTCCAGCGCCACGAGGCGGTGTGCGCGTTCCAGCGCCTTTTCGGCATCGCGCGCGCGCCGCGTCAAATTATCAATGACGTCCTGCGGCAGGCCGGGCGGCAGCCCGTGCCAAGTGTCGGGCAACAGATCGACATAGTACTGCTGACCTGCCGTCATTGCATTCACGCTGACCTTGCGGGCGAGCGCGATCCGCACGGCCATGCCATCCGGGTCGCGCCGCGCGGCGGCGATGTAACCTGAGGCTTGCGACGACAACCGGTCGACATTGATGTCGATTGGGGCTTTGAAACTGATGATCAGCACATTGCCGGTCTGACGCACGCTTATGTCATTGAAATCGCTCATGCTGAAAATGAGCCGCGCATAACCGCCGTTCGTGCCGGCAACGACATTGGCCTTGATCGGATCGGCGAGCGCAGGGCGCGCGGCGCTCACCAGGACGGCAAGCAGCAGTGCCAGGAACGCCGGCAACGCGCCGAGCGCAGCGGCTGCTCGCCGGCGCCGGGCCGCAGGCCCCGCATGGCCGCGCTCGCTACAATGAGCGGACACAGACTCGACGCAACCGCACGCCATGACAAAACTCGACCGACGCCTCGCCACCGAGGCCGGTACGCCTTCCCGGCCGCGATGCTGCGCGCCGTACCGCCAGGGCGTTAAGGTAAAGCCGCGCGTTTAACGGCTGATTAACGGCTTTTCCAATGATTCCAGAAGGTTATACGGCTCGCGTGGCCAAATGGCCGCAAGCCGTTGCGCGCACATGGGCGCGATCAGGACAAACCTGGTTGGCGCTGGTCGGCCATCGGGGTGGCCGGCATCACTCCGCCGCGACGCGCCTCGCCGCCTGCTCCTCGTCGTAAAGCCGCGACAGGATGCGGCGCGCCGCGATGGTTCCGGCGTCGGCCGCGATATCGACCTGCGGCGGATCGGGAAAAATATTCAGACTGCGCTGCTGCGCCGAGAAAACCGCAACGTCCTCCAGGAAGGCGGTGCGGATCTGCTCGAAGATTTTGTTCGTGAGTTCACCATTGTTCACGTCAAAATCGTGCGCCTGCCCCCAGAAATAGTGCGAGGTGGTCTCGGTTTCCGGGGTGATCGCATTGAGGTTGCGCATACCGATACCGCCGACGCGTTTGCCTTGCGGCGCACCGGTGCCGGTCGGCGTGGCGCCGACATCAAGCCGAAGGAATGCCGGCGGAACGAAATCGATGATCTGCCAACGGTCGACCTTGCCGGCGAAGTTGCCGACCTTCTGAAACGTCGGCGGCGGGTCCTGGTCGATGATCCAGCGCGTCACGACCACATTGTTGGGCGCGCGCGTGACATTGACCTTGGCGTGCTCGGCGAGCGCGAGATTACCGATCGTGGTTTCGTGCACGAAGGCCAAGTGTGTGAGATCGAGCAGATTGTCGACGACAAGCTGCCAATTAGCGTCGACATGCAGATAAGAACTTTTGGCGCCCCAATTGCGATCGTCGAGCCAATGAAAATCTGTGATGGACGCCGGATCGGCGAGCGCCGGATCGCCCATCCAGATCCATGCCCAGTGGTAGCGCTCGACCACCGGATAGGTGCGCACCTTGGCCCCTTGCGGGATGTGCTCCTGACCGGGAATGCGCACGCAGCGGCCGTCGGGGGCAAAGCGCAGGCCATGATAATGGCACTGCAGCTCGTTGCCTTGGAGCTTGCCCATCGAAAGCGGCAGGTGCCGGTGCGCGCAACGATCTTCGAGCGCCACCGGTTCGCCGGCCTCGGTGCGGAAGAACACGATCGGCTCGCCCAGAATCGTGCGCCCAAGCGGCTTGCGCCCGATCTCGCTCTCACTCGCCGCGACGTACCAGTAATTGCGCAAGAACATGGGCCTTTCTCCGATCACCTGCGGCGTTCCGTAAGCCTTTTCCGACTGGCATTCCGACGCATTATAGTACAATCGCAGGCGAGCGCGAGCCGCACGCCTGAGGGAATTGTGGAGGTTTCTACCGGAAGCCCCGGGCGTACCGGCATTAAATCATTGCCAGGCTGACGGATGCCAGCCTAGTTTTGCCGATCATAACGGCAGTCACGAGCGCACAGTTGTCGCGAATTTTCATAAGCCACTCGAGCAAAAATGACGATTGGGCTATCGCGCTTAGAGATTGGCTTATTCGCGAAGGCTGGAGCGGGCGCGACGATCTCTTTCTCGATCTTGATCCCGACCGCGGCATCTCCGCCGGCCAGCGCTGGGCGCAGGCGCTGGAAGACGCGGCCACGCGCTGCGAGGCAGTGCTGTTCATCGTCTCGAATGAATGGCTCGGCTCGAAATGGTGCGCCGATGAATATCAGCTGGCCAACAAGCTCAACAAGAAGCTGTTCGCGCTGCTCACCGACGACATTGCACTCGATCAGGTTCCCGGCGGGCTTGCGGCGCAATGGCAGATCGTTCGACTCAAAGGCGAACCGGCCGAGCGCTTCGTTACGGTCCATCCGCTTACACAATTGCAAGCACCGGTCCACATCGCGCAAGCCGGACTCAAAAGCCTAAAGCGCGGGCTCGAAAAGGCCGGCATCGGCGCCGAGACTTTCGAGTTGCAGCACGATCCCGATGGTCCGTTCGGCTGGCGCGCTCCCTATCGCGGGCTTGAAGCGCTGGAGCCGGAGGATGCCGCGGTGTTTTTCGGACGCGGCGCCGATATCTTGCGCGGCATCGACGACTTGCGCGGTCTGGCGGCGCGCCGGCCGCCGCGGCTATTCGTCATTCTCGGCGCATCGGGAGCCGGAAAGTCATCATTCTTGCGCGCAGGCCTGTGGCCACGGCTGCTGCGCGACGACGCTCAATGGCTGCCGTTGCGCGCAATCCGCGCCGGCCGCGGCGGCGCAATCGAAGGCCGGGAGGGACTTCTTGCAGCGCTGGAAGAGGTGCACCGGCGCTTTGCCCAGCGCACAAGCCGCGCCAACCTGCGCGATTGCCTGGCAACGCCGCAAGCTTTCGTCGGATTGCTGCGCAAACTGCGGCAAACCGCGGCGCTGCGCGCCCTCATCTCTGAACCGCCCTATCCGCTTCCCGTGCTATGCGTGGACCAAGGGGAGGAGTTGTTCGCCGCCGAAGCCGACCCGGAGGGCGGACTGTTCCTGAAGCTCGCCCGCGCCGCCATCGATGCTGACGCAGCACTTCTGCTCGTGACCATCCGATCGGACGGCTATGGGGCGATGCAAAGCGCCAAGGCGCTTGCCGAGGTCGAGCAGCTGCCGCTCAGCCTTGGCCCGGTTCCGCACGGCGAGATCGGGCGCGTCATTCGCGAGCCGGCCGAGATCCTGCGCCGCAAAGCCGGCCCGGAAGCGCCGGTATTCGACGCCGCCGTCATCGCGCGCCTGCAAGCCGAGATCGAAGGCGAGCAGGATGCGCTGCCGCTGCTCGCCTTTGTGCTGCAGCGGCTGATGCGCGAGCACGAGGGCGCCGGCACAATCGGTCTTGCGGAGTTGGAGCACACCGGCGGCGTCGCCGCCGCCATCGAGTTGGAAGCCGAAGCTGCGCTCGCCGATGCCGGCATCTCATCCGATCGCGGCGCGCGGCGCGAAGCGTTGCGCCGGCTGTTTATCCCGCGGCTGGCGCGTGTCGATCGCGACAGCAAGACCGCGCAGCGCCGGATAGCGCGGCACGGCGACCTGCCCGCGGATTATCTGTCACTTGCCAAGACACTCACGGCGCGCCGATTGCTGGTAGCCAAACTCGCCGTCGAGACGCCGGGCGCAACCTCGGAGACGGCAACGCTCGAAGTGGCGCATGAGGCGCTGCTTCGCCGCTGGCCGACGCTGGCAGACCTGCTGGCGGAGGATCGCGATGCCCTGCTGCTGCTCGACGGCGTGCTTTCGGCGGCCGCCGACTGGGACAAGGTCGAAGCGGCACGCAAGCCGGATTTTCTCGCCCATCGCGGCTCGCGCTTGGCAGACGCGCAGGCGCTCGCTGCACGCGGCGCCGACTGGGGATCCGCGATGGCCCCGGCCCAAGCCTATCTCGCCGCTTGCCACGCGCGCGAAGTCACCGAGCAGACGGAGAAGGAATCCAAGCGGCGGCGCTTGCTTGCCGCCAGCATCGCCGCGGCGGCAGTGCTTGCAGCGACGACGGTCATTGCCGCTTTTCAGTGGCACACCGCCCAAATGGAGCGCGACCGCGCGCAGCAAGGCCTCGGCGCGGTGACGAATCTGGCAAGGGCACTCGTCATCGAGATCGGCCAGGGCTTTTTCGAACACGGTGAGAAGGTTGAAGCGAATCGTCTATTCGATCGCGCCATTCAGAGCTTTAATCGGGTCATCGCTCTGTCTCCCAGCGCCCTCGCCTATAGCGGCCGCGCCGATGCCTATTTAGAGAAGGGCGATTTCGACCGGGCCCTCGCCGATTTCGACCAAGCGATCAAGGTCGACCCGCAATATCCCAACGCCTACCATAACCGCGCGATCATTCACCTCAGTCGCGGCGAATACGATGCGGCGTTGGCCGACTGCAGTCAGGCGATCGCACTCAATCCAAATTACGCACTCGGCTATTTCCAGCGCGGGCTGGTCTATTTCAACGAGGGCGATTTCGCCAAGGCGCAGGCCGATCTTAAGAAGTCGAGCGAACTCAATCCGAAACGCGTCGTGACCGCGCTGTGGCTCTACGTGACCGAACGAAGAAACCATGCGCCGACGGATTTGGCGAAAACCGCCGCGCAGTTCGACGGCAAGGAGTGGCCGGCGCCGGTGATCCGCCTGTTTCTCGGCGAAGCAAGCCCGGCCGATACGCTCAAGGTCGCCGAAACCACCGGACCGCCGAACAAAACGACACAAATCTGCGAGGCCGATTTTTACGTGGGCGAGTACAATCTAGCCATCGGCGCCAAGGACGAGGCGCTTCGCCTGCTGCGGCTTGCCCATGAGAATTGTACGCCATTAGACGACGAGTGGCGTTCCGCCGACTCCGAAATCAAAGCGCTCACCAAAGCACCGTGAGGCAAGCTCCCGGCAAGGCGCAAGCGCCGGTCGTCCGCACTGAACACTTCGCGCCGCGGCCGGCGACTTTGCGCAAATTAGGTTGTTTCCCGCGCCCAGCCTTGTTAATTCTTTCGAAAGGGTTGCAGGGCGGCGGCCGCACCCGGCCGCGATCGCACCGCGAGGGGCTCGATGGCATTCCTTCCGGCTTTCGATGAAGACGTGTTCATCAGCTATGCGCACAACGACGATGACGTATTCCCACCCGAGCAATGGGGCTGGGTGACGCGGCTGCATCAGGATCTGGAGCAGCGCGTCCGCAGCTATCTGGGCTGCGATGTCCGGTTCTGGCGTGACTGCGAAATTCGCAACAACGAGGATTTCAGCAAGAAGATCTTCAACCGGCTGATGCGGACCGCGACGTTTCTGTCGGTCCTCAGTCCAAGCTTTCTGCAGCGCGAATGGTGCAAGCGCGAGCTGGAATCCTTCACCGGCAATGCCGAGGCGAAGCTCGGCATTCTCATTGATGAGGAGCGCTCGCGTATCTTCAAGGTCGAGAAAATGCCGGTGGAACGCAACACGCTGCCGGCGGCCATGCAGGGCACCAAGACTTACCGCTTCTATCAGCCCGACCCGTCGCAGCCGAAGCGCACCATCGAATTGCGCCCCCTGCTCGGGGGCGAATATCTGCGGCGCTATTTCGAGGAGATGGATGAACTCGCCAAGGATATCGCCACACTGCTCAAAGGCATGGCGCAGGTCGAGCCGTCCGATGGCCCCCGCGCCGACGCCGACTTGCCAGTCGTTTACGTCGCCGAAACCACGTCCGACCTCGACGACAAGCTCAGTGAGCTGCGCCGCGATCTGAAGGACCGAGGCTATCTGGTGCTGCCGGAGGGCGACCTGCCCTATCGCGCCGAGGCGTTTAAGCAGAAAGTCCGCGACTGTCTTAAGCGCGCGATGCTCTCGGTGCATCTGGTCGGATCGGGCTATGGCTTCGTACCCGAGGGCGAAACCCGATCGAACGTGTGGCTGCAGCACGATCTGGCAATGGAGCGCGGCGCCGCCGAACCGCGTTTTCTACGGCTGATCTGGCTGCCCCGCGATGTGGCGGCGACGGACCAGCGGCAGCGCGACTTTGTCACCTATCTCCAGGACGACGCCGGGGCGCAGCAAGGCGCAGATCTGCTCAACAGCAACATCGAGGAGTTGAAGACTGTCATTCACGACCGGCTTGCGAAAATCCGCAAACAACAGGAGAGCGCGCGGCAAACGCCGGCGCCAGGCGCAGGCGCGGCGACAACCGGCGCGGCGCCGCGCGCCGCGGACGATCCATTGCGCGTTTATATCATGTGTGATGCCGCCGACCGCAAAGCGGCATCGCTGGTGGCGCTGCGCAGATACCTGCTGGGTGAAGGCTGCGAACCGATTTTGCCGGCGCCGGCCGACAATGAAAGCGAGGCGCTGCAGGCGCACGCCGACAACCTCAACCTCTGCGACGGTTGCGTCATCTATTACGGCCAGGGGTCGCCGGCCTGGTTCGATGCCAAGCTCCGGGACTTGCGCAAATATCTGAGGGGGCGGCAGCCGCCCGTCGCGGCTAAAGTGATCTACATTGCCCAGCCGGCAACCGACCATAAGGCGGAAGTGGAGACGCTCGAAGCGGCCGTCCTGCACGAAGGCGAGGCCTTTTTGCCCGAGACACTGGGGCAATTCGTGCAAGCGTTGCGCGCAGCAAAGTAATCGCCGCCATGCCGGCCGAAGCTGCCATTCATCCTTTCCCCGGACTGCGGCCCTTCGAGGAAGACGAGCACGACCTGTTCTTCGGCCGCGAGGGACAGAGCGAGGAAATCCTCGCCGGTTTGCGCCAGCACCGCTTCGTCGCGGTCGTCGGCGCATCCGGCAGTGGCAAGTCCTCGCTGGTACGCGCCGGCCTCCTGCCTTACTTGCACGGCGGCTTTCTTGCAGGCGCGGGGTCGCATTGGCGCATTGCGATCTTTCGTCCCGGCGGCGACCCGATCAAAAATCTCGCCACCGCGCTGGATCAACCGCAGGTCATCGGGCGCGAGGCGCCAAATGCTGAAGCGGCGTCACAAAGCGCAGTGCTGCTGGAAGTCTCGTTGCGGCGCAGCGGATTGGGCCTGATCGAAGCGATTCGGCTTGCGCGCCTGCCGCCGGATGAACAAGTGCTGGTCGTCGTCGATCAGTTCGAAGAACTGTTTCGCTTTGCCGGCGCGACCGACCGGCCCGGCGCCGATGAGGACGCCGCCGCCTTCGTCAAATTGCTGCTGGAAGCGAGCCGCCAGCGCGAGTTGCCGATTTATGTCGTCCTGACCATGCGCTCCGACTATATCGGCGACTGCGCACGCTATCGCGATCTGCCGGAAGCCGTGACTTCGGGGCTTTACCTCATTCCGCGCATGACCCGCGATCAGCGTCGCGCCGCGATCGTAGAGCCGGTGCGCGTCGGCGGCGGAGCGATTGCGCCGCGGCTTGTCACCCGGCTCCTCAACGACGTTGGCGACGATCCCGATCAGCTGCCGATCCTGCAGCACGCACTGATGCGCAGTTGGGACTATTGGCAGGTAAATGGCGGCGGTAAGCGCCCCCTCGATGTTGACGACTATGTGGCGATTGGCGGCATGGCGGAGGCGCTGTCGCAGCATGCCGAAGAGGCCTATGCCGATCTGCCCGACGACCGCCATCGCGAAATTGCCAAACGCATCTTTCAGGCGCTGAGCGACAAGGGGCCGGACAATCGCGAAGCGCGCCGGCCGACCGCCATCGCCAAGCTGGCGCAGATCGCGGACGTGCCGGAGGACGACATCATTCGCGTCGTCGAGGAATTTCGCGCCCCCGGCCGCTCGTTTCTGATGCCGGCCGCCGGCATCGCGCTGAAAACGGATGCAGTGATCGACATTTCGCATGAGAGCCTGATCCGCGGCTGGAGCCGGATGCGGCAATGGGTCGAGGAAGAGGCGGAATCGGCTCGGGTCTATCGCCGGCTTGCCGATACCGCGTTGCTGCATGCCCAAGGCACCGCCGGCCTGTTGCACGATCCCGATCTGGAAAATGTGCTCGCCTGGCGCGACCGGGTGCAGCCCAATGCGGCGTGGGGCGACCGCTACCAGCCGGGCTTCGGCGCGGCGATCGCGTTTCTGGAGCAGAGCCGCCTCGCGCGCGATACCGAACGGCGGCAGCGTCACTGGGCGCGGCGGCGTCTGCAGCTTGCCGGACTTGCCTCCACCGCGTTGATCGCCATCGTCGCCCTGGTCGCGGTCGTGGCGGCGTGGCAAGCCAAAATCGCGAGCGACCGCGCGCAGCAAACGCTGACGATGACAAACCAGATCGCCCTTTCACTCGTGTTCGACCTTGGACAGGATCCTCGCGTCCAGGCCCTGCCGAAAGATATCCTTACCAAGCTGCTCAATGACGCGATCCAGGGTTTCACTAAGGTCATTGCCGACAAACCAAGTTCGGAGACTTACCAGGGTCGCGGCGTGGCTTATCGGGTGGAGGGCAAGCTTGATCTCGCCATGGCGGACTACAATCAAGCGATCCAACTCGATCCCAAGAATCAATACGCCTATAACAGCCGTGGCAATGTGTACGGGGACAAGGGCGACTACGATCGCGCCATCGCCGACTACACCAAGGCGCTCACGCTCGATCCAAAATATGCGGCCGCTTACGACAACCGCGGGCTGGCCTATAATCATAAGAACGATCACGACCATGCCATCGCCGACTACACTTCGGCGATCGCTCTCGATTCGAAAACTGCCAGCTATTACGTCGATCGCGGTATCGCCTATAACGGCAATAGGAAATATGACCTTGCGATCGCCGACTATAGCCGCGCGATCGGTCTCGATCCGAACTACTTTTGGGCCTACAACGATCGCGGCCGCGCTTATTATAATAAGAATGACTACGCCCATGCGATCGCGGATTATGACAAGGCGATCGCGATCGACCCGAAGAATGCCGTAGCCTATGACAATCGCGGCGATGCCTATCGCGCCGAGAGGATTTACGACCGCGCCATCGCCAGCTACAGCTCAGCGGTCGCGCTCGATCCAAAAAATGCCAGCTATCGCGTCGATCGCGGTCTAGCCTACAGCAGCAACAAGCAATACGACCTTGCAATCGCTGACGATAGTGAGGCGATCCGCCTGGATCCGAAATATTTTTGGGCTTACAACAATCGCGGTTACGCTTATTATAATAAGAAAGACTACGATCATGCGATCGTCGACTACACCAAGGCCATCGCGATCGACCCGAAGAATGCCGTTGCCCATGACAATCGCGGCAACGCTTACGACGGGAAGAGAGATTACGATCATGCGATCGCCGACTATACCAAGGCGATCGATCTCGATCCGAAAAACAGCTCGTTCTACAACGACCGCGGTACCGTCTATCAGGCCAAGGCGGACTACGATCGCGCCATCGCGGACTATAATCAAGCGATCGCAATCGACCCGAAAAACGTCAATGCCTACTACAACCGCGGCCTCGCCTACCGCCTCAAGGACGATCTCGACCGCGCCGTCGCCGACTATACCCAAGTCATCGCGATCGATCCGAAATATACCGACGCTTATTACGGCCGCGCCATCGCCTACCGGAAGAAGGGAAAGCTCGACCGCGCCATCGCCGACTACACGAAAGCGATTGCGCTAAATCCGAGATTAGCCGATGCCTATAACGGCCGCGGCATTACCTACGATCGCATGGGCGATTTCAATCACGCCGTCACCGACTACAGCAGCGCGATCGCGATCGATCCCAAAGATACCGATGCCTACTACAATCGCGGCCTCGCCTACAAAAACCAAGGCGATCTTGGTCGCGCCATCGCCGACTACACCCAAGTCATCGCGATCGATCCGAAATATACTGACGCCTATTACGGCCGCGCCATTGCCTACCGGAACAAGGGCGAGTTCGACCGCGCCATCGCCGACTACACCCAAGCCATCGCGCTCAATCCGAGGAGTGCCAATACTTTCGCCGGCCGCGGCAATGCATACAAGGACATCAATGATTATCCGCGCGCCATCGCCGACTTCGATCAGGCGGTCGCACTTGATCCGCGCGACGATTGGGCCTTTCTCAACCGCGGGCTGGCGAAACTTTACAGCGGGTCGCCGACTCAAGCGGTGGCTGATATCGAGCAGGCAAGAGAGGTCAACCCGAAATTTGCCTATAATTCGCTCTGGCTCGAGATCGTCAACAAGCGCAGCAATCGGCCGAGCCAGCTGGCGCAGGCGGTGGCGCAGATCGATATGAGCAAATGGCCGGCGCCGATCGTACGGCTTTACCTCGGCCAGATGACGGCCGAACAGGTCCTTGACGCCGCGCATGACACGAACGCCAAGACGCAAGCTAATCAGATGTGCGAGGCGAACTTCTATGCCGGCGAACTTGCGCTGCGGCGCCGCGACACTGCTCTGGCCAAGCGGCTGTTCACGCTTGCGGACGCCGGCTGTCCAAAGGATTATGCCGAGTGGCCGGCGGCACGGGCGGAGCTGACGGCGCTCGGCGAGAAACCCAAGTAGCGGCGCCGGTTTTAGGCAGCCTCGGCCGGCCCGGCCGGCCGCCTCACGGCATCGTCGGCTTGCCTTCGATCTTCGGCAGCTCGGCGGGGCCTTCGGCCTTGGCTGCGGCTTGCGCCTTGCTGGCGAGGGCGACAGTCAGCCGCTGCGCAACGTCGGGCGACATTTGCGCCATGATGTCGGACATGGTGCGCGGATTCATCGCCGAGGTGACCTTGATCAGAATGTCCATTTCGAGGCCGTTGAAGATCTTGGCGGCGTCGCGCGCCTTCATGTTTTCGTACATTGTCACCAGGCTCTTGAAGCGGCCCGCTTCGGCCTGATCCTTCTGCACCGTCTCGGTCTTGATCCGTGCCTCGACCTCCTTGATTTCGGCGAGATGGGCGGTGATGCGCTGCTCGGCGGCCTTGACCATATTCTCGCGAATATCGAGTTCGCGCGCGCGCTGGTCCAGTTGCTCACGCCGCTGTTGCAGCCGCTGCAGGATTTCCCGTTCGGCGCCGGACGGAAGCTTGGCGCCCTCGATCGGGATGACGATGCCGTCCGGCGTTTTTGGCGGCTCCTTGGGTCCAGGCTTTTCACCCGGCTTGGCAGCGGTCGGCTTGGCACCGGCTGCAGCCGGTGCGGCGGGCTCCGCGGCAATCGAGCCGGTAATATCGCCGTTCTCCCCCCTTCCGCTCGCGATACGCGCCAATTCCCTGCGCGGTAGCGGCAGGTCGCTGCGCGGCGCTTCGCCGGGTTCGCCGGTCTCGCCATTGACTGGAAAGTTGAACATCTGCTGCGCCCAGGACTGCGTTCCACCGGAGCGGTTCGGCAGGTCGGAT
The DNA here is from genome assembly GCA_963707175.1 of uncultured Alphaproteobacteria bacterium. Taxonomy (GTDB): domain Bacteria; phylum Pseudomonadota; class Alphaproteobacteria; order Rhizobiales; family Xanthobacteraceae; genus BOG-931. Next base: position 20,434 of record CAVPQA010000013.1, read on the forward strand.
GCGCGGCGAACGACAGCCTCCCCGCGTCCCGGCGCATCGCCGGCGATCCAACGGCTGCCGTCGAGGGCGAGATCGGCGATCTTAATGACCAGAAGGCAGACACTCGCCAAGAGCGCGATCGGGATAAGGCGCAGATCGCGGACCAAGCGGATCATGCAGCACGATCGATCGTTTTATGGCGCAACCGCTCGGCGAACGCCTGCGCGGCGGCCGCAATTGCCTTGGCGTCCTGCAGCGGCGCCGCCGCGGGCTGAGCGTGCTGGCTGGGTGTGGCGTCTTGAGCGCGTTGCTGAACGGGCTGGTTCTGCGCAACGCGGCGCCCTATGGCGGCGATCTGCGACAGGTCGCCGACCACATGCTTGCTGGCGGCAATCTTGCGGTCGAGTTCGGCGCTCAAAAGCTCGGCGCGGCCGAGCCGGTCGCCAAGCCCGTTCTCACATTCGCGCGCGGTAACCTTCAGCCCGGCGATCGCACGCTCGGCAATCTCGGTGGCGGTGATCAGTTCGGCAATCGTGGCGCGCAGCGCGTCTTCGTCGGCCCGCAGCAGCTTCAAACGGCGATTCAAGAGCATGCAATAACCGATGGTCATCATGAGAAGAATTGCGACCAGCCCCTCGATCATCATTCCCAGCACGTCGCTCATACTGCCTCCTTCGGGCTGCCCGATCCGCCGGCCATTTCGAACATCGCGAAGGTCGTCGTCGGCTTGCGTAAGGGCTTGGCGACGCGCACGGCGACGCGGTCGCCGACCCGGCCCATGCGCCCCTCGGTCACAGTGATATCGCCGCAGCGCACGATCACGGGCGCATCGGATTTCAGTTCCAGCATCAGCGTGTCGCCGACATCGAGCTTCATCATCTGCTTCAACGGCAGCCGCGCCTCATAAAGCACGGCATCGACTGCGATTTCCGCGAGACCGATTTCGGTGGCGAGATGGCCTTCCCAGGTGGGATCGCGGCCGAATTTCTCGCCCATGAACATCTGCAACAACACGTCACGGATGGGCTCGATCGTCGCATAGGGCAGCAGCAGTTCGATATTGCCGCCGCGATCTTCCATATCGATGCGCAGCCGCACCAGGATCGCCGCATTGGCGGGCCGCGAAATGGCGGCGAAGCGCGGATTGGTTTCCAGCCGGTCGATGTTGAACTTCACCGGCGACAGCGGCTTGAACGCGAGCTCCGCGTCGGCGAGCACCACCTCAATCATGCGCTTGACGAGATTGGACTCGATCGTCGTGTAGGGACGTCCTTCGATGCGGATCGCGGTTTGGCCGCGACGACCGCCGAGCAGCACGTCGATGATCGAATAGATCAGGCTGGAATTGACCGTCACTAAGCCGGAATTTTCCCACTCCTCAGCCTTGAACACGCCGAGGATCGCGGGCAGCGGAATGGAATTTAGATAATCGCCGAAGCGCACCGAGGTGATGCGGTCGAGCGAGACTTCAACGTTGTCCGACGTGAAATTGCGCAAACTGGTCGTCATCAGCCGGACCAGCCGGTCGAAGATGATCTCCAGCATCGGCAACCGCTCGTAGGAGACCATCGCCGAGTCGATGATCGCGCGGATACCGGAATTGTCCGTGAGCGAAACGTCGTCGAGCGAGAAGCCGAGCAGCGAATCGATTTCTTCCTGGGTGAGGATGCGCTCGGCGCCGCCCTTGGTATTGGGCACGGCGTGGCCGTCGTCGACCATCGTGGCCCAATGCGCCGCCATGGCATCGGCACCGCCCTCGGCTTCGGGCGCAGCCGCCTTTTCAGCCTCGGCGGCCTCCTGTTCGGCTTCGAGCGCCACGCCCCATTCGGCGGCAAGCGCGTCCTGATCGACGACCTGGTCTTTTTGCTGCGCCATGAGGGCTTGGCCTAATCGGTCTTCGTCATTGCCGGCGAAGCGAAACACTCCACAAGGAGTGCTGAGATTCGGGATTGCTTCGCTTCGCTCCTGGCAGTGATCGAAGACTCACTGGATGACGATTTCCTTGAACAGCACGGCGTTAATGCGGTCGGGTGAGATCGCCGCATTGACGCGCCGGGTCAGCTCTTCCTTGAGGCGGTAGAGGCCGGCCGAACCGTCGAGATCGGTCGGACGCAGCTCGCGCAGATAAGTCTGGAAGGTATCCATCAACCGCGGCATTAAAGGCTCGATCTGTGCCTTCATCGCCTCGTTCGGCAATTCGAGGACGACTTTGACCTTCAGATATTGAGTACGGTCGTTGCCGGTCGACGAGAGATTCACCAGCACGTCCGGCATCTCGAAGAAGACCGGCGGCTTGACCTTCACGGCCGGCGCCGCCTCGCTACGGCTGCTGCCGCCAAGGAAATGATAGGCGCCGCCGCCGATTCCGCCCACGGCGATGAGAGCAACCGCCGCGATCGCGATGAACTTGATCGACAGAAAGCGTTTGATGCCGGAGGGCTTCTTTGCGCCCTGGTCGCCGTCGGCCGCGGCCGCAGCATCGGCCTCAGCGTCGTCGCTGCCGTCTTTCGCTTCTTTTTTTGCTGCCATGACGGCTCCCGCTCGGGTCGGTGGCGCGCACAACCGGCAGGACGCAAAACGACCAACGCTGCAGGCGCTTTTGTCAGCGCCTTGAGGCTGCGGCACTGTCCTCGGCCAAGCTAGGTCGCAATGGTTAACAGATGCTTGCCGGGAACCCGGCAGCCGGAATTTTTTGCCGGGTCGAAGGTAAAGAGCGGCTCTTTCTGCCCGCCAGACGGCCCCGGCAGCCGCACCTAGAAGTCTGTTTTTACGAGGGAATTCAGCTTGGCACGGCTTCTGCACTTCTCCCCCTGCCGAAGCTTGGGAGAGCGCGGCGCGTAGCCGATGCCATGGGGGGCATCGCGTCAAACTCGAGGGGAGTACCCGATGGAGAATGCGCTTCTCGTCGGCTTGTCGCGACAGATGGCGCTCAGTCACGAGCTCGACATCGTCGCCAACAACATCGCCAACATGAACACCACCGGCTACAAGGCCGACAACACGCTGTTCGCCCGATATCTGATGCCGGACGCACGCGACGACGACTTCACCGGCAACGACCGCCGCATCAGCTTCGTCACCGACCGCGCCAGTTGGATCGATTTTACGGCCGGCGCCGTTCAGCGCACCGGCAATCCGCTCGATGTTGCCATCGACGGCAACGCCTATCTGGCGGTGCAGACGCCGCGCGGCGTGCGCTACACGCGCAACGGCGCGCTGTCCACCAATGCTTCCGGTCAGCTCGTCACCAGCGACGGTTATCCGGTGCTGGGCGACAACGGCCCGATCACCTTTCAGAACGCCGATCACGACATGATCATCAGTCCGAGCGGCATCATCACCGTGCGCGAAGGCAACAGCAACGCCAGGATTCGCAGCGCGGTCGAGCTGCAGCTCGTCGCCTTCGATCAGCAGCGGCAACTGTAGAAGGACGGCAGCAGCACGTTCCTGGCGCCGCCCGGCGTCAATCCCGGTCCGCCGGCGCTGCAGGCACCCGCGTGGTGCAGGGCGCGATCGAAAAGTCCAACGTCAACGCGGTCGGCGAAATGTCGCGCATGATCGAGATCACGCGGTCCTACACCGACATCGCCAATATCCTGCAGCAGCAGAGCGAGCAGCGCAACAACGCGCTGACGCAGCTGTCGCAGACGCCGACACGTCGTGCGCAGCGCCTGAGTACGAAGGGGCAAGCTTGAGGAGACATCAGATGCGTGCGCTCGATACTGCGGCAACCGGAATGGCGGCGATGGACCTGCAGGTCCAGGTCATCGCCGGCAACATCGCCAACATGACGACCACCGGCTACAAGAGCCAGCGCGCCGAGTTTCAGGACCTGCTCTACGAGCACGTCCAGCGCATCGGCGCGCAGGCCTCCGACCAGGGCAACATTCTTCCGGTCGGCATCGAGCTTGGCTCCGGCGTCAAGACCGTCGGCACGCCGCGGCTGATGACGCAGGGCTCGCTGGCGCAGACCGGCAATCACGCTCGACGTCGCCATCCAGGGCACCGGCTGGTTCAAGATTCTGATGCCGGACGGCACCTTCAGCTATACCCGCGACGGCTCGTTCCAGATGGACTCGCAGGGCCGCATCGTTACCGCCGAGGGCAATCTGGTGCAGCCGACCATCACGGTGCCGCAAGGATCGAGCGGGCTGACCATCAATCAGCAGGGCCAGGTTTCGGTGACGCCGTCGGGCAGCACCACATCGAGCATCCTCGGCCAGTTCACGCTGACGACATTCATCAACGATGCCGGCCTGCAGGCCAACGGCAACAACCTGTTCACGGCCACGCCGGCGTCCGGCACGCCGCAGGACGGCATGCCGGGAACGAACGGCGCCGGCACGCTGCTGCAGGGCAGCCTCGAACAATCGAACGTCGAGGCGGTAACCGAAATCTCCAATCTGATCGCCGCGCAGCGCGCCTACGAGATGAATTCCAAGGTCGTCACCGCGGCGGACCAGATGCTGCAGACCACCTCGCAATTGGCGCGCTGAGAGAGATCCTCGCCATGATCCGCACCAGCTCGTCTCGCAGCGCTCGCGTTGCTGCTGCTCGCCTGGCCGGCCGCGCCGCAGCGCACGTCGCCGCCGCACTGCGCGCCGGCCGCCGCGCTGCGCGCCACCGTCACCGTCGACAGCGACGTCGTGCGCATCGGCGATCTGGTCGAGAATGCCGGGCCGGTCGCCGACATCCCGATCTTCCGCGCGCCCGATCTCGGCACCACCGGCGCGGTGTCGACCGACCGCGTCATCGAGGCGATCCGTCCGCACCAACTGATCGACATCGACACCCGCGGGCTTGCCGAAGTGGTCGTCACGCGCGCCAGCCGCACCATCGCGCCGCAGGAGATTTCCGCATCGCATCGCCCAGGCGCTGTCGGCGCAATACGAGCTCGGCGACGCGCACAACATCTCGCTCAATTTCGACCGGCCGGTGCATCACGCTTGCAGGTCGAGCCGCGCGCGACCGGCGAACTGCAGGTGCTGGCGCTGAACTACGATCCGCGCAGCGGCCGCTTCGACGTCACGCTCGATCTGCCGTCGAGCCTGCGTGCTGCATCGCCGACCGCGCGCGTTTCACCGGCACGCGCGATCGCGACCGTCGATGCCGTCGCGGTCGATCGTCCGATCGAACGCGGCGAGGTGCTGCAGGCCGTCCGATCTCACCGTGCTGCGGCGGCCGAGGGCGCAATCCGGCGGCCTCGCCGACATGCAGCGCGGCGGTCGGGCTCGCGGCGCGCGCATCAATTGCGCCCCGGCCAGCCGATCCAGCGCCGCCGATCTGATGAAGCCCGAAATCGTGCAGCGCAACGACACCGTGACGCTGGTCTACGAAGCGCCCGGCCTGATGCTGACGCTGCGCGGCCAGGCGCAGGAAGCCGGCGCGCTCGGCGACACGATCAGCGTGCTCAACGCGCAGACCAAGCGCGTCGTGCAGGGCGTGGTCAGCCGGTCCCGGCCGCGTCAAGGTCAGCCCGGCGACGACGCTGCACCTTCCGAAAACGTGCCGGCGAGTCGGGCCGCGGCCGTCCGTGCCGAGCCGCCGGACGCGGCGCGGACGTAGCAGTACGCATGTGAAAGGTAGTCCGATGGCGTCAGTCAGTGCTTTTGCGTTGCGTGCTGCTGTCCTCGCGTCGCCGTGCTGTCCACTTCGTGCGTCGACGTTCGATCAACTGGCGCACCTCGGCGAGACGCCGAAGCTGTCGCCGGTGCAACAACCCGACGACGCGAACCCGGATACAAGCCCGTGCAGATGCCGATGCCGACGCCACAGCCGGCCACCTACAATCCCAATTCGCTGTGGCGCAACGGCTCGCGCGCGTTCTTCAACGATCAGCGCGCGCACCAGGTCGGCGACATTCTCACCGTCAAGGTCAACATCAACGACACCGCGGAATTTCAGGATCAGACGCAGCTACCCGCAGCACCACCGAAGATTCCAACATCACCAATTTCATCGGCGCCAACACAATCGCCAATCCGGCCAAAGCGGTGCTGCCGGGCTCGGTGCTTGCCGCCGACGGCAACACGAGATGCAACGGCAACGGCACGATCAACCGCCAGGACCAATTGGTGACCAACGTTGCCGCCGTGGTCACCCAGGTGCTGCCGAACGGCAATCTGGTGATCGAGGGCAAGCAGGAGATCCGGCTCAACTCGGAAATGCGCGAACTGCTCATCGCCGGCGTCGTGCGCCCGGAGGATATCCAGAGCGACAACACCATCGAACTGCCGAAGATCGCCGAGGCGCGCGTCGCCTATGGCGGCAGAGGCACGCTCACCAACATCCAAACCCAACCATGGGGCCAGCAGGCAGCGAATGTCATATTGCCGTTCTGAGCGAGATCGCTGGGTTTATCCGTTCGTCCGTTGACGTCGGGCTCCCCGGGGTTCGCATTGCGCAGGCGACCCCGATACGGCGCGGCCTCCGGCAGCTCCCCGCCGGAGGCCGCGATCTTTCTCAACCACGCTGGAGCTGCGCATGATTGTCATCGCATCAGGCGGCTGGCTTCTGCGGCGACGACGGCGCGAACGACACGCCGCTGCAGCTCGCGCGACAGCGCTTCGACGGCGCCGGTCCAATCGCCGAACTGCTGCTGACGGAACAGCCGCGCGGTCGGATACCAAGGGCTGTCGCTGCGCTCGCGCAGCCAGCGGAAATCGGCGGCAAATGGCAACAGCAACAGCAGCGGTTTGCCCATGGCGCCGGCAAGATGCGCCACCGCCGTATCGACCGCGATCACTGCATCGAGCTGACGCGAGCACAGCGGCCGTATCGGCAAAGTCGGAAAATTCTTCGCCGATCTGCACGATGTCGGTGCGCGCCTGCAGAAGGGCGCAGTCCGTCCTCGCGCACGTCATGCTGCAGACTGACGAATTGCACATGCGGCAGATCGAGCACGGGCGCGAGCGTGTCAAGGCTGATCGAACGGTTGAGATCGTTATCGTGAGCCCGCTCGCCGGACCAGGCCAGGCCGACTTGCGGCCGCTCGTCGACGCACATTGCAGTTAAGCGCCGTTGCCAGAGTGCGGCGGCATCACGAGGCGGCGCGACATAGGGAACGGCAGCCAGGATACTGTCGAGCGCGGTGCCGAACGCGAGCGGCAGGCTGAGCAGCGGACAATGCAGGTCAAACGGCGGCAACGACGCCTTGCGCGGCAGTACCTGCGCGACGCCGGCGACGCTCGACAGCAACCGCACCAAGCTGCGGCTGCACTTCGAGCACGACGCGGGCGACCACGCGCGGCGAGGAGCGGCGCATAGCGCACGAACTGGATGCGTGTCGCCAAAGCCCTGCTCGGCGTGGAGCAGGATGGTCTTGCCGGCAACGTCCCCCTCCCCGAGCCACGGCGGCGCCGCAAACTTGCGGCGCTGCGCCTGCCATCGCTCCGCCCCAGCGCCATTCATAACCGCGCCAGCCGGCGGCGAAATCACCGAGATAAAGCCGCACCGTCGAGTCGACAAAGCGCGCCGGGGCGAAATCCGGCTGCACGGCAAGCGCCCGCTTGGCGCTTAACAGCGCTTCATGCGGCCGCTCCAGCCGGCGCAGCGCGATGGCACGGTTGGTCCAGAGCGGCGCATTATATGGTTGCCGTTCGAGCGCGCGGTCGTAAAGCTCGATTGCCTCGACGGGACGATTGAGCTTGAGCAGCGTATTGGCGCGATTGCCCAGCGCCTCGAAATGGTCCGGAATGCGCAGCCAGCACGCGCTCGAAATCTTGCAGCGCCTCCTGCGGCCGGCCAAGCTCCAGCAGCGCCACGCCGCGGCGATTGCGCAGGTCCGCGTCGTCAGGCGCAAGCCGCAGGCCCGCGTCGAAACTCGTAAGCGCTCGCTCGAAATCCTTTAGTGCGTAGAACACAAGCCCGAGGCTGGCAAAGCCGTCGGCACGGCCCGGATCGATCTTGAGCGCCTCCTGAAACAGCACGAGCGCCGTGTCGGGCCGCCCGCGCTGAAGCTGAATCCCGCCAAGCCCGTGCAGCGCGTCAAAATTGTGCGGTTGCGTGCGCCAGCGCCGCGTTGTAGAGCCGCTCGGCCTTGTCAACATCGCCCGCTTTGTGCGCGCGTTGCGCACGGCGAATGAGGCGCGACACGTCTGGCGAAACCGGCGGCTGCGCGTTCATTCCAGAGTCCGTCTGCGGCTGGTGGCGAAACCGTTAACGAGCGGTAAGCAGACGTGGTAAACAAAGCCTTAATGTTGCCAACCGGAGGACTACGTCATCGACTTCGCCCTGTCGGATTTACAGCTCTCATTGCGCGACGCCGTGGAAAAAGTCTGCGCGCGCTTCGATGACGACTATTGGCTCAAGCGCGACCGCGACGGCGAGTTTCCCGAGGAGTTCCGCCGCGCCATCGCCGATGCCGGCTGGCTCGGCATCTGCATGCCGGAAGCCTATGGCGGCTCGGGTCTCGGCATCACCGAAGCCGCGATCCTCATGGAAGCGGTCACGGCCTCGGGCGCTGGTCTGTCGCGGCGCGTCTGCCGTGCACATGAATATTTTCGGGCTCAACCCGGTCGTGGTGCTACGGCACCGACGCGCAGAAGGCCCGCATGCTGCCGCCGGTCGCCGCCGGCAAGGAGAAAGCCTGCTTCGCCGTCACCGAGCCGGACGCCGGCCTGCAGACCACGAAGCTGAAAACCAGCGCCGAACGCCGCGGCGACCGTTACGTGCTCAATGGCGCAAAGGTCTGGATCTCTACCGCGCAGGTCGCCGACAAGATGCTGATCCTGGCGCGCACCACGCCGCCCGAAGCGGTGAAAAAGCCGACCGACGGCTTAAGCCTGTTCTACACGACGCTCGACCGCCGCTTTGTCGAGGTGCGCGAGATCGACAAGATGGGGCGCGCCGCAGTCAACTCCAATCAATTGTTCATCGACGGCCTCGAAGTGCCGCTCGATGATCGCATCGGCGAGGAAGGTTCGGGTTTCAAATATTTGCTGCACGGGCTCAATCCCGAACGCGTACTCGTCGCCGCCGAGGCGATCGGGCTCGGCCGCGCCGCGCTCAGACGCGCCACCGCTTATGCCAAGGAACGCGTCGTATTCGACCGGCCGATTGGACAGAACCAGGCGATCCAACATCCGCTGGCGCAATGCTGGATGGAGCTCGAGGCCGCGGACCTGATGATGTTCAAGGCCGCCTGGCTCTACGACCACGGCCAGTCCGCCGGGCCCGCCGCCAACGCCGCCAAATATCTCGGCGCCGAGGCCGGCCACAAGGCCTGCCGAACCGCAGTGATGACGCTCGGCGGCTTTGGCTACGCCAAGGAATATCACGTCGAGCGCTATTTCCGTGAAAGCATGATCCCGCGGCTCGCGCCGGTCTCGCGCGAGCTGATCCTGTGCTTCATCGCCGAGCGCGTCTTGGGGCTGCCGAAATCGTATTGAGCGCGACGGCAACGGTGTTGGCTGCCGTCGAGGCCGTCAGCCCGCGCAATCAAAACCGGAGCCTCATTCCTCGCGGTAGACCCGCTCGCGACGCTCGTGGCGTTCCTGCGCTTCCACCGACAAGGTCGCGATCGGCCGCGCTTCGAGACGCTTGATCGAGATCGGCTCGCCGGTCTCCTCGCAAAAGCCGTAGGTGCCGTCGTCGATGCGGGCGAGCGCAGCGTCGATCTTGGAGATCAGTTTGCGCTGCCGGTCGCGGGCCCGCAACTCGATGGCGCGGTCGGTTTCCGACGAGGCGCGGTCGGCGAGGTCAGGGTGATTCTGGCTCTCGTCCTGGAGATGCTGCAGCGTCTCCTTGGCCTCCTTGAGAATGTCGTCGCGCCATTCCAAGAGCTTGACGCGAAAATACTCGCGCTGGCGCTCATTCATGAACGGCTCTTTGTCGGTCGGCCGATACAGCATCGGCACGGCTTTGCCGTTCCCGTTTTTAATGGACTTGTCGTCGGATCGACCGTTTTTGCTCTTGACCGACTGCATCTACCCTCACTCCGCGCACACAACTGGTGCGGGGCGCTCCCCCGCGAGGCTGGCCTATATATCCAGCGTCTATGACAGTGACAATAAGAATGATGCGGCCGGCCGCCCAAACATCGGGCGTGGTAATTTTGCACTGCAGCAAAGCCGGAGTGCTAAGAAAACAGGCCGGATTTCAGTCGCTTGCGCTCACGACATGCCGGCTTTGGCAAGCTCGACCTCGACCCGCAGATCGATCTCCGCAAGCACCGAATCGAGGCCGGCGTCGCCCGAGCCTTCCTTGAGGTCGGTGGCTACGGCCTTGAGCCGCAGCATCGTCGCCTGGTCGAGCGTGCCGGAGAGCAACCCGAGCTTGACCTCGTCGAGCGCATCGAGCGCCCGGCGTCCTTGTTTGACGACCCGGCGGCGGCGCTCGACCGGGTCCTCGACTCCCTGCAGCGCGATGAGGGCGTCAATGCCGCCCAGCGTGCGGAGCGCCACGGCCGTGGTCTGCGTCTGCTGGCTTGCCGCCTCGGACACCGTAAAGTTTCCACCCGATATCCGCCGTGGCGCCGGCGGCGTCGCGGCGAGCGCAGTTCCGTTTGGTCCATAGACGCGCATGGACGATAAGGTGTCGGTTTATGGTTAATGGCCGGTAAAGCGGCGGCAAAAGTTGCCCGCCCCCGGCAAGGACTGCTCGCACGCAACCTCGTGTAACGCATGAAGCTGCGCCGAATAATCTCCTAAATACAGCGCATTATAGAAGAAAACTGAAGCTGGCACGCGCCTCGCATCTATCGCTGCGTCCGACCTCTTGGGGAGCAAGAGATGAGAGGGACGCTTAAGACCGCGCTAGCCGCGCTGGTGGCGCTCGGCATTGCCGTGCCGCCGGCAGCTGCGACTTCGCGCATTAAAGACTTGGCCAGTATCGAGGGTATCCGCCAGAACCAACTGATCGGGTATGGCCTCGTCGTGGGCCTCGACGGCACCGGCGATACCCTCAACAACGCGCCCTTCACCAAGCAGTCGCTGCAAGCGATGCTGGAACGGCTCGGCGTCAATATTCGCGGCCAGCAGATCCGCACCGGCAACGTCGCCGCCGTGATGGTCACCGCGAATCTGCCGGCGTTTGCCACCCAGGGCACCCGCATCGACGTCACCGCCTCGGCCATGGGCGATGCCAAGAGTCTCGCTGGCGGCACGCTCTTGGTCACCCCGCTGCTCGGGGCCGACGGCAACGTCTATGCGGTCGCGCAGGGTTCTCTTTCCATCGGCGGCTTCCAGGCCCAGGGCCAGGCCGCCAGCATCACTCGCGGCGTTCCGACCGTCGGGCAACTGCCGAACGGCGCCATCATCGAACGCGAGATCGAATTCTCGCTCAACACGATGAGCACTTTGCGGATCGCGCTGCGCAATCCCGATTTCACCACCGCCAAGCGCATCGCGGTCGCGATCAACGATTACATGGGTGTGCCGGTCGCCCAGCCGCTCGATCCGTCGACCGTGGAACTCACGCTGCCGAAAAAGCTGCATGAGAACGTGGTCGAGTTGCTCACCGATATCGAGCAGCTCCAGGTCGAGCCGGACGAAGCCGCCAAAATCGTCATCGACGAGCGCTCCGGCGTCATCGTCATCGGCCGCGACGTGCGCGTGTCGACGGTCGCGGTGGCGCAAGGCAATCTCACCGTCACCATCTCGGAGGCGCCGCAGGTCAGCCAAGCCGCGCCGTTCGCGCCGGGCGGCCGCACGGTCGTGGTGCCGCGCAGCCGGGTCGGCGTCCAGGAAGAAGGCAAAAGGCTAGCGCTCGTTCACGAGGGTGTGTCGCTGCAGCAGATCGTCGACGGGCTTAATGCGCTCGGCATCGGGCCGCGCGATCTCATCACGATCCTGGAAGCCATCAAGGCTGCCGGGGCCATCCAGGCCGATATCGAGGTGATGTGATGACGACGACAGGCGCTACTGAACTCAGCTCCTCTCTGTCGGCGATGGGCACTGCCGGATTGGCGGGCGTTCAGGCCGAAATGAAAATGAAGGGCAAGGCAAAGGCCGCGTCCGAGGATTTTGAGGCCATGTTCCTCAATACGATGTTCCAGCAAATGTTCACGGGCATCGATGGCGATGGCCCGTTCGGCGGCAGCGGCGCATTGAAGGTCTGGCGCTCGTTCCTCACCGATCAATACGCCAAGACATTCGCCAAGAGCGGCGGCCTCGGCATTGCCAGCGATGTTTACGGCGAATTGCTGCGGCAGCAGGGGCTCGACGCCAAAGGCGCGTCCGGCAAGGGCGCAGGCGTCAAGGCAATCCACGCCAAAGGAGCCTATGGCCAATGACCCCGATCAACAGCAAGGCCGACGCCGAGCGTGCGGTCGACGATCTGACCGAGCTATTCGCAGGCCTATCCGCCATATTGCAGAAGGAAACCGCCCTGGTGCGCGCCGGGAAGGTGCGCAGCGCCGCCGAAATCGAACCGGCCAAGAAGGACTTGGCGGGAAAGCTTTACACCGCCGGCGAGCGACTCAAGGCGCACGCCAAGTTTATCATGCAGACCGTGCCGGCACGCTGTAAAACGCTCAAAAGCGCGCAAGAGGAGCTGCACACGGCATTGCAAAGAAACATGGCCGTACTGGCGACAGCGCATGCCGTCTCTGAGGGAATTGTTCGGCGCCTGTCCGGCCAACTTGCCAAAAAGTCGGCGCCGCAAGTTTATGGCGCGTCGGGCCGGACGGTGGCGCCGAATCCCAAACATGGACGCCCGCTCGCCGTAAGCCGTACGCTATAGCGGCATCGCACTCGCCAAAAAATACGCATTGATCTTGTTGCCGGGCCTGCCGATTATCCCGGCAGGCGCTCGCGCGCCATAACTCTTGCGGCATTCACAGAATGCCGGGTGGGAAGTGCCCAATGACCATGCGCAGCAAGACCAATCATATGAAGCTCGGACTGTTCGTACGGCCGGTCGGCCACCACGTCGCGTCCTGGCGTCACCCCGATTCGCACGCCGATGCCAATGTCAACTTCCAGCGCTTTGTCGAAATGGCGCAAACGGCCGAGCGCGGCTGTTTCGACATGATGTTCTCGGCCGATACGCAGAGCGCATGGACGACCCATCCCGACGGGCTGCATCGCATGCATTACGTCGCCTGGATCGAGCCTTTCACCCAGATGGCCGCCCTTGCCGGTTTTACCCGCAACATCGGGCTGGTCTGCACCGCGAGCACCACCTACGAAGAGCCGTTCGCGCTGGCGCGCAAGTTTGCCTCGCTCGATCTCGTCAGCGGGGGCCGCGCCGGCTGGAATTTGATCACTTCGGGCAACGAAACCGAAGCACAAAATTTCGGCCGCACTGCGCATCCGCCCAAGGTCGAGCGCTATCGCCGCGCCCGCGAGTTCGCCCAAGTCGTGGTCGGACTGTGGAGCAGCTGGGACGACGATGCCTTCGTGCGCGACCGTGCCTCCGGCGTGTTCTTCGATCGCGACAAGATGCATGTGCTCGATCACCATGGCAGATACTTCAACGTGCGGGGGCCGCTCAATGTACCGCGCTCGCCGCAGGGCCAGCCGGTTCTGGTCCAGGCCGGCGCCTCCGACGAGGGCATGGAGCTCGCCGCCGAAACCGCCGAAGTCGTCTTTGCGGCGCAGTCGCGCCTCGAGGGCGGCCAGACGTTCTACGCCGGTCTCAAAGGCCGCATGGCAAAATACGGCCGCAATCTCGACAACCTGAAGATTTTGCCCGGCCTCGCCGTCACGGTCGGCGGCACCGAGGACGAAGCAAAGAAAAAGTATGCGCATATGCAGGACCTCATCCATCCCGATGTCGGCCTTGGATTGCTGTCGCGCCGCATCGGCTTCGATCTCACCGGCTATCCGTTGGACGGGCCGCTGCCCGAACTGCCTAAGAATGACGTGGTCGCGAGCCGCGCCGACGTCGTGGTCGAGATGGCGAAGCGGGAGAATCTCACCGATCCGGCAGCTCTACCAGCGCTTCGCCGGGGCGCGCGGACACCTCGAAGTGGTGGGAACACCCGAGCAAATTGCCGACACGATGCAGCAGTGGGTCGAACAGCGTGCCGCCGACGGCTTCAACGTCATCCTGCCGTATTTCCCCGGCGGTCTGGATGACTTCGTCGATGGCGTGATTCCGGAGCTACAGCGGCGCGGACTTTTCCGCACCGCGTATGAAAGTTCGACATTGCGCGGCAATCTCGGACTGCCGATTCCGGAGTACCGCCGCACACACATGCGTGAGCTGGAAGCCGCCTCCTGATTTAAGTGCTCGGTCCGAGCCGCTGCGGCTCGCGGCCCATCGCATTTTGAACGACTGACCGGGAATCTTGCACCGAATGTCAAAAAGATTTTCCGTATCAAGCGTCCTTCTGTTGTCGCTCTTGCCCGCCATTGCGCTGGCCGCGCCCGCGCACAAGAAGCGGCACGTCTATCACTGGCACGGCTACGGCTTCCTGCCCGGCTATCATCAACCGCCGAACAACAACATTCCGGTGTTTGGACCAAGGGGCGCCATCGGCGATGGACCGGATTACGTGCCGAGTTATTGGGATTATCGTGGCCACTACTATTACGGCCGTCCGGGATTCTTCCGCGGTCGCTATAACGGCGGCAGCTTCGGCCCGTGCTGGATCTGGACGCCGATCGGGCCGATGTGGAATTGCGGGTAGCGACCCGCCGACGGACCGCGACGGTTAGCTGTCAAAGATCAAACAGGTCGTCGTGCCGTGGGCGAGCAACCGGCCCCGGGTGTCGGTGATGCGTCCTTCAGCCGTGCCGATGCGGCGACCGCGGCTCAAAACGAGACCTTCCGCCGTGATCAGGCCGCTATCCGGGATGATCGGCCGCTGCAGGGAAATTTTGAATTCGAGGGTGGTCGAACCGACGCCCTTTTCCAGCGTCGAGCGGATCGCGAGCCCCATACAGCTGTCGAGCAGGGCCGCCGCGTACCCGCCATGAACCGTCCCGGACGGGTTGAGGTAGGCACCGTTCGGATTTGCCGTGATAATGACACGACCGCTCACCGCCTCGCTGACATCGTAGCCCAGAGTTTCCGCCATTGTGTTCAGTGGCAGCGTCCCATCGACGAGCCCTTGAACAAACTCCAGACCGCTCATCGTTTTCTGCTGGTCGGCGCTTACGGTCCCGTAAGTCCTTTTCGCGACACGATTCGGCATCGCTCCACCCGCCTTTTCTTGATGAGCCGTAATTGCGGCTACAGCGGCGCGAGGCGCCACCCGATTCCTGAACGCCCGCTATTTGTCTGCGTTCAGGCACAGCGCAGCCGAAGCGTGGCGGCGTACGTTTTCGATAAGCTCATGGCGTACGCGGGCGAGGACGACGTCCCAGGCGCCGAGTGCCGGCTGGCGGAACAGCCGTGCGGTCGGATACCACGGCGAATCGACACGATCGAGCAGCCAGCGAAAGTCGGGCGAGAACGGCAACAGCAGCGCCACCGGCTTGCCCATAGCGCCGGCAAGATGTGCGACTGACGTATCGACGGAAATGACGAGATCGAGCGTTGCGATGACCGCGGCGGTGTCAGCGAAATCTTCAAACTGCGCAGCGGGCTGGGCGACGTTATGAGCCGATAAGAGGGCGCTCTCCGCTGCAGTCACCTGCTTTTGCAGGCTGACAAAATCGGCCCCCGCCACGGTGAGAATTTTGCCGAAGCGGTCGAACGGTATCGAGCGATTGCTATCGTTGAGATGGGCGCCGCTGCCTGCCCAGCACAATCCGACGCGCGGGCGTCCGTTCGACGGCGACCGGTCACGCCATTTTGCGACGGGCTCGGCATGTGGGCGGATGTAAGGAACGCCCGACGGAATGGTTGCAAACTCGGTCCCAAATGCCAGCGGCAAGCTCAGAAGCGGACAGTGCAGGTCAAACGGCGGCAGCATCTCACCGGCCGCAATCACACGTGCAACCCCATCGAGCCCCTCCAGGAGGCTTTTCAGCTGCGGCTGACATTCGAGCACAACGGTCGCACCGCGCGCGGCAACGAGGGGCGCGTAGCGCACGAACTGGATGGTATCGCCAAAACCCTGCTCCGCGTGCAGCAGCACGGTCTTGCCCGCAATTGCTCCCTCACCGCGCCACACCGGAACGGAAAAATTCCGCTCTCGGCCAGTCCAATCCGCTTTGCGCCATCGCCATTCGTAGTCGCGCCACCCGGCAGCAAAATCGCCGCGGCGCAGCCGAACGAGGCTGGCGTTCCAACGAGCCTCGGCACAGTCGGGCCGCAATGCCAAAGCGGCGGCGAAGCTCGCCAACGCCTCGTCATCGCGATTCAGGGCACGCAAGGCGGTGCCCTTATTAACATGGAGCTCGACCGCGGGCGCGATTCCCAGGGCCCGCTCGTAGCTGGCAAGAGCCGCTTCCGGCCGGCCGAGCCGCATGTTCAACCCGCCGCACTCGTTCAGCGCGCCGAGATGGTCGGGCTGTACTTCCAGAACACGCCGGTAAGCAGCGAGCGCCTCCTCATCGCGTTTGAGCCGCGCCAGCGTTTCGGCGCGGTTATTGAGTGCGTTGATGTGCCTGTCGTTGACGGCGAGCACTCGCTCGAATTGCGCAAGCGCCTCCTCCTGGCGGCCGAGCGCGCCGAGGACCAGGGCGAAATTGTTGCGGATGTCCAGCGATTGCTCTGCGCGCTCAAGCGCAGCGCCGATGAATTGCAGCGCTTCGATATTACGGCCTTGCTGATGGCGGATCAGGCCGAGAAGATTCAGAGCATCGGGCTGATCAGGATTGGCGGCAAGGATGGCGCCATAGATGCGCGCGGCCTGATCGAACTGGCCTTGCCGATGCAGCGTTACCGCCGCCGCAATGCTGTTCTCCGACTGCGGTTGCGCGCCCGATTGCATCGTGCTCAACGCGGCTCAGGATCAATGCGCCGCGCAGCCGCCTCGGCGAGTTCGGCGCCCACCCGTTCGATCACACCCTCCCAATCGGTGGGCGCGCTCTGCCGAAATATCCGCATGCTCGGGTACCAGCGGCTGTCGGTGCGATCGAGCAACCAACGCCAGTCCGGTGAAAACGGCACCAGCAGAGCGACGGGTTTGCCCATGGCCCCGGCGAGATGCGCAACCGAGGTGTCGACCGCGACCAGAAGGTCGAGCATCGCCACTACGGCAGCGGTGTCGGCAAAATCCGCAAATTCGTGGCCGAGGCTGAGCACGCCATGCGCGTCGAGAATTTCCGCCTGCGCCGCGCTGACCTCTCGTTGCACACTGACGAAATCGACGTGAGACACCGAAAAAAGCTTGGCGAAGCGTTCGAGCGCCATGGAACGATTGCGGTCGTTGCCGTGGGCGCTGTTGCCCGACCAGACGACCCCCACCCGCAAGCGGCCGTTCTCGGGCAATCGTCCCCGCCATCGTTGAATTTGCTCGGGGTACGGCCGAAGGTACGGAATCATCGAGGGGATTGAGTCGAGATCGGTCTCGAATATCGCGGGCAGCGTCAGCAGCGGGCAATGCATGTCGAAGTCGGGCAGCACGTCGCCTTCGCAATATACTTCGGCGATATTCGGCACAGTGGCGACAAGCTTTTTGACCGGACTTTGAACGCCGGCGATGACCCGCGCCCCGCGCGCCGCGACCAATGGCGCGTAGCGGATGAACTGAATGGTATCGCCGAGGCCCTGTTCGGCGACCAGCAAGATCGTTTTACCGCTCAGGTCTTCCTTGCCGCGCCATTCCGGTTGCGGGAACGTCCAGGGCTGCCATTTGATATTCTTCTTTTTCCAACGCCATTCGTATTGCGCCCAGCCCTCGCGAAAATCGCCGAGGCCGAGGCGTGTCAGCGATGCGTTGAAATTCGCCTCCAGGTTATCCTTATCGAGCGCGAGGGCGTCGTTATAGCTTCCCAGCGCCTCCTCAAGCCGCCCGACGCAGCCCAATGCATTGCCGCGATTGATGTGCGCCGCGAGCAGTTTCGGCTGGATGCGGATCGCCGTTTCGTGGGCAGCGAGCGCCTCGTCAAACCGGTCTAAAAGCGAGAGCGCGACACCGCGGTCGGTCAGGCCTACGGCGTGCTCGGGCTCGATCTCCAAGGCTGCGTCGTAGCTTGCGAGCGCATCGGCGGGCCGCTTCAGCTTGATCAAGACGTTGCCCCGATTAATCAGGGCGCAAGCGTTTTTTGGATGCGCGACGAGTATCTTGTCGTAGATCGCGAGCGCTTCTTCGGGCCGTTCAAGTTCTCCGAGCGTCATTGCGCAATTAAGCTCGATCTCGACGCGATCCGGCGCGAGCGACAGCGCCGACTCGTAGCTTTCAAGCGCCTCCTGGAAGCGCCCAAGCTTTCTGAAAACGCCACCGCGTGTGTTAATGATACCGACGTTTGCTGGGTCGAGCACCAGCGCTTCGGCACAAGCCGTCAGCGCCTCGTCGAGCGAACCGAGCTCCAACAGTGCGTTGGCGCGGTTATTCAGCGTCCGCAGGTCCTTCGGATCAACCGCGAGAGCCCGATCGTAGGCTTTGAGCGCGTCGGCATGGCGCTGCATCGCGGCATAAACCAGACCTAGATTATTCAGAGCGTCGAGGCGCTCAGGCTCCAGTTCGATTGCCGACGCAAAGCTCGCGAGCGCTTCCTCGAAGCGTCCGAGCGTCATCAACACGTTGCCGCGATTATGAAACGCGTTGCCGTAATCGGGCCGGCTTTCGAGCGCGCGGTCGCAGCTTCGCAGCGCTTCCTCAGGCTTGCGCAATTCCAGCAACGTTACGCTGCGGTTGCTCAGAATCTCGAAATTGCCAGGCTCGATTGCGAGCGCCTTGTCGTAGGATTCGAGGGACTGTTCGAACCGCGCCAGCGCCGCCAATGCAATACCGCTGCGATTGAACGCCTGCACGTGCCGCGGCCGCAGTGCCAGGACCCGGCCGTAATCGGCAAGTGCATCCTCATGGCGCTCCAGCAGGGCGAAAGTGATGCCGCGATTGAAAAGCGCATCGATATGATTCGGCGCGTGCGCGAGTGCGTTGTCGAAGGCGGCCAACGCTTCCGCGTGGCGGCCGAGATTCTTGAGCGCTGTGCCGCGGTTATAATGGAATGTTGCGTCGTTAGACCGCAGCGCGAGCAGTTTGTCGAATGTTGCAACCGCCTCCTCGTGCCGCTTGAGAGCATCGAGGATGACGCCGTAATTGACGAGCGCATCCGCCGATCCAGGCCGCGCTTTGAGAGCGGACGCGACGAGGCGCAAACCCTCGGCCGATCGGCCCTGCTGATGCCGCAGCACGCCGGAAAGATGCAGAGCGTCAAAATTGTCGGGATCGGCGGCGAGCACAGCGTCGTAGATTTGCTCCGCCTCTTTGAAGCGACCGCGCTGATGAAAAGCCAGCGCTTGTTGGACGGAATTGGTTTCCGGCGAATGCCGCGCCGCCGCCTGGTTCGACATGCCTACTCACCCGCGGGCCGGCCGCGGCCCTTACCCAGAAATGTTGCGTGCCGGCGGCAAACGCGAGGCGCCGCCCCACGCCTCTCAATCGATCCCCTGAAGATCGGCCAACATGGTTAACCAAAGGTAAGGGCTTTTCAGCGATACTCTATCTTAACGGCGTTCAGTCCATGAGTTATGATCAGGCCGACAAGAATTAGGTACGCGTTTCGATGGATATTGGCGCTATCGGCAGCACGCAATCGTTCTGGCAACAGGACCAAGCCTATTGGCAAGGGCAGAAAGGCCAAAATAGCACGATCGCGGCAACTAATTCGGTCATCAATGCGATGGGCGCCGCCGAGAGCAACTTGGGCAAGGGTTTGGCGAGCATCGCCAATAAGACCGCATTGAACCGGGTCAATTCCCAGTTGATAGCAGCGATCCAGAACATTCTGAGCGGCAATACCGGCACGGCGACGTCCAGGGCCACGACTGCCACGTCCTCGACGTCGAATTCAACCCCGTCTCCCGCGACCGGGACGGGTACAGCGGCTTTGTCGATAAGCACCGCACTGAAAACCCTTGGCATTCCCGCCGGCGGCATCATCACGGTCGGCGCCGGGCAAAACACCACCACGTATGCTTCGACTGGCTCGGACACGGTCGGCGACGTGATGCACGCCATCAACTCCAATCTCGTGGGCACCGCAACCGTCACCGCCTCGCTCAACGCGGGTGGACGGCTCGTACTCACCAGCAAAAATCACACTGATACGATCACGGTTGGCGGGCTCTATGCCGGCAATATCGGCTTCGGCGTCACCAATGATACGTTCAAGCCGACCAAGGCCGTAGCGAGCGCGTCAAACGCCGCGACTACATCGCCGCCGGCAGCTTCTTCATCCGCGAGCAAAAGCAGCGCTTCGAGCAGTACGACCCCTGCTGCGAAGAGCTACACCACCGTGGCATCGGAGATGTTGGGCGCCGCGGCGTCGTTTCTTTCCGACTCCGGCGCCAGCGGCAATCTGGTGAATATGCTGAGTTGACGGCACGCCCGGTCGCGACGCGCGCCCGCGACCCTAGCCCGCCTTGGCGAATTTCGAAGCGAAATCGCCGCAGAACGTCAGCGGCCCGACATGGTGCAGCCGGCTGTCGAGGTCGGCCCAGATCTCGCCGCCGATGTCGCTCCAGCGTTTGCAGAACGCAAAATCCTCGCTGAGATATGTGCCGTCCTCGGCGATCATGCATTCAAACAAAGCAAACCGATTATCGCTTGCGGTCGCGGCATCGATCGAGTGATCGCGCTTGTAGCGAAGCTGCGGATAATGCGCGCACATGTGCTGCAATGCCGCCCGGCGAATCATCAGAAAGCCAGTACCGGCGTAGCGGACCTTGATGAATCCCGAATTTGCAACAACCGCATCAGGATTTTCGACTTCGAAGGCGTATTGCAGCGACGCCGCCGGATTCGGCTGCGCGCCCTCGAGCGCGCTTTTCATTCGCTGCCAATCGATCCGCTTGATCGGATAGACCGCCGCGCATATGTCGGCACCGCATTCGATCAGCCGCAAGACCTGTTCCGGCTCGAAGCCGATGTCGGCGTCGATGAACAACAGATGGGTCGCGTTCGCGTCATCCAGAAACTGCGACAGCAGGCTTGCCCGCGCCCTGGTAATCAGCGCATCGCCGTCCTTCACCAACACCTTGAGATTGAGGCCGCGATAGGTGCGCAGCCTGGCCTGCAGCTTGAGCAGCGACAGTGCGTAGACCGCCGATATCTGCCCGCCGAAACACGGCGTCGCGATGACGAGATTGATAGGGCCACCGGCGGCGCGAGCGTTGGCGACAGGCGCCCCGCCTGTGACCGGAGCGTCCGCGAGGGGGGTATCTGCAGGCATCGGGTCAAGACCGTTTGGTCGAAAAAGGTTGCGACACTCGGAAACATGGTTAACCAATAGCAAACAAAAACGGTTAACAGGCGATTAAGAAACGGTGGCTGCGTCCCCAAAATACGCAGAAACTGTTGTGGCAGCGCCGTGGCACACTGCACCGTATTAATCTCGATTAGAGTTGCGCGCGCCATCGTGCCCGCACTGGTAAACCCGATTTAAGCCCTTGAATAAGGGTTTTTACGCGTCTTTAAACGAAATGAGGCAGGGTTCCGGCAGCCGATCGTTCTGATCGGACCACGCACTCGCCAGTACGGGGACGTACAGCAAGTGCAAGCCAGTACGGCCTGTAACCAGAAGGGTACACCACTATGTCTGACATCACCTTGACCGCAGGTATTCGGCAGAACCTGCTGTCGCTGCAGCGGACTTCCGCTGATCTGACCACGACCCAGGAACACCTGGCGACTGGCAAGAAAGTCAATTCCGCCGCCGACAATCCGAGCTCCTATTTCACGTCGCAGAACCTGACGAATTCCGCTAATTCGTTGAGCACCCTGCTCGATCAGATCGGCCAAGGCCTGCAGACGATTGACGCGGCCAACAACGGCCTTCAGGGCATCACCAGCCTGCTGCAGCAGGCGCTGTCGACGGTGCAACAGGCGCAGTCCGACAGCTGGACGACCGCAGCCTCGACGACCGGCACGGCCAGCCTCGGCGGCACCGCCGCAACGACCGGCTCGGTGCAGCTTGGCGGCTTCGTCGGCGGAGCGGCGACGGGAACAGCCACCGCGACACTTGGCGCCGCTGATACGCTGACGATCGATGTCGGCGCAAGCTCGTACAACGTCGCTCTCACCTCCGGCGAGACGATCTCCGGCGTTGCGAGCGCCATCAACGGCACTAGCGGCCTTTCCGGCGCTGTAACCGCCACCACGGATGGTGGCGGTCACCTCGTGCTTACCGCGCTGACGGGCACCAACAGCTTCGTTGTCCAAACCGATACAAACGTCGGCTTCGCCAGCGCCACGACTGGCACCAGCAGCATCAACACCAGCGCAGCCACGACACTCGCCGCCGGCACGCTGTCGATCAACGTGGGGTCGGCCACTTACAATGTCGCCATCGCCTCCGACGCGAGCCTGAGCACGATCGAGAGCGACATCAACAACACCACCGGGCTTTCCGGTGTCGTGACCGCGACCGACGATGGCGCCGGACACCTGTTGCTTACCTCTTCGAGCAACTTTACGGTCGATGCCGGTACCGAGGCGCACAACCTGGGCCTCACCAGCTCCAGCACTGCCAGCAGCGCGGTGACCTTGAACGGCTCGGCGAACTCCAACTCGGCCGGCAATCTGCTGCTGAGCGTGGGCTCGACGACCTACAGCGTCTCGGTCGCCTCGAATTCGACGCTGGCCCAGATCGAGAGCGCCATTAACAACACGACCGGTCTCGGCAGTGCCGGTGCAATAAGTGCGACTGACGACGGCAACGGGCACTTGGTACTCACGTCGAACTCGGGTCCGACCGCCTTCACCGTCAACGCTAATAGCCTCTCCTCGACACTCGGCGTCACCACGTCGGCTACCGCCAATAACAGCCCGGACGGATCGAGCACCGCCCGGACCACGCTGCAGTCGAACTTCAACAGCCTGTTGAAGCAGGTCGATCAGCTCGCCTCCGACTCCGGCTACAACGGCGTCAACCTGCTTGGCGGCGATAACCTGATCATCAACTTCAACTCGACCGGCACAAGCTCGCTGACCATTACCGGCGTGAACTTCAACTCGTCCGGTCTTAACCTGTCTGCGGTCAGCGGTGCCGGCGCCACGTCCTTCCAGGACGGTGGTGTCCTCTCGGGCTTGATCTCGAACCTCAACACCGCCATCTCGAAGGTACAGAGCCAGACCGAGACGTTCGGCACCAATTCGTCGACCATCTCGACCCGGCAGACGTTCACGACCAACATGATCAACACGCTGCAGACCGGCGCTTCCAACCTGGTGGCCGCCGATCAGAACCAGGAAAGTGCGAATCTGCTCACCGAGCAGACGCAGCAGCAACTGGAAATCTCGGCACTGTCGATCGCCGACCAAGCCAACCAGTCGGTGCTCAAGCTGTTTGGCTAATACCCTTCACCAACAGGCCAATGGCGAGGGCGGCGGGGCAAAGTCCCGCCGCCTTTCTATTGCGCAAAATCTTGCCGTCAGTATGCCGAGCTTGCCGCTACCACCTGGTCAGGCAGCGCGCGGCACATCCAAGCGAAGTCGACCACGTAAGTGCGGTACGCGCTTCACATCCATCTTGGCCGCAAGGGTGCGGATACAAAACAATTCTTCTTTGGTGGCGATATTGAAATCGAAAAACTCCCGTTGCCCATCATGAAAATCGGCATCTGACACGGTAGCTTCGAACAGCTCTATCCACCCGGATTGCTCGACGCTGGCGCCCGCACCCTCATGAAAGAGAATCTTATGCCGATCACGAATAAAGGTTGGAAGTTCCGAAGGGTATAAGTCATACAGGCTGCGTAACGGCGCCTTTCCGACCAAGACATCAACCTTCTGTTCCAGCAACGCTGACCCGTCGAGCCTTGTAGAGTACGCCACGAGCGACTGATCGAGAAACGGTTCTCGCATTTCAAGCTGAAAACGCATTGAGCATCGATCAACTCGTTGCAGATTTGCACGGTGCATCATGCCGAGACATTGTTTGCGGACGTCACACCCGATTCCATTTGCCTTGGTGAAAGCGGATACAAGTGGCTCGTAACCCGCGAATAGCTCGTCAGCACCCTCTCCGCATAAGGCGACTCGGAAGCCGTCTTCGTGAATTCGTTGCGAAATGCGATAGGTGTAAACGCCGGGTCGAATGACCGCGGGTTCAAATGCCTCAACCGCGTCGACAACCGCTTCGACGAGCGCAAGGGTCTTGTCGGAACGCACGTCAAGGGGCACCTCGCGCAGATCGAGACCAGTCAGGTCGGCGTAACGCCTCGCATAGATTCGGTCAGGGGCATCCGGTCCGACAGCGATATAGGCTGGCATGGCAGGACGGAGCCGACGCGCGTAATGCACGACCAACGTGCTGTCAATGCCTCCGCTGAATAGCGTCGAGACCGGGAGATTGGGCGGCAAGCGGACGCTCACGGCCTGCGATAGGATTCGATCTAGTTCCGCAGGCGATGAAGCGCTCAAAGCTGTTGGCGACGGCAGGACGTAATGGCGTCCGCAATAATTGCGAGTTAGCATAAAGCCTGGAGGCAACAAGAGAACTGCGCCGTCTTCGGTTGCCTCCAGAAGCGGCCTGATTTCAGAACAAAACAGAAAGCTATCATGCGATTGTACCAGATAGAGAGGCTTCACTCCGAACGGGTCACGTGCGGCAAGAAACTCGCCGTTGGCTGTATCTACGGCTACGAAGGCGTACATACCGGCCAGGCGTTTAATTCCAGCTGCGCCCCAAACCCGGACTACATTCGCGACGACTTCCGTGTCACATCCGGTACGAAAGCGCACGCCCAACCCCTCAAGCTCCCGGCGTATTTCAATGTGATTGTAGATCTCGCCGTTCAAGGAGACCAGAAATCGCTCGTCGAAGGAGGCTTGTGGCTGGGTCCCATGTGCCGCATCCACGATGCGCAGACGGCGTGTGCACATCGCAATATTCTTTCCAATTGTGACAAGAGGATCGGTAACATCTCCGCGATGCAGAATGCCTGCGATCAAGCGTTGTACGGCTTCATTAGCGCCATCCCAATTGACCGCCACCGCAATACCGCACATCTCGCCTCCCCGAATTTCAACCTAGCTTGCGAAACTGATGCTCGGTCAAACGTAAGTCGTTATGGCTAACGAATTGTTAAACTCTGCCCAGGGCCAACAGAGGAACCTCCCCGTGGGACGTTTTAACCAAAGTCCCACTGGATCGCGCAACTGAGAAGCGAAACGTGAAACTTCGCCACAGCAAGAAGCGGACTTTTGAGTCTCCAGGTTTGGTCGCCGTTAACTCATCGCTTAGCTCGTCCTTAACCCGCGTCCGAAAGGATGAACGGCGCACGGAGGCGGACGTGTCCTTAAAGATCGAGCTCAAACCTGGCGAACGCTTCATTCTAGGCGGCTGCGTTGTTACAAACGATAACCGTCGAACGCGCCTTGCAATTGACGGCGCGGTGCCGATCCTTCGCGAGAAAGACATCATGACGGCGCGACAGGCAAACAGTCCAGCCAAGCGCCTCTACCTCGCTGTACAGCGCATGTACACAAACAAGCGCACGAAAGAGCATTACGCCGCCTACCGAGAACTGACCCGCGGGATGATAAAGGCCTATCCGAACACGCAGCCGTTCGTTGACAGCATTAACAATCGAATCTTAACAGGCGAGTTGTATGAAGCGTTAAGGGAAACGCGCAGACTGATCGCGCACGAAAGGGAGTTGGTGAGAGTGAACTACGCCGCACAAGCCTATGCGAGGGCCGCCAATGACATCGCCAGCCCCCGCGAGCTCGAAGCCAGTCTGTTGCTGCAGGCGGCGGCAAAGCTGCAGGCGGTGCAGGGTTCCTGGAAAGACAAACCCAACGCTATGAAGGAGGCGGTGCTTTACAATCGCCGACTTTGGACAATATTCCTTGACTCCCTGATCCGGGACAATGACCGGCTCCCAATGCCGCTCCGCGAGAATCTTAAGACGCTGGCCGCATTCGTGATGTGCGAGACTTTTTCGCTCGTTACAAAGCCCCAGCAGAAGCATCTCGACAATCTGATCAACATTAATCGCCGGATTGCCGCTGGGTTGCGCAGCCGACACTAGCACACTCGCCTAACCCCCGGTCCGATAGTTCCGCTCGATGGGCGAGCCGCTTCGCCATGAACTCCGTCAGACGAGCGGAACCTAGTTTCCGGCGATGTGCTGAAAGTCGCCGCGCCCAAAATCGCCATCGAAATGCGACGCCGCGTCGAGACCGAGCAGGACGGCGTGTTCGACAGTTAGTTCACCCGCGGTGTCAGCCGGCGCTTGCAATTCGACCCTGCACTCCTCGGATGAAGACAGTGAGCGCGAAAGCGCAGCCGGCCAGGCGCAGGCGCTTGACCTGCAATGGGCCTTGTTTCGGCTGCGGTAGTTCCTCGATCGCTAGCAAGCAGCAGGGAGAGGTTCGTCGAATATTTCAAACGGGAAGCATCGGCCGCCTTCTATCAGCCACGGTTCGGTACGAATGAGCCGGCACTTAGCCGGTCGACGGCGCCAGGTAATTTACCAGGCTCAGCTGGGCGAGCCGCGCCGTCACCGACATCGACGCCGACAGCGAGTTCTGCAGCGTCATGATTTGCTCGCCGATCTGGGTTTGGTCGACGCCCTCGAAGCCCTGCAACATGTCCTGCAGCGTGCTTTGCGTCTGGGTATTGAGCGCGGTGGCGTTTTTCACCGTGGTCTGCGCGTTGGCGATATCGCTCTCGATGTTGCCGATGGATTGAGTGCCGGACTGGCCGTTGAGATTGGCGAGCACGGTCTGCGACAGCGCCTGATAGCTCGCCTGCGCATTCGGATTGGTCGCCGAGAACGAGGTCGCGGCCAATGCCGCCACATTGGCGACAAGCGAGGTGATTGCCGGCTCGGTGGCGCGCATTCCGTAGGCAACGCTCATAGACGGGCCGACCTGGGCGGTCGCGGTCTGCAACGCCGGCGTCGCGCCGTTCTCGCCGGTGTACCAGAACACGGTGTCGGTCGGGGTGCCGTTGGTCAGCGTCATGGCCGAGCTGTAAGGCGCGGTCACGATCTGCGGCGGATCAGAGAAGAAGTTATTCGCTGCGGCGATGGCGGATGCGGCCGGCAGCGCGGTCTGCGCCAGGTTGCTGATGGCGCCGCTCAGCGCGGTCTGCA
Organism: uncultured Alphaproteobacteria bacterium; assembly: GCA_963707175.1. Classification (GTDB taxonomy): domain Bacteria; phylum Pseudomonadota; class Alphaproteobacteria; order Rhizobiales; family Xanthobacteraceae; genus BOG-931. Next base: position 47,461 of record CAVPQA010000013.1, read on the forward strand.
GGTTGGCGCCGGTCGCGGTCGGGTCGGCACCGATGGTGAACTGGTTGGCGCCCGGCGGCGAGGCGGTCGTCGCCTGCAGGCTGATGGACTGGCTGGAGCCGTCGGGCAGCGTGAGCGCGAAAGAGATCGTATCGCCCGGATTAGGATTGGAGCCAAGATTAATGGTGATGGTCGGCGGCGAGCCGGTCGGGCCGCTGGCGCTGGCGCCGGTCAGGCTCGAATTGACACCGACGAGCTGAAAGCCGAACGGCGAACCATCCGACGATAGCGTCACGGTCGGGCTCGTGCCGCCGACCGTAAGCCTGCCGTTGTTGCCGGCGCCCTCGTCGGCTTGCAAGCGTTCATTGATGACCTGCGTCAGGCCCTGCTGCGCGCCATTGCCGTTCAGAATATCGCTGGTCGAGGCGACGGCAGGCTGGTTCACGGCGCTGCCGGAAAAGATATAATTGCCGCCGACCTGGGTGTTGAGCAGGTCGAAAATCTGACTGAGATAGCCGGCGGCGGCCTGCTGGGTCGTGGTCTGGCCGTTGCCATTGAGCGTGAACGCGCCCTGCTGCGAGATCGATTGCGCCACGCCCGCGCCGGCCTGCGAAAGCTGCCCGAGCACCGACTGGGCGATCGACAGCGTTGTGCCGACATTGGTGGCGGTGTTGCTGTAGCCGTCGATGGCCGAAAGCTGCGCGCCCAGTTCCAGCGCCACGCCGGCCTGCGAATCCAGGCCCGAATAGGTTTGCGCCGCCTGGCCGGTGCCGAGCTCCTGGCTCAGCGTGGTCAGCTGACTGAACATGTTGGTCTGCGCGGTCAGGTTGAGCGCAGTGACCGAACCCGGCCCGGTAATGCTCATGTGGCCACCTGCAACAGCGCCGACATCATCTGTTGGACGACGCTCATCACCCGCGCGTTGGCGCTGTAGGCATTCTGCAGCGCGATCAGGTTCGACATCTCGGTGTCGATATTGACCCCGGACTGATCGTTGAAGCGCTGCTGCAGCGCTGTCAAAACCGTATCCTGGCCTTGCTGCAGATTGGTGGCCGCGTTCGCCGCCTGGCTCTGCTGGCTGACGACCTGGCTCATGAAATCGACCAGATTGGCCGAATAAGGCATCTGCGTCGTCCCGATCCCGGTGTCGGGTGAGAACGTCAGCGTGGCGTTGGTCAACTGATTGAGCATGAAATTTGGCCGCGTCGGATCGCCGGCCGGCGTATTGGCCGCGTAGGCGACGAGGCTGGACGGCGAGGCGATCAGCGCCGAATTCACAGCAATCGTGCCGGCGAGGCCCGTGGTCTGCGAACCGGTCGAGGTAAGTGACCCGGTAATCGCTTGCCCGCCGTCGGTGAACAGCGGTAATGGCGCGCTGCCGCCCGTTAACGACGTCGAAGTCGCGGTGGCCGACAGCAAGTTGACGGTGTTGCCGCTGGCATTGGCGTTAAGCGCCTGCAGCAGCGTCCCGGACGGATTTGCAAATTGCAGCTTGCCGGCGAACGCGGTGTTGAGCTGCGACACGACCGAGCCAAGGCCGCCGGAGAAGTCGATGCCGATGATCTGATTGTTGGAATTCGGCGGCGACGTTTGCAGCGGCAGGATGCCGCCCTGGCCGAGCGACACGATCGTAACATTGTGCGTGACGCTGCCGGAATCGGTATAGCTGAGCTGCACCGAATTGCCAGGCAACAGCGCGCCGACGTCGACGTTGAAGCCCGCCTGACTGCCCGAGGTCACCGCGGTGCCGGCCGTTGTCTTGTTCGACAACGCCTGCGACATCTGATTGGCCAGTTCGTCGAGCTGATTTTGCGCCTGCGGCAGGATGCCGTCGCGCATCTGGACGTAGGCGCCGAGCTGGCCCGATTGGATCGCGTTTTCGGCGATCAGATCGGTGGTCGTCCCATCCGGCGCGGTCAGCGTGATGGTGCCCACCGCGTCCTGGCTCGGATTAGCGCTCCACAGCGAGGTTGCCGACAGCGTTCCGGAATTGCTGAAGGTAAGCTGCGAAGTCTGTGGTCCGGCGACCAGTTGCTGCCCGTTGGCGGTAAAGATCGAAATCTGGTTGTCGGGATTGCGGACGACAGTGATGTTCATCAGCTGGGCAAGCTGGGTGATAGCTTGGTCGCGCTGGTCCTCCAGCGTGGCCGTCGAACTGTCGGCGCTGGCCGCCTCGAGCTGCTGGTTGATCTGCGCGATCTGCTGCAGCGCGGTGTTCGCCGTCTGCACGCCGGTCGAGATGCCCTGCTCCGCCTGGGTGCGCAACTGCTGGATGGTCGACGTCATCGAGTTGAGATTTTGCATCAGCGCCTGCGCGGCGCCGATCACCGCGCTTTGCTGCGACTGCGACGCCGGATTGCTCGCCAGCCCCTGCAGCGCCGCGGTAAAGTTGTTGTAGATCGCATCAAACGAGGTCGACGATCCGGGCACGCCGTAGATCTGCTGCAGCTGCTGGTAGATCTGCGCGCTGGTATCGGCGTAGGAGCTGCCGGATGTTTCGGTCCACAATTGGCCCTGCAGCAGCGTGTTGAGATCGCGGTTGACACCCGCAGCCTCAACCCCGGCGCCGGGCTGACCGCTGATAGCAAGTGCGATCTGGCTGCCGGTCTCCTCGACATAGCCCGGCGTGTTGGCGTTCGCCACGTTGCCGGCGATCACCGACAGGCTTTGCCGCGTCGTGTTTACGCCCCCCAGAGCCGACAATAGCGCTTGTGAAAGGCCCATAACTTCAGCCGTCCATGCGGCTTTGCCGCGGTGCGCCATTTAATCGCCGGCTAGTGGGCAGATTTGACATTCGCTACCCACCCAGCCGAGAACTCCGATAGCGAATGTCAAATCCAAAGCTCCACTAGGACTTATAGTTGCTAGTGATCCTTTGATTTTAACATTCGCACGAAACCGTGCGGAACCCGGATGCGAATGTTAGAATCGGACCACTAGCGCCGTGCGACCTCACTGGATCACTTGCAGCAGGCTCTGCACCATCTGGTTAGCCGTCGACATCACGCGGGCATTGGCCGAATAAGCCTGCTGCGCCACGATCAAATGGCTGAATTGCGTAGCGATATCGACGTTCGACGATTCCCGCGAGCTGCCTTCGATGTTGCCGGCGCCGGAGAAAATCGGATTACCGGACTCGGGCGTCGCGGCCCAGGCACCGCCGCTCAGCGCCTGCAGGGCGTCCGCGCCGTTGAAGTTGGCCAGCGAAATCTCCGCCAGCGGTATGGTCTGGCCGTTCGAAAACGATCCGACCACGCGATTGTTGGTATCGACCGACACCGACAGCAGCGAGCCGGCGGCAAAACCGTTCTGCTGAATCCGGGTGACCTGCGAGGTGCCGGCGGTATTGGCGAACTGCGTGAGGCCGTTGGTGCCGAAATTGATCTCGACGCTGCTCAGCGTGTCGCCGTTGATGGTCAACGGCTGGGTCAGCGTGCTTGTGGTCGGTTGAACGAGCTGGCCGCTGGAATTGAAGATGAAGCTGGTGCCGACATTCTGCCACGCCGATTGGGTGCCAGTGGCGCCGGAGTTCGTCTGATAGAACAGGTTCCACATACTCTGGCCGTTGCCGGTCGCCGCCTGCGCCCAGCGGAATTGCACGTTGAGGGGATTGCCGTCGCTGTCGTAGGCGGTGACCGAACCGCCGTCGATCGACTGACTGGTGAAGGTGGACAGATCGCTGCCGATGACGGTGCCGTTGCCCGGCGCGACCGAGGTCGTCTGGATGCCGAATTTCGACGGCGAGGCTCCGCCCGTGCTGGTCACAGCGAGGGTGGCGGTCGGATCCTTGGCCACGAGCGAGATATCGCCGTTCTGGGTGTTTACAGTGCCGATCACGCCCGACAGACCTTGAACGGCGGTCTGCAACTGCGAGAGCGTCTCGACATCGCCCGCGCCGGTGCCGATGGTGATGGTTTGCGGTGATCCGCCGCCGACCGACACGCTCAAAGTGCCGGTCAGGCCCTGCGTCACCAGGTTGGTCGGGTTGAACGAGTTGTTGCCGCTGCCAAAGCCCAGAAGGGTAGCATCGGTGCCGACGGTCGAGTTGTTGTCGGTGATCGAGACGACGGCGGTGTCGTTATCGCCGGAGAGTTTCAGATTACCGTTGCTCAGAGAGGCCGTCACCTGCGCGCCGCCCCCATTGATGGCGTTGATCAGATCGCCGACGGTCGAGGTCCCGGTTACCGTGTAATTGGTTGTCGAGGTTCCGTCGCCGACAATGATTTTGTCGCCGCTCGTTACTCCGAGACCTGCCACCAGCAGGGTTGCATTGGTCAGGTTAGAGACCGTTCCGGTGCCGACCCCCGCCGCATCCGGCGTAATGGTGGCGCCGGTGCCGAGAATCTCCGCTCCGGCGACCGGATTGTTGGCAAAATCGCCCGGTGCGATTTCGCCCGACGTCGGTGTGCTCGGCAGGTTGACCGCGTAGGTGATCCCGGTGGTCGCCTGCGCCGGGATGAAATTGTTGTTGAATTGCAGGACCTGGGGAACGCTGCCCTCGGGATTGCCGGTGGTGGCGTCGACCGGAATGCCCATCAGGTAATACCCGGCGCTGTTGACCAGGTAACCGGAGCTGCTCATCTGAAAATCGCCGGCGCGCGTGTAGTTATCGACGCCGGAGAATTGCGGCAGGTTGTCTGTCAGCCCGGTCGGCTTTGACACCACGAAGAACCCGGCGCCGTTGATTGCCATGTCGGTCGCCACCGTTGTGCTCTGGATAGAGCCCTGCACGGTGTTGGTCGCCACCGAGCCGGCGATGACGCCGCCCGACGTCTGCTTGGCGAGAGCGGCCTGCGAGACCAGATCCTGGAAGCTGGTATCGGTTTCCTTAAATCCGGTGGTCTGCGAGTTGGCGATATTGCCCGAGATGTTCTGTAACGCAAACGACTGCGCTTGCAGACCGGCGACCGCGCTGGTCAATGCATCGAAGATACCCATGACTTGGTCTCCAACTCGATAAGCAACGGGACGCAACCGGCGACCCAATCCCAGGCAGCCCGCAGCAAAGCCCGTGCCACGGATTTATGCGCGGAATTTCAATGCGTTGTGGCCGCGCATCGGGACGCCGCCCGGCACGGATGTGCCGGCTGCCCGGCAGAAATTGCCGCCCCGCCGCGCGCTTGCATGCCTTGTGAGCGACGGTTTCGACGTGTTTTATGGGCATGGACAACACACGGAAGGAACGCATGCGCTTCCAAGGCACCAGCGGCTATGTGGCGACCGACGATCTGAAAGTGGCGGTCAACGCCGCGATCGCGCTGGAGCGGCCGCTCCTGGTCAAAGGCGAGCCCGGCACCGGCAAGACCGTGCTTGCCATCGAAATCGCCAAGGCGCTGTCGGCGCCGCTGATCGAGTGGCATGTCAAGTCGACCACCAAGGCGCAGCAGGGCCTTTACGAGTACGACGCGGTGACGCGGCTGCGCGACAGCCAACTGGGCGACGCCCGCGTCAAGGACATCCGCAACTACATCAAGCGCGGCAAGCTGTGGGATGCATTCGCCGCCGACGAACGGCCGGTGCTACTGATCGATGAGATCGACAAGGCCGATATCGAGTTTCCCAACGATCTTCTGCAGGAACTCGATCGCATGGAGTTCTTCGTCTACGAGACCGGCGAAACCGTGCATGCGCGGCGGCGACCGATCGTAGTCATCACCTCCAACAACGAAAAGGAATTGCCGGACGCGTTCCTGCGCCGCTGCTTCTTCCACTACATCCGTTTTCCCGATCCCGACACCATGCGCGCCATCGTCGAGGTGCATTTCCCCGGCATCAAGCAGCGGCTGGTGGCCGAGGCGCTCAAGCTGTTCTACGAAATCCGCGAGGTACCGGGCGTGAAGAAAAAGCCCTCGACCTCCGAGTTGCTCGACTGGCTTAAGCTGCTCATGGTCGAGGATATTTCAGTCGAGACCCTGCGCGAGCGCGATCCAAAAAGGCTCATCCCCCCGCTGCATGGCGCGCTGCTGAAGAACGAGCAGGACGTGCACCTGTTCGAGCGGCTCGCCTTCATGGCGCGGCGCGAGGGGCGATAATAGCGCAGGCTCGACAGACGCAGTGAATCCCAGAACCGGTGAATTCGCATCTGCTTCCCCTTCCGGCGTACCCAGACATGATCGGGAGTAACGGCGAGCGAAACGTCGCATGTCTATTTCGCCGGAGCGCAGTCCACGATACTGTCGGTGGAAGGATCACAGGGGCAACCTCATGAGCAAAAAGATTACGCGCCGCACCATGATCGGCGGCGTCGCCGCGTTTGCCGCCGGAAAGGCATCCGCAGCGGACTGGCCGGCCCGCACCATCACCATCATCGCCGGATTTCCAGCGGGCGGCCCGACCGATGTAATCGCACGGCTCATTGCTACCGGTCTGTCCAAGGCGCTCGGCCAATCGGTCATCGTCGAAAACCGCTCGGGCGCCTCCGGCACCACGGCGGCGGGGTTCGTCGCGCGCGCCACACCCGACGGTTATACGCTTCTCGTCATCCCCTCCGGACATGCCACGGCGGCGGCAACGTTCGCCCATCTGCCGTATCGCTCGGTCGATGACTTCACTCCGATCACGCTGGCGTCGGTATACCCCTATATTTTTTGCACCAACGCCGCGAGCGGCATCAAAACCGTCGCCCAGTTCCTGACCGCCGCGCGGGCGCGCAAGACGCCCCTGCTCTACGGCACCCCGGGTGTCGGCTCCGGCCCGCAGCTCGCCATCGAACTGTTCGCGCTCAAGACCAAGATCAAGGTGCAACACATTCCGTTTCGCGGCAGCGCGCCGGCGATCAGCGAACTTCTTGCCGGCCGGCTCGATTTCATGATGGACCCGGCCGCCGGGCTCGTCCCGCAGGTGCGCAGCGGCAAGCTCAACGCGCTCGCGGTTTCCAGCGGCAAGCGCTTCTTCGCCTTGCCGCAGGTGCCGACCGTGGCGGAAAGCGGTGTGCCTGGATTCGACGTTACTGCCTGGCAGGGTCTCGTCGGGCCGGCAGGCCTCCCGGCGCCGATCGTGGCGCGGCTAAACACCGAGGTCGTGCGGCTCCTCAAAGAGCCCGCAACCGTGGAAAAGCTGCACGCCTTCGGCAACGAGCCGGCACCGACAACGCCGGACGAGTTCAAGAAGCGGCTGACCGACGATATCGCGCTTTGGTCGGCGCTCGCCGATGAGATCTATTTCCAGAAAATCTGATGACGGCGGGCAAAGCAGCCGGCCGGGCACGCGGTAGCTTGGCCTGCTGCGGTCTGGCTTTCGCTGAAAAAAGCCGCGCCAACTCCTGCGGCGGAGAGTTCACTTCTCGCCCGGCTCATCCGGCATGAACCCTACGCTTATGTCGAGATGATCTCGCCGCAAAATGCGGCAGCGGCGCCGGCTACGGCCGTCCGCCGTCAACACCAGCACGAATTCGTCGGGAAGTCGCGTGTCCTTCGTCAGCATCATCCGCGCGCCGGTTTCCGACATGTCAGACACAATGCAGTGTACCGGCCTGGTGCCTCGCCCGCGATCGATCCTCGCCGGAAGATGCAGCTGCACCTTCCGCAAGCGATCAGGCATGTATTCCCAGAAGCATCGCCGAGAGCAATAGCACGACGATGAATACGGCAATGGCTACGGTATTTCCCCAATTTCCGTTGACCGAAGCCCACATCGAATTCCGCCTCCATTTTCTTATGCCTTGAATGTACAGGAGACTGCGTCGGTTGGTGTGACAGTTTCATGTCAGTTTTATTAAGGAAAAAAGAACAACCATATTCGCCACATTTTCTACCAGAAGGATCATACCATCGGCGTCGCGCGCTCTTTATAATGTTTGGTCATCACATCGCGTGCTATTGTGATCTCCCACACATCGATCACATTCCATGCATTGGCTTCGCTTTCTCTTCGCATTTGCCGCAGCGCTCGCGCTGGCGCCGCACGTCGCATCGGCGCAAAACTCCGCCAGTCCGGGCGCGCGCAGCTTTATCGTGCAAGGATCCACGACCTTTACCCACCGCGTGATGGAGCCGCATCAAGGCGCCATCGAAAAGGCCGCCGGCGTCAAACTAACCGTGGTGCCGAGCAAATCGAGTCTCGGCTTGCTTGCGCTGTTCGAAAAGCGCGGCGACTTCGCCATGATCTCAGGCCCACTGAGCAATGAAATCGGCGAATTGAAAACCACCCATCCGGCGCTCGCCTTCGACCGGCTGCAGACTTTCGAAGTGGCGAGCACGCGGATGGCATTTGCGGTCAACAAGGATAATCCGGTCAGCGCGATATCCGATGACAAGATGCGGCAGATTTTGTTCGGCGCGATCACCAACTGGCGCGATGTCGGCGGTCGCGATCTGCCGATCAGAATCGTCATGGTGCGCGGCGGCGGCGGCGTTCAGGCATCAATCGAGGCCGAATTCTTGCACGGCAAAAGCATCTCCGTGCCCAACCCCATCGTTGTTCAGATCAGCTCTCAGGTCATCAAAGTGACCGAGCAGCTACCCGGCGCGCTGGGGCTGTCCCAACTCAGCATCGTCGCTAGCTCCACCGCGCACGAATTGAAAACCGAACACCCCATCGTGCAGCGGCTCGCTCTGGTCACGCTCGGCGATCCAAGCCCCGCCATGCGCAAAGTCATCGACGCCGCGCGCAAAATCATGGCCAGCGCGCCGCAGTAGGCGGAACATCGCAGCGTCCGAGCGTGCGGCGCGTGAGCTGGCGCCGAATACATTTGCCGACAAGCCGTGTGCTGCACGTTTCACCTGCGCTGCTCGGGCGGATCGCTGCCCGGCGCATCCGCCAGCGCTGCCGCCGGCGTGGACGGCGTGTCGTCGCCGGACTGTGCCGGCACAATGGATTGCCGCTGCTCTACCGCAGCGACGGTCTGTACCTGCTGCCGCGAAAGTTCGGACCGCCGACCGCGGCGCTCGGCAGCGGCCTCGGCGAACCGCTTGAGCCAGACGCGCATTTGCGTTGCGGCGCGACCGAGCACGCCGCCGGCCCAGACCAATTCGAATGGCGTGAATTGCCGCCACGTTTGATCGCCGTGCACGACGGCACGCGCAATCAGATTGCCGGCGAGCGCCGTCGTATTGAGCCCGTGGCCGCCGAACCCGCTTGCCAGCCACACGCCCGGTCCAAGCTCGCCGATCTGCGGCATGCGGTGCACGGTGTTGCCCAGCGTCCCGGCCCAGGCGAATTCGGCCGCGACCGGGCCGAGCTGCGGATAGGTCTTCTCAATGTCGCCGGTGAGCGCGCGCACATAGTGGCGCGCGCTGCGCGCCCACGTCGTGGCGCGCCCGGACCACATCAGCCGGTCGCCGCCAACGACGCGATAGTGATTGTCGGCAAGGTCTGTATCACTGACCGCGCCGCGATAGGCCACCACGTCGCCAAGCCGGGCGCCAAGCGGCTGGGTTGTGATCACGTAGGTCGTGATCGGAATCAGCGTCGCGGCGAGACGCGGCATCAAGCGGCGCAGTTCGATATTGCCGGCAAGCACGATCTGATCGGCGCGCAGCCGTGCCCACGGGGTGACGATGCGTTTGCGCACGCCGCCCGGATCGATCGACAGGGCCGGTGTGTTTTCGAAAATGCGCGCGCCGTCGCGCTCGGCTGCGGCGGCAAGCTTAAGCGCGTAATTGAGCGGATGAATGGAGAAGGCGCGCAGGAAATTTATGGCCTGGAAATAGCGCTCGCTGCGCAGGAACGCGCGCACGCGTTCCGTTGGCCAGTATTCGACCTCGCAGCCGAGTTGGCCCAGCCGTTCGCCGTAGCGCAGCAGCGCCTCGGCGCTGTCGAATTTGGAGACGTAAAGCCAGCCGGGCTCCGCATCGATCTCCGCGGCACCTTCGGCCGCGATCGTATCCCGCACATAATCGAGCCCTGTCTGCGCCAGCGACGACAGCGTCCGCGTCTGCTCGAAGCCGACACGATCGATCAGCCGAGCCGGATCGGCGGCAAAGCCGGGCAGCACAAAGCCGGTATTGCGGCCCGACGCACTGCCGGCAACGCGCCCCGCTTCCAACAGCGCCACCGACCAGCCGCTGCGCGCGATTTCCCGCGCCGCGGTGAGCCCGGCCAAACCGCCGCCGATGACGCACACGTCGACATCGAGATCGGAGGCAAGCGGCGGCCGCGGCGCCGTCGGCATCATGGTCGCGGCATACCAGCTTTGCGGGTAAGCGGCGGTTTCGGGGTGCGTCATTGCGGTGTCGTCGCCGGCCGTCGATGTTCGCCATGCTAGACTTGCTGCGAGAAGAAAGCGACATTGCCGCGATGCGACGCTTGATGCTGCTGCGCCATGCCAAAACCGAGCGCGCGGAACCCGGCGCCCGGGACCGCGACCGCAAGCTCACCAAACGCGGCCGCGCCGATGCGGAGACGATCGGCGCCTACATGGCGCGCCACGATCTCGTCCCTGAACTCGCGCTGGTGTCACCCGCAGCGCGCGCGCAGGAAACATGGGAACTTGTCGCCGCCGCTTTTGCCAAGGCGCCGAAAGTTCGCAGCGAGGACCGCATCTATAATGCCAGCGCCGACAACCTGCTGGCGCTGGTTGGCGAAACCGGCCGGACGCGGTCGCTCCTTCTGGTCGGCCATAATCCCGGCTTTCACGATCTTGCGGTCGCACTGATTGCATCGGGCGACATCACGGCGCGTGAGCGCGTCAACGAAAAGCTGCCAACGGCGGGCCTCGTGATCGTCGATTTGGCGTTTGATGACTGGGCGATGCTGCATCCGCATTCCGGCCGCCTGGAGCGCTTCGTGTCCCCGCGCCTGATTGCCGCGACAACGGAGTGAAGGTCCAATGACCGGCATGTATCAACGCATTCTGGTGCCGATCGATCTTGGCGACGCCGAACTGGCCAAGCCGGCGATCGCGACCGCGGTGATGATGGCTAAGGAGAGTAACGGGGCCGTCCGCCTGATCAACGTACTGCCGGTCACGCCGGCGATGCTGGCCGAATACGTACCGCCCGACTTCGAGGCGCAGCAGCGCGCCACCGCAGAAGAGGCCATCGGCATCGTCGCCAGAGAAGCTGGGCTGGCGCCAGCGCGCATCTCGGCCATCGTGCGGCAGGGCAATGTCGACCGCGAAATTCTCGACGAGGCCCAGGCCATGCATGCCGACCTGATCGTGATGAGTTCGCATCGCGCGGGGCTCCGCACCTATTTTCTCGGCTCGAACGCCGGGCACGTGGTCCGCTACGCCCGTTGCTCCGTGTTGGTGGTGCGGCAACCTGAGGACAAGGAGGAGCGTTCATGACGCTGACAATAAAACCGTTGTCGCCGGCGCTCGGCGCCGAAATCGCCGGCATCGATCTGCGCCAGGATTTGTCCGAGGCGGCATTCGCCGAAATCCTCGACGTCTGGCACCGGCACCTCGTCATTTTGTTCCGCGAACAGTCGCTGTCCGAGGACGACCAGATCCGCTTCGCGCAGCGGTTCGGCACCCTGCAGAAGCGTACGCGGCCGACGGAAAAGATCAACGAAGCCGGCCACACCAAATACCCGCAGCTGACCATGCTGGTGTCGAACATCCGCGAGAACGGCAAGCTGATCGGCTCGCTGCCGGACGGCGAAATGCATTTCCATTCCGACCAGTGCTACATCGAGAAGCCGGCCACGGGCACTTTTCTCTATGCAATCGAAGTGCCGTCGGTCGGCGGCGATACACTATTCCTCAATATGTATAAGGCCTACGACACGCTGCCCGCGGAACTCAAGGCGCGTCTTGACGGCAAGAAGGCGCTCAACGCCTATCTCTACGATTCGACGACACGCGCCGTGAACGGAGCCAAGGTGGATTTCGCCGCACACCCGCACTACGTGCAGCCGATCGTCCGCACGCACCCCGACACCAAACGCAAGGCGCTCTACGTCAACCGCTTGATGACGTTTACCGTCGAAGGCATGGACGAAGACGAAGGCGGCACGCTGCTCCACCAACTGTTCGACCACATCGAGCAGGATCAGTTCATCTACGCACACCACTGGCGCCCCGGCGACCTCGTGCTCTGGGATAATCGCTGCACCTTGCACGCGCGCACTGATTTCTCCGACCAGGAGCGCCGGCTGTTGCGCCGCTACGTCGTCATGGGCGACCGGGTTTTTTGAGGGGTGCCTCGAATGCGGTGCGGATTTATTTGATCTGGAGGAAGGGCAAAGGCGCAAAGCCCCGAGTTCCACGCTCTCCTATGCCCGGCCAGCGCAAGCCATCTAGAAAACGCCGGCTCGCGAAAGAGACCCCTATTTGCTCCCATGAGAAGGACTTGAGCTTGGCGGGAAACCAGATGGCAGAATATTCAATGGACCAGATTGCGGCGGACTGGTCACCACCCTTTTTTGCCTTAATGGTATTTGTTTGTCACTAGTATCCGTGATGGGCGCAGCTACTTCACTTGTAATTTGGGACTGAACCGAAATTGCTTCAAGACCTGCTGCAAGTAGGGGGCCGCCGAACAATAGTGCACATGCCAGGAAGATAGCCGAAGGCCATCGCTTAGCGATTTGATATGATGCAATGGGGTTCAACTGAGAGCCTGATGAGGAGTGTTTGATAAGGATTTCGAGCGCTTTCGCGAACCTGTCCCCTGCGGATAGCTTTGAAAACTGCAGTCTCCCATTGAGGCCGCCTGCGGACGAGAAGTCCATTTCGCCATAATTGCAAACGGGTAATCGTCTATTAGAATTGAATCTCCGATCAGGGCCACCGTTTTTGTTCACGTATAACCAAGTTTCGTCCACGACCGTCGCATCAGATGGCATTCGATCCGCCTCGATGTACCGCACTGAATGGGTCGAAAAATCGACATCTTTGTAATTTAGCGTCGCGGCACTTTGGTTCGAAACGATTAGAACCGCGTCGGGCAAAAAGAACAGTTCGGCATTGCTCAACTTGAGCATTGGGAACGCAACATGGCCTCTGATACACTTTGGTCGAGTTATCCGCGGACGAATTTTATCGCGTTGCGTAAGTATCGCAGCGCCCGCGTTTCTTTTCCAATCAGAAGTTCGTCCTTCGGAACGAACACTCCATATGCCCCCACAGTTCGCCAAATCCAAAAATGAATTGTTCAAAGCGGCTGCAATTGTCTCTGCAGCACGAGTTAAGTTAAGCCTCACTTTTACAGAACGCCGGTAACGGTCCAAAAGAACAGAAATAGCGGTGAACACGGCCGTGTAGAGAGCAGACACCGCCGACAAGCCTTGAAGGCCTGAAAATACAGCGACTACAAATAAGCAAAGACTGCCTGTCAGTACAATTGGCGCGAGACGGACTCGGCGATGGGCGGAATTTAAGATAGGAGCGAGTTGACTGGTTGTAAGCGCATTAATTTCATTTCCCGTTGCACTTTCGATTGGCGCAAGCGGTTCATCGTTGTGAATGATAGGACGGGCGGAGCGATCAGGCGGAGAGGAATGTTGCTGGTAAGGCGTGTAATCGGTCCAAGACAGGCCCGTGCCAGGAAGACCGACAGTCGTGCGCGCGCCTTTGGAGCCGACAGTGTAGTGGAATCCTCGCCCGCCAAACGAAACCGAAGTTCCGCTTTTGCTAAGATTTCAGTCGGATGCCAGGAATCAATCTGACAGATCTTCGAAAACGAAACCGCACCGCTCGCCTCAGGTTGAGTTACTGAGGCAGTACAATCTAAGTCCGTTGCAGTAGAGTCGAACTACAAATAGTTTGGCACCGTCATCCTGCCAGCGCCGCCAGAATCCGCGCCCAGCTACGAATGCCCTTGTGGAAGCATTTGAGATCGAACTTCTCGTTGGGCGAATGCACCCGGTCGTCATCGAGCGCGAAGCCGACCATGAGGGTGTCCATGCCGAGCACGGTCTTGAAGTCGCCGACGATCGGGATCGAGCCGCCGGCGCCGACCGTCACCGCCTTCTTGCCCCACTCCTCGGCCAGCGCGGCGCGCGCCTTGGTCAGCGCCGGATTATCGAACGCTACGTCAAATGCCGGCGCGCTGGAAAAATTACCGAACTCGACCTTGCAGTCTCCGGGCAGCCGCGCAGTGACGAACTCGCGAAAGCGCTTGCGGATCTCGTCCGGGTCCTGCGCGCCGACCAGTCGGAACGAGACCTTTGCCATCGCCTTGCCGGGAATGACGGTTTTCGCACCCTCGCCCGTATAGCCGCCGATGATGCCGTTGACCTCGGCCGTCGGGCGTGTCGAGATTTGCTCGATCAGCATGCGGCCCTGCTCGCCGGCCGGAATCTTCAGCCCGATCGGGGCGAGAAATTTCTCCGGCGTCAGCCCTAGTCCGGCCAGATCGGCCTTGATGTCGGCCGGCAGCTCGCGGACCCTGTCATAGAAGCCGGGAATGGCCACCGAGCCATCTGGTTTGTGCATTGCGGAAAGAATGTCCGCCAGCACATGGATCGGGTTGCGTGCCGCGCCGCCGAACAAGCCGGAATGCAGATCGCGATCGGCGCAGGTCAGCCGCACTTCTTCGTAAACGAGGCCCCGCAGCGACGTGGTGATCGACGGAGTCACCGGGTCCCACATGCCGGTGTCGCACACCAGCGCCAGGTCACGGCGCAGTTCGGCGGCGTTGTCGCGCACGAAGCCGAACAGGTGCTTGGAGCCGCACTCCTCCTCACCCTCGATCAACATGGTGATGTCGAGCGGAATAGAGCCCGTGACTGCCTTGAAGGCCCGGCACGCCTCGACAAAGGTCATTGCCTGGCCTTTGTCGTCGCAGGCCCCGCGCGCGACGATGATCTTGCGGCCGCCGTCGAGTGTCTCGATACGCGGTTCGAACGGCGGCGTCTGCCACAGATCGAGCGGATCGACCGGCTGCACATCATAATGTCCGTAGAACAGCACGCGGGGCGCGCCGTCAGCTTTACCGTTGCCGGTGGCCGTCCCGACCACGACCGGATGGCCTTCGGTCGGGCGCAGGCTCGTCTCAAAGCCGATGCCGCGCAGATCGGCCGCCACGTGCTCCGCGGCTTCGCGGCAATGCACCGCGTAAGCCGGGTCGGTCGATACCGATTGGATGCGCAACAGCGCAAACAGCCGGTCGAGGCTGGCATCGAGATCGCGATCGATGCGGTCGAGGACTGCGGGCAGAACGTCGGAATTGGTCATCGGATCACCATGGCGAACTGAGAATGGCCCAAAATTATCACATCTGTGGCTGCTCCGCGTGCGAACGGCGTTGCAAGTTTGCATCATTATCGGCTTGGCACCACAAGCCACTAAGCCTAGTATGACGCCACTTTCCGAGGAATTGGCGTCATGGCTGACATTTTCTCCGCTCCGCAGTTCACGAACGACGAAGCGGCCCGCAAGCACCTAGAGGCGCTGTTGTGGCCGGAAGGCCCGATCTGCCCGCATTGCGGCGTCATCAATCACGCCTATGCGACGAAAAAGCCGGGCGTCTATCGGTGCGCCGAAAAGGTTTGCCGGAAGGATTTCAGCGTCACGACGCGCACCGTCATGGAGCGCAGCAAGATCGCGCTGCACAAGTGGCTACAAGCCTTCCATTTGATGTGCAGTTCGAAGAAAGGCGTCTCGGCTCACCAACTGCACCGCACACTAGACCTCACCTATGAGGCCGCTTGGTTCATGGCGCACCGTATCCGCGAGGCAATGCGCGCTGGGGGCTTGGCGCCGCTCGGTGGCGGCGGCGGCATCGTCGAGGCCGACGAAACCTATTACGGCAGGGTTGACGACCCCAAGACGAACAAGGCCAGCGGCAAGCCCTTGCGCTTTGCAAAAAAGAGCCCGCGCAATCGCCGTCCGATTGTCGCCTTGATAGAACGCGGCGGCAATGTGCGCACATTCCACGTTCCGGTGGCCGACAAAGAGACCGTGACCAAGATCGTGCGCGAGAACATCGCCAAGGAGTTGAGGCTGCACACGGACGAAAGCAAACTCTACAAAGGCTCAGATGAGCATTTTGACGCGCACAAGAGCGTGACGCACTCCAAGGACGAATATGTGCGTTACGATGATGGCGAAGCGATCCATACCAATTCGGCGGAAGGCTATTTCTCGATCTTCAAGAAAGGCATGCGGGGCATCTACCAGCACTGCAAAGAGAAGAATCTGCATCGGTATCTGGCCGAATACGATTGGCGATATAACCACCGCGTTGCGCTTGGTTTCAACGATGGCGAACGTGCGGCGCTTGCTGTGCAAAACGCGGCTGGCAAGCGTCTCACGTATCGGGGGACTAACGAAGCCAAGCTTTAGAGCGCAGGCGAAGCGTTTCATGCGCTGGCGCAAGCGCAACAAACAAAAATCTGCTAGAAGTCGAAAATGATTCGGCCGGGGATTGGAGCCCCGGCCGTCATCTCAACTCGCGTCTGGTTAGCGCCGCCGCGAGCCTGGAATCGTCTGCGCGATTTTCATCGCACAACTCGATTCTACGGTCAAGGCGACGCTTCGAATTGTAGGAGCGCGCAATGAAACGGACCGACAAGGCCGATCTCGCAATGTCTGCCGCCGCCAACGCCATGACGACGGCGAACGCCTTTGCTGCAATGTTTCAAGCGCTAATCGGTACTCTGCGAGACAACAACATCCTTTCGCAATCCAAGGTCAGCATCGTTTACCGCGGCGCAGCGGCACAGGTCGATGCGATGCAGCCGGAAACCGACCTTCAAAGGATGGCGAAGCAGCAGATGCGCGAAATGATCGAGCGCGTTGCCCAAGGCGCTGGTATCGAAATTCCCCCGCCAGGCGAGACAGGGATTTAAAGAAAACACTAAGGCGCCTTAGCTCATGAGCGCTTTTCGGCCAGCACTTCTCTTTGATCATTTGCGCCGCTGCGCTGAGGGTTTTTTCCGCTGCGCCTTTTGTCGCTTCGGAGCGGCGCTTTCCTTGTGCTGAGCGCCAGCAATCCGCGCGCCACGCAAAGCGGCTTCAAAGCGCTGCTTCGTTTCCTCGGCACTGAAACGTTCAAATTTAGGGGTCGTGCTCATGACAATTGATCCGCAGCTCCTTTTTTCAGCACTGTGGGACAGGGCATCTCGGCCTGGGCCATGATGGAAACCACATTCGTTGTACTTACCGCCCTTCTTCTCGACACGGAAAGGCGCAAAGCCGGATTGATCTTCTATTCCATTTCAAACTTTTACGTCTGGCTCGGCATTGTAGACGACCTGTTCGAGCTGGATAAGTCGATTCAGCAGCACCAAGCACAGTGGAAAAAAATCAGTACGAAGCTACGCAAATTGAACGATACCCGCGTCCGTCTTGCCCATCATACATCGTGGCACGGAGAGAGAAATGACCGCTGGCCATCACTGAAGCCCGCGATCCTAGATGTTCGCACAAAATCGCAACAGTATAAGCCGCTCGATATGAAGGAAATCCACGCATTCACGCAAGACGTTGCGAAGGTGGGAGTGGAACTGACGGCTTTACTTTCGTTGCTGCCAGACCGGCGCGGTACATGGCGCGGTAAATATCCTCAACAACCAGCCGATCCGCCTGCAGCGGGTGTTCAATCGCGCAACTCGCCCAAAGCACAGTAACGCCAGCCTCGACCATTTCGGGTGTCACTTCGACTTCGTCGTCTGCGGGCGCGCCAGATTCTCGGTTTTGCATGACTTGCTCCGAAAATCGGCTTGAACACTATCTATTGTGGTTGTGGTGTCAAGCCGATAATGATGCAAGTTTGCAACGCTAGCCGCGTTTCGACGTGAAGCTGCAACTCTCTCGCACCTCCAGCTTGACAGAGTCGGGGCCCGGACATTCGAATATACATCATGATGAGAACCCGCCGACAGTGCGGGAGAGGCAGGGGAACGATGAGACCGAACAGCGGAAGGCGCGTGGCTCCCGCCGGCGCGGACCGAGCGGCTGTGGCGTCATTGCTGCATGCCTCGATCGGAGAACCGGGGCGAGATCAGCAAAAACCAGTTGGAATTCGTGGCCGGCGTCAGCGAAGGCGCCGCGGCGGGGCGTGTTCGAGCGCCGGCATCGCCGCCGGACGGTCTTGCGCCTGAGGGGCAGAGTTTCGATGGCGTATCCCATCAGCGAAATCCGAGGCATCGGGCCGGACGTTGCCGAGATCCTGAAGAAGGAAGGCATCCGCACGACCATCGGTCTGCTCCGCGCTGCCAAGACGCCGAAGCAGCGGCTGCGGATCGCCGAGAAGCTCGGGACGGATTGCAAAGCGGTGCTCGATTGGGCGACCGCCGCCGACCGCATGCGGGTCAAAGGCGTCGGTTCCGAATATGCCAAACTGTTGCGCGCCGCCGGCGTCAGGACCGTAAGCGACCTGAGGATTCGCAATCCGGCCAATCTGGTCAAACGGATGGGCGAAGCAAATAACGGCAGGATGGTTCGATTGCTGCCGAAGGCGAAGACGGTCGAGCGGTGGATCGAAAACGCCAAAAAGCTGCAGCCGATCATCCGCTATTGATCGGCTGGGCCGTTTCTACCGCCTTGGGGCGGGCGCTTGACTCGGCGCCGCCAGCGCCCAAATGCTGCGCAGCACTGCAACAAGCGCGCAGGCCATGGCCGAAAGCACGGCGACCGAACCGACCAACCGCGCAAGCCCGGCGCCGCCCGCGCCGCAGCGCGGGGCTGTGTTGGAACGCCTCTTTGCCACGGCGTGCCCGCTCGTCATGGGCGTCGTCAATGTCACGCCGGACTTGTTTTCCGATGGCGGCAAGTTTCTCGATCCCCGGGCGGCGATCGCGCAAGCGGAACGCCTCGCTGCCGAACACGCCGACATCCTCGACATCGGGGCCGCGTCGACGCGGCCCTATGGCGGCGCAACGCCAGTTTCGCTCGATGAGGAGCGGCAACGACTCGATCCGGTGCTGCGGCCGATCGCGGCGCTCGGCGTGCCGGTATCGATCGACACGATCAAAGCCAAGGTGGCGGCATGGGCGCTCGAGGCCGGCGCCGCCATTGTCAACGACGTGTGGGGTCTGCAACGCGATCCCGACATGGCGCGCGTCGTTGCCGAACATGGCGCACCGGTCGTCATCATGCATAACCGCGACGTTGCCGATCCGTCGATCGACATCGTCCGTGACGTGAATGAGTTTTTTTCCCGGTCGCTTGAGATCGCGTGGAGCGCGGGCATTCACCGGCACCGCATCGTACTCGACCCCGGCATCGGCTTCGGCAAGACGGCGGAGCAGAGCATCACCTGCATTGCGCGGCTGCATTCGTTTGCCGGCTTCGATCTGCCGATTCTGGTCGGCGCTTCGCGCAAGCGCTTCATCAACACGATCAGCCCGTCCGAGCCGATGCAGCGGCTCGGCGGTTCGCTGGCTGCGCATCTGCTTGCCGTCGAACACGGCGCCGCCATCGTGCGCGTTCACGATGTCGGGCCGACCGTGCAGGCGCTCGCCGTTGCCGCAGCGATCAGGCGCGCGCGATGAGCGATTCCGTGTTTGTCAAAGGCCTGGTGCTGCACGCCTATCACGGCGTCATGCAGCACGAGGCCAAAGTCGGCCAGACGTTTCGGCTCGATCTGAAACTCATCGTCGATCTGGCCGAGGCGTCGCGTAGCGATATGCTCAAGCACACCGTGTCTTACGATTCTGTCGTGAGAACCGCGAGCGAAGCGTTCTGCGCGCGCCGCTACCGTTTGGTCGAGGCCGCAGCCGGCGCCGTGGCCGATGCGGTGCTCGCAAGCTTTTCGCAAGTGAGCGCCGTCGCCATTACCGTGCACAAGCCGCACGCGCCCATCGCCGCAACTTTCGACGACGTGGGCGTGACGATCGAGCGATTGCGCAACGACCGCGCCGAGCGCTGAGCGGCGAGGCGAGCAATTGCATGACTGCAGCGTTCCTCGCCCTCGGCGGCAATCTGGGCGATGTGCGCGCGACCTTCACGCGCGCCATCTCGATGCTTTGCCGCGATAATGCCGTGACGCTTACGGCGCGCTCGTCCGATTATCGCACGCCGCCATGGGGCGTCACCGAACAGCCGGCCTTCTTCAATGCGGTGATTGCCGTCGTCACCACATTAACGCCGCATGCGCTCCTTGCCCGCGCACTCGACTGCGAGCGCGCCCTCGGCCGTAATCGGTCCGGGGAACGCCGCTGGGGGCCGCGCCCGATCGACATCGACATTCTCACCTATGACGACCTTGAACTGCACGAGCCCGATCTGATACTGCCGCACCCCCGTCTGTTCGAGCGCGCGTTTGTGCTCGTGCCGCTTGCCGAGATCGCTCCGGACCGCCTGATCGCCGGTATCCGCGTGCGCGATGCACTCGCGCGCATCGACGTGACCGGCATAGAGAAACTGGGCACGCCTGGATGATCGCGGCCCCGGCGGCACGGCAATTGCACAACAACGGTTGGCCGCGACGGGTGAGCGTGGCATTTTGCTGCAATGACCGAGCCTGAAAACACCCTGTCATTCACTGCCGATTTTCCTCCGGCGACCCGCGAAGCCTGGCGGCAGCTGGTTGACGGCGTGCTTAAAGGCGCGCCATTCGAGCGGCTCGGCAGTGTGACCTACGACGGACTGCGAATTGAGCCGTTGCCCGAGCGACGCCCCGGTAAAGAGCCGATCGCCGCACGCGCCGGGGGCATGCCGTGGCAGGTCTTGGCGCGCGTCGATCAGGTCGATCCGGCGCTTGCCAACAACGCGGCGCTGCAGGAACTGGAAAACGGCGCCACCGGACTTTCGCTGGTATTCGCCGGCGCCACTGGCGACCACGGCTTCGGTCTGCCGCCCCATGAGCAAACATTGGCGCGCGTGCTTGAAAATGTCGATATTGCCGCCACCGCGATCGAGCTTGACGTTTCGCCCGGAGGCGAAGCGTCCGTCGATGCGGCGCTGGCGAAAGATTTGACGCTGTTCCGCCGCGCCAAGGAGCTGCGCGTCGGCCACGATGCGCTCGGCGCAATGGCGCTCGCCGGGGGCGCTCCGCGGTCCTGGACGGAGGAGGCGCCGCATTTCGCGCGGCGGCTAGCAGCGCTAGCGCGCGATGGATGGCAAAAACTTGCCGCCGCCGACGGCCGCGTGATCCACAATGCCGGCGGGTCGGAGGCGCAGGAACTGGCGTTCGCGCTGTCGGCCGCCCTCGCCTATTTGCGCGCGCTCGAGGCCGCCGCTTTGCCGCTCGAACAGGCGCACGGCATGATTTTCTTTCGCCTCGCCGCAGATGCGGATCAGTTCCTCACCATCGCCAAATTCCGCGCCTTGCGGAAATTATGGTCGCGCGTCGAGACGGCCTGCGGACTTTCGCCCGCGCCGGCATTCGTCACCGCCGAAACCGCGTGGCGGATGATGACGCAGCGCGATCCGCACGTAAACATGCTACGTGCCACGATCGCCGTGTTTGCCGCAGCCGTCGGCGGCGCCGATGCCATCAGTGTGCTGCCATTTACCGCCGCACTGGGCCTGGCGGATGAGTTTGCGCGGCGGAACGCACGCAACATCCAGCTTGTTCTGCGCGATGAATCAAATCTGGCCAAGGTCGGCGATGCGGCCGCCGGTTCGGGAGCCCTGGAAGATTTGACCGACCAGCTCTGCAACGCCGCCTGGACGCTGTTTCAGGAGATCGAGGCAGCCGGCGGCTGCGCCGCAGCCCTCGAAGGCGGGATGATCCAGAGCAAAGTCGCCGCCGTGCGCAACAAACGCCAGTCGGCGCTTGCATCCGGTAAGGACGCGCTGACCGGTGCCAGCATCTTTCCCGCGCTCGACGAAGCGAAGGTCGCAGTGTTGCAACCGACACCACCGCGTCCACCCGCGCCAAAGCGATTGGCTGATACCTCCTTTCCGGCATTGTTGCCGATTCGTCTTGCCGAACCCTTTGAAGCATTGCGCGACGCCTCGGACAGGATGCTGGCGGCGTCGGGCGCGCGGCCGAAAATTTTTCTCGCCTGTCTCGGCGCGGAAGCGGAATTCGCTCCGCGGGCCACTTTCGTCACGAATCTCTTTGCGGCGGGCGGCATCGCAGCCGTTGGCGGTCAAGCCGGCGGGTCCGCCCTCGGCGCCGCATTCGCCGCCTCGGGCGCTGCGCTGGCGTGTCTATGCGCCGCCGACAAGACCTACGAAACCGAAGGCGCCACCGCGGCCGCCGCACTGACGGTCGCCGGTGCGCGGCACATTTGTCTGGCCGGCCGGCCGGGCGCGCTCGAGCCGGCGCTGCGCCGCGCGGGCGTACAATCATTTATCTATGAAGGTTGCGACACACTCGCGCTGCTCGAAGCGGCGCATGGCCTCATTGCCAGTTAGCGGCAAAGCCAGCAGACTGCGGCACAATCAATTCAAGAAAGGCGGCCAATGAGCAGACCGGATCGACCCCTGGGCTGGCGCAAGCGCATCGGCGTGTTGAGCCCGACCCTGATGGAAACCGCTTGCCACGATTTTTTCAAGATGGCGCCCGACGGCGTTTCGATCTGCGCCATCACGTCGAATGTCGAGCACTGGAATAACGAGAACTTCAAGCAGGCCGTGATCGATCCGCTGGTCACGCTGTCGAAATATCTCGCATCGCGCGACGTGCACTACATCATGCATTGCGGCATGCCGGTGGTGACGCTGCGCGGCAAGGGCTTCGAGGAAGAGATCGTCAAGATCATCGGCGATGCGTCCGGCCTGCCGGCCTCGACCAGTATCCGCTCGGCCATCGGCGCGCTTTCGCACCTGAACATCGCCGATGTCGTCGTGGTGTCGCCGTACCCGCAGGAACTGCATCAATCGGCGCTGACTTTTCTCAAGGCGAGCGGCTTCCGCATCGCGGCCGAGCACACCGAAGACGTGGTGTTCAAGCGCCTGCAGGATGTCACGCCCGCGCATATCGCCGCGATTGCGAAGCGCGTGCTCAGCCGTGCATCCAAGGCCGACGGCATCTACATCCCCTGCAATCAATGGGCAGCAGCCGACGCGGCGCCGCTGATCGAAGCCGAATGCGGCGTGCCGGTGGTGAGCGGCGCGCATGCCGATCACTGGGAAGCGTTTCGCGTGCTTGGCATCGACGATCCGCTGCCCGGCAACGGCCGCCTGATGGAGACGTTACGCGGCGGCGTAGCCGCGCGCACCGCCGCAGTCGCTTAAACAAATAATCGCCGGGAGGAACACCATGGCTGTTACACGCCGCGCTTTTGCGATCGGTGGCCTGAGCGCCGCCGCAGCCGCAGCGCCATTCACCTTTGCATCGGCAGACAATTATCCGTCGCGTCCGGTGCAGCTCATCGTCCCCTATGCGCCGGGCGGCAGCGGCGATCTGTTGGCGCGCCTCCTCGGCAATCAATTATCGAAGATTTGGGGCCAGCAGGTCGTCGTCGAAAACAAGGGCGGCGCCGGCGGACTGATCGGTACGGAAGCGGCGGCAAAATCCGCAGCCGACGGTTACACGCTTTACCTCGCCACCGATGGCCCGCTGACCATCGCAGCGACCCTGCACCGGCACCTGCGCTACGACTGGAAGCGCGACTTTGCGCCGATCTCGATGATGGCGGTCGGCTATCAGATCCTGCTGGCGAGCCCGAAGCTGCCGGCGAGCAATCTGAAAGACTTCATCGCGCTCGCCAAACAGAATCCCGGGAAATACAATTTCGCCTCGATCGGCGTCGGCAGCGCACCACACCTCGCGGCCGAACTGTTCCTCGACATGGCCGGCCTCAAACTGACGCACGTGCCTTATCCCGGCTCCTCACAGCAGTGCATCGCCGCACTGATTTCCGGCGACGTTGCCATGTTCATGGTCGGCACGTCGACCGCCACGCCGTTCGTCAAAGCCGGCACCGTGCGCGGGCTCGCGGTCACCGCGCCCAAGCGCATCGACAGTCTGCCGAACGTGCCGACCTTTGCCGAGGAGGGAATGCCGAAGATGGATTACAGCCTTTGGTTCGCCATCGAGTTACCGAGCGGCACTCCGCCGGCAATTATCAAAAAGGTGCACGACGATATCGCCAAGGTCGCGGCCGATGCCGGGTACCAGAAGGCGCTCCACATCCGTGGCTTCGAGGCGCAATCGGATACCCCCGAACAACTGGCGGCGTTCCTGGAAAGCAACTATTTGCAGGTAAAGCCGCTGATCTTGCGGCTCGGTCTCCAGGTAAATTGAAGGGACTCGAACTGGCGACGCGCGGCGGGAAACATGATATGATAAAAACCAAGATTTGAACGATTGGCGTGCCGGGTCGCCGGGACCGGCGCGGCATTGAAAGGCAACAGACTGTGAGCCGCATCCCGGACTTCGCCAAAGTCGGCTTTACCGAAGCCGCTCCAATCGCTGGTGGCACCCCTGGTGCGCCCTGGCTGACGCCGGAAGGCATCGCCGTGAAGCCGGTTTACGAGTCCGGCGACCTCGCGGGCCTCGACGGCCTCGACACCTACCCGGGCATCGCGCCGTTCCTGCGCGGCCCCTACCCCACCATGTACGTCACCCAGCCGTGGACCATCCGCCAATATGCCGGGTTCTCCACGGCGGAGGATTCCAACGCCTTTTACCGGCGCAATCTGGCGGCCGGTCAAAAGGGCCTGTCCATCGCCTTCGATCTCGCCACCCATCGCGGCTACGATTCCGATCATTCGCGCGTCGCCGGCGATGTCGGCATGGCGGGTGTCGCCATCGATTCGATCTACGACATGCGCACGCTGTTCTCCGGCATTCCGCTCGACCGGATGTCGGTGTCGATGACGATGAACGGCGCGGTGCTGCCGGTGATGGCGCTCTATATCGTTGCCGCCGAGGAACAGGGCGTGCCGCCGGAAAAACTCTCGGGCACCATCCAGAACGACATCCTCAAAGAATTCATGGTGCGCAACACCTACATCTATCCGCCGCAACCGTCGCTGCGCATCATCTCCGATATCTTCGCCTACACTTCGGCGCACATGCCGAAATTCAATTCGATCTCGATCTCCGGCTATCACATGCAGGAAGCCGGCGCGACCGCCGATCTCGAACTCGCCTACACGCTCGCCGACGGCGTCGAATATGTGCGCGCCGGCCTCAAGGCCGGACTCGATGTCGACCGCTTCGCGCCGCGGCTGTCGTTTTTCTTCGGCATCGGCATGAATTTCTTCATGGAGGTGGCGAAGCTGCGCGCCGCGCGCGTACTGTGGGCGAAGCTGATGCAGGAATTCAAGCCGCGCGACGAACGCTCGCTGATGCTGCGCACGCACTGCCAGACCTCCGGCTGGTCGCTCGCCGCGCAGGACGTGTTCAACAACGTGGCGCGCACCGCCATCGAGGCGATGGCGGCAACCCAGGGCGGCACGCAGTCGCTGCACACCAACGCGCTCGACGAGGCGCTAGCGCTGCCGACCGATTTCTCGGCCCGCATAGCCCGCAACACGCAGATCGTGCTGCAACGCGAGAGCGGCACGACGCGCAGCATCGATCCGTGGGGCGGCTCGTTCTATGTCGAGCGGCTCACCCACGATCTTGCCGCGCGCACCTTCGGCCACATCGAAGAAGTCGAAAAGCTCGGCGGCATGACACGCGCGATCGAAGCCGGCCTGCCCAAGCTGCGCATCGAGGAGGCCGCCGCCCGCACCCAGGCGCGCATCGATTCCGGCGCGCAGGCGGTGATCGGCGTCAACAAATACCGGCCGCGCGATGAGGCGCCGATCGACGTTCTCAAAGTCGACAATGGCGCGGTGCGGCAATTGCAGCTCGACAAGCTGGCACGGCTCAAGCGCGAGCGCGATCCGCGCGCGGTCGCCGACGCACTCGCGGCGCTCACGCGCAATGCCGATGGCGGCAACGGCAATCTGTTGGCGCTCGCCGTCGACGCCGCGCGCGCCAAGGCCACGGTCGGCGAGATATCACTGGCGCTGGAACAGGTGTTCGGCCGCCATCGGGCGGAGATCAAAGCCATCTCCGGCGTTTACCGGCGGGAGGTCGGCATGGCGGACGCGGTCGGGCGGGTGCAGAAGCGCGCCGCCGAATTCGAGGATAACGAAGGCCGCCGCCCGCGCATCCTGGTCGCCAAGATCGGCCAGGACGGTCACGACCGCGGCCAGAAGGTGATCGCCTCGGCCTTTGCCGATCTCGGCTTCGATGTCGACATCGGCCCGCTCTTCGCGACCCCCGCCGAAGCCGCGCGCCAGGCGGTCGAGAACGATGTGCATATCTTGGGCGTGTCATCGCTGGCGGCCGCGCATCTGACCTTGGTGCCGCAGCTCAAGGCCGAGCTCGATCGCCTCGGCCGGCCCGACATTATGATCGTGGTTGGCGGCGTGGTCCCGCCGCAGGATTACGAGGCGCTGAAAGAAGCCGGCGCCGAAGCCATCTTCCCGCCCGGCACGGTGATCGCCGAAGCCGCCGGGTCGCTGCTCGACACGCTCAACAAGCGGCTCGGCCACGCGGAGCAAGCGGCGGAGTGACACGGACCTCACCAAACGCTGGGTCGGCGGACAACCGGCGCGCCCCGCATCCGGCACCTCTGAGTTTTAGCGCTGATTCAACAGGTTACAGCCGGCGCACCAACCCGGCAGCGAAGTAACCTCGATTTTTCCGGACGATCTCATCGAGAATCAGCCGGAAACCCGCGCCATTGCGTGACGGAATGGTGACGTGGAACCTGTCGCGTCCGATTGCGAGCCCTCGCCCGATCCCCGGCCGCAGTCGCCCGGCCGCCCCGTATGGGGTGTCCAGCGCGCCTTTGCGGTGCAGAACTCCCACCGCACACGCCGCCCCTGTTGGGGATTCCCTACGAATCTCCGATACTTGGCGGGCGGCGGCAATTCGTCCCCGCTATCCCCATATTTAGCGGTTGATTCAGGTTTTCATACTAAGGCTTGACGTGCGCGGCGGCCTTGTCCTAGCTTCGGCAAGTTCGGCGCGCGGGTAAAAAGTAGTCCGCCGGGCTCTCCACAAAGGGTTTGCGGGGTAGCTGCGCGCCACCATGCGGCGCGCGCGCGAGACTTGCTGTCCCTTGCGGCGGGTGCCCGGACGCGTCGGAAACCAAGACCCGGTTCGTTCAGCCGGGCGGGTGGGTGTCGAGCAGAAACAGGGGTCGAACGGGCGCGGTGAGGAAAGCCGCGTCGCGGTGAGACTGTCGGCGGCTTATATTGAGCGGATCTCCGTTGGGCAGCCGTAAAAAATGGAAAGGGGCCAGAAATGCGGATCGAGCGGCGCTTCACCAAGGCGGGACAATCACCTTACGCGGACATCAAGTTCCGCCTGACCACGAGCGAAATCCGCAACCCGGACGGCTCGATCGTGTTCCACGCCGACAACGTCGAAGTGCCGGAGCAGTGGTCGCAGGTCGCCTCCGACGTGCTGGCCCAGAAATATTTCCGTAAAGCAGGCGTGCCCGCGCGCATCCGCAAGGTCGAGGAAGAGACCGTGCCGTCCTGGCTGTGGCGCGGCATGCCCGATGAGAAGGCGCTGGCCGAACTGCCGGAGCACGAGCGCTTCACCGGTGAGGCGTCCTGCAAGCAGGTGTTCGATCGTCTCGCCGGCACCTGGACCTATTGGGGCTGGAAGGGCGGCTATTTCTCCACCGAGGCCGACGCCCAGGCGTTCTTCGATGAGCACCGCTACATGCTGGCGATGCAGATGGTGGCGCCGAACTCGCCGCAATGGTTCAACACCGGCCTGCACTGGGCCTATGGCATCGACGGCCCGAGCCAGGGCCATTTCTACGTCGACTACAAGACCGGTGTGCTCAAGCAGTCCGAGACCGCCTACGAGCACCCGCAGCCGCACGCCTGCTTCATCCAGTCGATCGCCGACGACCTCGTCAACGAGGGCGGCATCATGGATCTGTGGGTGCGCGAGGCGCGCCTGTTCAAATACGGCTCGGGCACCGGCTCGAATTTTTCCAAGCTGCGCGGCGAAAACGAAAAACTGTCGGGCGGCGGCCGCTCCTCCGGCCTGATGAGCTTCCTCAAGATCGGCGACCGCGCCGCGGGCGCCATCAAGTCGGGCGGCACCACGCGCCGCGCCGCCAAGATGGTGATCCTCGACGCCGACCATCCCGATATCGAGCAGTTCGTCGACTGGAAGGTGATGGAGGAGCAGAAAGTCGCGTGCCTCGTCACCGGCTCCAAGATCAACCAGAAGCATCTGCGCGCCATTCTAAAGGCTTGCGTGAACTGCGAGGGCTCGGGCGACGATTGCTTCGATGCGGAGAAGAACCCGGTGCTGCGCCGCGAGATCAAGACGGCGCGCAAAAACCACGTGCCGGACAACTACATCCGCCGCGTCATCCAGTTCGCCAAGCAGGGCTACAAGGACATCGACTTCCCGATCTACGACACCGATTGGGATTCGGAAGCCTATCTGACGGTCTCAGGACAGAATTCCAACAACACCGTGCGGGTGACCGACGAGTTTCTCAAAGCCGTCGAAGCCGACCGCGACTGGGATCTGTTCTGGCGCACCAAGCCCGGCAAGATTGCCAAGACGATGAAGGCGCGCGCCCTGTGGGAGAAGATCGGCTATTCGGCCTGGGCCAGCGCCGATCCCGGCCTGCAATTCCACTCGACCATCAACGACTGGCACACCTGCGCGGCGTCGGGACCGATCATCGCCTCCAATCCGTGCTCGGAATACATGTTCCTCGACGACACGGCGTGTAATCTGGCGTCGCTGAACCTGCTGGCCTTCCACACCCCTGCCCTTCCCGCCGCCGCCAACGGCGAAAAGCTGGGGATGGAGCTCTACGACGTCGAGGGCTACGAGCACGCCGTGCGGCTGTGGACCGTGGTGCTCGAAATCTCGGTGCTGATGGCGCAATTCCCGTCGAAGGAAATCGCGCAGCGCTCCTACGATTTCCGCACCCTCGGCCTGGGCTACGCCAATGTCGGCGGGCTCTTGATGTCGTCCGGCATTCCCTATGACTCCGAGGCCGGCCGCGCGCTGTGCGGCTCGCTGTCGGCGATCATGACCGGCATCGCCTACGCCACCTCCGCCGAAATGGCGGCCGAACTCGGCGCCTTCCCGCGCTACGCCGAGAACAAGGAGGTGATGCTGCGCGTCATGCGCAACCATCGCCGCGCCGCTTACGGCGGCCGCACCGGCTACGAGCACATGACCACGCCGCCGGTGCCGCTCGACCACAAGGCCAATCCCGACCAGAAACTCGCCGAACACGCCAAGCTCGCCTGGGACCGCGCCGTAGCGCTCGGCGAACAGCACGGCTACCGCAATGCGCAGGCGACTGTGGTGGCGCCGACCGGCACCATTGGTCTCGTCATGGACTGCGACACCACCGGCATCGAGCCCGATTTCGCGCTGGTGAAATTCAAGAAGCTCGCCGGCGGCGGCTACTGGAAGATCATCAACCGCGCCGTGCCCGAGGCTTTGCGCGTGCTTGGCTACAGCGAGTCGCAGATTGCCGAGATCGAAGTCTACGCCGTCGGCCACGGCTCGCTCGGCCAGGCTCCGGCGATCAATCACGGCACGCTGAAAGCCAAGGGCTTTGACGACGAGGCCATCGCCAAAGTGGAAAAGGCGCTGCCGACCGCTTTCGACATCAAGTTCGTGTTCAACAAGTGGACCTTGGGCGCCGAGTTCCTGCGCGATCAGCTCGGCATCGACTCAGCCGAACTCGCCTCGCCCACTTTCGACCTCCTCACCCATCTCGGCTTCACCAGGCGCGAGATCGAGGCTGCCAACATCCACGTCTGCGGCGCCATGACGGTCGAAGGCGCGCCGCACTTAAAGCCTGAGCACTATGCCGTGTTCGACTGCGCCAATCCGTGCGGCCGCACCGGCAAGCGTTATCTCTCGGTCGAGAGCCACATCCGCATGCTGGCGGCGGCGCAGCCGTTCATCTCCGGCGCCATCAGCAAGACCATCAACATGCCGAACGAGGCCACCGTCGAGGACTGCAAGCAGGCGTATCTGCTCTCCTGGCGGCTCGGGCTCAAAGCCAACGCGCTCTACCGCGACGGCTCGAAGCTCTCCCAGCCGCTGCAGAGCCAGCTCATTGCCGATGAGGACGACGACGACGATGTCATCGAGGCGTTCCTGGAAAAGCCCGCGGCGGCGCGTGCGTCGAGCCTCGCCGAAAAAGTCGTCGAGAAGGTCGTCGAGCGCATCGTGGTGATGCGCGAGCGCGAGCGCATGCCCGACCGCCGCAAGGGCTACACCCAGAAAGCCGTGGTCGGCGGCCACAAGGTGTATCTGCGCACCGGCGAATACGACGACGGCCGGCTCGGCGAAATCTTCATCGACATGCACAAGGAGGGCGCGGCGCTCCGCTCGCTCCTTAACAACTTCGCCATCGCGGTCTCGCTCGGCCTGCAATACGGCGTGCCGCTCGACGAATATGTCGATGCCTTCACCTTCACCCGCTTCGAGCCGCAAGGCCCGGTGCAGGGCAACGACTCGATCAAATATGCCACCTCGATCATCGACTACGTGTTCCGCGAGCTGGCCGTGAGCTACCTCGAGCGCTTCGACCTCGCCCATGTCGATCCGTCCGGCGAAGGCTTCGATGCGCTCGGCAAGGGCGTCGCCGAAGGCAAGCCGTCGCCCGACGCGCGCTACGTCTCCAAGGGACTGACCCGCTCGCGCACCGACCGGCTCAAGGTGATGCAAGGGGGCGGGGACCGCGGCGCCGATCACGGCGGCATGTCTGCTCCCTCTCCCCTTGCGGGAGAGGGTCGGGGTGAGGGGTCGTCAAACGTCACCGCGCTCGCCCCGCGCGGCGAAATCTCAGGCTCAACAGCGCTCAAAGCCGCACCGGAGCCGAGACTGTCGCCCGCTCAAGCGCTGGAGCAGGCGCCGCTGACCGACGCCCGCGCCCACGCCAAAGCCGTCGCCGCCGAACGCCGCGCCGAAGCCAAGGCCAAAGGCTACGAAGGCGAAGCCTGCGGCACCTGCGGGAATTTCACTCTGGTGCGGAACGGCACGTGTTTGAAATGCGATACGTGCGGATCGACGACGGGGTGTTCTTAATTCTCAAGTCACGGAGGGGAAATCGTCATGGCCACTTCCAAGAAAGATGCATCTTGGGCCTCCAAATTGCTGCGGAGCCCGAAAACACCGAAACGTATCAAATCAGTTGCGGCATCGGACCTCGCTCAAGCTCGGCGAAAAGGCGCAAAGAAAAAGCATTAAACCACTCGACCGGCGCCAAGGGCTAAGGAGGCAGAGCCTGCGGCACTTGTAGCTGAGCGGAGATCCTTGGAGGGGGATCAGCGTCTAAGTTGCCGATGGAGGACACTGGCAATGTCTGGCTATTCGGACGAAGACTACGACCAAATCGCGCGGGTCTTGAGAGAAGAGCTCGGCGTCGATGCTGCTATATGGCTCGACGTAATCGACGCGCTTCGCTGCATGAAGTATCGAGGCTATCTGCGCGATTTTATTTGTCTGCCTGACAGCGACCTTCCTGATGCCGAAGCGAAATTCGTCGCCGAGGAAAGGCGAATTTATTTAAGGGACACCGTTTTCAAGGCTGCCGAACGTGGGGAGCCTCACGCGCGCTTCACTGCAGCTCATGAAATGGCTCACTGCGCACTCTTCCATCAGCACACGAGAAAGCGCGGTATCGCGGTGGGCACTTTTGAGCGAAAGGTCTTCTCAATTAAGAGAGATGAGACACAGGCCGACAAATTAGCGGCTGCGCTGCTGGCGCCATTTCACCGGGCAGCATTTAGTTTATCGACTACGGCAACCCAACTTGCGGATCGGTTTGGGCTGAGCGCGAGCATGTCCAAAGCGCGAGTTGCAGAACTGGCAGGAATTTATAGGCGCCGACACAATATCCAACGCGAGCTTCCACCCGGCGTGGTCGATTTTTTGGTCGCCAGACGCGCCGAGGGCTATCCGATAACAAGTCTCCAATCAGTAGATGTCGTGGCGATGAGGGTACGGCTGCCAAAATATGAAGGTGAACCGTGTCCAAACCCCAAGTGCGGCGACTTCAAAATGATTCGAGTCGGCACGTATCTCAAATGCGATGCGTGCGGCACACGGACGGGCGACGAGTAAGCAAGCGTAGGGTGGGCAAAAGCGCAAAGCGCCGTGCCCACGCGGCTTATCAGAAACTGCGCGGATGTTGTCGTGGGCACGCTTCGCTTTGCCCACCCTACGGATCGGCCGCACCCAGCAGCGAAACTTACTCCTCCACCTGCGCGGCGTTGGCCTCGATCCAGTCCACCGCCTCGGCTTTGCTGGCGAAGCCCTCGATCAGCCGTTCGTGGCCCCCGCGATATCGGATGACCACGTGCCAGCCCGTTCCGGTCTTATCCGGGAAAGGCTCCATGACCGGCGTTTCTTCGGGATGCGTCATGGCGGCAGTATGCGCCGGAGCGGGCGCGGATTCCATCCCCGTCGTCACCACCGGGCTTGACCCGGTGGTCCATGCTGAAGGACCGCTGCGATCAACGGCATGGTTCGAACGCCGGGAAGTTTTGCCAAACCGACGACGCCAGTCTCAGCTCGGCATTGGATTGCCGGATCAAGCCCGGCAATGACGACTCTCTTTCGTCACCGCCGGGCTTGACCCGGCGGTCCATGCTGAAGCGCCGCGCCAAGAACCTCACGGTCAACGCGTAATGTCCTCCCACAGATCGTGCCAATCCGGATTCATCGAGCAAATCAGATCGATCTTCCACTGTCGCGACCAGTGCTTGATATTCTTTTCGCGCTGGATCGCTGCCATGGCGGTGGCATGTCGCTCGTAATAGACCAGCATCTTCACACTATGGGTCTTGGTGAAGCCCTCGACCGCGCCCTCTCGATGTTCGTAGATGCGGCGGACGAGATCATTCGTTATGCCGACGTAAAGTGTGCCGCGCGGGCGGCTTGCCAGGATATAGACCCAATAGCTTCTCATGCTCCAACTCAGCATGGATTGCCGGGTCAAGCCCGGCAATGACGGGCCACAGCCTCAACACTCCACGACGCTCATGTGACCCTGCCCGCCGTAGGAGAGCAACGCCCGGTCGCGCGTGATCAGCGTGGCGCCGAGTTCGCGCGCGGTCGCGGCAATGATGCGGTCGGTCGGATCGTTTGGCGGCTTCCCGGGCAAATAAGAGGATGCGATCAACATGTCGGGCGAAAGCGGCGCAAGTGCAACGCTGGGCACATCGAATAGATTGGCAAACCAGCGCTCGGGCCGGATCAACAGTTGCAGCCGCCCCTTTGCGGTCAGCATGCCGATCTCCCACGCGGTGATCGGCGAGATATATGACGGCACGCCCTGGCGATGAGCCGCCGCCATCGCATCGATTGCGGCTGGCGCGAGCCTGGCCTTTTCGTAAATCCAGATCGCGGCGCAGGTGTCCCACAACAGCGGCTGCACCTACTCCTCCCGCCGGTCCGGACCGTATTCCGCTTCCAGCCGGTCAGCCCATTCCGGATCGGCCGGCTGGGTGAGGTCGGTGCCGGGCATGATGCGTACGAGGCCTTTCATGTACCCGTAGGCCGGGTGAAACGGTTCCTCGCCGGCCGCAGCCTCCGCCTTGGGCTTGCGCACGCGATGGAAGACAAGCTTGCGCCCCGCCATATTCACCTGCTCGCTTTCAAAGCCGGCTTCGAGCCACACCTTGGTCATCACACTGTTATGCGGATTGTTGCTCCACCACGGGCGATGCCGGTGCGCGGAAGCCGGCAGTTTCGCGCCGATAATTTTTTCGATCTCGGCGAAGGTCATGGGCACCCGGTCGCCCGGCTGGCGCTTGAGATAGGCCCCCAGGGCCTCGTATTTGGCCATTATAGGTACTCCCTCTTAGTACCTATCGTATAACTATTATCGCAGGTACAATCAAGCGAGGATCGCTTCGCCGGACGCCGCGCGGGCACAGTGGCCTCCCCACCATTCTCCGCTAGTTTGCCGCCCGCCCCTAAAGGAGAGACCGCCCAATGCGAGAGTTCTCGCGCCGCTCGGCGCTCG
Source organism: uncultured Alphaproteobacteria bacterium (assembly GCA_963707175.1). Classification (GTDB taxonomy): domain Bacteria; phylum Pseudomonadota; class Alphaproteobacteria; order Rhizobiales; family Xanthobacteraceae; genus BOG-931. Next base: position 81,154 of record CAVPQA010000013.1, read on the forward strand.
CCACCGCGCTTGCCGCAACCACAGGAGTCCTGGCCTTGTCCGAATTTGCCGATGCCCAGCACGTCGTCACCACGCCGTCCGGCCTCAAATACATCGACGTCAAGGTCGGCACCGGCGCGTCGCCGCGGACCGGCCAGACCTGCGTGATGAATTACACCGGCTGGCTCTACGAGGGCGGCAAGAAGGGCGCGAAATTCGATTCCTCGCTCGATCACGGCGAGCCGTTCGAATTCAAGGTCGGCATGCACCAGGTCATCGCCGGCTGGGACGAAGGCGTCGCCAGCATGAAGGTCGGCGGCAAGCGCACACTGGTCATCCCGCCCGCGCTCGGCTACGGCGCGCGCGGCGCCGGCGGCGTCATCCCACCGAACGCAACGCTGCTTTTCGACGTCGATCTGCTCGCGATCAAAGGCTAGCGGGCACACAGAAGCCAAGTGTGCCGCGTTCCCGGCCGGCCGGTTAGAACGAGTATTCCAGACCGGCGGCCGGTCCTTGAAACAACAGACTTGAGCGGCAATTGACGCCGAGTGCGCGCACGCTCGCCAAGGTCGTGTACGTTTGCGCAACCTGTCCGGCCGCCAGGGCGACGCCGTCGAGCCACAAGGCCGTATAGCCCGCCTTGAGCGCCATCCCGTTGTCGAATTGATATTTCAGCTGCAATCCGGCCTCGCCGACGAAGGCGGCGTGGTGGGCCGCGGCCGCGGCCGGATACACCACCTTCGCCAGGCTGACGCCGGTCGACTGCTCGGCATTGTTATCGAAAACGCCAAGCTTGATCAGCCCGCCGAGCGAAAATCTCCCGAACTGCAGCATGTTGACATCCGCGCCGATCTGCACACCAAAAAGATTGTTCAGCGTACTCGTATTCCAGAACGGAGGATAATTTCCCGCCGGTCCGCCCGGCGTGATCTGAGAAAGCGTGCAGGCGGGACAAGTTTGCTTCCATGTCGGCGCAGTGAGATCCGCGGGCGTCAGCGTGCCTTGAAGGTTGTCATTCAGCTGGACCCAGCGGAATCCGGCGAGCACCGTCACACGATCAGAGAGTTCGAACCGCGCGTTGGCCTCGGCACTGTAGAGATTCGTGGCGGCGCTCCATGCCATTGCCTGGTACGCGAAGTCCTGCGTTTGCCAGAACGCGCCGGGGGCCTTCATCACCAGCCAGTCAGCCGGATTGTTGGGACCGGTGACTGCGGTGGCGCTCTGGTTGAAGATGTTGAAATACGAGAACTCGAAGCCCAATCCGGAATCGCCGTGGTAGATTACGCCGAGTTTCGGTCCGGCGGAAAAGCCTTGCTGAAACTGGTTGCTGCTGAACGCCCCGGCGCCGGGGAACGTGAACGTATCTGCGGCCGGCGGATTGAAGAACGGCACGCTGCCTGGCACCCGTGTGACGAGCGTTTGATTGGCGCCACCGATCCGGCCCAGGACGATCGCCTCGGCCGAGACGGTCCAGCGCGCAGTGCGCTCCTTCACCTTGCGGCTCGGAACGCTCCAGAATAGCGGCAATTCTTCGCCATCGGCCGATTGGCCGGTTGCGTGCTCCCGCGGCGCCGTGGCCGAGGCATTTGGCAACAGCATGGCGGACGGGCATGGCCCGGTGCAGCTCTCGGCCAATGCTGCGCGCGGCAGGACCATCGCGGCCAGCGCCGCGGCTAGCGGCACCGCGCAAGTCAGCCCGCCGGCAGGCCGCCGGCGCTTCTGGCAAGCCAATGACGCGGCCGGGCCTCGCGGTGTGCGCGGCGCGCGAACTGGCATCGGGACATCCCCCGCGCTTGGCAGATTTTTCAACGCTGACGATCGGCTCGACCTTTGTCGCAGCGGGTTTCGGACCGTGCACGGTCCGCGCTTCGACCAATACTATACTCAAATCAAAACTGCGCTGGCGCCGTCATCATTGTCGGCTCCGCGGGCGATGCAAGTGAGGAAAAATACCTAATCCGGTGCAAGAGAATCGCTCCCTCCGCCGGTTAACAACATATGAATCGCGGAAAAAACATACTTTGGGACTCTCCGCCGTGAGTTCTCGTTCATCCTTCTGATGCGATTCTGGGGAGCGTCAGATGAACACGATGCTGATCGTCGCTCTTGTGACCGCTTGCATGGTCAACATGGCCTGCCTGCTCGGCCATCTGTGACAAACGAGTTCGGCTGGCATTTCGCGGTCGTTAACCATTCGTTAACCATGCCGCACCCGACCGTTGCCAGGAAGGCGAGCCGTTTGCACCGGCCGCCGCTGCGGCAAAAGCCGCCGCGACTATCCTCGACTGAGGCCACAGACGCCCGCCGCGCAGGTTGTGCGCAGGCACAATGCGCTTTCGCGCTTTCGGGCTAGGCGAACAGGTTGATGGAAGACCCGGCGCCGGCGCCAGCGCGGATGTAGCCGGTGCCGATCGACGCGGCAGCGTCCGCCATATGAAACTCGCTGGGCTCGAGCGTGCGCACATCGGCGCCGTGCGGTTGATCGAGCAGCGCGGAAAGTTCGCCGAACACGGCGCCGGGCTCGGCCACGCGCGCGATCTCGACGCCGCGGGCAAGCACGCTGACTGCACCGCGCTTGAGAATGAAAAGCCGCCCGGTTTTCGTTCCTTCGGCCAGCACTGTTTCGTCGGCGCCATAGACCGCGACCGGCAGCGCCGCGAGACTGCGCTGCAGGGCCGCCTCATCGTAGCGTGTGTTTGCTGTGGCGCTGGCGCCGGATTCCGACATTGAAGGCTCCGGTGAAGAACCGATTCTGTCGCGCAGTGTACCGGATGAGTGCGGCGAAATCCGCAGGCCGGCTGCAATGCCGATTTCGCTGGCGCCCGATCCAGGCTAGAATTCCACCATGGACGATTTCCCGGTTGCGCCGCCGCTCGTCATCAAGGATACGCCGAAGCCGCGGCGGCTGACGAAACTGTCCGAGGCGCGCGCTTATGTGGACGAGGCGATGCGTCTCGGCCACCGCGAACCGTGGCGCGAGGTGTGGCAGCGTCTGCGCGCCGTCGCCAACGAAGAGGACGCCATCGAAGCAATCGGCGACCTGCGCGAACTGCTCGCCGACGAAGACCTGTTGCTGCCGTCGGCCGGGCCATAGCACTTCCATTCGCCGCCGCACGCATTGCCCTCCGTACCGGCCATTGCGTATGCGCAAAGCGCCTCGAAAAACAGCAGTTCCGCGCTATCGGCCGCGCTTCGGCCTTCGTTAGGGAATTGTCGGCATAATGGGCCCCGCCATGGCCCTGACTACGCAATCCGTGCTTTCCGACCTCGATGCGACGTTGCCGCAGGCAACCGATGCGTGGCGCAGCACGGCCTTGCGCCAGATCGTCGAGCTGTTTGTCAGCGGCGCGACTCCTACAGCGGCGAGCAGCTCGCGCTGTTCGACGAGGTGATGGGCCGCCTGATCAAAAAAATGGATCGCGCGCGGCTGGTCGAATTGAGCGGCGCGCTTGCCGCCGTGAGCAACGCTCCTGCCAAAGTCCTGGCGAGCCTCGCGCGCCATGCCGACCCCACAATCTACGGCCCGGTGCTCGAGCGCGCCAAGGCGCTGCCCGATACCGATCTCGTCGAGATCGCCGACAAGGACCGCATCGACCCGTCCATCCTCGCCAAAATCGCGGGGCGCGACGAACTCAGCGAGCCGGTCACCGAAGTCCTGCTCAAACGCGGCAACACGGCGGTGCGCCGCAAGGTGCTCGATAATCCGAAGGCGCGGGTGTCGGAAATGGGCTTTGCCCGCGTCGTCTCTGCCATCAACGGCGACAAGACGCTGGCCGCCGCAATCGCCGCCCGTCCGGAAATGCCGGCCGAGCTGCGGCCGTTCGTCGACGCGGCGCTGAGCCAGTAATTCTTCCGTCGCGCACGCTGATTGGATTGTACCGCGCCGCCAATTTTTGCTAAAATTTTGGTATGGGAATACTCGCGATCGTCATCATCGTCGTTCTCGGCGCGCTCGGCGCATTCATCTGGCAGCAGACCAAAGCCAAGGACCGCTGGGGCCTGGGTTCCATTGCCGGCACCGATTGCCCGCGCTGCGGCACACGCTTGCCGGCAATCCGCAAACCCACATTCATGCAGGAAATGTTGTGGGGCGGCGCGACCTGTCCGAAATGCGGCTGCAAGATCGACAAATATGGCCGGGAAATTGCGCCGTCGTAAGCGCGTGACGCCGTGCCGAAACCTGCCGCGGCATTTATTTGTTTGCTCCGACGTCTATTTGTTTGGTCCCGCTCGTTCGGGGCAACGCCCCGCCGGGGATTGTGCGTTCAGCCGCCCTCATCCGACGGCGCCGGAATGCGCATCTCGTGGAAGCGGCGCTCGATCATCGCGTAGGCCTCGCGAACCAGGATGTGGGTGGCGACTTCGTTCTCGGTGCGGCCAAGCTTCCCGAGTGACGCCAACAACACCAGGTAATTGAATGTCTCGATCGGCAGCGTCAGGCTCAGCGCCCGCGCTTCCGAGCGGTTTTCGGGACGCGCCATCGAACAAGTTCCTGGACTAAATTCCTCGGATTATAACTTGGTTATAATATCGTTAAAACTCTTGGCAGGCGAATCGAATCATGCAAGATTTCGATTCGGCGAGGGTTTTCGCACAACAGTTTTGCTACGGCCCGATCAGTTCTGCGTACGGGTTTTCTAGGCTTGCGGGCTTGCGATCCGGTCAGCGCGGATGCGGCTCGGTGAGGGCGGCTGTTCTTCAGGCATAACGCGCCGCCGCGCACCGATTTCGCGCTTGCCTTAAGGTCGCTGCGCTTGCGGCACCCGGTGCGCGCGCCCCTCGCCCTGCCGGCGGCCCAGAACCGGCCGCCGCAATCGCGAGGCCGTTTTCATGAGCATTGACACCTGGACGCCCGAGCGCATCGAACAGCTGCAAAGCTTCGTCGTCGCCGGGCTGAGCTGCAGTCAGATCGCCGCCCAGATCGGCGTCACCCGTAATGCCGTCATCGGCAAAATCCACCGGCTCGGACTGTCGCCGGTGCGGCCCCCGGGCGCGCCGGCGCGGTCATGCCCTCCCCGCGCCCGCGACCCGAGGGCCGCAAGCCAGCGCCGCCGGCTGCGGCTGTTATGGTCCGACGGCGCGGTCAAGCCGGAGGCGGAAACAGCCCCCGTTACGGTGCAGAGCGCCGAGCCTTGCTCGCTGCTTGACCTGGCGCAAGGCAAGTGCCGCTGGCCGGTCAGCGATGCAGCCGGGATTGGCGGGGCTGCCGATTTCGTGTTCTGCGGCAACGCCGCAATCGACGGCCTGTCCTACTGCGCCGGCCACGCCCGCTTGGCGTACCGGGCGCCGGCGCGGCGGCGCGCCTAGTAGAGCGCTCAACGCTTTTCAGAAGGTGGCTCCTCTTCCGGCGCGCGTTGCGCGCGCCGGCGGTCACATTCGCGGCCTTGCCGCCGCCGGCTAGTCTGCAGCACTGCCCTCGCTTGTCCGGCGCGCAGGCGCGCTCCACACTGAGTTCATGTCCGCGACCAGGTTCCACCTCACCACCGATTGGAGGTTGGCCGCGCCGCGCCACGCCGTGTGGCAGGCGTTGATCGCGGTCGAGCAATGGCCGTCGTGGTGGCGCGCGGTCGTCAAAGTCGAGCGGCTTGCCGACGGCTATGCTCATGGCATCGGAGCGGTGCGTCGCATGACGTGGCGCACGGCGCTGCCCTATACGCTGACTTTTGCCATGCGCACCTCCCGGATTGAACCGATGACGGTGATCGAGGGCCGCGCGGAAGGAGAACTTGAAGGTCTCGGGCGCTGGACGCTGTCGGGCAATGGCGCGCTGACCAACGCGCGCTATGACTGGATCGTCGACGTGACCAAGCCGTGGCAGCGGAAACTCGCGCCGCTGCTGCGGCCCGTATTCACTTGGAACCACAACGTCGTGATGCGCTGGGGCGAGCAAGGGCTTGCCCGCAAACTTGGCACGCGCTGAGTGCCATGCGCGCCACGCACGACCTCAAACGCGGGCGGCTGACAAAACCGTCAAAGCCATTACAATGCCGGCCAAGTCAGGCGCGATGAACGCGTTGGGGGCGTGCAAAGGCGGTTTCCCAGCCTGGAGCCGTCGCAACCGCATAGGGGTGGAAAACATGATCAAAGGTCTCATCGCATCTGCATTTGGCGCCGCAGTCATCGCCGCGCTCGTCGCGCTGCCCGCCAATGCGCAAGACGACATGGCGGCGAAGACTACTCTCTGCGGCGCGTGCCACGGACAAAACGGTGAGCCGGTCAGCGACAACACGCCGATCATCTGGGGGCAGCAGAGCAATTACCTCTATAAGGATTTGCATGATTTTCACAGCGGCGAGCGCGACAACCCGATCATGTCGCCGCTGGCGAAGAACTTGAGCCTGCAGGATCTGCGCGGCATCGCCGACTATTTCGCGGCGAAGGCCTGGCCCGCAAAGCAGGGCGGCGCCGCGCCCGCAGGCGCGGAGCCCGAAGGCATCGCCATGTGCAAGGCCTGCCACGGGCAGAAGTTCGAAGGCGGGCAGCCCGCGCCACGGCTCGCCGGGCAAGGTTACGCCTACCTGATCAGCGCCATGGACGCCTTCGCCGACGGCAAGCGCACCAACAATCTCGATATGCCAGGATTCATGAAAGCGCTGACCGAAAGCCAGCGGCAGGCGATCGCGCATTACCTGTCGTCGCTGTGATGGCGTCCGCCGCCGATAGTGGCACGACCTGCAAGAGCGCCTGCGGTCAATAGCGCCGCCTTGGCGGCGCTATTCTTCCGGCTCGGTCGTGAAGAACAGCGGGTAGCCCTTGCTCTTGCCCAGTTCGGTGGCTTCCTTCACCTTGGTTTCGGCAACGTCGCGGGTATAGACCGCGATCACGCAGGCGCCCTTGGTGTGCGCCGTCATCATCACGCGTAGCGCTTGGTCGGCGTTCATCCGAAACACCGCCTTGAGCACCAGGACGACAAATTCGCGGGGTGTATAGTCGTCGTTGAGCAAGATGACTTTGTACAGCGGCGGGCGCTGCGTTTTCGTCTTCACCTTGGTGCGCGGCGTGACGAGGGTCTTGGTCATGGCAAACGCCCTCTGCTCCCCAGGCCTGAGAAACAAAGCGACGCAGTATACGTCAATCGGTCCGACGGTCCCAGGCTGCAGCAGCGCCGCCTCTGGCCAGCCATTCAATGGAACGGACCGAACTTAGATGGATCGACCTCCCCGGCAGCCACCTCACTCAGGCGAAGCGCTTGGAACCGGTCACCATCGGCCGTCGAGATACGCGCCGCTCGACCACGACAGCGCGCGGAGTTGCGGCTTGGCCGGGCCGGCTCGGGCGGCTGGTTATGGTGATACGGCCGACGTCCTTGGGCTGCGCCAAGCGGAGCACCGCGCCGCGCGCCTCTTCGGGCGATATCTGCATCAGTGACGCCACAATCTCGGTCTGTTCGCCCACCTGGTCGGTTAAGCCTTGCGCGGCGAGGACCGCTTCCTCGATCGTCGGCGGATCGCGACGGACGCGGCGTCGCCCGTCCTTTGTTTCCCAAATCTGATCCATTTGGCTGCCTTCCCTCAACGCGACTCGACCTGCGTTACGCTCGGATTATCAGGTATTTACCGCGCCGCAGCAAGACATGTTGCATCGCACTCACGGAGATTTCAACGGCCAACTCTGGCAATGGTTTCCGTCCCGCCGGCGCTGCCGCGCCGGCGGCCACTATCGAGTCCGAGCATGACAGCGGTGCGAAGGAAGGCCGATCAGCGGCTCTGCATTTCCGAGAACAGCACCCCACCCTTGCCTTTGGATGTCTTGGGCGATTCGACGAGAGATACGGTCACCGCATCGGGCTGTGCGCCGGCATTCTTCACCACGGCAGCGGTGATATCCTTGATAAGTCCGCGCTTCTGATCGAGCGAGCGGCCTTCGAGCATGTAGACGACGACTTCAGGCATAATATCCTCCATTTCTCTGCACATTTCCGACACGTATTTGGCAGTGCGGGCTTGCTTCGTGATCGATGGCGTAATATCGGAAATGTATTGAGGAGGCAAAACAGGGAGCTGGACCTATGAAGCGTTTCGTTCTCGCCGTGGGCGTGTTGGCCATGGCTTACGGCATGTCGAGCCCCGCGCGCGCCGATTTCGCCGTTGCCCGGTTCGCCGACGGTTACTGCCGCGTGTGGGTTGATACCGCCCAGAAGCCGTTCGCCGGCAAGTATCTGTGGTGGCGTCATCACCATCACGCGTACTACCGGTTCCGGAGCTGGCACCGCGCCGACCGGCACCTGCACTGGGCGGTCGCGCATCATCGCTGCCATCACTGGTGGTAATACTGATCTACGGTTCGCGACGCTTCACCCATCCGCCGCAAAGGCGGCTGGGTGAAGCTTTCTTTCCGCGCTCCTCCGCAGCCCTCTTTGGCTCGACAGGCCTTGCCTGGCGAAAGTCCTGATCTTATTTCGCAAAAGATCGTCGGGGCTGGCGCACAGGAGCTGTTTCATGAAACAGATCGCCCTTGCCGTTGCGTTGTCGGCGCTCGGTGTCGCCGCTTCGAATCCGGCTCGCGCCGATTACACGGTTATCCAGTTTGCCAGCGGGCACTGCGAGGTTTGGCACGACAGCAGCGACGATCCGGCGGGCGCCGGCTGGCGTAAGCTTGCGATCGGCCTTCCAACTTGGTCGGCTGCCATGTCCACGCTTGATGCCGCACGCGCGCAAGACGTTTGTTCGTAGCCTCGATCACATGACGGCGACGCACCGTTGCGGCCACTGATGTGGCGCAATCGTGACCTGAGGCAACGCGCTGACGCGCTTGTCCGACAAGCTCATCAGTTTGAGGAATAGGGCGAGCCGGTCCGGAAGCTGAACAGCCGGAACAGCGGCCCGAAACCGCCATTGTCGTGCCAGCGGCGTCTGGCGCCGGCGGCCTCCGGCCGGCGATACTGCTGATAGTGACGCCGTTTCGCTGTGTATCTTTTCACCGGGGTCGGCGCCGCGGTGGCCCGATCCGCCGCGACGGGTGCATCGGCTTCGGCCGCCGCCCCCGCTGCAACGGGGGCCGTTGAAGCTATTGCTGCACCCGTGGGCGCGGCCAGAGGCAACGGCGGACTGATGCTGTCTGCCTTATCCGGCTTGTCTGTTTTGCCAGCGCTTGCAACCGTGCTTGGCTCGTGCGCGGCAGCCTTTGCCGGAGCGGCCAGAGCGGACGGCGCCGACGGAGCGATTGCCGCCATGGACGGCTGGCTCGGAACTGAAGCTGTTGCGGGCTTGACAGCCCCCGGTTCGCCCGCGCGGGAGGCCGGCGTCGGCGGCGCGATCACCGGCGCTCGCGTCAACAGCGCGTGGGCCGCAATCCCAGATTCGTCGCTCGAACCAGGCCGCTCAACCAGCGAAACAACCACGACTGCTCCGGCAACAGCTCCGATCGCGGTGGCGACCAGGGCGACGCGGACCGTGCGCATGAAGCTTGGCGCGGACGCGAGATAACCCCACTCCGGGTGGAAGTTTCCGGCAGATCGCATCACCACCTCCACGGCAACACGGATGCTACCCGCGCCGCAATGACGCTTCTAAAGCTGCAAACGCTGCATTGCCGAGCGGGTTCCTGCTTCGCCGAATCTGAGCGTGAATGATTCAGCGGCCGGGTTGGATTAGCCGTCATAGCGAATACCGACAAGCCGCGGAATCGGAGATTTGGAACAGTGTTGCCAATCGGCATCAGCATTGCGGACACTACTTCCGATTAGGGTTATTGCCTTAGCGCGCTTCACCAAAAATTACCCACAACACCGCCCGCGACGCGGCAGTGGCCAACCTCTCCGCGACTGATCAAGCTGACTTCGCCGCTTCGCCACAGCACGCCCGCGCGCCAGGAGGCGAATCGCTGTCGACCGGCTTGTCGGAGTTCGCAGTTCGCGGCTGTTCCCGCCGCCGGAAAACCGCGCTACGCCTGCGGGCGGCGGCATGCACGGAGCGGAACCCAGACATCGTGCGTGACCGCAGCGGCGCCGATCCGCCGCGCCAGAAAACGAGGGTGCTCCATGACCGTCTCGATGTACAAAATATCCGTTCCGATTTTCGTGCAGTTTCTCACCGCCCTGTCGGCCGTGCTCGACAAGGCCGCCGCCCATTGCGAGGCCAAGAAGATCGATCCGGCCGCGCTCCTCACGGCGCGGCTGTATCCCGACATGTATCCGCTGGCCCGCCAAGTGCGCGCGGCGAGCGATCACGCCGTCAACTCGACCGCGCGGCTGGCCGGTGCCGAACCCCCGGTCCTGCCGACAGCCGAAGCGAGCTTTGCCGACCTGAAAGACCGGCTCGATAAGGCGATCGCCTTCGTCAAAACCTTCAAGGCGGCGCAGATCGACGGCACCGAAGACAAAGCCATCAAGATCACCTTCCCGAGCGGCGCGACGCGCGACTTCGCGGGTCAGTCGCTGCTTTTGGGGAATTCGCTGCCGAACTTTTATTTCCATTGTACGACGGCCTACGACATTCTGCGTCATTGCGGCGTTGAGGTCGGCAAGCGGGACTTCATGGGCACACCGGTCTCGCTGTAGGCGGCGGGCGCGCGCCGCCTTACGATGCGGCGCTTGAAGGCCGCGCGACCGCGCTATCGTCATCGCCGAACCGATGCCCGAACCACGACGGGATCCCGCCGATGGCCATCACCGCATGCAGCGTGACGGAAACGACGTGACCCGGGACTGCGAGGGTCTCGGCAACAATCGATGGCTGAGCGGGCGGCGGCGCCGGCGGCCATAGGCCGGCGCCAGGCTGCGCTGTTGCACTTGCACGCATCGGCGCAACGATGAGCGCCGTTGCATCGGGCGGGCGCTGGCAACGGGCGTCGGCTCGGGCCGAAGCGCGCTCCGGCAACGACGATCGGAGGCAGCGCGGCGGCGGCGCCATCAGGCGCGCCAGCGGCCGCAGGACGATTCTGCGGCGTGGCGACGAAGGCTTCGCGCTGCTCGGCGGCGCGGTCCGCGCCGGCATCGCCGCGGTCAGCTTGGCGTCGGCTGTGGCCTGTGCGCTCGCGGCTTGCGCATCGGCGGCGTCAGCCGCAGCAGCACGATTCCGTTCCGCCGTCCGTTGCGCGGTGAGAAAGTCGCGGATCATCGCGTGCTCTTCGCGCACCAACTGCAGCATTTCGGCCGAAGCCGGCACCGCCACCGCAGGGGTTACGGCATGCGCTGGCGGCGCGCCGCGGTCGAACTGGTACTGAGCGAATAGAAAGGCGCCGATTGCGCTTGCCAGCGCCGCCGGCAGCACTTCGAGCACGAACTTGCCGCCAAGCCGCACCAGCACGGGCGCCTGGCCCGACCCCATTCCCGACGGAATATCGCGCTGCATCGTCGTCCTCCTCGCCCGTATTTTTCAAACGACTGGTTGAATTTCAAACACGCGTTCTGGGCGGCGGGTGGCCGGGAACAAGGAATTTTTGCGGCAATCTACCGATGTCTCGATGACAGGAGGTCAGCCCGCGGACTGTAGCGCGGCGGTCGCCAGGCGGCTGATGGTCTGCGCCAGCCACTCGATCGAGGCTTCGTCAGCGGCCAATTCCACTGGTGGGCCAGCAAGTTGCTCGCGATTGCGGACGAAGATACTGCACTGGCCGAGCAGCCAGATCGCCGCCACGACCAGCGTCCGGTGATCCGCGGTCGGCAGGAAACGGCGGACGAGATCCGTCGCCACTTCCATGAACGGAGCCGCTTCCTCGCTCAACAGCTTGCGAAACACCGGAGTCGGTCGAACGCTTTCCCAGTTGAAAATGCGGATATGCCGGCTGGCTTCGTCGCGCGCGAGCAAGCGGACGCAACTGCCGCCGGATAAAGCCGGCGAGCGCCTCCTCACGCGACAATTGCCCGGACTGCGCGGCGCTGGCGAGTTGGTGCTCGGTCAGACCGCGGAACGCCGCGCGCAACACCTCGCGGTAGAGGCCATCCTTGCCCTCGAAATGATAGTTGATCGCGGCCTGGTTGACGCGTGCACGGGTGACGATGGCGCGAATGCTGGTTCCGTCATAACCGTGCTCAGCGAACAGCCGTTCGGCTGCCTTCAAGATGCGGTCGCGAGTCACCTCGGACGGTCGAGTCATTGCCGCTCCAATTTTCAAACTCTCGTTTGAAAACAAGATAAAGCCGGCCGGGCGGCAAGGCAACGGTCGATCGGTCGCAGTCCGCTATTGCAGATGGGCCGCCTGCAAGTATTGGAGGTCGACGAAGCGGTCAACGGCGGGAACCGGTTTGCCGATCTGTCCGGCATCGGCCAAAAGCGCGATCACCTTTTCGACCCCTGCCAGGTTGATTTCGCCCTGTTTGGGCATGACGCCGCGATCGGGCTCGTAATAGAGCGCCAGCACCGCGCGCGCGACCTGTTCGTTTGCGCCGGTGATCTCGACGACTGTCTTGGTGAGATCGGCACGGTTGGCCGGGTTGCGCATGTAGCGGAACGTCGCCCCATAGGCCCGCGCCAGCGCCACGACGATGTCCTTGTGCGCGGCTGCCCAGGAGCGGCGCGCGGCGATGACGTTGAACTGCAACTTGGGCATCACCTCGAGCGAATCGCCGAGCTTATGGAAGCCTTTTTGCTGAAACACGATATCGTCGGGCTGCCCGAGCGGGACCGCGTCGCACGCCCCGCCGGCCAGACAATCGCCCCGCTGGGTGCTGCCGATAATCTGCTTCGTGCGGTAATCGCCCTCTTTCAATCCACCTTTGGCGAGCAGCATGCGCGTCGACAATGTGATGGTGTCGGGCGGCGCCGAGAGCGCAACGACTTTGCCCTTGAGGTCGGCAATCGTCCGGATGCCAGGCTTGGCGATGAGGCTGTAAATCGTATTGGCGACGCCGCCGATCACCGCGGCGGCGTCGGAGCCTTTGAGCACAGCCTGGATCATGTAGGGCAACGCGGTGCCGGTCGCGTCGACGTCGCCCTTGTCGAGCGCCGCCACCATGTGGGTTGTGCCCATCAGCGGCACCATGGTGACAGCGAGGCCCTCGCGGGCAAAGAAACCCTTGCGCTGCGCGATGACATTGGGGACTTCCGCCATATTGCGCGCCGAATTGGCGTTGAAGCCGAGCCGCAAGGACACCGGCGTTGGTGCGCGCTCCTGCGCTTCGACCGCGCCCGTCAAGGCGATGGCGAAGCATGCGAGCAGCGCTGCCGGGCCAGCACGCATCGCGACGCAGCGACTAGGTCGTTTGCTCGTTTGCATGTCTGCCTCCCCGTGATCCGTTTTGCCCGCGGCTGTACGTTATTCCGGCCACATACTATGCTGATGAGCATCAGCGGCGACCGTTAAGGCCCACCTGTGGCGGAGAATACACTTGAACATGCAACGCCTGCTATCGGACATTGCCGGCCTGTCCACGGCGATGCCGCCGCTGTCCCGACGCAGATTCATGTTACGGCGCGTTGAGCCGGTATAAGCGAACTGAAACCACGGCGCGATGCTTTGAGACACCGCGCTTTTCATGCGAACTGAAAGCCATGCCCGCCTATATCTGCGTCACCTGCGGTACCCAATTTTCTCCTTCGCCGAAGGAGCCGGACCGCTGTCCGATCTGCGATGAACCGCGCCAGTTCGTGCCGCCCTCGGGCCAAGCATGGACTACGCACGAAGCACTCGCGCGCCGGCATATGAACAGTTTTCAGCAACACGAGCCCGGCCTGATCGGCATCGGCACGGTGCCTGCCTTTGCCATTGCCCAGCGCGCGCTCTTGGTGATGACCGACGAAGGCAACATCCTGTGGGACTGCATCTCGCTGCTCGACGACGCGACCATCGCCATTGTCAAAGGCCTCGGCGGCCTGACCGGCATCGCCATCTCGCACCCGCATTATTATTCGTCGATGGTGGAATGGGCGCACGCCTTCGGCGCGCCTATCCATTTGCACGCCAGCGATCGCGAATGGGTCATGCGGCCCGACCCCTCGATCAAGTTTTGGGATGGCGATACGCTTAGTCTGGCGCGCGGCGTGACGCTCATTCGCTGCGGCGGCCATTTCGCCGGCGGCACCGTGCTGCATTGGGCGCAAGGCGCCGGCAGACGTGGCGCGCTGCTCTCCGGCGACATCGTGCAGGTTATTCCCGACCGCAAATTCGTCACCTTCATGCGCAGCTATCCGAACATGATCCCGCTCTCGGCGCCGGCCGTGGAGCGGATCGGCGCGATGCTTGAGCCGTATCCGTTTGACGCCATTCACGGCGCTTGGTTCGACCGTACAATTCCACACAACGGTACAGAGATCGTCAGACGCTCGGCCGCCCGCTACGTGGCGGCGGTGCGTGGCGACGGCTCGGCCGACTTACGCTGACACAAGGGGTACCGAAGCATGGCCCGCATCGATCCGGTCAAACGTGAAAACCTCCCGCCGCGTCAGCGGCAATTGCACGACGACTTCTTGAAGTCGCGGCCGCGCAATACGCTGACGGGACCGTTTGCGGTGCTCATTCATACGCCCGACATCGCCGAGCCTGCCGATCATCTGGTGAATTACTACCGCAACAATCCGAAACTCGGCCGCCGCCTCATCGAGCTGATTATTCTGCTGCTGGTGCGCAGCGCCACCGCCCAGTACGCCTGGTCGGTGCACGAGCCACACGCGCTCGAATACGGCATCACTCAGGACGTGATCGACGCCATCCGCGCCAACAGCCGACCGGACTTCAAGCGCGACGACGAGCGCCTGATGTACGATTTCATCACCGAGCTGCTCGCCAACAAAACCGTCTCGGCTGCGATGTTCGAGCGCGCCAAGGCCGCCTTCGGGCTTGACGGCGTCATCGAAGCGGTCACCTGCGCCGGCCTTTACGGCATGATCGGGCTTGTACTCAACGTCTTCGATATTCCGCCGCAGCCCGGAAAGCCGCTCGTACCTTTAACGGAGCTCGGCAATGCCCGTTGACCGCAGGCGCCTGCTCGCCCTTGTCGCGGCCGGAATCGGCTCCCCCGCCCTTGCCGCTCCCTCCACCCGAAACGGTACAGCCATGAGCCCGGTGACCGCCTACGCGTTTTCCTTCGATGGACTGCAGGGCGGCTCGATCCGGCTTGCCGACTACGCCGGCAAGCCGATCATGGTCGTCAATACCGCCTCGCTTTGCGGTTACACGCCGCAATACGCCGGACTTGAACAACTGTTCGAGCGCTTTCGCGACCGCGGCTTCACCGTCATCGGCGTGCCATCGAACGATTTTGGCGGACAGGAACCGGGCGGCGCCAGCGAGATCTCCGCAACCGCCAACAAGGAATACGGTGTCACCTTTCCGCTCGCCGCCAAGGTCGGCGTCAAAGGCCCGAATGCGCACCCGTTCTACAAATGGGTGGCGGCGCAGCGGCCGCACGAGACCCCGCAATGGAATTTCCACAAATACCTGGTCGGCAGCGATGGCTTGATCGCAAGCGTGTTTCCGACCGAAACTAAGCCGATGGACACGCGCGTCATCGAAGCAGTCGCCAGGCGACTGGCGCAGCCGGCTTAATCGGCTATACGGCCTCCGCCCTCGCCCTCCTCGAGAATAGCGGCGCCACGTTTTGTCAAAGCAATTGTGCGCCGGCCATCGTTCTCAGTGCGGACGAGACCGTCCACGATCGCATCCTCCCACACCGAAATGTGCGGGCAACTGTGCCAGGCTTCCACCGCTTGCTCGCGTGTGCGCGGGCGATCCGCCACCCAGCTCAGGAATTGCAGCATGATCAGGCTTGCGGATTGTGACATAGTCGGCTCCATCGGGGCGGCACTATAAGACCAAAGCATCCTGGAATCAGCCTTGTCCGCAATTTTGCCAGCGCATTCTGCCGACTTTCTCGTCCGCAGGCGCGCCGTGACGGCCGCCTGCATGATGGCGATCTTCATGTCCGCCGTGGAAGCCACGATCGTGGCCACGGCGATGCCGACGATCGTCAGCGAGCTTGGCGGCTTTCATCTGTTCAGTTGGGTGTTCGCAGCGTACCTGCTGGCGCAGGCGGTCTCGACGCCCGTTTACGGACGGCTTGCCGATCTCTACGGCCGCAAGCGCATGTTCTTCATCGGTGCCTCCGTCTTTCTCATCGGCTCGGCGGCGTGCGGCTTCACCTGGGTGTTCAACATTTGGAGCGTCAGCGGCGCCTTTAGCTGGGGCATGGCCGCGCTGGTCGTGTTCCGCATCTTTCAGGGAATCGGCGCGGGTTCGTTGCAATCGATGGCGACAACGATCGTCGGCGACATCTATCCGGCGACCGAGCGCGCCCGTGTGCAGGGCTGGCTGTCCGGCGTCTGGGGCATCGCGGCGATTGCCGGTCCGGCGCTGGGCGCGTTCATCGTACAGCATCTGCATTGGTCGTTTGTGTTCTGGATCAATCTGCCGATCGGCGTCATCGCGATTGCCCTTCTGCTGCGCTATCTCGACGAGCACGTCGAGCCGCGCGCGCATCAGATCAATCTGATGGGCGCGGCGCTGCTCATGCTGGGCATCGGCGCCGTTCTGATGCCCGCGATCCAGGCGCAGTACCTCAATGCGGCGACGTCCGCCGCCTTGCTCGTCGTCGGCGTCCTGGCGCTTGCGCTGCTGGCGATAGGCGAACGGCGCGCCAGCGAGCCGATCCTGCCCTACAAGCTGTGGCGAAGCCGGATCATGGCTGCCAGCAATGCCGGCAGCCTCGCTATTGGCATGCTGCTGATGTGTGTCGTCGCTTTTCTGCCGACCTATGTCGAGGCCGTCATGGGGCGCAGCGCCCTCTATGCAGGAACGGCGGTAGCCACACAGTCGGTATCTTGGAGCTGCGGCTCGATCATTTCCAGCCGCATCATGGCCTTCAGCTCGTACCGGACCACCGGCGTGATCGGTGCATTGTCGCTGATCGCCGGCACGGGTCTGCTGATATCACTTGATCGCGACAGCGCGTTTTGGTGGCTCTTGCCGGCAGCTCTGTTGGTCGGCTTGGGCATGGGCTTCTGCAACCAGACATTCCTTTTGGCCGTGCAGGGCAGCGTCGGCTGGAATGAACGCGGCGCCGCAACCTCCTCGTTTCTGTTCCTGCGCACGATCGGCCAGGCGCTCGGCGCCGCGCTCGGCGGCGCCATCCTCAACTTTACCGTCGCCGGCAATGTGCCGGATGCCGGCGATGTTATGGGCGGATTGTTCGATCCAGCGCGGCGTGCAAGTCTCGGCGCCGATACAGTCGCGCGACTGAGCAACGCAATCGCCGGCGCGCTGCATCATGTGTATGTCATCGCAGGCACGCTGGCCGTGCTGACGCTGATCGTGACGATGCTGCTGCCGGCGAAACGCGGTCCGGCGCAGCCCTCTCGCCAATAGGGGTCGCCGTGCGCCGCATCGAAGGCTACGTCATCATCTCAAGCGACGGAATGATCGCGGATGCCAACGGCGCCATGCCGGATTCAATTCGCAATGACGCCGATCAGGGCTTTTTCCAGGCTGCGCTCGACCGGGCTGCCGTGATCGTGCATGGCCGCCACTCTCACGAAGGCGGTCCGCACGCAGCTCGGCGCAAACGACTGGTCTTGACGCGTCAAATTGCGGCGCTGACGCCGGATTCGTCGCAGCCGAATTCGCTGCTGTGGAATCCCATGGGCTGTCCTCTGGAAAAGGCCATCGAGGCGCTCGGCGCAGCAGACGGCAACATCGCGGTGATTGGCGGCACCGAGGTCTTCAGCATGTTCCTGCCGCTTTACGACGCGTTCTATCTCTCGCACGCATCCCGGGCGAAAATTCCCGATGGCCGCCCCGTCTTCAACGAGGTCGGGCCGTTGGCAACGCCGGAGGACGTGCTGACACGGCACGGTCTCAAGCCCGTTGCGCGTCGCGATCTCGATCTGGCCGCGGGCGTTACCGTCGTGACGTGGGAGCGATAGCGTTGCTGAAAGCCAACCGACAGGCGGCGCGATGACGCTCCGGCCGCCCCAGGGCAATTCGCGCAGCGCGCCCGTGGTCGCGCTCGATTACGAGATCGCCCAGGAGCAGGCGTCCGCACTCGGCCGGCTCGGCCGGGCGCTGGAAGCGGCGCTCGCAGCGCTGGCCGATCATGATCTGGCAGCGCCGGCAGGTGACGGGACCCGCAAACGGCTGGTGCAGGAAGCGAGCGACGCCCTGTGGTGCTTCATGGTCCAGCGCGAAGCCTGCGGCCTGCGCGACCCGAGGCCGGTACTCCGGGACTACCGCGTGCCCGCCGAAGTCTATGCCCGGATGGGCGCGCGCGGGCAGCGCTGAATTGCGCCATCAAGTGGTGGGGCCGGCGAGGCCGCCCCGCGCCCTCGGCGCTGTCGTTTGTTGTCATTTCATTAACCAGCCGGGCGACGCTGCAAACGTCCCCGGCAAGGGTTTGTTCACCGTTTCGACGGCATTCTGCGTGTTAGTTCAATGGCGTGCGGCGTCGCGTTGCATGATGCGTACCCTTCCTTTACTCGATGAACTCGAGGCTGCGCTCGCCTCCGGCAACAACACACGCCGGATCGAGATGCTCGCGCGCATCACCGATCTTTTCGTCGTCGGGGCGCCGCGTCTTTCCGAAGATCAGATCGGCGTTTTCGACGATGTCATGGTCCGTTTGGTCCAGACCATCGAGGCCAAGGCGCGCGCCAAGCTTTCATCCCGGCTTGCGCCAATCGGCAACGCACCCGCTAACATCGTCAATATGCTCGCGTTTGACGATGACATCGAGGTTGCGGCGCCGGTGCTGCGCCAGTCAGAACGGATCGGTGAGCGCGAATTGCTGGCCGGTGCGGCGAGCAAGAGCCAGCAGCATCTGGCAGCAATCGCCCAGCGGGCATCGCTCAGCGAGGCGCTGACCGAGGTGCTGGTAGAGCGCGGCGACCGCGAGGTCGTGCATACGGTGGTGAAGAACTCCGGCGCGCGCTTTTCCGACGCCGGCTTCCGCGCCCTGGTGCAGCGATCGAATGGCGACGACACACTCGCGACCGCGGTAGGCCGGCGGCCCGATATTCCACGGCCCCATTTCCTCATGCTTCTGGAAAAAGCCTCGAGCGCGGTACGCGCGCGGCTCGAAGCCGAAAATCCGGCCGCCAGCGGCGCGGTCGAGGGCGTGGTCGCCGAAGTGGTCGGCGGTATCCGCAACGACGCGCGCAACGCCTCACCCGATTTTGCCGCCGCACAGGCCGCGGTCGAACGGCAAAACCGCATTCGCCGCATCGGCGAAGCGGAAATCTATCAATACGCCCGCGACCGCAAATTCGAAGAAACCGCCATCGCGCTGTCGCTGCTCTGCGAGACGCCAATCGATGTGGTTGAACGGGCCCTGCTCGATCCCGGCGCCGAGATCGTGCTCATCCTCGCCAAGGTGGCGGGACTGTCGTCGACCACCACCAAGGCCATCCTGCTGTTGCGGGCCACTGACCGCGGCTTGTCGGCGAGCGACCTCGACCGAGCCCTTGCAAGCTTCAACCGATTGCAGCCTGAAACTGCCAGCCGGGTGCTCGGCTTCTTCCGCACCCGGGCAAAGAAGCCGGCGCAACCCATGGTGCCGCCGCCTGTCGCCGTCAACGGATAAGACGCCGTCAACGGATAAGACCCTTGCCTCGCATCAGCGCACCAGGCTGATCGCCCGCCGAGGCCTCAAGCGAAGTCTCAGTAGCCGCAGTAGCTCGGATAGAGCGGCGGCGACCAAGCGCCGTCCGGATAGCGGTAGTAGCAGTTGCCGTGCCACCAATAGTAACCGTGAGGCCGTGCTTGCGCTTCCGAAGCGATGATTGCTCCCGTCGTGCCGCCAAGGATGGCGCCGGCGACCGCACCGCGGCCATGGCCCAACGCGCCGCCGACGATCGCTCCCAACGCACCGCCGACGATGGCACCGCCGACCGGAGCCGATGCGTCCTGCGCTGCCGCGGGACCGGCCGAAAACAACGCCGCGGCCAGGAACACGCCTGCAAAAATGCCGCTACCGAAGGCCCGCATACCCGTCTCTCCCTTCCCGCTCCTCCGCTTGCCGTGCGGCAAGCGAGCCGAGACTCTCAAACAACACATTCTGGCGGATTCATTGGCGAAATTATGGGGTGAATTCGGCAATAGACTCCAATACCGCGCCGCGCCGGCGCTACGCGGCAAGTTGCGGCAGCAACTTGAGCGCGGTATTGCGGTCGATGGCGACCCGATCGGCGGCCGAGAAGGGATACGCCTCCAAGCCTTTCGCTGCTTCCGCAGCCTTGCGGTATGGAAAGTCCGAGCCGAACAGCACCTGCGATACCGGGACCATCTTGAGGAGCGCCGCAAACTGACCTGGCTCGTTGCCCTGGGCGATTTCATAAAAATACCGGCGGATGATCGGTTCCGGTCCGTCCGGCATGCGTGAATCTTTACGGACGATCTGCTCGCGGATGAAGCGACCGATCAGAAACGGCAGCGTGCCGCCGCTATGCGACCAGATGAATTTGATGTCGGCCGTGCGGAATGCAGTGCCGCCCTTGCCGAAGATGAGGCTGGCGATGGTCCGCGTGGTATCCGTCGCAAATTCGATCGAGCTTGGCCCGACGCCGTCGGCCAAGTGCGTGCAGCACGCCGGGTTGAGCGGGTGCGTATAGACCACGGCCTTGCGGCGATTGAGTTCCTCGAATACCGGCACGAAGGCGGGATCGCCCTGATATTTATCGCCATAGCTGGTGTAGAGGCCGATGCCGTCGGCCTTGAGCACGTCCAGCGCGTATTCGATCTCCCGCAGGCTGCCCTCGGTATCGGGAAGCGGGATCGCAGCGAACAGGCCAAAGCGGCGCGGGT
Organism: uncultured Alphaproteobacteria bacterium; assembly: GCA_963707175.1. GTDB lineage: Bacteria > Pseudomonadota > Alphaproteobacteria > Rhizobiales > Xanthobacteraceae > BOG-931. The sequence goes on from CAVPQA010000013.1 coordinate 101,800, forward strand.
TGTCCGCTTTCAGCTTCGCCCCATACTCGTTGCACGCTCGCGCCAGCGAACGACCTTCGGCGACATCGCCGAACCAGACGCCGGGCGGAACCAACGAGAGGACCGCGGTGCCCACGCCCGCCTTCTCCATATCGGCCAATGTGGCCTCCAGCGACCATTTTGCCGCCCTGCCGCCATGCTTGGCCAACGCAGCGGCGTGGACCGGCGGCACGTAATGGTGGTGTACGTCGATGCGGGCAGGCTCGGGCGCCGGCTGGGCAGCCAGAACCGTCGCCGGCCGGGCAGCGGCTCCTACAGCGCCGAGACCGAGCGCGGCGATGCCGCCGGCGAGGAAGCTGCGACGCATAGGTTGCGTCGGCGACGCCATTGCACGGCAGCATGCGCAGCCGCGGAAAAAACCGTGACGCGAGGGCTTGTCTCCTCCCGCGGCTGTTCCTGAAATCCAGGCGCTCATCCCATACTCCTATGTTTTTGTTGCTTGCTGGACGTCAGAGTAGCGGCACGCGCGCGTTCGGCAAGCCGCGCGCCGCCACGCACCGCGGCATTCTGACAATCGACGAAGCTTTAAAGATTTTCGCGCAAATCCGCTTGACTCCCCACCGATTGCATTTATGTGGGGACTTTGCCGCTGTTGATCGATCCAAACGGACCGGTCGGGCGGCTTTCGCTTTCCGCGGCGCCGGCATGCCGGCATCTCGGGTTCTTATCTCTGGTTGGGGAGGACGGCTGATGAGCCAACACGCCCTCTTGCGATCGGTGAAGGGCTTGGGGATCCCAGGTACCGCCCGAAAGGAAGACAGAAGGACCAAGCTCAAGGTTGCTGTACCGGCGCCGGCGGCAGTCCTCGACGAAGATCGCAAAGATCACTTCGCCACACGCAACGGCGTGCGCTGCGCCGGCGTGCACCTGATCGTCGACCTGCACGGTGCGGAACGGCTCGACGACATCGAACACATCGAAACGACGTTGCGCCAGTGCGTGTCCGCCGCCAGTGCCACGCTGCTGCACATCCACCTGCACCACTTCCAGCCAAGCGGCGTGTCGGGCGTGGCAGTGCTGGCGGAAAGTCACATCTCTATTCACACTTGGCCGGAGGCAGGCTACGCCGCGCTGGATGTGTTCATGTGCGGTTCGGCCAACCCCGACGCCTGCATCCCGGTGCTGCGCAAGGCCTTTTCGGCGAAGCGCGTCGGCGTCAACGAGTTGCTTCGCGGCCAAGACGCATAGCGGGCGCCGGATACGGCGGGCCGAGGCGGCCGCGGGGAAGTCTTGAAGCGGCCGGGCCGAAAACCCGGCCGCTTCGCTATCTGGAGCCGGAGGAATTGCGATGGCGGAAGAGCGCTGGATAGCCGAGACCTTGTTTGACGAACTCGGCTTCCGCATGACCTTCAAGGTCAAAAAGGTGCTCTATGAGATGCACACCAAACACCAAAATCTGGTGCTGTTTGAACAACCTTTCTTCGGCAAGATGCTGATGCTCGACGGCGCCACCCAGATCACCAAAAAGGACGAGTTCATCTACCAGGAGATGATGTCCCACGTGCCGTTGTTCGCGCACGGCAGCGCCCGCGAAGTGCTCATCGTCGGCGGCGGCGACTGCGGCATCGCCGAGGAGGTTCTCAAGCACAAATCCGTCCGGCGTCTCACCCAAGTGGAAATCGATCCGGCGGTGGTTGAGTTCGCCAAGGAGCATTTTCCGGAATTCACCAAGCCGGTCTTTGCCGACAAGCGCTTCGAGAGCGTGATCGACGACGGCATGAAATATGTCGCCCGTACAGGACGGCGGTTCGACGCGATCATCGTCGACTCCACCGATCCGCAGGGCCCCGGTAAGGTGCTGTTCAGCCGGAAATTCTATGCCGCTTGCAAACGCCGCCTGAACAGCGGCGGCGTGCTGGTAACGCAGAATGGCGTGCCGATCTTTCAGCCGGCCGAACTCGTTTCAAGCGTGTCGAAATTCCGCAAGCTGTTCGCCGACGGCACCTGTTACGTCGCCGCCATCCCGACTTATATCGGCGGCCACATGGCCATGGGCTGGGCGAGCGACGACAAGCGCCTGCGGCAGACGCCGGTCAGAACGCTTGCGGCGCGCTATCGTAAGGCCGGCAGCTTCTCGACCAAATACTGGACGCCGGAAGTCCATGCCGCCGCGTTCGCGCTGCCGCGCTTCATCGCCGAGATCGTGGCGAAGGCCGGCAGGCGATAATCCGGATCAGCCGCATTTTTTATCGGCTATTGGCGTTTCAAGATTTCGGACCCGATCTTCGTCCCGCCGGCATAGGTCCATATGCCCTTCCAGTTGCCGCCATCGGCGCCGTAAAGCGCCAGTCCTGAATCGCTGCCGGACGAGTAAGACACCGCGAGAAAGTTTTTATCGCCGATTGCGGTGCCAGTATATTTGTCGCCGCCGATTTTCCAGACCATCTTGAAGGTCTGACCGGTATGCGTGATCGTAACGGTGCCACTGTATTTGGAGCCGTCCGGCGCGGTGCCTTGAACGTCATACGTGCCGGACGGATCGGCGGCGACGGCTGTGGCAACACTCCACAACAGCATGGCGGCAACAACAAGCGATCGCATGGCCGGGTTCTCCGAGACTTGGAACGCGCGCGAAAGGGCGCAAAGCGGGATACGGAACTTTAGCCTAGTAATGTGGCCGCGAAGCCGCAAGCGCGCGATCAGGCGAACGCACAACGATCTCGCTCACTGCGGAGATGCTCACGCAATGCTGCGCTACCGCAATCGTGATTGGCTGCCCCTGCGCCCGACGCTTACGCTATCGGCGCATGCAATGACTGCGTGCGCCTGACAGGTATGCATCAGCCATGAGCTTCTTTCCCGCCAAAGATCCTCTGCTGGGCGACGCGCAAGCGAGCGACGCGATCGCCCATATCGTCGTGCCGCGTTCGGTCGATCTCGGCGGCTTTCAAGTCCATCGCGCGCTGCCGTCGGCGCAATCGCGCATGGTCGGGCCGTTCATTTTCTTCGATCATATCGGGCCGGCCGTGTTCAAGGCCGGCATCGGTATCGACGTCCGGCCGCATCCGCATATCGGGCTTGCCACGGTAACTTATCTGTTCGACGGCGAGATCGTGCATCGGGACAGTCTCGGCACCGCGATGCCGATCCGTCCGGGCGCGGTTAACTGGATGACTGCAGGCCGCGGCATCGCCCATTCGGAGCGCACCGCCACCGAGCGCCGCGGTGGCGGCGAACCGCTTCATGGTCTGCAGTTATGGGTCGCGCTGCCGATGCAGGACGAAGAGACCGCACCGGCTTTCGCCCACACGGCCGCGGCCGACATTCCGGAACTGCGCGACGATGGCATGACGCTGCGAGTGGTCGCCGGCACGCTGCACGGTCTGCGTTCGCCCGTGCTGACATCATGGGAAACGCTGTTCGCGGACGTGCGGCTCAAGGCCGGCGCCACGCTTCCGCTCGGCGCCGAACATGAGGAACGCGCGATCTATGTGCTCTCAGGCGAGATCGAAATCGGCGGCGACCGCCACGGCCCGGAACGCCTGCTGGTTCTGCGCCCCGCTGACCGGATTGCCGTGCAGGCGACGAACGATGCGCATTTCGTGATCGTCGGCGGCGCCGCCATGGACGGCCCGCGCCATATCTGGTGGAATTTTGTGTCTTCGCGCAAAGACCGCATCGAGTCCGCCAAAGCCGATTGGAAGGCCGGACGCTTCGATCTCGTTCCAGGCGACACCGCCGAGTTCATTCCGCTGCCGGAATAAGGTGGCCGGCCGGCCGTTGCGCTCAGGCGGCCCGCTTCTGCGAACGCATCCAAGCCTCGACCTCGCGTGCGGCTTCGGCTTTGGCAAATCCGTAGCGCGCCTGCAGACGGTTGATCAGTTGATCGCGGCGGCCGCCGATGCGGGTCACATCTTCGTCGGTGAGCTTGACCCAATTGCTGCGGACCTGGTCCTTGAAGTTCATCCAGTCGAGTTGAATCCGATCCCAGTTCATCGTCGTCTCCTTGACTTGAGCATCGACAAGCGACGCAGTAGCCGCCCCATAGGCGAGGCGGATGTGAGACCGGCGATGCGGCCTCAATTCGACGACAACGCGGTCTTTCAGCGAACATTTTTGGCCCGGATCGGGCGAGCTCGCAGATCGATTTACAGATGATTAGCCACGCGGCTGCAATTGACATGCCTTGACGGGCGAAGCGCCCTCGCCGAAGAGACGTCATGGCCCCACCTTCTATGCTGCCCGATATCAGCCGCCTCGCGCAGGGCGTTCGCGGCGGCGATCGTTCGACGTTGTCGCGCGCGATCACGCTGATTGAAAGCAAGCGCGCCGACCATCGCCGCGCCGCCGCAGCGCTGACGCAGGAGCTGTTGCCCTTCACCGGCAAGGCCGTACGCGTCGGCATCACCGGCGCGCCTGGCGTCGGCAAGTCGACAATGATCGACGCGCTGGGTGCGATGCTCACGGGCCAAGGCCGCAAGCTCGCGGTGCTGGCGGTCGATCCATCGTCGCGCCGGACCGGCGGCTCGATCCTGGCGGACAAGACGCGCATGGCGCGGCTCGCCAACGACGACAATGCCTATATCCGTCCCTCGCCGTCGTCGGGCACGCTGGGCGGCGTTGCCGCACGGACGCGCGAGACCATGCTGCTGTGCGAGGCCGCCGGCTATGACGTCGTACTCATCGAAACCGTCGGCGTCGGTCAGTCGGAGCTGGCAGTCGCCGACATGACCGATTTTTTCCTGGTGCTGGCGCTGCCCGGCGCCGGCGACGAATTGCAGGCCCTCAAAAAAGGCGTCGTCGAGCTTGCCGACATGATCGCCGTCAACAAGGCCGACGGCGACAATCTCGCACGCGCCAGAGCGTCCGCGGCGGACTACGCCGCCGCGCTCCATATTCTGTCGCCATCCTCGCCCAACTGGTCGCCGCCAGTCGTCACCTGCTCCGCGCTTAAGCAGGACGGCATCGAAGATTTATGGAGCAAAATTCTCGACCATCGCCAGCGGCTCACGGCGAGCGGCGAGCTTAAGACGCGCCGCGGCGAGCAGCAGGTGAAATGGATGTGGACCATGCTGGAAGAGCGGCTGTTCGCGCCGCTGCGATCCGACCGGGCCGTCAAGGCGGTATTGGCGCGGATCGAAGCGGACGTTGTCGCCGGTGTCACGGCGCCTGCCGCCGCTGTCGAGACCATCGCCGGCATGTTGAAGCTCTAGCCATGCGCGTCCTCCTCGCCGGCTTCGGCCCGTTCCCCGGCGCGCCGCTCAACGCAAGCGCCGCAGTCGCGCGAGCGCTTGCGCGCCGGCGGCGGCCTGCGCTCGCGGGGCTCAACCGCGATGTCCATGTCTTTGCCACCAACTACGCGGCAGTCGATCATGACTTGCCGCTGCTGTTTGCGAACAGGCCTGACATCGTTCTGATCTTCGGCCTCGCCGGGCGGAGACGGCAAATCTGCATCGAGACCCGCGCCCGAAACGCCTTGTCTGTTCTGTTTCCCGATGCGAGCAGGCGGCGCCCCGCGGCCGGCACCATCGAAGCCGGCGGGCCGGATACGCTGTCCGGACGTGCACCATTCCACCGGCTGCTCAGTGCCGCCCGTACAAGCAAAGTAGCGGCCAGACTATCGCGCGATGCCGGGCGCTACTTGTGCAATTATGTTTACTGGCGCGCCCTGCAACGGGCGCCGCACAATGGGCCGCTCATACAATTCGTCCACATTCCATCGATCGCGCGTCAGCCGCGTCCGCACGGCCGCAGCAAAATGAATCGGCACACGCCGACACTGGCGCAGGTCGTCATTGCCGCCGAAAACCTGCTCATCGCCCTTGCGGCGGCACGAAAGCATTAAGCCTAACAGTGGATACGGCCGCCGTATCCGGCCGGTTCAGGCTAGTGGCACGACGCTTGATGCGTAGCTGACTGCTAGCCGGGAGTCCCGCCATGAGGTTCGACCGCCGCCGCCTGTTTGCCGCACTTGCCGGCGCTGCCTCTGCGGCCGCTGCCGCACCGGCTTTCGCGCGCGAGAACGCGGCCATGACGCCTGAAGCTCGCCAACGATCCAGCATCGACGCGTCGGCTTTCGGGTTGCAACCCAATACGGCGGAGGACCAATCGAAAGCCTTTCAGCGCGCTATCAACTCTGCGGCAGCCTTGGGGGCCGTGCTTCGCCTCGCTCCAGGGGTCTATCGAGCCGGCGGGATCACCCTGCCGTCCCACGCGGCGATCGCAGGAGTGCCCGGAGCGACGCATATCGCTCTTGCCGGCGCTCCACACATGATAACCGCGATCGGCAGCAACCAAGTGAGCCTCAGCGGGCTTACTTTCGACGGCGCAAACGTTCCACTGCCGCAGCAGCACGGCCTCATTCATATCGCGCAAGGCCGCGCGCTGCGTGTTGCCGGTTGCGAGATCGTCAACGCCGGCGGACCGGGAATCAAGCTTGAAGGCGTGCAAGGAGAGGTCTCCGGCAACACGATCGGCGCGAGCGACACCGCAATCCTTTGCCTCGATGCGCGCGGCATGAAAATCTCGGGCAACACCGTTCGGGGCGCCGGCAACAACGGCATCCTGGTCTGGCGCAGCGCGCCGGGAGACGACGGCACGCTCGTGGTCGACAACCGCATCGAAGACATCGCCAACAAATCCGGCGGTTCCGGCCAGTACGGCAATGCCATCAACGTATTTCGCGCCGACAACGTCATCGTGCGCGGCAACCGTATCCGCAACGCGGCGTTCTCGGCGGTACGCGGCAATAGCGCCTCCAACCTGCAGATCGTCGACAATACCTGCACTGGACTCGGCGCAGTCGCGCTTTACGCCGAGTTCGCATTCGAGGGCGCGTTGATTGCCAACAACATCGTCGACGGCGCCGCCATGGGCGTTTCCGTTACCAACTTCAACAAAGGCGGCCGGCTCGCCGTCGTGCAGGGCAACCTCATTCGCAATCTCGTGCCGCGGCGGCCGGCGGGCACCGATCCAAATGACGATGCCGGAGTCGGCATCGGCATCGAGGCCGACACGCTCGTCAGCGGCAACGTGATCGAAAACGCGCCGCATGCCGGCATCACCGCCGGCTGGGGCAAGTATCTGCGCGATGTTTCCGTTATCGGCAATATGGTGCGCCGCACAGGCTACGGCATCACGGTGTCAGTTGCGCCAGGCGCGGGCACCACGCTGATCGCCAACAACCTGATCGCCGATGCGCGGCTCGGCGCGATTGTCGGCATGGAATGGAAAAAGCCGGTTGCGGACCTCACCCAGGCCGGCGCCACGCGCTACGCCCAGCTTTCGGTGAGCGGCAATCAGGTTCGCTGAACGGCAACGACCTCAACGACGCAATTCGCTCCGCTCATTTAACGCAGCGCGTCCGTCACGCGCAGGACGCCGACCTCAAAACCATTCCAATTGCGCAACACCGGTCGCACGAAGCGGGCGAGCGCGGCATGTTCGGCCGGTTCAAGCGGCAGGAAGCGCGCGATAGCCGCCGCCATGATGGCTTCGGCGGCGCGTCCGGCGCCGTCGTCGCATTTGATGGCGATGCCGAGGCCCAGCTCCGGCAGTGCGCCGCAATACACGCCTTCGGCGCCGGTTTTCACAAACACACGCGCGCCGAAGAGAGCCATGATCTCCGTGCAGAACCGGCCGGTGCCGGCGACGTGCCACGGTTTTTGCGCACAGGCGGTCCGCAACCGCGCCGCAGCGGCGGCGCGTTCACGCGCAAGACCGCGCCCCGAACCAAACTTGGCGAAGCCGTATGCGAGGTTTCTCAGCGGTATCGCCCAGGTCGGCACCGAACAGCCATCGATGGCGCGGCTCTGCGGCGACAAGACCGCGCCTGTAAGATCTTCGATCACGCCGCGAACTTTTTCCTGCACAGGATGGTCCGGTTGCCAGTAGCCGGTGTGGTCGATGCCTTGCGCGCAGGCCACGCATAGGAAGCCCGCGTGCTTACCCGAGCAGTTGTTATGCAGCGCCGAGGGCGCGCCGATTCTCGCCAAAGCAAATGCCGCGGTCTGGTTCGTCGGCCAATGCGCGCCGCATGACAGCGCCGATGCACCGAGGCCGGCCTTCGCCAGCATCCGGCTTGCAACCGCAACGTGACCCTCCTCGCCGCTATGCGACGAGCACGCGAGCGCCAGTTCCTCGTCGCCGAAACCATAGCGATCGGCCGCGCCCAATTCGACCAGCGGCAGAGCTTGTAACGCCTTGACGGCGGAGCGCGGAAACACCGGCGCGGTCACGTCGCCGACCGCCAGCACGATCGCCGCATCGGCGTCGACAACCGCTAGCGCACCGCGATGCCGGCTTTCGACTAAAGTTCCACGCACAACTTCCACCAGAACCGGATTGCTCATTTTAATTCGCACGTGCCCGGACCAGACTTGGCCGGTGTTACTTGGCCGATGTTACTTGGCCGGTGTTATTTGGCCGGTGTTGTCGCAAGGCTTCACGGTGTACAATTTGCATCCGCAATTTGACAGCCTTCGTGCGGCAGGTCTGGAGGGCGACGTGGCCGAAGGGCAAATCGATTTCTGGTTCACGATGGGCAGTACGTATTCGTATCTCAGCGTGATGCGGCTGGCGGACGTCCAAAGCTTCCACGGCGTAAGATTCCGTTGGCGGCCGTTTCACCTCCTGCTCATACTCCAGGAGATGAAGCACGTTCCCTTCGCCGACAAGCCAACGAAAACGCGCTACATGTGGCGCGACATCGAACGGCGCGCCGACATGTACGGAATTCCGGTGAAAGTGCCCGCGCCCTACCCGGTCAAGCAGTCGATCACGGCAAATCTCGTCGCTATCGTCGGCATGCGCGAAGGCTGGGGCGCGGATTTCGTGCGGGCCGCCTACCGGCGCTGGATGCAACATGGCGAGGAGACCGGCGGCGAGCCCAATATCTCCTCAAGCCTGCACGATATCGGCCAGGACCCTGAGCGCGTCATGGCGCTTGCCAATGCGCCAGCGGCAAATGACGCTCTGTTGAGCGAGACCGATGCCGCCAGGCAATTGGGGTTTTCGGCTCGCCAACATTCGTGGTCGGGCACGAGCTGTTTTGGGGCGACGACCGGCTCGGCGACGCGATGAGCTGGTTGAAATACGGCGCTGTCCGCCGCAGTTGATCCAGCGCGACCGAACGCTGACTCAGTTCCGCATTGTCACGCCCGGCCACAGCTTTGGCGCGCTGCGCGCGTATTGCAGCGGCCGCGCCAGCTCGGCGTCAAGTGTTTCTGCGGCGTGCCACCCCCAATGCGGATCGTCAAGGAATGCGCGCGCCATCGCCACCATGTCGGCGTTGCCCTCGGCCACGATTGCGTCGGCCTGTTTGGCGCCGACGATCATACCGACGACGCGCACCGGCAGGCCGGTCTCGCGACGAACCTGCGCGGCGATCGGCACATTGTAGCTTGGCTCGCTCGGCGCCCGGCTCTCGGGCGTGATGTTACCCGACGACACATCGACAAAGTCGAGGCCGGCCCCCTTGAGCGCCTTGGTCAACGCCACCGCGTCGGCAGCGGTCAGCCCACCCTCCAGCCAATCGGTGCCGGTAATGCGGGCGCCGAGCGGGATGCCCAATGGCACGACGGCGCGCACGGCGCGCACCACTTCGACCGGGAAGCGCATGCGGCCTTCAAGCGAACCTCCCCACTGGTCGTTGCGCTTGTTGGACAGCGGCGAGACGAAGCTGTGCAGCAAATAGCCGTGCGCGAGATGCAGTTCGATCAGGTCGAAGCCGATCCGCACCGCGCGGCGCGCGGCCTGAACGAAGGAGTTGCGCACATGCGCCATGTCGTCCTCGGTCATGGCGCTCGGCGTGTGCCAGCCCGCTCCGAACGGCAGCGCCGAGGGCGCAATGGTCGGCCAGGCATCCTCGCCTGCCGCCAAGGCCTTGGCACCCTCCCAAGGCCGTTGCGACGACGCTTTGCGTCCGGCATGCGCGAGCTGGACGCCGAGCTTCGCCGTGCCGATGCGATGGCAGTGGGCGACGACCCGGGCGAGCGCCGCCTCGCAGTCATCGGAATAGAGTCCGAGGCAGCCGTGGGTAATTCGGCCGCGCCGTTCCACGTGGGTCGCCTCGACAACGACCAGCCCGGCGCCGGAATTGGCCAGCATGCCGAGATGGGTAATGTGCCAGTCGGTGGCGACGCCGTCGGCAGCGCTGTACTGGCACATCGGGGCGACAACGATCCGATTGGAGAGTTCAAGATCGCCAAGACGGATCGGCGAGAACAGAGCGCTCGTCATGAATGATCCACGTGTTTGGGGTCTGTCGGCAGGAAGGAACGCTCAAAGATTCGGCTCTGCCCGAGCGCGTCCGTCGCCGTCGGAGCCTGTGGATAACAGCGTTGCCCCAGGGCCGTAGCCGGGTCAAGAGCCGCACGCCGCGTGCCGGAGGCGGAGCGGACCACACCGCGCGCCAAGCACAGCGATCACGACCAGCACGGCCCAAGCTGCCTCAGGCGGCGGTCCCGGCGATCTCCGCTAACCGGTCGCAGGCAACGTCAAGTTCGTCGAGTTCGTCGGCAAGCTGGTCATCGGTGTAATAGCGTTCCCAGCGGCCATTTTCGCGAAGCGCAATAAGATGCGATTTACGACGCTCCGCCAAGGCGAGCCATTTGCGCGCGATACTGTCGTACGGACCATTTTGCCGCGCCGACATGGAGAGGCCGAAAAAGCCCATGGAATCGAAGCTTTTGCATTGTCAGGTGTTTGTTTGATTCGGGCAATGAAAATGCGTATGGCCGGCAGGACGCCGGCCATACGTCTGCCGCCTTGTGGATAAGTACGGGCGAATCGAACCGCGGCGCAGCCTCGCTGCTGCGCCGCCGCCGTCTCGCGATCACGGCCTGACGGCGACGATGCCTTCGATCTCGACCGAGATTTGGTTCGGCAGCATGACATTGCCGACGGCCGAGCGCGCGTGCCGGCCGGCGTCGCCGAACACGTCGACAAACAGATCGGAGCAGCCGTTGATAACCTTCGGCGAATCGTTGAAGTCCGGCACGGCATTCACCATGCCGAGGAGCTTGACGATGAAGTCGACGCGGTCGAGCGACCCGAGCGCGTCGCGCATGGCCGCGAGGAGCCCGAGTCCGACCAGCCGCGCGCGACGGTAGCCTTCCTCGACGCTGATCTCGGCGCCGACCTTGCCGGTCAGTTGCCGGCCATTCTCGTCGCGCGGGCCCTGGCCGGCGAGATAAAGAACGTTGCCGACGAGCCTGTAGGGCAGATAATTGGCCACCGGTTTTCCCAATTCCGGCAGCACCAGACCTAGTTGCTTCAATCGCGCTTCGGCACTCATCGTTGGCTCCTCTGCAGTATCGACCGTCGGTTTTTTAGAGCTTCACGCGCAAGAAGGCGGCCAATTCGCCGACAATGCCGCGGCGAAAGGCCAGCACACAGAAAACAAAGATCGCGCCCTGGATCACCAGCACCCATTGGCCGAGCTGCGCCAGATAAGTCTCCATGGCGACGATCAGAAAAGCGCCCACCACCGGCCCGAAAATCGTGCCGAGGCCGCCGACCAGCGTGATCAACACGACTTCGCCCGACATGGTCCAATACACGTCGGTCAGCGAAGCCAGCTGAAAGACCAGGGCTTTCAACGCGCCGGCGAGCCCTGCCACGGCCGCCGACAGCACGAAAGCGACGAGCTTGTACCGCTCGGTCTTGTAACCGAGCGAAATCGCGCGCGTCTCGTTCTCGCGGATGGCTTTGAGCACCTCGCCGAACGGCGAGTTGATGACTCGATAGATAAAGAGGAAGCCGGCGAGCACCATGACAAGAACGAAGACGTACATCGTCTTTTCATGCGACAGATCGAACAGGCCGAACAGGCGGCCGCGCGGCACGTCCTGAATGCCATCCTCGCCGCCGGTGAATGGTGCGCGCAGGGCAACGAAATACATCATCTGCGCCAGCGCCAGCGTGATCATGGCAAAATAGATGCCCTGGCGGCGGATCGCGAGAAAGCCGGCGACAAGCCCAAGCACGGCGGCACTCGCCGTGCCAAACAGCACCGCGGCCTCCGGTGGAAAACCCCAACGCTTGGCGGCATGCGCGCACAGATAGCTCGCCCAGCCGAAAAACAGCGCGTGCCCGAATGACAGGAGACCGACGTAACCGATGAGCAGGTTGAACGCGCAAGCGAACAGCGCAAAGCACAGCGCTTGCATGAGAAACACCGGGTAGACGGCGAACGGGGCCACTGCGAGCAGCGCCACCATGACGATGAAGGCGACGGCCTGACTGCGCATGCTGTCGGCGCGCGCGCCCAGAGCCGAAGGATCGGCGACCGCCGCCATCACGCGATCCGGCCGAACAGGCCGGCCGGCCGTATCAGCAGCACAACGGCCATGATGACAAAGATCACGGTGCTCGACGCCTCGGGAAAGAACACCTTGGTCAATCCCTCGATGATGCCGAGCGCGAAACCGCTGACGATGGCACCGAGAATCGAGCCCATGCCGCCGATCACCACCACTGCGAACACGACAATGATGATATCGGAGCCCATCTGCGGCGAGACATTATAGATCGGCGCCGCCATCACCCCCGCGAGCGCCGCAAGGCCGACGCCGAAACCGTAAGTCAGCGTGATCATGCGCGGGACGTTGATACCGAAGGCGCGCACCAGCGTCGGGTTCTCGGTTGCGGCGCGCAGATATGAACCAAGCCGCGTGCGCTCGATGGCGAACCAAGTGGCAAAGCAGACGACCAGCGAGAACGCGATCACCCAGGCGCGGTAGTTGGGCAGAAACATGAAGCCGAGATTATGCCCGCCCTGCAGCGCATCGGGTACCTGATAGGGCTCGCCCGAAGAGCCGAACTGGTTGCGGAAGAAGCCTTCAATGACGAGTGCCAGACCGAACGTCAGGATCAGACCATAGAGATGATCGAGCTTGCGGACGTATTGCAGAAACAGCCGCTCGACGACGATGCCGCTGCCGCCGATCAGAAGCGGCACGATGACAAGCGCCGCCCAGTAATTAAGTCCGAGATATTGCAGCAGCAGATAGGCGGCAAATGCGCCCATCATGTACTGCGCGCCGTGGGTGAAATTGATGACATTGAGCATGCCAAAGATCACCGCGAGCCCGAGGCTCAATAGCGCATAGAACGAGCCGTTGATCAGCCCGATCAACAGTTGTCCGAACAGGACCTGCGGCGGAACGCCGAAGATTTCGAACATGCCGACACTCTAGCAGCGGCCGCCACTTGCCTCCCCCGCAAACGGGGGAGGCAATGTCGCAGGGCGTCCTCTCCGCTTGGGAAGAGGACAAGAAGCACTCACTGCGTCAGCAATGGGCAGTGATCGTCTTTCATCGGTCGGAACGCCTCATTCGCCGGAATGGTGGCTTTGAGGATGTAGTCATCGCCGGGATATTTGGATTCCGCTGGCGTCTTCACTTGGAACAGATAGGCAGGATGGATCGCCCGGCCATCGGCGCGCACCTCGCCCTTGCCGAACAGCGGATCGTCGCTCGGCATCTTCTTCATCTGAGCGACGACAGCCTTGCCGTCGGCCGCGCTTTTAAGAGCAGCGACTGCTTTCAGGTAATGCAAGGTCGCCGAATAGACGCCGGCCTGCACCGTGGTCGGGAATTTGCCCGGCCGGTCGGCCTGCCAGCGCTTGGTCCAGGCACGCGTGCCGGCGTTCATGTCCCAATAGAACGGCTCGGTCAGGATCAGGCCTTGCGACGCCTGCAGGCCGAGCGCCTGGATGTCGGCGATGAAGATCAGGAGCCCGGCAAAATGCTGGCCGCCCTTGGTGATACCGAACTCGGCGCCCTGCTTGATCGCATTGATGGTGTCGCCGCCCGCATTGGCCAGCCCGATGATCTGCGCCTTCGACGCCTGCGCCTGCAGCAGGAACGAAGAGAAGTCCTGATTGTTGAGCGGCACATTGACATGGCCGACAACCTTGCCGCCGTTAGCTTCGACGACCGCCGTGGTATCGCGCTCAAGCGCGTGGCCGAACGCGTAGTCGGCCGTAAGAAAGAACCAAGTCTTGCCGCCAGTCTTGACGATCGATTTGCCGGTGCCGTTGGCCAGCATCCAGGTGTCATAGGCCCAGTGAACGGTGTTCGGCGAACATTTCGGCCCGGTCAGGTCCGAGGAAGCGGCGCCGGAAACGAGGAAGACCTTGTTCTTCTGCCGCGTCACGTCGCTCACGGCTAGCGCCACGGCGGAATTCGGCACGTCCACAATCGCGTCGACGTGATCGACATCATACCACTGCCGCGCAATGCTGGCGCCGACGTCCGGCTTGTTCTGGTGGTCGGCAGTGACGATGTCGACCTTCATGTTGTGCGCGGCCGGATTAAAGTCGTGGATCGCCAATTTCGCCGCGGCGACCGAACCTGGGCCGGTGTCATCGGCATAGAGGCTCGACATGTCGGTGAGCACACCGATTTTGACCGGGATCGGATTTTGCGCGTGCGCCGCCGTTGTCATCAGCGCGGCGAGCGCGAAGGCCAAGCTTGCTGCTGTTTTCATTTATGTCCTCCCTCTGTGGGGCTTCACCCCTCAGTCCTGTATATCAAACTCCAAGGTAGTCGTGGAGCTTGCCGATGTTGGTCTTTAGTTCCGCATTGGAAAGCTGATCGATGACGCGACCATGCTCCATCACATAGTAACGGTCGGCGATGGTCGCGGCGAAGTGGGAATTCTGCTCGACCAGGAGTATGGTGAACCCCTGCTCCTTCAGCGCACCGATGGTGCGCCCGATCTGCTGAATGATCACCGGAGCAAGGCCCTCGGTCGGCTCGTCGAGCAGCAACAGCCGTGCGCCGGTTCGCAGGATGCGCGCGATCGCCAGCATCTGCTGCTCGCCGCCCGACAGCTTGGTGCCCTGGCTCGACAGCCGTTCGCGCAAGTTCGGAAACAATGCGAAGATGCGGTCGAGATCGAGGCCGCCAGCGCGTAGTTGCGGGGGCAGTAGAAGATTTTCGCGCACGTCGAGGCTGGAGAAGATGCCGCGCTCCTCGGGGCAGATCGCAACGCCGGCGCGCGCGATAGCGTCGGACGGCAGCCGGATCAGTTGGCGATTGTCGAACAGCACGGAACCGGTGCGCTGCTCGACGATGCCCATAATCGATTTCAAGGTTGTAGTCTTGCCGACGCCGTTGCGTCCGAGCAGCGTCACCACCTCGCCCGGACGCACCTCGAAGGTGACGCCGTGCAGGATGTGCGATTCGCCGTACCACGCTTGCAGTTCGTTCACCGTGAGCAGCGCCTGCGTTTCAGCCATGGCTGGTCCCATTGGCGGCCCCATGCCCGGTCCCCAGATAGGCCTCGCGCACGGCCGGGTCGCCGGACACTGTCCTGTAATCGCCCTCGGCCAAGACCTCGCCGCGGTTGAGCACGGTGATGCAGTCACACAGGTTGGCGACAACGCTGAGGTTGTGTTCGACCATCAAGATCGTGCGATCCACCGCCAGTGACCTGATCAGGGCGCTGATGCGCTCGATGTCCTCTCGCGCCATGCCGGACATGGGCTCGTCGAGCAGCAGCATTTTCGGTTCAAGCGCGATGGTCGTCGCGATTTCCAACGCGCGCTTTCGGCCATAGGGCAATTCCACCGCCGCCATATCGGCATAGGGGTCGAGGCCAACCTCGGCGAGCAACGCCCGCGCCCGGGCATCGAGCGCTCGCAGCACGTTTTTTCCTCGCCAGAAGTCGAATGAGCCGCCGCGGCGGCGCTGCAGCGCGATGCGCACGTTCTCCAGCGCGGTCAAATGGGGGAATACCGCTGAAATCTGGAACGAGCGGACCAGCCCCAACCGGGCTACGTCAGCGGGCCGAAGCGACGTGATATCGCGACCGTCGAAAATGATCCGGCCGCGGCTCGGGCTGAGAAATTTGGTGAGCAGATTGAAGCAGGTGGTTTTGCCGGCTCCGTTCGGGCCGATCATGGCGTGAATAGTGCCGCGTGCGACGCGCAGGTTGACCGAGCGCACCGCGACAAAGCCGGCAAACTCCTTGGTCAAGTCCTCGGTCTCGAGGACCGTTTCACCAGACACACGCTTCCCCCACAACGGCCATTTTCGGCACATTCGACCGGAACGTAAAGGGCGGCAGGTGTCACAGGCCCGATTTCCCGGGAATAGGGGGCCAAAATTGTTGACCCGCCCGGTGGGGACGAACCGGGCGGGTCGTAAATATCGGCGCAGGGGGTGTCGGGGGGGGGGAGCGCCGATGGCGGCTCTTGGGGCCACCGATCATTGGTCGCTGCACCCGTCGGATTGGTTCAACGATCTTCAGTGAAAAATATGAGGACGGTTCAGGCCCCGTATCCCTTCGATTCCTTGCTGCCTGCCAAGGGCTTGGAACGGGGTCGGGGGTATGGGCGTACCGTGCAGCCGCCGCCGGGCTGCGGGGGCGCCGACGCTGACCCGCTACCCTCGCGCGGCCGGCATGGTTGCCGCGAGCGGCTTTTCTTCAAGCAGAATCAAAGCCACCAGTGTGACCGTCAGCGAGCCGGCCACGCCCAGAAAGACGACGACGAAGGCGCTCATCGAGGTCCCGGCGGCCGCCAGAGTACCGGCTCCGCCGGGCGCCCCCGCGAGCACGATGGCACCGAAAATAGCGACGATGATGGTGCCGACCAGGGTCCGGCAGAAGCTCATGGTGCCGATGGCGGTTCCAAGATGGTGGACCGCGACCGTGTTTTGCAGCGCCACCTGGGTGAGCGGGGCCGTCGGGCCGAACCCAACACCGATCAAGAGCAAGATAATTTCGAATTTGAGCGGCGTCATGTTCGAAGCCGAATAGGCCAAGGCGAGCGCCGCACCGACGGCGACAATTAGAAACAGGATCGGGAGCGCCTTATAGTGCTTCACCCGGCCGATGAGTTGGCTGGTCAAGCCGGCGCTGGCGTTCAACGTCCCCATCAGGATGATCAGGCTCAAGCCAGCGTCGGTCGGTGTCCAGCCAAGTTCGCTCTGCAGATACATCGGCAGGAAAATGTTCAGCCCGATCAGCGACCCCCAGCCGAAACAGTGAATCAAGGTGGCAAGCCGCGCGGTCGGATCGGCGAGCACGGCAATGGGGATCAGCGGCTCGACGGCGCTGAGCAGCCGCATCATGAAGGCGACGCCGAGCAGCAGCGCACTCGCCAGCAGCCCGACCACCGGCGCCGACAGCCATGGATAGCGCACACCGCCGAGATTGAGCGCCAGCATGAATGATGTGCTTGCCGCCATGACCAGCACCGCGCCGACGATATCGAGACGATGGGGCCGGTCGAAGCGCGGCAGCTGGTGCAACACGTTCCACGCCAGCGCCCCGGCGATCAGGCAGAACGGGAATTTCCACAAAAAGATCAGCGACCAGTGCAGGTGCTGGCAGATCCAGCCCCCGAGCGCCGGTCCAAGCGCCCCTGCGCTGGTAAAGGCGACCGAGAAATAGGCGTAATACTTGGCGCGGTCTTTCGGCGGCGCGATGTCGCCCAAGACCATCTGCGACGTTGTCACCAAGCCGCCGCCGCCGCAGCCTTGCACGATGCGGCCGCCGATCAGCATCAAGAGGCTGGTCGAGGTGGCGCTGATCAGCGATCCCGTCATGTAGATGCCGAGCGCGATCATGAGCGAGGCCCGCCGGCCGTGGATGTCGGCGAACTTGCCGTAGAGCGGCGTCAACGCCGTCGATGCAATCAGATAGGACGTGATCACCCAGGGCAGATCGTGCAGATCGCCGAATACCCGCCCGATGGTGGGCAGCGAACTGGCGAGGATCGATTGATCGATCGATCCCATGAAGACCGGCATCATCATCGCCATGACGATGATGCGCCGTTCGCGATGCGTCAGGGAAGCGGATTCCGCGAGCGCAGGCGCAGCCGCGTCGGCCGAACTGAATTCCTGCACCGCAGCCTGCGCTATGGTCTGCGCACCCGCCCGCGCGGCTCGCCGCCCCCCGCCGTCGTCGTTCATCAGATCACTTTCGCCGCGGCGGACGCGTGGCGTCCCGGCAACCGCTAAAGGCTGTCATTAAAGCGGAACGCACCAAATGTCATTTGCGCCCACGGCAATGCCGGCAGGCTCCGGCGCATGGCAGCCATTTCCGCAAAACTGACGCGAGGCAAATTCCGGCGAACGCCGACGCACAGCGTTGGCGGTTTATTGCTTGAGCGTGTTCGCGACTTTGAAGCTCGCGACCGTTTTTGACTTGACTTCGTCAAGCGTCACGTCCGGCGCCAGCTCGATCAGGGTCATGCCGGAGCCGTCCTTGCGATCGATGATGAACACGCCGAGATCGGTGATCACCATGTCGACCACGCCGGCGCCCGTGAGCGGCAGATTGCAGCGATCGAGCAGCTTCGACTCGCCCTTGGCCGAATGCTCCATGCAGACGACGACCTTCTTGACGCCGCCGACCAGATCCATGGCGCCGCCCATGCCCTTGACCAGCTTGCCGGGGATCATCCAGTTGGCGATGTCACCGTTCTCCGCCACCTGCATGGCACCGAGGATGGCGATATCGATGTGACCGCCGCGGATCATGGCAAAGGAATCCGCGGAGTTGAAAAAGCTTGTGGTCGGCAGCTCGGTCACGGTCTGCTTGCCGGCATTGATCAGGTCGGCGTCTTCCTCACCCTCGAACGGAAACGGGCCGGTGCCGAGCATGCCGTTCTCGCTCTGCAGCTGCACGCTCATGCCGTCGGGGATGAAATTCGACACCAGCGTCGGTATGCCGATGCCGAGATTGACGTAGAAGCCGTCGCGCAATTCCTTCGCGGCGCGGGCCGCCATCTGTTCGCGGGTCCAAGGCATCGTGTCCGCCTCCTCGTTGGATTTCAGACTTCCTCGCCGGTGCCCGCCGGCGCGTCGGCCGTTTGCCGCTTGCGCACAGTGCGCTGCTCGATGTGCTTGGTCGCATTCGGGACGTGGATGATGCGCTGCACGTAGATGCCGGGCGTGACGATGTGGTCCGGATTGATATCGCCGGGTTTGACCAGTTGCTCGACCTCAACGACGGTGACTTTGCCGGCCGTCGCCATCGGCGGATTAAAATTGCGCGCGGTCTTGCGATAGACGAGGTTGCCTTCGGTGTCGCCGCGATAGGCATGGATGATGGAAAGATCGGCGACGAGCCCGCGCTCCATCACATAATGTTCGCCGTTGAAGTCGTGCGTCTCCTTGCCCTCGGCAATCTGGGTGCCGTAGCCGGTCCTGGTAAAGAACGCCGGGATGCCGGCGCCGCCGGCGCGGATGCGTTCGGCAAGCGTCCCTTGTGGGTTGAACTCGATCTCCAGCTCGCCCGCAAGGAACTGCTGCATGAAGGTCTTGTTCTCCCCGACATAGGAGGAGACCATCTTCTTGATCTGGCGGGTATCGAGCAGGATGCCGAGGCCTTTGCCGTCGACGCCGGCATTGTTGGACACGACGGTCAGGTTCTTCACGCCGGAGTCACGGACCGCCAGGATCAATGTTTCCGGAATGCCGCACAGGCCGAACCCGCCGGCCATGATGGTCATGCCATCCTTCAACAGGCCCGCCAACGCGGCGTGCGCGTCCGCATAGACCTTATTCATGTCCTCTCCAAATTCTCCGGCAATCGTCAGTTACGGATAGCGCAGCCGACGCAAACGTCAATCGTCCTGGCGCTCGCGCGCCCTCTACCCTAATGGCTGGTCCCTGAATCAGGGCTTGCTCGGAGTCGTGGTCGAAGGCGGCTGCGAAGGAGGAGTCGTCGGCACTGTCGTTACCGGCGACGACGGCGCCATCGGCGTCGGACTCATCGGCGTCGGACTCATCGGCGTTGGACTTATCGGCGTTGGCGCCATCGCGGCCGGGGGCGGCGGGACCATGGGAGAGGTCATGGTGCTGTCCGGACCGGTGGTCTTGAGGATCGGGAGGCCGAAATTGTGCGGGTAGTAGTTCCAGAACACGAAGCCGGCACCGAACAGGATTCCGGCAAGAATGGCGCCGACAAAGCGGTTTCGGAACGCGATGAGACTGCCGAGCAGCGCCGCCACAAAGGCAAGCCCCATCATCAAGGCCAGGAACATCCAATCGACGCCCGAAAGATCAATGCTCATTGTTCGCTCCCGATTTAGGTGAAAGCCGAGAGGCAGGCAGCACGTCGCGCCCAGCTTAGCGGAGACGGGCCGGTCCGGCGACGGGTTGGCGACACCCCACGCAGACGATATAAGCCCCTCGCCATCCCATGACCAATCTGCTCATTTTATTGGCAATGCCCGAGCCGGTTCGCAACCAATATCGCGACCGGATGCGGGCGTGCTTTCCCGACCTCAAGGTGGACCTGGTCGACCATCATTCCAAGGTCGGTCCCCATATCGCGGAAGCCGACGCGCTTTTGACGTTCGCGCCGATGCTGTCCGACTCGGTCCTCGAGAACGCCGCACGGCTGAAATGGGTTCAGGCGCTCGGCACCGGGGTCGACAACCTCATCGACCGGCCGTGCCTGCGCAAGGACGTCGTCGTCACCAATATACACGGCATTCACGGCGCGCCGGTCTCCGAAGCCGCTCTGGGAGCGATGCTGGCGCTGGCCCGCAACCTGCCGCGCGCCATCCGCCTGCAGGGCGAGCGGCAGTGGCAGCGTTTCCCGGCGCAACTCCTGCACAATAAGACCGTCGGCATCTTCGGCGTCGGCGCGATCGCCGAGGCGCTGGCGCCGAAATGCAAGGCGTTCGGCATGAACGTCGTCGGCGTCAGCTCCGCTCCGCGCCCCGTTGCGGGCTTCGACCGGATGCATGCGAGCAGAGAGCTTGGCGACGCGGCGCGCGAGTTCGATTTCTTCGTGCTGCTCACGCCGCTGACGGAAAAAACCCGCAACTCCATCGATGCCAAGATCTTCGCAGCGATGAAGCCGTCGAGCTTTTTGATCAATCTGGCGCGCGGCGGCGTGGTGGATGAAGCTGCCCTGCTCGACGCGTTGCGCACGCGCCGCATTGCCGGCGCCGCGCTCGACGTTTTCACCCAGGAGCCGCTGCCGGCCGATCATCCGTTCTGGGCGATGGACAACGTGATCATCACCACCCATCAGGCCGGATTCTGCGACGTTTATATCGATCACGCCTGGCCGACCTTCGAAGCCAACATGCGGCGCTTCCTCGCCGGCAATATCGGCGGCATGATCAACGTGGTGCCACATTAGGGTTCGTTCCGGAACGCGGCCGAGGCCGCGGCAAGGGGAGTGAAATGGAACAATTGTCCGAACGTCTGCAGACCCCGATCTCGACGGCCGAACTGGAGCGCCGCTGGAAAGCGGTGCGCGCCGCGATGGAGCGCGATAAGATCGACGTGCTTTTGATGCAGAACAACGTCGAGCAGATGGGCGGCTACGTCAAGTATTTCACCGACCTCACCGCCACCAACGGCTACCCGCTCTCGGTCGTTTTTCCGCGCGACGATTTGATGACACTGGTCAGCCAAGGCCCGTTTGGCGGGGTGTTTAACATCGGGCAGAACGGCGACGGCGTGCGCCGCGGCGTCAAGCAATGGCTGACCACGCCGAGCTACTCGTCTTGCTATTACACCGCGAGCTACGATGCGGAGCTGGCGGCTCAGGCGCTTTCGCCCTACGCGGGCGGCACGATCGGTCTCGTCGGCACCTATCAGATGTCATATGCGGTGGTCGATTATCTGCAGAAGGGCCGATTTTCCAACACCAAGTTCGTTGATGCCTCCGATCTTGTCGACCGCATCAAGGTCATCAAGAGTGCGGAGGAACAGGTACTGATCCGCCGCGCCGCGGCGATGCAGGACGGCGCCATGCGGGCGGCATTCGCCGCGGTCGAGCCGGGCATGCGCGACCGCGACGTCGCGGCTATCGCGCAGTGCTACAGCCAGCGCCATGGCAGCGAGCACGGCATTTATCTGTGCGCGTCGATGCCACCCGGCAAACCCGCGTTGTTCGGCCATCGCCACTTTCAGAACCGCACGATCGGCGAAGGCGACACGGTCGCGCTCCTGGTCGAGGACGCCGGCCCCGGCGGCATGTACACCGAGCTCGGCCGCACCTGCGTGGTCGGCAAGGCATCGCAGCAGATGAAGGACGAATACGCTTTTGCGCTGGAGGCGCGGGAGTTCAACCTCGCTCTGCTCAAGCCAGGCGCGCCGTGCAAGGACATTTTCGCCGCCTACAATGAATTCATGCGCAAGAACGGCCGGCCCGAAGAAAAGCGCCTGCACTGTCACGGCCAGGGCTATGACCTCGTCGAGCGGCCGCTCATTCGCAACGACGAGCCGATGGCGATCGAGAAAGACATGAACATCGTCGTGCATCCGACCTACATCCGCGGCGGCACGATGTCGTGGTTTTGCGACAACTGGCTTATCGGCGCCGACGGTCCCGGCGAGCGGCTGCATCAGTTCCCGGAAGTCATCACGGAACTCGGCTGAACGACGCTTTTTTTTCACAGGAACGCGCGCTGTTTGCACTTGGTTAACGCTGCCGCTTTTCGTCGCCGATTTGCGCGAAAAAATCCGCAATTGGGTCACTCTCAGGTCACCGCCCCATGCGCTTTGCGCAGTCCAAGGGCTGTGACGGAGGACGCGATGGCGGGTAGTCGTATTGCCGTAATAGGCGCGTCTTGTTTGCTGGGTCTGGCGGCGACGCTGAGTGACGCCGCGGCGCAGACGGCCGGCAGCCCACTGCCGCTCCTGCAGATCGTTCACGCCAAGACGGCGGTTCACGCCCGCCACAAGACGGCGGTGCGGATCGCAAGAGCCAGGCCTCATGAAAGGACGGTTCACAGACACATCGCCGGGCGCATTCACGCCAAGACGCACGCTAGAACACACGTTGCCGATGCCGCTCGCGAATTGCCGGCGCCACCAGCAACGGCACGCCAGGCCACGCCGCCTCAGGCTACGCCGCAGAGTGACGCCCAGAATATTTGGCCGTCGCCCGCCACGGCTGAGGGCAGCAGCATGGCGGCGCCAAGCGGCAGCTCCTTTCCCGCCGGCGTGACCCCGGGCGGACCGGCAGCGGCACCGGCGGCCGCCGTGGTTACGGAATCCGTGGTCGATAGCGATCCGAACGGCATTTTGAACGGCGGGCATACGGTGCCGGCCGCCCTACCCGCCGCGGTCACGCCTGCTGCCAGCGCACCTGCGGCGCAGCCGGCCGCAACGCCCGCTCCGGCATCCACCGCCAGCGCGCCAAAGCCGCAGCCGGCGGCAGCGCGGCCCGCGCCGCCCAGCCCCTCCCCAGCCGTGACGGTGGCCGCCGTTCCCGCAGCGCCGAAGCTCCCCGTCCACGCCCTGCTGTTCAAACCAAGCACGCCCAGTCCCGTCGGCAGCGTCTCATGGATCGCGCAGCTACTGGGCGCCCTTGGCGGTGCGATCGCCGCCGGCGCCGTCGCCTGGTTCCTGATCCGCCCGGCGCCGGAGCGCAACTACGGCTAAGGCGACGCTTCGCCTCGGATGTCCCGTAGAGGTTGCGGGGCCGAGTCGCCGAGGCCGCATTCCCACGGTTGGCAACCTCTATCCTGCGAGACACGCTCGTGTCGAACACGAACGCGTCCCTACACCGCATTGCCGCAGGGCAATAGCGGTGATTTTCTATGAGAAACATAGGCGATTTCAGGGGAGGAATAGTTATGAGCAGCAACGCCCGCGGCCGATGCGGTTTGAAATATCTTGCCGCATTGGCTCTCGTCCTCGCATCGACGCCGCTTGCATTCGCGCAAACAACGCTGACCGTCGGCAAGGCGGCGCCGAACGCCGATCCCATCATTCCCGTCAATGTCGGCGAAAAGCTTGGGATTTTTAAGAAACACGGCCTCGATCTGAAGATCGTCGACTTCACCGGCGGCAGCAAAATGACCACGGCGATGACGGCCGGCAGCATCGACATCGGCGACGGCGCCGGCACCGAAATGGCGCTTGTCGCCAAGGGCGTGCCGATGACCGCGATCTGCGAGAGCGCCGGACCGATTCCGTTCATCGGCATCGGCGTGCCGTACGATTCGCCGATCCACACGATCGATCAGCTCAAGGGCAAAAAAATCGCCTTCTCCAGCGCCGGTTCGCTGACCGAGTGGCTGGCCAAGGAGCTCGAGCGCAGTCAAGGGTGGGGGCCTAACGGCGTAACGGGCGTCGCCATCGGCAACGGCGCCAGCAACATCATCTCGTCCTTCCGCGCACACCTCGTCGACGCCGATATCGGGGTGACGTCGCTGTTTCTTGCCATGGAAGAAAAGAAGACCGGACGCCTGCTGTTTCCGGTCAGCAAATACGAGGGCAATCTTGCCTCCGGCACGGTCTATGCGTCGAACAAACTGATCAAAACCAATCCCGATGCTGTCCGCGCCTTTGTCGCGGGCTGGGTCGAGACGGTCAATTATATTCGCACGCACAAGGCCGAAACGGTGAAGATCGAAAGCGGCGTCACCGGATTCCCGGAAAGCGTGATGGCGAAGGATTACGACCTGACAGTCGGCATGTTCAGCAAGGCCTGCGAGTTCGACCCGCAGTCGCTCGCCACGCTCAAGCGCTCGTTCGCCGAACTCAAGCTGCTACCGACGACGCCGGATATGTCGAAGCTCTATACCAACGCGTTTCTGCCGAAATAGCGCCGGACTGGGAACGATCACTCGATTCGCAGGCCGATCTTTTTGAGGACCTGGCCGTAGCTCGCATCGTCGGTGCGTAGCCGCGCCGTCAATTCGTCCGGCGTCGTGGCATAGGGCTCGCCGGCGCCGGCCTTCTCAAGCTTCTGCGCGAATTGCGGCTCCGCGATCGCATCATTTGCCGCCTTGCGCAGGCGCGCGATCACCGCCGGCGGCGTAGCCGCCGGAACCGAGATGAGTTGCCAGATGGTCTCGTTATAATTGGGATAAAACTCGGATATCGACGGCAGATCGGGAAACAGTGGGGAGCGCTTGCGGCCGCTGATCGCAAGCGCACGCAGCTTGCCCGCCTGGACCAGCGGGGTGACCGAGCCGCCGCCGAACATTGCCGCGACCTCGCCGCGCATCACGCCGATCGCCGCCGGACCGCCGCCGCGATAAGGTACGTGCGTCATTTGGATTCCGGCCTGTTCCTTCAACAGCTCCATCGCCAGATGATGTTCGCTGCCGTTGCCGATCGATCCGTACAAGATCGGCGGCTTTGCCGCGCGCGCGTAGGCGATGAATTCCTTGAATGTCTTCGGCGGCAAACCGGGGTTTTCCGTCAGCAGCAATTCGTCCGATACGACGCTCGCGACAGGCTGCAGCACCTTGAACGGGACGAACGTCATCTTCGCGTAGAGATGCGGGTTGACGGTGTAGAGCGAGCCCGCCGACAGCAGCATCGTGTAGCCGTCGGCGGCCGCGTGCACGACAACGTCGCCGGCAATGTTGCCGTTGGAGCCCGGCCGGTTCTCCACCACCACGGGCTGGCCGAGAAGCGGCGACATGAGTTGCGCGAGCAGCCGGCCGACGAAATCGGCGGCGCCGCCCGGCGGGAACGACACCAGCAACCGCAACGGCCGGTCCGGAAACGACTGCGCCTGCGCCGGCGCAGCAAGTGCCGCAGACGCGAGGCACAGACCAAGGAGAGCGGTCAATCGAATAAGTCGCGCCATGGCAGCCTCCCCCAACGCCAATTCGGATTTTGCCGGTATCGTAATGAGGCGTCGGGCGGGCGCAACCGACCGGCATGCGCCATGCTGGCGCATGCCCGTCGGCGACGTTATGCACTCATAGATTTAAAGATGGCGACGGCTCACTCGGCGGCGCCGCGGAACGCGGCAACGCCCTGCCCGTCGGCCTTGAGCGACCTGAACAGGTCGAACGCGTCCTTCGGCTTCATGTTCTTGTGCACGACCGCGGCGACCGCTTCGATCATCGCCATTGGCGCGTCGGACTGGAAGATATTGCGGCCCATATCGACGCCGCAGGCGCCCTGCTGCACGGCGTTGTAGGCCATGGTGAGCGCGTCGAGTTCGGGGAGTTTCTTGCCGCCCGCCATCACGATCGGCACCGGACAGGACGCGGTAATCGTCTCGAACCCGTCCTCGACATAATAGGTTTTGACGTATTGGGCGCCGAGCTCGGCGATGATGCGGCAAGCGAGCCGGAAATATTTGGCGTCGCGCACCATGGCCTTGCCGACCGCGGTGATGCCCATGACCGGCACGCCGGTGCGCAGGCCCGCATCGACCAGCCTGGTCATATTGTGCACCGAGCGCGTTTCGTGCTCGCCGCCGATGAACACCTGGATACCGACGCCGGCGGCGTTCAATCGCACCGCATCATCCATGTCCATGGCGATCTGCTCGTCGGACAGTTCTTCGCGCAGGATCGAAGGCCCGCCGCTCGCCCGTAACACCATCGGCTTGCCGCACTCCGCCGGAATGACCGTGCGCAGAATGCCGCGCGTGCAGAACAAGGCGTCGCAGGACGGCAATAGCGGCACGATCGACAGATCGATGCGCTCGAGGCCGGTGGTCGGGCCCTGAAAATAGCCGTGGTCGATCGCCAGCATCACGGTGCGGCCGGAGGCCGGGGCAAACACCCGCGCCATGCGGTTCTTCATGCCCCAATCGAGCTGATGGCTGCCTTTGAGAAAAAAGCCGGGCGTCCGCTGTGGCTGATCGACGGCGTAGCGTTCCCCCTCTCGGTCGGCTTCCGGCATGATCCACCTTTCTCAAGCTGCGGGCACGCGCCTGTGTGCCGCGCGACATCGTCAACCTATGCGCCATCGCCCTGACGCCAGCAAGACGACCAACGACAGCAAGACAATGTGAGGGCCGGCAAGCACTTAGCAAATCCTGAGGTCCGGCTGTTACGAACCTCTTCGGAATTATCCCCCCGAAGCAGGTAATTGATTATGGGAATTTTATCCACATATCGAGGGCCGGCGTGTAGCTCAATGGTAGAGCTGCCGACTGAGGGTCGGGTTGTCGGGGTTCGATTCCCCCCACGCCCGTCACCCTTTCTCCCTCGCCCTGCCCGATACTGTCGGCTACGATGCAACCCGCGCACGCTGGATGGACGGGCAGTGGACGACGCCGTAGCCAAAGCCTTATTCGATGCGGAGCCCCACAATCATCCCGAGGGGAACGTGCCGAATTGGGAAATTCAGCCCGAGGCCATCAAAGACGTGTTCCGGCGCAAAGCTGCCCCTCGCGCTCGCCCCCTCAGCCCCGTACATTCTGGGAGTTCCACAGAGGAAATTGTGATGACTACGTCCCCCGTACCAGTGAAGCCGGAAGACGTTCCGGCGAATGTCCAATTTCTCAATATTCCGGAGTGGTACATAACCGGCGCTCAAATCCTTTGGGCTGGAAGCGACCCCATAATTTTGTTCAACAAGATTATCCCGGTCGGAGGAACGCCACCTGGAGTATCGCCTGGAGTACCGCAGACATCATTGGCTTATGTCGCCCCGGTCGGCACGGTTCGCCTGAGTGCCGAAACGTTGAAGGAACTGGCCGGAGCGTTGCAAATGGCCGTGGCGGCGCGGGAAAAAGACATTGGGAAGCCAATCGAAACCGAGGGAACGCGGCAGCAAGCCGCTTCTCAGAAAAAAGAATGAATTTCGTAACGATAAAAACGACCGCCATCCCAGCGGTCACGGAAGTGCGTTTGTACGCCGAAACGGAGCAGCATGTTCGCGAGGAACATCCCGAGATTCCGATTGATTTACCGAGTGTTCACAGTGCTGTTCAAAAGGCCGTAGAGGAACCGACGCACGTTGAGGAAAGCCACGCTGATTCATACGTATATGTTGATGCGACATCCACAAACGCATCCGGTGATCCGTTGCGCGTTCCCATCAAGCTCGTTGCCGATACATCTGCCCGTGTGAAAACCGCCTATTTTGCGGCCACTCCTGCGGGCGCCAACGTGATTTGGAGGCGCGCATGAGCGACTTCAAATCATTCAATGTTACCTATGATCGAGGTTCCGATGTTCTTTACATCAGTTCACGGCGGGAACCGGCAACTCGTGGCATAGAAGACCCTACAGGGATCGTTTGGCGCTACGATCGAAGCGGAGAGCTTATTGGCTGCACCATCGTTGATTATAGCGGATTGTGGTATACTCGACGGCGAGAATTGGCTGGCCGATTATCTGACGGCTTCCATATTCCTGTCGGTCAAGTCGATGCGATCTTAAACCATGCGATGGATCATTGATGCTTACACTTAGCGACGCGATAAAGACCGGGAAGCTTCGTGAGTTCATCGCGCAGGAGGAGGCGCGCGGCGTTGGTCCAACAGACAGCGAGGAAGTCGAGGCGGCCATTCGCCACCTAGCCACTACACCGACGCAATCAGGAGGTCGAACATCGCATTCACCATCCCGCGATGGTTCGACCGAAAAGTGAACTCTTTCAGATAAACGTCCATATATTTTTCGCTCACGTGAATATGCGTGCTGCGGATCGAGTTTTTAAATAGCGCCAGAATAACTCGACGCTGTTGGTATGGTGATACTCGCCGCTGCGATAATTGAATTTTGTCCACTCCTTTTTGGAGTGATTGACCGACTTGTGATCGTAGCCCGCGCTTTTGAGTAACTTGTAGATATTCGCCTCATCGGTAGAGACGGCGGACCCGGCCTTGACGTTCTCGTAAATGAACGGCCGCACGGACTCCATACGCAGGTTGGGGACAGACTTAGCAACAGTGCGGCCGCCCCGCTCAACGATGCCCATTACAATCTGCTTGCCGGAGGGTCCCGGCCCGAAGCCTTTACGCTCACCGCCCATGTAGGCTTCGTCAATCTCGACGTGCCCTTGCATCATTTCGAAGCCATCCGCCTTTGCCATCAGTTTGCGGATTTGCTGGCCCATCCGGTAGGCGGTTTTGTAGGTCACGCCGAGCGTGCGCTGTAGCTCTTTGCCGCTCACGCCATGGCGCGTCGTGACGAAAAGGTAGACCGCGTAGAACCACACCTGCAGCGGCGTGCGCGTGTCTTGGAAGATCGTTCCGGCTGTCGGGTAGACGTGATGGCCGCACCGCGCGCAAGAGAATGCACGCCGATCTGCGAGCCGATGAAAGGTGCTGTAGACGCCACAGGCTGAACAGGTATGCCGCTGGCCGTACCGAACCTCCATAATGTGGTTCAGGCACGCGTCCTCATCGGGAAAACGGGCGAAAAGTTCGCCCACAGTAAGCTTTCCAAGCTTTTGAATTTGCGTGTCTTTTGGCATGGCGACCGTCCCTCAATGTCGCCAATCTAGAACATCTGCGTACGTGCGTCAAGGGGATAATCACGAACCTCTTGGCAATGTTCTTGGTTTGTTCTAATATCGAAAAAACCGGAACTTATGCTGAACATCTTGAGCTTTTTCACAGCCGATGAGCGACCCTGCCACCCTTATCGCGATGCGAAATCGCGCCGTTATCATGGAGGAACTGCGCCGTCTGCTGCCTACGGCGGAAGAATTATGCACAGCCCTGCCCTTCGGCCTTTCCGCCATTAATTCATACCTGCCGCGGGGTGGTCTCGCCTGCGGCGCCTTGCACGAAATCGTGCCGGCTGGCGAACGCTCCACCGCCGCGGCTTTCGGCTTCATTGCGGCGCTGCTCGCGCGTCTGCCGCAAGCGCAGCGGCTTGTTTTTGTCATGCCTGACTACGGGCAGCGCCATTATGGCCGGCTTTGCGGACATGGCTTGAGCGCGTTCGGCCTCGATCCCGCCCGCGTCATCCTGATCGAGACCGCGCACCGCACGCAAACCCTCTGGGCCATGGAAGAAGCGCTGCGGTCGGGCGCGCCGGCCGCCGTCGCCGGCCTGATCGACAAGCTCGATCTGAAACTGAGCCAACGGCTGCATCTCGCCGCCACCGATTGCGGTTTGCCGCTCCTGCTCATCCGGCCGGCGCACGATCTGGAATCGAGCGCCGCGGCGACGCGCTGGCGCATCGGCACTGCGGAAGCCGCGCGCGACCGCTTCGGCCTCGTCACGCGCCCCAGGTGGCATTTGCACCTCGAACGCGCTCGCAACGGACGGCCAGGCGAATGGGTAGTGGAGTACGATCATGTCGCGCATCGTTTCAGTCTGGCTGCCGCGTTGGCCGATCCTGCGCATGTTCGCGGCGCAAGCCAAGAATCCGGCAAAGAAGCCCGCAGACAAGCCCATTGCGCCTGAAGAGCCGTTCGTCCTGACCGTTGCGGGATCGGGCGGCCCACGCATCGCCGCCCTGAACGAGGCCGCCGAAGCCGCGGGCCTCGCTCTCGGCGAACCTTTGGCCGATGCGCGGGCGAAAGCGGAACTGCTGCAGGTGCGCGCCGCCGACACCACCGCCGACGATGCGGCTTTGCGCCGGCTTGCGCTGTGGGCGACGCGCTACACGCCGACCGCCTCGCCCTATGACGAGGACAACGGCGCCGACGGCTTTTTCCTCGACATCGAAGGCGCCGCGCATCTGTTCGGCGGCGAGGCGCAACTCATCGCCGATCTTGCCGGCCGGCTGCACAAATTCGGCCTGCCCGCACGCCTCGCCGTTGCTTCGACGCCGGGCGCCGCCTGGGCGCTGTCGCGCTTTCATTCGTCGGCCTTGTTTGTTCTGCCGCCGCGGCAGGAAGCCGAAAAGCTGTCGCCGTTGCCGATCAAGGCGCTGCGGCTCGCACCGGACATCCGCGCGGCATTGCATCGGCTCGGCTTCAAAACCGTGGGCGCCTTGCTCGACAAACCGCGCGCGCCGTTTGCGGCGCGATTTCGCACGGAGCTGCTGCGCCGCATCGATCAGGCGCTGGGCCGTGTCGACGAGCCGCTCGTGCCCGTGGTGGCGCCGCCGGTCTATCACTGCTTGCGTTATCTGCTCGAACCGGTCGGCACGGCGGACGCCGTCGTCGCGCTGGCGCGCCGCCTGATGCAGACGCTCGCCCATGTGCTGACGCGCGATGATGCCGGCGCCCGGGCGTTGCGGCTTTCCCTCTACAACGTCGATGGCGTGGTCGAGACGGTCGACATCGCGCTGACCATGCCGACGCGCGACGCCAACCATGTAGCGCGGCTCATCGCACTCAAACTCGAAGCGCTTGCGGCGATGCAGGATGCCGGATTTGGCTTCGAAGCGCTCGGGCTCGCCGTGACGCGCGCCGAACGCATGACGGCGCAACAGACCGAATTCACGGCCGCCGAAGATGGCGACCGCCCCGAACGCTGTGCGGCGTTGATCGACGCGTTGCGCCAGCGCCTTGGCGCGGCGAGCGTGCGGCGCTTTGAGTCCGTCGCCAGTCATATTCCCGAACAGGCTGAAGTCTTGGCCCCTGCCACCGGCGAAACGACGGCATGGCCGGCAGCGGAGGGAAAAATGCGCCCTCTGCTCATGCTGCCCAAGGCCGAACCAGCCGAGGTCACCGCGCTGGTCCCCGAAGGGGCACCGCGGCGTTTTTGCTGGCGTGGCGTGACCTACGACGTGACCGGCGCACAGGGCCCGGAACGCATCGGTGCCGAATGGTGGCACGAGCCTCCTCAGGTCTGCGCAAGCGGACGGCAAGGCGCGCTGACGCGCGATTACTTTCTTGTCGAGGATGCCGGCGGGCACCGCTTCTGGCTGTTCCGCGAAGGGCTTTACGGCCGCGAAACCGCGCCGGCGCGCTGGTTCGTGCACGGGCTGTTTGCGTGAGGTCTTCAAGTGAGAATGCAGATGAGCGCCTACGTCGAACTCGCCGTAACCACGAATTTTTCCTTCCTGCGCGGAGCCTCGCATCCGGAGGAACTGGTCGCCACCGCCGACGAACTCGGCCTTGCCGCCATCGGCATTGCCGACCGCAATTCCTTTGCCGGCGTGGTGCGCGCTTACGACGAAGCGCGCCAGCGAAAGATCAAGCTCATGGTCGGCGTGCGGCTTTCGACCGTCGACGGTTTCGAGGTGCTGGCCTATCCGACCAATCGCGCCGCCTATGGCCGGCTCTGCCGCCTGCTCTCTACCGGCAATCTGAAAGCCAAAAAAGGCGAGTGCCATCTCAGCTTCGAGGAGATTTTCGCCGCCAGCGCCGGACAGATTTTTATCGCGCTGCCGCCGCTTGCGCTGTTCACTCATTCCGCTCATTCCCGCGAAAGCGGGAATCCAGAACTGGGTCCCCGCTTACGCGGGGACGAGCGGAATGTTGGCTTTATCTCCCGCCTCTCAGCCCTCGCCCGCGCCGCCCCCGGCCGCACATTTCTGGCCGGCATCCATTATTATCGCGGCGACGAGCCGCGCCGGCTCGGGCTGCTCGCCGAACTCGGTGAGCGCGCAAATGCGCCGCTGGTCGCGGTCAACGACGTCTTCTATCACGCGCCGGAACGCCGGCCGTTGGCGGATGTCGTCACCTGCATCCGCGAGAAATGCACGATCGCCGAAGCGGGCTTTCGCCTCTCCGTCAACGCCGAACGGCATCTCAAATCGCCGGCGGAGATGACGCGGCTGTTCATAAACTATCCCGGCGCCATCGCCCGCACCCTCGACATCGCCGCAGCCTGCCGTTTCTCGCTTGACGAACTGCACTATGAATATCCCGACGAGCCTGTTCCGCCGGGCAAGACGGCGCAGCAGCACCTCGAAGATCTGACCTGGGCCGGCGCGCAGAAACGCTACCCGAAGCAAAGATATCCGGAAGGCGTTCCGGATCACATCAAACAGCGGCTTGGCGATGAACTCGCGCTCATCGCCAAGCTTGGCTACGCGCAGTATTTCCTGACGGTCCACGACATCGTCGCTTACGCGCGCGACGAAAAACAGATTCTTTGCCAGGGCCGCGGGTCCGCGGCAAACAGCGCGGTGTGCTTTTGCCTCGGCGTCACCGAGGTCGATCCGGACAAGACCCAGCTCCTGTTCGCCCGCTTCATTTCCGAAAACCGCGGCGAGCCGCCCGACATCGACGTCGATTTCGAGCACGAGCGGCGCGAGGAGGTGATTCAGTACATTTATAAGCGCTACGGCCGCCATCGCGCCGCGATCTGCTCGACCGTGGTGCATTACCGCTCGCGTCGCGCCATCCGCGAGGTCGGCAAGGTTTTGGGGCTGACCGAGGACGTCACCGCAGCCCTTGCCAAAACGGTATGGGGCTACGGCGACGGCTTGCCCGACGATCACGTTCGCCAGGCCGGGCTCGATCCGGCCAATCCGGCGATCCGCCAGGCGGTTGCGCTCGCCGACGAACTGATCGGCTTTCCGCGCCACCTGTCTCAGCATGTCGGCGGCTTCGTGCTGACGCGTGGGCCGCTCGACGAGACGGTGCCGATCGGCAATGCCGCCATGGCCGAACGCACTTTCATCGAATGGGACAAGGACGACATCGACACACTCGGCCTGATGAAGGTCGACGTGCTGGCGCTCGGCATGCTGAGCTGCCTGCGCCGCTGCCTCGATCTTTTACGCGCCCATTACGGCAATGATTATTCGCTCGCCACGCTGCCGCAGGACGATGCGGCGGTCTACGCGATGCTGTCGCGCGCCGATTCCGTCGGCGTGTTCCAGGTCGAGAGCCGGGCGCAGATGTCGATGCTGCCGCGGTTAAAGCCGAGCCGCTTCTACGATCTGGTCATCGAGGTCGCGATCGTGCGGCCGGGGCCGATCCAGGGCGACATGGTGCATCCATATCTGCGCCGGCGCGACAGCATCGACCCGGAGCACTATCCCGCCCCCGCCCCCGAGCACGGACCGAAGAATGAATTGGAGAACGTTCTCAAACGAACCCTCGGCGTGCCGCTGTTTCAGGAACAGGCGATGCAGATCGCGATCACGGCGGCGAAATTCACACCCGACGAGGCCGACGGGCTGCGCCGCGCCATGGCAACCTTCCGCCATACCGGCAAGGTTCACCTGTTTCGCGACAAGTTCATCGGCGGCATGACCGCGCGCGGCTACGACCGTGAATTTGCCGAGCATTGTTTCGGCCAGATCGAGGGCTTCGGCGAATACGGCTTCCCGGAAAGCCACGCGGCGAGTTTCGCGCTACTCGTCTACGCCTCGGCCTTCATCAAATGCCACTATCCGGACGTGTTCTGCGCCGCCATTCTCAACAGCCAACCGATGGGATTTTATCAACCGGCGCAGCTCGTGCGCGACGCCCGCGCGCATGGCGTCGAAATCCGCGAAGCCGACGTCAATTTCAGCGCATGGGATTTCACGCTAGAACCTAGCGCCGACGGCAAACATGCCGTCCGACTCGGCTTCCGCCTGATCCAGGGCTTAAGCGAAAACGAGCTGAAAAGCCTTGTCGCTGCGCGCGGCAACGGCTTTGCGTCGATCGAGCGGCTCGCCGCGACGGCCAATGTCTCGCGCTTCACCATCGAGCGGCTTGCCGAGGCGGATGCGTTCCGTTCGCTCGGCCTCGACCGCCGCGCCGCATTGTGGTCGGCGCGGCGGCTCGACGCGATTGGCGCACGGGTGACGCGACGGGCGGCTGTCCCCACCCTTCCCGCCCCCGCAGGCGGAGGGGGAGGGTCAGGGAGGGGGAATGACGCGCTGCCGCTGCTCGCTCCGCATCTGAGCGACGAGCTTTTTCAAGAAGAAGCCGTCGCGCTGCCGGCCATGGCGCTGTCCGAACATGTCGTCGAGGATTACGTGGCGACCGGGCTGTCGCTGAAAGCGCATCCGGTGCGCTTTTTCCGCGACTGTCTCGCCGCGCTGGGGGCGGTTCGCAATGTGGACCTCAAGAACGAGACGCTGCGGCAGGATTTAAAACTCACTGTCGCCGGGCTGGTGCTGGTGCGACAGCGGCCGGGGACATCGAAAGGCGTCGTGTTCATGACGCTCGAAGACGAAACCGACATTGCCAACCTCATCGTCTGGCCGAAGGTCTTTGCCAAAAACCGCCGCACGGTGATGACGGCGCGTTTTCTCGCCGTGCGCGGCAGGCTGCAGCGCGCCGGTCTCGTGATTTACGTGGTCGCCGAAAGCTTCGTCGATCTTTCCGCGCATTTACCATGGCTGCGCGAGGGCGGCGATCTGTTCTCGCCGAAATTATCCGGCGGTCCGCTGCCGGCGGAGTCTCCCCTGCCGCTGCGCAGCCGCGACTTCCACTGATCGAATCCCGGCAAGGAGCCTCCATCATGTGCGGCCGCGCCAAACTTCCCGACGATGTTTCCGAGATCAAACTCGACCTGAAAATCGATTTCGACGAAATCGATCATTACCGGCCGCGCTGGAACGCCGCCCCCACCACCCAACTCCCTGTCGTGGTCTCCGGCAACGGCAAGCGCATTCTGACCGCGATGCGCTGGGGGCTCGTGCCCTCCTGGGCCAAGGACATCAAGATCGGTCACTCGACCTTCAACGCCCGCGCCGAAGGCATCGACACGCGTCCCGCCTTCCGCGGCGCCTGGAGAGCCCACCGGCGCTGCCTCGTCATCGCCGATGGCTATTACGAGTGGCGCGCCGCGGATAAACAACCTTTCGCCGTGGCGCTCGGCAATCGCGGGCCAATGACGCTTGCCGGCCTGTGGGACATCTGGCGGGATCCCGCGGCTCCCGATGCCAAGCCGCTGAAATCCTTCGCAATCGTCACAACACCGGCCAATTCGCTGCTCAAACCGTTGCACAATCGGATGCCGGCTCTGATTGCGCCGGCCCACTGGGCCGCGTGGCTCGGCGAAGCCGCGACCGCAGAGCCTGAACTGAAAGCGCTGCTCAAACCCTATTCGGATAAGGCGATGGCGTTTTGGCCGGTCGACCGAAAAGTAGGCAATGTCAAGAACGACAGTCCGGATTTATTCTCTCGACTTTGTGAATTACCGCTGACAGGCGGGGTTAATGGCCAAAGCCGATAAAACTGCGGTTTCCTCGGCTAAAACGTCACACAGCAATTGTCACATGACAGTTGCATGCCAGAGCGTCGATCTATATCGTCTGGCACCTGCGGAATGCAGGGTTCCTTGCAATGCGCGCGTGGCGCGGTTGGGGGAAACCGGTTAGGCCCGCGACACCGCGTCGCCGCGGAAACGGTTGGCAAATGCGATAGTTGCCAATCGTATTGCGGGCAAATACCCTTAACTACTAACGGCCCCGAAGACGGCCGGGAGGAAATCGTGCAGCCTTCCACCAGCCTTCTCCGCGACCTTGTGCGCAAGAAGGATTTCTATGCCGGCGGCTTGATGCTTCTTATCGGCCTCGGCATCGCCCTTAAAGGTTCGACCTATCGGCTCGGCACGCCGATGCACATGGGACCGGGCTTCTTCCCGACCATGCTGGGCGTGCTGCTGGTGCTCGTCGGCATCGCCATCGCCGCACCTGCCGTCATGCCGTCGGCTGCAGGTGCCGAGGCGGACGAGAGCATCCTGCCCGAACACCCGCAATGGTGGGCGTGGTTCTGTATCCTGATGAGTCCCGTGCTGTTTATCGTGTTCGGACGCTACTTCGGCATGATTCCGGGAACGTTTGCCTGCGTCTTCATCGCTGCGCTTGGCGACCGCACTGCGACCTGGAAAAGTACGATTATCCTGTCCGCTGTGGTGACCATCTTCGGCGTGGCCCTGTTTTCCTATTTCCTACAGGTGCCAATGCCGATTCTCACTTGGGGGGGCGGCCTGTGATCTCAACTGCACTCACGGACCTTTGGTACGGCTTCGGCGTCGCGCTGGAGCCGCATAATCTGATGTGGTGCTTCGTCGGCGTGCTCGTCGGCAACATGGTCGGCGTGCTGCCGGGCATGGGCCCGCTGGCCACCATTTCAATCCTTTTGCCGCTCACGTTCGGCATGAAGCCGGTGGCGGCGATCCTGATGCTGGCTGGCGTCATGTACGGCGCCCAGTATGGCGGCGCGATCTGCTCGATCCTGCTCAATTTGCCATGCCATCCGCCACACGCGGTGACATGCCTCGATGGCTTCCCCATGACCAAGCAGGGTCGTGGCGGCGTCGCGCTGGGACTTACGGTGTTTGCTTCGTTTGTTGGCGCCTCGTGGGGCATCACCGAAATGATCTTCCTGTCGCCGCTGTTGGTGCAGGCGGCGCTGCAATTCGGTCCCGCCGAAGTCTGCTCGCTGATGCTGCTCGGCCTGTTGGCGGGCTCGACATTGGCGCGCGGCTCACCGGTCAAGGGCGTGGCGATGACGCTCATAGGGCTGTTTCTCGGTTCGGTCGGCACCGACCTTGAAACCGGCTCGGAGCGCTTCACCTTCGGTTTGACCGAACTCGATGACGGCATCGAACTGATCGCGCTCGCTCTCGGTCTGTTCGGCATTGCCGAGTTCATGAGCAGCGTCAATCAGGTCGCGCCCATCAACACCAAATACACCCACGTCAGCATCAAGGACATGCGCCCGACCAAGGCCGATCTGAAGCGGGCCTTTTTCCCGATGTGGCGCGGCACGATCGTCGGCAGCCTGTGCTCGCTCATTCCCGGCACTGGACCGACGATCGCCTCCTTCGTCGCTTACGCCGCCGAAAAGAAGATATCGAAGACTCCAGAGAAGTTCGGCACTGGCCTGATTGAAGGCGTCGTCTGTCCGGAGGCCGCTACCCATTCCTCCGTGCAGGGCGATTTCATCCCGACCATGAGTCTCGGAATTCCGGGTGACGCCGTGATGGCGTTGCTGCTTGGCGCCTTGATGATCCAAGGCATTGTGCCCGGACCGCAGCTGATTTCGCAGCACGCGGACATTTTCTGGGGCCTGGTCGCCAGCTTCTGGATCGGCAACATTCTGCTCGTTCTCTTGAACGTGCCGCTGATCGGCATCTGGGTGAAGATGCTGGCGATCCCGTACAAGTTTCTTTACCCGAGCGCGATGTTCTTCGTCTGCATCGGCGTCTACGCGGCCAATAACGACTTCTTCCAGGTCGGCGAGGTCGTGGCCATCGGCGCCTTCGGCTACGTGCTGCTCCGGCTCGGCTTTCACCCGGCGCCGATCCTGCTCGGCTTCGTGCTCGGCCCGCGGTTCGAGGAAAATTTCCGCCGCGCCATGCTGATTGCACGCGGTGACTTCAGTGTGTTCGTCACACGGCCGATCAGCGCGGTGTTCGTCGCGATGTGCGTGATCCTGATCGGCGTCCAGCTCTGGGTCCGCGTACGCGGCGAGAAAGCACCCAAGATCGGCTCAGACCAGCCCGGTGAAGGCTCGCAGATCTCGCCGCAAATGGCGCCGCAGCGGGTACCGGTCACCCCGGCCGAGTAATCTTTCGAAGTTCGACCAAGCGCAGCGTCATGCCGCGCTTGGTGCGTTTTTTCCGCCCAACGCCCGCTCCAGCACCCGCGCCAGCCGATCCGAGAACGAGCGCACATCGGCCGGCCGCTCGCCGTCCAGCACCCGCGCCTCGTCGAATAGGAGATGCGCCGCGTCTTCTTTGAACGCGCGGTCGCTTTCGCCAAGCGCGGCAAGCGCCACGACCAGCGTGTGATGCGGATTGACTTCGAGGACCGGCTTCGACGCAGTCGACAACCTTCCGGCATTGGCGAGAATTTTCTCCAGCGCACGGTCGGGACCGCTGTCCGGCGCTACCAGGCACACAGCGCTGTCGGTCAGACGATCCGACACGCGTACGTCCGATACCGCATCGCCCAGCGCCGATTTCAGAAACGCGACGAAGATTTTGACCGCAGGCGCCGCCTCGGGCTGCGCCTCCTCCATGGCATCGGTGCGGGCGATCGCGGCCAGATCGGCCGCGCCCTGCGTCACCGATTTGAACGGCTTGCCGTCGAATGACACGCCGGGCATCGTCCAGAACGAGTCGACCGGATCGGGCAACAGCAGCACTTCGACGCCGCGGGCACGGAATCCTTCGAGCTGCGGCGACGATTTCAGCCGCTCCAGATCGTCGCCGGCGAGATAGTAGATGGCCGTCTGATTGGGTTTGAGCGCGCCGACGTAATCCTTCAGGCTGCGCCATGCATCGCCCGACGCGGTAGTCTTAAAGCGCGCCAGCGCCAGCAGTGCGTCGCGGCGCTCGAAATCCTCATAAATGCCCTCTTTGAGCACCGCGCCGAAAGTCTCCCAGATTTTGGCGTAGGCAACCGGCTCTTTCTCGGCTGCGCGTTCCAGTTCCGACAGCACGCGGCCGGTCGCGCCTTTCCTGATCGCGGCGAGCAGCGGACTTTCCTGGATTTTCTCGCGCGAGACGTTGAGCGGCAGATCCGCGCTGTCAACGAGCCCGCGGACGAAGCGCAGGTAGCGCGGCAGAAGGTCGGCATCGTCGGCGATGAAGACGCGCTTGACGTAGAGCTTGATGCGACCCTTGCGATCCGGATCGAACAGGTCGAACGGCCGCGAGCCGGGCACGAACAACAGCGTGGTGTAATCCTGACGGCCCTCGGCGCGGAAATGCACGGTCAGCGCCGGGTCGTCGAATTGCCCGGCGATGCTGCGATAGAAGTCGGTGTAATCCCCCGTCGTGATCTCCGCTTTCGGCTTGGTCCACAAGGCGGCGCCGTCGGTGATTTCGGCGGGCGCTGCGTCGGGTTTGTCGACGATCGAGATCGGCACCGGCACGTGACCGGATTGCGCCTTGACCAGACGCTCGAGGGTATGCCGCTCGGTGTAGCGCTTGGCGTCTTCGGTCAGGTGCAGAATGACGCGGGTGCCGCGCGGCATTGCGTCGGCGGGGACCGGCGTCACCGAGAACGTCCCCTGCCCATCGGACGACCAGAGCCAGCACGCATCGGTTCCGGCCCGATGCGACAAGACGTCGACCCGGTCCGCCGCCATGAACGCCGAATAGAAGCCGACACCGAAGCGGCCGATCAAAGCATTGTCTTCGCCGGCGGCTTCGCTGCCGCCGGCGGCCGCCATGCGGTCGAGAAACGCCTTGGTGCCGGAGCGGGCGATCGTGCCCAGCGCCTCGACCATCTCGTCGCGCGACATGCCGATGCCATTATCCTCGACCGTCAGCAGTGTCTTGTCGGCGTCGACAACAAGCGTGATGCGCGGCTTGGCAGCGTCGCCGAGCAAGGCGGGTTCGGCGATGGCCTCGTAGCGCAGCCGTTCGCAGGCATCCGCCGCATTGGCGATCAACTCGCGCAGGAAGACCGATTTGTCCGAGTAGACCGAGTGCACCATCAGCTGCAGCAGCTTGGCGACATCGGCCTCGAACGGGCGGCTTTCGGCTCGGCTTTCCTCGGTCATCGTCATGGCGGCTCCCCGGGACGCGGATTTTGTTGGTGTCCAGATGGAGACAAAGCCGTGCCAATTCAAGATTTCGCGGGGCGTGGTCTGCGGCTCGCGCGGCCCTGCTTACACCGGCACCCGCACCGTTGCGCGCAGGCCGCCCAGCGGGGAATCGCCAAGCGTGATCTCACCGCCATGCGAGCGGGCGATATCGCGCGCGATAGCGAGCCCAAGACCGGTACCGCCTTGGTCCTGGTTGCGCGCATCGTCGAGCCGCAGAAACGGCTTGAACACCTCTTCGCGGAGCTTAGCGGGAATGCCCGGCCCATCGTCGTCCACGGCGACAGTGAGCCAGCGGTGATCGCGATGCGCAGTAACCGCGACATTCGAGCCAAAACGGACGGCGTTGGAAACCAGATTGCCGACGCAGCGCTTGAATGCCGCCGGCCGCACCGTGACCTCGGGTCGGCCGGTAAAAGCGAGGCTGACGCGATGGCCATTGCGCTCCATGTCGGCCTTCAGTTCGTCGAGCAGTGCGGACATGTCGGTCGGTGCGGACTGCTCGCCGGTGTCGCCGCGCGCGAACGACAGGTAGGCCTCCAGCATGCCCGCCATCTCGTCCACATCCTTCTTGATCGCTTCGGTCTCCTGGTTGTCGCCGAGCAGCGCCAATTCCAGCTTGAAGCGTGTGAGCACCGTGCGCAGGTCGTGCGAGACGCCGGCGAGCATGGTCGTGCGCTGCTCGATCGCCCGCTCGACGCGCGATTTCATTTCCAGGAACGCCGCCGCCGCCCGGCGCACCTCGCGCGCGCCGCGCGGGCGGAAATTCGGCGCCTCGCGGCCCTTGCCGAACGCCTCGGCGGCGTCGGCCAGCCGCACGATCGGCCGGATCTGGTTGCGCAGGAACAGGATGGCGACCGTCAACACGCCGAGCGACGTCGCCACCATCCAGGCGAGAAAGATCCACGAATTGGGATCGTAAACGTCGGCGCGGCGGGCAAAGACGCGCATGATGGTGTTGTCGAGCTTGATGCGGATTTCCACGATCGAGGAGCGACCGACGGTGTCGATCCAGAACGGCAGACCGATCTGCTTGCGAATCTGGTCGGACAGGGCCTCGTCGAGCTGAGAGAAAAAGGGCTTCGGGCCCGGCGGCGGCAGTTGACTGCCGGGCAGGAAATCGACCACGAGACCGAGACGGTCCTGGGCGATACGGCGGAGTTGCGCCCGGTCGGCAGCCTGCGGGTAGGTCCGGTAGACGTCGATCAGCGTCGCGATTTCCTGTGTGACGGCCGACGCCAGATATTTCGTCACCAGATCCCAGTGCCGCTCCATGAACATGAGGGCGACCACCGACTGGGCGATCACCATCGGCAGGATGATGATGAGCAGCGAGCGGGCGTATAGCCCCGTCGGCGTCAGCGCTTTGAGCCGGCGGGTGAAGCGGAGCCACGGTCCGGCAATCGGCCCGGCGACAAATGCGACGCCGCGCTGGAACGCGCCGGCGGCGCTCGCCAGATGGCCGGCGGCGCTGCGCAGGTGTCCGATGCCCTGGTCGAAACTCGTCATGACGCTCACATCACCGGCACGAGCCGATAGCCCACACCGCGCACGGTCTGCACGATCAGCGGATTGGCCGGGTCATTCTCGATCTTGCGGCGCAACCGGTTGACCTGCACATCGACGGTGCGCTCGCTCACCGCGTCACCGTTGCCGGCAAGTGCCTGGCGCGGCACAGTCTCGCCGACGCTGCCCGCGAGGACACGCAACATTTCGCATTCGCGCTCGGTGAGGCGGATCGGCTCATCGCCGCGACGCAGTTCTCCGGTCGCCAGGTGAAAGACGAACGGCCCGAACCGTACCGATTGCATCGGAGCAGCACGCGGCGGCTGCGCCCGCTTGAGAATATTGCCGACCCGCAGCGATAGTTCGCGCGGCTCAAAGGGCTTTGCCAGATAATCGTCGGCGCCGATTTCGAGCCCCATGATCCGGCTCTCTTTTTCGTCGCGCGCGGTGAGCATCAGGATCGGAACGGTCGAACTGGTACGCAGCGACCGGGCGAACTCGAAGCCGCTCTCGCCCGGCATCATCACGTCGAGAATGAGAAGATCGAAGCGCAGCCCCTGCAGCTTGGCGCGCGCCTCGGACGCGGTCTCAGCCGTCGATACCCGGTAGCCTTCGGCCAGAAGAAAGCGCGACAGCAAGGCGCGGATGCGGCGATCGTCATCGACGACGAGCAGGTGTGGTGCGTCGTCGGCGGGCTTGGCCGGCGCCGCCGCGCTCATAGGCCGCCTTCTTTGCGGTGCAGCCGGACGCGGTCGGATTGCGCGATCATGTGCAACACGCGCTCACGGTGCTCGACGTCGATCATGCCGGCGAGAAAACGCCGTGCCGCCTCGCGGCCGCCGGCGCCAAGTTCGGCGAGAACGCCGGAAATGCGCTTGGTCTGCAGGTTGGCGAGCTGCATGGCCAAATCTTCTCCGGCCGCAGTCACGTAAAGCAGCCGCTGACGCCGGTCGTTGGCGCCTTCGCGCTGCACGACATAACCCTCATCGATGAGTTGCTTGAGCACCCGGCCGAGCGATTGCTTGGTGATCCGCAGCACGTCGAGCAATTCGGCAACCTTCATCCCCGGATTGCGGTTGACGAAATGCAATACGCGGTGATGCGCACGCCCGAAGCCGAGCTTGGCCAGCACTTCGTCTGGATCGCCGACAAAGTCGCGATAGGCAAAGAACAAAAGCTCTATGAGATCCCAGCAGGGCTCAGGGCCTGGCGCCGAGCGCTCGGCGGCCGCCGTCGCAGCGCGAGTTTTGAGCGGTATGGTGACGCCTGTGTCCGCCATTATGTCAGCACTATTGACATATTTTGCGTTGGTTGTTAATACAAAGGCGCGTTATCACGACGGCAACGCGCCCGCCCAACCCTGCCGGCAGCTTTTGCTCGCACGGGCGCGGTCGAAACCATACCGGGAGTTACGCCTCGACGCAAAAGCCGGACCTCGGCATCCCCACGCACTGGGGCCGGGGGTCGCGCACAGGTCGGGCGGCTCCAAGAGGGAGAAATGCCATGGCCGTTGCCTTTGACCAACGTTCTGACGTGATCTGGCTCGATGGCAGGCTCATTCCCACTGTGGACTGCAAGATCAGCGTGCTGACGCACGGTTTGCATTACGGGAGCTGCGTGTTCGAGGGCGAACGCGCTTATGGCGGCGAGATTTTCGAGGGAACGGCCCATAGCGAACGGCTCAAGCGCTCCGCCAATGTGCTTGATTTTGAAATTCCCTACAGCGTGGCCGAGATCGACGCCGCCAAGCGGCTTGTGCTGGAAAAGAATAATCAGAAGGACGCTTACGTGCGACCGCTTGCCTGGCGCGGCTCCGAGGCTTTGGGCGTGTCGGCGCAGGCCAACAAAATCCATCTCGCCATCGCCACCTGGGAATGGCCGAGCTATTTCGATCCGGCGCAGCGGCTCAAGGGCATTCGCCTCGACCTCGCGGAATACCGCCGCCCCGACCCGAAGACCGCGCCGTGCCTCGCCAAGGCCGCGGGCCTCTACATGATCTGCACCATCTCCAAGCATCGCGCCGAGCAGCGTGGCTATGCCGACGCCATGATGCTCGACTGGCAGGGCCGCGTCGCGGAGTGCACCGGCGCCAATATTTTCTTCATCAAGGACGGCAAGATTTACACCCCGATCGCCGACTGCTTCCTCGCCGGCATCACGCGTGCGACCGCGATGGCGATTGCGCGCCGGCACAACATCGAGGTGATCGAGCGCCGCATCATGCCAGAGGAACTCAGCGGCTTTTCCGAATGCTTCATCACCGGAACCGCCGCCGAGATCACCGCCGTGTCCGAAATCGCGGAGCGGAAATTCATCCCCGGCCGCATCACCCAGACGCTGATGAGCGACTACACCGCCGAAGTGAAGCCGAAGGGCAAGGCGAAGGGCAAGGCCGCGGCCGCTTAACCGCACAGCGCAGCGAGACGGCGGTGGGCAGCCTCGCCCCGGTCACGCTCGCGACCCTGCTCGCTCTCGCGGTATCCTCCGCTGCGCGCGCCGACCCCTTCGAGAATGCGCTGAACGCGTTTAACGCCGCCGACTATGCGACGGCATTCTCGATCTGGTGGCCGTTGGCGCGGGATGGCGACCCCAAATCGCAAGCCTCGCTGGGCTTCATGTACTATTCCGGCAAGGGCGTGCAGCGCGACGACCAGCGCGCGCTGTTCTGGTTTCGCCGCGCCGCCGACGCCGGCCAGCCGACGGCGCAGTTTTTCCTCGGCATACAATATTTCTATGGTCGCGGCGTGCCGCGCGACCTCGCGCAGGCCTATTCCTGGTGCGACATCGCGCTCACCAACGGCTATTCGGAGAGTCTGTCATGTCGCGATATGGTCGCCGCCCAGATGTCGGCCGACGACCGGCGTCGGGCCGCCGAACTGACCGCGGATTTTTTCCGCACGCATGATTTTCGCAATTAGGCTTCGATTTCGCGGTCTCTCGATTGCCCATTGACAGGTCATGCTCTTGGACCGCGACCACCAGCCGGGGGCAGTTATCGGAATTGAGCCTAACACCGTTCAGGCACGAATATTCCCGCTTTCCGCCCCGCAGTTTGGAACCCTGGCAAACTACCTTGAAT
This sequence comes from uncultured Alphaproteobacteria bacterium, assembly GCA_963707175.1. Classification (GTDB taxonomy): domain Bacteria; phylum Pseudomonadota; class Alphaproteobacteria; order Rhizobiales; family Xanthobacteraceae; genus BOG-931. Next base: position 146,362 of record CAVPQA010000013.1, read on the forward strand.
TGCGTTTCGATTTGGCGCACTCTTCGCGGCGGTTTTCCATCTGAATTCCCATCACGTGCGCCCGCGGTGCGGGCGACCGGCCCAACGAGTCCGGTGCGCACATGGCGGGAGCAGAGGAAACTTAAAGGGAGGAAGGCAATGGCAGAAGATTGCCGGATTGCGCATGGCGGCGACGCGCATGCGCTCCACGATCATGCCGCAGCGAGCGACGGCCCGCTGTCGGAGATCGCACGGATCAAGGCGTCGCGCAGAAGCTTCATCAAAGGTGTTATCGCCTCGGGCGCATCACTTGGCGCGTCCGGTTATCTGTTCCGCGCCAATTCAGCGCAAGCCAAGAGCGTCGGCGCCGTCGAACGGCTGATCAGCCTGAACGTGAACGGGCAGACGCGGCGCGTCGATGTTCTGCCATACGAGACGCTCGCCAATACGCTGCGCTACAAACTTGGGCTCACCGGCACCAAGCTGTCGTGCGACCGCGGTGAGTGCGGGGCCTGCACGGTGATTGCCGACGGCACCACGATCTATTCCTGCACGACACTTACCCACGCCGTTGCCGGCAAGAAGATCACCACGATCGAAGGCGTGGCCAAGAACGGCCAACTGCACCCGGTGCAGAAGGCCTTCATCGCCGAGATCGGTCCGCAGTGCGGCTTCTGCACGCCGGGCCAGGTGATGTCCGCGGTGGCGCTGTTACAGGCCAATCCCCACCCCACCATCGAAGAGGCGCGACGGGCTATGTCCGGCAATCTTTGCCGGTGCGGTTCCTACAACCAGTATCTGGCTGGTGTGATGCGCGCGGCGAAGGGCGACTTCGCGTCGACGGGAGGCTCCAATGGCTGATTACAAACTCGTAGGCAAAAACTTTACGCCGCCGGATCTGGTCGCGAAGGTCACCGGCACTGCGAAATATTCCGAGGACTTTCAGGCTGAAGGCATGCTGCATGCGAAGATGGTGCTGTCGCCCATGCCGCATGCGCGCGTGCGCAACATCGACACTTCGGCGGCGCTGAAGATGAAGGGCGTCGTCGCCATCATCACGCCCGACGACGTGCCGCAGTTTCCGCCGCCGGTCGATCCGATCCTGTATCGCGAGCCGGTCTATGCCGGCGCGCCGATCGTGGCGGTCGCCGCCGAATTGGAAGAGATCGCTGCGGCCGCGGTCGAAGCCATCAAGGTCGATCTCGAGCAGCTCGATCACGTCGTCGATCCGCTCGAACTCGCTCTACCCGGGCGGCGTCAACGCGTTCTCCGGCGGCAACGTCGCCAACGTCAGGCTGCCGCTGCAGACGGTGAAGTGGACCGCCAAGGACTTCGAAGGCTTCGACCAGGGCAAAATGCCGTTGGGCAAGCCATCAGAACAATGGCACTACGGCGACCTCGACGCCGGCTTCGCCAAGGCCAAGGTTGTCATCGAACGCAGCTTCCAGACCGCGGGCACCTCGCATCACACGATGGAGACCCGTTCCAACATGGCGTACTGGCAGAACGGCAAGTGCTACGTGCACGGCTCGATGCAGAGCCAGTCGTTCGTGCTGCCGCAGATCGCCCGCCTGCTCGGCGTCAAGCCGGCGGACGTGGTCTTCATCGCCGAGTATTGCGGCGGCGGCTTCGGCTCCAAGGGCAATGCCTATCCGCTGGTGGCGATCTCGGCACATCTGTCGAAAAAGGCCAACGGCCGCCCCGTCATGCTCCGCGTCTCGCGCGAGGAGGAATACGCCAACGGATCGGGCCGCGCCGGCTTCCAGGGCTGGGCCAAGATCGGCTTCGCCGAAAATGGCCGCATCACCGCGCTCGACATTTTCGTGGTGCAGGACAACGGGCCGAACATCGGCTTCTGGGATTTCCGCAATGCTGGTGAGACGGCGCAGGTCGTCTACCAGCCGGAGGCAATGCGCTGGCGCGGCACGGCCGTGCTCACCAACACGCCGCCGCGCGGACCGCAACGCGGTCCGGGCGAAAATCAGACGGCGATGACGATCGAGCCGCTGCTCGACGAAGCCGCGCGCAAGCTCGGCATCGATCGGTTGGAGATCCGCCGCATCAATGCGCCGGACAATGACGGCTTCGAAGGCGAGGATGCCAAAGGCAAGTTGACCAGCGCGTATCTCAAGGACGCGCTCGTTAAGGGCGGCCAGCTGTTCAACTGGGAAGAGAAGAAAAAACTTTCCGGAAAACGCAACGGCAACAAGGTGATCGGCGTCGGCGTCGGCAGCGCCTTTCACGCCGGCGGTTCGAACGGCTTCGACGGCCTCGTCCGCATCCTGCCGGACGGCAAGCTCTACGTTCACACCGGCGTCGGCAATCTCGGCACCTACTCCTACGCGGCGACGTCGCGGGTGCCGGCCGAAGTGCTCGGCTACAAATGGGAGAATGTGGTTATCGTCCGCGGCCGTTCCGACAATCACCTGCCGTGGATGATCGGCCAGTTCGGCTCGAACAGCACCTTTACCGCATCACGCGGCAACTACGTGGCGGCGGTCGACGCCAAAAACAAACTCCTCGAGATCGGCGCCACCGTGATGGGCGGCGCCGCCACCGACTACGACCTCAAGGACGAAAAGGTCGTGCACAAGACCGACGCGACGAAGTCATTAAGCTTCGCCGACGCCGCCAAGAAGGCGATCGAACTCGGCGGCAAATACGCCGGCAAGGAACTGCCGCCCGACATCAACCCGCTGACCAAGGCATCGGCCATGGCGCTGGCAGGCTCCGGCCTGATCGGCGTCGCCAAGGACAAGCTGCCAAAACGCGGACTGACGCCGGCGCTCTGCGCCGGCTTCTGCATGATCGAGCTCGACCGCGAAACCGGACAGTTCGAGATCATGGAATACCTCGGAGTCGCCGATTGCGGCACCGTGCTTCACCCCGAGGGGCTGCAGACGCAGATGCTCGGCGGCAGCATGATGGGCTTCGGTCTCGCGACCACCGAGCGCATCGTCTACGACCACCAGCTCGGGCTGCCTGCCAACGTCCAGTACGACCAGGCCAAGCCCAAGACCTATCTCGACATGCCGAAGAAGTTCTCCTGGTCGGCCGTCGACCGGCCTGACCGCGACAACCCCGTCGGCGTGAAGGGCATCGGCGAACCGATCATGGGAGCGGCGGCCTCGGCGCTGATCAACGCCATCGCCGACGCACTCGGCGGCACTTATTTCCACCGCACGCCGGTGGTCCGCGACATGGTCATCAACGCGCTTGCCGACCGGCCGCAATCCTACAAGCCGCTGCAAGCGAACACGATGTAACGAGGGAGCCCTGCCATGATGATCAAAGATGTCATTCCGGGCTTCGAACTCTACAGGCCCGCCACCATCGCCGACGCCGTCGCGCTGCTCGATGAGCACAAGGCCGACGTCTGGAAACTCGCCGGAGGCAACGACTCGCTGTCCTGGTTCAAGGACCGCATCAAGCGGCCCAAGGTCGTAATCGATCTCACCGGCATAACCGAGATGCATGGAGTCAAGGAAACGCCGGACGGCATCGAGATCGGCGCGCTCACCAAGATCAGCGAGATCGAAAATAACCCCGTCATCAGCAAGAGCTACAAGCTCTTGGCGGAAGCGGCTTCCAAAGTGGCCAGCCCGCAGATCCGCAATACCGGCACGATCGGCGGCAACGTCTCGCAGGACGCGCGCTGCTGGTACTACCGCTCCGGCCTGCCCTGCTACCGGGCCGGCGGCAACACCTGCTTCTCCGACACGCCGGAGGGCCAGAACCGCGAGCACGCCATCTTCGACGCCAACCGCTGCGTGGCGGTGTCGCAATCCGACATGGCGCCGACCATGATCGCGCTCGACGCCAAGATGGTGATCCGCAATTCCAAGGGCGAACGCGTCGTCAACGCCGAGGATTTCTTCGTCGGACCGAAGATCGACATCCAGCGGCTGACGCAGCTGCATCCCGAGGATCTCCTGGTGGCGATCCGCATCCCGAAGGAATGGGCCGGCGCACGGTTCTATTTCGAGAAGGTGACCGATCGCGCCACCTGGGACTTCGCGCTGGTCAACGTCGCGGCGGCGGTGAAAACCGACGCCAGCGGCGCGGTGGCCAATTCGCGGATTGCGGTCGGCGGCGTGGCGGCGACGCCGCGGCGCTGCGGCGTTGCCGAGCAGACCATCAAGGGCCAGAAGGTCGATCAGAGCCTTGCGGAACTCGCCGGCAAGTCGGAGACCCGCGGCGCTCATCCGCTCAACTACAACGCCTACAAGATCCCGCTGATGGCGAACCTGGTGATGCGCGCCGTGCGGGATGCGCAAGCCTGACGGCTGCGCCTAAGGTGCTAGTCCGGCCCGGGATCGCGGCGCGCCATCTGGAGCGACCGCTACTCGGGCCGGACGTTTCCCGGACCGCAAATCGACGTCCAAGCTGATCGAAACCGATCGGGCAACGTCCGGGAACATGCACGCTAGCGAGCGGGCTGCAGGTGGAGTGGCGGATGGCGGATTTTTCGGTCGGCATTGTCGGCCTCGACACGTTGGGATCGGCGCTCACGCGCCGGCTCGACGAACAGGGCATCGGCAATACCGCCACCGACCTCAACAGCCGGCTCCTGCAGGCCCATCTCGCCGGCGGCGGCAGCGCGCCTGCGGGCTCACCTTACGATCTGGCGCAGGTCTGCGATCTGATCCTGCTCGCTGAGACCAGCGATGCGACGGCGCGGGAGGCTGTGCTCGGGCCGACAGGGCTGATCCACGCGCTGCGGCCCGGCGCGATCATCGTCGACCTGAGCGATACCTCGCCGCAATCGGGACCGGCGCTGGCGCGCGCCCTCTACGCCAAAGGCGTGGCGTGGATCGAGGCGACACCGGTCGGCAGTCCCGCCGACGCTCGCGCCGGCAAGCTCACGCTGCTGACGGCCGGCGCCGCGGACACGCTCGAACGTGTTGGTCCGGTCCTTTCGGCATTTGCGGAAAAGATTCTGCGTCTCGGCGAACTCGGCACCGGTCCGCTCGCCAAGGCGCTGGCCTCGGCGCTCGAAGCGCTCTCGATCGCCATCCACACCGAGACGCTCATTGTCGCCAAAAAGGCGGGACTCGATCCGGCCGGCCTGCTCGGCGCGCTGCCCCTGCTCTCCCCGGCCGCGGCCAACGCGGCCGCGACCGCCGGCGCGCACGTGCTCAGCGGCCGCTATGAATCCGGCCTGTCAAGCAAACGGCTGCTGGAGGACATCGGCCGCGCGCTCGATGCCGGCGCAGCCGCAGCTGCACCGATGCCGTTCCACGCGCTGCTGCAGGCATCCGCGGTCGCTGCCGGGCACTCGCCGCATGCGACCGGCAGCGCCTTGGACGTTGCGCGCTGGATGGCCGATAATGCGGGAATCGAATTCGGGGCGGCGACCTGAAAGAAAGCACGCGTCATGGAATTCTTCCGTTATTCGCGATCGATCTATGGCGGCTCCGATCAACTGATCGGCGCGTCATGGGATTTGCTGCCTTGGTTCGTCGGCGCCGCGATCGCTTTCATCGTCGTGCACGCCGCGCTCAATGCGCTGGCCAAGCGCCGCGCGCATCGATCGTCATGACCGGCGGGCGGTGACATGGATCAGATCGCTTCGGGCAAACCGCAGGCCGCGGCCGGACAGCCGCAGCGGGTCATCCGCCACACGGCGCTCGATCGGCTTTATCATTGGCTGATGGCCGCCTGCGTCTTGACGCTCATGGCGACGGCGTTCCTGCCGATCCTCGGCATCAAATTCGAATGGCTGGACATTCATTGGATCACCGGCGTGGTGCTCGCCGCGCTCATTGTCGTCCACATCGTCCGCGCGCTGTTCTTTCAGGATTGGCGCAACATGTGGATCGGCCGGCAAGATCTGCACGAAATTGGGCGCAGCCTCGCCCGCCTGCTCGGCGGCCGCGCGACGCCGCCCAAGCCCGGCAAATACGACGCGGCGCAGAAGTTCTATCATCTCGGCGTCGCCGTCGTGGTGTTGTCGGTGGTCGGCAGCGGCCTCTTGATGCTGCTCAAGATCGACACCCCGCTGTGGCGCCGCAACCCTTATCTGTTCTCGGCCGACACCTGGGGCATCATCTACGTCGTCCACGGTATGGCCGCGATGACGATCGTCGCCATCGTCATCGTTCATCTCTATTTTTCGCTCATGCCGGACAGCTGGTACATGCTTCGCGCCATGGTCCGCGGCTGGATCAGCCGCGAGGAATATGCCCAGCATCACGATCCCGCACGCTGGCGGGCATAACGGCCGTGCGCCAAGCAAACGTGCCGACTGCAAGACGAGGACCTTCATGGCATCGCCCCAACCGGACAAGCCGCAGAGCGTCGCCGCCGCGATCGACACGATCGAGTCGACCTACGAATTGATGCTCGCTTACGCCGCCCAAGGACGTCAGAGCGAGCAGGACGATCCGCTTGGCGTACGCGCGGCCCTGCAGCGCGCCGACGCCGCGCTCGATGTGCTGGCGGCGGCGGCGCCCGGCGACGTCGGTTCGCCCGGCGGCGCCGTCGCAGAAGCCACCGCCGACATGCTCGCCGTGCTCCGGCAGGATGTCGCCAAGGCCCGCGCGGCCATCCGCTTCGTGCTGGCACAGCGCGCGCTCGGCTCGCAGATCATCGACAATCTCAACGCCTCGATTCACATCCGCGCGCTGCTCACCGATATCTTTTTGCTCGACGAGGCATTCTAAAACGCTGCTTCGGAGTAAGGGCGCTACGCTCGCCAGAACGGCTTGCGCACTTCCCGATCGACATCGTAGCGGGTCACGCCGATATCGCGCAGACATCTGTCGCACAGCACCGCGAGTTCATGCCGGCTGCGCGCGCGGCGCCGCCATTCCGCGATCCCTGCGCGCCATTCTTCGAAAAGTCGCCGCGCGGATGGGCGCAGGCTGGAAGGCGCATGGCATATGGTCTGAGCGTGAGCCATGATTTCTCTCCTAAAATTCATCTCACGATAACGCCGTTCATCGAGCCGATGCTTCGGTTCACGTCGTACTGACGTAGAACGAGGCGAGATCGGCGAGGTTCGGCGCTGCCGCCCGGATCAAAAGCGCATCGGCGATCAGCACCGCGATCAACAGCGCGGCAGCAGCGAAGAGCTTCGGGTCGGCGGACGAGTTGGGCACTGCGCTGCGCGGAGCACGACGCAATGGCACTGTTGAAGCCGATGAATGGAGTGACATTTCATCCTCCGTGAAATGGCGCGGGCTGCGCCGGCCGGAGACGGTCCGAATGACCGGCGTTCGCGCCTGGCAGCTACGTAGCGCTTTTCACGATTTGAATAATGACCTGTATAATGATATTATTCATTGTTGTTGGTGATAAATAGACCATGGCCGACCTGCGGACGCTGGCGATTTTCGTAAAAGTGGCGGAACGCAAGAGCTTCATGCGCGCCGCCGTCGATCTCGGCATCACGCAATCGGGCGTCAGCAACGCCATCAAGCGGCTGGAGGAGCAGACCGGCACCCGGCTGTTGGCGCGCACCACGCGCCGCGTCAGCTTGACCGAAGACGGCGCGGCATTTTTCGAACGCTGCCGCCAGGCCCTAGCCGACATCGAGGAAGCCGAGCTCGTGCTCAAGGAGGCGCGGCTCAAGCCGTCCGGCAATCTGCGCGTCGACATGTCGGTGGCGTTCGGCCGGCTCAAGGTTGTGCCAAAGCTACGCGCCTTTCAGGCCGAGTATCCGGACATACGCCTTAGCCTCACCTTCACCGACCGCTACGTCGACCTGATCGAGGAAGGCATCGACGTCGCTGTCCGCCTTGGAACATTGCAGGATTCCAGTCTGGTCGCCCGCCGCCTTACCGCCGCGCAGTTCAATCTCGTCGCTACACCCGATTATTTCGCCGAACACGGACGACCCAGATCGTTGGACGATCTCGCCAAGCACAGATGCCTCGCCTTCACGTCGCGCGACACGCGGCTGACCCGGGACTGGCGCTTTCTGGTCGATGGCGACGAAACCAGGCTGACGCCGCGCGGCGCCATGAGCTTCAGCGACGGCGGCGCGCTGTGCGAGGCGACCTGCGCCGGCTACGGGCTGGCGCAGATGCACAACTACTATCTCGACACCGAGATCGCGCGCGGCAAGCTGGTATCGGTGCTCGATAAGCTCAAGCCGGCGCCCGACCCGATCTGGCTGGTTTACCCGCCGACGCGGCATCTGACGCCGAAAGTGCGCGCCTTCGTCGATTTCATGACTGCGCAGTTCCGCACGGCGCCGTGATCGACCGGCAATCGCGGCAAGACAATTGCCCTAATGCACCCGCACGGGAATGATTTCGACCGACAACTGCACCTCGTCGCCGAGCCCGTAATAGTAATACGCCGGCTGCGACACCGTGCGCAGCAGCAGGAACAACCGTAACCGCAGCCGCTTGAAGAGGTTCATGCGGCGCGCCGGCAGCAGATTCTCCTGCGACACGTGCACGATCCAGTGCCGACGATCGGTCGGCAGATCGATCTCGCGGTGTCGCGCCAGCTCTTCCAGCAGGCTTTCCACATTGGGCTCCTCCATGAAGCCGAAGCTCAATTCGACGCCGATGATACCGCCACGATGTTTCTCATGATCGAACACGGTCACTTTGTAGCGGCCGTCGTGAATGTAGGGCTCCTTGCGGTGGGTGACTTCGACCAGAATCAGGTTGCGGGGCAGAATGCCATGACGTTCCCACAGCATCTGAACCAGTGCCGGCGTGCGGTCCGTCGGATCCCGAACCGGCTTGGGCGACATCACGATGGCGTTGCGCTCCATGAAAGTCGTGCAGCCTTTATGCAGGCCCACCAGTTCGGCGATGGTCATCGTGGGTTTCGCCGAATAGGCCGCGAATGTCGCCTTGCGGCCCCAGCGCCATGTCGCCATGACCAGAAACAGCGCAATGCCGACCGATAAAGGCACGTAACCACCCTCGGCGAATTTGAGCGTGCTGGCGGAGAGAAAGACGGCGTTCACGGCGACGAGCGCACCCCAGACGATGCCGGTGGCCGCCGCGCCCCACTTCCAGTAGCGCCGCGCCACCGGAAACATCGCCAGCGACGTAATGAACATGACTCCGGCGACTGCGAGGCCGTAAGCCGCCGCCAGCGCCGAGCTTGAGCCGAACGTCACCACCAGCACAACGCAGCCGGCGAACAGAGACCAGTTGACGAACGGCACGTAGACCTGCCCGGCGTGACGATGGTGGGTGTGCAAGAGCCGAAGCCGCGGAAACAGGCCGAGCCGGATCGCCTGGGCAACCAGCGAAAAGGCGCCGGAGATCAACGCCTGCGAGGCGATGACGGTCGCCACGGTGGCGAGCGCCACCATCGGATAAAGTAGCGACGAGGGCACCAGATTGTAGAACAGCTTGCCGCCGGCGACGGGCGCGCCCCCGAGCAGATAACCGCCTTGGCCGAGATAATTGAGAACGAGTGCCGGAAATACTACTGCGAACCAGCTCAGCCTGACCGGCGCGGTGCCGAAATGGCCGACGTCGGCGTACATCGCTTCGCCGCCGGTGACGACCAGCATCAGCGCACTGAGGATCAGCAGCGTGTCGAACAGGCCGGCGCGATGCAGAAACTGCACGCCGTAGACCGGGTTGAAGGCCGCGAGAATGTCCGGATGGAAAACGATCTGCCGAGCGCCAAGCACGGCGATCGCGACGAACCACAGGGCAAGTATCGGTCCGAAAATGACGCCGATCCCCGACGCGCCCTTGAACTGAATGAGGAACAGCGCGGTCAAAAGCCCAACGGTGACCGGTACGATCAGGCTTTCCAATCCGGGCGTCGCGACCTGCAGCCCCTCGACGGCCGAGAGTACGCTGATTGCCGGTGTGATCATACCGTCACCGACCAGCAGACCGGCGCCCAGCATGAGCGCCCACAGCAGCAGCGTGGTCGCGCGCTTCTTGCCGTCGTGCAGCAGGCCGTAAAGCGCGAAGACGCCGCCCTCCCCGTCATTCTGCGCGCGCAGCACCAGCAGCGCGTATTTGATCGCCACGATGACGGTGATGGTCCAGATAACCAGCGACACCCCGCCAATCACATCGGCGGGCGCGCGCGAGGCCTCGCCGCGGCCAAGGAACAACTGGTCCATGGCGTAGAGCGGCGACGTGCCGATATCGCCGTAGACCACGCCGAGCGCGCCGATCGTCAAAGTCGCAAGGCTTCCGCCCGCCGCTCCCGCTCCGTGCTTGCCGGACGGCAGGCGGCGCAAGGGATGCATCCCCACAACGCCGCCGCGGCCCTCGCTGGGTCCATTCATAAAGCGTCATCACGATCGAGCTTGCTCGACCGCTTCCATAGCCGGATCGCCCAGGCCAGACTTTGACAAAGCTCAACTATTTGGCCGCGTCGCGCCGCCGCGGCGGCGCCGACCAGCGTTCCGCCGCGGTGTCGTCAGCCGATTTGGCCGCGACCCACGCGGTGCCGCCGGCCGCTTCCACCTGCTTCCAGAACGGCGCGCGGGTCTTCAGATAATCCATCAAGAATTCGGCCGCCGCAAACGCCGCCTGGCGATGGCTCGCCGCGGTCGCCACCAGGACGATGTCCTCGCCGGGCAGGATGCGGCCGTAGCGGTGGATCACGAGCGCCGCCAGAAGCGGCCAGCGCGCCCTCGCCTCGTCGAGATGGCGGGCGATCTCCGTCTCCGCCATGCCGGGATAATGCTCGAGGGTGAGCGCCGCGATCGGCGCACCGTTTTCGTCACCGCGGCAGATGCCGGTGAAGGTCACGACGGCGCCGATGTCCTTGCGTCCGCCGGTCAGTTTCTTCACTTCGCCGGCGACATCGATCGGCTCGCGTTGCAGACGGATGATCGCGGTCATCGCACGCTCGCTCATCCGCCCGTCATCGGCGGAAAGAACGCGATCTCGCCGGCGCCGGCGAGCCGCGCGTCGGCGCGGACATGGTTTCTGTCGATCGCGGCGCGGATCACTTTCGGGTTTTCGAATGCGTAGGCGTAGCCTTCACCCCGGCTGGCGAGCCACGTCATCAACTCGCCGACAGTCGCTATTCCGGCCGGCGGCTCGACCACTTCTTCGGCTTTGCCGACGCGCTCGCGCACCCAGGCGAAATACAGAACCTTCACGGTCACGCGTGGTCCTCGGTCAGATGACGCAGCCCGGCCTGCAGGTAATCCCAGCCGGTATAGAGCGTGAGCAGCGCCGACAGCCAAAGCAGCATGATGCCGATTTTGGTCACACCGGGCACGACGGCGTCGCCGGCCTCGCCCGGCAATGAGAAAACCGACGGCGATGAGCTGCAGCGTGGTTTTCCATTTGGCGAGCCGCGTCACCGGCACCGACACGCGCAGCTCGGCCAGATATTCGCGCAAACCGGACACCAGAATTTCGCGGCACAGGATGACGACGGCGGCGAACAACGCCCAGCCATGGATGGTGCTTTCCGCGGCCAGCATGAGCAGGCACGACGCGACCAGAAGCTTGTCGGCGATCGGATCGAGCATGCGGCCGAGCGAGGATTGCTGGCTCCACACGCGCGCAAGGTAACCGTCGAGAAAATCCGAGATGGCGGCGACGATGAAGACCGCCAGCGCCACCCAGCGCAGCCACAGGCCGCCATGCAGGATGTTCTGATAGAACATGCAGCCGACCACGATCGGCACCGCCACGATGCGGCCATAAGTCAGCACGTTGGGCAGCGCGAGCGGATGCACGCCCAATCGGCCCGGCGTCGTCGTGGTCGAATTCATGGCCCTAACATAGCGTCGCGGTTCGCCAACCGACAGGGCTTTGCGGCGCCCCTCCTCTGCCGGATACGCGTCAGGCCGCACCGTCGTGAAAGAACGCGTAGATGCGCCGCGCCGTCTCCGCGCTGATACCATCGACCTGCATCAAATCCGTGACCGCGGCCCGTTCGATCGCTTTCAGCGTGCCGAAATGGTGCAGCAGCGCACGCTTGCGGCTCGGACCGATGCCGGCGATTTCCTGCAGGCCAGCTTCGCGCAAATCACGCTTTCGTCGCGCCCGGTGCGATCCAATGGCGAAGCGATGCGCCTCGTCGCGCAACCGCTCGACAAAATAGAGCACCGGATCGCGCGGCGGCAGCTTGAACGAGTCGCGGCCGGGAAGGAAGAAGGTTTCGCGGCCGGCGTCGCGATCCGGCCCCTTGGCGATGGCGACGAGCGGTAGCTCGACCCCGAGCCCGGCCAGCGTTTCGCGTGCCGCCGTAAGCTGGCCCTGCCCGCCATCGATCAGCACCAGGTCCGGCCATGGCGAGTCGTTCTGCTCATCCGGGGCATCCGGTTCCAGCTGCGGCGGATTGGCGTCCTCGCCGAGCGGCGAACCATCGCGCGGAGACTTCCTGCTTTCCGTTTCCCTGGCGCGGCGCTTCCGCCAGCAGCCGCTTGAAGCGGCGCTCCAGCACTTCGCGCATCATGGCGAAATCGTCCCCGGGGACGAGGTCGGCGGACCGGATGTTGAATTTGCGATACTGGCTTCTGCGAAATCCCTCCGGCCCGGCGACGATCATGGCGCCGACCGCGTTCGAGCCCTGGATGTGGCTGTTGTCGTACACCTCGATGCGACGCGGCGGATGCGGCAGCCCGAAGGTTTCGGCAAGCTGGCGCAGCAGATTCTGCTGCGAGGACGTTTCGGCAAGCTTGCGGCCGAGCGCCTCGCGCGCATTGGCAAGCGCGTGATCGACCAGATCCTTCTTCTCGCCGCGCTGCGGCAGCGATATCTCGGTCTTGCGCCCGCTTTTGGTCGACAGCGCCTCGGCCATCAGCGCCGCATCGTCAACCGCGTGCGAGGTCAGGATGAGACGCGGCGGCGGCCGGTCGTCGTAAAACTGCGCGACGAATGCCGACAGCACGTCACCCGGCCCGTGCGAACGATCGGCCTTGGGAAAATAGGCACGGTTGCCCCAATTCTGCCCGGTGCGGAAGAAGAACACTTCGACGCAGGAGAAGCCGCCCTGCTGATGCACCGCAAAGACGTCCGCCTCCTCGACACCGCGCGGATTGACGCCCTGATGCGACTGGATGGCGGACAACGCCGCGAGACGATCGCGGTAGATGGCGGCACGCTCGAAATCGAGAGCCGCGGAAGCCTTTTCCATTTCGCCGGCAAGCTCGTCCTTCACCGTCTTGCTGCGGCCGGACAGAAAGGCATTGGCCTCGCCCACCAGCACCGAATAGTCCTTGTAGTCGATCTCGCGCGTGCACGGCGCCGAGCAGCGCTTGATCTGATAGAGCAGGCACGGGCGGGTACGCCCCTCGAAGAACGGATCGCTGCACGAGCGCAGCAGGAACGCGCGCTGCAGCGCATTGACGGTGCGGTTGACCGCCCAAACCGAAGCGAACGGCCCATAATAACGACCCGGCCGGGTGCGCGCGCCGCGGTGTTTGAGGATTTGCGGGGCCCAGTGATCGGTCGTAATCAGAATGTAGGGAAACGACTTGTCGTCGCGCAGCACGATGTTGAAGCGCGGCCGCAGCCGCTTGATCAGGTTCGCTTCCAGCAGCAGCGCTTCGGTCTCGGTGCGGGTGACGACGAATTCGAGCGTGCGGGCGGCGGAGATCATGCGCTCGATGCGCGTGTCGTGGCCGGTCGGGCGACCATAGGCGGCGACGCGCTTTTTGATGTTCTTGGCCTTGCCGACATAGAGTACGTCGCCGCGGCCATCGATCATGCGGTAGACGCCGGGCCGCGACGGGGCGAGCTTGGCGTAATGCAGAATGGCGGCGCGGCCTTCGGCCAGCGAGCCCCCGGCTTCGCCGGCATTGTCCAGCATCGCCTCGGGCGCATCGGGCTCGGGCAGCGACTGCTCCTCGTCCTCCTCGGCGGTTTCCGCGGGCTGGACGGGCTCGGTTTCCGCTTCGCTTTGGCTTTTCTGAGCGCTCATGCTGGCGACGACCGTCTCTCTGCCGGCAAAACTATGCTCTACCGCGACAGCCGGCCAGTCCCGCCTGAGACCTGCGGTCCGCCGGCCTCGTCTCGGTTCAAAGCAGTATTCGAAAAATAGAGACCTTTTTAACTTTAACAACTTGGAATTACTTAGCCATTTAACAACGTTTAACGCTTTGCTCAGGATAAATCTTCCGCAAACACGGGCTGACATCCACGCTTTACTGCGGCTTCGGTCAGTCGTCTTGCTGCGACCTGTGACATTGTGGTGCGGAGACCTGCCATGCGGAGATTCCACGGTGCAGCGCTTGTCGCTGCGCTCGGCGCGGGATTAGCGGTTGCGGCGCCTGCCACCTCGGCGGCGGCGGATTTTCCAGTCGCGCCGTACTACACCGCCGCCGAACCGCTCTCGGCCTATAGCTGGGCCGGTCCCTATCTGGGTGCTACCGCCGGCTTTGAATGGGGCCGCGTCGACAACAGCGGGACCAAGCCATCCGGCATCGCGGGCGGCATCGCGGGCGGCTACAATTGGCAGCGCGGCGCGTTCGTGTTCGGCGGCGAGGCGGATATCCAGTTATCCGGCGCGGATGACACGCTATCGCCCTTCGAGTTTTCCAACCCGTGGTTCGGAACCGTGCGCGGCCGCGCCGGCGTCGCCCTGAACAATGTGCTGCTGTTCGGCACCGCCGGCCTCGCTTATGGGGATATTCGCGCCGACAGCGTATTGCTGTCGGAATCCCGCACCAGCATCGGCTGGGTGGCGGGCGGCGGCGTCGAAGTCGGCTTTACCCCGCGCTGGTCGGCCAAGGCCGAATGGCTCTATCTCAATCTGTCGGACCGCACCTTCTCGGTCACCGGCACGAGTAACGGCCTTGCCGCAGACCTCTTGCGCATGGGCGTCAATTATCGTTTCTAGCGACCCTTCGGCCTGCCTCCACACAAGCGATTCGGCTGTCAAACCCGGCCTTTTGGCCCAGCGGTTCCGCAAGTTCCGGCAACTATGTACTTGACTTAGCGTTATACCAGCCTTAGTGCGGAACCCGCGTGACAGGCTAGATGCTTAGCAAGAGGATAATTCCCGACGCGCCACCCCTAGAAAGGACGCGCTATGGAAGGTACAGAAAAGAAGTCAACTATCGTCGGTACGCCGCACGACGTTTTCATGGATTGGTGGGCAGACAATGCCCGTTATTTAGAGGCCGGGCTGCCCGCTGATTTTGTGCGCCTGCGTGACGCCCTCAATGCTGCTTGCGCGAACTCATCCATTTCTGCCGAATTCGCTCCTAGAAGTTCGCGAAACTGTTTACCAGCAGCTTGAACATCCCAAACTAGCGTTTCGAACTCCTTTAGCGAAAACTCATGTTCTACGGCATCGAACGGGCCAGATAATCGACGCTCTAGGAAAGTGACGGTACGCGAGTCTGAGCGTGTCCAGCTATGAGCGATCATATCTCGATTTGCCTTGGTAATATTTCCGAACGCTGACAGCAGTTCAGTGCGTTTGGGATGGTCGCCATGCTTGATGAGATCAACCAGGAGCCTAGCCTTTCGCCCGAACATCATTCCTGATGTTATTAGATGCGCCTGTAGTGGAGTGACATTCAAGAATTTGTAGATTGCAAAATCGACGTGAATATCTATTGCTGACCAATTATAGTGGAATATCCCCAAAAGCTTGCTGTACTCGTCCGATAGCGCCAAAGGAACGGCCATGTTATATTTCCCTTGATGGCAAAAAACCCCAATGATATCTATTCCGAGAAGGAAACTGAGCAGCGCCGTGAGGCCGCCCTAATACGGATGCTTTCGACGCCCCACAAACCGCATAAGCCTATCGGCAAAAAGGCTAAGAGTCCCGGTCGAAAAACCGTCTCCGCCAAGCCAAAAACCGCCTAGCAACTTGCCTCCTAAAGCGGTTCCCGTCCGATTTGAATCGGTGGGATTCCCAGGCGGTTAAGGATGGGCAAGTCTTTGTGCATTGATTCTCCTCGACGGGGGCTGGCGATGCCGAAGGCTTATTCTGGTGACCTGCGGGAACGCGTTATCGAAGCTGTGGAGACCGGTGCATCGCGACACGAGGCGGCCGAACGTTTCGAGGTGAGCGTAAGCTCGGCGATCAAGTGGCTGCAGCGCTGGCACGAAAGCAGAAGCGCCGCGCCGAAGCCGCGCGGCGGAAGCGTTTCTCCGCTGGAGGAGTTCGCCACCGCGATCCTGGCTCTGGTTGCTGAACAGCCGGACCTGACTTTGGTCGAGACGGTTGCAGCGCTGCGCAAGCGGCGGATCAACACTAGCCGCAGCTCGCTCTGGCGGTTTCTTGATCGACACAACATCACCCTCAAAAAAAAGCCTGCAAGCGGCCGAGCGGCAGCGCGCAGATGTCGCGCGAGCGCGCCGACGTTGGATGCGAGCGCAAGGCATGCTTGATCCCGCCCGGCTGGTATTTATCGACGAGACTGCGGTCAGCACGAACCTGGTGCGGCTCCACGGGCGGGCTCCACGGGGCGAGCGGGTGATCGGCAGCGTTCCGCTCGGAACGTGGGAGACGATCACCTTTGTGGCCGCTCTGCGCTACCATGAAATGATCGCACCGATGGTGGTCGAAGGCGCCATGACCGGCGAGATGTTTCTTGCCTATGTCGAGCAGTGCTTGGTTCCCACGCTCAAGCGCAACGACATCGTCGTGATGGATAACTGTCGAGTCCACCTGGGGCCGGCCATTCGGGAGGCAATCGAGAAAGCGCGGGCGACACTTCGCTACTTGCCGAAATACTCGCCCGACCTCAATCCGATCGAGATGCCCTACAGCAAATTCAAGACCTTCCTGCGCAAGGTTGCGGCGCGAACCGTTCCCGGCCTCAATCGAGCAATTCGCTCGTTCATCCCCCAGCTCAGTCCGCAAGAATGTGCCAACTATTTCAGACATGCAGGCTATGCTTCAATATGACCGGAATCCGCTTTAGTACGCGGACTTGTGAGGCTGCCGGTACGTGAGACGCTTACCTTCCGCGCCTTTGAGCGCGAGCGCCGCACGTTCCCCGTCTTTCATCTTGCGGGTATTCCATTTGAAGTCCCATTCAATCAGGTAGCGGGGTAGATGTGCTTCGCTGATCGAATGATGTGCGCCGAACACGGCCCGTTTCATGAGACTGAAACGGCTCTCCGCAGTGTTGACGTGGGCAAAACCTCCCAGCCGGACATATTCGTTAGCCGAATGGTTGACCGTAGTGTGGCCCGCGAACTCTTTGCCGACCGAGTCATAGGAAAGCAGTTCATCGGTCACAAGGTGCGACTTGCGATCAACCACGCGCACCATGGCCTCGCGAAGCGTCTTGGCTCGAACGTTGGCGACGTGGAACGAGTGGCTGTCGCCGTCGCGGTCAACCAGCGTTAGGACGGTCTGCTTTTTGGGTGGCTTCTTGCCATAGGCGCGGTTCTTGGCCAGCCCGCCGATCACAGTTTCGTCGCTTTCGACCGTGCTGCCTTGGCCGCCAATCGGGCCGATCTTGGCCGGCTTCATCGCCTCGCGGACGCGATGGCACATGAACCAAGCCGAGCGATATGAGCCGAGGCCGAGCATCCGCTGCAATTGGAGGGCCGACACGGATTTCTTGCTGGCGGCCATGATGTGGGTCGCCATGAGCCATTTATGCAGCGGAATATGGGATCGCTCGAATATCGTCCCGGTGCGTACCGTAAACTTTTCCCGGCAATCGTTGCACAGGAACATCCCGGCTTGGGTCTTGCCGGCCATACGGTGGACATTGACTGAGCCGCACAGGGGGCAATTCACGCCATCCGGCCAGCGGTCGGATTCCATGTGGGCCGTGGCCATAGCTTCGTCATGGAAGATCGGGTTGGTCAGGTCGATGTCGGGCATGTCGGCTCTCCTACCCCCGAAATATAGGGATAGGGGCCTGCTAAGTCAAGTGCATAGTTGCCCAAGTTCCGTTGTGTAATCGTGGCCTATATTTAGTAATTAATTTACCATCCTCTCGTCTATATTAAGACATAATTAGCTACAAGTTGGTCAACCCAAAGTCTATTTCCGCCACAATGCGGTCAAGAATTAGAAAAGCCGTGTGTCTTTTCTGCACTAGACGGCAAAGTGTCCGTGAATACTATGCCGCCACCTTGGTTATGGAGGTCCACAAATGAAAAGAGTTCTTCTTGCGTGCGTCGGCGTCCTGGCGCTGGACGGAGCGGCCTCGGCAGCTGACCTGCCTGTGGCACCAGCGCCCTACTACAAGGCGCCGGTTTATGCGCCGGCTTACAACTGGAGCGGCTTCTATCTCGGTATCAACGGCGGCGGCGGCTGGGGCCGTTCCACCTGGACGACGACCGGCAGCTTCGACACGTCGGGCGGCCTGGTCGGCGGCACCATCGGCTACAACTACCAGATCAACCAGGTCGTCCTCGGCGTCGAAGGCGACATCGACTGGGCCAACATCAGCGGCAGTACGAGCACCGGCTGCACGTCGGTGACCGGCACCGGCTGCACGACCGGCGACAACTGGCTCTCAACGGTGCGCGGCCGCTTGGGTTATGGCGCTGACCGGTTCATGCCCTACATCACCGGTGGCGCCGCGTTCGGCGACATCAAGGCTTCGGGACCGGGGCTCACCGGCACCGACACGACCAATGCCGGCTGGACGCTCGGCGGCGGCATCGAATTCGCCATCGCCGGTCACTGGACCGCCAAGGCCGAATATCTCTATGTCGACCTCGGCAGCGTCTCCTGCGGTCTTGCCTGCGGCGCAGCTGTCCAGAATGTCAACTGGCGCGCCAATATCGGCCGCCTCGGACTGAACTATCGGTTCTGATCGTTCCTGAAGATCCTCCCAAACTTAAGCCCCGGGGCTCGCGCCCTGGGGCTTTTTGTTTGTCCTTTTCAGAAGGCGAAGTCCGGCCGGCAGCGCGGCGGCCGCCGCCGTCATTCCGGCCTGGTCGCCGCAAAGGCCGGGACGCGAGCACTGAAATTATCGAGCCAGGCGACGAGCCGCGGATGTTCGCCGCGCCAGCTGCCGTTGAAACGGAAGTCACGGTAAGCGAGCGCACAGGCAAGCGTGATCTGCCCGACATTCGGCATCGGATCGAGCGGCGGCGGCGCGGCTTCGAGCATCGCGAGCGCGCGGGATACCTTGCCCGCCTGCAGTTCCAACCATTTCGGTTCGTGCGTGTCCGGCTTGCGGTAGCGGCCCTCGTAGACCGTCAGAATCGATGCATCGAGGATGCCGTCGCACAGCGCTTGTAGGCGCAGCGCCGCCAGCCGCTCTTTGCCGGCGCGCGGCACGATCTTGCCGCCGCCGGCGCGCTCGTCGAGATAATCGAGAATGACGCGGGAATCGTAGATCGCGCTGCCGTCCTCAACGATCAGCACCGGTATCTTGCCGAGTGGATTCATTTGGCGGACCGTGTCGTTTGGATCGGTCGTGTCGGCGCGCGCAAGGGTGATGTCCTTGTCGAGGCCGAGCAGCGCGGCGCCGATCCGCACCTTGCGCACAAACGGAGAAGACGGCGAGAAACGCAAAATCATCATCGCAGCACCAGTGTGGGATTGAGATTGGAAGGGCATTCCGTCGAATACGGAAATAGAAAGCTCAGCAGAAAGTTCAGCATGCGCGAGTGGAGCAGCGTTCGCAATATATGGCCGGATAGATCGTCGCGCCGCGCCATGCAGCGAGCCTGCTCTCAACCCGAACCGGCAGCTTTCAACCGGTAATGACGAGGTTGACCGCTTTGGGTCCCTTGCCCTTCTTGTCGGGCTCGACGTCAAAGCTGATGCGCTGTCCTTCGGCCAGCGATTTCAATCCGGCGCGTTCGA
>CAVPQA010000014.1:0-119367 GCA_963707175.1 uncultured Alphaproteobacteria bacterium
AGCACCGCGCCTTCGCGCACGATGACACCCTCGGCCACTTCGGAGCGCGCGCCGATGAAGCAATTGTCCTCGACGATCACCGGCCCGGCCTGCAACGGCTCGAGCACGCCGCCAATGCCGACTCCGCCGGAAATATGACAGTTCTTGCCGATCTGCGCGCACGAGCCGACGGTCGCCCAGGTGTCGATCATGGTGCCGGAATCCACATAGGCGCCGAGATTGACGAACGACGGCATCAGCACCACGCCCGGCGCGATATAGGCGGCGTGACGCACCACGCAGCCGGGCACGGCACGAAAACCGGCACTGCGGAATTTCTTGTCGTCCCATTCGTCGAATTTCGACGGCACTTTGTCCCACCACGCCGCATGCGCCGGGCCGCCCGGAATGATGCTCATGTCGTTGAGGCGGAACGACAGCAGCACCGCCTTTTTGAGCCACTGATTGACTCCAGTCCACGCGCCGTCCGCGGCATGCTCGGCGACCCGCGCTTCGCCGCGATCGAGCAGATCGAGCGCCGCCTCGACGGCGTCGCGAATCGGCCCTTTGGTTGACAGGCCCAATGCCGTCGCGCTGCTCGAACGCCTCATCGATGGTCTTTTCAAGTCGGCTGCGGACATGGAGCGATCCCTGGGAGCAACCCTGGCTGCCGCAGTTTGTCGGGGCGGACTGAACGATGTCAAGCAATTGTAGCCCGGACGAGCGCTGGCGAAGTCCGGGGCAACCCGCGCGGCGCGACCGCATATCGCTTGCTGCATGCGGCTACACTTTTGCAAACGATCCCGCGCAGAAACTCCGTCAGGTCATCGGTAACGTAATCGACATGCGGCTCGTCGCGGCCGGCAAGCTCCCACTCCTCGCGCAGCACCACGCCGGCGCCCTTCGGCACCACCAGCACCGTGATCATGCCAAGCGCATGCGGCACTTCGAGATTGCGGGCGAGGTCTTCAAAAATTGCCGCGCGTGTTGGGGTCGACGTGGTGGCGCTTGAGAAAACGCTCGTAGACTGCCGGCCGCGGCTTCGGCTCGAGTTCGGCAGCCTTGATGTCGAACACGTCCTCGAAATGGTGGCCGATTTCAAGCCGCCGCATCACCGCCTCGGCATGAGCGCGCGTGCCGTTGGTGAGGATAAGCTTGCGGCCGGGCAACTCGTTCGATCGCGGCACCGAGCTTCGGGTTCGGGGTGAGCGGCGAGTGGTCGATCTGGTGCACCATTTCGAGAAATTCGTCGGGTTCGAGCCCGTGCTCCTCCATCAGGCCGCGCATGGTCGTGCCGTAACGCCGGTAATAATCCTTCTGCAGGCGGAACGCCTCGTCATGGCTGATCTTCAGGAAATCGACGATGTAGTCGCGAATGCGCTGGTCGACCTGGTGCCAAAGATTGAGATGATGCGGATAAAGCGTGTTGTCGAGATCGAACACCCAGGTGTCGATTTCGCCAAAACCGCGCGGCGCGTGCCGCCTTCCTTGCGACTCGTTGTTGCCATTTTTCACGGCCAGAGGTTTTAGCGGTTATCGAATCGGATGCAATGCGGACGGGGTTGGGGTCGGGTGATGCGTCGGAAGTTGCGGAAAACGCTGCCGTTTATCATGGCAATTTTTCTTGGCACCATGGCGGCGGCATTGATCGCCGGCATGGCCATGCTGGCGGCGCATTCGTAACCGGCGTCAAGTCAGCTCGCTTCGCGCCAAGACGTCGCCGGCAACAATCCCTCGATGGCGCCGTCGTGCAGGCGCACTGGATCGCGTTCGCCCTCCATGGCGAGCCTCAGCATGGAGCGGGCCAGTTCGTCCGGCTTGATCGAGCCGTTGCCGATTGTCTTGAGCGTCAGCCACGCCTCATCGTACGCGGTTTCAAGCACGACCAGCGTCTGCGGATCGAACGTGTTGTTGTGGAAACCCCGCAAGGGCCGCCCTCACCGCGATGCCGCGCTCGCAACGCCCGACTTGAAGATTGCCGATAGGGCGGAGTCTCGGCGCAGACTTGGCCGAGTTTGTGGCCGCATCCATGACGCGGATTTCACGAATATCTGATCGGCGCCCGGTTCCGCGGCGATTTCATTGATAAGTTTTTTCAAAATCGCATCGGCGAAATTGTCATAATTCGCCACCGGGATCATGAAAGCGCCGGGCCCGCCGATGACATGGGTAAAATAGTAATGGTCGAGGCCGGGTTCCACCGTCAGGATCGGCAGACCATTGATGCCGATGCCGTCGGCCACAGCCTCGTCGCGCGCCATCTCCGCCGGCCGGCCTGAATTGTTTGAGCCGTCGCCGGACACATCGATGATGCGCCGCGCTCCCTTGTAGGGGCTCTGCGCCAGCAAGGTGCGCGCATAATCGATCGCCCCGCTGATCGACGTGCCGCCGCCGAACAACTTGCGCGGGGCGGCGTCGATCGTACCGGCGAATGCCGCGGCGCTGGCCGGGTCTTTGATCAAGGCCCAGTCGGCGGCGACGACGTGCAGAAACGGCCCGGTCCACTGGAACATCGCCACCGCAATCGACTGCGTGCCGAGCGAGCGGATGGCGTTGAGCACCTGCGGATTGCGGAACGCCGCCGCATAGCCCTGCTTCTGCAGTTCGAAGCGGCTCATGCTGACGCTGCCGGAGGTGTCGACCGCGAGCACGAGCGCTACCGAAACGTCGGTCTGCGCCGGGCTCGCTTTCGGCGTGGGCGCCTTGTCTTGCGCGGCGGCCGGCTCGGCATATCCCGCGCCGACAGGAGCGCGAACAGCGCGCCTATCAATCGCCACGCAAAACGATTGTTAGGTCCGCCCATGTCCGCGCGCCATCGCCCTTATAGCTCACGCCTTCAATCGCGGCAGCAGCCGCTCGGCGTTGCCGCTGGCGATCGCATCGAGATCGGACTGCGGCAGGCCGAGCTTTCGCAGATTGTCGATCTGATCAAGGGGAAAATACGGATAGTCCGTGCCGTAGCTGAGCTGCGACATCGGCACGAGCTTTTGCAGCGCCGCCATCGCCGCCGGATGGGTGGCGTTAGCGGTGTCATAGTAGAGGCGGCGGAATTCGGCCTCGATGCCGTCCGGGGCAAAGCCGCCGGGCGCCCGCGCCTTCTTGTCGTAAAACGCCTCGATGCGGCCGGCGAGAAACGGAATCGTGCCGCCGCCGTGCGAGAAAACCCACCTGATGTCGCGCTGCCGCACGAAGGTGCCGGACAGCAGCAGACTGATGACGGTTCGCGTGGTATCGTGCGGCACTTCAATGACGGCGGGGAAGGTGCCGTCGGCGATGCGCGTACAGCAATTCGCCACCAGCGGATGCACGAACACCACGGCCTTGCGGCGGTTCAGTTCCTCCATCACCGGCTTGTAGACCGGATCGCCCAGCCACTTGTCGCCGTAATTTGTTTGCAGATTGATGCCATCGGCTTTGAGCGTGTCGAAGGCGTATTCGATCTCCTTGAGCGTGGCGTCGATGTCGAGCATCGACAGCGGTGCAAACAACCCATAGCGCCCCGGCTTGTCGCGCACCATCTCCGCGGCAAAGTCGCAGCACAGCCGCGCCATGTCATGCGCCTTGGCGGCGCCGCCGTCGAACCAGACGCCGGGCGTCGACGGCAGTGACAGCACGCCTGTCGTGATGCCCGCCTTGTCCATTGCTTCGAACGCCTTGTCGCGCGTCCACGCGAGCTGCACGCCGAGATGCGGAATCTTGCGCGCATCCTCCCATGCGGCCCAGGCTTTCTGGTAGGCTGGCGGGTAAAAGTGATGATGCGTGTCGATGAGCTTCGCCGGCGCGGCGAGCGCGGGCTTTGTGACTGCCGGCACAACGGCCGTCGCCGCAAACGCTGCGGCTCCCGCCAGAAATCCGCGCCGCGAGGCGTGACAAGCGCAGCCAAAGAATTTTCCGGACGGTTGTTCGCACTGCGCCATCGTGACGCTCATCGTATTCTTCATGTTTTCCTCCCGGCCTGATGCCGCCGCGATATTAGCATTGTTATAGCCGGTGCGACGCTGCAATATTGCCGGCGCGGCAATCAGCGCGACAGCTGAAACGCCACCAGTGCGCCGAGCATGATGGCGCCGCCTGCCGCCTGCAGCGGCGTGATGACCTCGCCAAGCAGCGGTGCGCTGATCAGCGTCGCCAGCAGCGGTTCGAGGTTCATGATCAGCGCGGTGCGGAACGGCCCGATCCGCCGCGTCGAGGCGTACAGCATCAGGATGCCGCTGGCGGTGGTGACGCTCACCACCAGCACCGCGAACCAGCCGAGGCCGCCGTGCGGGGCATGCCAATTCATCGTGAGCGGCAGCGGCAACCGCGAAAATCGCCGTCGAGGACACCAGCGAATGCCACGTGGTCAGGCGCGGATCGGCCTCCTGCAGTTCGGCGCGCGCAACCAGGAGAAATACCGCGCGCGACACCGCAGCGCCGAGCGCAAACACGATGCCGAGCACCGAGAGCTGCTGCGGATAGGCGCCGATCATCAGCGCCAGACCGAGGAAGGCGACCAGCGCGGCGAGCGCGCCCCGCCATGACAGCCGCTCGATACCGAACATGAAGCCGCCGATGCCGGTCAAGAGCGGATAGGCGAAATAGGTCAGCACCGCGATCGGGACCGTGATCAGTTCGATCGCCTTGAAGAGTCCATAGACGACCGCGGCAAACAGCACGCCGAGCTCCGAGCGCGATCAGGCGCACGCGCGGCGTACTCGGCTTAAGCGGCGGGTCGAGCCGCAAATAGACGAACATGATGCCAAGCCCGATGACGCCGCGGATCAGCGCCAGCGTCAGCACGTCGCCGCCGGCGACGAAAACGAACTTGGCGAGCGTGTCCGACAGCGCGAATGACGTCGCCGCAATGATGCCCGGGCCAAGGGCGGGGCCAACGGAAAGACGCTGCGCGTCCGGTTTCAACGCTTCCATTGCGCGCCGCTCGCTCAGTTATGAATGAGCGTGCCGGCGCCAAGCTCGGTGAATAGCTCGAGCAGCACTGCGTGCGGCACCTTGCCGTCGAGGATGACGACACCTTCAACGCCGCGCTCAAGCGCGTCGATGCAGGTCTCAACCTTGGGAATCATGCCGCCCGAGATTGTTCCGTCGGCAATCAGCCGCCGCGCGTCATCGACCGACAGCTCCTTGATGAGGGTCTTCGACTTGTCGAGCACGCCCGGCACGTCGGTCAGGAGCAGGAAGCGCTTGGCCTTGAGCGCGCCGGCGATCGCGCCCGCAAAGGTATCGGCATTGACGTTGAACGTGCCGCCGTTCGCGGCGGCGCAGACCGGCGCCAAAACCGGGATCAGCTCGCGGCCGAGAATCTGGTCGAGCACGCTGGTGTCCACCTTTTCGGGCTCGCCGACGAAGCCGAGATCGATCACCTTCTCGATTTCGGAGCCGGGATCGACCACGGTGCGGGTCAGCTTCCTGGCCACCACCATGTTGCCGTCCTTGCCGCACAGCCCCACCGCCTTGCCGCCGGCCTCGTTGATGAAGCCGACCATCTGTTTGTTGATGGAGCCGGCCAGCACCATTTCGACGATTTCGAGCGTCGCCTTGTCGGTGATGCGCAGCCCCGCCTCGAACTGGGATTTGACGCCGAGCCGCTTGAGCATGGCCTCGATCTGCGGACCGCCGCCGTGGACCACCACCGGATTGATGGCGGTCTGCTCCAACAGCACGATATCGCGGGCGAAGTCGCGCGCCATCTGCTCCTGTCCCATGGCATGGCCGCCGTATTTGACGACGACGATCGCCTCGTCATAGCGCTGCATATACGGCAGGGCCTCAGCGAGGATGCGGGCTTGCTGATAGGGCGACACCTCCATTGAAGAACTCCTTGGACCGGTGAGGCCTTTTAGCCGCCGCCGCAGAGCGGGGAAAGGCCTACCCGCGCTCCTGGAGCAGCCGGCCGATCGCCGCGCGCAGCTCGGCGATACCGGCGCCGCTTTGCGCCGAGGTCGCAAGAATTTCCGGGAAAGCGGCAGGGCGGCGCGCAAGCGCAAGCGCCACAGCCGCGCGCCGCTCGGCGAGATCGGCGGCGCTGACGCGGTCGGCCTTGGTGAGTACGATCTGATAGCTGACGGCCGCCCGGTCGAGAGTGCGAAGAATGTCCTCATCGGCCGCCATCAGGCCGTGGCGCGCGTCGACCAGGAGATAGACGCGCGCCAGCGTCGCCCGGCCGTGCAGGAAATCGTGAATGAGCCGCGTCCACGCTCCGATCTTGCTCTTGGCCGCCGCGGCGTAGCCATAGCCGGGCATGTCGACCAGCACGAACTGACCCGAGGCAGTCCCGCCCGGCACAAAGAAGATGAGTTCCTGCGTGCGGCCGGGTGTGTTCGAAGTCCGCGCCAGCGCCTTCCGGCCGGTCAGCGCATTGATCAGGCTCGACTTGCCGACATTGGAGCGGCCCGCGAACGCAATTTCGGGTCCGGCCATCGCCGGCAGCGACTCAAGCGAACTCGCCGCCGACGCAAAGTTCCACTCGCCCGCGAACAGGCGCCGCCCGGCTTCGATCTCGGCGGCCGAAAAACCGCCCGCGTCAACTGCGTCGTTCATCGGCGGCTCCCGCCGCGCCGCGCCTCGGCGGCAAAGTGAGGGCAGCGGAACCAAACGAGCCGGCCGCGGTTTTTCTCATGCGAACCTGCCTGGAGGAAGGCCCCGATGGACGACTGGTCGAATATACGGCTGTGCGACGTCGTCAATCTGCTGCTTGGCGCGGTGCTGTTCTTCTCGCCCTGGCTATTCGACCTGTCGGCCGGCGCCCAATGGCAGACCGCCTCGATTGTCGGGCTCATCATCGCGGTGCTGTCGATTGCTGCGCTCGCCGCTTTCGCGGTCTGGGAGGAATGGCTCAACTTGATCGCCGGACTGGCGCTGATGGTATCGCCCTGGCTGCTCGGCTTCCAGGACAGTCAGGCGATGACGATCGATGTCGTCATCGGCATGAGCGTGGCCTTCATGGCGGCGTTGGAAGCCTGGTTATGCCTGCGGATCGCCACCACCGGCCAAAGCTCCGAAGCCTGAAACCGGGACCCAAATGACAAAGCCGGAAGTGCGTTTGACTTCCGGCTTCCGTCTTTGTCGAATTTCGCCGCATTCGCGGGAGTGAGCGGAACTGGCTTTACGCGGCCTCGTCGGCGCGGTTCTGCCAGTTGATCGCGACCGGCGCATAGGCCGGATTCTTAGCTGCGCCCTGGTAGCGCACGGCAGCCGCGACCGCCGAAATCCCGATCTGCCCGTAGCGGCGGTCGAGCGGAGTCCGCTCGGTCGAGAACCTGGCAGTATCGTCCGTGTTTTGCGCGGTCTTTTTGGCCTTATCGCCAGCACCGTCTTTCATTTCTCAAACCCCATGTCTCATGTTCTGCGTGATGCGCAACTTATAGGCAACCAGTGCGGCGGAAATGGGCGGCAAATCGACCATTGCCATGGCATTTCCGGCAGGCCGGGAAGCAATGCTACGCGCTGGTAAATGCTTCCTTAGCGCTTGAAGAAGTGCGCTTGTTTTTCGGTCGCCAGGTGTTCGGTTGGGCGCAATGCGGCAATTTGTTGGATTTATCCGGGTGGAATCGAGGCGAGTGCGACATTCCTGCCACACTCGGCGAACAGTTGGTTCAGATAAGTGTGTTACTCCCCCGTTTGTCTGGAATTTTTGCCGCGATTTCGTTATGCAAAGTTCCGAGATTGGGATTTGGGGTTCGGCTTCGAAAGCCACGACAACCTGGGTAAAGTGATGGGCATTCGCGCAATTGCACTCGTGGCTGTCGGCTTGATTGGGCTGATGCTCGGCGGCTGCATGGAGGAAACGCTGGAACCGGCGAGCCAGACCGGCTGGACCGCGCGTGACAAGCAGCTGATGTCCAACCTGCCGTACGCGCAGGCCGATATTCCAGAGCAGTTTCGCCGGCACATCGTCGAATTCACGCGCAAGGAAGCACCGGGCACGATCGTCGTCGATGAGGACAGCAAGTTTCTGTACTACGTTCTGCCCGACCACAAGGCGATCCGCTACGGTATCACCGTCGGCGAAGAAGCGCAGGCCTGGAGCGGCATCGCCAAAGTCAATCGCAAGGCCGAATGGCCGCCGTGGATCCCGACCGCAAGCGAGCAAAAGCGCCTGGGGCCGTTTCCGGCTTTCGTCACCGGCGGTCCGCAGAATCCGATGGGCGCGCGCGCTCTGTATCTCTATTCCAACGGCAAGGACACGGGCTACCGCATTCACGGCACCAATCAGCCTGAATATATCGGTCAGGCGATCTCGTCAGGCTGCATCCGCATGACCAACGAGAACGTGATGGACCTCTATAATCGGGTAAAGGTCGGGACGATCGTGGTTGTGCTCAAGCCAAAAACCGACTTGAGTTCGGAAGTCGCCTCATCCGGACCCATTTCACCGCTGAACTAAAGACTCTATTGGAATGACAGTGAAGGCGCCGGCTTCGTCGGCGCCTTTTCTGGTTTTATCGATATATGTCGCCTACGAAGTCAGCGACAAATAGCGCTCTATTTCGTCGCAGCACAACGAATAGGCATCGGCGCCAGCCTGGCGCGCAAGCGCATCGCGGTCAAGAAACTGTAACAATTTCCAAAGCCAGGCCCCCTTAAAGCCGGTATGGCCCCGTCACCAGAACACGGCGACCCCGCCAGAATGCGGCGGCCGGGTTTACCAGGTCTTCCATGGCGCGCGTCCCTCCTGCCACAGCGCTTCCAGGAGACGCTTGTCGCGCAACGTATCCATGCACTGCCAGAAACCGTCATGGCGATAGGCGGCGAGCTGCCGATCGGCGGCGAGGCGATGCAGTGCGTCGTATTCAAAGCTGGTGGCATCGTCGCGAAAATAATCAAGTACGCCGGGCTCGCAGACGAAAAAGCCGCCGTTGATCCAGCCTTCGCCGGTTTGCGGCTTTTCGGAGAAATTACGGACCAGGTCGCCGTCGAATTCCAGCGCTCCGAAGCGCGCCGGCGGCCGAACCGCTGTGACGGTCACCAGCCTGCCAAAATGGCGATGCGCCTCGATCAGTTTGTTCACGTTGACGTCGGATAAGCCATCGCCGTACGTGACCATGAACGTGCCGCCGCGAAGAAATTTTTCTAGCTGCCTGATTCGTCCTCCGGTATTGGTGTTCATGCCCGTGTCGATGAGGTGGACCATCCAATCTTCGGAGGCGCCTTCCAGGCGCGTCACGCGGCCCGATACCAGTTCCACCGACAGGCTTCCGACCAGCCCGGCATAATCGGCGAAGAAGCGCTTGATGACCTCGCCCTTATAGCCGAGGGCGATGACGAATTCGCGGCAACCATGTACGGCGTAATGCTGCAAGATATGCCACAAGATCGGCCGCCCGCCAATTTCGATCATCGGCTTCGGCAAGGTCTCGGTTTCCTCCGCCAGCCGCGTGCCGAAGCCGCCCGCCAAAATCACCGTGCGCATGGGTGTGATTTACACAATGGAACCGGCAGTGGCAATTCGAGCGGAGAATTCAGCGCGGCGCAATCGCGCTTTTGCCAGCCTATTCTTGGGCGTTAGCCTAATTTTCTTCGGCAAACAAAAACGGACACCTCGGCTGCGAAATAGCTCGCCGTGCTAGCCGACGGGTGGTTCGCGGACGGCTGCAACCTCGATGCTCCGCAAGCCGAATCCAAGCTTGCGCTTGTACTCACTGAGTCCGAGCTCCGCTGGGCTGACGCAGCGGTCGATGGCAAAGACAACGCGTAGTTCGTCCGCAGGTTTATCCGTTCTCAGTTCGATTGGGAAAATGTCGAACGTAACGGCTTCGTTTGTCAGGTGCAGCTCGCGCTCAACGAGCGCTTGCGAACCCTGTTGGATTCGCAACCGCAACATTCTCGGCAGGCAAAAAATCTGCCCGTGAACGGTGATCTTCAACCGGCCGCGAAAATATCCCGTGACAGGAAATATCAGCTCCGAGCGCGAAGCGATCGACCAAACGCCCCACGACTCAGCCGTACTCCAGCCTATGCGAAGAAGGAGGGCGCCATTTCCGGCGGCCGACAGATTCAACTCTGTTGGATTGGCGGAGCCCAGGTCGATCGCCTGCACTTGCGCCAGCTCGGATGCAATCTTGACACCGTTGTCCACCGGCTGAGGCAAGAGTTCATTGAGGACCACCGTCGCATCAAACACGTTGCGCACGCCAGCAGGTTGTCCATCCAGCGTGTGCACGACGACCCCAGGTGCGATTTCGCGACGGCCGATGGGCGGGGGTGACAATTGTAACCGTTGCGGGGGCACGCCCTCCTCATTGAGGCTTATGCCGTTCTTCGCTGCGACTGTCTGGCACTGGGCGAGCTCCAATTCATATTGTTCAGTTGCCTGGCTGAGATTCTGCATAGCTTGTTGCAGCATCGCTGCGTAGTCCAATTCTGGCTTCGCGTCCGGAAACAAAGCATCCTTCACAGCAAGGAGGTCATTCCCAATTCCCAAAGTAAGGTTATAGCTCTGAACCATTGTCGGATGGATTTTAATTCTTCTTATGCCACCGTATGCGCTGATCGCAGCTGATTGCATTTTCGCGTTCCCGCTATAACCAGTCGCTGCGCCAGTGCTATGTCGAGAAATACCGGAAACGGAAAGCGAGCGGTTGCAGCGAAGAAACGTTTTGGAAAAGAATAAATTCATGATTCCGGAAACGATGTCAGGATTGGAGCCCACAAAATAGCGAGGCTGCGATTTATACACTCGCTCGATTAACGTTCTGGCGACGAACGAATTATTGTAAATCATAGGAAGCTCAGTGAAATGCCGCTGAAACCGGCACGCCAAATGCAGCGCAGTACGCGAATCCTTTAGCGTACATTCTAAATCCGTGCCGTATACAAATATCATCCGATCGCGGAGCCGCGGATCGAAAAAATCTGGCCAAAAATACGTAGCAAGTGGGCAAGATAATATTTCTGCAGAGTGCACTCCGAGGATTTGCCGCGCGACTGAGCACGCATGCGGAAACAAACCATCGTCGTCACCCATAAAAAAAATATACTTTCCGCTCGTACGTCGCAGTGCAAGCTCCCAGTTTTCCGGCATCGGCACCGGCTCGCCGGTTTTAAACGCCCGAATACGTCGGTCGTCGAACTCGGCAAGGACCGCTGCGGTCGCCGGATCGTCGCCGCTCTCGTGAACGACGATCTCCAGGTCCTGCTCGGACTGGGCGACGACCGTACGCAGGGCATGGCGCAGGGTGTCGGCACGTGCGCGCGTCGGGATGACCACCGAGAACATTGGCATCCGCAATCAATAAGATACGCGTGCAAGCAAGGTCAATAAATTTCAATCAAGCGCCGGACAGACGGCGGCAGCGTCGGTTGCGCGGGCACCGCGCCTTGGCTATAGGTGGCGCGTCCTCCATGATGCGAAGCGTATTTGACTCTCTCGTGACTGCGTAACCATTTTAGATGTCAGTATCGTCCGACGGGACTGTCTCGATCACGGCGTGCCGCGCCTGCGGCGCGGCGCCGCTGGCAACCGTACTTTCTCTCGGCGCGTCGCCGCTGGCCAACGCTCTGCAAAGCCCGAATGCGATCGATCCCCAGCGACGCTATCCGTTGGACGTCCTGCGTTGTCCGATTTGCAGCCTGGTCCAGCTCTCCATCTCGGTAAAACCGGAACTGCTGTTTCGGGAGTATTTCTACTTGTCTTCGATTTCGGACGCTTTTCTGGCGCACGCGCGCGCGCTCGTCGGACGGGTCGTCGATGCGCGCCGCTGGGACGCGAACTCTTTGGTCATCGAAATGGCCAGCAACGACGGCTACCTGCTGCAGTATTACCGCGAGCGAGGGATTCCCGTTCTCGGTATCGAGCCGGCGCGCAATATCGCCCGGCTTTCGCGCGAACGCGGCATTCCCACGATCGAGGAGTTTTTTGGCCGCGAGCTGGCGGAGCGACTGGCCGCCGAAGGACGGCTCGCAGACGTCATTCATGGCAACAATGTGCTGGCTCATATTCCCGACCTCAATGGCGTGCTCGCCGCCATACGCCTTTTGCTCAAACCGGACGGGCAGGTCATTATCGAAGTGCCGTGGCTGTGCGACATGATTGATCGGCTCGAGTTCGATACCATCTATCACGAGCACCTTTTCTACTTTTCCCTGACGTCGCTGACACGCGCGTTCGCGCGGCAAGGCTTGACCATCGTCGACGTTGAGCATGTCGACGTCCATGGCGGTTCGTTGCGGGTCTTCGCTCGACGCAGCGAAGCGGCAGCCGCGGTGCAGACGGATGGAAAGGTCCGCGTTGCCGCGATGCTTGCCGGCGAACAAGCCTGGGGCGTGGACGAGCCGACGCCCTACGCGCGCTTTGGTGAAAATGTACGAGTCCTGAAGGACAGGCTTGTCGCTCTCGTGCGCGATCTTAAGCAGCAGGGCCGTTCGATCGCCGCCTACGGCGCGTCCGCCAAGGGCACGACTTTGCTCAATTATTGCGGACTCGGCGCCGCCGAGATTTGCTATGTGGTCGATCGCAGTCCGATGAAGCAGGGACGGCTGACGCCGGGCACGCTCTGCCCATTGACCGGCCGGAAAAGCTTCTGGAAACAACGCCCGATTATCTCTTGCTGTTGGTGTGGAACTTCGCCGACGAGGTGATCGCCCAACAGGCCGAGTACCGGCGACGCGGCGGCCGCTTCATCGTTCCCCTCCCGGAACCAAGAGTCATATAGGCAAGGCCGTGCGGTTTCGACAAATAGCGCCGCTGCGGCGCGGTCGTCATCGAACCCGAGCCGGTGGCTGACAAGCGCGGGCATGTTCGCTCGGCTGTTCGACGCCGATGCCTTCCTGGCCCACGGGCTTCCAGTCGAGTTTGTTCAGGCATCGACCTCCCACAACGATCGGCGCGGCACCTTGCGCGGACTGCATTACCAGGCCGAGCCGCACAGCGAAGCAAAGCTGGTGCGCTGCACGGCGGGCGCCGTCTTCGACGTGATTGTCGACATTCGTCCCGGTTCGACAACTTTTGGCCGCTGGCAATCCTTTGATCTCAGCGAAGAGAACCGCTTCACGCTGTTCATCCCGCCCGGCTTCGCCCACGGCTATGAGACGCTCGTCGATGGAACGGAAATCTTCTACCAAATGACGGCTCCTCAGGTTCCGGGCGCCGAGCGAGGGATCATCTGGAGCGATCCCGACCTCGCCATTGCCTGGCCTCTGGCGCCAACGGTAATGTCCGATCGTGATCGTACGCTGCCGCGGCTACGCGATGCCCCAGCGAGTAAGGACTGAGGTTCCAAACGATGGACTGGATTCCTGTCGCCGGGCCCTGGGTCACCGACAAGGAGGTGCGCTACACCGCCGACGCGGCGGCAAACGGCTGGTATGCGAACCATAACCATTATCAGGCTCGCTTCGAGAAGGCTTTTGCCGACCACCTCGGCGTTGCACATCCGTAAGCCTGCCGTCGTGCACCTCGGCGCTGCATCTTTCGCTGGCGGCGCTCGGCATCGGCGAAGGCGACGAGGTTATCGTGCCCGAAGCGACCTGGATCGCCACCTCGGCGCCGATCGCCTATGTCGGCGCCAAGCCGGTGTTTGCCGATATCGATCCGGACACCTGGTGCCTCGATTCAGCGGCGTTCGAGCGCGCGATTACACCGCGCACCAAAGCGGTCATCGTCGTTCACCTGTACGGCAACATGGCGAACATGGACGCCATCACGGCCTTGGCCCGGCGGCACGGCATCGCCGTGATCGAGGATGCGGCGCAAGCGATCGGCGCCGAGTTTCGCGGGCGCAAAGCCGGGGCGATCGGCGACCTCGGGGCCTTCAGCTTTCACGGCACGAAGACGCTGACGACAGGCGAAGGCGGCATGCTGGTCACCTCGCGCGATGACGTCTTCGAACGGGTATTGCGGCTGCGCGATCATGGCCGCGAACCGGGCGACCGGCTGTTCGTCAACCACGAGGTCGCGTTCAAATATCGAATGAGCGCGCTGCAGGCGGCATTCGGGCTGGCCCAACTGGAGCGCATAGACGAACTCGTGGCCCGCAAGCGCGAGATCTTCGGATGGTACGAACGCCGGCTGGGAAAGGTCAACGGCATTACGCTCAACTATGAAGCCGCAGGCACCAAGAGCGCCTATTGGATGGTGACGGCCGTGTTCAGCCGTGAACTGAACCTCGGAAAAGAGCGACGCGATCGCGCATCTCCGTGAGCGCAAGATCGATGCCCGGCCGTTCTTCCATCCCTTGAGCTCGCTTCCCGCCTATCGCGAATTCGGCGGCCCGCCATGCTGGCAGGCGCGCAACCCGGCGAGCTACGACATCGGCCCAAGGGGCGTCAATCTTCCGTCCGGATTCAACATGACTGAAGCGCTGGTTGAACGGGTGGTCGATGCTGTCGAGGAACTTACCGGCTCGGTCTAGCCAAACCCCGCGACTGTGTTGCGACATGAGCATGCCGGGCAGGAAAGGTGCAGCGCAGTGCCGGCCCACTCATTGGAGCGTATGAATTTCCGATGAACAAATCTCGTGTGATGATCGTGACCGCGGGCCGAAATCAGGCTTCCCTCATCTTGAAAGCGAGGCAAATGGGGCTGGCAGTCTTGGCGACTGATCGCGACGAAAACGCGTCATCTCTTTCGCTGGCCGACAATTCGGCAATTGCCGATGCACACGACGTGGATGCTCTCTTTAGAGCAGCCTCGGATTTCCACGCCGAAGCCATCGTGACGGAACAAACAGACGTGGCCATCACCGCGGTAGCAACCGTGGCCGAACGGCTCGGAGTTCCGGGCATCGGTCGCGAAGCCGCGCAGCGAGCCACCGACAAATTCCTGATGCGCGGGGCGTGCCGGGAGGCGGGAATTGCAACGCCCGAATACCGGCTGGTTCGATCGGAAGCCGAGGCGCTCGCGGCCGTGCGTGAGATCGGCTTGCCGGTCGTGTTAAAGCCGACCGACGGCCAATCCAGCCGCGGCGTGACCAAGGTCACGAACATCGCAGCCGTACCGGACGCGGCCGCGGCGGCCTTGAAAGCGTCACGGTCGATGCGTGCGCTCGTCGAAGAATGCATGATCGGTCAGGAAAGCTCCATCGAGTCCTTCGTTATCGGCGACGAAATTTACGTTCTCGGCGTTTGCGAGAAAATAAAGTGCGCGCCACCCTACTCGTTCGACCTGCAGCTTATCTATCCCGCAGGTTTTTCGCCGGAGACCATGGCCGCAATCGAAGCACTCAATCGCGCGGTCATAAAGGCCATCGGCATCCGGATGGGTTTCGCGCACGCCGAAATGATCGTCACCGCGGCGGGCGTGCGGCTGATCGAGATTGCTGCGCGTGGCTGCGGCGCACGCATCGCAACGGACCTGCTGCCGGCCCTGACCGGCGTCGATCTTCTTGAGCTGCGGCTGCGGCAAAGCCTTGGATGCCGCGTTGAGATGCCGCGATTGCGCAAGGACCGTTTCGGCATCTTGCGCTTCTTTGAGTTTCCTTCGGGAACGATCCGTGCAATCCGCGGCCTGCGCGAAGCTGCTGCGTTGCCGGGGGTGCTGCACGTCGAACTGGCCCCGACCGTTGGAACGCGGCTGACGCCTCCGGTGAGCGGGGATCAGCGCCCCGGCTTTATGCTAGCGGTCGCCGAAAGCCGGCAGGGGGCAATTGCGATCGCCGACAAAGTAACGGCGCTTGTCTCGATGGACGTGGTATAAGCCTGTTTCTCAGGTTCGGGTGCCTATGGCAGATCGCGTCAGCATTCTCGATTGCACCTTGCGGGACGGCTCTTACGTCGTGCCCGGACAATTCAGTGCAACCGATACGGCGCGCATCTGTGCCGCGCTCGAACAAGGCGGCGTCAGCGAAATAGAAATCGGCCCCGGCGTCGGCCTGGGCGCGTCCGGTTCCGCCCGCGGCATGACCAGCGATGAGGACTACGTTCGCGCCGCGGCACAGACGCTGCGGGTGGCGAAGTTCGGCATGTTCTATATTCCCGGCATCGGCGCCACCGCGCACCTCGACATGGCGCGCGAACATGGCATGCATTTCGTGCGCATCGGCACCAATGCCCACCAATACCAGGCAGCGCGGGCGCATATTGAGCATGCCCGCAAAATCGGCCTCACGGTCTCCTACAATGCGATGAAGTCCTATCTGGTCGACCCGGCAACGCTGCTCGCGACGATGCGTGACGTCACACAATGGGGCGCCGAGGCGGTCTATGTGGTCAACTCGGCGGGCACGCTCCTGCCCGCCGAGGTCAAGGCCTATATCCGCGCGCTCGCCGGCGAACTCGCGGTACCGATCGGCTTTCACGGTCACAACAATCTCCTGATGGCGAACGCCAATTGCCTCGCCGCCTGGGAAGAAGGCGCCACCTTGTTCGACGGCACGCTGCAAGGCATCGGCCGCAGCGGCGGCAATGCACAGACCGAAATTCTCGCCTGGACCTTCGAACGCATGAACGTTGCGACCGGCCTCGACGTCCGGAGCTTACTGGATGCCGGCGAGCGGCTGATCCGGCCGCTCATGACCGCGGACACAGGCGGCGCAACCGCCCTCAACGTCGTCATCGGCATGGCCGGCTTCCACTCGACCTACCTCGATCGCGTTGCGCTTGCGGCCAGCAAATTCAACATCGACCTCAAGGATCTCATCCTCGCGGTCTCGCAACACGATCGCGTCGAGCCATCGCCGGCCTTGATTGAGAAAACCGCGTGCGATCTAGCCCGCCGCAATCCGGCGAATTGATAAACAAGGCATCGCGCAACAAAGCAATCGCGCGGCTTGCCCAGGCGAGACGCAGGCGGTCATGGACGCAGTCGGGCTCAATCGGCTGCGGGTACAGCGGTTCCCGTACGCAACCGCCTTGTCCTACGCCATTCTGGAATAGAGAGCGCTCCGCCTCTGCGGGGGGATGACTTCGGTCGTCGTTCACCCAGCCGCCGGCACGGTCCGTTTCGATTCCATATCGATCGCGTCAGCAATCTTGGTACTGTTGGCCATTTTGTTGACGGCAACCACCGCGGACCAGCGGCCGCGGAACGACAGCCAGTCGGGCGGCACATCGGGATCGATTTTCTCGACGCCGTGCGGCATCTGAGCAAGCGTCAGCACCACGTCGCCGGGCTCGGCGATGTCGTCGCCGTAAATGCGCTCGCCTTCGATTGGTTCAAAGAACAGACCGCCCTGTTCGTAATCCTGTCCGGGTCCCCGTTTCGACATGATCAGCAGTGGAACCGCTTTTTGATGAATGTCGACCGGGTCCATGTGTTTATTCAGCGCACCAAGTGCGCGCGGATAGAACTGAAACGATATGCGGGCGATGCAATCGTTCTGCGGCTTTTGGCCGAGGAAATAGTCCGGCGGCAGGCCGCTCACGATGTTGCGCAGGCGGTAGATCGGCCGGAACGCCTTGAAGAGCTCGAAAATGTCCTCGTTCCACGGAAAAAACGAGAACTGATGAAAGCAGCCCTTGACGTAGGACAGTTCGTGCCACTGATAGACACGGTGGTGATTGGGACAGCCCGGCTGTGTCGGGAACCGGCTCGGCAGCGAATTGCGCCCGACCTGGGACAGATACGCAATCAGCGCGGCGACGTAATCGCGTTTTAGCACGTTGCGGATCAAACAGATCTTCCTGCCGCCGACAGCCGCCTGGACGCGCTCCAGCTCGGACCTGCTGCGGTGGATCTCGTCGATCGAGCCAAACTCTTCTATGCTCATGATGCTCCCCCCGGTTCAGCCAGCGGCAACACAACGCAAATAGCCGCCCGGCGAGCTTCCCATGCCCTGTTTTCCGGTCATGACCGGATCCACTTCGAAGCGATCGGTCTCGGCCAGATAGACCTGAAGCGCGCTGAGCGGCTCGTCGCCCTTGAGCAAGACTTTGGCGCGCTTGCGCGGCGTTTGGGCGGCATCGAGCCGGCCGAGCCTGGTATCGGCGACGACCAGATAGCACCCGGCGGTGACCAGCGGGCCGTAGGCACGCAGCTCGGCGAGCACGTGGTCGCGGCCGTGGTCGGAATCGAGAACGACCATCACGCGCGCGGCGCCCGGTATCTGTCTGCGGACCTCGGCCACAGTATCCGGATCTGTTGACGAACCCTCGATCAAATGCACGCGGCTCGCCATCGGGTGACGCTCGATGGTGTCGCGATTATGCGGTCTGATATCGATGTCGACCCCGACAACCTTGCCTTTGCCGATGAGCTGCAGCAGCGACGCCATGAACACCATCGACCCGCCCCGGGCGACGCCGGTCTCGATGATAACGTCGGGCTTGGTTGCCCAGATGACTTCCTGGGTGGCGAGGATGTCCTCGGGCAATTGGATGATGGGAACGCCCAACCAGGTCCACAGATAGGAGTAGTCGTATTTGTCCGCACGAACGAGCAGTTCCGAGGCGGCTTCAAACAGCTCCTCATCGCGGCCGAGCGCGATCGCCTGAGCGCGCTTCTCGCGCTCGAACAGCGCACGATCGTCGGAACTGGTCACTCGAAATCCTGCCTCGGCTGAAAGCGGTTGTCCCGCCAAGGCTATCTATCACAATTCTTCGGGGACAGCGGCTGCCCGGAAACGCCTCGGTTCGCGCTCGAGCGTCAACCAAGCTCGATATGCACGATTTCCGGCGGCACGCCGAGGCGGGCTGGAATGACGCTGGTACCGAGCCCGCCCGACACGATCAGGTGCCGCTCCCGCTCGATGACGTGTCCATAGGCGTAGCGCGCCCAATATTTCGACGGCACGAATAGCGGCCAGATCAGCGGCAACCGGACCTGCCCGCCGTGGGTGTGGCCGGCGAGCGTCAGCGCCACCCGCGCCGGCACTTTCGGGAAAATGTCGGGCTCGTGGACCAGCAGCACGACCGGGTCGTCGCTCTCGATCTGGCGCATTGTCAACGGCAGATCGTCACGGCCGAGGAAGCGGCCGTGACCGAGCGGATAGGCGAGCTGATCGCCGAGGCCGGCGAGCCAGAATCTCTGCCCTTGTTCCCCAAGCAACACCGCATCGTTCTCCAGCACCGGAATGCCGGCGCCGGCCAGCGCGCCGCGCACGCCGTCAATGTCATGCCACCAATCGTGATTGCCGAGGATCGCCCAGGTGCCGAGCGGCGCTCTTAGGCGCTTGAGTTCCGCGGCCCACAGTGGGTCCGCTACGCACGCATAGGGAAATTTGTACCAGGCAACGAAATCGCCGAGCAGCACGATAAGATCGGAGTGGAGCGCGTTGGCGCGATCGACGATCTCGCGCACGTGCGGCAGCTGCATGTCGGGTCCGCCTGCATGCAGGTCCGCGATCACCGTGATGGTGAGTTTTTGCCCCGCAGGCCAGTTTGCCGGCGCCGGCGCATAGCGCGTGACGATAAGCCCCTGCGGCTCGACCGCGCCGGCATAGACCGCAGTGGTGCTGGCGGCGAGACCGGCAAGCCCAGCCCCGGCCGTCAGCAGGCGGCGGCGCGTCACGCCGGTGCGCGCCGCGAGCAAGCTGCCCGGCCCGGACCGGCCGTCCGCAGTCTTTGTCATGAATGCCTCATGGCGCGCACCGGATCGCGCCGGCCATCGCGGATCGTACCGCTCGCGTAAACCATATTGTCCAGGTGAACGCTGCTCACACCTGCCGCCCGCCGCGTCATACCGTATCCGGGCAAGCCACGGGTTAACGCGTAGTCACGTCTGCGCGAGGACGATTTCCTCACGTCCAGGTGGTCGCGCCACAATGACTGCCATTGTCATCGCCGAAGTTCTTCCGCAGCATTGAGGACGCCCGGATGAGCGCCGCCGGTTTCTTCCGCGTCATCGGCGAACTCGCCCGCGCCGCGTCCTGCTCGGGCTCGATCCCGGCACACGGCGGTTCTAAATCGTGTGACAAAGCGCGCCAGTCAGCGCGTCGCCCCTACCCGGCGCCCGCGAAACCGGGATAAGCTTCCGGCAAAGCCGGGCAACAGGTGACAGTGGAGGACGGATATGTTGACGATTTCGCGCCGAAAAATTCTGACGCTCACGGCGGGCGCCGCGGGGCTGCCGGCGATGCCGTACGTCGCGCGGGCGGACACCTATCCGTCGCGCTCGGTACTGATCCTGGTCGGCTATGCGCCCGGCGGGCCGACCGATATCTGCGCGCGGCTGATCGCGCAGTGGCTGTCGCAGCGACTCGGCCAGCAATTCGTGGTCGAGAACCGCGACGGCGCCGGCAGCAACATCGCCACCGAAGCGGCGATCCATGCTGCGCCTGACGGCTACACCTTGCTGCTCGCCACCTCGTCCAACGCCATCAACGCCACGCTCTATCCGCATCTGAATTTCAATTACATGGCGAGCATGGCGCCGATCGCCGGCATCATGCAGGCGCCCTCGGTATTGGAGGTCAATCCGTCGGTGCCGATCAAGAGCACGGCGGAGTTCATCGCCTACGCCAAGGCGCATCCGGGCAAGCTCGATCTCGGCACCGCCGGCAACGGCAGCCCGCCGCACATGTTCGCCGAAC
Organism: uncultured Alphaproteobacteria bacterium; assembly: GCA_963707175.1. GTDB lineage: Bacteria > Pseudomonadota > Alphaproteobacteria > Rhizobiales > Xanthobacteraceae > BOG-931. The sequence goes on from CAVPQA010000014.1 coordinate 20,382, forward strand.
TGTTCATGTACATGACCGGCATCAAGCTCAACGTGATCGGCTATCGCGGCGGCGGCCCGGCGCTGGTCGATCTGCTCGGCGGGCAGGTGCAGGTGATGTTCGAGGGCATCACCTCGTCGATCGGCTACCTGCGCGCCAACAAGCTGCGCCCGCTCGGGGTCACTTCTGCGAAGCGCTCGCCGGCGCTGCCGGACGTGCCGCCGATCGCCGATGTGGTCAAAGGCTACGACGCGGCTGGCTGGTTCGGACTCTCCGCGCCGAAGGGTACGCCGCAGCCGGTGATCGATACGCTCAACAAGGCGGTCGCCGCCGCGATGACGGACCCGACCATGAAGGCGAAGATGGCCAATCTCGGCGCCGCGCCGATGCCGATGGGGCCCGACGAGTTCGGTAAGCTGATGGCCAGCGAAACCGAGACGTGGGGCAAGGTGATCCGCGCCGCCAACATTCATATAGGTTGAGACGGCGCGTCACGCCTGCGCGAGGCGCTCGCGCGTGACCCAGTCAAGCGTGCGGTCGAGCGCGCGGGTGAGGCGATCGAACAACGCGTCGATTTCCGCCGCCGCGATGACGAGTGGCGGACACAGCGTGATGACGTCGCCGATCACCGAGCGCACGATGAGACCCTCGGCTTCGGCGAACGCCACGGCGCGCGCGCCGACGCCGTGCTGCGCGGCGAACGATCGCTTCGTCTTCTTGTCGGCGACGAGTTCGACGCCGCCGATCAGGCCGAGCCCGCGCGCCTCGCCGACCAGCGGATGGGCGTTGAGCGCGCCAAGCCGCGCCTGAAACTGCGGGGCGCGCGCGGCGGCGTGCTCGACGATACGGTCGCGCTGATAGATCTCGATCGCCTTCAGCGCGACCGCGGCCGAAACCGGGTGACCCCCATAGGTGAAGCCGTGACCGAACACACCGATCTTGCGGCTCTCTGCGAGCAGCGCCTGATACATCCCTTCCGGGATCATGACGCCGGCGATCGGCAGATAGGCCGACGACATTGCCTTGGCGATCGACAGGCTGTGCGGGCGAAAGCCGAGCTTGTCGCAGCCGAACATGGTGCCGAGCCGGCCGAAGCCGCAGATCACCTCGTCATCGATCAGAAACACGTCGTGCCGCGCGCACACCGCCGCGACTTTTTCGAAGTAGGTTTTGGGCGGCACGATCACGCCGCCAGCGCCCATCACCGGCTCGGCGATGAAGGCCGCGACCGTGTCGGGGCCTTCCTTGACGATCAGCGCGTCGAGCTCGGCGGCGAGCCGCGTCGCGAAATCCTCCTCGCTCTCGCCGGCTTGCGCGAAGCGATAGGCGTGCGGACAGCCGGCGTGCAGAAAGCCCGGCAGCGGCAGATCGAAATCCCGGTGATTGCCCGGCAGGCCGGTCAGCGATGCGGCCACCAGCGTAACGCCGTGATACGCCTTGATGCGGCTGACGATCTTTTTCTTGTTCGGCCGGCCGAGCGCATTGTTGAGATACCAGACGAGCTTGACCTGGGTATCGTTCGCCTCCGATCCGGAATTGCAGAAGAACACCTTGGAGATCGGCACCGGCGCGATCTCTTTCAGCTTCTCCGCAAGCTCGATCGCCGGATCGTGGCTTTTGCCGGTGAACAGATGCGCAAATGACAGCTTGCGCATCTGCGCGGCCGCGGTTTCGACCAGCTCCTCGTTGCCGTAGCCGAGCGCCGTGCACCACAGCCCGGCCATGCCCTCGATGTAGGGCTTGCCGTCACTGTCGTAGACGATGACGCCTTCGCCGCGCTCGATGATCAGCGGCCCGGTGTCACGAAAGGTCGCCAGATTGATGTAGGGATGCACCAGCGTTTCGACATCGCGGGTCGCAAGATTGCTGAGTGGCGGCATGGTCTTGCCTTTTCGGATTTTTCAACTTCGCGACGGACATTGTGCCGCGCCGCGGCCGCAGCCGTCAAAGGCAGTGCCTTGTCATACCGCGATCGCGGTGGCGTCGTACTGATAGAGCCAATCGAGCCGCTCGCGGCGGTGCTCCTCCTGCCAGTAGTGCACGACCTCGTTCGCCAGCGCACCGGCATCGCCGAGCGCCGGACTGAACACGTGGCGGCGATTGTCGTGCGACTTGCGCACCACGGCGGCGGTGCGCTCCTTGCGAATCTCCTCGTAGCGGAGAAACGCGCGTTCCGGATCGGCCGGATACTGCGCGAGACACGCCGCGATCACGTAGGCGTCCTCGATCGCCATGACGGCGCCCTGGCCGAGAAACGGCAGCGTCGGATGGCAGGCATCGCCGAGCAGGGTGATGCGCCGCTCGGTCCAGCGCTGCATCGGCCCGCGCGCCAAGAGCGCCCATTTGTACGGCGTCGCGATATTGTCGATAAAGGTGTGCACGTCGGCATGCCAGCCGCGGAAATCGGCAGCGAGTTCGTCCCTGCTGCCTTCGACGATCCAGGATTCCACCTGCCAATCGTCGCGCTCGACAATGCTGATGAAATTCATCAGTTCGCCGCGGCGCACCGGATAGTGCAGCACGTGGCCGTGCGGGCCGAGCCAATTCGTGGTCAGAAGCTGCGCCAAATGCGCGGGCAGCCGGTCCATCGGCACGAGTCCGCGCCAGGCGACGGCCCCGGTGAATTCCGGCCTGCCGGCGCCGAACAGGCATTGCCGAACCTGTGAGTGGATGCCGTCGGCGGCGATGACGGCGTGAGCACCGACCTGTTCGCCGTTCGCGAACTGCGCCGTCGCCGCATCTTCAGTCTGCGTCACCGCTTGGCAGCGCATGGCGAGCCTGATCGCGTCCGGCTTCCGCGCGCGAACCGCCTCGACCAGAATGCTGTGCAGATCGTTGCGATGCATGAGAATGTGCGGCGTGCCGAAGCGCTGCACCGAGGCCGCACCGAGCGCGAGCCAGTCCCAGGTCTCGCCGGTGCGCCAATGCCGCAATTGCCGCCGCGGCGGCACCACCTGCGCGGCGCGCAGCGCCTCCTCAAGCCCGAGCGCGAACAGCACGCGCGTGCCGTTGGAGCCGATCTGGACGCCGGCGCCGACTTCGCGCAACACCGGCGCCTGTTCGTAGACCACGACATCGAGCCCGCGCTGCAACAGCGCGAGCGCCGTCGTCAGCCCGCCGATACCGCCGCCGATGACAACGATGGGAAGAGACGATTCCGCCACGCGAACTCAGTCCATCAATTTGATATTCGCCTCGTGGATCACCTTGGCCCACTTGTCGGTTTCGGCAATCAGCATCTTGCCGAACTCCTCAGGCGTCCCCGGCATCATCATGCCGCCGAGCTTGGCGAGCTTACCTTTCAACACCGGATCGGCAAGCCCGTCATTGACCGTCTGGGTCAGCTTGTCGATGATTTCTGGCGGCGTGCCTTTGGCGACATTGAGGCCGTAGAACGCGCTCGCTTCATAGCCCGGGACCAGTTCGGAAATGCTGGGCACGTCCGGCAACTCCGTCGAGCGCGTGGTCGTGGTCACTCCGAGCGCGCGGAACTGGCCGTTGCGGATGTAGCCGATCGAGCCGGGCAGGTTGTCGAAGGCGACCTGGACGCGGCCGCTGAGCATGTCGGTGTAGCCGCCGCCGTTCATGCCGCGATAGGTGACGCCGCGAAGCGGAGCGTGCGTCATGATCTTGAACAATTCCGCCGACATCATCACCGAGGTGCCGCTGCCGGGCGACGCGTAATAGACATTGCCGGCATTGTCCTTCGCATACGAGATGAATTCGGCGATCGTCTTGACCGGCAGCTGCGACGGAATTGCCATCACGTTGGGCACGCGCATGATGCCGGCGACCGGCATGCTGTCGCGCAGAAAGTGGAATTTGAGGTGCGGATAGAGCGTCGCGTTGATCACGTTGGTCGGATTGGTGAGCAGAAGCGTGTAGCCGTCCGGTGCCGACCTGATCATGTCCTCGGTGGCGATGTTGTTGGCGGCGCCGGGGCGATCCTCGACGATGAACTGGCTCTTGAACCGATCCGACAGCCATTGCGCCATCAGCCGCGCGACGATGTCGACGGCGCCGCCGGCGGAAAAGCCGACCAGGATTCTCGCCGGCCGGACCGGGTAATTGACCGCCGCCGACGCGGCACGCGGCAGCGCCCGTGCTGCGGTGACGGCAGCGGCGAGTTGCAAAAATCGGCGGCGTCTCATCGCAATCCCCCCTCCCCTTGGCGCTGGCTTCGATTCATTCCGGCTTGACGTTGGCGTCGCGCATGACTTTAGCCCACTTTCGAGCATCATCGACAAAGAGTTTTTCGAAGTCGGCGGTCGAGCCGGTCAGCGGCAGGCCGCCGACCTCGATGACCCGGGCACGCAGCGTGGGATCGTTGAGGCCCGCGTTGATCTCCTTGTTGAGGCGCTCGATGATGTCGGCCCGCGTTTTCTTTGCGGCGGCGATGCCGAACCAAACGGTTCCTTCGTAGCCGGGCAGAAATTCCGCAATTGCGGGAAGGTCGGGCATCACGGGCGAGCGTGTCTTGGTACCTACGCCCAAGGCCCTTAGCTTCCCGGATTTGATATAGCCGACCAGCGTCGGCATCGCTTCAAACATCACGTCGGCGCGGCCGCCGAGCAGGTCGGTGAGCGCCGGTGCCGCGCCCTGATACGGCACGTGCAGCAGATCGACCTTCGCCATCAGCTTGAACTCTTCGCCCGCCAAATGCGGCGTTGTGCCATTGCCGACCGAGGCCATGACAATCTTTCCAGGACGCGCCTTGGAATAGGCGATGAACTCAGGGACCGTCTTTGCCGGAACTGACGGATTGACCACCATGACCAGCGGCTCCAGCGAAATACCGCAGACCGGCGCGATGTCACGGGTGATGTTGAAGCTGAGGTTTTTGTAATATGACGCGCTGATCACCGCCGATGTGCTGACCAGCATGAGCGTGTAGCCGTCGGCAGGCGCGGCAACCACCGAGGCAATGCCGATCGTGCTGCCGGCACCGGGACGGTTCTCGACCGGGAACGGCTGCCCCAGGCGCCGCGACAACCACTGGCCAATCAGCCGCGCAAAAATATCGGTCGGTCCTCCGGCCGGAAAGCCGACGACAATGCGGACCGGCCTTGTCGGATAATCCAGCGCCAACGCAACTTGCGGCCCCGCGAACGCGGCAGCGCCGGCGAGTTGCAGCACACGACGACGCGGAAGAGTGATCGCAGCGGCAATCTTGACAGCACTCATGGTAGCCCCCAAAGCGTTGCGCGCTTTTGCGCACCCGGATCATTGCGGCTTGATGCCGGCGAACTTGATGACCTTGCCCCATTTCTCGGTTTCGGCCGCGATCAGTTTTGCGAACGCCGCGGGCGACCCGGACAGCCCGACGCCGCCGAGATCGGCCAATCGCGCCGAGAAGCTCGCATCGGCCACAGCCGCGTTGGTTTCCTTGTTCAACTTGTCGATGATGTCTTGGGGCGTGTTCTTGGGCGCGGCAAGACCCTGGAACGATGTCGCTTCATAGCCGGGCAGAAAATCGCCCACCGTCGGCAAATCAGGGAGCGCCGGCGAGCGCGTCGCGGAGGTCACCGCGAGGGCGCGCAGCTTGCCGGACTTGATGAAGCCGATCGACGCCGAGATCAGGTCGAACATGACCTGCACGCGTCCGCCCACCATGTCGATCAGCGCCGGAGCGTCGCCGCGATACGGTACGTGGATCAGATCGACCCCGGCCATCATCTTGAACAACTCGCCGGCAAGATGCGGCGTCGAGCCGATGCCACCCGACGCCATGTTGATCTTTCCGGGATTCGCCTTCGCGTAGGCGATGAATTCCGGCACGGTCTTGGCGGGCACGGCCGGATTGACCTCCATGACCTGGCCGACGCGGATGACACCCGCGACCGGCGCGATGTCGCGCAGGAAGTCGTAATTGAGATGCCGGTACATGCCGGGATTGGTCGCATTCGATGTCGTGACCAGGAGCAGCGTGTAACCGTCCGGCGCTGCCTCCACCACCGCCTCGGTGGCGACGCTGGTGTTGGCGCCCCCACGGTTGTCGACGATGAACTGCTGGCCGAGACGCTGCGAGAGCCGTTGCGCGATCAGCCGCGCCACTGTGTCGGCCGCTCCGCCGGCCGGATAGCCGACCAGGACGCGGACCGGCCGCGTCGGGTAATCGGCCGCCCGAGCGAGCCGTGGCGCGGCCGAAACTGCGGCCACACCGCCGGCAAGTCGCAGAAATTGTCGGCGTCGAAGCATCGCCCTTCCTCCCCACGAACTGCGAAGACCCGTCCCCTGGAATTCACTTCGCCGCGAACCCGGCGGCCTTGATGATGGGCCACCATTTTTTGATCTCGGCACGCTGCAAATCGCCGAGCGCCTTGGGCGACTGTTGCGCCGGCGGCGGCACCGCTTGGCCCTGCTGGGCAAATTTCGCTTTGACCGCCGGATCGGCCAGCGCCACGCGCACCGCGGAATTCAATTTCCCCACGACGTCCGTCGGTGTGCCCTTGGGCGCCCACAGTCCGTGCCAGAACGACGCGTAGAGGCCTGGCACGCCCTCTTCCGCCATGGTGGGAATATCGGGCGCGCCCCACCAGCGCTCCTTTGCCATCACGGCGTAGGCCTTCATCTGGCCGCTGCGCACGAACGGAAAGGTTGCGGCCGCCATGCCGAGGAACAGATCGATGCGGCCGGCCAACAAATCCTGATTGAGCGGCGCCGCGCCGAGATACGGTACCATTCGGATCTTCGTGCCGGTGGCGTTCTCGAAATAGTTGGCGTCGAGATCCGATGCGCCGCCGACGCCGACCGCGCCGGCCAGGGCCTTGCCCGGATGCTGCTTCAGCCAGACGATCAACTCTTTCAGATTATTTGCCGGCAGATCCTTTCTGGCCACCAGCCACATCGGCGTGTCGGCGAGCAGCGCCACCGGTTCGAAATCGTTCAAGACATCGAAGGGCAGCTTTTTGGTCGCGCCGAGAACAACGTGGGTTGCCCAGTGCCCGACGATGAGCGTGTACCCCTCCGGCGTGGCGCGCGCCACCCGCTCCATGCCGACGATGCCACCGGCGCCGTTGACGTTTTCGATGACAACGGACTGGCCGAGCTTCGCCGCCATCGGGCCGGCAACAATCCGCGCCAGCGTGTCGGTTGGTCCTCCCGGCGGGAACGGCACCACCAATGTGACCGCTCGCGACGGAAATGCATCGGCGCGAGCGACGCCCGGCGCCGCCTGCAACGCCGCCGCGGCGGCAAGCTGCAAAACGCGACGCCGCGCGAGAATCGCCGCCTCTCCCATGGCGCATCCTCCCTGTCAGTTTTTGTTGACGCGCGGTGCGCAGCTTCGCCCGCGACTATTGTTGGACTGCTAAAATCGCAGTCAGCCGAGTGCCGAGCCCGCCGATGGCACTTTCCGGGCCGCTATTGGATTCAGGACTTCGGCACGTCCTGCCGGCGGCTCACACAACGACCATGACATCTACATTATAGGCGACGGGTGGCCTCGCGGATAGCCGCATAGTCTGCGGCTTTGCGGCGCGACCTAGACCGGCAGGCACAGCGCGTTGTCGACCAGGAGATTGTCGTAGACGCAGCGCCGTTCGGCGAGTTTCAGTTGTTCGCCGACCCGGCGGAATTTGTCGTGATAGACGCCAACCTGATGCAGCTTGGCGTCCGGCCGATCGAACAGCACCTGCACGACAACATAGTTCGCGCGCGCCCGGATATCGCCGTTGTCGTCCTCGCCCAGAAGCTGCGTGTTGCCGATGATGTGGCGCAGATAACGCGGTGCAAACATCGCGGTCTTTTCCACCGCGAAGGCGCGGTCCTGGATCATGCCCTTGTTTTCGCAATAAACCAGGCCGACCGGCATGCCGCGATCGGCATTCTCGCGCGAAATAATCACGTAGAAGGCGTCGTCGGTGAACATTTCGGCCCAGTCGTTCAAACGGCCGTCGTCGAGCGCCGCCGCATAGGCATTGTTGAAATCTTCGACTTCGCGATGCAGCAGCAGCTTTTCGAGGCGCCGGTCGTTGACGACGGATGGCGACGGCATTGCCAAGTCCTAACTTCCTAAAGCCCTACAGCGCCATCGCCTCGCGCCAATGCTTGTACATCGCGCGAATGGCGGACTCCGAAATCAGCGTATCGGCGGTCCCGGCCGGGGTCTGCGGGTCGAGCTTGACCAGGTGGGTGCCGTCCGGCACGCCGCGCATGCCATCCTGCACGAATTTGATCGCCTCGTTATCCTCAAGGCCGAGGAAGCCGGCCGGCCCCATCAGGTTGCCCTGGCGCAGGCGGTGCCGCGTCATTTCCTCGTCGTCGCCCTCAAAGCCGAACATCGTCCATTTCATGATGAACTCATGCGGACCATTAGGCACGATCTGGCGAACGCCGAGCGTATTCATCTCGCGCTGCACGATCAGATTTGGCCAGATCGTCGACATCGTCACCGACCACGGGCTGTCGAATTCCTCGACGAAATTCATAAAGCGCGCCTCACGCAGCGTCATTCCTTCCTTGAAGGCCCGCATTTCCTTCTTGGCGTCGCCGGAAATGGCCTTGGCGTCCGATTTGGCCGAGGCCATTACGCCGTGCCGTCCGCTCTTGTCGGCGAGCATCAGCGAGCGATTGCCGACGACCATAAGTCCGAACGTCACCAGGAAGGTGTGCAACAGCGTGGCGTGATACGGGTCCTTGAGGTTCTCGTGATAGAGCTTCCAGTTGCCCGGCAGCGAGTGCCGGTAATAGCCGAGCACTTTCAGCTTGCGGCCGTCGAACGTCGCCTCGAATTCGCGCAGCACCTCGGGGCCGAGATAATCGGGCAGCGGCTCCATGTCGTCCGCATAGGACGCGAACACGACGCCGCGGTGCGTTGTCACCGCGAGCTTGCGCAGCCCATGATCCTTGGTGGCGAAATCGGCGGGCATGCCGCCCTTGCCGGCAGCGCCGCGGCGGAAAGGAATGCCGACCAGATTGCCTTTGAGATCGTACGTCCACTGATGATACGGGCAGATGAACGCGCGCGCATTGCCGCTCAACTCGCGGCAAAATTCCGACGCCCGATGCACGCAGCGGTTCTCGAACACATTGATCGAGCCATCCTCGCCGCGCGCCACCACGACCGCGGTCGGCCCCACGTTGGAGCGGATGAAGTCGCCGGCGTTCGGCACTTCGGCTTCCAGCGCCACATAGTTCCACGTGCGTCCGTGGAAAATTCGTTCGATCTCGCGCTCGTAGATTTTTTGATCCGTGTAGACCCAGTCCGGAATGACCGTCAGATCGTCATTCGGCCACACATAGTGATCCTGCGCGAAATCCGCATTTGCCAGGGTCATGTGTATCGTCCTTCGAACGCCAATGCCGCGCCAGCATACCCAAGCGGCTCATCGTTGCAATCGATTTGCCGCCGCCGGATTGTCGGCGTACGCTCGCGAGCACCGTTTCATGAGACGGTCCGAGGAGATCGCATATGGCGCAAGAACCGCTCGCCACCAAGGGCAACTACCTGCACATCTACGATTTCCGCGTCGAGAAGGGTAAAGAGGCCGAGTTCATCCGCCTGTTCGAGGACTTCGACTATTCGGACGGCAACCCGATGCACAAATCTTCGGCACAGGTGAAGGATGGCGTGCTGTGCCGCGACACTGAGGACCCGCAGCGATTTTTCCTCATCGCCGAATGGTCCGACATCGAGGAGCACGCGCGCATCCGCAAAATCCTCGCCAACGACATCAAGCCGGAATTCATCAAATACATCGAGGGCCACAAGTTCGTGCCGAAATATGTCGAGGTCGTCTCCTCGACGCCGGACGAGATTCTGAAAAAGGCCGCGGCGGAGTGATTGTAGGGCGGGTTAGCGCCCAACGGATCCGGCCCGAAGTGGCCGGCCCGCGGGCAGGCTCAGGCGCGTAACCCACCATGCTGAGAATAGGCGGCCTACGCTGACGCCAATCCCCTTACCGATCTATTCCGTCCTACAAGCGCCGCAGAAGGCAGCAACTGAGTGACCAGCAACTATGTCCGCTGCCGCTGAAAGCAGACATGAGCAAAATGGCGAAAACGTAGCGAGGTGCCAATTCCGGACGTTCTCTTTATCAGTTAATCTCTCCCGGAGCGGCCGTAGAGAGGAAGGATTTATGCGACGGGGCCTCGTTGTCGTTCTTTGGTAGTCGCGTTGCTCGAAATCTGCATTATTGATCTCGCATCAGGACAGCCGGAGCCAACCTTGGAAATCGCGCCGACAGGAAAATTGCGGGCCGCAATGATTGGTATTCGCGTCTTGGGCGGCGTAGGTGAGTCCATTGGCAGGTTCATCGCCAATAAGATCGGGGCATCATTCGAGCCAGTCGTCTATCCTAATCCGCAAGCCTACGAACAGAGCTTCGGCAAAGGGGAATGGGATATCGCCATTGGGCCACGTGTTCTGGCTCCTGCCGATGAGGCCGACGTTACTCCCGACGTTTGGCTCATTGATCTTTTGTATCTCGCCGCAGCAGGACGCGAGTTCGCGAGCGCCGACAAACTTGATCACTCAGGCGTAAAGGTAGGCACCATTCAGAACAGCCCATCAGATCGATTTTTGAGCCGGACATTGAAATCAGCGGAGCTTGTGCGCATTCCGCTGAGCTCGAATTTTCCTGGTGATGCTATCGAATTACTACGCAGTGGCATAGCGGACGTGTTTGGAGCGGACTCTGGGTTAATCGGCTCGATTGCCGGCGGCTACCCCGGCGCGAAGATAGTTCCTGGGGCGTTCAACACAGTGCGCGCAGCGGTCGCGCTACCGAAAGGGCGACCGTCTGCGGCGCTAACCAAACTCGTTGAGATACTCAATGAGGCGAAGCTAACTGGAGTCGTTCAAAAGGCCATCGAACAGGCAGGCCTTCACAGCGGTGTCCGCGTCGCGCCGGAATGACGGCTTGGGTCAATCACGACTGCCGCCGCCTGATCGAGATGCCCGCGTTTGCCAGAAGCGGACATCGCAGGATTAGTGAAAAATAACAGGCGAGGCACCGCCTTGTGGGGCGATTATCGGCTTGACGTATTCGCCGCGATCGGCCGGGGGCGCGGCAACGGCACATCCTCGGGCGCAAGCGGCGTGCCTTCCGCCGCCACGGCCGGCGCGCGCACGTCCCATTCGCAGATCTTGTAGTTGTTGCGGCGCGGCGCGAGGTCGAGGTGGACGTGCTGGGCGTGGTCGCTGTCGGCGCCGGGGCCGAGCACCGTCGCAAACCGCGCGCAGGCAGCGTCCCGCACGGCATCGCGGAACCCGGCCGGCGCCCGCGGATCGGCGAGCACGATCCTCATCCCATTGGCGAGCTTGAAGGCGTGAACGTCGAGCGCATTGGCGCGACCATGCTCGCTCAAGGTCGCGCCGCGCACGCGGTCGCGGCCGCGGCATTCGTAGGAGCCGAGATTTTCCAGCTCGCGCAGCGGCGCGCCGAGTTTCAAGGCCGCCGGCGCCACATCGTCACGGACCCACTGCGCGACCTCGGCGGCCATCGAACAACGCAAAGTCGCGGGCGGCGCGATCGTCACTTTCGCCCCGCCGGGCAGCAGCACGGTCTCCAACTGCACGGCATCCGGTGCGCCACATTCGCCTGGTGCGACCAGCGCCCCAAGCGGGCGAAAGCCGGCAATCTTGGCCAGCTGCCGATCGCAATCAGTCGGTGCGGTTGGAGTTGCGGATTGCTTCTCCGGCAGCGAGGCAAATGCCTCCTGCGGCGGCGCCATGGGCCGCGGAATGACGATAGGTCGCGCCGCGCGCGAATAGCCAAGGGCAGCCTTCGCACGCTTCGGCGCGGCCGCCGCTGGTTGCGCCGCAGCGAGCTCACTCACGGCAACGACCGCCACAATGGCGAGAAGCGCTTTCACGCTGACACTTTGACCGGCGGAGCGCCCTTGTTCAAGCGCGCCAAGCCGCGGCCTCGCGGAAGCCATTTGCGTTGCCGCCGCGCGGGGGTAACTTTGGCTGCGAAACTTTGCTTGGGGCGGCCCGTAGCTCATCAACGCCAGCTGCGGCCAAAAACATCTCTTGGGAGGACCTCATGCTCGGCCTGATGCAGGACTGGCCGCTGCTGTGCCATCGCATCCTCGATCACGCCGCGCTCAATCACGCCGAGCGGCCGGTGATCACCCGCTCGATCGAAGGGCCGATCCACATCACCAATTATGCCGAGATTCGCACCCGCGCGCTGCGCGTGTCGCAGCGGCTCGAACGCGACGGCATCAAGCTCGGCGATCGTGTCGCGACGCTAGCCTGGAACACCTGGCGGCATCTCGAAGCCTGGTACGGCATCATGGGCATCGGCGCGGTCTATCACACCGTCAATCCGCGGCTGTTTCCCGACCAGATCTCCTGGATCGTCAATCACGCCGAGGACCGCGTGATGATGGTCGACACCACCTTCCTGTCGATCGTGGAAAAGCTCGCCGACCGGCTCAAGCCGATCGAGCGTTACATCGTGCTGACCGACGCCTCCCATATGCCGGCGACGACGCTGCGCAACGCCGTGCCTTACGAGGAATGGCTCGCCGAGGCCGATGGCGACTTTGGCTGGAAAAGCTTCGACGAAAATACCGCCGCCGGCATGTGCTACACCTCCGGCACCACCGGCAATCCCAAGGGCGTGCTCTATTCGCACCGCTCCAACGTGCTGCACTCGATGATGGCGGCGCAGGGAGATGCCATGGGGCTCAGCTCGCGCGACACGATCATGCCGGTGGTGCCGATGTTCCACGCCAATTGCTGGGGGCTGGCGCTGACCTCGCCGATGATCGGCGCCGCCATGGTGATGCCGGGCGCCAAGCTCGACGGCGCATCGATCTACGAATTGCTCGACACGTACCGCGTCACATTCAGCGCCGCCGTGCCGACGGTCTGGCTCATGCTGCTGCAGTATCTCGAGGATACCGGCCACAAGCTGCCCAATCTCAACCATGTGGTGATCGGCGGTTCGGCCTGTCCGCGCGCCATGATCCAGAAATTTCAGGACAATTACGACGTTCAGGTCTGCCACGCCTGGGGCATGACCGAGATGAGCCCGCTCGGCACGCTTGGCACGCTCAAGCCGGAATATGCCGGGCTGACCGGCGAGGCGAGACTCGATGTGCAGATGAAGCAGGGCCATCCGCCGTTCGGCGTCGAAATGAAGATCGTCGACGACAGTGACCGCGAATTACCGCGCGACGGCAAGACGTTCGGCCGGCTCAAGGTGCGTGGCCCGTCGGTCGCTCGGGCCTATTTCAAAGAGGAAAAGGGTGTGCTCGACCCCAATGGCTATTTCGATACCGGCGACGTCGCCACGCTGGACCGCTACGGCTACATGCAGATCACCGACCGCTCGAAGGACGTGATCAAGTCGGGCGGCGAATGGATTTCGTCAATCGATCTCGAAAATCTCGCGGTCGGGCATCCCAAAGTTGCTGAGGCCGCCGTGATCGGCGTGCGCCATCCCAAATGGGATGAGCGGCCGCTCCTTGTCATCGTGCTCAAGGAAGGGCAGTCGGCCACCAAGGACGAGATGCTTGCCTATTTCGACGGCAAGATCGCCAGATGGTGGACGCCGGATGACGTCGCTTTCGTCAGCGAGATCCCGCACACCGCCACCGGCAAGATTCAGAAGACCGCGCTGCGCGAGCAATTCAAGAACTACGTTTTCCCGGCCACAACCTAGCAAGCCGCACCGCTACCTCCAGCGGAAAAAGTTCCGTCGCGTCAAGCGCATAGCTGAAGGCGGTAGCGGGCATGTCGCACTTTTGCCGATTCTCTTAAGAAAATTTTCCTTTAAATTTCAAAGAATTAATCTCCGCCCAATTTATGGGCGGCACAAATTTCTGACGAAAATAAAGGCGGCAATATTGCGCCGCACAATCAACACATTCCCACTGTCATAGCGCGATTGGCTCTAGTTCAACGAGCCACTCCCCAATACCATCAACAATCAAAAAGGTAGATTATGGCTGGCTTTAGCCTGACAAAACTCGCATGTGCCTCAGCTCTTGCTGTTTCTTTTCTTGCAATACCTATCACCGCTTCAGCGCAGTCGGGAATAGCTTCAGTATACTCGGGGGGACGCACCGCCGAGGGCGGCTACGCGCGGTCGTCGAGCTTCACCGCCGCGCATCGCAGCCTGCCGTTCGGCACCATGGTGCGTGTCACCAACAACCGTAACGGCCGCTCGGTGGTGGTGCGGATCGACGATCGCGGCCCGTTCGTCCGCGGCCGGATCATCGATCTGACGCCCGCGGCCGCGCACGCACTGGGCTTTTCCGGACTCGCGCACGTAACGGTCACCGTCATCGGCCGACACGGCGTCTGAGGCGGCCATTCAATCTGGGCAATTGAACTGGCGGGAGGCCCAAGGCCTCCCGCTTCTATTTTTGGAGTGATGTTCGGCGGATCGGCCGCGGCACGCTAAAACTCGGCGACCGCCGCGATCAGGCGCTCGATATCCTCGGGCCGCGACAGGCGATGATCGCCATCCTTGACCAGCGTCAGCACGACATCGTCGCAAGCCAGCCTTGAGGTCAGTTCGACCGCGTGTTTCCACGGCACGTCCGGATCTTCGATGCCCTGCAGAATGCGAACCGGGCAGCCGGTCTCGATCATGCCGCCAAGCAGGAGATGATTGCGGCCCTCCTCGATCAATTGCCTGGTGACGAGATAAGGTTCGGCCGCGTATGCCGACGGCCGCTGCCAGACGCCCTTCTCGGCAAGCTCGCGTTTGATCTCCGGCGTGAACCGCTTCCACATCAATTCCTCGGTGAAATCGACGGCCGGCGCCAGCAGGACCAGGCCGGCCACCGATCGCCGGACCGCTTGTCCCGCGGGCGCGCAACGCCTTGACCATCAACAGGGCGAGCCAGCCACCCATTGAGGAGCCGACTACGATCTGCGGGCCGCGGCAGCAGGCTTCGAACACCGCAAGACTGTCGCTGAGCCACGGCCGATCGTGCCCTCGGTGAATCGGCCGTCCGATTCGCCGTGGCCGGAATAATCGAACCGCAGGCAGGCGCGGCCCTGCTGCTCCGCCCAGCGGGCCAAGGCCTCGGCCTTGGTGCCCTTCATGTCGGACTTGTAACCGGACAGAAAGAAAAGGCCGGGCGAGGCGCCGTCCTGCTGGCGTACCGCGATGGCGTGGCGCCGGGCCCCTTCGCCAATCTGCAGAAATTTCAGGGTGTTATCGTTCATTGGGGGCAACTCACAAGGCCGGGCGAACAAAGCTGCGAGCCGCTTGTTTCCCGCAAACCGTCCCAGCGCGCAATACCGCGGGACATAGTCTGCCTGGTCCGGCCGGGATTTTGCCCGGCCTTTGCCGCGCTCGGCGAAGGCCGGGGTTGACGATTAAAATTTGCCGGAACGCCGATCGCGGCGCGCGCTTAATGTTGCATTGTCGTTGACTTATCGGCGGAAACTACCGATCTTCTACGCTTGCCGTTCGGCAATGCGCGGGGGCGTATTTACCGAAGTCCGCAAACCGACACCGACGGCAAGTCGCAACAGCCAAGGAGACAAAACCCATTCGTCGCCCGATCAGAGCCCCGCAGCCCGCTCCCAAAGAGGGGCCGCGCGTCAACGAGGAGATCCGCGTCCGCGAGGTCCAACTCATCGACAAAGACGGCGCCAACAAGGGCGTCACTGAAATTAACGCCGCATTGGCCATGGCGCGAGAGGCCGGGCTCGATCTCGTGGAGATCGCACCCAACTCGGTCCCGCCGGTGGCCAAGATTCTCGATTTCGGCAAATACAAATATCAGGCGCAAAAGAAGGCCGCCGAGGCGCGCAAGAAGCAGAAAGTCGTCGAGATCAAAGAGATCAAGCTGCGCCCGATGATCGACGATCACGATTACGACGTGAAGATGCGATCGATGCAGCGCTTTTTCGAAGAAGGCGACAAGGTCAAGGTCACGCTGCGGTTCCGCGGCCGCGAAATGGCCCACCAGGAACTCGGCTACAAGCTGCTCGACCGCGTCAAGGGCGATACCTCCAAGCTCGCCAAGATCGAGCAGGAGCCCCGCTTCGAGGGCCGTCAGGTCGTGATGGTGCTGGCGCCGCGTTAAGCGGCCCAGGCACCGGATAGCGGCGCCCTGTTGGCATCATCAGGCTGATCGCACTCGCAGGCTGATTGCGTTCGGCGCCGCCGTCTGCCATAACGCGGCCCTTCCGCCGCCCGGCTGAACAAGGGCTGCCGTGGCGGCGGCGATGTGCTCACGCACAATCCGCTCATAACGAGCATTTCGGCGGAGCCACCCCCTACCTCCCGCGTCCGCGGCTGGCAGGCAGAGGGGCTTGCCGCCAAAGGAGAGCAAAATGCCCAAGATAAAGACCAAGTCCGGCGCCAAGAAGCGCTTCAAGGTGACGGGGACCGGCAAGGTTCTCTATGCGCAGTCGCACAAGCGCCACGGCATGATCAAGCGCACCAAGAAGCAGATCCGCCAGTTGCGCGGCACCAATGTGCTGTTCAAGACCGACGGCGACAACATCAAGAAATACTTTTTGCCGAACGGCTGAGTAAGGCCGCTCGTCCCCGCGAAAGCGGGGACCCAGCCGGCAATACATTCAAACACGCTGGATTTCCCGCGCTTTCCGCGGGAGCGACTGGAACAAAACCGATTACGGGTTAAAGGAGATCAGTCATGGCTCGCGTCAAACGCGGCGTCACCGCCCATGCCAAGCACAAGAAGGTGCTCAAAGCCGCCAAGGGCTATTACGGCCGGCGCAAGAATACCATCCGCGTCGCTAAGCAGGCCGTGGAAAAGGCGCAGCAATATGCTTTTCGTGATCGCAAGAATCGCAAGCGCACGTTCCGCGCGCTTTGGATTCAGCGGATCAATGCGGCGGTGCGGCCGTTCGGGCTCAACTACAGCCGCTTTATCGACGGGCTGAGCAAGGCCGGCATCACCGTCGACCGCAAGGTCTTGTCGGATCTCGCCATCGCCGAGCCGGCCGCATTCGAGGCGATCGTCGGACAGGCGAAGTCGGCGCTCGCATAACCACTTCCGTCATGCCCGGCCTCGTTCCGCGGGCACCCATGCCTTCCTTTGCGGCAAGTCAGACGTGGATGGCCGGGACAAGTCCGGCCATGACGCCCAAGGAAATGTGTCATGATTGATCGAGCCCATGATTGACCGAGCTTATGTGCAGCGCATGGCGCGCTACAATCGCTGGCAGAACGAAAATCTGTACGGCGTCGCCGATACGTTGTCCGATGCAGAGCGCCGCAAGGAGCGTGGCGCCTGGTTCGGATCGATCCACAAGACGCTCAACCACATCCTGTGGGGCGACAAGAGCTGGATGGGCCGCTTCACCGACCTGCCGCGGCCGACAGTCGGCATTCCGGACTCGGTGTCGATCATTCCGGACTGGCAAGACCTGAAGTCCGAACGGGCGGCCTTCGACCAAATGATTGTCGATTGGTCGGACAGCGTCGATGACGGCTGGCTTGCCGCCGATCAAACCTATTATTCGGGCGCTACGCAGCGCGAGTGGACGCGGCCGCGCTGGGTTCTGGTCACCCATATGTTCAACCACCAGACCCACCATCGCGGCCAGGTGCATTCGATGCTGACCCAGGCGGGCGGCCGGCCGAGCGATACCGATCTGCCGTTCATGCCGGATTGAGCGCGGGAAAAACTGCCATGACCGACACCGCGCAGCTGGAGCAGAAAATCCTCGCCGACGTTGCCGCCGCGAGCGACGAGCCGGCGCTCGAAGCCGTGCGGGTGGCGGCTTTGGGCAAGAGCGGCTCGATCACGGCACTCCTTAAGACACTCGGCACGCTGCTGCCGGAGGAGCGCAAAGCCCAGGGGCCGCTGATCAACGGTCTCAAGGATCGCGTCAACGCCGCGCTGACGGCCCGCCGCGATGCGTTCAAGAGCGCCGCCTTGCAGGCGCGGCTGAACACCGAGAGCGTCGACGTCACCCTGCCGGTGCGCGAAGCGCCGTTCGAGATCGGCCGCGTGCATCCGATCACGCAAACGACCGACGAGCTGATCGCGATCTTCGCCGACATGGGCTTTGCCATCGCCGAAGGTCCGGACATCGAGACCGACGATTACAATTTCACCAAGCTCAATATTCCGGAGAACCATCCGGCGCGCGACATGCACGACACGTTCTTCTTCAATCCGAAGCCGGACGGCACGCGCCTGCTTTTGCGCACCCACACCTCGCCGGTGCAGGTGCGCACCATGCTGACGCAGAAGCCGCCGATCCGCATCATCACGCCGGGCCGCACTTATCGCTGCGACTCCGACCAGACGCACACGCCGATGTTTCATCAGGTCGAGGGCCTGGTGATCGACAAGGGCTCGCATCTCGGCCACCTGAAATGGATTCTCGAAGAATTCTTCAAGGCGTTCTTCGAGGTCGACCGCGTCGGCATGCGCTTTCGTCCCTCCTATTTTCCGTTCACCGAGCCGTCGCTCGAAGTCGACATCCAGTGCCGGCGCGACAAAGGCGAAATTCGCTTCGGCGAGGGCAACGATTGGCTGGAAGTACTCGGCTGCGGCATGGTGCATCCGAACGTGCTGCGCAATTGCGGGCTCGATCCCGACGAGTATCAGGGCTTCGCCTGGGGCATGGGCATCGACCGCATCGCCATGCTGAAATACGGCATGCCGGACCTGCGCGCGTTCTTCGACGCCGATGTGCGCTGGCTGTCCCATTACGGCTTCCGCCCGCTCGATTTCCCGACGCTGGCGGGGGGATTGAGCAATTAAACCCTCCCCCGCTTGCGGGGGGGGTTCTCACGCATGGAGCGCGTGACGCCATGATGAAATTCACCCTCGCCTGGCTCAAGGAGCACCTGGAGACCGATCGGCCGCTCGGCGACATCGCCGACAAGCTGACCATGATCGGGCTCGAGGTCGAGCGCATCGAGGACAAGGGCAAAGCACTGGCGCCGTTCGTCATCGCCCGCGTGGTCGAGGCGAAGCAGCATCCCAATGCCGACCGGCTGCGCGTCTGCATGGTCGATACCGGCGACGGCAAGCCCATTCAGGTGGTGTGCGGCGCACCGAACGCGCGCACCGGCATGACCGGCGTGTTCGTGCCGCCCGGCGCCTACATCCCCGGCAAGGACATGACGCTGTCGGTCGGCACCATCCGCGGCGTCGAAAGCCGCGGCATGCTGGTGTCCGAATTCGAGCTGAAAATCTCCGACAATCACGAGGGCATCATCGATCTGCCCGGCCGATGCGCCGGTCGGCGCCAATTACGCGCAGTGGGCCGGCCTCGACGATCCGGTGATCGAGATCAACCTGACGCCGAACCGGTCCGACTGCACCGGCGTGCACGGCATCGCGCGCGACCTTGCCGCCGCCGACATGGGCAAGTTCAAGGATGCGGCGATCAAGCCGATCAAAGGCGAGTTCCCCTGCCCGGTCGCGGTGAAGATCGACTCGCCCGAACTTTGCCCGGCCTTTGGCGCTGCGCCTGGTGCGCGGCGTCGAAAAACGGCCCGTCGCCGCAATGGCTGCAAAAGCGGCTGATCGCGATCGGGCTGCGCCCGATCAACGCGCTGGTCGATATCACCAATTTCATCACTTACGATCGCGGCCGGCCGCTGCACGTGTTCGACGCCGCCAAGGTGCGCGGGCAGTCTGACGGTGCGCCGCGCGCAAGCCGGCGAGACGCTGCTGGCGCTCGACGGCAAGACCTACAAACTCGACGACAATGTCTGCGTCATCGCCGACGAGGAAGGCGTCGAATCGCTCTGCCGGCATCATGGGCGGCGAAAAAACCGGTTGCTCGGATGACGACCACCGACGTGCTGATCGAATCGGCGCTGTGGGACTCCGCTCAACATCGCGCAGACCGGCCGCAAGCTCGGCATCAATTCCGACGCCAGCTACCGCTTCGAGCGCGGCGTCGATCCGGCTTTCATGCTGCCGGGCCTCGAACTTGCGACCCAAATGGTGCTCGAGCTTTGCGGCGGCACGCCATCCGAGATCACGGTGGCGGGCAGCGCGCACGCGGACGAACGCGTCATCGACTTTCCGCTCTCCGAGATCAAACGGCTCGCCGGCCTCGTCTGTCGCGCTGCCGGAAATGCGCCGCGTGCTCGAACGGCTCGGCTTTTTTGCCGCCGGCCAGGGCGAGCGGCTGAAGGTCGCGGTGCCGTCGTGGCGGCCCGACGTGCACGGCAAGGCCGACATGGTCGAGGAAGCTGGTGCGCATTCTCGGCGTCGACCGCGTGCCGTCGACGCCGTTCGAGCGCGGCGACGCGCCGCGCAAGCCGGTGCTGACGCCGATCCAATTGCGCACCCGCAAGGCCAAGCGCGCGCTCGCCGCGCGCAATCTGGTCGAGGCGGTGACCTGGTCGTTCATCGACAAGAAGCAGGCCGAGCTGTTCGGCGGCGGCAAGCCCGAACTGGCGCTGGCCAATCCGATCGCATCCGACCTTTCCGACATGCGGCCGAGCCTCATTCCGGGCCTGGTCGCGGCGGCGCAGAAGAAACGCCGACCGCGGCTTTCCCGATGCCGGCTCTGTTTGAAGTCGGCCAAATTTTCCGCGGCGATCAGCCGGCCGATCAGCTCACGGCCGCCGCCGGCGTGCGGCGCGCGCTCGGCAAGCCGTCGGGCATCGGCCGGCATTGGAGAACGCGAAATAACGGCGAAGTCGACGCGTTCGACGCCAAGGCCGACGTGCTTGCGGCATTGACCGCGGCCGGCGCGCCGCCGCAGGCGCTGCAAGTCGTCCCAGGCGGCCCGGCGTGGTTTCACCCCGGCCGCTGCGGCACGATTCAGATCGGCCCGCAAAATATTCTGGGCCATTTCGGCGAACTGCATCCGAGCGCGCTTGAAGCGCTCGACGCCGAGGGCCCGCTGGTCGCGTTCGAAGCGATCCTGGAGCGAATTCCCGAGCCAAAAGCCAAGGCGACGCGCGCCAAGGCGGCGCTCGATCTGTCGGCATTCCAGCCGGTCGAGCGCGACTTCGCTTTCGTGGTCGAGCGCAACGTCAAGGCCGCCGATCTCGTGCGCGCGGCGGCCGGCGTCGACCGCAAGCTCATCACCGGCGTCACGGTGTTCGACGTTTACGAGGGCACCGGCATCGCGCCGGGCAAAAAATCGATCGCCATCGCGGTCACGATCCAGCCGCGCGAGCGCACCATGACGGACGCCGAGATCGAGGCGCTGGCGGCAAAGATCGTCGCCGAGGTCGGCAAGCGTACCGGCGGCGTGCTGCGCGCGTAAGGCCGCCTACGTGTCTTTAATCTTGGACCAGAAGGTCGAGTGGGACCTTGAGCACATCGGCAATAAGCCGGAGCGCTGCCGCCGTTCCATTCCGGCGACCAGTCTCGACATCAGAGATGTAACCCTGGCTTAGTCCCGTTTTGAAGGACAAGATACGTTTGCGGTACGTCGCGCCAGTCGCGTATGACGCGTACCGGATTTTCTCCATTAGCAAGGCGATCAACGACGTGCTTCGGGAGTATTGGAGCACCAAGCGCCGATCGTATCACGGGCCTGCGCGACCAAGCGCGCCGTTCCCCTGTCCTCGTCGGCTTCGGCAGCCCGCGCCACAGAGAGATTCATATTCCTTCCGCGGCATAATTGCGACTTCACCGCGGGCCGTTTTCTGAAAGCGAACGTTCATCACAGTTCCTTCTCAGTCGTAGATTTCTCGACGGTGGCCAACCGCAACGACAATAATCGTGTCCTCTTCTTCGTAAAAGATGACGCGCCAGTCTCCTACTCTAAGACGTGCGCCTTGGCGTCCTTTAAGCCGTTTTACGTCGCCCTTCCCGCTTCCGGCAAACTCCGTTAATCGCTTGTCAATTCGCTGGCGAACTTGCGCTGTGAGCTTCACCCATTGTCGGGTGCTCGCGGGCGTAAACGCAATCGGCTTCATAGACAAATATCGCGTTTCGCGATAGACAATTCAAGGGCTTTTTATGGCGCTGAGCGCCCGCAATACGTCACTCTTCGTTACCGGCGCCGCCTCGCTTTGCGCTTACGCGGCCGCCGGCGTTCTTCCGTCTTCCGGCTGGCGCTGGCCGGCGAGCCGCCGCAGCACCGCGTCGGCGGCGCGCTCGCCGGATTCCCAGGCGCCGCCGACCGTGCCCCACAGCGTCTCGTGGACGGCCTCACCGGCGAACCACACCGCATCGCGCACCGGCTCGGCGAGCACGGCGCGGGCGGCGTGCCCGCCCGGCATGGCGGCCGACATCGCGCCGAGCGCAAGTGCATCGGCATTCCAGCGCGTGACGCCGGCGCGCGTGATCGTCTTTCTAATTTCAGCGCCATAGAGCTTGCCGAGCCAGTCGCCGGCGAAATCGACCATGGCGTCCGCGCCCTGCGCTGCCAGCGATCGGCCGAACGATCCGGCCACCTCGATCAGACAGAGCGGCGTTCCCGACACGTTGCCGAGGATCGCAGCGGTGTGCGTATCGGCCGATTTCTCCAAAACCAGATCGTCACTGTCGAGGCCGAGCGGATTGCCGGCCAATTCCAGCGCGATGTGATCGTAACTGCCGAGCGGCAGGCTATGAAATGCTTCAATCGCCCGCTGCGGCAATTCCGGAGTGAATTGAATCCGGCCGGAGGCGAGCACTGCCGTCGACACCGTGACAATGCCGGTGTGTGCGGCAATTGTGCCTTTCGGCGTCTGGACCGTAACGCCGCGGTCGACGCTGATCGCACTCGCGGGCGTTGACAACTCGACCGCAACGCCGGCGGCATGAGCGGCAAGCAAGGCGCCAAATCCTTGCCGGCAAAACGCGTCGCTGCTGCGCTCGGCGGCGCTCGCAAAGTCGGCGGCCGAGAGTTTCGCCAGATCCTGGCCATAGGCGAAAGGACCGAGTGCGAACTCGGCCGTGGACTGCCAGTCGCCCAGATCGTTCGGCAGCACCGAACCGCAGGCAACATCCGTCTTGCGCGCCACGTCGTCGATCGCGCGGGTGGCGCGCACCTGCACTGCGAGAAAATCTTCCAGTTCTTTTTCGCGCGCGTAGCGCAGCCCGATGCGTACTTTTTGACTGCGCGGCGCCGGATACATGTCAATGCCGCGGCCTGGCGCGAATTGGCCACCGGATTCGAGTTGGGCAGATGAATCCAATGTGCGCCGCGGTCGAACGGTACGCCGAAGGTGCGGCTGTCGGTGACGCAACGGCCGCCGATATGATCCGCCGCCTCGATGAGGACATAACGCTTACCTGCCGCCGCCAGGCGCTTCGCCGCGGCGATTCCGGCGGCGCCGGCGCCAACAATGACGGTGTCAAAATCGCCCGCGCCCGCAGCTGGGGCGGCCGCGCCTCGGCGCGGCAATGGAACGGCCGAAGCGGCGCTGCCGGCTAGAAACAAGCGGCGGCTCAGTCGCGACATGGGTTCCAAATGGCTATGCAGACGTGTGGCAATGTGCCCGAACCGCGCGCGGCGAGCAATGCAGGATTATTTTGAGTAGCTAATACGTCTTTCGTGTGAAATCCGCTTCAATGCACAGCTTCCCAGAACAAAAAAGGAGCCG
The DNA here is from genome assembly GCA_963707175.1 of uncultured Alphaproteobacteria bacterium. Lineage (GTDB taxonomy): Bacteria > Pseudomonadota > Alphaproteobacteria > Rhizobiales > Xanthobacteraceae > BOG-931. Next base: position 43,775 of record CAVPQA010000014.1, read on the forward strand.
CGAGCTATGTCCCGCTTTTCAGCTTCGCCGTAAATGAAAATCCGCCGGCGCCGCAGCACGGGCAGCTCATGCCGATGAGAATACTCTGCTTCTGCTCCTCTGAGAGGTCCGCGCGTTCCAGCATCGCCGAGGTCTGCTGCTGGAACAGCTGATGCAGCGTCAGATCGCTCGCCATGATACGCGCTTCCGGCGCCAAGCGGGCGCTTTCGGCCGGCGGCACTGCGGCTGCACGCTTTCTCGGAGGCGCTTTCTTTTTGCTTTTGGGCATCTTGAATATGCGCTTGAATGGCCTACCTGCCAAGTCTGCGCCGGTCGCTATTTTCCGGCCTTCTTCATATAGGAAAGAATAAACGCGCGCATCGGCGGTGGAATGGTCAGCCGCTCGCGCACTTGCTTATTGAGGTTTTGATCGACCGTGTAATGCGGCACGAACTGGATCGCCGTCATGGCGTCGGTGGCGTAAGCGTTGTCGTCGTTGAGCGCGGCCAGCGCCTTGCGCAAGGCGGCCACGGCGGCAGGCGGCGAGCCCGGCGGCATGACGACGGTGCGCAGCATCTGAGCGTCCGTCGAAAGGTTTGTCTTATACGCCTCCCATAACTGGCCCGAAGGCTCCGTGCCTTTGACCATCTTGTAGAACTCGGGAAAGGTCATGATGCCCGTCGGCACCATCATTTTTGCCGGCGCGAAGGTCTTGCCGTCGTAATCGGGATCGTACCAGATCGGGACCACCTTACCGGTCTTGACCAGATTGGGCTCGACGACCCCGAGAAAACCCGGCGTCGATTCCGAGTGCATATTGATCTCACCATTCTCCAGGGCGAGCCGCGCCGTGTTGCTTGAGCGGTAGCCGGTGACGTAGCGGTATTTCAGCCCGAGCATATCGAAGGTCAGGCGCTGCAGCAGATCCTTGGACGAATCCCGGCCGAGGCCGCCGACGATCAGGCCTTGCGCCTTCATGAGATCGGCCGGTTTTTTCATTCCCGGCGGGATATCGCTGCGGATGTAATAAACGGCATTGCCGGGCTGATAGCCGATGAACTCGTAATCGCGGAAGTCGACACGGAACTTCTCCGGGTCGATGATGAAGTTCCACGACGTGCCGGTGAAATAACCGAACATGGTGCCGTCCTTGGGCCCGAGCTCGCCCAGATAACCCGCCCCTACCATGCCCGCAGCGCCATCCTTGTTCTCGACAATCACCGTCGGGTGCCCGTCAATGTGTTTGGCAATGTGCCTGGCGAGCAGCCGGCCTTCGATGTCGGTCGGCCCGCCGGGCGCAAAGTTGATGAGCAGCGTGAGTTGCTTGCCCTTGTAGAACGGCTCATCAGCCTGCGCGGCGGCACTGCCGAGCATCAAAGATGCGGCAGTCAGGGCAACCAGCATCTTCCATGACATCGCGATCCCCTCCCCGTTATTTGTTCGCCGCCTTGATGTAGCCAGTGAGAAAGCTGCGCACATCGGCAGGCATCGACAGGATCGATCGCACGCTCCGCTGCACGTCGGGGCCGGCCTGCCAGTCGGGCACGAAGCCGATGGTGCGCATCGCCTCCGCGGCATGGTCCTTGTCGCCATTCAGCGCCACCACGGCGGCGGCCAGCGCGTCGCGCGCCGCTTGCGGCGCGCCCGGCGGGAAACAGATCATCCGCAGCATGGCCCCGTCGATGGTATTGACGGCCCGGTAATTGTCCCACAACGGCCCTGAGGGCTGAGCACCCTTGATCTTCTGGTAAAGCGCGGGGAACGGCAGAATCGACAGCCCTGCCATCTGCGGCGACGGCCGGGAAAGATCGCTGGCGTCATACCAGAGCGCAATGGCGCGGCCCCGCTCGATAAGATCGGGGACGACGATACTCCGATAGCTTGGCGTGGATTCGGCGAAGACGTTGATTTCGCCGCGTTCGAAAGCGAGCCGCGCCGGCGCGCTCGAGCGATAGCCGGTCACATATTTGTATTTCAGCCCGAGCAGGTCCATAGCGAGCCGCTCGCGGATGTCCTTGGAACTGTCGGCCGACAGCCCGCCGGCGATGAGACCCGTCGCCTTGGCGATCTCCGTTGCGGATTTCAGGCCAGGCGGCACATCGGTGCGGGCGTAGGTGACCGTTGCGCCGCCCTGGAGGGCGACGAACTCGTAGCTTTCGAAATCGGGATTAAAGCGCGCGGGATCGAGCGCATACATGAAGCCAGTGCCGGTGAAATAGCCGACCATGGTGCCGTCTTTCGGCGCCACTGCGCCGAGATATTTGGCGCCCACGACGCCGCCGGCGCCGTCCATGTTCTGCACCACCACGCTCGGATTACCGGCGATGTGGCGGCCGATATATTTCGCAAACAGCCGGCCCTCGACGTCGGCTGGTCCGCCGATCGCGAAATTGATCAGCAGCGTGAGCCGCTTGCCTTTGTAGAACGGCTCGTCGGCGCGGGCATTTGTTAGATTGACGGTAAATGCGGCGACGACGACAGCCAGCAAAACGCGGAGCATGGTGTTCCCCCTCCCGGCCTCTCCCCGTTGCGCGGGGGGATAAGGCGCAACTCAATACCGCAGCGTCTGGCCTTCGATGGTGCAGCGGCGCATCAGCCTCGGCTCCTCGCGCGGGAAATCCTTGCGGGCATGGATCGAGCACCAGTTATCCCAGACCACGAGATCGCCAAGCTGCCATTCGTGCTCGTAAACGATCGACGGATCCTCGGAAATATCGAACAACTGATCGAGCGCGGCCTCGCTCTCGTCGCGGGAGAAACCCTCGATGCGCGCCGACATCAGCCGGCTGACATAGAGCGCTTTCCGGCCGGTTGCCGGATGGGTGATGATGATCGGCTGTTCGTGGTGGAGAATTTTTTCCAGCGCCACCTGAGCGAGATCGATCCGTTCGCGCCGTTTGTAGTCGTGGATCTGGAGCACGTTGCGGCCTTCGAGCCGGTCGCGCAGTGCGCGCGGAATGTTCTCGTAGGCCTTATACATGTTGGAGAAGCAGGTCTGCCCGCCCCATGAGGTGAGCTTCATGGAATAGAGGAACGTGGCGCGGTGCGGCTGCGGATAGTAGCTGGTGTCGTGGTGAAACCACATTTCGCCGTCGCCGAAGGCGCCGATGGACTTGCCGTTCTCGACGATGTTGGTGACCATCATGAACGGCGTGTCGTATTCGCCGCCGGGCGTGCGGCCGTTGGCCGGGCGGCGGCGGATATGGACCTCGCCGAAATAGCCGGCAGCGCGGACCTGGTCGTCTTCCGACAATTGCTGATCGCGAAACACCACGACGATGTGCTCGTCGAACGCGCGGTTGATCACCTCGACAGTCGCCGCATCGAGCGGTTCGCGCAGATCCACGCCGGTGATTTCCGCTCCCAACGCCGGCGAAAGCGGCTTGACCGAGGGCGCCATCCGTTTCCTCCTTTTTCTTGCCTGTTGCCGAGCCGCGCTCGTCGGAATGCGCCACTCGGCCGCTGGCGCGACTGACGCGAGTGTAGTCCTATTGGCCCGGCTGACAAGGCAACGACGAGGTTGCAACGCCCTCGTTTCGAACGCGCCTATCAGGCGCCGCCGCAAGTCATCGACGGCTGCGGCAAATTCAATGAACCGTAAGATGCGCTACTGCGTCGGCACCAGGGCATCGACACCAGCCTTGGCGACCTGAGCGTCCTGGGGCGAAAGGGCGCCGGCGACGCCGATCGCGCCGACGATCTTGCCTTCGACCAAGATGGGAAGGCCGCCTTCCAGCGGTGTCGTATCGCTGAGCGCAAGCAGGCGCATCCCGGCGCCGCCGGCTGTGAGCGCGTAATCGAGCGCCTTGGTAGGCAGCTTGAAGTCGAGCGCGGTGCGCGCCTTGCCCTGGGACACCGCGACGGCGAACAGGGGCGCATTGTCGATCTTGTGGAACATCACCAGATTGCCGCCGCTGTCGAGGATCGTGATCGCCACCTGCCAGGAGTTCTCGGCCGCCTTCAGTTCGGCCGCCGCCATGGCGCGCTTGGCCTGATCGAGCGTGATCGGCGGTCCATAGGGCGCGCGCGGCGCCGGAGCTGCTGCCGGTGCGGCCGCAGCCGCCGGTGCTACTGCCGGGGCCGCCGGCTGTTGGGCCAGCGCCGTTCCGGCCGACAGGACGAACGCGCAAGCCAGCGCGAGCATTCGGGACATTGGTAAAAGCCTCCTCCGCCGCGGTCTTAGCCAGGCCGCCCATCGCCGGCCCGGAGCGTTGCGAGCATGCCGCTGGCGTCGCCAGCCGGCGCACGAACACGGCGCGCACAATAAGCGGGCGGAGCGGCCCGTGGAAGCCGCAACATTCATCAGACGCCGAGCGTCAGCGGAAAAACCGCTCATAAACGTGATCTGACGTGCCGCTGTACCGGCCAAGCCCGATGCGTATATCCTGTCGGCCAAACAGGAGACGCCGCCATGTTCTCGTTCCGGAAAATGCTGGAAATGCCTGCCGCCGGCGAAGCGTTGCCGGGCCGGCCGACGCCGATCCCGACGGCCAAAGACCACTACGTGAACGGCCACGCGCTCAAGGGCCCGTATCCGCAAGGGCTCGCCACCGCGATGTTCGGCATGGGCTGCTTCTGGGGCGCCGAGCGCAAGTTTTGGGAGCTCGGCTCCGGCATCTTTGTCACCGCGGTCGGCTATGCGGGCGGACAGACGCCCAACCCGACCTACGAGGAGGTGTGCAGCGGCCGTACCGGCCACAACGAGGTGGTGCTCGTGGTCTATGACCCGAAGAAAATCTCCTACGAGCAGTTGCTCAAGACGTTCTGGGAAAGCCACGATCCGACCCAGGGCATGCGCCAGGGCAACGACGTCGGCACCCAGTATCGCTCCGGCATCTACGTGTTCACGCCGGAACAGCGCGCCGCCGCCGAAGCCTCCAAAGCTGCCTACGCCAAGGCGCTGGCCGACCGGCGCATGGGACCGATCACGACCGAAATCCTCGACGCCCCGCCGTTCTATTTCGCCGAGGATTATCATCAGCAGTATCTCGCCAAGAATCCGCACGGCTATTGCGGCCTCGGCGGCACCGGGGTGAGCTGCCCGATCGGCACCGGGGTCGCCGCGTAATAGCGCGCTGAACAGTCGAAACGGCGGGCGTGGGCCGACCACACCCGCTATTTTCGCCGTGCGCGTGACCACGTTCGCCGGTTATGCTGGCGAATTAACGGTCGCGAGCGGGGAACGCCATGCGGCAGGCCGATCGTGCATTGCAGACGCTGATCTTGTACAGCCGATGGCTGATCGTGCCGTTCATCGTCGGCCTGTTGTGCTGCATGCTGTTGATCATCTATCGGTTCTTCGCCGACCTTTACGAACTAACAATCGAGCTGATGAGAGAGTCGTGGCACGACCTGGTTGTCGGCGTGCTCAACATGGTCGATCTGACGCTGGTCGCCAATCTGCTTCTCGTCGTCATCTTCTCCGCGTATGCTAACTACATCCGCAAGATCGAACCGTCCGAACATTCCCAGTGGCCGCCAGGCATCGCCAGCATCGATTTCGGCACGCTGAAGCAAAAACTCCTGGCCTCGATCGCCGGCATTGCCGCGGTCGACTCGCTGGCCTGGTATCTCGACCTGGAAAAGTATTCCGATACATCGAAGCTGGTCTGGGCGATCGCCTTCCCCGTCATGTTCGCGGTCGCCATGGTGCTTTTGGCAATCGCGGATTGGCTCGGGCAACGCGGCAACGGCAAAACGGAATAAGAGCGGCCGCCGCAGACAAGTCCGCTCGGCCATGGCGATGTTCGGACGCTGTACTTATTCGGCTGCGATCTCTTTATCCGCCGGCGTCGCTTTTGCGGTTTTATCCTAGTCGCTCCCAGATTGCGCCGGCGGCGCCACGCGGGGCCGCGCACCCGGCCGCAATTTTTCGCGGATGGCCTGGAACGTCACGTAAAGCGGCGGGATGGCGAAAACGCCGATAACGGAGGCAAGCAGCATGCCGCCGAACACCGGGGTGCCGACATCGCGGCGCGCGAGCTGCGATGCGCCCGATGCGACGACCAGAGGCAGCAGGCCGAGAATGAACGAAAACGCGGTCATCATGACCGGCCGGAAGCGGAGCCGCGCGCCTTCGGTCGTGGCAGCCAACAGCGCAACACCTTTTTCTCTTTGCTCTTTGGCAAATTCAACGATCAGAATACCGTTCTTGGCGGCCACGCCGATCAGCACGACCATGCCGATCTGGGCGTACAGGTCGAGCGTCAGCCGCGCGACCACGATCGCGATGAACGAGCCGAATAGTCCAATCGTTACCGAGAGCAATACCGGGACTGGGATGGTCCAGCTTTCGTACAATCCCACCAGAAAAAGGTAGGCAAACAGGATGGCAAAGCCGAGGATGATCGCAGTTTTGCCTTCCGCCCGTTTCTCCTGAAAAGCGGTGTCGGTCCACTCCCCCGCATATCCCGGCGGCAGTGTTTTCGCGGCGACGGTTTCCATCGCCTGCAAGGCCTGGCCCGACGAAACGCCCGCCGCCGGTGTGCCTTGCACCGTGACCGCGCGAAGATTGTTATAGCGGATCAGCGCCGGGGGCCCGACCACGACGCGGACTTCCGCCAGGCTCCGCATCGGGATCATCTTGCCCTCGTTACTGCGCACGTTGATGCGGTAAATGTCATCGATGTTGGAGCGGTCGGAGGCCTCCGCCTGCACCTGGACCTGCCAGGTGCGGCCGAACAGATTCATATTGTTGACGTAGTAGCCGCCGAGCGACGCCTGCAGCGCCTGGAAAACGGCGCTCAACGGGACTCCCAATGTCTCGACCTTGTCGCGGTTAATATCGAGATAGATCGAGGGGTTGGTCGCCGAGAACGTACTGAAGACCCGGTTCAGTTGCGGATTTTGATTGGCCGCGACCACAAGCCCGCGCAGCGCCTGCGCCATCGCCCCGGGATCGCGGCCGCGCAAATCCTCCAGCACATAGGTGAAGCCGCCGCCGCTACCGAGGCCGAGAATCGGCGGCGGCGCCAGCGGCACCACCGTGCCTCCTCTGATCTGGCGGAATTCCTGGCTGATCCGCGCGATGAGCGCCGACACGCTCTGACTGCGCGCTTTGCGTTCCTCGAACGGCTTGAGCGTGACCACCAGGAAGGCGGCGTTCGATTGCGAATAGTTGTCGATGAAGTTCAGGCCGATGATCGAGGTGACGTCGGCAACGACCGGTTCGTGCCGCAGGATCGATTTCGGCCTGCCGGACAACTTCCGAAGTCCTGGCGACTGATGATCCGCCGGGCAACTGGACAACGACGAACAAGCCGCCCTGATCGTCTTCCGGAAGGAACCCGGTTGGCGTCACTCTCCCAAGGCCGACGATTCCCACCACGGCGACGGCAACCATGGCGAGGCCGATGACCGCAAACCGCACGATGCGGGCGACGGCCGATCCATAAGCGTCCCGCACGTGATCGATGGAACGCATGACAAGCCCGATGAGGCCGCGGCGCGGGCCGTGACGGGGACGCAGAAACAGTGCGCAGAGCGCGGGCGACAGCGTCAACGCATTGATTGCTGAAAGGAACATTGAAACGGAAATCGTCACGGCGAACTGCCGGAACAATTCGCCGGAAATGCCGGGAATGAAGGCAACGGGCACAAATACCGAGAGCAGCACCAGCGTCACGGCAATGATCGGCGCGGTAATTTCGGACATGGCCCGTTTGGTGGCTTCGCCGGGCGAGAGCTCCGGATGCTCTTCCATGATCCTTTCGACGTTTTCCACCACCACAATGGCGTCATCCACGACGATGCCGATCGCCAGCACCACGGCCAGCAGCGAAACGGTATTGGCGGAGTAGCCGACGGCGAGAAGTGCGATAAAGCTCCCGATGAGGCTGACCGGCACCGCCAACGTCGGAATCAAGGTGGCGCGCACGCTGCCGAGGAACAGAAACACGACGATCACCACGAGGATGAAGGCCTCGACCAGCGTCTTTTGCACCTCGTGGATGGTGTCGGTGACGAAGACGGTGGGATCGTATGTAGTCTTCCAGGCAAGGTCCTCGGGAAACCTCTTCTGCGCTTCCTCGATGCGGGCACGGACTGCCTTCAAGGTGGTGATGGCATTGGCGCCCGGCGTTTGATAGATGGCGATTGCCGCCGCCGGCCCGCCGTTGAGCCGCGTCTCCCGATCGAGATTTGCCGCTCCGAGTTCGACTCTGGCGACGTCGCGCAGGCGAAGCAGCGAGCCGTCGGGGTTGGCGCGGATGATGATATTCTCAAAATCCTGCACCGTGCTGAGGCGGCCCTTGGTCTGAATGTTGAGCTGAAGCTGCTGGTCGTTCGAAATCGGCCGGGCGCCGATGCGGCCGACCGCGGCCTGTACGTTCTGCGACTGGATCGCGTTGATGATGTCGGCGGTGGTGAGATTGAGGCCGGCCAGACGATCCGTGCGCACCCAGACGCGCATGGCATAGTCCTGCGGACCCCACAGCGTCGCGTCGCCGACGCCGGGCGTGCTTTTGATCTGGTCGAGCAGATTGATGGTGACGTAATTGGAAAGAAACAAAGGGTCGTGCGTATGCTTGGGCGAGTAGACGGCGATGACTGCAAGCAACGCCGACGATTTTTTCTTCACCACCACGCCCTGCCGCTGCACCTCCGTCGGAAGGCTCGAGAGCGCCACCTGCACGCGATTGTTGACGTTGACCGCATTGATGTCCGGATTGGTGCCGAGCTCGAACGAGACGGTGAGATTGTAGCTGCCGTCGTCGCCGCTCGTGCTCTTCATGTAGATCGCCTTGTCGACGCCGATGACCTGGGCCTCGATAACCTGGGCGACTGTCGACTCGACGATGGCGGCGCTGGCGCCCGGATAGGTGGTCGTCACCGACACCTGCGGCGGCACGATATCCGGATATTGGGCGATCGGAATCGTATAGAGCGCCAGCATGCCCGCGATCGTCGTGACGAGCGCGATGACGATGGCCAGTCGAGGCCGGTCGACGAAGATCGACGAAAGCATCGCCTTAGCTCGGATTCAGGGTTGACGTCAGCGGACTGGCCTGTACCGGCTGTCCGGGCCGAACGCTCTGCAGTCCCTGCACGATGATCTGCTCGCCGCCCTTCAGTCCGCTGCTGACGACGACATTTGCTCCCTCTTCGCCGCCGGTCTTGATGCGTTTGACGACGGCCTTGCCGTCCTCGACGGCGAACACGTAGACCCCTTCCTGGTCGGCAATCAGCGCCGCCTGCGGTACGACCACCTCTTCCTGCGGGGTCCCAGCTTCGACCGTGACGGTGACCAGTTGCCCGTCGAGCAGGATGCCTTTGGGGTTCGGCATCGTGGCCCGCGCCAAAACGGTATCCGTCGCGCGATCGACCGACACATCGATGAAGTTGATTTTGCCTTCGTGATCGTAGGTCGTGCCGTTGGCGAAGCGGATTTTGACCTTGACGTTCCTGGCGTCGGCCTCCTGGCCGCTCAATCGCACCTGGAGAAGGTCGCGCTGACTGACCGGAAAGGTCACGTACATCGGGTCCTGGCTGACGATCAGGGTCAGTGCGCCGCTGTTCGGGCCGACGGCGTTGCCGACAGTGATGTTGGTCTTGCTGATCTTGCCGGCGATCGGCGCGGCGATGTCGGTATAGCCGAGATTGATCTTGGCGGTATCGAGCGCCGCCTGATCGGCGAGAATTGAGCCCCGCGCCTGCTCGTCGGCCGCTTTCGCCTGGTCGCGCGCCACGGCGGTCCCGGCATTGCGGTTCAACAGTTCCTGCGCGCGCTCCAGCTGCACGGCGGTGAGAATTTTTGCCGCCTGGCTGCGGACCAGGTCAGCCTCCGACTTCTCGACGGCGGCCTGGTATTGGCCTTGCTCGATGAGATACAGCCGATCGCCCTTCTTGACGGAATCGCCTTCCTTGAAGAACATCTTTTCAAGATAGCCGGTGACCCGGGCGCGAATTTCGACGCGGTCGATGGCTTGCACACGGCCGACAAAATCCATCGATTTGGAAATCGGCTTGCGCGCGGCGTAGACGGTGCCGACCGAAGGCGCAGCCTGCTGCGCACCGGCGGGGCCGCCAAGTGCGCACGCTAAAATCAGAAAAACAATGCCAGGCAAAGCAGCGGCCAAAAAGCTGCCGACGGATTTTGCCGACCGGTCGATGCGATGACTTTCCATCGGGCGGACAGGGCTCGCGCTCATGGAATTGACCCCCGTGGGACATAATAGTCGTTAGCAAAACAAATTGAGTTTCCAGATTATCGAATTTCCCGGCGGCCTGCCTGGCGACATGGGCACGACGTTAAGCTGGCATTGACGCGCGCCACCGTCGCCGAGGGCCGCAACGGCGCCAAACTCTCATTTGCCCAATTTGTTGCGCCGCGGTGGCTGGGTGAGGGTTTGTTAACCATACTAGGCGTTAATCGGGTCGCGTTCGAACGAACCGGCCTGGATTGACGCGTATGCGGATTGTCCGCTCCCTGCTCCTGCTCTGCGCTTTTGCCGTTACCGCCGCGGGATGTGCGGGGGGACCGGCTGGATGGACCCCAGCGCCGTGGATCCCTGCGGCGGCCGCGCCGGCACGGCCGGTGATGGTCGCGCCAACGCCCGCGGCGCGCGGCATAGACGCAATGGTCTACGGGTCGACCGCAGCGCCGGCGCCAGTCGCTCCCCGAATCGTTGCGGCGCCAGTTCCTGCCCGAAATCGTTGCGGCGCCAATCGTCGCTGCGCCCGCGGTGTCAGCCCCCGGTAGCCGTGGCCTGCTGATGACAAGCGTAGCGCCCGTCGCCGTCGCGCCTCACTATGCGAGACCGCCCCTTGCGCCGGTCGCTTTTGCACCGGCGCTGCCGGACAACCAGCCCTACACGCTCGGCTCAGGCGATCGGCTGCGCATCGTGGTGTTCGGTCAGGACGGCCTATCGAACTCCTACGTCGTCGACGCCAGCGGCCATATCGCCATGCCGCTGATCGGCTCCGTGTCGGCGCGCGGCGTCACAACGGACGAGTTGTCGAGCCGAATCGCCGACCGGCTGCGGCAAGGCTTCATCAAGGAACCGCACGTCGCCGTCGAAATCGAGGCGTATCGGCCGTTCTTCATCCTCGGCGAGGTGACGCAGCCCGGCCAATATCCCTACGTCGCCGAAATGACGGTCGAGACCGCGGTCGCGATCGCCGGAGGTTTCGGACCGCGGGCCTACCGCAGAACCGTGACCATAACCCGCGTTATCCATGGCCGTCAGGTGCGCCTGATCGTACCGGTCAGTTATCCGATACGGCCAGGCGACACGATCAACGTTCAAGAGCGCTGGTTCTAACAGCCGGCAGATGGCGATCAGGCATCAGGACGATGCCAGGACGATGCTATGTCCTTGATACCTGATGCCCGATTTTGTTCGTCCCCGGCTATTTCACATTCTTCGCCAGGAACGCCATCGAGCGCTGCCAGGCCAGCTTGGCGGCCGCTTCCTGATAGCTGCCGCGCTCGTCGCAGTGGAATCCGTGCTGGGCGTCCGGGTAGACGTAAATCTCGCAATCGCCGCCGCGCTTCTGCTTGATCATCTCGACGTCGCTCATCGGGATCGACGCGTCCTTCTCGCCGAAATGCATCTGCACCGGCACTCTCGGCTTCTGGTCGGCATTTTTGGCGATCTGGCCGCCGTAATAGCAGACGGCCGCCGACAGACCGTTGAGCTTGCAGGCCGACAGGAACGAAATCGTTCCACCCATGCAGAAACCCATGATCGCCACCGGGCCGGATTGCTTCAGTTCGTCGATCGAGGCCTGCACGTCGAGCAGCATCTTGCCCCAATCCGGATTGGCGACGAACTTGCGGGCACCGGCGATCTCATCGGGCGTATAGCCGCACTCGAAATTCGGTTGCTGACGATCGAACACCGCCGGCGCCAGCGCCGCATAGCCTTCGCCGGCCAACCGGTCGCAGACCGCGCGGATATGATGATTGACGCCGAAAATCTCCTGAATGACGACGATGCCGCCCTTCGACGCGCCACTGGGATCGGCGCGGTAGGCGCCGAGCTTGAAGCTGTCGGAAGCGGTGAGTGAAAAATGCTTACCCAAGATATCCTCCATTGACTGACCGCGATTGATCTCGGCCATTGACTTAGCGCCAGCCGGGCGGTCCGGCCAGGATACACCGCCCATCACGACGGTTGAATGGCCGCGCGCAAATGACGCCCCGGACGCATGACAGATAGACGAAAGCCGCCGAAGCGCGTGAGCGCCTCAGCGGCTTTGCTATCCTGACCGGCGATCAACGGGTGACGACGATGAAGTCCGTGTGCACTCCCGTCTCCGAGCCGAGGCCCTGATCGGACACCACTAGTGACGAGCCGGGCACCATCAGCTTGGAGATCTGGTCGATCACATCCTGCGGGATATGGACGCGCGCCAGCGCCTGCTCGGGCGTCGACGTCGGCTGCGAAGGCTCGGGCTCGGCGATGCGCTCCTCGACGCGCACGCGCCGCCGCCGGCCCCACGCGTCTCTCACGTATTTCCAGCGCACGACCTTTCGCGCCGCCGTTCCGGTCGGCACAGTCGTTTCCGTCCAGCGGAAGGTCGAGTGGTCGGGCAGATAGTCCATCGCCGTATAGACATGGGTGCCGATCGGCTGCGCCGGATTGTCGATCGTGACCGGCGCGTCAAACATCGGCGCGAAGTTCTGCCTGACATAGATCCTGCTTGATTTGCGGCTGACGAAGATCGCGATCGGCTTGTCGCTTCCTTCCGTGATGCGCACAGGCTTGCTCAGCGGAATCGGAACGTTGTCGATCGCGATCGGTGCGGTCATGTCGGCCGGGGGCGGCGCCGTGGCGACGGCGCCGGGAACCGGCGGAGCCGAGGCCGGCGGCACGCTCGGTGCTGACGTTGCGGTCGAGCCGTCCTTCGAAGGCGCTGCCGGCGCCGGTTGCGGCGCGGCTGCGGAGGCGGCAGGCGCGGGCGGCGAAGCAGGTTCGGTCTTGCTATCGGCCGCGGGCGACTTTGCCGGCTCAGCCGGACCGGAGTCCGCCTGTCCGGCCGGGCTCGCCGGCGCTTGAGCGGTCTTGCCCGGCTCGGCCGGCGCAGGCTGCGCGGGTGCGGTGGGGCTTAGCGTTGCTGCCGTCGCAGATACCGGGTTGAGGCGCAGATCGTATGGCGCGGACTGTCCGGTACCCGGCGCAGCCTGTGCAGGCTTGGAATCCACGACGCCGGTCGGCACGGCGACACTCGGTTCGGCATCGCTCTTGGTGCCGGGAGCGATTTGCTGCGCCGTCTCGATCCCGTGTGGCAACGCCGCCGTAGGCGGCATGTCCTTGTGAACGAACAGATGCGAGTCCGCGAACGGGAGCGGCCGCAATTCCTGGCGGGCGACGATCACCCGCATGCCCATGGTCGGCAGCATAAACAGCCTGGCCGCAAAGTCGCGCGGCATGCGGATACAACCGTGCGATGCCTGATGGCCGACGCCTGGACCCTCATGCAGCGCCACGCCCGACCAGGTGATGCGCTCCATGAACGGCATCGGCGCGTTGCTATAGAGATTGGAGTGATGATAGCGGTCGCGCTCGATGACGCTGAAAACGCCGAGCGGCGTCAGATGGCCGGGAACGCCGGTCGCGACCGGCTCGGTCGCAACGAGCTGGCCGTTGCTGTAAAAGTGCAGCTTTTGCTGTTCGATCGAAACAAAAATCTCCAGCGGCCCTTTCGGAATATCGCCGAACGGCTGCTTACTGACCTGCTCATGTTCCACATGCTGCCTGCGGACCGGCTTGTGCCTGACGCTGTGCGGCCGCTGATACGAGTAGGATGGAAAAAGGAATTGATAGTATTGCGCGCTCGCCGGCGAGGCCGCCAGCGTCATCGCCAAACCGAGAGCCAGCGCGCACGACTGCCCGAGCAGGATACGTCTGATACGCGGATTGGACGCGGAGCCGCGCCGCCGAAATTCGGTATTCACCTGATGATCCTCTGGTGATTCAACACGAGATCCCGAGACATAATTCTTAGTCGACAATCCTGCCTCCCACCATCCGTCAGCTGCCGAACAAACCGCATTATCCACGAATATGGGTAATGCAAAACACCCTCGTGACGCCACTGCTTATCCCGTCGTTATGGAGATTTTACTTACGGAAAGTCCTGGAAAAGATTCCTGGAAAAATCGCGTATTCAACTGCGACCCACGAGAGCAAAAGCCTGAGCCAGAAGCTCATAAGAGTGGCGGCGGGCGGTGTGGTCATAGACCATTGTGGTGACCATTATTTCATCAGCTTGCGTCGCCTCAATCAGCGGCTTGAGCCGGGTCATTATGGTGTCGACACCGCCGACAATAAGGCGGTTGCGGTGGCGCGCGATACGTTCGCGATCGATCGGCGCGTAGGGATAAGCGGCGGCTTCGTCGGGCGAGGCGAGCGGCGCGTATTCGCCCTTGGCGCGGCGGGCATAGTGCAGATCGGCGCTCGATGCGATGCGCTCGGCCTCCGCATCGCTGTCCGCCACAATCACCGCGGCCCCCAGAATCGCATAAGGCACGCTTAACGTCGCCGACGGCTTGAAATGCTCGCGGTAGCTCAACATCGCGCTCGTGGCGTCATAGTCGGCAAAATGATGGGCAAAGGCGAAGCCCATCCCGACCGCGGCGGCGAGCTCGGCGCTGTAACCGCTCGATCCGAGGAGCCAGATCGGCGGCAGCGCAACGTCGGCCGGCACGGCACGGACCCTGCGGAACGGGTGATTTTCCGGAAAGCCGCCGCGCTCCAACAGCAGCAGCTCCTGGAAGCGCTCAAGAAAATCATCGCCCTCGCGCGGCTCCTGCCGCGCCCGCAGGGCATAGGAGGTTACGGGATCGGTCCCCGGCGCCCGGCCGAGGCCGAGATCGATGCGCCCGGGAAACAATGCCTCCAGCACCTTGAAACGTTCGGCGACCATGAGCGGCGCATGGTTTGGCAACATGACGCCGCCCGAGCCGACCCGGATCGCCGACGTGGCCGCCGCAATCTGCCCGATCATGATCTCGGGCGCCGAACTGGCAATGTTTGCAAGATTGTGGTGCTCGGCCACCCAATAGCGTTTGTAGCCGAGACGGTCGGCAAGCCTCGCCAGATCGAGCGAGTTGCGTAACGCCACCGAGCCCGGGGTTGCGGTCGTAACCGGTGACAGATCGAGAACTGACAGAGGGACCACGCGCGAATGCCCCGAGTTGGCGACGTGCCGAGCGCGCTAATCTAGGCACTCCTGGGCGGCGCTGCCACAAATCGTGGCCATGCGAACGAGCATCTCACTGACCGTTTGCCCAGCCGGACGAATTGGCACTCCAGCGGGACGAGTTGGGGGCCGACTGGAAGACCGGCTCGCTGTAGCC
The DNA here is from genome assembly GCA_963707175.1 of uncultured Alphaproteobacteria bacterium. Classification (GTDB taxonomy): domain Bacteria; phylum Pseudomonadota; class Alphaproteobacteria; order Rhizobiales; family Xanthobacteraceae; genus BOG-931. Next base: position 59,058 of record CAVPQA010000014.1, read on the forward strand.
GGAGTTCTGGACGGCGGCGCGGGCGCGCCACCTGCGTACGATACGCCTGCGCGTCGCGACGCGACGACGGACGACCGGCTTCCGGATGGCTTTCCTTTGCTTTTTTGCTCCAATCTCGCGGGCTGGCTTGGCCGCAGCCTTGATGGGCGCGAGGACGGCCTTCGCCGCCGGCTTGGCCTGTTCGGCCGACGGCATAGCGGCCGAGGACTTGTCTGGAGGCGTTGCCGTCGCAATCGCCGAGCCAGACGCCTTCGCCGCTTCACGGGAGGCCGCGCCGGCGGCCGGCTGCACGGCAGGTAAGGCCGCCTTGGTTTCCGCAGCCGGACTTTGCGGTGGCGGAAGACTGACGGCCGGAGCTGCGTTTATGGCCGTTGCCCGCACAGGCACCGGCCGTTCGGGCGCAACGGGCGCGGATGCAGCCGGAGCTTCGGTTTGCGCTGGACTCGCCTGGGCGGACGGATCGGCGGTTGCCGCTGTCGAAGGAGCATCGACTGCCGGTGTCGGCATGCTCGCGGTCTGCTCAGGCGCGCCGCTTGCCGGATTGACCGCGCCGGCCGCCGGCTCGGATGCGGCAGCGGCCGCTACGGCCGCGGGCGCTGTTTGCTCGGGCGAGCCGACGGCGGAGGAAACAGGCCGCAATGTTTGTTCCGCGGCTTTTGATGCGGGCGGTTCAGGTGCCGCGGCAGCGGCGGCCGGTACGGTGACGGCAGGCGCGGTAGCGGCAGCGGGTTGCGCAACTTCGCTTGGCGGCGCGGTCGCGATCACCGGTGGAGCGGAGACGACCGATTGCACTGCATCTTGTTGCGCGGCCTCGACTGCGGCTGCCGGCTTAATTGCTCCGACCGTCGCCGGGCTCGATGCTTCGAGCTTAGATTGGCTTTCCGATTGGCTCACGGGCGGTGTCGGCAGGATCTCCGTCGCGGCCGCGGCGCGTGGCGAATTGTTCACCCGCGACTGGCCGTCGAACGGCGTCCCCCAGCCGGTCCGCGGCGTGGCGACTTCATTGGCCACAAGCTGCACGGACGTCGTCCCGACCGGCAGCCGGGTCAGCGGTTCATGACTGACGCGGAATGCTGCAAAAAGACCGAATCCGCAGCTCAATGCGACGACCGAGGCGACCAGGGCCCCGACCAACAATCGAACATTGGGAAACATGCGACCTCACAGCACGCCGACGCACGATCGCTGACGGCAACACGCGATACAATGCTCGGATCGGCGCGTGGCGGATTTCACTGCGTCGGCCGAGAGAAGGCCGGCCGGCGCGCAGAACTGATTCAAACGAGATTAGCTGAGTCGCGCGAAAGCCACCGTAAAAATTTACCTCCCCGCCGCAAGCATGGCGGGACGGGACGACTCTACGCAAAGCATCAGCGGCTGATAGCTGTTTGCGGCGCGCCAGGCGCTTGCGACGATGCCGTATTCGGCGGCGTGCCCGGCAGTACGACCACCCGCGTGCCGACCTGGACGCGATTGTAGAGATCTTCGATGTCCGCGTTGGTCAGCCTGATGCAGCCCGAAGAAACGAAAGTGCCGATGGTCGACGGCTGATTGGTGCCATGGATGCGGTAGAGCGTGCTGCCGAGATACATCGCGCGCGCGCCGAGCGGGTTGCTTTCGCCGCCGGCCATGAAGCGCGGCAGATAGGGCTGCCGCTCGATCATCTCCTTCGGCGGAAACCAATCCGGCCATTCCTTCATGCGGCTGATGCGCTCGGTGCCGGTCCAGGTAAAGCCCTCGCGGCCGACGCCGATGCCATAGCGCAGCGCCTTGCCGTGGCCCATGATCAGATAAAGGTAGGTGTGCGGCGTATCGACAACGATGGTGCCGGCCGGCTGATTGGTCGGATAGTCGACGAGTTGCCGCTGGAAGCGTTGCGGCAATTGCGGCGTCGGGTTCTGCTCGGGTTGCTCGTCAGGAGGCAGCGCGGCGACCACGGTGGGATCCGAGCGCGGCACCGGCGCCGCCTGGACCGGAGCGGGCACCGACCCGGTCACGTCCGGACCAGCAGGGCCACCGCTGACATCGGCGGGGGGACGGAAACCGGGCGCGGCCGGCTGCGGCGGAAACCTGCCGCCAGATCCATAGGCGGGCTGAGCGTAGGGCTGGACCGGCGCCGGAGGCGGATAGGCGTCCGTCTGCTGTTGGCCGGCATAGGGCTGCGCCGGATAGGACTGGCCATATCCGGGCGGGCCATCGGCTTCGGCCGGCGGCAACGGTGCGCTGCTGTAGCTTGGCGGCGGACCGTAACCGGGCGGCGGAGGCGGGGGATACGGCTGATAGCCTTGCGCCGGTGGATAATATTGCGCGGCGGCTGGGGCCATCGTTGCGGCGAGGGCCAAGGCAAGCAATGCAAGGCTGGTGCAGACGCGCACGGAAAATTCCCCCAAAGTCCCCAAGATGTGACGCCAGTTGTGCCGGCCAGATAGGGCGGCAACAAGGCAATGCCGCTGCGAAGCGTGGCACGTCGTCGGACTTGGCGGCACGTTGTTCCGATTGGCGTAAATGTTCCACTAATAGGCTAAGGACTCAAGCCGGCGTATTGGGACGCACCGTTGAGCGCTAAAGCGCGGTCCTTGTTGCGCTTATGCCCCGCTGTTCACAATGCCTCAGGGCTTGATTGCAACGCGGCCAGCGGACAAATACGCTCTGCGGTCGTAAACGCGCCGCAAGGCGCCCCGCTCTGTCGAGCCGTTCGCGAGGATATTTCCAATGCCGTCCGTGAGCGACTGGAAGATTCCAGCCTCCGTCCAACCGAAGCCCGCCGATTACGGCTACGATCTCGATCAGGCCTTGGCCTCCGTTGTCGGCATCCGCACCATCATTCCGGCCGACGCCTTTACGGCGGAGACGCTCGGCACCGAGCGCGCCGGACACGGCGTCTTCATCCGCGACAACGGTCTCGTTCTCACCATCGGCTATCTGATCACCGAGGCGGAGACGATCTGGATCACAACCTCCGACGGCCGCTCGGTGCCCGGCCATGTGATCGGCTATGACCAGGAAACGGGGTTCGGCCTTGTCCAGGCGCTCGCCAAGCTCGACGTGCCGGCGCTCGAGATCGGCCAATCGTCGGCAACGTCGGTCGGCGAGCGCATGGTGGTCGGCGGCGCCGGCGGCCGGGCGCGCTCGGTCGAGGCCCGCATCGTCGCCAAGCAGGAATTCGCCGGCTATTGGGAATACGTGCTCGACGAGGCGATCTTCACCGCGCCGTCGCATCCGAACTGGGGCGGCACCGCGCTGATCGGCCCCGCCGGCGACCTGCTCGGCATTGGCTCGCTGCAGCTGCAGCACGTCGTCGACAAGGGCCAGCCGCAGAACATCAACATGATCGTGCCGATCGATCTCCTCAAACCGATCCTCGACGATCTGATGAAAACCGGCCGCCGCAGCGGTCCGCCGCGGCCCTGGCTCGGCCTCTATGCGACGGAAGTGGAAAGCCGGCTCGTCGTTGTCGGGCTGGCCGATCGCGGGCCGGCGAAGAAGGCCGACATCCGCAATGGCGATATCCTGCTCTCGGTGGCCGGCAAGGAAGTCCGCGATCTGGCGGGCCTGTTTCGCCGCATCTGGGCGCAAGGCCAGGCCGGCGTCGAAGTGCCGATGACCATCTACCGCGACGGTGAGACCATGGACCTGCGCATCAAGTCGAGCGAGCGCGGCCGGTTTCTCAAGGGGCCGAGTCTGCATTAGGCGGATTTCGAGAAAAATCCCGTTCAGGTTCGAACTATTTTCACGCGCAACACGCGAAAATGTCGCCGAGGAAATGGCGGCCAAACGTCCTGCAAGTCGGACGGCCTATAGAATATGCAACATCGCGACTGACGTTATGCTGTCTGATTAAGCGGCCGGCGCTGCATTATTCACAACAATGTCGAAGTCTACCAGGTTAGAACTCCCAGCTTGCATCAAGCGTTCGGTGTCCTCGACCAGGCGCGCGATGATGAGTTGCAACACGGCAAATCCGAACGAGCGATCCTGAAAATAAAGCTGCTTCGCCTTGCTCTCGGTCAATTCGAGCAGGTTGCAATCGGTCCGGCATACGATGGTGGCGGTGCGCCGTTGGTTTGATGCAAATACACCAATCTCGCCGACCATTACGCCCGGATGGAGCACCTTGCTGAATTCGATGACCTCGATTTCGCCGTCCACCAGGTAATAAAGCCGGTCTGCCCGCTCGCCTTTGCGCACCAGCGCTTGGCCGACGCTAAACTTTCGCCGCGTCATATACGGCAACAGGGTTTGGACCGAGAGGTCTTTGCGCGGCGCTTCACGCATCTCGCGCACCAGCCGATAGAACTGCACCAGGCGCAGCGCGTTCACCGGCAGCAGGATCGCGTGCAGGAGGAACACCGGATAAAGGTGATCGGCATAACCGTAGGCCATGAACAGCACGTTGCTGACGAGGGCGATAACGCGCAGCGGAATCATGGTGTTCATGCAGAACGTCGCGAGGACGGTTGCCGAGGCGGCATAGCCGAGTAAAGTCACCCAAGACATTTTCCTCTCTTCCTCCTCCTCCTCCTCCTCACCGATTTGATGTTTTTCCAAAGCGTGGCTTAGCAAACCCAGGACATCGCACACAGTCCTTGTCTGATCAGACTGCCAACTGGCGCCAGCACACCCTCGGACCATAGGTTATGGGTCACAAGCGACGCTTCGGCTAAGCGACACTGCTCGGGAACTTAAGAACATCCTCGACGATCTGATGAAAACCGGACTCCGCAGCGGTCCGCCGCGGCCCTGGCTCGGCCTTTATGCGACGGAAGTGGAAAGCCGGCTCGTCGTCGTCGGCCTCGCCGATCGCGGGCCGGCGAAGAAGGCCGACATCCGCAATGGCGATATCCTGCTATCGGTGGCCGGCAAGGAAGTCCGCGATCTGGCGGGCCTGTTCCGCCGCATCTGGGCGCAAGGCCAGGCCGGCGTCGAAGTGCCGATGACCATCTACCGCGACGGTGAGACCATGGACCTGCGCATCAAGTCGAGCGAGCGCAATCGGTTCCTCAAAGGGCCGAGCTTGCACTAAGCGGAATTCGAGCAAAAACCCCTCAGGTCCGACCTATCTTCACGCGCACCCGCAAGCGACAATCGGCGGGCCGATTTTGTCATGTCGCTGAAGGGCCACGGGACTAAACCGCTCGCGCGGTAGGAGGCTGCGTGGAGCGTGGCGGGCAACAAACTAAATTTGTAGCGTGGCGGAACGCCCTGTCTTGAGATGGAGGAGTTTGCAACCTCATTCAAGACAGGAGCATTCCCATGACCGAGCAAGTCATCAGTGAGCTGCGTCGGCGCATGATCGAAGACATGACGATCCGCAAATTGGCGCCGAAGACGCAACACGACTACGTGCAAAGGGTCAAGGAGTTTGCGGTATTTCTTGGCCGCTTCCCCGATACTGCAAACCCTGAGGACGTGCGTCGCTTTCAGCTGCATCTGGTATCGAGCGGCGCCGGCACACCGAAGGTCAACGCGACCATCTCGGCGCTGCGGTTCTTCTTCAATGTCACGCTTGGACGCGCCGATCTTGCTCGGCCGTTGACGACCTTGCGTCAGGACCGCAAGGCGCCGGTTATCTTGAGCTCCGAGGAGGTGGCGCGCTTTCTGGAGGCGGCCCCGAGCCTCAAATACAAGGCGGCGCTGAGCGTCGCCTACGGGGCGGGGCTGCGTGTTTCCGAAGTCGTCGCGCTCAAGGTCTCGGATGTCGATTCTGAGCGTATGTTGTTGCGGGTGGAGCAAGGCAAGGGTCGCAAGGATCGGCATGCGATGCTCTCACCCGTGCTGCTCGAACTGTTGCGCGACTGGTACCGTGTCGGCCGGCCGCAGGGCTGGCTCTTTCCCGGTCGGGATCCGGTTTCGCCGATGACGACGCGCCAGCTTACGCGCGCCTGTCATGCCGCGGCCGACATGGCCGAGATCAAAAAGCGCGTGACGCCACACACTTTGCGCCATAGCTTCGCGACCCACCTGCTCGAACAGAACATCGACGTGCGGGTGATCCAAGTCCTGCTTGGACATTCGAAGTTGGAGACGACCGCGCTTTACGTGCAGGTCGCGACCAACGTGATCCGTGCGGTTACGAGCCCGCTGGATCGCCTCACGCCGCTGATTGGCAAAAAAGCTAAAGCCGAGAGCATGCTGCTCGCCTGACGCGCGCGCACGTGTGGCGTGCAAGGCTGGAGGTCGCGGATATCTTCCGCGATCACGGAGCGGCGTGGCGCGAAGCCAACGCCGGTCATGTCAGCCTCGGCCAATTGAAGGTGATGTCGGCAATCGAGCGCTGCCGCACGGCGGCGCTCGGCGGGCACGTCGCGCGCTGCGAGGACTGCGCCCATACGGTCATCGCCTATAATTCCTGCCGCAACCGGCACTGTCCCAAGTGCCAGGGCGCCGCGGCCAAGCGCTGGCTGGCAGACCGCGAGGCCGAGCTGTTGCCGGTGCCGTACTATCACCTCGTGTTCACTCTGCCGGCGCCGATCGGCGAGATCGCCTATCAGAATAAGGCGGCGATCTACGATATCCTGTTCAAGGCGTCGGCCGAGGCGGTGATGCTGATTGCTGCCAACCCCAAGCATCTCGGCGCCCGCGTCGGCATCACCGCGGTGCTGCACACGTGGGGCTCGGCGATGACCCACCATCCGCACATCCACATGATCGTGCCGGGCGGCGGCATCGCGCTCGACGGCCAGCGCTGGATCGCATGCCGTCCGGGTTTTTTCCTTCCCGTGCGCGTGCTCTCGCGCCTGTTCCGCCGGCTCTTCCTCGACAAGCTCGCCGCCGTTCATGCCGCCGGCCGTCTTGCGTTCTTCGGCGATCACGCTGCCCTCGCCGACGCGCAAGCCTTCGCCGCCCATGTCGCGCCGTTACGCAAAACCGAATGGGTGGTCTATGCCAAAAAGCCTTTCGGCGGACCGCAAGCCGTACTCGCCTATCTGTCCCGCTATACCCACCGCGTCGCCATCGCCAACAGCCGCTTGCTCGCGCTCGATGACAACAGCGTCACCTTCAAGTGGAAGGACTACCGCAGCAAAGGACCAGATCGATACAAGTCCATGACGCTCGGCATCGACGAGTTCATCCGCCGGTTCCTCATCCATGTGCTGCCTAAAGGCTTCCACCGCATCCGCCACTACGGCCTGTTCGCCAAACCCTCTTGTACCGCAAATATCGCCTGCGCCCGCCAGTTGCTCGCAGCGTCACAAGATCAGATCGCCAGCGCCGATCCCGGCAACCTTGAGGAACCGCCGGTCAATCGCTGTCCGTGCTGCAGCGGTCGCATGATCATCATCGAGCGCTTTAAGCCCGGCGCAACGCCGCGCCAACAACCGACAGCTCCGACAGTCTCCATCAGGTTCGACAGCTCATGACCACCTCAACGCCGCGGCTCGATAAATTCGCCCGCTCGCCGCGCCGGTCCTCAGCCGGTCTCGATGCTGCTCGCACACATGCTCAAGCGCTCAAGCCTAAACAGCTAAAAATCAGACTGCCGAGCCGCAAAACTCTGGCTCTCGCAACCGCCACCCTCGCTCAGCGCTCTCCCACGTCGGTGCACGCTCGTCACAACGCCTCACCGGCGGCGCTCAAATCCCCATAGCGCACGCCGCACCGCCCAAATCCTGCTCCCGCGGTTTCCTCCCTTGGAGGCTTTCGGACGCCGGCCGCCAATGCACGCCATTCGTCATCAGTCGCGGCCGGCATCCGAAACCCTTCACAAAATGCGACCGGGCGTCGACCCGAACCGATGTCCGCTTTTCCCTCCATGCGAACGAATAGCGGGCTTTGCTTGAGCAGGCACCTTGCTCATGCGGTCTAACCTTCCCCGCTATCACCACACCCTTTCCCGCAGACGGGAGTGCGGAGCTAACGTGCTCGCTCCGGTATATCTTGGCTTCGCCCTCCGGGGCGCGCGGAGCCTGTCATCGGGCCGGCCATTTCGGGCCGGACGCGTTGGCGCGCACTTTAGAGTGACGAGACAACTCAAGAGTGACGAGACAACTCAGCAATAAGGGCGGTTGGTACTAATGCGCCGCGCCGGCAAGCCGCGTGCTGTTGGCGCGCACGGCGCGCTGCAGCGGCAGATAGGCGCATTGCGCGGCCGCATAGAGACCGAGGCCGTCGGCCAGCGCGCGTTCGGCGGCCGATTGAGCGTCGGAAAACGCCGCGATCTTTTCGGCGACCATGCGCCCGGCTTCGGCCGCCGCATCCGGCGCGCCCGAGGCGAACAACATGAGCCGCGCGGAAATCACGCCTTGGGCCTCGCAGCCGAACCGTAAAGCCTCGATCCAATCGGACCAAAAATCGGCCATCGCAAACTCCGATCGGTGCACGACATTTTTGTCATGCCCGCGCTTGTCGCGGGCATCCACGTCTTCAACCAATCCCGATCAAGTCGTGGATGGCCGGAACAAGTCCGGCCATGACGAGGGGAGCGAGCCGGTATCCATGCACGATCGGACGATTGTCATGGACATTATCTAAAATTGAAGCGCAGAATTCACTAAAATTGGAGCGAGCGCGGTAACCAAAGAAGGCGTCAACCGGATCACGAAGCAAGAACAGCCACTGCGGCTTTCAGCTCCGCGAAGCGAAACGCGCGCCGTTCGAGCGCCAGCTCATCGCGGCCCCACTGCTCCATATTCCAGTTCTCGTCGACATTGGCGGCCGCCCAGGCGGCATCGGCGGACAGAAAGCCGCGGAGGAGCGCCAGCGCAATCAGCGCCGAGCCGGTCAGCGTCGTCGCCGTGTGTGCGGCGCCGAGCCGCCAGGGATCGTCCGGAATGGCGGCGCGCGCGGCCTCGATTGCTTGTTGCGGCTGGGCGATGTGAGTGACGCCTGCCGTGCAGACAAACTGCGCGCGGAGTTGTTGCGCCGCCCAGGCCAGCACCGGGTCCCAGTGCTGCTGCTGTCGGGCGACCAGTTCGGCCGGGCTCGTCGCGCGGTAGAACAACAGATCGCTCGCAAGATATTTGGCGATCTCCGCGGCGACCGGCCCCGGCTGGTCGATGACGCCGTCGATGATCGAATTGACGAGCCGGGTCAGCGGCATTTTGGCCGGCTCGATCAGGTCGCGCTGAGCGTCCCATTCCTCCGCGATGGCGTCCGCCAGCGCCTGGCTGGGCGCCGCCAGCACACGGCGCGCCGGCGTGCGCAACGGCTTGCCGTCGAGCTCAACCGCGAGGCCCTCGGCCACGCGAGCGGTCGCAACCTTGGCGTAGAACCGGCGGCGCGACGCCGGGCGCAAGTCGCGGCGCGCCGCCGCCACGGGGTTATCGGTCCGATCCTCGAACGGTTCGCGCATTCGTGTTCACCATTACCAAGAGTATATGGGTCGCCGGATCGGCGGCGCCGCCCCAGCGGGTTCCGCCTGACATAAAATTGTCAATATATTCAAGCCTTTGCCTTTACCGCGCGGACCCGGCCGCTGGCCGCTTCCGCCGGCCGCAAAACGCCCCCGGAAGTGGGATGTAGCTTCGAGGCAACCACCCCCGACAAAACCTTGTTATAACAAGCAGAAGCGGTAGAAATCGCCAACCCCCTCGACTAGTATCCCGCCCCGGATTCGGCGACGGGACCAGACCGTGGGGCAGCCGATCCGCGCAGCGTGCGTACCGCGCAAATCGTCAGCGGGCGCTGCGGCAAGAGGAGTCGATGAAACCAACCGACATTTCGGTCCCGGACTACTTCCACAAGGTGGTTGATTGTCAGTGGGCCTGCCCGGCGCATACGCCGGTCCCCGAATACATCCGTTTGATCGCCGCAGGCCGCTACAGCGACGCCTACATGATCAATTGGGACTCCAACGTCTTTCCCGGCATCCTGGGACGGACCTGCGACCGGCCGTGCGAGCCGGCGTGCCGGCGCGGCCGCGTCGAGAAGGAGCCGGTGGCGATCTGCCGATTGAAGCGCGTCGCCGCCGATTTCAAGGACGACATCAGCGGCCGCCTGCCGAAGCCGGCGAGAATGAAAAACGGCAAGCGCATCGCGCTGGTGGGCGGCGGTCCCGCTTCCCTTGCCGTAGCGCGCGATCTGGCGCCGATGGGTTACGAGTGCATCGTGTTCGACCAGGACCCGAAGTCCGGCGGCATGATGCGCACGCAGATTCCGAAATTCCGCCTGCCCGAAACCGTGATCGACGAGGAGTGCGGCTACATCCTCAATCTCGGCATCGAGTTCATCGGCGGCAAGCGCATCGACAGCCTGAAGGCGCTGCTGGCGGAGAATTTCGACGCCATCTTCGTCGGCTGCGGCGCGCCGCGCGGCCGCGATCTCGATATTCCCGGCCGCGAGGAAGCGAAAAAGAACATCCATATCGGCATCGACTGGCTGTCGAGCGTCTCGTTCGGCCACATCGACAAGATCGGCAAGCGCGTCATCGTGCTCGGCGGCGGCAACACCGCGATGGATTGCTGCCGCTCGTCGCGCCGGCTCGGCGGCGACAGCGTCAAGGTGGTGGTGCGCTCCGGCTTCGAGGAAATGAAGGCGTCTCCCTGGGAAAAAGAAGACGCCATGCACGAGGACATCCCGATCCTCAATTTCCTGGTGCCGAAGGAATTCACCCACGAGGGCGGCAAGCTCACCGGCGTGCTGTTCGAGAAAGTCAAAGCGGAATACGACGCCAAGGGCCGGCGTAATCTGGTGCCGACCGGCGAGCCCGACGAGCTTATCCCTTGCGACGACGTTCTGGTCGCCGTCGGCCAGGAGAATGCGTTTCCGTGGATCGAGCGCGACTGCGGCATCGAGTTCGACAAGTGGGACATGCCCAAGGTCGATCCGAAGACGATGGCCTCGACCAACCCGAAGGTCTTCTTCGGCGGCGACGCCGCGTTCGGACCGAAGAACATCATCTGGGCGGTGGCGCACGGCCACGAAGCCGCGATCTCGATCGATCGCCTCTGCCGCGGCGAGGACGTGAACGTGCGCCCGGCGCCGCAGGTCAATATCTCCAGCCAGAAGATGGGCATTCACGAGTGGTCCTACGACAATGAGATCGCTCCCGATCTGCGCTACCGGGTGCCGCACCGCGACAAGGTCGTGGCTTTGCGCGACATCAAGGCCGAGGTCGAACTCGGCTACGACGTCGAGCTGGCGCTGAAAGAGGCCGAGCGCTGCCTGAACTGCGACGTGCAGACGGTGTTCACCGGCCAGCTCTGCATCGAGTGCGACGCCTGCGTCGACATCTGCCCGATGGACTGCATCACGTTCACGCAGAACGGCGACGAACTCGACCTGCGCTCGCGCCTGCAGGCGCCGGCCAAGAACCACAGCCAGGACCTCTACATCGGCAACGATCTGAAAACCGGCCGCGTCATGGCGAAAGACGAGGACGTGTGCCTGCATTGCGGCCTGTGCGCCGAACGCTGTCCGACCGGCGCCTGGGACATGCAAAAATATCTCATCGACATAACTCACGCGGAACAAGCATGCCAGCAGCACACCCGATCAGCAGCGTAAACGACTTCGTCATTCGTTTCGCCAACGTCAACGGCTCCGGTTCGGCGAGCGCCAACGAGCTGTTCGCCCGCTCCATCCTGCGCATGGGCGTCCCGGTGTCGCCGCGCAACATCTTCCCGTCGAACATCCAGGGTTTGCCGACCTGGTACGAAGTGCGCGTCTCGGAAGCCGGCCATCTCGGCGCCCGCGGCGGCATCGACATGATGGTGGCGATGAACCCGCAGACCTGGGACAAGGATGTGGCGTCCATCGAGCCCGGCGGCTATCTGCTCTACAACTTCGACCAAGCCGATGCCGAAGTCGAAATTCCGCGACGACATTACCGTCATCGGCGTGCCGCTCACCGCGATCACCAATTCGACCTACACCGATCCGCGCCAGCGCCAGCTGTTCAAGAACATCATCTATCTCGGCGCGCTGTCGGCACTGCTCGACATCGATCCGAAGACGATCGAGAAGCTGATCGGCGAGCAATACAAGGGCAAGGAAAAGCTTTTGTCGTCGAACGTGCACGCGCTGCATCTCGGCCGCGACTATGCGCTGCAAAATCTCAAATGCCCGATCGGCCTGCGCGTGCAGAAGGCCGACAAGGTCGGCGACCGCATCTTCGTCGAAGGCAACTCCGCCGCCGCGCTGGGCGCGGTCTATGGCGGCGCGACGGTATGCGCGTGGTATCCGATCACGCCGTCATCGTCGCTCGCCGACGCCTTCACCAGCCACTGCAAGCGGCTGCGCCACGATCCCGAGACCAAGAAGGCGAAATACGCCATCGTGCAGGGCGAGGACGAATTGGCCTCGATCGGCATCGTGATCGGCGCCGGCTGGAACGGCTCGCGCGCCTTCACCGCGACCTCCGGCCCCGGCATTTCGCTGATGCAGGAATTCATCGGCCTGTCGTATTTCGCCGAAATTCCGGCGGTGATCATGGATGTGCAGCGCGCCGGACCGTCGACCGGCATGCCGACGCGCACCCAGCAATGCGACATCATCAGCGCCGCCTATGCGTCGCATGGCGACACCAAGCACATTTTGCTGTTCCCGGAAGACCCGGCCGAGGCTTTCGAAATGGCGGCGCAGTCGTTCGACCTCGCCGAGCGGCTGCAGACCACCATCTTTCTCATGCTCGACCTCGACATCGGCATGAATCACCGGCTGTGCCGGCCATTCAAATGGGACGACGCCAAGCAATATGACCGCGGCAAGGTCATGACCGCGGCGATGCTCGACGAGGGCCGCGATTTCGGCCGCTACCTCGATGTCGACGGCGACGGCATTCCGTTCCGCACCTATCCGGGCACGCATCCGACCAAGGGCTCGTTCTTCACCCGCGGCACTTCGCGCGACCGCTACGCGCGCTATACCGAAGAAGGCCCGGCCTATCAGGACAACATGCAGCGGCTGTTGCGCAAGTTCGAGACCGCCAAGGATCTCGTGCCGCGCCCGCTGCAGGCCAACGCGGACAAGCCGACCAAATACGGCGTCATCTATTTCGGCTCGACATCGCCGGCGATGGACGAGGCGGTCGGTCTGCTGGAAGCGCGCGGCCACGAGCTAGACCGACTGCGACTGCGCGCCTTCCCGTTCCACTCCAGCGTCTCAAGCTTCATCGCCGAGCACGACTTCGTCTATGTGGTCGAGCAGAACCGCGACAGCCAGCTGCGCTCGCTGATCGTCAACGAATGCAGCATCGATCCGGTGCGGCTCGTTCCGATTCTGCACTATGACGGCACGCCGATCACCGCGCGTTTCATCTCTAAGGCCATTGGCGATCATCTCGACCAGCTCAAAGTGACGCCGCTCCGGAAGGTTGTTTCATGACCTACGTCATCAAGCCAAAATTTCACCACCCCGAACTGCCGAAGAACAAGCTCGGCTACACGCACCGCGATTACGAGGGCAAGATCTCGACGCTGTGCGCCGGCTGCGGCCATGACTCGATCACCGCCTCGATCATCGAGGCCTGCTTCGAACTGTCGATCGAGCCGCACCGCGTGGCAAAGATTTCCGGCATCGGCTGCTCGTCGAAGACGCCGGACTATTTCCTCGGCAATTCGCACGGCTTCAACTCGGTGCACGGCCGCATGCCGTCGGTGCTGACCGGCGCCAATCTCGCCAACCGCGACCTGATCTATCTCGGCGTGTCGGGCGACGGCAATTCCGCCTCGATCGGCTTCGGCCAGTTCGCCCATTGCATGCGCCGCGGCGTCAACATGGTCTATATCGTCGAGAACAACGGCGTGTACGGCCTGACCAAGGGCCAGTTCTCCGCCACCGCCGACCGCGGCTCGAAATCCAAGCGCGGCGTCGTCAATTCCGACAACGCCATCGACATGGTCGGCATCGCGCTGCAGCTTGGCGCGAGCTTCGTGGCGCGCTCGTTCTCCGGCGACAAGAAACAGCTCGTGCCGCTGATCAAGGCGGCGATCGAGCATCAGGGCGCGGCCTTCATCGACGTGATCTCGCCGTGCGTCGCCTTCAACAATCACGCCGGCTCGACCAAGAGCTTCGATTACGTGCGCGAGCACAACGAGGCGGTCAATTTCCTCGACATCATCACCGGCCGGCAGCCGATCCATGTCGACTACGCGCCGGGCACGGTGGAGATGGTCGAACAGCATGACGGCACCGTGCTGGCGCTGCGCAAACTCAACGCCGAGTACGACGTGCACGACCGCAACGCCGCCATGAGCTTCCTGCACCATCACGCCGCCAAGGGGCAGATCGTCACCGGGCTGCTTTACGTCGAGCAGGACCCCGAAGACCTGCACGGCCATCTCAATACGGTCGAGAAGCCGCTCAATACGCTCGAGGCGAAGGATCTGTGTCCGGGCTCGGCCGCGCTGGAAAAGATCAACGCTGCCCTGCGGTAAGCGACCCCGGCGAAAATCGCGGTGCGCATTATCGCGGCCCTCTCCCCTTGCGGGAGAGGGCAACGCAAGGTTTTCAGCTTGCAAGATTGGGTGAGGGTCGCCGCCAAGACCCCTCACCCATTCTTGTTGTTGAATCTTCCGAGCTGCCCTCTCCCGCAAGGGGCGAGGGCACTACTAGCAGCGCCTCGGCTTCCCTCTCTGCCGAGATCTTCATCCACGCCTGAATTTGCTGGCGTCGATCATGCGTCCGCCTCCGCTGCGCAGCTCTGCACTTCATCCTTCCAGGACGGATCGAGCGGTCGGCCCGTCTCCAGGAAGGTCTTCAGGCTCGACAACACCGCGGGCCAGCCGCTGCTGATCATACCGAATATCTTGCTGCCTTCATTGAACTCGTCGTGGATTACGGTCAGCCGCGTCTGGCCTTTGAATGGCTTAAGCTCGAAGGTCACACGCGAGGGCCGCTCGTTCGGGTGGTCTTCGAGAAGCGGTTTCCAACCGTAGACGAGCCGGCGCGGCGGATCGCTTTCGATGATCGGATCGCGGTGCGAGAGAGTGCCGGCCGGGCTTGTTGCAGTCATGTCATCGCCCGGTTTGCCCTCGGCGGCGACGCGATAGCCGAACCAGTACTTTTCGCTGATGCCGGGTTTGGTAAGGGCTTCCCACACTTTCTCCGGCGGGGCCGCGATGTAGGTTACATAGACAAATTTCGGCTTCTCACTCACGATCTGTCTCCAACGCTTGCTTCATGTCGCTCAGCGCCTGCAGGCGGGAGCGTTCGAACTTGCCGATCCAGCGCTCGGCGATCTCATGGATCGGCACCGGATTGAGATAGTGCAGCTTCTCCCTGCCCCGCCGCACCGTGGCGACGAGATTGGCCTGTTCCAGAATCGCCAGATGCTTGCTCACCGCCTGCCGCGTCATGACGAGGCGCGCGCATAGTTCGCCGAGGGTCTGGCCGTTCTCGGCGCGCAGCCGGTCAAGCAGTTCTCGCCTGCTCGCGTCGGCCAGCGCTTTGAACACTGCATCCATGACGACAATATGCAACCATTTAGTTGCCTGTCAAGACAAATAAAAACGCGCCGTGGAAGCGGGCGCGGCCGCGATCTATTGCAGGCAGGCGCCCATATACGCGGTGCTGGCGCTACCGGGCACGTTGTAGAGACCCTGCTGCATGACGCAGCGTGAGGCGCGGTCCTGAAACGTCTCGGCACCGTGCGGCAGATTGGGAACGGGGTTGGCAAGGCCTGGCACGGCGGTCGGTCCGTGCTCCTGCGGCGCGATGCGGACTATGGCCGTGCCGCCGCCTTCCGGCGGGATGAGCGGCGTGCGCGGCAGCGGCGTTGGCAGGACCGAGCCAGACGAGCCGCGCGCGAGCGAATAACTGCGATGCGCGTGATGACGGACCCGCACCGCTCGCCTGGGTATTTTGGCACGATGGTGCGCGGCCGCGCCACGCGCGGGCGCCAGGATCGTATAGGGAAAGCCGGGATAGTCCTGAGCCGCGGCATTTCCTGTCGCGCTCAGAAACAGGATGAAGAACAGTGCCGGATAGCGAACCAAGCGCATGTCCAAAAGGCGCATGTTCATGACCTTCGCCGCGTTGACTGCACCTCTTGTTCAACCTTAAGCGCCGGCCGCCGTTCCCATTCTGGATTAACTCAGTCCGCCGGCGCCTCCTCGATCGGGTCGTAGCGGGACGCGTCGAGCCCAAGCAGGTTCCACGATTGCTGCATGTGCGGCGGCAGCGGCGCGCTGGCGTCGATTGTCCCGCCGCGCGGATGCGGCACGACGATGCGGCGGGCCAGGAGATGCAATTTATTCTGCATGCCGCCCGGCAGTTCCCAGTTCTCGATCGAAAAATATTTCGGATCGCCGACAATCGGATGGCCTATATGGGCCATGTGGGCGCGCAGCTGATGGGTACGGCCGGTGACGGGCTTGAGCGACAGCCAGGCCAACAGCGGTCCGGAGGTCTCCACCACCGCGTAGTAGGTCACGGCATGGCTCGCGCCCTTCTCGCCGTGGCGGGCGATGCGCATGAACGATTCGTCCTCGCGCTCTTCCTTGGCGAGAAAGGTCGAGACACGGCCCTGCTGCACCTTGGGAACGCCGGCCACCAAGGCCCAATACACTTTGCGGGCCGAGCGCGAGCGGAAGGTTTTTGCCAGCGCCGCCGCCGCAAAGCGGGTCTTGGCGACAAGCAGGCACCCGGCGGTGTCCTTGTCGAGCCGGTGCACCAACCGCGGGCGCTGGCCGTGCGCGTCGCGATAGACTTCCAGCATGCCGTCGAGATGGCGCGTGGTGCCGGAGCCGCCCTGCACCGCAAGCCCCATCGGTTTGTTGAACACCAGCACGTCGTCGTCTTCGTAAAGCGTGATCGATTTGAGAAACGCGCGGGTCTTCTCGTCCGCTTCATTGCCCGGCGCAGGCGGTTGCTTGGGCGCATCGAGCCGCAGGGGCGGAATGCGCACGGTTTGTCCCGCCTCCAGCCGGTTCTTCGGCTGGGTGCGCTTGCCGTTGACCCGCAGTTCGCCTTTACGGATGACGCGCTGGATGTGAGAAAAACTCAAACCCGGAAACCGCGCCTCCAAAAACCGATCGACGCGCATGCCGGCTTCGTCGGGGGTTACCGGCACGTTCTGAACATTGGTCGGCATGGAAGCGGGCGCGGCTTTCTGTTCCTGTTTCCCGTCATCCTGAGGTGCGCGGCGAAGCCGCGCCTCGAAGGATGCGGCCCGTGCACTTCGGCCGTCGCCCTGCCCGAAATCGGGTTTACCCGATTTCGCATTTTTGATTTGCAAGTCGGCATTAGCCGACTTGTTGGGCCGCTTCGCGGCCACCTCAGGGTGACGGGACAAAGACTGGCGATACTGATGCCGCGGCCCGGCTATCTGTTTGCCGCCGCCGGGCTGACGCGGTCCGCGCGAACCTCTCACGTAACACCCCGCTCTCGCCGCAGCTTCGCCCAGTACTCAAGGCGCTTGCGAATTTCGCGTTCGAAACCGCGCTCGGGCGGATCGTAGAATTTCTGCCGGCCGAGCTTTTCGGGGAAATAGTCCTGGCCGGAAAATGCCTCATCGGCGTCGTGATCGTATTCGTAACCCGAGCCATAGCCTTCACTCTGCATCAGCTTGGTCGGCGCGTTGAGGATGTGCTTGGGCGGCAGCAGCGAGCCGGCTTCCTTGGCGATGCGCTTGGCGGCGCCGAACGCAATGTAGGTGGCGTTCGATTTCGGCGCGGTGGCGACGTAGATCACGGCTTCGGCGAGCGCGAGTTCGCCCTCGGGCGAGCCGAGAAAATCGTAGGCGTCCTTGGCGGCGTTGGTGACCACCAGCGCCTGCGGGTCGGCAAGCCCGATATCCTCGACCGCCATGCGGACGATGCGGCGCGCCAGATACAGCGGGTCCTCGCCGGCATCGAGCATGCGGGCGAGATAGTAGAGCGCCGCATCCGGATCGGAGCCGCGCACCGATTTGTGCAAAGCACTGATCAGATTGTAGTGGCCGTCCTGCGATTTGTCATAGATCGGCGCGCGCCGCTGCACGACCTCCTGCAGCGCGGCCGCGTCGAACGTCTCGCCCGTGCGCGCCGCGCGCCACACCTCTTCGGCGAGCGTCAGCGCGGCCCGGCCGTCGCCGTCGGCCATGCGAAGGAGCGATGCGCGCGCCTCAGCATCGAGCGGCAGCGGCTTGCCCTCGATGGCCTCGGCACGGGTGAGCAGCTTTTCAAGCGCCGCTTCATCAAGCGATTTGAACACCAGCACGCGCGCGCGGGACAGGAGCGGCGCGATCAGCTCGAACGACGGATTTTCGGTGGTGGCGCCAACCAAAACGATGGTGCCGTCTTCCATCACCGGCAGAAAGCTGTCCTGCTGAGCGCGGTTGAAGCGATGAATTTCATCGACGAATAGCAGCGTCCCCTGCCCGATCTCGCGCCGCGCCCGCGCCGCGTCGAACACCTTTTTCAGATCGGCAACGCCGGAGAAGATCGCCGAAATCTGCTCGAAATAAAGTTCGGTCGCGTGCGCCAGGAGCCGCGCCACCGTGGTCTTGCCGGTGCCCGGCGAGCCCCAGAACACGAGCGAGCCGAGCGAGCGCGTCTCCAGCATGCGACTGAGCGCCCCGTCGGGTCCGAGCAGATGATCCTGGCCGACCACGTCCGCCAACGCCTGCGGACGCAGCTTATCGGCCAGCGGCCGCGGCGCAGCGCGGTCGAGACCGGCCGCGGCGAAGAGGCTTGTCTGGGCAGCCCGTTTGACCATCAGGTCAAAAATGGGCGATGCGCCGGGCCGGCGCAAGCGCTTAGCCTTCTCCCGCGCGCGGGGAGAGACGATAATCACCCGGAAAACATCACCGAAATCTGCTGGTTGCCGCGCCGGATGGTGACGCGCCAGGAACGGCTGCCGGAATTGGCGATGCGTTCCAGATCGGCCGAGCGCGCGATCTTTTCGTTGTTGACGTTGACCACAATGTCGCCGGGCCGGAAGCCGATCGATTTGGCGGTCGAGCCGTCGGCCACCGCGGTAATGACCACGCCTTCGGCTTGCGGATCGAGTTGCAACTCATCGGCCAGAGCCGGCGACAGGTTGGCTATCGTGGCGCCGGAAAACGGCGACCGCGCGCGGATCGAGACCTCGTCGCGCGGGGTTTCGGGCAGCGGCTGCAACGCCACGGATACCGCCATCTCGCGGCCCTGGCGGATCAGGCCGATCCGCGCCGTGCCGCCGAGCGGCTTGGTGGCAAAGCGATAATCGAACGCGTTGGGGTCCTCGACGGCGACGCCGTCGACGCTGACGAGAAGATCGCCGGTCTTGATGCCGGCGCGTGCTGCCGGACTGTCGGCGATGACGCTCGCCACCAGCGCCCCGTTCGGCGCCTTCAGGCCCAGGCTGTCGGCGATATCGGGCGTGACTTCCTGCAGCTTGGCGCCGAACCACGGACGCTTGACCACCGAACTGCCGCTTTCCGCGGACGCCACGACGACGCGCACCAGGTTCGCCGGAATGGCGAAGCCGATGCCTTCCGACCCGCCCGACGACGAGGCGATGGCGCTGTTGATGCCGATCAAGTGGCCGGTCATATCGACCAGCGCACCGCCGGAATTGCCCGGATTGATCGGCGCGTCGGTCTGGATGAAGAACTGGTAATCCGACGAGCCGACCTTGGTGCGCGCCAGCGCCGAGACGATGCCGTGGGTCACAGTCTGGCCGACACCGAACGGATCGCCGATCGCCAGCACCACGTCGCCGACCTGAAGCTTGTCGGAATCGCCGAACTCGAGCGTGGGAAAGCGTTCGTGCGCGCCCTTGATGCGCAACACGGCGAGATCGCTGCGCTGATCGCGCAGCACGATGTCGGCGTCGAATTCGCGCTTGTCGGACAGCGCCACCTTGACCTGGCTGGCGCCGCGAATGACGTGGAAATTGGTGACGATCAATCCCGCCGGATCAACGATGACGCCGGAGCCGAGCGACCGCTCCACTTGGCGGCGAGGCAGGTTGCCGAAGAACTGGCGAAAAAACGGATCGGCCATGAACGGATTCTGGTTCTCGACCACGTGGGTGGCGTAGACATTGACCACCGCAGGCGCGACGCGCTGCACGATCGGCGCGAACGAGAGCTGGAGCTGGCCGAGCGAGGCGGGCGCACGGCGCTCCTGCGCGCTTGCAGTGCTTAAGATGGCGGCGAGCGTCACCAGCGCGGCGCCAGCTAAGGTCAGAGATCGCCGAAGCATCGATCCTCCGAATGGCATTGGGGGCATTTTCGGGCCCCGGTCCTGTCGGCCTTTTCCAAGGCGATTGGATGGCGATTGCGGCCGATCCGGGGCCTTGCCCGGTCGCATCAGGCAGCGAGGCCGCCGGGCCGGTGCGGCACCGCGCCGCGCCGCCAGACGATGCAGGGCAAGCCGGCGAACGGGCCCAGCCCGATGCCGCTCGTCGAGCCAGCACGCCGTCCGCAGGGCGCGCATCTTATTCCGGCCGGGCGGCCGCGCAGCGCGCTGCAGGACAAATCGAACCCAGAAGGTCTGCCCGTCAGCGGCACCCTACTCCTTCGCCGGCACCGTACGCAGCCAAGCGATGATGTCGTCAATATCGGAGCCTTTCGCTTTGGCGTAATAAGGAAAGCCCATCGGCGGATTGAGCTTCTTGCCGTCCTTGTCGATGCCCTGGGTGACGGCGCGCTTGATCTCGGCGTCGGTCCACGTCCCGATCCCTTTGGTCTTGCTGGACGTAATGTTGCGCGACACCGAGATTCCCCATGGGCCGGGGAATTCCTGGCCGCCCGCGCCCATCTTGCTGAAGTTCAGCTCGCCCTTCTCCCGCGGCGTGTGACACTCCATGCAATGGGCGATGGTGGCAAGGTAGAAGCCGTGCTTGACCTTATCCTTGAGCGCCGCCGGATCGATCGGCTTCTCGGCGCCGGGGAAGACTTCCTGCTTGATCGGGATGTGATAGATCGGAGTCGGCACCTTGTTGCTGACCGGCTTGACGCTTTGGATATAAGCGACGATCGCGTCGAGATCGCTCGGCAGCAGGATGCCGTAAAATCCGGTCGGCATCACCGCAATCGGTTTGCCGTCCTTCGCCACGCCGGTGAGCAGCAGCTTCTTGATGTCGGCGGCGCTCCAGGTGCCGATGCCGGTTTCCTTGTCGGGCGTGATGTTCGGCGCCGTCACGTCGAACGCGCCCGGTACATTGAAGCGCAGGCCGCCGGAGAAATCCTTGCCCGCTACGACATTCGGCGGGCCCTTCGGCGAGTGGCAGTTGCCGCAGGTCATGAGCGTGTTGACGAGATAGGAGCCGCGCTCGAGCGGCGTCTCGGCGTAGGCCGCGCTGCCGATGAAGGAGGCAAGCGCGACCAGCGTTGCAAGCGATTTCATTTCATTACCCCCAGTGCCAGAGCCGGCCGGAAGGTATTGCAGGACGGGAGAACTGCCAAACAAAAAGTCGGGCGTGCGCACACCCGTTTCGCCGCAGCAAGGCCGCGGCAGCCCATGCCGGGGGCGGAGGGCAGCCCCCGCTCGCTGAAATTGTGCGGTGTTAGGCGGCCGACGCCGATTCGGCGGCCCGCGCCTGGACCGGACCGGAATCCTTGCCCTTGGCCTCGACATCGCGGTCGACGAATTCGATCACCGCGACGGGCGCCGAATCGCCGTAGCGGAAACCGGCCTTCATGACGCGCGTGTAGCCGCCCTGGCGGTCCTTGTAGCGCGGCCCGATCACCTCAAACAGCTTCTTGACCATGGCAATATCGCGCATCTGCGCGACCGCCTGGCGGCGGGCGTGCAGGTCGCCGCGCTTGCCGAGCGTCACCAGTTTTTCCACGACCGGGCGCAGATCCTTCGCCTTGGGCAGCGTGGTCATGATCTGCTCATGCTTGATCAGCGAGGCGGCAAGATTGGCCAGCATCGCGCGCCGATGATCGGAGTGACGATTGAATTTGCGGTGCGTTTTCGCGTGATGCACGTCCGTCTCCTTCGGAGACAGGAACCAGGTATCAGCAATCGGAGATCAGAATATTCGACCTGATCCCTGATGTCTGTTTCCTGATGCCCGTCTAGTAATGATCCTCAAACCGCTTGGCGAGTTCGTCGATGTTCTCCGGCGGCCAGCCGGGCACTTCCATGCCGAGATGCAGGCCCATCTGCACCAGCACTTCCTTGATCTCGTTGAGCGACTTGCGGCCGAAATTCGGCGTGCGCAGCATCTCGGCTTCGGTCTTCTGCACCAGATCGCCGATATAGACGATGTTGTCGTTCTTGAGACAGTTGGCTGAGCGCACCGACAGTTCGAGCTCATCGACCTTCTTGAGAAACGCCGGATTGAAGGCGAGATCGGGGATCGCCTCGTGCGCGGTTTCGCGCTTGGGCTCCTCGAAATTGACGAACACGTTGAGCTGGTCCTGCAGGATGCGCGCCGCATAGGCGAGCGAATCCTCCGGCGTCAGGGCGCCGTTGGTCTCGATCGACAGCGTCAGCTTGTCATAGTCGAGGATCTGGCCTTCGCGCGTGTTCTCGACCTTGTAGGAGACCTTGCGGACCGGCGAATACAGGCTGTCGACCGGGATCAAGCCGATCGGCGCATCCTCGGGCCGGTTGCGCTCGGCCGGGACATAGCCCTTGCCGGTCGCGACCGTGAACTCCATGCGGATTTCCGCCCCTTCGTCGAGCGTGCACAGCACCAGTTCCGGATTGAGCACCACGACGTCGCCGACGGTCTGAATGTCGGCCGCGGTCACGGCGCCTGGACCCTGCTTCTTCACCACCATGCGCTTGGGGCCATCGCCCTGCATCTTGATGGCGATGTCCTTGATGTTGAGCACGATGTCGGTCACGTCCTCGCGCACGCCGGCGATCGAGGAAAACTCGTGCAGCACGCCGTCGATGTGCACCGACTGCACGGCCGCGCCTTGCAGCGACGACAGCAGAATACGCCGTAGCGCGTTGCCGAGCGTTACGCCGAAGCCGCGTTCGAGCGGCTCGGCCACGACGGTGGCCACCCGCCGCGAGTCGCCGCCGGCGCTTACCTGCAGCTTGTTGGGCCTGATCAGTTCCTGCCAGTTCTTCTGGATCGTCACGTTATCACCCATCGCTTTGCGCGGCGCGACCATGTCGCGGGCTTCACTCCGCTCCGTGAGGCCAAGGTCTTGCGGCGGCAGATGTTCGAGTTGGTCCATAAGCCGGATGTCCTATACGCGCCGCCGCTTGCGCGGCCGGCAACCGTTATGCGGGATCGGCGTCACATCCCGGATCGAGGTGATGGTGAAACCGGCCGCCTGCAGCGAACGCAGCGCCGATTCCCGTCCCGAACCGGGACCGGCGACCTCGACCTCAAGCGTGCGCATGCCATGTTCCTGCGCCTTCTTGGCAGCGTCTTCAGCCGCGACCTGCGCGGCGTAGGGCGTCGACTTGCGCGAGCCCTTGAAACCCATCGTGCCCGCCGAAGACCAGGCAATCGCATTGCCCTGCACGTCGGTGATGGTAATCATCGTATTGTTGAACGACGCGTTGACGTGCGCGACGCCCGAAGCGATGTTCTTGCGTTCGCGCCGGCGGACGCGCGTAGCTTCCTTACCCATTCTGAACCCTTTCGCGGATGGGAACCGGCAGCTTTCGCTTCGGCGCCATCACTCGTTCCGGTTTTTTCACTATTTCTTCTTGCCAGCAATCGGCTTGGCCGGACCCTTGCGGGTGCGTGCGTTGGTGTGGGTGCGCTGTCCGCGCACCGGCAGGCCGCGGCGGTGCCGCAATCCCCGGTAGCAGCCGAGATCCATCAACCGCTTGATGTTCATGGCCACTTCGCGCCGCAGATCGCCCTCGACCACATAGTCACGGTCGATCACTTCACGGAGCTGGAGCACTTCCTGATCCGTCAGCTGCGACACCCGGCGCGACTCGGGGATCGACACCTTGTCCATGATCTCCTTGGCCTTGGCGTTGCCGATGCCGTGGATGTACTGCAGCGCGATCACGACGCGCTTGTTCGTTGGTATGTTGACGCCCGCGATACGAGCCACTTCAGCTACTCCCTGCGGCCGCCGCCCGCCGCGCCGGCCCGGTTATCCGGCATGGCGGTCAGCCGCTGTTCCTCGGTTGCATTGTCGCCGGAGACGGCCACAAACGTAAAAAGGCAACGACTGCCTGCCCTTGCGGCCCGGCATCGTTGCTCAATCTCCAACTGGGTATTCGTGGTTGGTATTAATGGATTCCTCTTGCTTCCGTCAACCTCGACTAGCGATTTCGTGTATAAACATGGCTAGCGGCGGCGGCTTCCAGCCCTTTGCTTTGCCTTTCCCGGCCGCAGCCTTACGCCCAGGCGCCGTTTTCCGCCGAGACGGCGTGGTTCTAGCAGTTTTTTTTCCTATTTTAGAGGCGGGCCTCCGGGCGGTCCGAGCCTTGGCCGCGAGGCTCTTGGCTGCAGGGCTCTTGGCTGCAAGGCGTCTTGGCTGCAAGGCTCTTGGCTGCAAGGCTCTTGGCTGCAAGGCTCTTGGCTGCAAGGCTCTTGGCTGCAAGGCTCTTGGCGCCCCGGCGAGATTTTGCCGCCCGACGGGCTTTTGCGGCCGGCTTTGCCCGGCGTGCTGGAACTGCCTTGGATCGCTTGGGTGCCTTCGAGCCCTTCGCCTTAGCCCCCTTTGCTGGCTCCCGTGCCGAGGACAGCACCTTGTCGATAGCCTCGGTCACCTCCGGGATGGGCGTCATGCCGTCGACGGTCCGCAGCACGCCCTGCAACTGATAATAGGCGATGAGCGGCGCGGTCTGGTCGCGGAACGCCACCAAACGGCGCCGCAACGCCTCAGGGTTGTCGTCATCGCGCACCGCCTCGCCGCGCGCCTTCATCGCGGCAATCCGGTTTTCGATCCGTCGCAGCAAGGCCTCTTCGTCGACCCGCAGTTCGATCACCGCATCGAGCGAACCCCCGCGCTTTTGCAGCATGCGGTCGAGCGCGACGGCCTGAGGTACCGTGCGTGGAAAGCCGTCGAGGATGAAGCCCTTGGCGGCATCCGGTTCCTGGATGCGGTCCTCGACGATGCTCACAACGATCTCGTCGGGGCATAGCCCGCCGCGCGCCATGATGTCGGCGACCCGGCGTCCGATCGGCGTGCCGGCATTGACTGCGGCACGCAGCATGTCTCCGGTGGAGAGCTGAACAAGTCCGTATTTGGCGACGAGACGCTGGGCTTGCGTTCCTTTGCCAGCCCCCGGCGGGCCCAGCAGGATTAATCTCATCTACGGCGCCCCCGCAGTTTTGAGCGTTTGATCAAACCTTCGTACTGGTGCGCCAGCAGATAACCCTGGACCTGCGCCACCGTATCCATCGTCACGCTCACCACGATCAGGAGCGAGGTGCCGCCGAAATAGAACGGTACTGCCGCATAGGCGATCAGCATTTCGGGGAACATGCAAACGATGGCGAGATAGGCGGCGCCGATCACGGTAATCCGCGACAGCACATAGTCGATGTATTCGGCGGTGCGTTCGCCCGGCCGAATGCCGGGGATGAAACCGCCATGTTTCTTCAGATTGTCGGCGGTTTCCGTCGGGTTGAAGATGATCGCCGTGTAGAAAAACGCGAAAAACACGATGAGCGCCACATAGAGCACGAGAAATAGCGGCCGCCCGTGCGACAGCAGCGTTGTAATCGTCGTCAGCCAGCCGGTCGCCGATCCCTGGGTTGTGGTGAAGCTCGCGACCGTCGTCGGCAAGAGCAGCAGCGATGAAGCGAAGATCGGCGGAATCACGCCCGAGGTGTTGAGCTTGAGCGGCAGATGCGAGGATTGGCCCTCGAACATGCGGTTGCCGACTTGGCGCTTCGGATACTGAATAAGGAGCCGGCGCTGGGCGCGCTCCATGAAAACGATGAAGGTGATCACCGCGACCACCATCAACAACACGACGAGGATGAGGCCGGTCGACAGCGCGCCCTGGCGGCCGAGCTCGAGAGTGCCGGCGATCGCCGACGGCAATTGCGCCACGATGCCGGACATGATGATGAGCGAGGTGCCGTTGCCGATGCCGCGCTGGGTGATCTGTTCGCCGAGCCACATCAGGAACATGGTGCCGCCGGTGAGCGTGATCACCGTCGAGATGCGGAAGAACCAGCCGGGGTCGGCGACCACCGAGCCCGTACCCGCGCCCTCAAGGCCGATGGCAATGCCGTAAGCCTGAAACGCCGCCAGCACCACCGTGAGGTAGCGCGTGTACTGGTTGATCATCTTGCGGCCCTGCTCGCCCTCTTTCTTGAGGTTCTCGAGCGTGGGCGAAACGGTCGTCATCAGCTGGATGATGATCGAGGCCGAGATGTAGGGCATGATCGTCAGCGCGAAGATCGCCATGCGGTGGATGCCGCCGCCGGCGAACATGTTGAACATGCCCAAAATGCCGCCGGACTGCTGATTGAAAATCTTGTCCCAGGCGGTGGGATCGATGCCCGGCAGCGGGATGTAGGTCCCAAGCCGGTAGACCAGGAGCGCGCCGAGGGTGAACCAGATGCGCTTCTTCAGTTCCTCGGCCTTGGCGAGCGCGCCAAAGTTGAGATTGGCTGCCAGTTGCTCTGCTGCAGAGGCCATATGCTGCTCCAACCCCTTTTCACGCCGCGACCGTCGCCTGTGCTAGACAGGTAGAAGTCATAAATGCCCGGCACAAGACCGGGCCACGGCGCTGCGTCAGGCCGCCTTTTCGTCCGCCTCCGGCTTCGGCGCCAGAATCTCAACCGAGCCGCCGGCCTTCTCCACCGCCGCCACGGCCGATTTCGATGCTCCGAACACCGACAATGTGAGTTTGGCCTTGAGTTCGCCGTCGCCCAGAAGCCGCACGCCGTCCTTGGCGCGACGCAGGACGCCTGCTTTGATCAGCGCCTCGGCGTCGATCTTGGCAGCGGCGTCGAGCCGGCCGGCGTTGATCGCCGCCTGGATACGGCCCAGATTTACCTCATTGAGCTTGCGGGCGAACATCGTGTTCTTGAAGCCGCGCTTGGGCAGACGGCGGTGCAACGGCATCTGGCCGCCTTCGAAGCCTTTGATGCGCACACCGGAGCGCGCGGTCTGACCCTTGCCGCCGCGGCCGCCGGTCTTGCCGGTGCCGGAGCCGATGCCGCGGCCGATGCGCTTGCGCGACTTGCGGGCGCCGGGGCGGCCTGCCAGTTCGTGAAGTTTCATACTAATTCCCCATTCCTTCTTCTGTCCTGGCCGGGCTCGTCCCGGCCATCCACGTCTGTAGCTCGTCGCATCCGTCAGACGTGGATGCCCGGCACAAGGCCGGGCATGACGAGGTCACTATTCCTTCACCACCTCGACCAGATGAGCGACCTTGGCGATCATGCCGCGCGTCGCCGGCGTGTCGACCAGTTCGGAAACCCGTCCGATCTTATTTAACCGCAAGCCGATCAGCGTCTCGCGCTGGCCGTGGTGCCGGCGGAGCGGACTGCCGGTCTGCCGGATCTTGACGGTCTTTCCAGATTTGCTCGCACTCATCGCCTGCTCCAAGAATTTCAGTCGGCCGGCGCCGGTTCGGCGTCGACGTCACGGCGGCGTGCCTGCAACGCCGAGACTTTGACGTTGCGGCGCGCCGCAACCGAGCGCGGCGAATCCTGCCGCTTGAGCGCGTCGAAGGTGGCGCGCACCACATTGTAGGGGTTCGAGGTGCCAAGCGACTTCGCCACCACGTCCTGCATGCCGAGCGTCTCGAACACGGCGCGCATCGGGCCGCCGGCGATGATGCCGGTGCCGGGCGGCGCCGCGCGCAGATAGACCTTGCCAGCGCCGTGACGCCCGGACACGTCGTGATGCAGCGTCCGCCCCTCGCGCAACGGCACCCGCGTCAGCCCACGCTTGGCGGCGTCCGTCGCCTTGCGGATCGCTTCCGGCACCTCGCGCGCCTTGCCGTGACCGAAGCCGACCCTGCCCTTCTGGTCGCCGACGACCACCAGCGCCGCGAAGCCGAAGCGCCGGCCGCCCTTGACCACCTTGGCGACGCGGTTGATGTGGACCAGCTTGTCGACGAATTCGCTGTCGCGCTCTTCGTCTCGCCGCCGCTCGCGGGGTTCACGCGCCATTGTGCTCTACCATCTGTTTCTCGCCTTCAGTGCTGCGATCAGAAATTCAATCCGGCTTCACGCGCGGCATCGGCCAAGGCCTTGACCCGGCCGTGATAAAGGTAGCCGCCGCGATCGAAAATCACGTCCTTGATGCCCTTCTCCTTCGCCCGCTCGGCAATCAGCTTGCCGACGGTCTTGGCCGCCTCGACGTTGGCGCCGGTCTTCAGCGCGCCGCGGGTCGGCTTCTCGATCGAGGAGGCAGTGACGACCGTCGTGCCCGCGTCATCGTCGATGACCTGCGCGTAGATGTGCTTCGAGGAGCGGAATACCGACAGCCGCTTGCGGCCGTGCGCCGCCCGGCGCAACGCCCCGCGCACGCGCCCCTGCCGCCGCTCCATCCTGTTGTTGACCTTGGCCATGGCCGGCTCCGTTACTTCTTCTTGCCTTCTTTGCGGAAGATGCGTTCGCCGGCATATTTGATGCCCTTGCCCTTATAGGGTTCGGGCGGCCGGTAATCGCGAATCTCGGCTGCGACCTGCCCGACTTTCTGCCGGTCGCTGCCGCTGATGACGATTTCGATCGGACGCGGGGTAGCGATCGTGATGCCGTCGGGGATCGGATAGAGGATGTCGTGGCTGTAACCGAGCGCGATCTGCAGGTTCTTGCCCTGCACGGCGGCGCGATAGCCCACGCCGTTGATCTCAAGCCGCTGCTCGAAGCCCTTGGTCACGCCGGCAATCAGATTGGCGACCAGCGTGCGCGAGGTGCCCCATTGCGAGCGGGCGCGCTTGGTCTCGAAGCGCGGATCGACCTTGATCTGGCTGCCCTCGAGCTTGACGGCAACGTCGTCGTGCAACGCCACCTGCAAGGCGCCCTTCGGGCCTTTCACCTTCACGGTCTGGCCCTCGACATTGGCGGTGACGCCGGACGGGACCGCTATTGGCTTTTTGCCGATACGAGACATCAGAACACCGTACAGAGGATTTCGCCGCCTACGTTGGCGTCGCGGGCGTCATGATCGGCCATGACGCCCTTGGGCGTCGACACGATGGCAACGCCAAGCCCGTTATTGATGCGCGGCAGATTGCGGACCGAGGTATAGACCCGGCGGCCCGGTTTGGAGACGCGCTCGATTTCGCGGATCACCGGCTCGCCGTCGAAATATTTCAGCTCGATCTCGATTTCCGAGCGCCCGTCCTTTTCCACCACCGCGTAGCCGCGGATGTAACCCTCGGTCTTGAGCACTTCGAGCACGCGCTCGCGCAGTTTCGAGTTCGGACTGGCGATCTTGCTCTTGTTGCGCAGCTGTGCGTTGCGGATGCGCGTTAGCAGATCGCCGAGCGGATCGTTCATCATCGTGCGACCCTCCTTACCAGCTCGACTTCAACAGGCCGGGGATCAGCCCCTTGGAGCCCAGCTCGCGCAGTGCAATGCGCGACAGCTTTTGCTTGCGGTAGAAGCCGCGCGGCCGGCCGGTTATTTCACAACGGTTGCGGATGCGGGTCGCCGACGAATTGCGCGGCAGCTTGGCGAGCTTGAGCGTCGCGGCAAAGCGCTCCTCGATAGGCTGGGTCTTGTCCTGCGCGATCGCCTTGAGGCGCGAGCGCCGGCCCGAATATTTCTTCGTCATCCGGCGGCGCCGGTTGTTCTTCTCGATGGCACTTTTCTTCGCCATTTAGTTCTCCTCGGTGTTCCGCGTCTGAGACCCGATCGCTTCGAGACTCACTGCCGGAACGGAAAATTGAACGCCGTCAGAAGCGCGCGCGCCTCGTCATCGTTGCGCGCGGTGGTGCACACGGTGATATCCATGCCCCAGATGTCGGCAGCCTTGTCGTAATCGATCTCGGGGAACACGATGTGCTCCTTGATGCCGAGCGTGTAATTGCCGCGGCCGTCGAAGCTCTTCGGCGACAGACCGCGGAAATCGCGAACCCGCGGCAGCGCGATGTTGATGAGACGATCGAGAAACTCATACATGCGCGCCTTGCGCAAGGTCACCTTGCAGCCGATGGCCTGTCCGGCGCGCAGCTTGTAGGTCGCGATTGATTTGCGCGCCTTGGTGACGACCGCCTTCTGCCCGGAGATCAGCGCCAGGTCGGCCGCAGCCGAGTCGACCTTCTTGCGGTCGGCGACACCCTCGCCGATCCCCATGTTGATGACGATCTTTTCGACCACCGGAATCTGCATGCCGTTCTTGTAGCTGAACTGCTCGGCGAGCTTCTTGCGGATCGCCTGGTCGAACTGCACCCGCAGCCGCGCCGGGACGCGTTGCTCGGGCTCGCGCGGCGCCGCCGGCTTGCCCTTGCCGTCCGCGGCCGGCTCGCCCTTGCCGGGCTTTGCGGCCTGCTCACCCTTGGCAGGCTTGGCGGCGCGCGCGGGCTTCTCCGCCTGCTCGCCTTTCGCCGGACGCTGCGGCTTATTGGCCTTCTTGTCGTCGGTATCAGCCATCGATCTCGACTCCCGAACGCTTGGCGACGCGGACCTTCTTGCGATCGTCACCGGTACCGACGGTCTTGAAGCCGACGCGCGTCGGCTTGCCGTCCTTCGGATCGGCCAGCGCGATATTCGACAGGTGGATCGGCGCCTCTTTGGAGATGATGCCGCCTTCCTGGGTCGCGGTCTGCGTCTGGTGGCGCTTGACCACGTTGATGCCGCGCACCAGCGCGCGATCCTCCGCGCGGCGCATCTCGATGATCTCGCCGGTGCGGCCCTTGTCGCGGCCGGCAATGACGACGACCTTGTCGCCTTTCTTAAGTCTCGCCGCCATCACAGCACCTCGGGCGCAAGCGAAATGATCTTCATGTGGTTCTTGGCGCGCAATTCGCGCGGCACCGGGCCAAAGATGCGGGTGCCGACCGGCTCCATCTGCGGATTGATCAGCACCGCCGCATTGCGGTCGAACCGGATGATCGAGCCGTCGGCGCGCTTGATGTCCTTGGAAATGCGCACGATGACAGCCTTCATCACGTCGCCCTTTTTCACTCGCCCGCGCGGAATCGCCTCCTTCACCGACACGACGATGACGTCGCCGATGGTGGCGTATTTGCGCTTCGACCCGCCCAGCACCTTGATGCACATGACGCGGCGCGCGCCGGAATTGTCCGCCACATCAAGATTGCTTTGCATCTGGATCATGGGCTACCCCGAACAGCTCTCACCACGCCTCCCTCAGGAGGCCTTTTTCTTCTCGCCGCGCACCACCGCCCAGCGCTTGAGCTTGGAGATGGGCCGGTGTTCTTCGATCCACACCATGTCGCCGACCTTGAACTCGTTGTTCTCGTCGTGCGCGTAGTATTTCTTCGACCGGCGCACCGTCTTCTTGAACAGAGGATGAGTGTAGCGGCGCTCGACGCGCACCACCAAAGTCTTGCTCTGTTTGTCGCCGACGACGACGCCTTGCAGGGTCCGCTTGGGCATCCGAAAAAACCTTTCAACTCCTCGCCGCGGCGGGTTTCGCCGAACCTTGGCGTTTTTGCTGCGCGACCGTCTTCAGCCGCGCGATGTCGCGCCGCACTTCGCGCACGCGGGCGGTGTTTTCCAACTGCCCGGTGGCGCGCTGAAAGCGCAGATTGAACTGCTCCTTCTTCAGCTTGAGCACTTCGTCGTCGATCTGATCGATCGTCATCGTCTTGATATCGGCCGCTTTCATGACACGTCTACTCGCTGATCCGCTCGACGAAGCGGGTTTTGATCGGCAATTTGGCGGCGGCGAGCGCCAGCGCCTCCTTGGCGACCTGCACCGGAACGCCGTCGACCTCGAACATGATGCGGCCGGGCTTGACGCGGGCGACCCATAATTCCGGCGCGCCCTTGCCTGAGCCCATGCGCACTTCGAGGGGCTTTTTCGACACCGGCACGTCGGGAAACAGGCGGATCCAGACCCGGCCGGCCCGCTTCATATGCCGGGTCAGCGCACGGCGCGCGGCTTCGATCTGCCGCGCGGTAACGCGATCGGGCTCCAGCGCCTTGAGGCCGAACTGGCCGAAAGCAAGGTCCACCGCGCTTGTGGCGAGGCCCTTGATGCGGCCCTTATGGGCCTTGCGGAATTTGGTGCGCATCGGTTGCAGCATGGCGGACGCCTCTCGTTATCCCTTCAGCTCGTTCCCGCTCACGCCGCGTCGCGCCGCGGACGGCCGGCTTCGCCCTCGGCCATCTTCTTGTCCTGGGCCATGGGGTCGTGCTCCATGATCTCGCCCTTGAAGATCCAGACCTTGACGCCGCAGGTGCCGTAGGTCGTGAACGCGGTGGCGACGCCATAATCGACATCGGCGCGCAGCGTGTGCAGCGGCACGCGGCCTTCACGGTACCATTCCATGCGTGCGATTTCGGCGCCGCCGAGCCGGCCCGAGCAATTGATGCGGATGCCCCCGGCGCCGAGCCGCATCGCCGATTGCACCGCCCGCTTCATGGCGCGGCGGAAGGCGACGCGCCGTTCGAGCTGCTGAGCGATCAATTCGGCGACGAGTTGCGCGTCAAGCTCGGGTTTGCGGATCTCGACGATGTTGATGACGACATCGCTGTCGGTGAGCGCCGCCACCTTGCGCCGCAACTTTTCGATGTCCGCGCCTTTCTTGCCGATGACGACGCCCGGACGCGCCGAGTGGATGGTGACGCGGCACTTCTTGTGCGGCCGCTCGATCACGATCTTGGAGACGGCGGCCTGCTTGAGCTCCGCCATCAGCGCCTTGCGGATCTCCATGTCCTCGTGCAGCAGCGAACCATAGCTCGTCTTGCCCGCATACCAGCGTGAATCCCAGGTGCGGTTGATGCCGAGGCGAAGCCCGACCGGATTGACTTTCTGACCCATGGTCCTCTCCTGACCGCGTCCCTTAATTCGCCGCAGCCTCGACCTCACGCACCACGATGGTGAGGTTGGCGAACGGCTTGAAAATCGCGCCCACCCGGCCGCGCGCCCGCGGCGAATGCCGCTTGATCACCAGCGCCTTGCCGACATGGGCCTGCACGACGACGAGATCGTCGACGTCCAGGTCGTGATTGTTCTCGGCGTTGGCGATCGCCGACTCCAGACACTTCTTCACGTCGTGGGCGATGCGCTTGCGCGAAAATTCGAGATCGGCGAGCGCAGCGGAAACTTTCTTGCCGCGAATAAGCTGCGCCAAAAGGTTCAGCTTCTGCGGGCTCACCCGCAGCATGCGCGACACCGCCTTGGCCTCGTTGTCGGCGAGCGACCGCTCACGGCCCTTCTTGCTCATGATGCTTCTCCCCGCCTCACGATGCGCCGCCGGCCGGCGCCGCCGGCGCCGCGGCCGCCGGAGCACCACCGCCCCCGGCAGGCGCGCCGGTCGAGCGCTTGGCCTTGCGATCGGAAGAATGTCCGTAGAACGAACGCGTCGGCGCGAATTCGCCGAACTTGTGGCCGACCATTTCCTCGGTGACCATCACCGGAATGTGTTTCTGGCCGTTATAGACGCCGAACGTCAGCCCGACGAATTGCGGCAGAATGGTCGACCGCCGCGACCAGATCCGGATCATCTCGTGACGGCCCGACGCACGCACGGCATCGACCTTCTTCATCAGATAGCCGTCGAAAAACGGACCTTTCCAAACCGAACGCGCCATCGCCTTCGCTCCTATTTCGTTTTCTTCCGCGCGTGGCGGCTCAGCATGATGAACTTGGAAGTAGCCTTGTTCTTGCGGGTCTTCATGCCCTTGGTCGGCTTGCCCCATGGCGTCACCGGATGGCGTCCGCCGCGGGTACGGCCGCCGAGCGGATGATCGACCGGGTTCATGGTTTCGCCGCGGACATGACCGCGCCAGCCCAGCCAGCGGTTACGGCCGGCCTTGCTGATCGACACGTTCATGTTGTCCGGATTCGACACCGCGCCGACGGTGGCGATGCAGCGGCCATGGACCAGACGCTGCTCGCCCGAGTTCAGCCTCAAGATCACATACTCGCCATCGCGACCGACGATCTGAGCGTAACTGCCGGCCGAGCGCGCGATCTGACCGCCCTTGCCGATTTTCAGCTCGATGTTGTGGACGATGGTGCCAACCGGAACGTTGGCGACCGGCATGGCGTTGCCGGGTTTCACGTCGACGTGTTCGCCCGACACCACGGTGTCGCCGACCGCCAGCCGCTGCGGCGCCAGGATGTAATTCAGCGTTCCGTCTTCATACTTGATGAGAGCGATGAAGCCGGTGCGGTTCGGATCGTATTCGATCCGCTCGACCTTGGCCGGCGCGTCGAACTTGCGCCGCTTGAAGTCGATGATGCGATACGCCTTCTTGTGACCGCCGCCGCGATAGCGGCTGGTGATCGAGCCGGAATTGTTCCGCCCGCCGGTGGAGTTCTTGCCTTCGGTAAGCGCCTTGACCGGCTGACCCTTGTAGAGGCCCGAGCGATCGACCAGCACAAGCTGGCGCTGGCCAGCGGTGACCGGATTGTAGGATTTCAGTGCCATCGCGCCGCTCCCTTACAGTCCCGTCGTCACGTCGATCCGCTGACCCTCTTGCAGGGTCACGACCGCCCGCTTCGAGTCGGACGTGCGCCCGACCCGGCCCTTGAATATCTTCCACTTGCCGCGCCGCCGCAGCGTGTTGACGCTTTTGACCTTGACGTCGAACAGCCGCTCCACCGCTTCCTTGATCTGCGGCTTGGTGGCGTGCATGGCGACCTTGAAGATCACCTTGCTATGCTCGGACGCATTGGTCGCCTTCTCGGTGATAACCGGCGACAGAATGACGTCGTAATGGCGCGGATCGCTGGTGGTCATTTGAAGCGCGCCTCCAGCGCATCGACCGCGGCGCGGGTAAGCACCAGCTTATGCCGCCGCATGACATCGTAGACGTTGATGCCGGCGACCGGCAGCACGTCGATATTGGGAATGTTGCGCGCCGCGGCGCGCACATTGGCCGCAACCTCGGCACCGTCGACGAACAGCGCATTGGCAAGCCCGAGCCTGGCGAAGCTGTTGCGCAACTCCTTGGTCTTGCCGTCCTTCAGCGCAAGCGCATCGATGACGATGATGCCGTCATCCTTCGCCTTGGCGGAGAGCGCGTGCTTGAGCGCCATCGCCCGCACTTTTTTCGGCAGACCGATCTCGTGGCTGCGCACCTGCGGGCCGAACGAGCGGCCGCCGCCGCGGAATAAATTAACGCGCGCCGAACCGTGGCGCGCGGAGCCGGTGCCCTTCTGCTTGTACATCTTCTTGCCGGTGCGGGCGATATCGGCGCGGTTCTTGACCGCGTGCGTGCCGGCGCGTCGCTTGGCCAACTGCCAGACGACGCAGCGATGAATGATGTCAGCGCGCGGGTCGAGCCCGAAAATCGCGTCCGAGAGCATGACCGATCCGGCTTCGCCGCCATCGAGGGTGGTGACTTTCAGTTCCATGTCACGCGCCCTCCTTCGTCTCGGCAGCGGACGCCGCCTCGCCCGGCGCGGCAGCGGCCTCGGCGAGCTTGAACTTGCCGGGCTTCGGCACCCCGTCCGGCAGCTTCTTTTTCACGGCGTCGCGCACCGTGATCCAGCCGCCCTTGACGCCAGGGACAGCGCCTTCGACCAGAATGAGACCGCGTTCGGCGTCGGTCTGCATCACCTTGAGATTGAGCGTGGTCACCCGCTCGACGCCCAGATGGCCGGACATCTTTTTGTTCTTGAAGGTCCTGCCCGGATCCTGCCGGCCGCCGGTGCCGCCGATCGAGCGGTGCGAGATCGACACGCCGTGCGAGGCGCGAAGGCCCGCAAAATTCCAGCGCTTCATCGCGCCGGCCCAGCCCTTACCGGTCGACGTGCCCGTCACATCGACGAACTGGCCGACCACGAAATGATCCGCCGTGATCTCGGCGCCGATCGGAATGAGCGCATCGTCATCGACGCGGAATTCCGTAAGCTTGCGCTTCGGCTCGACCTTGGCGACGGCGAAATGGCCGCGATCGGCGCGATTGGCGCGCTGCGGCTTGCGCACGCCGGAACCGAGCTGCAGCGCAACGTAGCCGTTTTTCTCTTTGGTGCGGTGAGCGACCACCTGGCAATTGCCGAGGCGAAGCACCGTCACCGGCACATGTTCGCCGGATTCGGTGAACAGCCGCGTCATTCCCACCTTCTGCGCGAGCACCCCGGAACGCATGTTCGAAATCCCTTTTGCGCTCTTACAGCTTGATCTCGACGTCGACGCCGGCGGCCAGATCGAGCTTCATCAGCGCGTCCACGGTCTGCGGCGTCGGATCGACGATGTCGAGCAGACGCTTATGCGTGCGCATTTCGAATTGCTCGCGGCTCTTCTTGTCGACGTGCGGCGAGCGGTTCACCGTGAATTTCTCGATCTTGGTCGGCAGCGGAATCGGTCCTCGCACCTGCGCGCCGGTGCGCTTGGCCGTATTGACGATCTCGCGCGTCGACGCATCGAGGATGCGGTGATCGAACGCCTTGAGCCGGATTCTTATGTTCTGGCCGTTCATCGGTTCGTCTTTCTACCCGTCACCGGCCGGGCTTGTCCCGGCCATCCACTTCTTCCGTTGGTCCTTAAGTCGTGGATGCCCGGCACCGCAGATAACTTTACGCAATCTGCGCATGCTTGATTGCATGCCGGGCATGACGACGTCACTGTCCTATTCAACGATGCTCGCCACCACCCCGGCGCCGACGGTGCGGCCGCCCTCGCGGATGGCGAAACGCAGCTTCTCTTCCATGGCGATCGGCACGATCAGCGTCACCTCCATGGCGATGTTGTCGCCGGGCATCACCATCTCGGTGCCTTCCGGCAGCGTCACCACGCCGGTCACGTCGGTGGTTCGGAAGTAGAACTGCGGCCGGTAGTTGGTGAAGAACGGCGTATGGCGGCCGCCCTCTTCCTTGGTGAGGATGTAGGCTTCGGCCTTGAACTTGGTGTGCGGCTTCACCGAACCCGGCTTGCAAAGAACCTGCCCGCGTTCCACCTCTTCGCGTTTCGTGCCGCGCAGCAGGCAGCCGACGTTGTCGCCGGCCTCGCCCTGATCGAGCAGCTTGCGGAACATCTCGACGCCGGTGACGACGGTCTTGGTGGTCGGCTTGATGCCGACGATCTCGACCTCCTCGCCGACCTTGATGATGCCGCGCTCGATACGGCCGGTGCACACCGTGCCGCGGCCTGAGATCGAGAACACGTCTTCGACCGGCATCAGGAACGGCTGATCCTTCGGACGCTCCGGCTGCGGGATATACTCATCCACCGCCTTCATCAACTCGAAGATCAATTCCTTGCCGAGCTTCGGATCCTTGTCTTCGAGCGCCATCAGCGCCGAGCCCTTGATGACCGGGATCTTGTCGCCGGGGAAATTGTACTTGGACAGAAGCTCGCGAACCTCGAGCTCGACCAGCTCAAGAAGCTCCGGATCGTCGACCATGTCGACCTTGTTGAGATAGACGACGAGCGCCGGCACGCCGACCTGCCGGGCGAGCAGGATGTGCTCGCGGGTCTGCGGCATCGGACCGTCGGCGGCACTCACGACCAGGATGGCGCCGTCCATCTGCGCGGCCCCGGTGATCATGTTCTTCACGTAGTCGGCGTGCCCAGGGCAGTCGACGTGCGCGTAGTGCCGCTTATCGGTCTCATATTCGACGTGCGCGGTGGCGATGGTGATGCCGCGCGCCTTCTCTTCCGGCGCCTTGTCGATCTGGTCATAGGCCGTGTACTTGGCCTGACCCTTTTCCGCCAGGACTTTGGTGATCGCTGCCGTCAGCGACGTCTTGCCGTGATCGACGTGGCCGATCGTGCCGATATTGCAATGCGGCTTGGTGCGATTGAATTTTTCCTTGGCCATGGGGCTCTCCGTTCCGGCTCTTCCTCTAAAGTGGTTTGAATGATCTTCAGGCGAGCTTCGCCTGAACCTCGTCTGCCACGCCTTTCGGCACTTCGGCGTAGTGATCGAACTGCATGGTGAACGTCGCGCGCCCCTGAACTCATGGAGCGCAGATTGTTGACGTAGGAGAACATGTTGGCGAGCGGCACCATCGCCGAGATGACGTTGGCGTTGCCGCGCATGTCCTGGCCCTGAATCTGGCCGCGCCGCGAGTTGAGATCGCCGATGACCGAGCCGGTATAGTCCTCCGGCGTCACCACCTCGACCTTCATAATCGGCTCGAGCAGCACCGAGCCGCCCTTCTGCAGCGCCTCGCGCATCGCCGCGCGCGCCGCGATCTCGAACGCCATGGCGGACGAATCGACGTCGTGAGAGGCGCCGTCTATCAGGCTGACCTTGATGTCGACCACCGGAAAACCAAGGATCGCGCCGGCACTCAATTGGCCCTCGAGACCTTTTTCGACCGCGGGGAAGAATTCCCTCGGCACCGATCCGCCGACGATCTCGTTCTCGAACACGAAGCCGCTGCCGGGCTCGCCAGGCTCGGCGACAATCTTGATACGGGCGAACTGGCCGTGGCCGCCGGTCTGCTTCTTGTGGGTGTAGTCGACGGTCGCCTGCCGGGTGATCTTCTCGCGATAGGCAACCTGCGGCGCGCCGATATTGGCGTCGACCTTATAGGTGCGCTTGAGGATATCGACCTTGATGTCGAGATGGAGCTCGCCCATGCCCTTGATGATGGTCTGGCCGGACTCCTGATCGGTCGTGACGCGGAACGAGGGATCCTCGGCCACGAGCTTGGCCAAAGCCACGCCGAGCTTCTCCTGATCGGCCTTCGACTTCGGTTCGATGGCGATCTCGATCACCGGATCGGGGAATTCCATCTTTTCCAGAATCACCGGTTTCTGCGGGTCGCACAGCGTGTCGCCGGTGCGCACTTCCTTGAGCCCGGCGAGCGCGACGATGTCGCCCGCATAGGCTTCCTTGATGTCCTCGCGGTTGTTGGCATGCATCAGCAGCATGCGGCCGACGCGCTCCTTGCGGTCCTTGGTCGAGTTCATCACGCCGCTGGCGCTCTCAAGCTTGCCCGAATAGATGCGACAGAAGGTGATGGTGCCGACGAACGGATCGTCCATGATTTTGAACGCCAGGAGCGACATCGGCTCGCTATCGGATGCCTTGCGCTCGACCTCGTTGCCCTTGAGATCGAGGCCTTTCACCGCCGGCACATCGAGCGGCGACGGCAGAAAATCGACCACGGCATCGAGCAGGGGCTGCACGCCCTTGTTCTTGAACGCCGAGCCGCACAGCACTGGAAAGAACGTGCCGGCGATCGTGGCCTTGCGGATAAGGCGCTTGAGCGTGGCTTCGTCCGGCTCCTTGCCTTCGAGGTAGGCGGTCATGGCGTCGTCGTCGAGTTCGACCGCCGCCTCGATGAGCTTCTCACGGTATTCCTTGGCCTGGTCGAGGAACTCGGCCGGAATCTCGATGTCGTGGTACTTCGCGCCGAGCGTTTCCTCGTCCCACACCACGCCGACCATGCGAACGAGATCGATCACGCCCTTGAACTGGTTCTCGGCGCCGATCGGCAGCTGAACGGCGACCGGCTTGGCGCCGAGGCGGTCGACGATGTCTTTGAGGCACTGAAAGAAGTCGGCGCCGATCTTGTCCATCTTGTTGCAGAACACGATGCGCGGCACGCGATAGCGGTCGCCCTGGCGCCACACCGTCTCGGTCTGCGGCTCCACGCCCTGGTTGGAATCGAGCACGCATACCGCACCGTCGAGTACGCGCAGCGAGCGTTCCACCTCGATAGTGAAATCGACGTGGCCGGGCGTGTCGATGATATTGAGCCGCTTGCCGTTCCACAGCGCAGTGGTCGCAGCCGACGTGATCGTAATGCCGCGCTCCTGCTCCTGCTCCATCCAGTCCATGGTCGCGGCGCCTTCATGCACCTCGCCCATTTTGTGGCTCTTGCCGGTGTAATAGAGCACGCGCTCGGTCGTCGTCGTCTTGCCGGCATCGATGTGGGCCATGATGCCGAAGTTACGATAGTCTTCGATGGGGTGGCTGCGGGGCATGGGGGCAAATTTCCTTCGCTGTCGCCAGGTTCACCAGCGATAGTGCGAGAAGGCCCGATTGGCTTCCGCCATCCGGTGCGTGTCCTCGCGCTTCTTCACGGCGTTCCCCCTGTTGTTGGATGCATCGAGCAGCTCCGCGGAAAGTCGCTCGGTCATCGTCTTCTCGTTGCGGTCGCGCGCGGCGGAAATGATCCAGCGGATACCGAGCGCCTGACGACGCGAGGTCCGCACCTCGACCGGCACCTGATAGGTGGCGCCGCCGACGCGGCGCGAGCGCACCTCGATCGTCGGCATGACGTTGTCAAGCGCCTGCTGGAACACCGTGACCGGACTTTGCCGGGTCTTGCCCTCGATGATGTCGAGCGCTCCGTAGACGATATTCTCCGCCACCGACTTCTTGCCGGCGTGCATCACCGAGTTCATGAATTTGCTGACGACGATGTTGCCGAACTTCGGGTCCGGCAGGATATCGCGCTTATCAGCCCTGTGGCGGCGGGACATCTCGTTATTTCCTTCGTCTCTCGTTCCTATGAACGCAAAGAGGCCGACTATTTCGGCCTCTTCGCACCGTATTTCGACCTGCGCTGCTTGCGGTTCTTGACGCCTTGGGTGTCGAGCACACCGCGCAGAATGTGATAGCGGACGCCCGGAAGGTCTTTCACGCGGCCGCCGCGGATCATCACCACCGAGTGCTCCTGCAGGTTATGGCCCTCGCCGGGGATGTAGCCGATCACCTCGAAGCCGTTGGTCAGCCGCACCTTGGCAACCTTGCGCAAGGCCGAATTCGGCTTCTTCGGCGTCGTCGTGTAGACGCGCGTGCAGACGCCGCGCTTCTGCGGCGACTGCTGCAAAGCCGGCACTTTCTTCTTCGCATGCTGCACCACGCGCGGCTTGCGAATAAGCTGGTTGATCGTCGGCATCCGTTCGTCTCGCTTCCGAACAGGGCCTTCGCCCCGCTGCTGCGCCCAGGCCTTCGCCAAGGCTTGAATCCTTCACGCAAAGCCGAATCGCGCCGTCCGCTTCCCGTGGCGGAGGGGCGCTTGGCCGTTGCAGAGGACCGCGGCTTGCGACCGCGGTCATGCTTCCAAGATCTGACTTCGTCTTAAGTCAGAGGCAGCGTTTGAGCCTGCTTGTGTCGAGGCGTCAGGCCGTATCCCGACCGAGAAAGCAATGACTTTCAAGGACTTAAAAGGGACCCGGCAGCCGTTCCGACGGGCGAAGCTCACCGCCTGCCGAAGAGTGTGGCGTATCTATCGGCGCAGTTGGGCGAAGTCAAGACGATCCGGCCCAAAAAGCGCGATGGCGCAAGCACATCTGCGGCGTCGCTCGCCGTGAATCAGCCGGGCTCCAAGCCCTTGGCGCGAATGCTGCGCGCCACCGCGGGCGTCGCCAAGAAGCTGATCAGATCGCGCGCCGCGGCGCTTTGTGGCGCGGCGGCCGAGATACCGGCGGCGTAAACGATGATGTTTTGCAACTCGCCCGGCAGCGGACCGACCAGTTCGGCGCCCTTGACGGGCAGGATCGCGACGATCTGCTGGAGACCGAGATCGGCCTCGCCTCGGGCCAGAAGTTCGGCGACCGGCCCAGTGGTCAATTTGGTCTTCGATTTTAGAGCTTCGGCCAGCCCAAGCCGCTCCATGAGACCGGCGATATAGAGCCCGCTCGGCCCATCGCTGTAGGTCACGGAAGGCGCCTGCAGGACCGCGCACTTGAATGCGTCGACGGTCGAGATATCGGGCTTGGGCGCGCCGGCGCGCACCGCAACCCCGATCGCCGACCGGGCGATGTCGGCCACGCTGCCGGCGGCGATCCTGCCGTCGCGCGCCAGCGCATCGATATCGGCCCGCGGCAACAACGCGATGTCGAATACCGCACCGTCCGCGATCGCTTTCCGCAACGCCGAGGTCAGGCCGATCTCGATCGCGACTTTGCCGCCGCTGCCGCGCTCGAACAGCGGGACCACCTCGGCCATCAGGCCCTGCATGGCGCCGCCGGAGAGGATTTTGAGCGCAGACGACATCGCTTCCCTCCTATATCGTCATATATGCCGTCATGGTCGGGCTTGTCCCGGCATGACGCCGGGCATGACGAATGAAAAGGGCCGCCAACGCGGCGGCCCTTCGATGGTATTGGAGCCGAGCGCCTACTCCGCAGCCGGCAGCGCCGCCGGCTCGACGGAAGCTTCGGCTTTGATCGCCGCCTCCTTCTCGCGCTCGGCGAGGATGAGCGCGTCGCGCTTGATCGCAATCTCGCGCACCTTGTTCATCATCGCGCCGGTACCGGCCGGGATCAGCCGGCCGACGATGACGTTCTCCTTGAGCCCATCGAGCGTGTCGGCCTTGCCGTTGACCGCGGCCTCGGTGAGCACGCGCGTGGTCTCCTGGAACGACGCCGCCGAGATGAACGAACGGGTCTGCAACGAGGCCTTGGTGATGCCGAGCAGCACCGGATGCGCCACCGCGGCCTTCTTGCCCTCCTCAACTGCCCGCGCGTTGATCTCGTCGAACTCGATCCGGTCCATCTGATCGCCCTGGATCATGTCGGTCTCGCCCGAGTCGTCGATCTCCACCTTCTGCAG
This sequence comes from uncultured Alphaproteobacteria bacterium, assembly GCA_963707175.1. Classification (GTDB taxonomy): domain Bacteria; phylum Pseudomonadota; class Alphaproteobacteria; order Rhizobiales; family Xanthobacteraceae; genus BOG-931. The sequence goes on from CAVPQA010000014.1 coordinate 101,361, forward strand.
CATCTGCCGGACAATCACCTCGATGTGCTTGTCGTTGATCTGCACGCCTTGCAGCCGGTAGACGTCCTGGATTTCGTTGACCAAGTAGCCGGCCAGCTCCTCGACGCCCTTGATCGCCAGGATGTCATGCGGGGCCGGGTTGCCTTCGACGATGAAGTCGCCCTTCTCGATGACGTCGCCATCCTGCAGGTGGATGTGCTTGCCCTTGGGGACGAGATACTCCTTGGCCTCCTCGTCCTTATTGGCAGGCTCGATGGTGATGCGCCGCTTGTTCTTGTAGTCGCGGCCGAAACGCACCGTGCCGGAAATCTCGGCGATGACCGCCGACTCCTTCGGCCGCCGCGCCTCGAACAGCTCGGCAACACGCGGCAGACCGCCGGTGATGTCACGCGTCTTGGCGCTTTCGGTCGGGATGCGGGCGATGACGTCGCCTGCCTTCACATGACCGTCTGGATCGACCGAGATGATGGCATCGACGGCCAGGATGTAGCGGGCGTCGCCGCCGCGCGCGAGCTTCAGGATCTTGTCATCTTTGCCCTTGATCACCAGCGCCGGCCGCAGATCCTGCTGACCGCGGCCCGAACCGGTCCGCCAATCGATCACCGAACGCTTGGCGATGCCGGTGGTCTCGTCGAGCGTTTCCGACATCGACTGACCCTCGATCAGATCCTCGAAGCCGACTGCACCCTCGACCTCGGTGAGGATCGGCCGGGTGTACGGATCCCACTCGGCGATACGCTGGCCGCGGGCGATGTGCGTATCGTCCGCAACGCGCAACCGCGCACCGTACGGAATGCGATGTGTCGCGCGCTCCGTGCCGTCCGGATCAACCACCGCAACCACGAGGTTGCGGCTCATGACAATGTCAGCGCCGTCCGAATTGCGCACGACGTTCTTGTTTTTGATCTTGACGGTGCCTTCGAAATTCGACTCGACGAACGACTGCTCGGAGAGCTGCGCCGCGCCGCCGATGTGGAATGTCCGCATGGTGAGCTGCGTGCCCGGCTCGCCTATCGACTGCGCGGCGATGACACCGACCGCCTCGCCCATGTTGACCGGCGTGCCGCGGGCGAGATCGCGCCCGTAGCACATGGCGCACACCCCGTTCGTGTTTTCGCAGGTGAGCACCGAACGGATGCGCACCTCCTGAACCCCGCCATTGACCACGCGCTCGATGTCCTTCTCATCGAGCAGCGTGCCGTTCGGCACCAGCACCTCGGTGCCCGATGGCGAGCGCACGTCCTCGGCCGTGGTGCGGCCGAGAATGCGGCTTGCCAGCGAGGCGACGACCGTGCCGGCGTCGATGATGGCGCGCACCTTGATGCCTTGCGTGGTGCCACAATCCACTTCGGTGATGATGCAGTCCTGCGCCACGTCGACCAGACGCCGCGTCAGATAACCCGAATTGGCCGTCTTCAACGCGGTGTCGGCGAGGCCCTTGCGGGCACCGTGCGTCGAGTTGAAATACTCGAGCACCGAAAGCCCTTCCTTGAAGTTGGAAATGATCGGGCTTTCGATGATCTCGCCCGACGGCTTCGCCATCAGGCCGCGCATGCCGGCAAGCTGACGCATCTGCTCGCTCGAACCGCGCGCGCCGGAATGCGCCATCATATAGATTGAGTTGACCTGCGCCTCGGCGTTCTTGCCGGTGCCGGGACGAGATGCGGAGATCTCCTTCATCATCTCATCGGCGATGCGCTTGGTGCATTTCGACCAGGCATCGACGACCTTGTTGTATTTCTCGCCCTGGGTGATGACGCCGTCGTTGTATTGCTGCTCGAAGTCTTTGACCTGCTCGCGCGTATCTTCGACGATCTTCCGCTTGGAGTGCGGCACCACCATGTCGTCCTTGCCGAACGAGATGCCGGCCTTGAACGCGTGATAGAAGCCGAGCGCCATGACGCGGTCGCAGAAGATCACCGTCTCCTTCTGACCGCAGTGGCGGTAGACCGTGTCGATCATCGACGAGATTTCGCGCTTCGTCATCAGCTTGTTGACGAGGTCGAACGGCACCTTGACATGCTTGGGCAGCACTTCGCCCAACAGCACGCGGCCCGGCGTTGTCTCGTACGTCTTGCGGAAGGTGTTGCCGTTCTCGTCGACCCCCTGCCAGGAGTATTTGATCTTGCTGTGCAAGCCGACCGTCTTCTCGGCGAGCGCATGCTCGACCTCGCTGACGTTGCGGAAATAGCCCTGCACGATATTTCGCTTCTTCGGATCCTGCCTAAGCTGCTCCTCCGTATGCAGTTCGAGTTTGAACTGGCCGGGGCCGTTGTCGGCCACGATCGACAAATAGTAGAGGCCGAGCACGATGTCCTGCGACGGCACGATGATCGGCTGGCCGTTCGCGGGGTGCAGGATATTGTTGGTCGACATCATCAGCACGCGCGCTTCCAGCTGCGCTTCCAGCGACAGCGGGACATGCACGGCCATCTGGTCGCCGTCGAAGTCGGCGTTGAACGCGGCGCAGACCAGCGGATGCAGCTGGATCGCCTTGCCCTCGATCAGCACCGGCTCGAACGCCTGAATGCCGAGGCGGTGCAAGGTCGGCGCGCGGTTCAAGAGCACCGGATGCTCGCGGATCACCTCGTCGAGGATGTCCCAAACCTCCGGCTTCTCCTTCTCCACGAGCTTCTTGGCCTGCTTCACCGTGGTCGACAGGCCCTTGGCGTCGAGCCGCGAGTAGATGAACGGCTTGAACAGTTCGAGCGCCATCTTCTTCGGCAGCCCGCACTGATGCAGCTTCAGTTCGGGACCGACGACGATCACCGAACGGCCCGAATAGTCGACGCGCTTGCCGAGCAGGTTCTGCCGGAAGCGGCCCTGCTTGCCCTTGAGCATGTCGGCAAGCGATTTCAGCGGCCGCTTGTTGGCGCCGGTGATGACGCGGCCGCGGCGGCCGTTGTCGAACAGCGCGTCGACCGCCTCCTGCAGCATCCGCTTCTCGTTGCGGATGATGATGTCGGGCGCGCGCAGTTCGATCAGCCGCTTCAGGCGGTTGTTGCGGTTGATGACGCGCCGGTACAGATCGTTGAGATCGGACGTGGCGAACCGGCCGCCGTCGAGCGGCACCAGCGGGCGCAGATCGGGCGGGATCACCGGCACATGGGTCAGGATCATCCATTCCGGCTTGTTGCCGGACTGGACGAAGGCCTCGATCAGCTTGAGCCGCTTGGCGAGTTTCTTCGGCTTCAATTCCGACTTCAACTCCGCGATCTCCTGGCGCAGATCGGTCGCCATTTTTTCCAGATCGAGTGCCTTGAGCATCTCGCGGATCGCTTCCGCGCCGATCATTGCCGTGAACGTATCGGGGCCGAGCTGATCCTGCGCCTTGACATACTCGTCCTCGGACAGGAGCTGGCCTTCCTTCAGCGTCGTCGTGCCAGGCTCGATGACCACGTAATATTCAAAGTAGAGGATGCGCTCGAGGTCCTTGAGCGTCATATCGAGCAGCAGACCGATGCGGCTCGGCAGCGACTTCAAGAACCAGATATGGGCGACCGGCGCCGCCAGCTCGATGTGGCCCATCCGCTCGCGCCGCACCCGGCTGAGCGTCACCTCGACCGAGCATTTCTCGCAGATGATGCCCTTGTACTTCATCCGCTTGTACTTGCCGCACAGGCACTCGTAGTCCTTGATCGGCCCGAAAATGCGCGCGCAGAACAGGCCGTCGCGCTCGGGCTTGAAGGTGCGGTAATTGATGGTCTCCGGCTTTTTGATCTCGCCGTACGACCAGGACAAAATCTTTTCCGGGCTCGCGATCGAAATCCGGATCTGGTCGAAGACCTGAGCCGGCACCTGCGGGCTGAAAAGATTCATGATCTCTTGGTTCATCGTATTCTCCGCTTGCCGATCATATCGGCCGCTGACTTAAATTCCGCTCTCACTCGTCACGCCCGGCCTTGTGCCGGGTATTCCACGTCTCGGCCTGTCGCGAAGCAAAGGCGTGAATGGCCGGAACATCTGGCACCAAGACGGCGCTTCGCGCCTGATGCCCGGCCGTGACGATTATTCCGCCGCCTCGGCGACTTCGCCGCCGCGCTGTTGCTTGGAGTTGTGCAGGTCGACGTTGAGGCCGAGCGAGCGCATCTCCTTGACCAGCACGTTGAACGAATTCCGGAATACCGGACTCGAACGCATCGTCGCCGCGCACGATCAATTCGTAGACCTTGGTGCGGCCGGCGACGTCGTCCGACTTCACCGTCAACATCTCCTGCAGCGTATAGGCGGCGCCGTAGGCCTCGAGCGCCCACACCTCCATTTCGCCGAACCGCTGGCCGCCGAACTGCGCCTTGCCGCCCAGCGGCTGTTGGGTGACGAGGCTGTACGGGCCGATCGAGCGGGCGTGGATCTTGTCGTCGACGAGATGGTGCAGCTTGAGCATGTAGATGTGCCCGACCGTGACCTGACGGTCGAACGCCTCGCCGGTGCGCCCGTCGAACAGGGTGACCTGTCCGGAGTGGTCGAGACCGGCGAGATCGAGCATGTGCTCGATGTCCACCTCCTTGGCGCCGTCGAACACCGGCGTCGCAATCGGCACGCCGTGGCGCAGGTTGGAGCCGAGTTCGATGAGGCCTTTCTCATCCAGCGACTTGATGGTCTCTTCCTCGCCGTAGACCTTGCGCAGCAGTTCCTTCAGCGGCTTCGCATCGTGCTTGCCCTGATAGAGATCGACGGCATGCCCGATCTTCAAGCCGAGACCGGCACAGGCCCAGCCCAAATGTGTCTCCAGGATCTGGCCGACATTCATGCGGCTCGGCACGCCGAGCGGATTGAGCACGATGTCGACCGGCGTGCCGTCGGCGAGGAACGGCATGTCCTCGAGCGGCACGATCTTCGACACCACACCCTTGTTGCCGTGGCGGCCGGCCATCTTGTCGCCGGGCTGGATCTTGCGCTTCACGGCGACGAAGACCTTGACCATCTTCATGACGCCGGGCGGCAGTTCGTCGCCGCGCTGCAGCTTTTCGACCTTGTCGAGGAAGCGCTGCTCGAGCCGCTTCTTCGATTCGTCATACTGCTTACGAATGGCCTCGATCTCCGCCATGATCTTGTCGTTCGGCGAAGCGAACAGCCACCATTGCGAACGCGGATACTCTTCCAGGATCGCCCGCGTGATCTTGGTGTCCTTCTTGAAGCCCTTCGGCCCGGCGATACCCTGGCGTCCCTCCAGAAGCTCGGCGAGACGGCCATAGACGTTGCGATCGAGGATCGCCTGCTCGTCGTCGCGGTCCTTGGCGAGCCGTTCGATCTCTTCACGCTCGATGGCGAGCGCGCGTTCGTCCTTCTCGACGCCATGGCGATTGAACACGCGCACTTCGACGACCGTGCCCTGCACGCCCGGCGGCACCCGCAATGAGGTGTCGCGCACGTCCGAGGCCTTCTCGCCGAAGATGGCGCGCAGCAGCTTCTCTTCCGGCGTCATCGGGCTTTCGCCCTTCGGCGTGATCTTGCCGACCAGAATGTCGCCGGCGCGCACCTCGGCGCCGATATAGACGATGCCGGCCTCGTCGAGATTCTTCAGCGTCTCTTCCGAGACGTTCGGAATGTCGCGGGTGATTTCTTCGGGGCCGAGCTTGGTGTCGCGCGCCATCACTTCGAATTCCTCGATGTGGATCGAAGTGAAGACGTCGTCCTTGACGATCCGCTCGGAGAGCAGGATCAAATCTTCGAAGTTGTAGCCGTTCCACGGCATGAACGCGACCAGCACGTTGCGGCCGAGCGCAAGCTCGCCGAGATCGGTCGACGGGCCGTCGGCGATGATGTCACCCTTCTTGACCTGATCGCCCACCTTCACCAGCGGCCGCTGGTTGATGCAGGTGTTCTGGTTGGAGCGCTGGAACTTCATCAGCCGATAGATGTCGACGCCCGGCTTGGTCGGGTCCGGCTCGTCGGTGGCGCGAATGACGATACGGGTGGCGTCGACCTGATCGACCACGCCGGTGCGGCGCGCGGCGATGGCGGCGCCGGAATCGCGGGCAACCACGCCTTCCATGCCGGTGCCGACGAACGGCGCCTCGGCGCGCACCAACGGCACCGCCTGACGCTGCATGTTGGAGCCCATGAGCGCGCGGTTGGCGTCGTCGTTCTCCAGGAACGGAATGAGCGCCGCCGCCACCGAAACGAGCTGCTTCGGCGACACGTCCATGAAGTCCACCTTGTCGGGTGGAATGAGCTGCACGTCGCCGGCATGACGCACGACGACGAGATCGTCGGTGAAGCGGCCCTTGGCGTCGATGGCGGAGTTCGCCTGCGCCACCGTGTAGCGGCCCTCTTCCATGGCCGACAGATAGATCACCTCGTCGGTGACGCGGCCGTCCTTCACTTTGCGATACGGCGTCTCGACGAAGCCGTATTTGTTCACCCGCGCGTAGGTGGCGAGCGAATTGATCAGTCCGATATTCGGACCTTCAGGCGTCTCGATCGGACAGATGCGGCCGTAATGCGTCGGGTGCACGTCGCGCACCTCGAAACCGGCGCGCTCGCGCGTCAGCCCGCCCGGACCGAGCGCCGACAGGCGCCGCTTATGGGTGATCTCCGACAGCGGATTGGTCTGATCCATGAACTGGGACAGCTGCGACGAGCCGAAGAACTCGCGCACCGCTGCCGCCGCCGGCTTGGCGTTGATCAGGTCCTGCGGCATCACCGTGTCGATATCGACCGACGACATGCGCTCCTTGATGGCGCGCTCCATGCGCAACAGCCCGATGCGATACTGATTTTCCATCAGTTCGCCGACCGACCGTACCCGGCGGTTGCCGAGATGATCGATGTCGTCGATCTCGCCCTTGCCGTCGCGCAGATCGACCAGCGTGCGGATCACCGCGATGACGTCTTCCTTGCGCAGCACGCGCATGGTGTCGGGCGCATCGAGATCGAGCCGCATGTTCATCTTCACCCGGCCGACCGCTGAGAGGTCGTAACGCTCCGGATCAAAGAACAACGAGTTGAACATGGTCGACGCCGTGTCGATTGTCGGCGGCTCGCCCGGACGCATGACGCGATAGACGTCGAACAGCGCATCCTCGCGCGTCATGTTCTTGTCGATCGCCAGCGTATTACGGATATAGGCGCCGACATTGACGTGGTCGATGTTGAGGAGAGGCAGCTCCTTGTAGCCAAAGTCGATCAGCGCCTTCAGCGGCGTCTTGCCGACGTTGATCTCCCACTCTCCATCTTTGCGCTCAGAGCCAGTGATCTCCTCGCCGGCTTCGGCGAAAATCTCGCCGGTTTTGCTATTGACGAGGTCCTCGGCGAGGTACTGGCCGACCAATTCCTGATCGGACAGGCGCAATGCCTTGAGCCCCTTCTCGGCGAGCTGACGCGCCTGGCGCACCGTGAGTTTCTTGCCGGCTTCGAGCACGACCTTGCCGGTGTCGGCATCGACCAGATCGTTGATCGCCTTGTAGCCGCGCAACCGGTTGGCGTCGAACGGCACGCGCCAGCCGTCCTTGGTGCGCTTATAGGGCACCTGCTTGTAGAAGGTGTTGAGGATGTTCTCGCCGCTCAAGCCGAGCGCATAGAGCAGCGACGTCACCGGGATTTTGCGGCGGCGGTCGATGCGCGCGTGGACGATGTCCTTGGCGTCGAACTCGATGTCAAGCCAGGACCCGCGATACGGAATGATGCGGGCGGCGAACAACAGCTTGCCCGACGAGTGGGTTTTGCCCTTGTCGTGGTCGAAGAACACGCCCGGCGAGCGATGCATCTGCGAGACGATGACGCGCTCGGTGCCGTTGACGACGAACGTGCCATTGTTGGTCATGAGCGGAATGTCGCCCATGTAGACATCTTGTTCTTTGATGTCCTTGACCGATTTGGCGCCGGTCTCCTCGTCGATATCGAACACGATCAACCGCAGCGTGACCTTGAGCGGCGCCGCGTAGGTCATGCCGCGCTGGCGGCATTCGTCGACGTCATATTTCGGCGCCTCGAATTCGTATTTGACGAACTCGAGCATCGAGGTCGACGAAAAATCCGAGATCGGGAATACCGACTTGAAGACGGCTTGCAGGCCCTCGTTGGGCCGTCCGCCTTCCGGTTCCCTCACCAGTAGAAATTGATCGTAGGACGCCTTCTGAACCTCAATGAGGTTCGGCATCTCAGCGACTTCTTCGATTTTTCCGAAAAACTTCCGTACGCGCTTCCGACCGATAAACGTCTGCGCCATCATGTCCTCTCGCTCAATCGCACCGCGACGTTTGAACCCTTTCCGGCTCCAAGCATCGCAGGCTCAAACCATCGCGCCCTGAGCCGGCTCGGATCAGGGACGTCGAGGCGACCAAGACGACTCTCCAGAAGGCCGCAATCCATCGCGACCGTCGGGACAGGCGTCGGACGCCCAATTCTCACTTCTTGGTGATCCGGCTGCAGACCGGTATCACGCCGCACTTTCCACTCGTCATGGCCGGGCTTGCCCCGGCCATCCACGCCTTAAACCTTACGGGATCCCCGGGCCTCGCTGCGCTCGTCCGGGGATTTCGTTGAAATAGGCATTCGCCTATTTCAACTCAACCTTGGCGCCCACCTTTTCGAGCTGCGCCTTGATCTTGCCGGCGTCGTCCTTGTTGACGCCTTCCTTGACCGGCTTCGGCGCGCCCTCGACCAGATCCTTGGCCTCCTTCAGGCCCAGGCCGGTGATGGCGCGAACCTCTTTGATGACCTCGATCTTCTTCTCGCCGGCAGCCGCCAGGACCACCGTGAACTCGGTCTTCTCCTCGGCGGCCGGCGCGGCGGCCGCAGCGGGACCGGCCGCGACCGCGACTGCGGCGGCAGCCGATACGCCCCACTTTTCTTCGAGGAGCTTCGCCAGTTCCGAGGCTTCCAGCACCGTGAGGCTGGAGAGGTCGTCTACGATTTTCTGCAGATCAGCCATGACTTATCCTTCGATTCTAACCGTTGCGATGCGGAGCGCGGTTATGCCGCCGCGCTTTCTCCGCTCTTTGAGGCATACGCCTGAACCACACGAGCGACCTTGGCGGCCGGCGCATTGACGACCTGAGCGATCTTGGTCGCCGGGGCCTGGATCAGGCCGACGATCTTCGCGCGCAGTTCATCGAGCGACGGCAGCGCGGCCAGCGCCTTGACCCCGTTGGGGTCGAGCGCGGTCGTGCCCATTGCGCCGCCAAGAATGACGAAACGCTCGTTCGTCTTGGCGAAATCGACCGCCACTTTGGGCGCCGCTACCGGATCGCCCGAGAAGGCGATCAGGGTCGGTCCCTTGAGCAGCGGCGCAATCGAGGCGACGTCAGATCCTTCCAGAGCGATCTTGGCCAAGCGGTTCTTCGCCACCTTCACGCTCGCACCGGCTTGCTTCATCTGCCGTCGCAGAGTCTGCATCTGGGCGACCGTCAGGCCCGCGTAGTGGGCTACCACGACGACGGTGGTGGATTTGAAGACCTCGCCAAGTGTGCCGACGAGTTCGCTTTTTGCCGCGCGATCCAAGTTCTCTCTCCGGTTGGCGGTCACGCCGCCAGGTACCCTGCCCCCCGGCACAGCCATTGCGGGGCTGTTCCGGGCCGTCGAGGTTAGAACCGAAGGCCTCCACCTTTCCGTCCCGTCAGGGGAAGGAAGGGAGGAGGTCTCGGTCTACACCCGTCTGTGCAGGTTCTTGCGACTTAGGCCGTTTCCGGCGCCTGCAGTCTTGGACAGGACGCACCCCCCGAAATGCCGCGAAGCTCATCCGCCTCCTAGATCATCCACGCGGGACTGGGTCTAAGAACGGCCTCACCTCTAGGTTTTCGAGAAGCGCACGAAGACGTGCCGACAAACCGGGCCGGCACGCCCATGGCGGCTATTTAGCGGGTCAGCGGGCACTTGCCAAGTATTATTGTGTGCTCAGGGCCCAGTTTTTCTGGGCCAAGTTTGTGCCCAAGCGGCGCGCGGGCGTAACGTCACGCCACACAGGGACGGGCTAAGAGAAACATCATGGCTGACACACCAAGCTACTTTACCGACGGGGCCGCTTATGACCGGCTTATGGGGCGCTGGAGCCGGGCCGCTGGCGAAGTCTTCCTGGACTGGCTGTCGCTGCCCGCAGGCCTGCATTGGCTCGACGTGGGCTGCGGGACCGGAGTGTTTACGGAGCTCGTGCTTGAGCGGTGCCAGGCCCAGTCGGCCAGCGCCGTCGATCCTGCCGCGGATCAAATCGCCTATGCGAGCACCAAGCCCGCCAACAAACAGGTCGACTTCCGGCTCGCGGATGCGCAATCGCTGCCGTTCGCCGATCGCACATTCGACGCCGCCGCCATGGCGCTGGTCATGAGTTTCGTTCCCGATGCCGCAAAGGCGGTGGCGGAGATGAAGCGTGTGGTAAAGCCCGGCGGCACCATCGGCACGTATGTCTGGGATTTCGTCGGCAACGGATCGCCGCCGCAGCCGTTGCGCGCGGCCGTCGAAGCCATGGGCTATCCGGTGCCGCCGATGCCCGGCCATGGCAACTCGCAACTGGAGAACTTGAGAGGATATTTTTCCGGCGCGGCGCTCGACGACGTCGCGGCGCGCTCGATCGAGATCGAGGTCACATACGCAAATTTCGATGAGTTCTGGTTGGCGCAGACGGCGCTGGCCAATCCAACGGTGCAGCATATCCGCAAGATGACCGATATGGAGGTCGGGCGGCTAAAGGCGCATCTGCGCGAGCACTTGCCGACCGACGAGACCGGCCGGATCGCATACAAGGCCAGAGCGAACGCCGCGAAAGGCCGCGTGCCGGCCTGAGCGCCATCACGCCGGTGCGGCGCCGGCGCGAACGAACCGCAGGTGGCCGGCGATCTGATAGCCAGTCCCCGGCTTGGCGCCCTGATCCGTCGGGTGGTTGACCCCGTCGATGACCGGGATGTCGTCGAAATCGAACGGGCTCACGCCTTCCAGGCAAGCCACATTGATGCTGAGCTGGTTCGGATTTGAGCGGCGGCGGTGGTGGGTATAGATGCCGCATTTCGAACAGAAATAGTGCTGCGCGACGCGGGTGTTGAACTGATAGAGCGTCAACGCAGTTTCACCGGCGTGAAACTCAAGGTCGCCAACGTTTGCCGAAACCACGACCCCGCCACGCATCCGGCAATAGGAGCAGGTGCAGCGGCGGACATTGTTAAAGCCATCGGTCAATTTTACCCGGAATCGCACGGTCCCGCAGTGACATGCGCCGTTCATCTCAACCGGTTCCTTGGTCTGCATTGCAGCTCTCCCGCGCCCTATTGCAGCCATCCCACGCTTTGCCGCGGGCACCGCTCCGGCATACCATAACGATCAAAGTGAGGGAGGATACGCCATGCCGGAGAACGTCGATCGGATACTGACTACTCATGTCGGCAGCCTGATCCGGCCGCCGAAGCTGATCGAATTCTGGCGTGCGATCGAGGACGGCAAGCCTTACGACGAAGCCGCGTTTGAGGCCTGCCTCGCCGAATCCGTCGCCGAGGTCGTGCGCCAGCAGGCCGATGTCGGCATCGACATCGTCAGCGACGGAGAATTCTCCAAGGGCGTCAACTGGGCCTTCTACATCTTCAAGCGGCTATCCGGCATCATGGTGCGACCGGCGACGCCTGAGGAAATGAACGACCCGATGGCCAGCATGCGCGGCGGCCGCGATGTCAATTCCTTTCCCGAATTCTATGCCGAGTACGATGCGGCCTCGGGTTTGGGCAAGCGGCTCGGAAACCGCATCGTGGTCAACGGCCCGCTGCAATATTCGGCCCAGCAGGTGTCGCGCGACATCGGCAACCTGAAAGCCGGTATCGCCAAGGTCCAAGGCAAGCACCCGGCGCTTACCGGCTTCCTGCCGGTGGTCGCGCCGGCGAGCGCGTTGCCCGGCGCCAAGCTCGAACATTACAAGAGCGAAGAAAGCTTCATGTCGGCGCTCGCCGATGCGTTGCACCAGGAATACAAGGCCATCGTCGACGCCGGACTCTACGTGCAGATCGACGACGCCTTCCTGCCCTATATGCACGAGCGCATGGTGCCGCCGATGTCGAACGCGGACTACCGGCGCTGGGCGCAGCTTCGCGTCGATGCCCTCAACCAGGCGCTGCGCGGCATTCCCGAGGAACGCTCGCGTTATCACATCTGCTGGGGCAGTTGGAACGGACCGCACGCCTTCGACGTGCCGCTCAAAGACATCATCGACCTCGTGCTCCAGGTACGCGTCGGCCACTATTCGTTCGAGGCCGCCAATCCGCGCCACGCCCACGAATGGCGCGTCTGGGAGACGGTGAAGCTACGTCCAGGCCAGGTGCTGATCCCCGGCGTGATCTCGCACGCCACCAACATCGTCGAGCATCCCGAACTGGTGGCCGAGCGCCTCGTACGGCTCGCCAAGATCGTCGGGCGCGAGAATGTCATCGGCGGCACCGATTGCGGTTTCGCGCAAAGCCCGTTCGCGCGGCGCGTTCATCCCTCGATCATGTGGGCGAAGCTGAAGTCGCTGGTGGAAGGCGCACGCATCGCCAGCGCAACGCTGTGGGGCAAGCAGGCGGCGGCATAGTCAAGATACGAGTTCGAGCGGACGGCGACGGAACGAGCTCCGCGTCAGCGGTGCGATCTCAGTTCGATCGAGCGCGCCGACTGGCGCCGGCGCCATGCCATTATTTGAACGTGATCAGGTCGGTGCGGCTCAGCGTCGAGGACCCGGTTTTTAACGGCTCGTTTTCGGCATTGGCACTGTGCTGGTGCAGTATCTGGTATCGCCCGATGGCGATTTCGAAATCCGTGGCGTCCAAACTGGCATCGACCGGCACGACCACCGTATAGCCGCGCAGCGTCGCGCCGACCGACGTATAGGTCACCGATCCGCTCACCTTCCAGCCGGTCAGGACAAGTGTCGTAATCCCTTTGGCTTTGAGCATGTTGTCGAGGTCGGTCTTGTAGAAGCGGTCCTGAGCCTGGCTTTCGATCTTGATGTCATCGGGCGCTGGAAGAACTTCCGGCAACCACTTTGACATCGTCGGCCCGCGAGTCCCGTACGCGATGGTCACGCCGGCTTTGCGCGCCCGTGCCAGCAGTAACGCGATAGCCGGCACCATGTGCCCCGTGCAATTTGGCTGCCGCGAGCAAATGGGATCGACGATGTCGAAGATGAGCAATGCCGTCGTTGCCGGGTCGAGGACGACTGGAACGGGATCCGGCGGGGCCGGCACTTGCAGCGTCAGCGGAGAGTGGCTCATGGCGGATTGCCCCATTGCGAAAGAATATTGCGACAGAATGCCCGCATGCCGCCGCTGACGCGGCGGCAGCAAGTTGAAGACTATGCCGTCAATTTCAGCTCGAGGCGACAGCAAACAGGCTAGTCGGATCGACCTTCACGCCGGGGCCCATGGTGGAGGAAATCGCCACGCGGTTGATGAACTGGCCTTTGGCGCCGGCCGGCCGCGCCTTCTGCACCGCATCGGCAAACGCCATGATGTTCTGCACCAGGCTTTCGGCCGGGAATGAGGCCTTGCCGACGCCGGCCTGCACGATGCCGGCCTTTTCGACGCGGAACTCGACCGATCCGCCCTTGGCGCCCTTGACCGCGCTGGTCACATCCATGGTCACGGTACCGACCTTGGGATTAGGCATAAGTCCGCGTGGACCCAATACCTTGCCGAGACGGCCGACCAGAGGCATCAGGTCGGGCGTGGCAACGACGCGATCGAAGTCGATGGCGCCACCCTGCACTTTCTCGACTAGGTCCTCGGCGCCGACGACGTCGGCGCCGGCGGCTTTGGCCTCGTCGGCCTTGGCGCCCCGGGCGAACACCGCGACGCGAACCGAGCGGCCGGAGCCGTTCGGCAGGTTGACGACACCGCGCACCATCTGATCGGCGTGGCGCGGATCGACGCCGAGATTCATCGCCACCTCGATGGTCTCGTCGAATTTGGCCTTGGCGCGGTCCTTGATGAGCTTCACCGCGTCCGTAAGCGGATAGAGCTTTTCGCGGTCAACGCCTTCGCGCGCCGCTTTGGTGCGTTTGCCCAGCGTGCTCATGCCTTCACCTCCAGCCCCATGGACCGCGCCGATCCTTCGATCATGCGCATCGCCGCTTCAATCGTGTCGCAGTTCAGATCCTTCATCTTCTGCTCGGCGATCTCGCGCACCTGCGCCTTGGTCACCGCGCCGGCCACGTCGCGGCCGGGCGTCTTCGAGCCGCTCTCGAGTTTCGCCGCCTTCTTCAAGAAGTGCGAAACCGGCGGCTGGCGCATCTCGAAGCTAAACGAGCGGTCGGCATAGACCGTGATGGTGACGGGGATCGGCGCGCCTTTCTCAAGTTTCTGCGTTTGGGCGTTGAACGCCTTGCAGAATTCCATGATGTTGAGGCCGCGCTGGCCGAGCGCGGGGCCGATCGGCGGCGACGGATTGGCTGCCCCCGCCGGCACCTGCAGCTTGACGTAGCCGGTAATCTTTTTTGCCATTCTACACTCCTGTTAGTGGTGCCGCTCCCGGCGGCTGGCAAACCGCCCTCGCCTCCCACGGCTTCAGACAACATGAACCGGACGACAGCAGGTCCGGTCCTAACTCAACTTCTCCACCTGCGCGAATTCCAGCTCCACCGGCGTCGCGCGGCCGAAAATCGAGACCGCGACTTTGAGCCGGGACCGATCCTGATCGACTTCTTCCACCGTGCCGTTGAATGACGCGAACGGCCCATCCGAGACGCGCACCTGCTCGCCGATCTCGAACTTGACCGAGTTGATCGGACCCCGGACGGCGCCTTCCTCCATCTGACGGATGAGCTGTTGCGCCTCGGCGTCCGGCAGCGGCATCGGCTTGTTGTCGGAGCCGAGAAAGCCGGTCACTTTCGGCGTATTCTTGATCAGGTGATAGGCGTCGTCGGTCAGCTGCATCTTCACCAGCACATAGCCGGGGAACAGCTTGCGCTCGCCCTCGACCTTGCGGCCGCGGCGCACCTCGACGACTTTTTCGATCGGCACCAGGATTTCCTCGAATAAGGACTCCAGGCCGCGCTGCTTGGCCTGCTCGCGTATCGATTCGGCGACCTTGCGCTCGAAATTCGAATAGGCGTGGACGGCGTACCACCGACTCGTCATGTCACGATGTCCAGATCTGTCGAGATCATTGCATTCTTCGTCAATTCAGTCCGCTCAGGTGTTGATGCCGAGCACGAAACTCACCGCGATGCGCATGACCTGATCCGCCAGCAGGAAGAATATCGACGCGACGGCCACCATGACGAACACCATGATCGTGGTCACCGTGGTCTCCTTGCGGGTCGGCCAAGTGACTTTCTCGGCCTCCGCGCGCACTTCCTGCATAAACTTGAACGGACTGAATTTCGCCATTGCTCGCACCAAATAGGCATTCCCCGCCCAGGTTTAAGGACGAGACCGATAAAGACGGTTCCTGTTTGGGATTATGTTCGCCGCGGAAGTCCGTTTCCGGGCCGCTGGCGATGCCGGGTATGTACTGCGGCCGGCCGCCAGCGTCAAGGAATATAAGCGCCGGGCATCAGGAAACCGGCGTAAGCGCCGGTAGTTAAAGCTATTTGGCCGCTCAGGATTCAGGCCGCATGACTTGAATCTGGCAGGAGTGGAGGTGTCATTCGGCGTGCAATTTTGACCCCGTGAGCCGGGGGATCGGCGTCCAAAATTGACCCCCTACAGATTGGCCTGATGCGCTGCCCGCTTTGATTCGAAGCGAGCGGTGGGGGAATGCTGACAGTGGAGACGATCGGCCGGATCCGGCGTGAGCATTTCATCAAGGGCAAGACGATCAGGGAGATTTCCCGGGATCTGAAGGTGTCCCGGAACACGGTCCGCAAGGTACTACGGTCGGGGGAGACATCGTTCGAGTACGAGCGTGACGTCCAGCCTCGGCCGAAGCTGGGGCGGTGGACGGCAGAACTCGATGAACTGTTGGAAGGCAATGCGACCAAGCCGTTCCGCGAGCAGTTGACGCTGATCCGGATCTTTGAGGAACTACGCGGGCGCGGCTACGACGGTGGCTACGATGCCGTGCGGCGCTACGCCAGGCGATGGGCCAAGGAGCGCGGACAATCGACGGCGGCTGCCTACGTCCCGCTGAGCTTTGCGCCGGGGGAAGCCTATCAGTTCGACTGGAGCCACGAAGTCGTTCTGCTGAGCGGCGTGACGGTAATCGTGAAGGCCGCCCATGTCCGGCTCTGTCACAGCCGGATGCTGTTCGTGCGCGCGTATCCGCGCGAGACGCAGGAGATGGTGTTCGACGCCCACGACCGGGCCTTCGCCCTGTTCAAGGGCGCTTGCGGGCGCGGCATCTACGACAACATGAAGACGGCGGTAGAGACGATCTTCGTCGGCAAGGGACGCCTCTATAATCGCCGCTTCCTGCAGATGTGCAGCCACTATCTCGTCGATCCGGTCGCCTGCACGCCGGCATCGGGCTGGGAGAAGGGCCAGGTCGAGAACCAGGTCGGGCTCGTCCGTCAACGGTTCTTCACGCCGCGTCTGCGGTTCAAGAATCTCGACGAACTGAACGCCTGGCTGCTCGATAAATGCATTGCCTACGCCAAGGGGCATCCCCATCCGGAGCTGACCGAGCAGACGATCTGGGAGGTGTTCGAGGCAGAGCGGCCGAAGCTCGTCCCATATGCGGGCCGGTTCGACGGCTTCCATGCGGTGCCGGCGTCGGTCTCGAAGACCTGCCTGGTGCGCTTCGACAACAACAAATACTCGGTGACCGCCAGCGCTGTCGGGCGTCCGGTCGAGGTCCACGCCTATGCCGACCGCATCGTGATCCGCCAGGACGGGCGTATGGTCGCGGAACATCCCCGCTCATTCGGCCGTGGCGAGACGATCTACGATCCTTGGCATTACGTGCCGGTGCTGGCTCGCAAGCCGGGCGCCCTGCGCAACGGCGCACCCTTCAAGGACTGGGTGCTGCCGGTGTCGATGGAGCGCGTGAGGCGCAAACTCGCGGGCGCCGACGACGGCAATCGGCAGATGGTCGACATCCTCACCGCGGTGCTGACCGACGGGTTGCCTGCGGTCGAGGCCGCGTGCGCCGAAGCGATCGCCCACAGCGTCCATTCCGCCGATGTCGTGCTCAACATCCTAGCCCGCCGCCGTGATCCTGGCCCACCGGCCACCATCCTCACGCCAGCGGCGCTGACATTGCGCCACGCTCCCGTCGCCGATTGCGCCCGTTACGACAACCTTAGGAGGACCAACTGATGGAACGATCCCAACTCTTCGATCTCATGAGCGAGCTCAAGCTCTACGGCATGAAGGCCGCCTTCGACGAGATCATGGCCACAGCCGTCAAACGCCAGCATGAACCCCAGCGCATCGTCGGTGATCTGCTTAGTGCCGAGATCAACGAGAAGCAGGCGCGTTCGATCAAGTACCAGCTCACCATCGCCAAGCTGCCACTCGCCAAGGACCTAGACGACTTCCAGTTCGAGGGTACGCCGATCAATGAGACGCTCGTGAACGATCTCGCCGGCGGGGGCTTCATCGCCCAGCAGCGCAACGCCGTGCTGGTCGGCGGCACCGGTACCGGCAAGACCCATTTGGCCATCGCTATCGCCAGAAGCTGCATCCGCTCCGGATCCCGCGGCCGGTTCTACAACGTGGTCGATCTCGTCAATCGGCTCGAGATCGAGACCCGTAACGGAAGGCAGGGTCGGATCGCTGATCAACTCACGCGGATGGACTTCATCATTCTCGACGAGCTCGGCTATCTGCCCTTCGCTCAATCCGGAGGACAGCTCCTGTTCCACCTCGTCAGTCGCCTCTACGAGCGCACCTCAATCATCGTCACCACCAACCTTGCCTTCGGCGAGTGGCCGAGCGTCTTCAGTGATCCCAAGATGACGACCGCGCTGCTCGATCGTCTCACCCACCACTGCGACATCATCGAGACCGGCAACGACAGTTGGCGCTTCAAGAGCCGGGCTGACGATCAACCGACAACCCGCGCTCGCGCCGTCTCCGCAACCCCGGCCAGCTCCGACGGCGCGAGCGCTACCGCCAAAACACGTCGCCAAAAGGGTCAAAATTGGACGCCGATCGAGGGTCAAATTTGAACGCCG
>CAVPQA010000015.1:0-290000 GCA_963707175.1 uncultured Alphaproteobacteria bacterium
GCCCGCGTTCGGCACGGTTATCGAGCAGCCGCAGCCGTCTGACCGAATAGAATTCTTCTTCGATTCCTCGCTGACTGTCGGTTGAACGTTGATTTCCTTGGCCCGCGCGTAGGCGCGCTTGACCGCTCCACGATCGCGCACCGCCTCAAACCAGCGTTTGAGGTGAGGAAAATTTTCGAATTTTGGCCTTGCCGCTCGTGCGGAACAACCCACGGATAGGTCGCCATATCGGCGATAGAATAGTCGCCAGCGATGAAATGATGCTCGGACAGGCGTTTGTCCAGCACGCCGTACAGCCGGTTCGTTTCCTTGACGTAGCGGTCGATCGCGTAGGGGATCTTTTCTGGCGCGTATTGCAAAATGATGGTTTGGCCTGCCATCGGTCCGAGCCCGGCCATTTGCCAGAACAGCCATTCCATGAACCGCGACACGGTCGCGCAGCCCCGCTCGGCAGATATTGGCCGGTCTTTTCGGCAAGGTAGAGGAGGATCGCTCCGGACCCGAATACCGAAATGGGTACGCCACGATCGTTCGGATCATGGTCGACAATGCCCGGTATGCGATTGTTCGAGAGATGGCCAGGAACTCCGGCCGAAACTGCTCGCCCTTGCTGATATTGACCGGCACGATCCGATATGGAAGCCCAGTCTCTTCGAGGAAAATTGTGATCTTGTGGCCGTTCGGCGTGGTCCAATAGTAGAGATCGATCATCGTTTTGCTTTCGTTTTCGCGGCGGCTCGAGCAGCATCAGCGCCGGACGCACGACGCCTTCGAGCACAGCGCGCTCCGGCTTGGTACGCGCCAAGACGCGGATGCCGAGCAATACGCCGAGCATCAGTCGAGCCGTGTCGCTGGCATCGATGTCGGATGAAGCGGTCTTGTCGGCTTGGGCCGCTCGGATGCACCTTTTGAAGAAGGCTTCGATCTCGGCGAATTGCGCGGCGATCACGCCGCGGCATTCGGCGTTGTGCGAGGCGACTTCGAGCGCCGAATTCACCAGGAAGCAGCCTTTGCGCCGGCGGTCGTTGACCGAGTGCTCGACGATCTCAGCGAAGAATCGGTGCAGCGCGGCTTTGGGAGGAAGCGTCTGTTCCAGCCGGCGCAAACGACCGCGGGTCGTGTTGTCGAGGTAGCGCTCGAGTGCGCGCGCAAACAATTTTTGCTTATCGCCGAACGCGTTATAAGGCTAGGCGCCGTCAAGCCCATCGACGCCGTCAGATCGCGCAGCGATGTCGCTTCATAGCCGCGCTGCCAAAAACATTCCATCGCCGCCTGCAACGCGGTTCCCTCGTCGAATTCCCTTGGTCGCGGCATCCCGTCACTCCGGCGGCGTCGATCGAACGTACTTGACGTTATATATCGGTTGCTACAAAATCAAGGCCGGTATTCAAGCTACGGAACGAAAGGCGCGTCATGGGTGTCCTGATCGATGGCAAATGGCACGACGGCGAGCTGCCGCAAGAGAACGGCGGGTCGGGTCAGTTCAAACGCGCCGACAGCGCGTTCCGTGATCGCATCACGGCGGACGGTTCGTCGGGTTTTAAGGCTTAACCGGGGCGATACCATCTCTACGTCGCGCACGGCTGCCCATGGGCGCATCGCACGCTGATCTATCGCGCCATCAAGAAGCTCGACGACTTGATCTCCGTGGCCTATGCGATTCCCGGCCTCAAGCAGAACGGCTGGACCTTCGAGCGCGATACGCGCTACCCCGACTGCACTCCCGATGAGGTCAATGGCTTCCACTATCTGTACGAGGCCTATGTGGCCAGCAAACCGGCCTATACCGGCAAGGTTACGGTGCCGACCCTGTGGGACAACAAGACCAAGCGGATCGTCAACAATGAATCATCCGAAATCATCCGGATGTTCAACAGCGAACTCAACGCGATCACGGGGGACCGCACCGACCTCTATCCCGAAGCGCTGCGCAACGAAATCGACGCCGTCAACGAACGCGTCTACCACAACGTCAATAATGGTGTTTACCGCGCCGGCTTCGCCAAATCGCAGTCCGCCTACGAGGAGGCCTATGACGGTCTGTTCGAGACGCTCGACTGGCTGGAAGCACGGCTGTCGCGGCAGCGTTACCTGGTCGGCAACCGGATCACTGAAGCCGATTGGCGGTTGTTTCCGACTTTGGCGCGTTTTGATGTCGCCTATTTCTCGCTGTTCAAATGCAACCGACAGCGGATAGCGGATTACCCGAACCTGTCGAACTACATGCGCGAGCTCTACCGGGTGCCCGGGGTCGCCGACACGGTAAAGTCGCGCTATTACGTCATCAATTACTATTCCATCGCCAAGGTGAATCCGACCCAGATCATCCCCAAAGGGACACCGGTGGATTACAGCCAGCCACACGACCGCGCTAAGCTGGCGGCGTAGACACCCAAACCGACTGAAGAATAATCGCGGAGGAAAACGTGCTGGAGCTCTATCACAACATCAATTCGGTCTGCGCGCAGAAGGTGCGCATTGCGCTCGCGGAAAAGGGTCAACTGGTCAAGGAGCATCTGCTCACGCTGCAGGGTGATCAGAACGATCCCGCTTACATGAAGCTCAATCCAAATGGCGTGGTGCCGACGCTCGTGCATGACGGCAATGTCATCGTCGAATCGTCGCTGATCCTCTACTACATTGACGAAGCCCTTCCCGATCCGCCGCTGATGCCAAAGACGCCGCTCGCGCGTCACCGGGTTCGCCTCTACAACAAGCTGATCGACGAATACATGCACAATGCTTGTACGATCATGACATTCGCAACCGCCTTCCGTCCGCGGTTTCTCAAGATGTCGCGCGAGCAATGGCTCGCCGAGATCAACAAGGCTCCCCTCAAGCGCCGCGCCGAATATAAGCGGAGCGTCATCGAGCACGGCCTCGACTCGGAATTCGTGGCCGACGCGCTCGGCCAACACCAGAAGATGATTTCATGGATGGCCGGGGACCTCCAGCGAAGCCCCTATCTCGCCGGCGATGCTTTCACCAACGCAGACTGCGCGGTGATCCCCTACATCCTGCGCCTCGAACTTCTCAAGCTCGGAGCTATGTGGCAACGGGAGCCGGCTGTCGCCGATTGGTGGGCGCGCATGCGGGAGCGCGCTTCGGTCAAGTCGGCGATCTTTGAGCGCATGGCGGAGGCCGATTGGGCGCCCTTCAGGAATCTGTCACACGATCCATGGCCCAAGGTGCAGAGCCTGCTCAAGGTGGCTTGACACAAACAAGGCTCAGGGCCCCGATTACTTTAGTCGGTGCCCATACGCGCGCGCGAGGGAGAGCGGCGCCAATAACAGCGATCGACCTGCGCGCGCCGGCGGTGTGGTGCTGCGACGCTGGCCGGCGCCGGCGTTTCTGTTTTAGCGGAATTGTTGGTCGCGATTCCGGGGCGACGATGGAGCTTGGGCGGTGACCGACGCTGCTGATGGTGGTATTGAGCTTCAACCAAGTCCTTGGCCGCTCGCTGCTCAAACAGGCGGGCTGTTTGAGGCAAACGGCGCGTGTGAAGGGATGGGTGCGGAAGCTCTCAATCATAGTACGCCTATGGATCGGCTACGCGATCGCGTCGTGCTTTGAGTTCAGGGCTAAGAAGCGATCGGCGCTACTGCCTTTGCCCTTGTTAGCCTGCCCTCGTCTGCCGGGCGCTCAGGCGAACCGTGGACTTTGCCCCGACGGCCTTCTTGGCCTTGCCAGCGATCGGAAGCAGCATTTCGGCCTGTCGCTCAATTCGCTGGCGGCCTTTCGGCGGGCGAGCAGACACCGCTTGTTCCTGCGCGATGGCTGCGGCGAAGCGCGTCCATGAGGTTGACCACGTTCTGCGTCCGCGGTCCCGCTTGCTCGCGTGATACTGTCAAGCCCCCTTGCTTCTTCTTGAGCATCTCGACCACAGCTTCCTCGTAGTGGTCGACGAACCGGGACGGGTCGAAGTCTGCTGCCTTGCTTTGGAGAATGTGCTCGGCAAGTTTGAGCATGTCCGGCTCCACCTTCACCTCGGGGATGTCGTCGAAATACTCCTTCGCATCCCTGACCTCGTAGGGATAGCGAAGGGTGGTGCCTATGAGGCCCTTCTCCCAGGGTTCCAGCATGATGACGCGCTCGCGTTTCGAGAGGACGACACGCCCGAGCGCGACCATGCCCTTGCCGCGCATGGCTTCGCGTATGACCGCAAACGCGTCCTGTCCCGCCTGGTCATTCGGTGCGATGTAGTACGGGGTATCCAGGTATCGGTCATCGACCTGCTCGCGCGGGACGAACGAATCGATCTCGAGGGTGTGGTTGCTTTCGATCGCAACGGCATCGAGTTCGTCATCGTCGACCGGGATGTAGGCGTTCTTCGCGTATTCGTAACCGCGGCCCTTATCGGGGCCTTCGACCGGCTCGCGCGTGACCTCATCCACCAGCTGCTGCCGGAGTCGGTTGCCGGTTTTCTTGTTGATCTGCCGGAATGACACCCGTTCGGTCGCTGATGTCCCGGTGTAGAGGGCGATCGGGCAGGACACGAGCGAAAGCTTGAGGTAGCCTTTCCAATACGGCCGTGCGGGGGCCATGGGCATCTCCTTTGGTTGCGGGTGCCAAGGCGGCACCTGCCGCGTTTACGGACCACCTCGCGGGAGAAGCGCAGGTTGGTGCGGGCCAATCCGTCGATGCCCGGCTCTGAACGCTGAGAGAAATGTGGGGCGCCTTTTTCGGCGTGCGAGTCGCATCAGTTGGGATGGTTAAAGGGATCTATTGGCCGCCACAGGCTGAATACCGGAGAAGCGGTTCGCGGCCTGGAGGTTCGGCGCGGTCGAACCGGGCGCCTGAGTTAGGCGAAGGTGGCGAAGGGCACTGCATCGGTATTCGCGCCTCTGGGCCCGTCCTGCGCCGAAGATGATGACCGGCGCGAGAAGCTATGGCATCGCCAAGCACCACGGCCGCCAACGAACCGACGTCCGCGTTCCGACAAAGCCGCCACGACATCGGACATCGCACGACGTCGGCGAAGGGGCCACTTTTCTGCCGTGAGCATCTGCAACAAAATCGTCGGCGCCGCCCGGGAGCCTACACTTCGTAGTCGCCTTTGGTCCGATCAGATCGGTGGTTTGATCAGTTCAGCCTCAACCCGGCGCTGCCGCTCCGCCTCGCCATGCAGCCAATCGCGGAAGGCAATGAGTGCGGAATCGTCGGTGCGGCTGGGCCGATATTCCAAGTACCAAGCCTCAGGCTTTTTGGCGACGATCGGAAACGGCGCGATCAGGCGTCCCGCCTCCAGCGCCCCGGTCACATAAAGCGTTTGTGCCGCGGCGATGCCAACGCCGTCGAGCACGGCCTGCATCGCCATGGCATTGTTGTCGAAGTACACTTCGGTGCCCGGTTTGAGCGGCCCACGCAGGCCGGCGGCTTCGAACCAGCATCGCCAATCATCCGACAGGTGGGGCACGAAGATCAGAGGCGCTCGACGCAGGTCTGACGGTCGGTGCAAGCCTGCGGCCAAGCCAGGCGTGCAGACTGGAACCAGCGCGCTCGGAAACAACTCTTCAGCGATATAACCCGGCCACGCCGATACATCACGGCGTATCGTGCAGGTCCAGTCGTCACGCACCGGGCGCGTCGCACCGCCGGTCGCCATGCGGACCTCGACCTCGGGGTGGTTGCGATAGAAGCCATTCAAACGCGGAATAAGCCAATTCATTGCCAGTGTCGGTCCGACGCCGACTGTCAGCACTGGGCCGGCTCGCATCGCTGCGACCTGTTCGGCAAGCCGCGCGATCGAATCGAATGAATCGGTGAGGCCGCTGAGAAATGCGCGCCCCTGGGCTGTCAGCTCCAGCGTGTTGGCCTGCCGCCGAAACAACGGAAAGCCTATGCGTTGCTCCAAAAGGCGGACCATACGGCTGATTGCCGTCTGGGTGACATTCAGCTCCTTGGCGGCGGCAGTAAAACTGCCGTGCCGCCCAGCCGCCTCAAAAGCACGTAATCCGTTTAGTGAGGGTAAGCGTCGAATCGGCATCTCTACCCCAACTATTTCTTGGGCTGAGTATGAGCTAAGACCGTTTGTGGCGCAATCGTCGCCAATGTCATTATTGCGATATTGTAGGTGAAAATTCGGAGCTGAACGCCAAAACGGAGCCTGTTAGCAAAAAGTACGGTCTCTTCATAATTCTAAGGCTTGGCGGCCGCCCACGGTTCACGGTGGCGATGGCACGCCGCGCGCGAGCGGGACGGTATTCGTCAGGTGAATATTTCCGAACCCTTTATTCGCCGGCCGGTGGCAACTTCGCTTCTGATGAGCGCGGTGGCGCTTGTGGGCATAGCGGCATTTCGACTTCTGCCGGTGGCGTCATTGCCGCAGGTCGATTTCCCGACCGTGCAGGTCACCGCGACACTGGCGGGGGCCGGCCCTGAAACCATGGCGTCCTCGGTCGCAACACCGCTTGAACGCCAGATCGGCCAGATCGCCGGCGTCACCCAAATGACCTCCTTCAGCACCCTCGGCGCCACGTCGATTACGGTTCAATTCGATCTCAACCGCAATATCGATCTCGCGGCGCAGGATGTGCAGGCCGCGATCACCGCGGCGAGCAAGACGCTGCCGCAATCCATGACGTCGCCGCCGACCTACAAGAAGCTTAATCCTGCCGACGCGCCGATCCTCATTCTTGCGGCGCACTCGACCACAATGCCGCTTATCACCGTTGACCAATACGCGGACGACTATCTGGCACAGCAAATCTCGCAGGTACCCGGCGTCGCTCAAGTCGCCATCGGCGGCGAACAAAGACCGGCTATTCGGGTCGAGGTCGACCCCGCCAAGCTCGCTACGCGCGGATTGACGCTCGAAGACATTCGCGGCGCACTGGTGACAGCCACAACCGACGCTCCGAAGGGTTCTCTGACTACCGCAAAGAGAAGCTTCACGATCGATGCCAACGACCAGATTACCGATGCCGATAAGTTCGAAGAAGTCATCCTCGCCTACCGGAACGGCGCGCCGGTCAGGGTCCGCGATGTCGGCCGTGCCATCGCGGCCGCGACGGATCGCTTTTCCGCAGCCTACTATGACAACAAGCCGGCGATCGTGCTCTCGGTTTACAAACAGCCGGGGGCCAACATCATCGCAACGGTAGAGCGGATCAAGGCTTTGCTGCCCAAAGTGACCGCCGTCATCCCACCGGCAGTCAAGATCGACACGGTACTCGACCGCACCACCACGATTCGGGCGTCGGTCGACGATGTCGAATTCACCCTGCTCCTGACTATTGTTCTTGTCGTTCTCGTCGTTCTGTTATTCCTGCGCCACACTTGGGCGACCGTCGTGCCTGCCTTCACCATTGTGTTGTCCCTCCTGGGCGCATTCGCGGCAATGTACGCGTTCGGCTTCAGCCTCGACAATCTGTCATTGATGGCGCTTGTGATCGCCATTGGGTTCGTGGTCGACGACGCCATCGTCGAAGTCGAAAATGTTTTCCGCCATATCGAGGACGGCGCGGCACCGCTGCAGGCCGCAATCGAGGGCTCGGCCGAAATCCGCTTCACGGTTCTTTCGATCAGTGCTTCGCTGATCGCGGTTTTTATCCCGCTCCTGCTGATGGGCGGGATTGTCGGCCGTCTGTTCTTCGAATTTGCCGTGACCGTGATGACCGCGGTTGCTGTCTCAGCGCTGGTATCGCTGTCGCTCGCCCCGATGCTGTGTGCGCGCTTTCTTGAACACCACCCACAACAGCACGGTCGGATGTACTTGGCGATCGAGGCCGGTTTCGATGCGATGTTGGCCGGTTATCGGCGCTCTCTCGACTTAGTTCTGCGCCATCAGGCGATCACGCTCGCGGTCTTTTTCGCGACGTTGGGGTTGACGGTCATCTTGGCTATTGAGATTCCCAAAGGGTTCTTCCCCATTCAGGACACAGGCATGATCAACGGCCTCGCGGAGGCGGCCCAGGAAGTTTCACCAGCCGAAATGATGCAGTTGCAGCGCGAGTTGGGGCGCATCCTTTTGCGCAACTCCGCGATCGCAGGATTTGTGTCGCAGACCGGCAGCACGGGCGGCAATGGCAATGCGCAGACGGCAAATACGGCGCGCTTTTTCATTGCCCTCAAGCCGCGCGAAGAGCGCACGCTGACGGCCGCGCAAATCATCAATCGGCTGCGGCCGAAGATCGCCCAGGTCGTTGGCGCAAACCTGTTTCTCCAGGCGACCCAGGACATCACGGTCGGCGGGCGCTCGGCGCGGGCCAGCTTCCAGTATACACTGCAGGATGTCGACATTCCTGACCTAGTCGAATGGTCGCAAAAATTGCTGACAAAACTACGGTCGTTGAAGGAACTTCGCGATGTCTCGACCGATCTGCTGGCGAACGCGCCGCGAGTGCGCGTGACTATCAATCGCGATCAGGCCTCGCGCTTTGGCATCACGCCGCAGACGATCGATGATACCCTCAACGATGCCTATGGCCAGCGCCAGATAACCCAATATTTTACGCAGCTTGATACGTATTGGATCATCCTGGAGGTATCGCCCGAACTGCAGAAGAACTTCGACTCGCTTGACCACCTCTACGTCAAGTCCCCGCTGACAGGCCAAGCCGTACCGCTTTCTGCTCTCGTGAATATCGACACCAGCCGGGTCGGTCCGCTCTCGGTGACGCACCAGGGGCAATTCCCGGCGGTTACGCTGTCATTCAATCTCGCGCCCGGTGTTGCCCTCGGACAGGCGGTCGACGCCATCACTGCGGCGGCGCGCGACATCGCGCTGCCGGATACGGTGATCGGTACGTTTCAAGGCAATGCACAGGCGTTCCAGACTTCGCTTGCCGGCGAACCGGCGCTCATCGGCGCAGCGCTGATCGCGGTCTACATCATTCTCGGCATGCTCTACGAGAGCTACATCCACCCGCTCACCATATTATCGACATTGCCGTCCGCCGGTGTCGGCGCGCTGTTGTCGCTTCGGTTGGGCCACATGGATCTGTCGGTGATCGGCATCATCGCCATCATCTTGTTGATCGGCATCGTTAAGAAGAACGGCATCATCCTGGTGGATTTCGCCATCGTAGCGGAGCGCGACCGCCACTTGCCGCCGCTCGAAGCGATCCGGCAGGCCTGCTTGCAGCGCTTCCGTCCCATCATGATGACGACGGCAGCTGCGATGATGGCTGGAGTACCACTGGCCCTTGGCAATGGCACCGGATCGGAACTGCGGCAACCGCTCGGTTACGCCATGGTCGGCGGGCTAGCGCTGAGCCAACTGCTAACGCTCTACACCACGCCGGTCATTTATATCTATCTGGATCGTCTTCAATCCTGGCTGCGAGACGATGTGCGCGTCGTCGCTAGGTGTGGAGACCACCCGGCGATTTCAGCCGCCGCCAGCCAAGGGCATCTTTGATCGCATGTTCGCCAATGGGATGGTCCGGCCGCGCACCTGTCCCGCCAGCGATTGAAGCTGTGTGGGGCGCTTTCGCACTGCGTCAATTTACGGTGGCGAAGTGTCGCGTCGGGTCATCACCGCCCGATTTGATCTGTTTGAGGTTCGTCCGCTTTGCCCCTGATCGCGACCATCAAAGCAGACCTGCTGCACTTCGCATTTGGGCCACTTTCGAACATATGGCGTCGCAGCAAAAAAAATGCTCGCACGACGCTGATTACGAACTGGAGTGCCACAGAATGTCGCTCGTCCCAGAGCCGGTGAAGTCGCCGACGCCGGCGATCTGAAAATTGCCGGGGTGCGTGCCGAGATCGATGCTGCCGGCCCATTGGCCGTTATTGATCAGCCACTCGTCGGTGTCGCCGGTCGAGGCGTTGTACCAGAGGATGTCGCTGGTGCCCGTGCCGGTGAAATCGCCGACGCCGACCACCTGATAGCCGGCCGGATGGTTGCCGGGGCTGACGCTCGTTGATCCACTGGCCGTTCGAGCCAAGTTCCCAGATGTCGGTCTGCACGCTGCCGCCGGACGCATTGGTCCACAACACGTCGTCGCGGCCGTTGTCGAAGAAGTCGCCCACCCCGGCAATGGTCCAGCCTGTGCCCGGATGGCTGCCGAGATCGACGCTCGCCGACCATTGGCCGTTGTGAAGCTGCCACTCGTCGGTATCGCCGGTCGTCGGATTGTACCAAAGAATGCCGTCGGTGCCGTTGCCGGTCCAATCGCCGATGCCGGCGACGCTGTAGCCGGCCGGGTGCGAGCCTGGGCTGACGCTGGCGGCCCACTGGCCGTTGGAGCCCAGCTCCCAGATGTCGGTCTGCACGCTGCTGCCGGAAGCGCTGGTCCACAGCACGTCGTCGATGCCGTTGCCGGTGAAATCGCCGACGCCGGAGATCTGATAGTTGCCGGGATGCGTGCCAAGATCGACGCTGGCGGCCCATTGCGTATTCGACAGCTGCCACTCGTCGGTATCGCCGGTCGTGGGATTGTACCAAAGGATGCCGTCGGTGCCGCCGCCGGTCCAATCGCCGATGGCGGCGACGTTATAGCCGGAGGGATGCGAACCCGGCCCGGCGCTTGCCTCCCACTGTCCGTCTGACAAGATCCACTCGTCGTTGTTGCCCGGATTT
This sequence comes from uncultured Alphaproteobacteria bacterium, assembly GCA_963707175.1. GTDB lineage: Bacteria > Pseudomonadota > Alphaproteobacteria > Rhizobiales > Xanthobacteraceae > BOG-931. The sequence goes on from CAVPQA010000015.1 coordinate 10,529, forward strand.
TGAGGAAATAATGGCGGCGTCGGCGGTGGCGCGGGACTATTCCCACCAAGGTCGACCGTAACGGTGACGCTGCTCTCGCTGGCCGCCAGAACGCCAACGCTGGGATTGGACAGTTGGAACGTGAAACTCTCGTCGCCGGACTCCATCGCCCCGGGTTTCAGCTCCACCGTGGCGAAGGGGCTGTTGACGGTGAGGACCCCCGATGTCGGGCCGACGAAGTCGCCCGCAGGCACCGGGTTAGAGCCTGAAGGGACGACTTGCCAATCGATCGATGCGGAGACGCTTTGCCCACTGCTGTTGGCCCTCGGAAGGGCTACGTAAAAAGAGAAGGACGACGTTTGGCCAGGTTGAACCTGCTGAATGGATGGATTCTGCCCCAATGCAAGCTCGGCATTGTTGAACAACGTGGTGACGTAATCGGATGTGGTGAGAGTTCCGTTGACGGTCCCGGTGTTCAGAATATCGGGATACGCTGGACCGACTGAACCGTTGGCGCCTACCGCACCGGCTGCAGGAGTACCGGCCACAGTGCCAGGCAACCCACCCGGGGTGCCGCCTGCCCTCCCGATCCGTTCCCGGTGACAAAGCCCCCGCGACCTCCGCTTCCTCCAGCAGCGTTTGCCTCATCGTCGAACAGCAGCGCTGTGCCAACTACGTTGACAGTACCGCCGGCATTCCAGATTGCGCCGACCGCCGTGCCGCCGTCGCCGCCGGCACCGCCGTCGCCGCCGTTTGTGCCGGTACCGCCGCCTCCTCCATTGCCGCCATCTCCAAGGATGCCGTTGCCGCCCTTGCCGCCGTTGCCGCCAGTGCCCCCGTAGCCGCCCGCTCCGCCGTTGCCGCCCGCGCCACCGGCAGTATCGATGCCTGCAATCGTGCTATTCTTAAGGACGAGTGTGGCGCCTTGTTTATTGAGGATGCCGGCGACAGCCGAACCGCCTTTCCCACCCGCTCCTCCGTTTCCAGCGAGGCCGCCGCCTCCGCCAGTTCCGCCAGTTCCCGCCGCGGTGAAGATACCGCCGTTTTGATCTACTTCGCCTTCGCCCCCGCCGCCGGGACCGCCAGCGCCGCCCTCGCCACCAAAGCCGCCATTGCCGCCACCGCCTGAGGTCGCGGTCGCGGCGAGAAAAGACCGGTCGAGGGTGAGGGAGCCGTCATTCACAATAGCCGCCGCTATTGTGGCTGAGGCATCCGTTCCGGCCGTACCGTCACTTGCGTTGGTTCCTGGTGCCCCAGCTGTACCATTCGGATTTGACGCATTGCCCGGAGCACCGCCCCCAATCCCGCCGGCGCCAGATTGACCATTGCTACCGCCACCCCCGCCTTGGCCTGATTTCCCGACCGCCTGTAAGGACAGCTCGACCCCGGAGAACGTGACGTCCGCGCCCTGTTGCACCACGATTGCATTTGTCAGTGGGTCATTTCCGTCGGATACCAACGTAACGTCGTAACCCTGAGGCAGACCGCCCGCCGTGAAGCCGGTATTCGCGATTGTAATGTTCGCACCGGTTGGAATCGTCAGCGTGGTCGTCAGCTCGATGGTCGGTGCTTGACTTGCGGTACCGACGATGTCGATCGTCTCACCGCTGCCGGCGCTGTTGATCGCCGCCTGAAGCTGAGCCTCGGTCGGGTTGGTTAGTGTAACTGTAGTCATGTCAATATCTCCCCTGTCGCTCCTCACAAATTGTTGGTTTAGCTAGCGTCGTGCTCCAGTTTGGATAGAGCTTCAGCGAGAGCCCGTGATCAACCGTCCGATCTCCCGAGCACGGTGGTGGCTTCCTGAGGGACCACAGCCAAATTTTTACTGGTTGTGCCGTTCCTTTCGCCTGTCCCAAATGGGATAGGCACAATTTCCCTTGTCGTGGGCATAGCTATAGAGTTTTTGTCGTGCCTCTTTGCTTTTGCTAGCCTGCAAGACCGGCCAAATGGAGATCGGCGTGGTGCGACGGGATGACGTAGGAGCGGCTGCCGGCGAATTGCTCTTGGCGGCGCTGTTGGGCCGCGGTTGGGAGGAGGCCCTGCAGCGCCTTGCCGTGGCGGCCGAGGCCGGGGGCGCCACGCTGATCAACTTCCGAGACGGCATTCCGCTGGCCATGCTCAGCTCGTCCGATTGGGCGGAGGCGGATGCCGCACTTGCGGCCGGCCGCGCGCCGACCAGCCGGTTGCGGTATTTTCCTGACCACGTGTTCGGACATCGTTTTCTGGTCGACCACGATGTTTGGACCGACGAGGAAATGCGCCGCGACCCCTACTTTCAGGAGTTTCTGAGGCCGCGTGGCGTTCTTTTTCACGCCAGGGCCCGGCTCTCTTCGGAGCCGGACGGGCGAATCAGCATTTCGTTCAAACGCCGACTTCGCCTCGGGCCTTACGAGCCGGTCGACATCGCCATACTCGACTCCGTGGTTTCGGAATTGAGCGCGGCAGCCAGGATCGCCCGCCACGTTTTCGATGCGCAAGCATCCGGTATGGTTCAGGCCCTTCGCCAGCGCGGCGGTCCGGTCTTCGAGCTCGATGCCTGCGGCCGCGTCCTACGACTGCACGGCAACGACGCCGAGCCTTGCGGATTGCTTGTGCGCAACAGGCAGCTGGTCGCGGTCGACCGTCCAGCGCAGCCGGCACTGCAACGTGCGATCTTAGCCGCTGTGACACCGCCGCGACGGTCGGCGCTGGTGGCGATCGCCGATCAGCGGGGCAGAGCCTTCGTCCAGATCGTGCCCGTTACCGGCCGGGCCCGCGACGTGTTCGTTGCGACGGCTGCAATTGCAGTTGTGATCCGACCGCGGTCCTCTCCTCGCAGCTCGCTCCCTAATGAAATCCGAGAGGCGCTCGGGCTAACCACCCGCGAGGCTCAGGTCGCCCAGATCCTGGCCGAAGGGCTGAGCTTGACGGAAGCCGCGCGCCGCCTTCGCATCCAAATCGGCACGGCACGCAACCACCTGAAGAGTATTTTCGAAAAGAGCGGCACAAAACGTCAGGGAGAACTGGTGGCTCTATTGTGCAATCTGAAGTTCTAACAGACAGTCCTGCTGCGTTCACGATAACCGTCTACGCCGAAGGTTCGACTAAAGCGGTTCCCGTCCGATTTGAATCGGTGGGATTCCCAGGCGGTTAAGGATGAGCGAGTCTTTGTGCATTGATTCTCCTCGACGGGGGCTGGCGATGCCGAAGGCTTATTCTGGTGACCTGCGGGAACGCGTTATCGAAGCTGTGGAGACCGGTGCATCGCGACACGAGGCGGCCGAACGTTTCGAGGTGAGCGTAAGCTCGGCGATCAAGTGGCTGCAGCGCTGGCACGAAAGCAGAAGCGCCGCGCCGAAGCCGCGCGGCGGAAGCGTTTCTCCGCTGGAGGAGTTCGCCACCGCGATCCTGGCTCTGGTTGCTGAACAGCCGGACCTGACTTTGGTCGAGACGGTTGCAGCGCTGCGCAAGCGGCGGATCAACACTAGCCGCAGCTCGCTCTGGCGGTTTCTTGATCGACACAACATCACCCTCAAAAAAAAGCCTGCAAGCGGCCGAGCGGCAGCGCGCAGATGTCGCGCGAGCGCGCCGACGTTGGATGCGAGCGCAAGGCATGCTTGATCCCGCCCGGCTGGTATTTATCGACGAGACTGCGGTCAGCACGAACCTGGTGCGGCTCCACGGGCGGGCTCCACGGGGCGAGCGGGTGATCGGCAGCGTTCCGCTCGGAACGTGGGAGACGATCACCTTTGTGGCCGCTCTGCGCTACCATGAAATGATCGCACCGATGGTGGTCGAAGGCGCCATGACCGGCGAGATGTTTCTTGCCTATGTCGAGCAGTGCTTGGTTCCCACGCTCAAGCGCAACGACATCGTCGTGATGGATAACTGTCGAGTCCACCTGGGGCCGGCCATTCGGGAGGCAATCGAGAAAGCGCGGGCAACACTTCGCTACTTGCCGAAATACTCGCCCGACCTCAATCCGATCGAGATGCCCTACAGCAAATTCAAGACCTTCCTGCGCAAGGTTGCGGCGCGAACCGTTCCCGGCCTCAATCGAGCAATTCGCTCGTTCATCCCCCAGCTCAGTCCGCAAGAATGTGCCAACTATTTCAGACATGCAGGCTATGCTTCAATATGACCGGAATCCGCTTTAGTCTGCAACTTTCTACACCTGACCCGACTATGCCGTGCAAGAGGACGAAGATGCGGATCGCATGTGGATGTTGGTCAAAGGCAGTGTCAGTGCCCGACTGCACGGAGCCGGCTCGGACCTTCGCTGCGCGTGTCAAGTGTAGGCGCTGGGATGACGGTGGGGAGATGTCTCTATTCGACGGGGCCTCGTTCGGCGACAGTAGTTTGCGATGAGGAGGTCGAAGGCTACGAGCTAACGCGGGCTGCGTTCGATGGGCTTGTGCAGCGGTATCCGCAAATCGCACGAATGTTATTTTCGTACTTCACGCGTGAGTTGGCGCTGCGAATTCGCGTGCTTAATCGCGATCTCAGAGCTGCCCATTGGCGAATGTCGTGTGTGTGGTCGCCAACATGAGCCTTTCGCAGTGCATCAATCGGCGGTCTCAAAATGACGCACCGGGTCACCTTCGACGTTTGAGCGGTGCTTGATCCACGTCCGCTCTTCGCCTCATAGCGACAGAGTAGCCAGCGTCCCGGGACCTCGCCTTCTGTGCCAGAGCCGCCGTGAGCATCCGCCGCAATTCATACTCCCGCGTGCACCTGCTGCAGCCGCTCGAGCCGCAGAGAATCGTCTTCCAGTGTGGTCTTATGCTGACGGTCGTAGCGACGCGGGTAGGTGGAAGCTGCTCAAGTCCGGCGGCACAACTGCGCGCTCACTGTGCGGCGTGCCGGCAGGCACCCAGTCGTAGGGCACCGGCTGTCCTCTATAGACCCAGTCCGTCAGCAGCTTCCTGCCGCTCGGACCAACCGGGCTTTGCCGACGCACGGGCTCACGTATTCCGATACGATCTCTTCCGCGGGTCACCTGGAAGAACCGCCCGGTCATCCCTTCGTCTATGAAGATATTTCCATTCGGGAGGGGGCGCACAGCGCCAATGAAGGAGGTGTTAAACGTCCATGCCGGTCGGTCGTTAGTGGTCGCGCTCCGGGCGCGCGCGTGATCGCTGCCGCTCGATTTGCAACGGCAATCTGGCCGTATTGTTGTCCGTAAAGTCCGGTCGAGGCGCGGTCGTGCCTCACGCCATCTGGCTGATCGTCTGGCCCTTGACTACGATCAGTCCGGCGTCGGCCCATGACTTGCGGAGTCGATGCCACTCAACCTTGCGGGCCCTGTCGCTGCCATTCAATGCCGTGGATGGTGTTTTCAAACGGGCAGCCGCCAGATCCGTGAGGGCAATTTGTGAGCGCGTGGACGCCGATCGTTGCCGTTTGGCGTCACATGCCAATCTTGTCGATTGCTTCCTTGAGCATCTTAATCGGAAAGCCCCGGCCATGCTTGTTGCCGTATTTCCGCGAGGTCTTTTTCTTGCCGTCCGCCCAACCGCCGATGGCTTCGCGCAAGGCTTCATCGGCAATAGCACGCCGCAGGCGTTGCGCCGCGCGATGGCGGAATGAGTGCATCGGCGCTTTGTCGGGGGCCTTGATAACCGATGTCGCGCAAGAATTCGCGCAGCCGCTTGCTGGCCGAGTCCTTGCGGCCGGTAATCAGCGGCCCCGTGATCTTCTTTGGCAGATGGGGCAACAGGTCTTTCGGGAATGGAATGCGTCGCAGTGATTGCGGGGTCTTGGTCCCGACGACGCAATAGCGTATCCCGTCCTCGCTCTTTTCACCGTCTATCCCAAACGCCTCCCCGCGTCTCATGCCGGTTGTCGCCAGCACGCGCAACAGCAATCGATCATTCGGATCGAGCCGGTGAAGATTTGCACGAATGAGATTCATGTCGTCATCGTCGAAAGCTTCGCGTTCATCTTCATCCTTGCGGTCGGGCACCACGGACGAAAACGGGTTGAATTTCAGCTTGCCTTCGTCGATCGCGAGGTTGACCGCCGCGACCAATGGTACCATGCGACGGCGAAGCGTTGCGCTTTTCGGTGGTTCATCGTCGTCCGCCTGATCTTCAAGGTAGGCCACGATGGCGCGGCCATCATCTCGTGTGCACTCACGCAACGGCTTGTTTACGACCGTTCGGAAGATACGCCACATTTCGCGGGCTTCGCGCTCACGATACCCGGTAATGCCCTTGTGTTTGATGTAGGTTTCCAGCAAGGCATCATCCGCGGAGGATTTGGCAGCGACGAATTTGGGCCGTTGATCTTCAATGGGACCTTCGCCGATCTTGCCGTCGTAGGCATCATCGAAGGCTTGGAACTCGCGAGCCGCCGAAAGTGGCGCGCCGGTTAGATAGATCGCGGGTCCGCCATTCGGTCGGCGCGTACCGTCTGAGAATGTAAGATCAGTCTCGGTCGCCATGACGTGCCCGCCATTAGGCGATGTGTGCAACCCCGGCGCATATTCGTGTGCCCAAGGACCATGCACCACGCGGGCGACGCGAGCTTGCCGCCGCTGGTACATGAAAGCTTTGTGCTGCTTGATTAGAGCCTGTCTTCAGTTGAGCAAGATGATAGCGGATGCGAGCTGCAGTCCGGCGAGAAAATTTCTGGCAAGTTTGTCGTAGCGTGTGGCGATAGCGCGAAAGTTCTTGAGTTTGTTGAAGAAACGCTCAACGAGATTGCGTTCGGCATAGAGTGCGAAGTCGCATTCGCGCTTGATCTTGCGATTGGTCTTGGGCGGAATCACCGGGGTAATGTCACGTGCAGCGAGCTTGTCGATCAGCGGATCGGCATCGTAGGCCTTATCGCCAATTAAAGCCTTTGGCGCGACACCGTCAGTCAACGGCTCTGCGCAAGCCAGATCGTGGGCTTGCCCCGGCGTGAGCATCAAATCGACGGGATTGCCCAAGGCGTCGACGAGGGCGTGAATTTTGGTGGTCAGTCCGCCGCGGGATCGACCGATCGCTTGTTCGCCGTTTTTTTTCGCGCGCCGGCGCTGTGCTGATGCGCCCGCACGATGGTGGCATCGATCATCATGTATTCGTTGTCGTGGTCACTGGCCAACTGCTTGAAGATGCGATCGAAAACGCCACTCTTCGTCCATCGACCAAAGCGCTGGTGGACGATCTTCCAGTCGCCAAAACGCTCGGGCAGATCACGCCAAGGAATGCCGGCTCGATACCTGTAGAGAACAGCTTCAACGAACAGCCGATTATCGGCCGCGGTGCCGCCGACGTGGCCTTCGCGGCCAGGCAGAAAATCCTTGATCCGATCCCACTGGTCGTCGCGTAATGCGTAGCGCCGCATCGGTCAGCCCCTCCTTTAGGCCGACCGCCCATAAATCACTCAATTGCTGATTTGGGAATCCCCTAACTGAACACAGGCCCTAGATCGGCTGCCGCGATCTCTGCGGCCTTCAAGTCGGAGGTGCCGAGTGATCGTTCAACGAGCTTTTGTCCAGACGGTTGAAGCCGGATGTAGTAATTTCCGCCTACCTTACGCTGGTACAAATACCTCATTGGGGGACTCTAAAATCGTGTTTTACAGGCACCATTTACAGACACTGATTTAGGGGCACAATTACAGGCAGTCAATAGGGCCGAAAATGGCCGGTTTTATTGGAGTTTTATGGTGCTGCCGGTCAGGATTGAACTGACGACCTCTCCCTTACCAAGGGAGTGCTCTACCACTGAGCTACGGCAGCGGCCGGGAATGTCCAATTCACGTGCGAGAAATCGCGGCGTTTCCTGCCATATGGGGGGTGTGAGCGCAAGCGGACGCGCTTGCGGGGCGCCCGGCGGCGTGATTTGAGTTTTCCCCATGCGAAAGCCGGGCAAAGCGGAGAAATGGGCGGCGCGGAACCAACGGCTGTCGGCGGCCTTGCGCGAAAATCTCAAACGCCGCAAGGCGCAGGCGCGCGGTCGCGCCGCGGCCGCGCCGGCCGGGCAGGGGGAGAGGCCGGACGCGCCGGGCGCAGACGCGGACGGTCCCGACTTTCGCCGCAATCGCGGCCACGACTAGGGTCCGGCTGGGTTTGCTATCAAACGCTAACCGTGTGCCGTGTTGCGCTTTGCGCGCCGGCCGCGTTCGGCTCATAGCTAAATCGCTTTTGTTTTGGCCTGGGACGGGCCGCAGGGGGTGAGCATGGATCGCATTCGCATCGTGGGCGGACGGCGGCTCGATGGCACGATTCCGATTTCGGGAGCGAAGAACGCCGCGCTGCCGCTGATGATTGCGAGCCTGCTGACCGATCAGACGCTGATCCTCGACAACGTGCCGCGGCTCGCCGACGTGGCGCTGCTGCAGCGCATTCTCGGCAATCACGGCGTCGACGTGATGGTTGGCGGCAAGCGGCCTGGCGAAACCGCCGATCACGGCCAGACGCTGCATATCTCCGCGGCCAATATCGTCGACACCACCGCGCCATATGAACTGGTGTCGAAAATGCGCGCGAGCTTCTGGGTGCTGGCGCCGCTCCTTGCGCGCATGGGCGAGGCGCGGGTGTCGATGCCTGGCGGCTGCGCCATCGGCACCCGACCGGTCGATCTGTTGATCCTGGCGATGCAGCAGCTGGGCGCCAAGATCGAGATCGACGGAGGCTATGTGGTGGCGAGCGCGCCGCACGGGCTAAAGGGCGGCGAGATCGTGTTTCCCAAGGTCACGGTCGGCGGCACCCACACCGCGATCATGGCGGCGTCGCTGGCGAACGGCACCACCGTCATCGACAATGCCGCGCGCGAGCCGGAAATCGCCGACGTCGCCGATTGCCTCAACAAGATGGGTGCGCGGATTTCCGGCGCCGGAACCAGGCGCATCGTGGTCGAAGGCGTCACCAAGCTCAACGGCGCGCGCCATGCGGTGCTGCCGGATCGCATCGAGACCGGGACCTACGCCATGGCGGTGGCGATGGCGGGCGGCGACATTGTCTTGCAGAACACGCGCGCTGACCTGTTGCAGTCCGCGCTCGACGTGCTGGCCAATACCGGCGTCGCAGTGACCCCGACCAATCAGGGCATCCGCATCGCGCGCAACGGCGCAGGCCTGGCGCCGGTGGACGTGACCACCGCGCCGTTCCCGGGCTTCCCCACCGATCTGCAGGCGCAGCTCATGGCGCTGATGACGCGGGCGCAAGGCACCTCGCGCATCGTCGAGACCATCTTCGAGAACCGCTTCATGCACGTCCAGGAACTGGCGCGGCTCGGCGCCCGCATCTCGCTCGACGGCGAGCGCGCGACGATCGAGGGTGTCGAACGGCTCAAAGGCGCGCCGGTGATGGCGACCGACCTGCGCGCTTCGGTGTCGCTGGTGATCGCCGCGCTCGCGGCCGAGGGCGAGACCATCGTCAACCGCGTCTATCACCTCGATCGCGGTTTTGAGCGCATTGAGGAAAAGCTCGGCCGCTGCGGCGCGGCGATCGAGCGGCTCTCGGGGTAAGCGCGCGACGCTTTAAATCCGCTCGTCCCCGCGAAAGCGGGGACCCAGACTTGGCCCACCATCTGTTCCCTCTATCTGGATTCCCGCTTGCGCGGGAATGAGCGGAGATATGCACGAAGAGGCGGCGGCCTATTCGGCGGCGATGGGCTGCACCTGCCATTGCGTCATCAGCGCGCGCAGCGACGCGGGCTTGATCGGTTTGTTGAGGAGATGCGCTGCCTCGCGCGCGGCCTCTGCGCGCACAGAGCGCCGAATGGTCGGCCGTGATCACGATTGCGGGGATATGGCGCAAGAGCTGCCGCCGCAATTGCACGATCGCCATGACGCCGTTGCCGCCGTCGAGATGGTAATCGACCAGAAGGCCATCCGGCGTCGTGCCGCTCGCCGCGATCGCCGCGATGGCGCCGGCAAGATCGGCCGCCTTGAGCACGCGGCAGCCCCAGCCGCCGAGCAGCGTCTCCATGCCGTCGAGAATGGCGCGATCGTTGTCGATGCATAGCACCACCGTGCCGGCGAGCCGTCCGGCATCGAGCCGCGCTTTGCCGCGCGCGGCCATCTGGCCGGCCGCGGCCGGGGCAGCGGCGCATGGCAGCTCGACCGAGAAGCGCGACCCGCGGTCCGGTGCCGATTGCAGCGACACTGCACAGTCGAGCACGCGCGCGATACGTTCGACGATCGACAAACCCAAGCCGACACCGCGCGCCACGCGCGCGCCTCGATCGAGCCGGTGAAACTCCCTAAACACCGCCCGGCGCTTGCCGAGCGGAATGCCAATGCCGGTATCGCACACGTCGATGCGCAGCTGCGCGCCGCGGCGGCGGCAGCCGACCAGCACACGCCCCGTAGGCGTGTATTTGATGGCGTTGGAGACGAGGTTCTGCAGCAAACGTCCCAGCAGCCGGCGGTCCGAGCGTACATAAAGCGCGCACGGCATGACATGAAGCACGAGGCCCTTCGCGGTCGCGAGCGGCGCGAATTCCACGTCCAGCCGCTGCAGCAATTCGCCAATGCAGAACGCCGAAAATTCGGGCTTCATCGCGCCGTTGTCGAGCCGGGAAATGTCAAGCAGCGCGCCGAAGATTTCCTCGACCGCTTCAAGCGAGGCATCGATGTTGCCGATCAGATCGCCGTCGTCGCTGCCGCGCTGGCGTTCGCTCAAGCTTGTGACGTAGAGCCGGGCGGCATTGAGCGGCTGCAGAATGTCGTGGCTGGCCGCGGCGATGAAGCGCGTCTTCGACACGTTGGCGTCATCGGCTTCGGCCTTGGCGCGATGCAACTCGGCATTGAGCCGCGTGAGCTCGGTGGTGCGCTCGCGAACGCGGCGCTCCAGCGAGGCATTGGCGCGCTCCAGCGCTTCGGCGGCCTGCACGCTTGGCGTGATGTCGGTGAACGTGGTGACGAGCCCGCCGTCGGGCATCCGGTTGGCCCGCACCTCGATCACCAAGGCCTGGTTGGCGAGGCGTTCGAGGAACGGCGCATCGTCAGCGGTATATTTGGCGACGCGCTCGCCGACGAAGGCGTCGAGATCGGCGGCATCGTGTTCGCTGCGCCGGCCGACATGGCGGAGAATTTCAGCAAGCGTGACGCCGACCGAGGTCAGCTCATGCGGCAGGTCGAAGAGTTCGCCGAATTGACGATTCCAGCAGACGAGGGCGAGTTCCTTGTCGAACACCGCGATACCTTGGCGGACGTGATCGAGCGCGGTCTGCAGAATTTCACGATTGTAATGAATCGCGGCGTTGGCGTCGTCGAGCAGCTTGAGCGCAGCTTTGGTGGAGAGCGTGCGATTGCGGATCAAAAGCGACAGCACGAGCCGCGATGAGGCCGCGCCGATCGCCGAGGCCAGGAGATACTCGCCGTATTGCAACAGCTGAATGTCGGCTTCGGCTTGCGGATCGAGGCTGATGCGGCGCGAGGCTGCGAAGTTCTGGAACGATGTGCGGGTCCGCTGTTCGCCAAGATAGCGTGCAACGGTTGCGACCAGGTCGCCGGTACTGATCGAGGCGCGGCGCAGACGAAAGCTCGGCGCCCGCGGCACCAGCATCGGCCCCAGCGCCGAGGGCACGAACAGATCGGCCTGCACGCGTTCGATCGCCTTCGGGCTGCGGCTCAGCGAAAAGCCGATGTAGCAGGCGATGTTGCAGGCGAGGCTCAGCAGCACGCCATGGACCAGCGGCGGCAGGTCGAGGCCGAACAGCGCCTGCGGCCGCAGGAAGGCGAGCCCCCACGGTCCGTCGGTCAATATGCCGGCGCCGCTCGTGCCGAAATCGAAGATGCTCGGCAATAGCAGCGTGTAGCCCCAGATCACGATGCCGGCCGTCATTCCGGCAATGGCGCCGCGCGCAGTGCCCCGCCGCCAGATCAGACCGCCGAACAACGCCGGCGCCAGTTGCGCAATGGCGGCAAAGGACAGGAGCCCGATGGCAGCAAGCTGGGCGTCGCCGGCCGAGCGGTAATAGGCGTAGGCCAGGAACAGAATGACGAAGATCGCGATTCGCCGCGTGATCAGCAATCTGGCACCGGCGTCGTTCGCTTCGCCGATGCGCATGGTGCGGCGCTGCAAGAGAAGCGGCACCACGATGTCGTTCGACACCATGATGGCGAGCGCCACCAATTCCACGATCACCATGGCGGTCGCTGCGGACAGCCCGCCGACGAACGCGATCACCGTCATGAGCGTGGAATGTGCGGCGAGCGGCAGCGCCAGCACGAACATGTCGCCGTGAAACAGGCTGATCGGAACGTCCAGCAGGCCGGCCACCGCGATCGGCACGACGAACAGATTGATCAGCACGAGATACAGCGGGAACAGCCATGCCGCGCGGCGGATTTCAGCTTCGCTGCGGTTCTCGACGACGCTGACGTGGAATTGCCGCGGCAGCAGCACGATGGCAAACAGCGACAGCACCGCCATGGCGCAGAAATTGGCGAGTGGCGGCATCTGGGTGATCACTTTGGCGATCTCGGGCTTTTGCAGCGCGCGGCCAAAGAGCGCCAGCGGACCCGGATAGAGAACGAACGTGATGAACACGCCAACGGCAAGAAAGGCTACGAGCTTGACGATCGATTCCGTTGCGATCGCCAGCATCAGGCCGTCCTGATGCTCGGTGGCATCGGTATGGCGCGTGCCGAACAGTACCGCGAACGCCGCCATGAACAGCGCGATCAGCAGCGCGCTGTCGCCGAGCATCGGCTGCAATCCGCCGCCCGGCGCGGCTTCGGTCATGATGGTGCCGACCGAGGACGAAACCGCTTTGAGCTGCAGCGCGATGTAGGGGATCATGCCGATGATGGCGATCAGCGCCACCGTCGCCGCCACCGCCTGACTCTTGCCGTAGCGCGCAGCGATCAGGTCCGCGATCGAAGTGATGTTCTGTTTCTTGGCCAGCCGCACCATCCGGGCGATCAGCGGATAGCCGAGGCCGACCATCAGCATCGGGCCGATATAGATGGCGAGAAAATCGTAGCCGCCGCGCGACGCCAATCCGACCGAGCCGAAAAACGTCCAGGATGTGCAGTAGATCGCGAGCGAAAGCGGATAGATCCACAGCCGTGAAGATGCGCCGCGCCCGCCCGCGCGCATGCGGTCGCCATAGCTCGCTACCAGGAACAAAAACCCGATATAGGCGAGCGCAATAAGGACGACGACCCATCCCTGCAGCACGACGTTTCCTGCGTCAACTGTGCGGGCGCCGTTGGGCCCATTCTTTGCGCTCACGTCACCACAGAATGCCGAACCTGTCTATCGGGCGGGCGTCCCCGTGGCAGCGTCATTTGACGGCACGCGCCGCTGCGGGCATTCATGGCGGATCGATGCCTTTTTCCCTCCCGCCACGGCGCACCCTGTTTGAGGTCGTCGAGACGCTCGCCATTGCGCTCGCCGGCGGCGTCACTTTCGCCTTGTTGGAGCTGCCGGCGGGTCTCGTCTCCGGCTCTGTTCTGGCGACGGCGACGGCGGCGCTGCTCGGCCGGCCGATGCGGATGCCGCTTGAACTCGGGCGGGTCTGTTCGGTCATCGTCGGCGTCCTGCTCGGTACGGTGGTCACACCGGACACGCTGCGCGGCGTGACGACCTGGCCGTTGAGCATCGTGCTGCTCATGGTCGGCTCGCTCACCATGATGCTGGCAACGTCGAGCTACCTGCGGATCGTGCATCGCTGGGATCCGCTGTCGGCCTTGTTGGGGGCGAGCCCGGGCTCAATGGCACAGGTCATCGCGCTGTCGACGGAACTCGGCGGAGACCTGCGCGCTATCGCCATCGTGCAGACCGTGCGCGTTCTGTTGCTGGTGGTCGGCCTGCCGAACGGACTGGCGCTGTTCGGACTGGTGGTGCCGGCGGTCGCGCCGGTCCGGGGACCCGCGGATTTCTCGGTGCTCGGCCAGATGCTGCTGCTCGCAGTGGTGGCGACGGCATTCGCTGTGACGTTTTACCGGCTGCGGTTTCCAGGCGGCCTGCTGTTCGGCGCCATGACGGGCTCGGGATTTCTGCATGGCACGGCCGTCATCCACGCAGCATTGCCCTGGTGGCTCGGCTCGAGCGCGGTGATCGTGCTCGGCGGACTTGTCGGCTCGCGCTTTTCCGGCACGAGCTTTCGCGCGCTGCTTGGCTTTCTCGGCGCCGCGTTCGGCTCATTCGCGGTGGCGATGACAATCGCGACAATCTTCGTGCTGCTGGTGCTGCATTTCTATTCGTTCGATGTCGCGAATGTCGCCATCGCGTTCGCGCCCGGCGCCCAGGACACGATGATGGTGCTGGCGCTGGCGCTGCATCTCGACCCGATCTACGTCGGTGCGCACCACCTCGCGCGTTTTCTAGTCGTGACATTCACGCTGGCGGCGGGGGCGCGCCGGCTGGGACCGAAGAAAACCGCGACGCGGGATCGGCCGCGCGAGCCGGCACTCTGAATAATATTTACGTCCGGCCGATAAGCCGCTTGTGGACGTGCACCATCAGGGCGGTGGCGAATAACGGCGTCGCCAGGTTGACCACCGGGATCGATACGAAGACGGCGATCAGAAGCCCGCCGATGTAAACCGTCGTGGCGTTGCGCTTGCGCAAAGCTTTCGCTTCCGGCGGCGGGTGGAAGCGCATGGCGGCAAGCTCGAAATAAATGCGCCCGAGAAGCCAGGCGGTGGCGAGAAAATAAATTACCACGCCAAGCCCGACGAAAAGGAGGAGCACCGCCGCGCAAAGATAGACGACGACGGCGAGCAGCGCCGTCTTGCTGCCTTCGACCACCGCAAGCCACAGCGGCAGCGCCTTGCCGGGCGGATCGGCCGGGTAATGCGCGCGCTCGACGACGTCGGCAATCTCATCGGCGAAGAAACTCGCCACAAAGGAGGTGACGGCGGGCATCAGCATAATCCCGCCGACCAGGATGCCGAAGCCCGCCGCAATCGACAGCACCCATGCCAGGGCCCCGATCGGCAGATTGGCGTGCGGCCCGAGCGCCGTTTCACCCCAGGTGCTGCCGGCGCCCACCAGCCACACGATCGCCCGGTCGAGCGCGATCGACACCATAATAATGAGCGCCAGCGCCAGCCCGATCGATTTCCACAATACCGTGCGCAACGGCGGCGAAAGCATCTGCGTAATCGCGTCGATCGCGGCTTGTAGCATGGGGTCCTCTGCGGTGGCGGCGCTGGCAGGCTGTCATCCGGTGTAGGCGCGACACTGGCTTAACGCCAGTCGCCCGGCAGCTCATGCAATAAATCGGCGTTCCGATCCGAGCGCGAATGAACGAAATCGCCGCCGTCGCAGCGAGTGACGACTTTGATCGTCCAGGGTTCCGGCCGCCGTAGTGCCGCCGCATTCAACCCGTTCGTTTGATGCTTATGAGGAGCTGGCGGGGTGGGATAGTGGCCGCCTCTTGCGCAGCCGGGGTTGCACTGATCTCCGTCCATCCCGGTGCGGCGGCGCAGCAGGGAACTGCGGTTGCAGTGGCTGCGAAGGCGGTGCCGTGCGGCGGGCCCGAGATCGCGCGAGGCGTTGGCAGCGTGCTCGATGGTGGCGATTTCCAGCTGAGCGACGGCCGCATCGTGCATCTCGCCGGAATCGAAGTGCCGCTGCCGGCCGGCGGGAGTGCCTTTGCGGCGCCTGGGGGTGAGGCGGCGAAGGCGGCGCTGGAGCGGCTTATGTCCGGCGCACAGGTCGTGGTGCGGCAGGCCGAGTCGAAATTTGATCGCTATGGACGGGTTGTGGCCTATGCAGAGACGGTGCGCGGCGCGGACCGGCGCTCGGTCGAGGCTGATTTGACCGCGTCGGGATTTGCGCGCGTTGCAAGCGACGTCGGCAGCCGCGGCTGCATGGCGGTGCTGCTCCGCGCCGAGACTGCCGCGCGCAAGGCCAAGATTGGCCTGTGGGCCAATCCGTATTATGACCCGCTGCGCGCTGCCGCGCCTGACGGTATAGTGGCGGAACGGGGGCGCTTCGCACTGGTTGAGGGCAACGTGGTGACCGTTCACGAAAGCGGCGCCATTCTCTATCTGAACTTCGGCCCGCGCTGGTCGCGCGATTTTGCAGTGAAGATCCGGAAGCGCAACGAGCGTAGGTTTGCGGCGGCAGGTTTGAATTTGAAGGCGCTCGCCGGAAAACCGGTAGAGGTCCGCGGCTGGATCGAAACGCGGGCGGCCACCGGCGGCGGCGGCGCGTATTGGCACGCCCCCTGGATCGAGGCGGCCTTTCCGGCGCAGGTCCAGTTGGCCCATCACGAATGAATGCGAGTGACGCGTTGATGCGGTGCGGACGGGCAGGGATTACGGGCTTCAGGATCGCCAGCGCGATTGCCGCGCTCGGCGCTTTGCTGCTCGCGGGCTGCGCCGGCCAATTGCCGGCCATTGCGCCGCAGCCAATGGTCCAGACCGCTGCGCCGCCGCCGCAGCCCGACATGACGCCTGCGGAGCTGCAGGAACATCAGCGCATTCTTGCCAGTTACGGCGGCCTCTATACCGACCCGCGCCTGCAGACCATGGTCGAACAATTGGTCGAGCGTCTGGTGGCGGCGTCGGATCGGCCGGACTTGCATTACAAGGTCACCATCCTCAATTCCGAGACGGTCAATGCCTTCGCGCTGCCGACCGGGCAACTTTACGTGACGCGCGGCTTGATCTCGCTGGCCAACGATCAGTCCGAGCTCGCATCCGTGATCGGACACGAGATGGGACATGTGATTGCGCACCACGCCGAACTGCGCGAGCAAAAAATTCGCGACGAGGAGCTGAACGAAAAGGTCTTCACCGATCTGGTCAGCGACCCGCAGGCCAGCGCATTGGCGCTGGCGAGGTCCAAGCTGTCACTGGCGAGCTTTTCGCAAAAACAGGAACTGGACGCGGATGCGATCGGCATAGCTACCGCGGCGCGGGCCGGCTACGATCCATACGGCGCCGTGCGCTTCCTGGCCTCGTTGGAGCGCAACTCAGCGCTTAAGCCGCGGCCGAGCGGCACCATCAACCCCGCCGCGCCGGACTTTCTGTCGTCCCATCCGGCAACGCCAGAGCGCATCACCCGCGCGGAGGCCGTCGCCCGCCAATATGCCCCGCCCGCGGACGTGACCCCGCAGCAGAGCGCACAAGCGAGGGACGCTTACCTCGCCGACGTTAACGGTATGGTGTTCGGTGAGGACCCGAGCGAAGGGTTTGTGCGCGGCCGGCGCTTTCTGCATCCGCGGCTGGGTTTCACCTTCGCGGCGCCGGATGGCTTCGTTCTCGACAACACCGCGCAGGCAGTGCTCGGCGTCAAGCGCGGCGGCGGGGCCGCGTTGCGGCTCGACGTGGTGCACGTGCCGTCCGAGCAGACGCTCACCGCGTATATGACGTCCGGCTGGATCGAGAACATCGACCCGAGCAGCGTCCGCGATGTGACGATTAACGGTTTTGCCGGCGCGACCGCGACCGCCAAGGGCGACGATTGGGATTTCCGGCTTTACGTCATCCGCTTCGGCAGCGACGTCTACCGCTTCATTTTCGCGGCGAAAAGCTTCACACCTCAGACCGATCGCGTTTTTCGCGCTTCGGTCGGCACGTTTCGGCGCATGACACTCGCCGAAATACAGCACGCGCAGCCGTTGCGCCTTAAGGTAGTAACGGTCGCCCCCGGGGACACGGTCGAGAAGCTTGCCGGCCGTATGGCGGTGCCTGACCGGCAGGTCGAGCAATTCCGCGTCCTGAACGGTCTCGCTGCCGGCGACACGCTGCGCCCCGGCAGCGTGGTTAAGATCGTGGTCGAGTAGGGCTAACCCTGTTTTCCATCCCTCGGACTGCCGGCGGGGAAGCGTGGGATTATGTCTGTTCCACAAGCCCGGTCCGCGCTATCATTGCGACGAGCCCGAATGGGTCAACAGGGGGGAGCGTATGTCGATAGTGTTGCGGGCGGCACCCGTTGCCATATCGCTTACGGTCGTTGCGCTGGTGACCGGGATACTCTGGTATCTCCAGCTGACAAAACTCAGCGTGCGCGATCCCGTCTTCTTCTACGTGCTGCCGATTGTCGTTGTCGCCATCATCTACGGTCGCGGCCCGGCATTGCTCGGCGTGTGCGCGGCGTTTCTCTGCGCCGACTATTTCTTGTACGAGCCGCTTTATTCCTTGGACATTTCGAGCCGCGTCGAGTTCGGCGACTTGTCCTGTTTTTCTCTATTGGCCCTCATCGGCGTCAAATGCGTCGTCGAATTGTTCCGTCCGACGGCGGCAAAAGCGACGGCTCGCTCGGATCGTCAGAACTGGGAAGCGAGCTGATTGAGGCCCATGCCGCGGGCAAGATTGCGGACCTCGTCTTTCTGCTCGTCCGAGAAGCTCATAATCAGCGGGATGGCGGCTGATTTCAGATCCTGAACTTGGGGGCTGTCGGGATCGATCCCGCCCGCCGCACCGCGCGCCCGCGCCTCACGCTGGCGGTCGATGCCGATGTTGCGCAGCGCGGCGGCCACGGCCGGCCACATCTCCTCCTGATCGGGCGTCAGGTTCAGCCGCCGCTTGATCACGGTAAGGTGGGCATCATCAAACATGTTGGTGGGGCGGGCAGCCTCGTGCCGCACCGGCAGGGCATGCGCTTTGGCCGCGTTGGTGAGCTCGCGCGGTTTCGGCAAAATCGGGGCGGCATTGACGCGCGCCGGCGCAACCGGCAGCCGTGATGAAAGGTCCGCGACCTGCACCGGAGCCGGCTCCGCAGTCGCCTCCTGCGGCGTCCCGGTCGGATCCGCCGCCTGAGCTGCCGCCGGCTGGGCCGGAACCATGGGTTCGGGCACGAACAGCGCGCGATCCGCGTTATGGAGAACGACGGTGGATTCCGAGGCAAGCTGGTAGGACGGAGCCGCCTGGCTGGCGGTGCGGGTGGTCGGGGTCGCTGCTGGAGATTGTTGGAAATCGCTGGAATCTTGGAAATCGCTCGGGAAACGGAGCGCCACGGTTTGCGCCGCTGTCGGGGCGCTGGAAGCCTGGCTGCTGCGCACTGCCGCGGCATTCCAACTGCCGAGCAGGTATCCCACAATCGCCGCTACGAAAACCGACGCCCACCGGCCGCGCCTAATGGCCTTCTTACGCCGCATTCCGACGCCCCCTTACCCCTAATCCCCGTGGTCCTATCTCCTTTCAAATGAAGCTTAATTTATGACTAATCGGGGGATTTTTCCCGGCAATTTGGGCAAACTCGGACATGTCCACCGCAAAACAAAAGGCCCGGAGGAAATCCGGGCCTTTTCCGTTCCAATGTCGAGCCTGACCGGCGGCTATGCGGCCTCTTCGGCGACCACGCCCTCGTCCTCGGCGTCAGGCTTCGGGCCGCGGCGCGGACCCTTGGCGAGCGCCGCCTCAATCTCCTTGACCGCCTCGGTCTCGGTGATGCGCTGCACCGCCGCGATTTCGCGCGACAGCCGGTCGAGAGCCGCCTCGTAAAGCTGCCGCTCCGAATATGACTGTTCCGGCTGGTTTTCCGACCGGTACAGATCGCGCACGACCTCGGCGATCGCGACGATATCGCCGGAATTGATCTTGGCCTCGTATTCCTGGGCACGGCGCGACCACATCGTGCGCTTGATCCGGGCGCGGCCCTTGAGTGTATCCAAAGCCCGGCGGATCATCGGCGTTTCGGCAAGCTTGCGCATGCCCACCGAGGCAACCTTGGAGGTCGGCACCCGCAACGTCATCTTGTCCTTGACGAAATTGATGACGAACAGTTCAAGCCGGGCGCCCGCTACTTCCTGCTCTTCGATGGCAGTGATCTGGCCAACGCCATGAGCCGGATAAACGATGAACTCGTTGGTCTTAAAGCCTTGTCTTTGTGTAGTCTTCTTCACGTTCATTCCCAAAGTTGCTCCTTCCGGCTCCGGCTTTTGCCGTTGCGCGGGCTTTGCCACGCCGACCCGATTACGGGATGCCGCTCGCGTGGGCTGTGTTGGCCTCCGGCTCACGCGGGAGGAGGATTTTCCGGCCTTTCGGTTCATGCCGGCGACGCTCTTTTTGGTACGACGACGAGTTTTCTCTGCCACTGCTCTCGCGTGGGTCACACGCCTCTTTTGACGGTTCCTCGAAAAATCCCCGGAACAGACAGGCTCAAAACGCTGGTAAAGGCGATATCGGGGACGTTTTTCATTATGTAAATATCTTATAGCACATTTTCAGCCAAAATCAAAGTCTTATGGCGTTGCGAAAGCGCCGCAGCGTGGCCCCTCTTCATGACAGTTAACGCTGCCGAACGCGATTATTTCAATCGCCGCTGCCGGGATTGGCGGAAAAGTGCTCTTCGAACTTATTGGCTACGCCTTCCCAGCTTTTGGCGTCGGCCGGGGGCTCTTTCTTGGCCGTAATATTCGGCCAGACCTTGGCATATTCGGCGTTCAAACCGAGCCATTTTTCCGTGCCCGGCTCGGTATCCGGCTTGATCGCCTCGACCGGACACTCGGGCTCGCAGACGCCGCAATCGATACACTCGTCGGGATGGATGACGAGCATATTCTCGCCCTCATAGAAGCAATCCACCGGGCAGACTTCGACGCAATCCATGTATTTGCATTTGATGCAATTGTCGTTGACGATATAGGTCATCTGCACACTCTAAATTCGGCTTTTGGCGAGCAGTGCTCCTAGCGCATGGGTCACTGGCACGCAAAACTCGCTGCCCCGCCGTGCTTGCGGCAGCATTTCAGCTCAGCTCGTCATATAGAACTTCGGCGCTTCCGGCGGGACCCCTGCGCTCGCGAAATCCCCGGACTTTGAGCACTCGGACACGGCGGTCGAGGGCCACCGTAATCACGTCGCCACTGTGCACCATGCGTCCGGGTGCGTCGATGCGGACGCCATTGACGCGGACGTAGCCGGCGCCGGCGAGCGCGGCTGCGGCGGCGCGGGTTCGTACCAGTCGGGCATGCCAGAGCCAGCGGTCGATCCGTTGACGATCGGGTTCGTCCGGCACCTAGCGGCGCTCCTTCGCCTCCTTGGCGTTCGCCTCGAGCTGCGCTTTGAGGCTTGCGAGTTTGGCGAACGGCGAATTCGGGTCAGGAGCCTTTTCGCGCTCGCGTCGTTCGAACCGTGCCGGCCGCGGCTGCGGGCGTTCGCGCTCCCGCGGCGGGCCGTCAGTGCGGTCGCGACGCTCGTGACGGTGCTCGCCGCCGCGCTGGCGGTGACGGTGCGGTCGGCCGGACCTGCCCGGAGCCTCGGCGGCAGGTTGCTCCGTGGGCGGTGCAGTCTCCCCGGAGGCGGCGACGCCCGCGGCTTCGGCATCTGACGTTCGGCGCGGTGCTTCGGACTGCGCTGGCTTGCCATGTTCCCGGCGCCGCTCGCGCGGACGGCGTCGGCCTTCGGCTCGACCAGGCCGCCAAACTTCGATCAGGGCCGGTTCCGCGGCCGGCGGTTCGGGTTCGGCAGCGGCCGGGGCCACGGTTTCGCCCGGCACGGGTTCCGGCGCAGCAGCCGCGCCGCTAGTGGACTCCAGTGCTGCGCTGAAGGCATCGGGTGCCGAGGCAGTGACCGGCGTTGCCTCCGGCTCCACGGCGGCTCCAATCTCTGGCGGCAGCGCCTCAATGGACAAGTCCTGCGAGGCTGTTTCGGCTTCCGCGGCATCGACTGCAACCTCGTCAGGCACGGCAGGCTCCGCCTGTTGCTCGGCTGACGGTGTTTCGGCCGGCGCCTGCGCTGGACCTGCTTCCGGTTCAACGTCGCCGGCCGGTGCTGCCTCGGTGGCGGCGACCGGCTCAGACGTATGGGCAGCAGTCTCGACGGACGTATCGGCGGTCGCGGCTGCCGGAGCGGCTTCGGGCGGCTTCGGCCGCTTCTCCATGCGATAGCCGAGCGAGCGCAGCACTGAGGCAAAATCCTCGCCGGATGCGCCGATCAACGATGTCATGCCGTTGACGACAGTAAAGCCGCCGCCGGAGAAGGCCGCCGCCGGCTTCTGCCCGGGAGCGCCTTGGTGCCAGGCCAGTGCCGGGCGGATCAGATCGGCCAGCCGTTCCAAAATATCGACGCGGACGGCGCGCTCGCCGCAAACCCGGTAGCCGGCGTTGCGGTAAAGATTGGCATCGATCTCTTTGTTGACCGGAATGGACGTGCGCCCGCTGCCGGCGAGATGCAGCAGATCGACCAGGTTCTTGGCCTCGTCGCCGCCATGCGACAGCTCCCAGAGCTGCACCGCCAGTGCGCGCGGCGCCGGCTTCAGCAGAGCCGGAATGTAGATGTGATAGGCGCCGAAGCGCACGCCGTATTTGCGCAGGCTCGCTCGCTCCGGCTGCTGCAGTCCCTTGACGTCGTCGGCCACTTTCGGCCGGTCCAGCACGCCCAGCGCCTCGACCAGTTGGAACGCGACTCCGCGCGCAATGCCGGTCACATCGCTGGCCGCGGACAGCTCGAACAATGGCGCGAGCAGCCGTTCGATATGGGACTTGAGCCATTGGTCGAGGCGCGCCTGCACGGCATCGCGCGGCGCGCCGGTGAGACGCTCGTCGGCAATCAGGCGGACGCGCGGATGCAAGGCGTCATCGCCGGCGACGAGCTTGCCGACCGCGGAGCCGGTCCAGCGGATGGCGCCGTCGGCGGCAAGCACGAGTTGTGCGTCCGGCGATTCGGCAAGCCGCGTCGCGCGGGAATCGATCTCGCCGGCCAGCGCCTTCTGCGCGGCGTTCTGCAGCGCCTTGGTGTCGGAGCCGCCTGACGAAGCATCCGGCAGGAACACGAAACCGTCGAGACGGCCGATGACGTGGCCTTCGACGATGACTTCGCCGGTCTTGTTGATCTGCGGTTCGAGCGAAGCGTTCTCGCGCAGCCGCCGCATCAGCACGCTGGTGCGGCGATCGACAAAGCGCTCGGTCAGCCGCTCGTGCAAGGCGTCGGACAGCTTGTCCTCGACGGCGCGCGCGACGCCCTGCCAATGTTCGGGATCGGCGAGCCAGTCCGAACGGTTGGCCGCGAACGTCCAGGTCCGGATATGGGCAATGCGCGTCGACAGCGTATCGATATCGCCATCGGTCCGGTCAGCCTCCGCCACTTGGCGCGCGAACCAGTCGGTCGCGATTTTGCCATCGCGCATGAGGAAGCTGTAGACCGTCACCGCAAGCTCGGCATGGTTGGCCGGTGCGATCTTGCGGTAATCGGGAATCTGACAAACCTCCCACAGCCGCTCGACGTCATTTCGCGTGCCGGTCAGGGCGCGCACCGCGTCTTCGCGCGCGGCGTGGTCGAGCACCAGGATGTCCTCGGCGACCGGCGCGCGCGCGAGCGCGCTCTCCTTGGGCGGTTCCGCCAAGGTCGCCTGCAAGGCGCCGATCGAGGAGAAATCGAGATCGGAATTGCGCCACTGCACGAGCTTGACCGGCTCGAAGGTGTGCGACTCCAGCGCTTGGACGAGTTCGGTTTCGAAAGGCGGGCAGCGCCCGGTGGTGCCGAAGGTGCCATCGCGGGTGGCGCGGCCGGCACGGCCGGCGACTTGCGCAAGCTCCGACGGGCTGAGCTTGCGGAATTGATAGCCGTCGAACTTGCGGTCGGACGCGAACGCAATGTGATCGACGTCGAGATTGAGTCCCATGCCGATGGCATCGGTCGCCACCAGGTAGTCGACCTCGCCGGCCTGATAGAGGTCGACCTGCGCGTTGCGCGTGCGCGGCGACAGCGCACCCAGTACGACCGCGGCGCCGCCGCGCTGACGGCGGATCAGCTCGGCGATGGCGTAAACTTCATCGGCCGAGAACGCCACGATGGCGGACCGCCGCGGCAGTCGGGTGAGTTTTTTCTCGCCCGCAAAACTGAGCTGCGACAGCCGCGGGCGGCTCACCATGCTGGCGCCGGGCAAAAGCCGCTCGACGATCGGCCGCATGGTGGCGGCGCCAAGCACCAGCGTCTCCTCGCGGCCGCGCCGGTGCAGCATGCGGTCGGTAAAGACGTGGCCGCGCTCGAAATCGGCGGCAAGCTGAATTTCGTCGATGGCAAGGAAGGCGACGTCGAGATCGCGCGGCATCGCCTCGACGGTGGCCACCCAGAAGCGCGGATTGGGCGGCTTGATCTTCTCCTCGCCGGTGATGAGCGCGACCGCCTCGGGGCCGACGCGCTCGATTGCCCGGTTATAGACTTCGCGCGCCAACAGCCGCAGCGGCAGCCCGATGATGCCGGACGAATGCGCGAGCATCCGCTCGATGGCGAGATGCGTCTTCCCGGTATTGGTCGGACCGAGCACGGCGGTGACACCGGCGCCACGGGCACGTGCGTCGCGGTTGGCAGTAGGCGAAAATGATATTGGCATTCAAGGCCCGGCATTCTGCGCCGCCCGGCCGGCCCGCGGGCCGCGCGGGGCAGGGGTGGACGCATGTTTGTGTATCACAACGCGACGGTCGAAGGGGCTGTGTTTAAGGTGTGGAACGAGTTTGGAACGAATCGCGGCCGAATCGGCGACTCGCGTTGTGTTCGATTTTGTTCACCGCGAGATATGGATGACCTGATGTTGTCGCGTACCACATCGGGTGTCAAAGGCCGATTCCGGCCACCCGCTGCGTGCGGCAGATGTTAACATGCCTGGCGAGTGACGATTCTCGTCGGAGTCAAGAGCCGACCTCTTGTGAATAACGGGGACAGCGCGGAAGCGTTCGCATTACGGTTACTGTGTCTTCGCCAGCGTGTGCCCGGGCCGTGCCACCGAGACGAATTGTTTTGCCTGCAGCACACCTAATCCAAGCGGAGTCGGTATCGCAAACCGAAACGGCACCAGCACACGCGTACCGGCAATCGGAACCAGCCAGACTTCCGCGTCGCGCAACGCGATCAGATACTTGATCGCGGCCCGGTCGGGGATGTAGCCGGAGATCGGCCTGAAATACAGCGCGCAGACGGCGGCGGAGCCTTGGTAGCCCTTTTCCGCTTTGACGTTGTCGACGCGCTTGAACTCGCTTTCCAGATCGTAGCGAACGCGACCGTCGAACACGGCGACCTTGCGGTTGCAGGCTTGCGGACCAATCGGGTTGCCGGTGCCGTCGACGTGGGTGAGCGCCGACGTCATCGGGTCGACGACGCCGCGGCGATCGGCATCGGTGATCGGAATGCGATCGGGCATCGGCAAGAGCGCCGGCTCGGCCGTATAGTCGGTCACATTTCCGTTCGCCAGCGCCATGCGCACTTCGTCGATGTGACGAGTGTCGACGATGGTCGCCGCATAGCTCGACGGCACCGGGTGGCCGCCCGTCACGGTCCCGCGCACCGCGCCGGTGCCGCGGGCGCTGGTGAAGAATTTCAAAAGTCCTGCCGTCGCCCCGCTGGCCGAGGCCGTATAGGAACTGTTGGAAATCTCGACCATCCAGTTTCCCTGGCCGACCGGAATGCCGGAAACCGTAGCGATGTATTCGGCATCGAGCCGCCCCTGGGCGGCCGCACTGTGGCGCGCGTCGCCCAAAAGCGCGCCCAGCAAGGTCATGACGCAAACCGCGGCGGCGGGCGCGGCGGCTGTGGCTGAGGGAAGGGTCCAATTTGGCAGCACAAACACGAATTTTGCGTCCTTGGCCGGCCACCTGGGAGACGGGTAAAAGCCGCCGCCGGTCGGCGCTATAACCTTAGGCCCGGGCTCAAGACCCTTGTGTTGTTGCAGAATAAGTCCTTTGTGTGGACTTTGGCTGCCGCCGCCAGCTGCAGCCCGAGACCACCAAGACAAAAAACACTATGTGTGACATGCGCTTGACGGTGACCACCCGCGCACTCTATAGGCTGCGCAATCCCATTTTCCGCAAGCGTTCGGCTGTGGCCGGACGCGGCGTCTTTTGAAGGATGACAGCCATGCCGTGGCGCTGCGAGTTGACCGGCAAGACGCGCCAGATCGGGCACCGGGTAAGCCACTCCAACCGCAAGACCAAGCGGCGCTTCCTGCCCAATCTGCTCAACGTGACCCTGATGTCTGATGTCCTCGGCCGTTCGGTACGGCTGCGGGTTTCGGCCAATGCGCTCAAGACCGTTGACCACCGGGGCGGCCTCGACGCCTTTCTGCTCAAAGCCAAGGACGCCGAATTGTCGCCGCGCGTGCTCGATCTCAAGCGCGAAGTGGTTAAGAAGCGCGCCGCGGCCGCCTGACGCATTCTCCGTTGACTGTCGGAGTGATCGCCTAGCTGCTGCAACAGCGGCCGGGCCTCTGGCGGCGGTGCGCCGCGCGCAATATGCTCGCCACATCGCGCTTAAGGGAGGAGAGCATCATGTCCGCCTCGGTTCGTAACGTCGTGCATGCCGACATCAAGCCCGACAATCCGCCGGAGCGCGCCGCGCATTTTCTCGATGCGCCCAACATGCCGTGGGAGAAGACCAAGTTTCCCGGCATCGAGATCAAGGTGCTCTATGCCGACGGCAACGGCATCACCACCGCGCTGTTTAAGCTCGCACCCGGCGCCGTCGTGCCGCTGCATGAGCACACCGCGCTCGAACAGACCTACGTGATCGAAGGCTCGCTGGAAGATCATGAGGGCAAATGCGGACCCGGCCAGTTCGTGTGGCGTCCGGCCGGCAACCAGCATGAGGCGGTGGCGCCCAATGGCGCGTTGCTGCTCGGCTTTTTCTTGAAGCCGAACCGTTTTGCCTATGGCGAGAAATTTTTCACCGAGGCCGGCGAACGGTAAGCCGCTCCGCTGCTGAGATTTTGTTTAGCATCTACGACAGCCGGCGCGCGCTGCGCCACGCGCCGCCATGCGCACACGGCGTTGCCGCCCGCTAAAATTGCATGTGGCAAGGCCCCCTGCGGCAAAATGGCTTGACACCTGAATCGGTGCCAAATACTCGGTGCCACAAAGAAATTTCGGGCGGGACGCCAAAAGGGAAGCGGCACAGCCGGCATGACGACACTTGAAGTATCCGCGCCGGTCAGCGTTTCTCGGCCCCGGCCTTTCGCCGACGTCTGGCTTATCACGCTAGGCCACACGCTGACGCACTGGTATCCGGCAACGTTCTATCTGCTGCTGCCGCTGATCGGCAATGAGCTCCATCTGAGCTACGAGCAGATCGGTTCGATCCTGACCTGTCAGTTTGTGTGCGGCGCGCTGTCCAACATTCCGGGCGGGATGATCGCGGATTCGGTGCCGCGCAAGGGCCTGCTCATGGCGCTCGCGTTGTGCTGGGTCGGTGCGCCCTATCTGCTGATGGGCTTCACGCACTCCTACTGGACGCTTCTCGCCTGCGCCGGCCTCGTCGGCATCGGCAACAATTTCTGGCATCCGACTGCGATCCCGCTGTTGGCGCGCACGTTTCCGCAGCGCAAGGGATTCGTTGTCTCGATTCATGGCATGGGCGGCAACGTCGGCGATGCGCTGGCGCCGCTTGCTGCGGGGTGGCTATTGGCCATCACCAGCTGGCGCAACGTCGTCGTCGTCAATATCGTGCCCGGCATCCTGATGGCTTGCGTCATTCTAGTGCTGGTCGGCGGGATGAATGTCGCCAGCGAGCAAGCAGGCGCCGGCGGCGACGGCGCATTGTCGGCGGGGATTACCAGGCGCCTGCGCGATCTGCGCGAGCTTCTGAAAAACCGGACGCTGGTGATGATTTCGCTTGGCTCGGCATTCCGCGCCATGACGCAGAGCGCGCTGTTGACGTTTCTGCCGCTCTATCTGGCGCGGCAGATGGGCTATCCGCCGAAATGGATCGGGGTCTGCATGTTCTCGCTGCAGGCCGCCGGCTTCGTGATGACGCCGATCGCCGGACATTTCTCCGACCGGATGGGACGCCAGCGCATCATCGTCAGCAGCATGGCCATGACCATGGTGGTGCTGCTGGGCATGGCGTTTGCCGGCCGCTCCAGCCTGTTCGTCGTCCTTGTCGCCTTTCTCGGTTTCTTCTTGTTCGCGGTGCGATCCGTGCTGCAGGCATGGTTGCTCGACGCGACCCCGTCAAGCCAGGGCGGCACCAGCATCGGCATCCTGTTCGGCAGTCAGGCATTGGGCGCCGCCATCGGTCCGGTGAGCGGCGGCATTCTGGCCGATCACTACGGCCTCAACATCGTGTTCTATTTTCTGGCGACGACGATTGTAATCGCCAATTTATTTGTCTTTTTCACGCCGACGCCGGAGCGGCGTTCGGCGGTCTAGGCCGTGTATTCATAAAATTCAGTCCGACCTCGGCTTCAGTCCGGAAGCGACCAAATTGCTGCGCGGCAGCGAAATGACGCGAAGGCCATATCCAGACCTTCGCGGCGAGCGTTCGCTGCCGTTGCAGGTGCGTTTTGGCAGGCATATAATCAGCTGCTCGGCGACCGCGCTACGGAGGCATCCGTGTTGATCCTCTACTGTTGGCCAGGTGCATCCTCAGTGGTCCCGCATATCGCTCTTGAAGAAATTGGGGCACCGTACGAACGACAACTCGTCAACTTGGCGCAGGGTGAGCACAAGAGCAGCGCCTATCTAAAGATTAATCGTCATGGAAAAGTGCCAGCACTTGCCGTAGATCGCATGATACTCACGGAAAACGTCGCCATCTTGACGTATCTCGCAAGGCGTTTCCCGGAAACACAGCTGTTGCCTCCTGGCATAGTCGAAGAAGCACGCTGTATATCAACGATGGCGTGGTTCGCGAGCAGCGTTCATCCGACTTTTGCGCATATTATCCGGCCCGAGAGATTTGCTACCGATAGTGCCGCACACATCAATCTTAAAGACACTGCTCGCGAGACCTTTTGGGACAATTGCAAGGAGATAAATCGATTGCTTGATGGCAAGGCATGGATAATGGGAGCGCATTACACGGTATGTGATCCGTACGCATTTTTCTTCTACGACCTAGGCACACGCATCAAGCTCCCGATGCACGAGCTTGCTGCGTACGCTGCTTTCTATAAGCGGATGCTGGAACGCTCCGCAGTGTGCAAGGTGCGTGGGGAGGACGAAGATATTCTGAAGGGCTCGAACGCCTGGCATGGACAAAATTACACTCAGCCTCGACACGCATGAACATCGAGCCGTGACAGCGCTCAATTGCTCAATTCGTGACCGTAGCGAACTACAGCGCTAGCCCAGTGTAGCTCAACACATGTTTGCAACGCCGGGTCCAACCTGCAGCCGTGAGAGTCAGCTTCGGGTCATCTTCGACCGATCCGTCCGGTCTTGCACGACGAGTCATGTCTGTTTCATCCTGAAAGCAGACCTGAAGCCTGTCGCGACAGGCAAACGGTACGTTGAGGTCGGCCGCACGTTCGTGATTCACGCTCCTAATTAAGCAAGAGCTTGGCAGCGACGTATTGCATAAACAACGGCATTCCAAACGACGGAAACGCCGAGCGCGACGACGAGGGCTGCACCGGAGCCAAGCGGCACTGCGGCGAGATGCAAGGTGAGCAAAGCCAGGCCAAATCCGGCAAGAGCGGGAACGGCGTTTGCCAACACCGCCGCCGTGGCAGGACCGCCAACGCGGCGATGCAGAATGAGCATAATGCTGGTGTAGATGACCGGGAACACAGCAAGCACGCCGCTTCCCCTCGGGCCAATTTGAGAGCTTAGAGTTACGACCACGCCGACCAGCGAAGCCACCAAACCCGCTCGTAACACGAAGTCGTACCAGGATCGTGTGGTTCGTGGCATGCGCACGTGGCAAAAGGGCTGGACGATGAAGGTACAAGCGGTGAATACGATGACGTTGAGAGCAGATGCGGACCATGCGGACCATTGGACGGGGCTGAGCACCAAAACGGTCGCCAGCCACATTACAAATGCAAGGGATATGCTGAGCCATAGCGAGCGTCGTTGAGCGATCAGAACATAGGCCGTGAGATAAATCGCCGTAGCGCTGTTCAGTGCGAGGCTCGCAACCGCGCTCGAAGCAATGAAAGTGGAATCGTGGTCGAGGGCCAGAAACACATAGACCGGGCCGGCCGAGACCGGCAGCGTTGCCACGAGCGCTCCAATCGTGGCGCCCAATCGTTCGGCGATGATGGTCGCCGCGGTCACAAACAGCGCGGTAACCGCCATCTTCGTCGCAAGCACGAACCACATCATGGGTTCGGGAGACATACAATTGATCTTGGCAAAGTGACACGGTCTTAAAAAGAACGTGTACGGCAAAGTCAGCCACGCTAAGGAATTTCGAACCGTGCGCTACGAACTTACCGACCACGAATGGGCCGCCATCGAGCCGATGCCGCGCAGCGCGGCGCCCGTCAGCTCGTAAGGTATTTGTTGAACCAGGCCAACGTGCGCTGCCAGGCGAGCTTGGCGGCGGCTTCGTCGTAACGCGGCGTGGTGTCGTTATGGAAGCCGTGGTTGGCGCCCGCGTAGACATAGCCTTCGTGCACCACGTGTGCGGCCGTGAGTTCGGCATCGAAGGCCGGCCAGCCCGACGTGATGCGCGTGTCGAGCGCGGCATAGTGCGCGAGCAGCGGGCTCTTGATCTTCGCCGCGTCCGCGGCGCCGGGCTGGGTACCGTAGAACGGCACGGCGGCGGCAAGATCGCCGCCCATCCAGACCGCCAGTTGATTGACCACGCCGCCGCCGAAGCAGAAGCCGACGCTGCCGAGCTTGCCGTTGCAATCCGGGCGTGCCTTCAGCCAAGCGGCAGCCGCCCGGAAGTCCTCCGTCATCTTGCCTCGATCGAGGGACGCAAAAAGCTTTACCGCCTTTTCCTCGTCGCCCGGATAGCCGCCGACCGTCGTCAGCGCGTCGGGCGCGAAGGCCATGTAGCCGACGACGGCAAGCCGCCGCGCGACGTCCTCGATGTATGGATTGAGCCCGCGGTTCTCATGGACCACCAGAACGGCCGGCAGTTTTCCGGCTGCCTGCGCGGGCCGTACCAGGTAGCCTTTGATGGTGCCATTGCCTTTTGGCGAGGCCACGCTCGCAGTCTCGGATTTGATGCGGGCGTCGTCCTTGGGAATCTCAACCGCCCAGGCGTAATTCGGCCGCAGCATTTCCCACAACGCCGTCGCGGTCACGCCGCCAACGGCAAATTTCTGCGCGCCGTCGAGAAACGCTCGCCGGTTGATCTCGCCATGCACGTAGCGATCGAACAGGTCGAGCAGGGGCTGCGGGAAATCCGATGCCTTTTTTCTGTCCATGGCGATGCTCCTGGGGGCGATGCGGGCTTACTGGCAGCAGTGTAACCCCGGAAGCGCCGGATTTATCCATGGCGGAAGGCGGAACTTGAGAGGCAGGTCCTGAGGGGCTGGACTTGAGAGGTCAGTCGCGCGGAATCGCGCGACTGACCGAGCTCACGCGTCGAGCCGCCACGGCCGGACTGAGCGCACACACGCTCCTCTTTCGAGTGCTCGGCAAACAATTCGATCAGCTTCTCGGCCGCGACGTGGCTCAGCGCAGCCGGATCAGCGCGGTTTGAGACCGGCTATTTCCAGGGCTCTTCGCCAAGTCTTGCTGTCGGCGGCAATCATCGCCGCAAATCCAGCGGGCGTGCTGCCCAGCGGATCGATTCCGAACTTGGCGAACTGCGCGACAATTGCCGGATCTTTGGTGGCACGGACGACTTCCGTTGCCACGCGATCCACGATCGACCGCGGCGTTCCTGCCGGCGCCAGCAGACCTAACCATGCTGTGGCATCAAAACCGGGATATCCCAACTCGGCGACGGTGGGCAGGTCGGGCGCGAGCGGCGAACGTTGCGCGCTCGATACGGCGAGCAGACGGATAGCGCCGCTCGCGGCTTGCGGCAGCGCATCTCCCAACAAAGAGAACATCGCCGGAAGGTGCCCGCCCACCACATCGGCAAGTGCCGGTTCGTTACCCTTATAGCTTACGCTCGTTCCGCTCAGTCCGGCGCGATCGAGCAACAACACCATGGCGAGATGACCGACGCTGCCGGTCCCGCCCTCCGCATAGGCAAACTGTTTGTGCTGCGTTCTGACGTACTCGATGAATTCTCCAACCGTCCTCGCCGGCACCTGCGTGTTGACGATCAGCGCGAATCTGGTCGTGCTGATTGCGCTGATCGGGATCAGGTCTTTCAGCGGATCATAAGGCACCTTCATCAGCCACGGCGAGATCGCCAACTGCGGCGTCAGCCCACAAAGCAGCGTATCGCCGTCAGCCGGCGAATGGGCAACCGCTTCGGCTGCGATTGTGCCGTTAGCTCCGAGCCGGTTTTCGACCATGAACGGCTGCCCGAAAATCGCGCTTAATCGACCGGCGATGAGCCGCGCCGCCAAATCGCCGCTGCTGCCAGCGGCGTAGGGAAAAACAATTCGCACCGGCCGCTGCGGCCATACGGCGGCTGCAGCCGGCGCTGCTAGCGGCGCTAGCGCCATCGCGGCGACCAAGCGTCTGCGGTTGAGCATGGCGCGCTCCTGAGCGGTTGCGAGGCCCGGGGCATGGAATCATCCCGAATGCCGCGGACCCGGTCAGGTTACCGCACGACAGGGAATAGCTAGTACTTCGATCTTTCGATATCCTGTTAGCTGTTCAGCTATAGGGAAGCGCCATGCAGTGGACTGACCGGATCGGCCGGCGCGTTAAATTGCGCGATCTCCATATCTTCCTCGCGGCCGCACAGTTCGGGAGCATGGCAAGGGCGGCGGACCGGCTCGCCGTGTCGCAGCCGGTCGTGTCGAAGACGATCGCCGATCTGGAACATGCGCTCGGCGTCCGCCTGCTCGATCGCACCCCCCAAGGCATTGAGCTGACGGCCTATGGGCGCGCGTTCCTGACATGCGGAGCCGCCGTCTTCGATGAAATGAAGCGTGGCGTGCAAGCCATCGAATATCTGTCCGATCCGACCGTGGGAGAGTTGCACATCGGCGCAAGCCTCGCCATCACGGATGGACTCATTCCCGAAACCTTGAGCCGGGTTGCCAACAGATATCCGCAAATCGGGTGCCATGTGACGGATGGCAATTCGGTGATTTTGAACCAATTGCTTCGAGAGCGGAAAATCGATCTTGCGGTCAGTCGAACGTGGGGCTCTCTTCACGGCGAAGGTCTTGCGACGGAGCATCTGTTCGACGAGACGCTGTATGTCGTGGCTGCGCACGGCAGCCGTTGGCTGCGCCGCCGCAAGATCGACTTTGCCGAATTGCTCGAAGAGCCTTGGGCTTTGCCGGAATCCGGCAACGTTGCAGGCAAGCTCATAAGCGAGGGATTTGGGCGCGGCGGCATGGCGGCGCCGGCGCCGCGCGTCGTGTCAAACTCGTTGTCGATGCGAACACGCTTGGTCGAAAGCGGGCCGTTTCTCACGTTGCTGCCGGGATCGATGCTGCACTTCGGCGCCGGCCGGCTGCGCGTCAAGGCTCTGCCCGTCGCCCTGCCGCTGCCATCGCAACCCTTCGAAATCATCACTTTGAAAGACCGCACGCCTAACCCGATCGCCGGGCTGTTCATAGAGGAACTCCGCGCCGTCGTTCAGACGATGCTGAAATCCCGAAGCGGCAAATCAGTTTCAGCGGGGGACGCTCGCCCGCATGACAAAGTAAGTGCCGTATCTAATTGCGATCGTCTTAAGCATCCAAACGACGCCGCGGCCGTGCGGGCCGCCGCACCACCCGCTCTTCGGTCGGCTGCTCCTCGAACAGCTCGGCCAGCTTTTCGGTCATCACGCCGCCGAGCTCCTCGGCGTCGACGATCGTGACGGCGCGCCGGTAATAGCGCGTCACGTCGTGGCCGATGCCGATGGCGATCAGTTCGACCGGCGAGCGGGTCTCGATGTCCTCGATCACCCAGCGCAGATGGCGTTCGAGATAATTGCCGGGATTGACCGACAGCGTCAAATCGTCGACCGGCGCGCCGTCGGAGATCATCATCAGGATTTTGCGCGTCTCGGTGCGGCGCGAGCAGGCGCTTGTGCGCCCAGTCGAGCGCCTCGCCGTCGATGTTCTCCTTGAGCAGGCCCTCGCGCATCATCAGGCCGAGATTCTTGCGCGCGCGCCGCCACGGCGCGTCGGCCGACTTGTAGATGATGTGGCGCAGATCGTTGAGGCGGCCGGGATTGGCCGGCTTGCCCTGCGCGAGCCAGGCCTCGCGCGACTGGCCGCCCTTCCAGGCTCGCGTGGTGAAGCCGAGAATTTCCACCTTGACGCCGCAGCGCTCCAGCGTGCGCGCCAGGATGTCGGCGCAGGTCGCCGCAACCGTGATCGGCCGGCCGCGCATCGAGCCGGAATTATCGAGCAGCAGCGTCACCACCGTGTCGCGGAAGTCGGTGTCCTTCTCGCGCTTGAACGACAGCGGGTGCATCGGATCGACGATGACGCGCGACAGCCGCGCCGGATCGAGCAGGCCTTCTTCGAGGTCGAACTCCCAGGCGCGGTTCTGCTGCGCCAGCAACAGCCGCTGCAGCCGGTTGGCGAGCCGGGCGACCACGCCCTGCAGATGCGAGAGCTGCTTGTCGAGATAGCCGCGCAGCCGGTCGAGCTCTTCGGACTCGCACAGATCCTCGGCGCCGACGATTTCATCGAACTTCGAGGTGAAAGGCCGGTAATCCGGCCCGCGCGGCTCGTTGCGATGGTTGCGCGGGCGCCACGGCTCGGCCGCGGTTTCCGAATCGCCCATCTCGGCGTCGTCGGCCATGTCGGCGGCAGGCGCGTCGACGGCTTCGGAGGCGCTGTCGGGCAATTGCTCGGCCGAGGCTTCGGCCTCGCTGCTCATGCGCTCGGTTTCGGCGGAATCGGATGCGTCGCCGTCCTGTCCCTGCTCGTCCTTGCGGGTGTCCTGCTCGCCGTCCTCGCCTTCTTCCTCGTCGGATTCGCTCGATCGGTCCTCGCCCATATCGAGGCAATCGAGCAGGTCGTGCACGACATCGCCGAAGCGGCGCTGGTCGTTCACCACGCGCTCGAGCCGGTCGAGATCCTTGCCGGCGCGATCCTCGATCAGCGGCCGCCACAGATCGACGAGTTTCCTGGCCGCCGCCGGCGGCGCCTCGCCGGTGAGCCGCTCGCGCACCAGCATGGCAAGCGCATCCTCGATCGGCGCATCGGCGCGGTCGGTGATCTCGTCGAATTTGCCGCGATGGAAGCGGTCGTCGAGCATGGCGGCGAGATTTCTCTTTACGCCGCCCATGCGGCGGGCGCCGATCGCCTCGACGCGGGCCTGTTCGACGGCCTCGAACACGGCGCGCGCCTGCTGGCCGCCGGGTGCGAGCTTGCGGTGTACGGTCGGATCGTGACAGGCGAGCTTGAGCGCAATGGAGTCTGCGTGGCCGCGCACGATCGCGGCCTCGCGCTCGTTGAGCCGGCGCGGCGGCTCGGGCAGCCGCGCCTTGCCGCCGGCGAGGCCGGGGCGCTCGGCCGCAAATGAAACTTCCAGATCGCCCTTGCCGGCGATGGCGCGCAGGCAGACGCCGACCGCGCGCTTGAACGGTTCGGTCGGCGCGTCCTTTACGGGAGCTTTGGGTTTGACGTTGGACGACATGCTCTACCTGTCATTCCGGGGCGCACCGCAGGTGCGAGCCCGGAATCCATATTCACAATCCTCGCGCATAGATCTCATGACCGAAATCATGGGTCCCCGCTTTCGCGGGCAAGACCGTTATGAGAGCGCGACGTTCACCGCGCTTTCCGGCAATTCCTGTCCGAAGCAGCGCTGATAGAACTCCGCCACCAGCGGCCGCTCCAGCTCGTCGCACTTGTTGACGAAGGTGAGCCGGAAGGCGAAGCCGATGTCGCCGAAGATCTGCGAATTCTCCGCCCAGGTGATCACCGTGCGCGGGCTCATCACCGTCGACAGATCGCCGTTCATGAAGGCGTTGCGCGTCAGATCGGCGACGCGCACCATCTTGGAGACGATGTCGCGGCCCTCGGGCGTGCGGTAGTGCTTCGCCTTGGCGAGCACGATGTCGACTTCGTTGTCGTGCGGCAGATAATTGAGCGTGGTGACGATCGACCAGCGGTCCATCTGGCCCTGGTTGATCTGCTGGGTGCCGTGATAGAGGCCGGACGTATCGCCGAGGCCGACCGTGTTGGCGGTGGCGAACAGGCGAAACGACGGATGCGGCTTGATCACCTTGTTCTGGTCAAGCAGCGTCAGCCGGCCCGACGATTCCAGCACCCGCTGGATCACGAACATGACGTCGGGGCGTCCGGCATCGTACTCGTCGAAGCACAGCGCGACATTGTTCTGCAGCGCCCATGGCAGAATGCCATCGCGGAATTCCGTCACCTGCATGCCTTCGCGGATCACGATGGCGTCCTTGCCGATCAGATCGACGCGGCTGATGTGGCTGTCGAGGTTGACGCGCACGCACGGCCAATTGAGCCGGGCCGCGACCTGCTCGATATGGGTCGATTTGCCGGTGCCGTGATAGCCGGTGACGATGACGCGGCGGTTGTGGGCAAAACCGGCCAGAATGGCGAGCGTGGTCGGCTTGTCGAACCGGTAATCGGAATCGACGTCGGGGACATAGGCATCCGGCTCCGAATAAGCCGGCACTTCGAGTTCGGTATCGATGCCGAACACCTGCCGGACCGACACCTTCATGTCCGGCAAGCCGGATTCTGTTTCTGTGGCGAGACTCATTGCTCCTCCGTGACCTTCAAGCGTACCCGAAGCGCGACCGGCGCTGCGGCGGCCGACGGTCGAATATCGCAGTACATCTAGCAGAAACGGATGGCGCCGCGAAAGCCACCGCGGCGGGCACCCTGCGAACCGTTGGGGATCAGCAAAAGCCCGCGGATTTCAGGTAATTATAGGCGGTGATGATCTCCCGCAGCTGGTCTTCCGAGCCGCGGTCGCCACCGTTGGCGTCGGGATGATGCCGTTTCACCAGGACCTTGAACCTGGCCTTGATATCGGCCCGCTTGGCGTCCGGCTCAAGCCCCAGCACGTCGAGCGCGCGCCGTTGCGCATTGAGGATTTTACGGCCCTCGCCTGCCGGCCGCGCATGGCCGTTGCCGCGGGCGGCGCCCCCGCCGAACAGGCCGAACGGGTCTTCGGCCGCCCAGCCGGGCGAGCGAAAATCGGCCCGCGCCGGGCGGCTGCGTTTGTTGCCGCCGAGCGACCCCATCTTCCAGGTCGGCCGGTGACCGGTGACGTCATCCTTTTGGTACTTGGCTATGGCGTCGTCGCTCATGCCGGCGAAGAAATTGTACGAATTGTTGTATTCGCGGACATGCTCGAGGCAGAATTGCCAATATTCGGCCGCGCGCAGCCGGCCCTTGGGCGCGCGATGTGTCGCCTGCTCGGCGCAGCCCGGCCACTGGCAGCCCGGCAGACCGGTGCGCGGCCTGCGGTCCTGGCCGGGCTTGACCCGGATGCGATCAAAGAGCGGCGAATTCGTACTCATTGATTCCGATTATGCGGGCGCCGCGATGACACCCGCAAGACTTGACATGGTGCAATTTCGCGCGTTGCGGTCATTGCCGATTTGGCACACCGCCGGTAAAGCTGCAGGCCAAGGAATGGCGGTCATGGGAACGCAGGGCGGTCATGGGAACGCAGGATGTGATCACCGAAAAGTTGCGTAAGGCTTTCGCTCCACTAAGCCTGCGCGTCGAGGACGAGTCGCATCAGCACGCCGGCCACGCCGGACACCGCCCCGGCGGCGCAACCCATTACCGGCTCTATATCGTGTCGGATGCCTTCCGCGGGAAGAGCCGGCTTGAACGCCACCGCATGATTAATGCCGCGCTCGCCAGTGAACTGTCGGGCGGTGTGCATGCGCTGGCGATCCACGCGGCGGCGCCGGGCGAGGGGATGTAGCCGCCGCGCTAATCCGGCGCCCGGTTCGCGCCGCCGCTGACTGATCCGAACAGCTTCTCGATTTCATCCATCAGGGGACGGCTAAGGCCCGCCTTCCGCAGATCGGCAAAATCCGCAAGGATGACCGCCTCCCAGGGTTTGCCGTTACTGACATTTTTGCGGCCGCGATATTTCAAATAAAGCTCCCGCGCTTCGTCGACACGATCGAGGAACATCAGCGCGTGGGCGCGATTGGTGTAAAGCCAGATTTGGTCGGGAGCGAGTGCGATGACCTGGTCTGCAACTTGCAAAGCTGTCGCGAAATCGCGCGCCAGAACGAAACTGTAGGCCAAGCCGTCGATCTTCCCGATGACAGATTGCCGGTCACGCTGCCATTGTTCGGTGCCAGCATCGCGCGCAGCGAGTTTGAGACTGATCGCGAGACTGTCGCGATAGGACTTGAGTGCGCCCGCGAGGTCGCCGGATTTTTTCTCAAGGTCGCCGACTTTGTTCAAGGACAGCGACAGATCATGCGCGCGATCGGCGTTGCTGGAATCGGCCTGCGCCAGCCTTGAGGCGATCGACTCGGCGGTCCGCCATTCCGCCAGGCTTCCAGAAGCATCGCCTTGGGCCAGGAGAGTATCCCCGATCTTGGCATGCGAAACCCATAGATCGCGTTGCCAGCCGACATTGCCGGGATCCGCTTTGGCGATCGGCTCAATGATGGCGAGGCCGGTGCGGAAAGACGCCAGCGCGTCGCCCAAATTGCCCTGCGCCAATTGGACGTCTCCCACCTTGTTTTCGGAAACCGAGATGTCGCGCTGCCAATCCCTCTTGCTCGGGTCGAGTTGCGCCAGATGCTGCGCGATCGCCAGACAATGGCGATAAGTTGCGAGTGCGCCTGACAGGTTGTTCTGATTGAATTGAACGTCGCCGACGTTGCTCGCCGCGATCCAAAGATCGACCTGCCGGCTGGAATTGTCAGGGTCGGACTTTGTCAGCCGGTCGGCGACTGCGAGTCCTGCCTGATAGGAAATCAGGGCAGCCGGCAGATCGCCCTGCGTCATCTTGATCTCGCCGATCCTTTCGTATGGAACAGACAGGCCGCGTTGCCAGCGTGCGTTGCTCGGGTCGGACTTCGCCAATCGTTCCATGATAGCCGCCTCGGCCTGATAGGACGCCAGCGCGCCATTGAGGTCCCGCTGTGCCAGCCGCACTTCGCCGATTTTCTCATAAGACGTCGCCAGATCGCGCTGCCATCCGGCATTGCCGGGGTCGGACTTCGCCAAACGGTTCAGAATGCTAAAAGCCTTCTGATGCGAGGTGAGCGCGGCCGCAAGCTCGCCGCGAGCGAGCTGCACATCGCCAACATCGTCGAAAGACACGGAGAGTTCCCGTTGCCAATCGGTGTTGCCGGGATTGGCGTTGGCCAAGCGCTCCATGATGGCGGCGCTTGCCTGATAGGAGGCAAGCGCGGCCGAAAGATCGCCGTGGTCGCTTTGAACGTCCCCCAAGCCCAAGTGTGCAACCGCCAGCCCGTGTTGCCAGCCGGCATTGCCGGGATCGGACTTTACCAACCGTTGCGCTATCGCCAATGCCGTCTGATAGGTGGCGAGCGCGGCTGACAGGTCTCCCTGGCGATCCTGCACGAGTCCGACGCGATCGTAGGCCAGCGCCAGGTCGTGCTGCCAACCGGCATTGCTTGCATCGGATTTTGCCAGGCGGTCAGCGATGGCGAGGCTCGCCCGATAGGAGGCCAGCGCAGCCGGCAGATCGCCCTGTTGGAACTGCACTTTGCCGATCATATCGTGAGCCGTCGAAAGGTCGCGCTGCCGGTCGGCGCGTGCGGGATCGGATTGCGCCAATTGATCGAAGATGCGCAGCGACGTCTGAAAAGAGGCCAACGCGGCCGGAAGATCGCCCTGTTCGACCTGGACGTTTGCGATTTTCGAATATGAAACCGCCAGGTCGCGCTGCCAGGGCGCGTTCTTGGGATCCGACGCCGCCAGCCGCGAAACGATGTCCCTGCGGGCCTGGTACGACTTGAGCGCTTCAGCAAGGTTGCCCTGAGCCTTGAGGACATCGCCAACGCGCTCGTAAGCGATTCCAAGATCGAACTGCCATCCGGCATTGCCGGGATTGGAATTTGCCAGGCGTTCTCTGATTGCGAGGCTGGCACGAAACACGGTCAGTGCGTCCGCGAGATCGCTCTGCGCCATCTGCACGTCGCCGATGTTGATATCCGCCACCGACAACTCGCGCTGAAAATCGGTGCTGGTCGGCTGCTGCGTCACCAGCGTCTGCAGGATTTCCTGCTGTTGTTTGGCGGCCGCCAGGGCGCTTGGCGTTTCGCCGAGGGCCAGCAGGGTGAGGCTTGTCTCACCCAAGGCCGCTGCCTGGCTTTTGCGCAGCTCCGGAGTCGTCTGTCCCGAATTAAACAGCTGGTCCTGCAAGCCGCGGGCGCGGTCCAAGATGTCTTTGACCAGGCTCGCTGGAACTCCGATTGTGTCGCGAAAACGCTGTGCCAGATCGAACACCAGGCCGTTGGCGGTCTTGGTGGCAGCCGCCAGCGTGTCCTCGGCGCGTTGGCGCTGCTGATCGGCGATCTTGCGTTGTGCGACCGCGACCTCGCGCTGCCAGTAGGCGAGACCGGCGAGCACGACTGCGACCGCAAGCCCGGCGGCGAGACTGCCGGTGAGGATGTTGCGCCGCCGGGTCGCGCCGCGCCGGCTCTCGGCGATGAAGGCCTGCGTCTCCGCGGCCGGCGCCGGTGCATTGGCGGGACGCGACGCGATCCAGCGTTCGGCGTCTTCAAGCGCCGGCGACCGCAGCTGCAGGCCGCCCGGCCGGCCGGAAGCCGCCCATTGGCGCGCCGCTTCGCCGTATTCGGTGTGTTTTCTGATCCAGCCGATGTCGGTGTTGAGCGCCTCGGTGAGCCGATCCGCGCTCGCCTCGAATTGCTCCGGATCGTCGAAGAACACGAAATTCAGCCGCCGCAGCGCTTCGGGAATTGCCGCGTCGTCCACCCGGCGGCAGACGATCGGCGCGAAGCGCTTGTTGAGCGACGCGGCGTAGTCGATCTCGCGCAGCGCCTCGCGCGAAGCGACGGCATCGGGCGAGAGCACGAACACGACGGTGTCGGCCCGCTCGATCAGCGCCTGCAGCCGTTTCCACCAGTCCTCGAACGCATAGATTTCGCTGCGGTCGATCAGCGGTTCGAAGCCGCGCGCTTTCAGCGCGGCGTCGAGACGGTCGACGAACGCCAGATCCTTGCGCGAATAGGAGATGAAGACTTTGGCTTTGTCGCCACTCGGCGGCGGCTCTGTCTCCGCGGTCATCAGCGCGCTTCCCTACCGGCTTTCAATTTAGCACGGCGAAGGGCCGGGGTGCGGGCGCGCGATTTTGTTTGCTTACTCCGCTGCCTCCTTCCGGCTGCGCCAGCGCCTGGGCTCGCGCACCGGGATTTTGTGCGCTTCGTCCCAGTACCATACGCCCGGTTCGCCGTGGATCGAGAACGACGCCTCGGAACGCCAGGCGCCGTCGGCACCTTTATGCGCGCTGCGCCGCGCCTCGGCCTTCTCGGCCTTGGTCCGGTAAGGTTTGAGATTGGGCATGACGTGGCTCCGCTTCCGGACGCAAAAGCGCGTCCGGCCCGACGCCGCGAGGCGGGGTCGGGAAGAGCCGGCTAACTATGGTCAGTCACACCCATGCCGCGGTGAGATGGCGGCGCGGCGTTGTTTTGTCAACGCTGGCGCTTGAGAAAGCGCCCCGCACGGCTGATGAAAATCAACGATCGAAATCCACTATCGGCCGGCGGCTGCCGGCTCCGCGCCTTGACGCGTCTCAAGCTCGCGCAGCAGGTCCGCCAGATCGAGCCGCTCGGTCACCATCGCAAGCTCGCCGTCCTTGGTGCGCGGCCATTGCTCCTTCGGCCGGTCCCAGTAGAGCTCGACGCCGTTGTCGTCGGGGTCGCGCAGATAAAGCGCTTCGCTCACCCCGTGGTCGGAGGCGCCTTCGAGCGGAATTTTGGCTTCGATCAGCCGGCGCAGCGCGGCGGCGAGCTGCGCGCGCGTCGGGTAGAGGATGGCCAGATGATAGAGGCCGGTCGAGCCCAGCGGCGGCGGCGAACCGCCGTGGCTTTCCCAGGTGTTGAGCCCGATGTGATGGTGGTAGCCGCCGGCCGAAATGAACGCCGCGCCCTGGCGGCGCTGCGTCAGCTCGAAGCCGAACACGCCGCAATAGAACGCAAGCGCCCGTTCAAGGTCGGCGACTTTCAGATGCACATGGCCGATGCGGACGCCCGGATCGATCGGCGCGGGTGCCAGTCCGATATCCATCGGAGCAAGTTTGGTTTTCTCGTCCATGCCGGCCTCCTCCGTAGCCTCGCCTGCGGCGGCGCTACCGGATCATGTAGTGACCTCCCCCCGAAAGGGGGAGGCCGGAGGCCGCCAAGGCTGGCGCGCGGGGCGTGCGGTATGCGAGACGTGCTTGACGCCTACGCCTTCTGTTCAGCCCGCGCGTACGGGCCGTAGCCCGGACGATAGCTCTTGTCGTCGAGGAATTGGGCCATTCCCTTGGCGCGGCCGCCTTCCTTGTCCTGAAGGCGCATCTCCTGGGTCTTGGCCGCAAGGTAATCGCCCGCCTGCTCATGCGGAACGACGCGCACGTTTTTGACCGCAATCTTTGTCGCCCGCAACACCTCGGGATTGAGCTTCAGCAGGCGCTGTGCCAACGCGATCGTCTCCTCACGCAATTGCGCGCGCGGCACGGCTTTGTTGATGAGCCGGATCTTCTCGGCCTGCTTGCCGTCGAAGGTCTCGCCCGTCATCGCCAGCCAGACCGCATCGCGCAGTGACAGCGCATCGGTCAGCGCCTTGGAGACGAAGCCGCCCGGCAGGATGCCCCAATTGACTTCGGACAGCCCGAACTTGGCGTCCTCCGCCGCGATGGCAAAGTCGCAGGCGATCAGCTGGGTGAAACCGCCGCCGAAGCAGAAGCCGTTGACCATGGCGATGGTCGGCTTTGGATAGGTGAACAGTTTCTGCCAGCGCCAGTAGTGGCTGGCCCACGCTGCGCGCGCCCGTTCGGCCGGCTTGGTGTCGAGCTCGCGGAAATAAAGCTTCAAATCCTGCCCGGCGCACCAGGCTTCGCCGGCGCCGGTGAGCACCATAACCCTGGTGCGTGGATCGCTCTC
Organism: uncultured Alphaproteobacteria bacterium; assembly: GCA_963707175.1. Classification (GTDB taxonomy): domain Bacteria; phylum Pseudomonadota; class Alphaproteobacteria; order Rhizobiales; family Xanthobacteraceae; genus BOG-931. The sequence continues at coordinate 53,171 of CAVPQA010000015.1, forward strand.
TAGCTCGTTGAGGACGTCGGCCATGTCGAAATGCAGTTGCGGGCTCATCGCATTGCGCTTTTCCGGCCGATTGAGAATGACCCAGGTGATGCCCTCATTGGCGCCGGTGTCGCGCTCGATCTTGACCGTCTCATAAGTGCCGTTGGCCATTGTCTTTGCTTTCTCCGTTTGGCTTATTTTTCCTCCCCGGACGGGGAAAGAGGTCAGCTTGCCTTCGCGGCGACTTTGCGCGCAAGCGGCGTGACGCGCAATGCAGTGATGCGATTGCGGTTCTTCTGCAGCACGTTGAAGCGGTAGTTGTGAAAGGTGAAGCTCTGACCCGGCTCGGGAATCGAGCGAGCCTCGTGAATGACGACGCCGGCGATCGTCGTCGCCTCGTCGTCGGGAATATTCCAATCCATCGCCCGGTTGAGATCGCGCACCGGCACTGAGCCGTCGACGTTGACCGACCCGTCGGGTAGCGCCCGCACGCCGGGCACGACGATGTCATGCTCATCGCTGATGTCGCCGACGATCTCCTCCACGATATCTTCGAGCGTCACCAGTCCGTCCAGTTCGCCGTATTCGTCGACCACCAGCGCCAGCGCCGTCTTGCGGGCGCGGAACGCCGAGAGCTGCTCGTAAAGCGGCGTGGTATCGGGCACGAACCATGGCGGTGTGGCCAGCGCCACGATATCGATCTTCGTCGCATCGCCGCCGGCCGCATGCAGCGCGCGCAACAGATCCTTGGCGTGCAGCACCCCGATGATGTTGTCGGGCGCGCCGCGCCATATTGGCAGCCGCGTCACCGGCGCAGCCAAAACCGCATCGACCGTGGTCTGCGGCGGATCGTCGGCGTCGAGCATGATCATTTTGGTGCGGTGAACCATGACGTCCGACACGGTGAGTTCGCGCAGATCGAGCACGCCGCCCATCATGTCGCGGTCGAGCTTTTCGACGACGCCGGCGCGGTGCAGGAGATCGACGGCGCCGCGCAGTTCTTCGCGCGGCGACAAAATCGACTGCATTTTGCCGACCGGCATGCCGACGGCGCCCAGGATCAACCGCACCAGCCATTCGACCGCTTTGAGGATCGGCAATAACCAGCGCACCATGCGGTCAATCGGCCGCGCGACGGCAAGCGCCATGCGATCCGGCATGTTGAAGGCAGCGGTCTTCGGCAGCACTTCGCAGACGACGAAAATCAATATGGTCATTGCCAGCGTGGCGTAGATTTCGCCGGCCTTGCCGAAGAACGTGAGCAGAAGACCGGTCGCCAGCGTCGAGGCCGCAATATTCGTCAGATTGTTGCCGAACAATAACGCACCCAACAGACGTTCGCGCGTCGCAAGCAACCGGTTGACGATGCCGGCATCGCGTCTGCCCTGCCGTTCCAGCCGCAGCATCGCGGCGCGCGACGATGCCGTCAGCGCGGTTTCGCTCCCGGCAAAAAACGCCGACACCAGGAGACAGATGAAAATCGCCGCAACTGTCAACCAGTCGATAAGTGTCATCGCTCGGCAAGCTTCTCGCTCAAAAACGCACGTACCTCGGCGGCATCGACTCCGGTTTCGATAAAGGCGTCGCCAATGCCGCGCACCAGAATAAATGTAAGCCTGCCGCGCTTGATTTTCTTGTCCTGGCCGATCAGTTCCATCAGCTCGGCGAGGGAGGGCAGGGGCGGCGGAATGTCCTGGATCCGCGTCGGCAATCCGGCCGCCGCCAGATGGCGTATCACGCGCGCGGCCTCGGCCTTCGCACACAGTCCCTGCCGGGCCGCCGAAAACTCGAAGGCGAGCGCCATGCCGATGGCGATGGCTTCGCCATGCAGCAGCCGGCCGGAATAGCCGCAGGCCGCCTCCAGCGCGTGGCCGAAGGTGTGGCCGAGATTGAGCAGCGCCCGGTCGCCGGTTTCGCGCTCGTCGCGGGCGACGATCGCAGCCTTGGCGCGGCAGCTCACGGCGATGGCGTGCTCGCGTGCGGGACCACCCGCGAACAGTTCTTTCCAGTTGACGTCGAGCCAGTCGAAAAAGGCGGCATCGCCGAGCAGGCCGTATTTCACCATTTCGGCATAGCCGGCGCGGAATTCGCGGATCGGCAGCGTGTCGAGCAGCGCCGTGTCGGCGACGACCAGGATCGGCTGATGGAAGGCGCCGATCAGATTTTTGCCGTGGGCGGAGTCGATGGCGGTCTTTCCCCCACGGAGGAGTCGACCTGAGCCAGCAACGTGGTCGGCACCTGCACATAGTCGAGCCCGCGGCGCACCACGGCCGCGGCGAAACCGGCGAGGTCGCCGATCACGCCGCCGCCAAGCGCGATGACCAGATCGCCGCGTTCGATCCGGGCGCCGACGATCGCTTCGCATACTTTTTCCAGGACGGGAAAGCTCTTGGAGCTTTCGCCGGGAGGAACGACGATGCTGCCGGTCTTCACGCCGGCGCCCCCGAGCCCTTGCATGATCGCGGGAAGGATCTCCCGGGCGACGTTTTCGTCGGTGACGATGAAGGTCTTCGCGCCCGGCCGCAGCGCGGCGATGCGCGCGCCAAGCGAGGAGGCGACGCCCCGCCCGATCACGATGTCGTAGCTGCGCGCGCCGAGATCGACCTTCACCAGCTCCGGCTCGGCGGCGGATACGCTGCGAACGGGTGCGGTCATACGCCGTCCTTTTTGTTCGATGGGAGCCGCGATCTGCAGATGCGCGGCGAGCGCCGCGACGATTTCGCCGACGATGAACTCGTGCGGCGTCTCCCGCGACTGCACGGTGAGATCGGCCAGCGCGTAGACCGGTTCGCGGATCTTGAGAAGCTGGCGCAGCGTTTCGGCGGGATCGTCGGTCTGCAACATCGGGCGATCGTTCCTGCGCTTGGCAATGCGCCGCATCAGCACGTCGGACTCCGCCGCCAGCCAGATGGAGATGCCCTTGGCCTTGATGGCGGCGCGCGTGGCTTCGTTCATGAACGCGCCGCCGCCGGTCGCCAGCACCTGCGGGCCCGCATCCAGCAGGCGGGCAATCACGCGGGCTTCCCCGCTCCTGAAATCCGGCTCACCGTGGCGGGCGAAAATATCCGGAATACTCATTCCCGCCGCCTTTTCGATCTCCGCATCGGCATCCACGAACGGGATATTCAGGCGGGCCGCAAGCCGCCGCCCAATCGACGTCTTGCCGACCCCCATCATGCCAACCAGGACCACGGAGCGGCGTTGCAGCGCGGCCCGGATTGCGGCCAGTTGGGGAGCCGCATTGGCGTCATTTTGTAGTGCAATATCAGTCATATGCCTTCGCGACCGCGGCCGGCGGGGTGTTGGTCGGGAGCTGTCCGGCGCCACCCGGGCGTCTTGTCAGGCCCGGCCGGACGTGATCGTACTCGTTCCGCTTCTCCTGCACCAATAGGATGAACCCGGGCGTTGCCGCGATGCCGAGCCTGATCCGGTTACTGACCATCGTCGCGATCGTATGCGCCGCCGTCTATGGCGGTCTATATTCGCTGGCGCATTTCGTACAACCCACGCCACGGCAGATGAGCGTTTACATCCCGCCGAGCAAATTCTTCCAGGCGCATTGAGGCCGGCGCGATGGCGCAAGCACCGGCGCGGCCGGCACGGCAATCCGATGAGCGCCTGATCGCGCTATATCTCGACATGCTGGCTGCCGAGCGCGGCGCGGGAGGCAATACGCTGGCCGCGTATCGGCGCGATCTTGAGGATTTCGCTGCCGATCTGACGCGCGCCAAAGGTTCGATCGCGCGCGCCGCTACCGGCGACCTGCGCGCCTATCTGGGCCGTCTCGCCGAGCGCGGCATGCGCGCGTCGACCGTGGCGCGGCGGCTCTCGGCCATCCGCCAGCTTTACCGCTTTCTCTACGCCGAAGGTCTGCGCAAGGACGATCCGGCCGCGGTGCTCGAAGGGCCGAAGCGCAGCCGACCGCTGCCGAAGACTTTAAGTATCGCCGATGTCGACCGGCTGCTGCGGGCGGCGGCGACGGCCGACCCGGCGGCGCCGCTGCGCGAACGGCTGCGCGCGGCGCGGCTCTCGTGCCTGCTCGAGACGCTGTACGCCACCGGCCTGCGCGTCTCGGAGCTGGTGGCGCTCCCGGTTTCGGCCGCGCGCCGCGACGCGCGTGTCATCGTGGTTCGCGGCAAGGGCAACAAGGAGCGCATGGTGCCGCTCAACAATGCCGCCAAGGATGCGATGGCGGCGTATCTCGCGCTGCGCGGCGAAGCCGATCAGGATGCGAAATCGGGACCGAGCACCAAGTCGAAATGGCTGTTTCCGTCATTCGGCGAGAGCGGCCATCTCACGCGCCAGCACTTTGCCCGCGATCTCAAGGCGCTGGCGGCGGCGGCGGGGCTGCGCGCCGAGCAGGTCAGCCCGCACGTGCTGCGCCACGCCTTCGCCAGCCATCTCTTGCATAACGGCGCCGACCTGCGCGTCGTGCAGACGCTGCTCGGCCATGCCGATATTTCGACCACGCAGATCTACACCCACGTGCTGGAAGAGCGGCTCAAAAGCCTGGTGCGCGATCTTCATCCGCTAGGGGAAGCGGGATAAGCGACTTGTACATCAGATTTTGATTGACTTTTGAGTATTGTTCTTTATCCTGGAGTCCAGCCAGAGCTTGATGCGGCAAAGGGGTGACCGAACCCTGGCTCATGCTACTCGGTCGGGCAGAAACATTTTTATGGTGAAACACGTGTCCGTTCGGCGATTTGAAATATGTCAAGGCTCCAACCAGCGCCTTCGCCAGGGCTCCGTACCCGTTTCTGCTCTTCGCTTTTCTTGCGGAGTTTGGAAGCGCGAAGGCCGGTGGGACCTTGGATGCGCTAAAAGCCCAAGATCGGAAAGGAACTTGAAGTCAGCGCTGCCGTGATTGCAGCGAAGACAAGGCACCTGACGGAAGTAACGCGATCGGCGATCGCTCTTGCGCTCGTTGGCGTCGTACTCTTCGCGCTGGCTGCCACGGCTGCGTTTTGCGCTTACCGCGGAGACTTTGGGGTCCTCAGAACCCTATGGGAAGTCGTGGCCGCGCCCTTGGGATGCATCATCGGCTACTACTTCCGAGGTACAGGAACGAATGGAAAAGAAGACCACGCGAGTGCAGCTTGAGCTTCCGGAAAGCTCGATGGAGCGGTTGAAGGCATTGCGAGAAAAAACTGAAGCCTCGTCCTATGCAGAAGTCATCAAGAACTCGCTGCGGCTTTACGAGGCGCTGATCAAGGAGGCCGAAGGCGGCAATCAGGTGTACATAAAGGACAAAGACGGCGCGGAAGTTTCATACCGGATGATTTTTTGAGTGACCACGTACCCATGAACAAACAAGATGTCATCGATACGCTTGTCGGCCACAAGGACGAATTGCGTGCCCGCGGCGTCCGTCACGCGGCGTTGTTCGGGTCCGTAGCGCGCGATGAGGCTGGTCCAAAAAGCGATGTCGATATTATGATCGAGCTCGCTCCCGATGCATCACTCGACATTTTTGCTTACGTGGAGTTGAAGAATTTTATTGAATCGCTTTTCGCCGGTCCTGTGGACGTCGTCAACAAGGATGCGCTGAAACCCTACGTTCGGCCGCCAGCGACGGCAGATTCGATTTATGCCTTCTGATTCTGGTATCGGTCCACTGACCGACATTCGTGAGAACATTAAACTCGCGTTTTCATTCATCGGTGATGCTTCGCTCGAACAGTTCCTGGCGGACCGCCGCACGGTCTATGCGGTAACGCGATGCCTTGAGATCATCTCCGAGGCCTCCCGCAGATTGCCCGCTGAACTGAAGGGGCGGCATCCTCATATCCGTTGGAAGGGCATGGCAGGAGCCGGCAACGTCTACCGTCACGATTATGAGCTGATCCTGGATCGAGCCGTTTGGGATACCGTACAGGGTAGCTTGAAGCCGCTGCTCGCTGTGGTCGAAGAGGAACTTCGGCGCCTCGGACGGGTATAGCCCGTTGCGCAGCCTTCCTTGACTTGAGCGCATCCGGCGAGGCATTTGCCCCCAATCGGCGGCAGGCCTCAAATTTCATTCATTGGATCATAAGTACTCGCGTGATGCGCTCCTACCTCGACTTTGAAAAACCGGTGGCCGAGCTTGAGGCCAAGGTCGAGGAATTGCGCACGATGGCGGCCGAAGGCGACGCGATCGCGGTTGGCGAAGAGATCGGCCGCATGCAGGCCAAGGCGGCGGCGGCGCTCGAGGAACTCTACGGCGAGCTGACGCCGTGGCAGAAGACGCAAGTGGCGCGTCACCCGCACCGGCCGCACTGCCTTGACTACATCGCTGCGCTGATCAGCGAGTTCGTGCCGCTGGCCGGCGACCGCAAGCATGGCGACGACCCGGCCATCATCGGCGGCTTCGGCCGCTTCCGCGGCGATGCCGTCTGCATCATCGGCCACGAGAAAGGCTCCGACACCGACAGCCGGCTCAAGCACAATTTCGGCATGGCGCGGCCGGAAGGCTATCGCAAGGCGGTGCGGCTGATGACGATGGCCGATCGCTTCGACATCCCGGTCATCGCGCTGATCGATACCGCCGGCGCATACCCGGGGATTGGCGCCGAGGAACGCGGCCAGGCCGAGGCCATCGCCCGCTCGACCGAAGCCTGTCTTGAGATCGGCGTCCCCAACGTCGCTGCAGTCATCGGCGAGGGTGGTTCGGGCGGCGCGGTGGCGGTCGCCACCGCCAACAAAGTGATCATGCTCGAACATGCGATCTATAGCGTGATCTCGCCCGAGGGCGCGGCCTCGATTCTGTGGCGCGATACCGCGCGGGCGCAGGACGCCGCCTCCGCGATGAAGATCACCGCGCAGGATCTCCTGCGCTTCGGCGTCGTCGATACCATCGTGCCCGAGCCGGTCGGCGGTGCGCACCGGGAACCGGCAGCCGCTATCGCGGCGACGGGCGAAGCGATTGCCGCCGCCTTGTCCGAGCTGCGCCAGCTCGACCGCGCCGCCGTGGTGCGGCAGCGGCGCGAAAAGTTTCTGGCGATCGGACGGACGCTGGCCTGAACCCTGCGGCGGAGGCTGGTTCCCTCCGTCACAATGCCTGCCACAATGCCGCCCAAATCCGGTATTGCGGGCGCAATCGGCTCGTGGTTCGACCGGCTGGCGCGCTGATTTATCTGTAGAATTTGCCGTAAATTAACCCTTCATTATCCCACGCGCGTAAGTTTTTGGCATACCAAGCTGCCTTGCGAAAGCCACTACTACGGGATAACGATTAGCCAGTGATGGCATGGGGATGTTCCATCCGTCGGGGAGTGTCAATTTGAACCGCGCCACACCGGCTCGTGCACGCTTTGTGCACGCGTTTTTGGCGTCTGCGGTGCTTGCCGCGGCCCTGACGCTGGGCGGCTGTTTCGGCGAAGACGGATATGACATTCCCGGCAGGGCGATGAAGGAACTGTCGCCGCAGATGCTGGCGGCGCTTCAGCAAAAGAATATGCCGAAGGATTCGCCGCTCCTTATCCGCATCTTCAAAGAAGAATTGGAACTCGAAGTCTGGAAGCAGGACACCAGCGGCCGCTACGCCCTGCTCAAGGTCTATCCGATCTGCCGCTGGTCGGGCGACCTCGGACCGAAGGTCAAGGAAGGCGACCGTCAGGCGCCCGAGGGTTTCTACCCGCTCACGCCCGGGCTGATGAATCCCAACTCGAATTACTACCTCGCCATCAACACCGGATTCCCCAACGTCTACGACCGGGCCAACAATCGCCACGGCGCGTTCCTGATGATCCACGGCGATTGCTCGTCGCGCGGCTGCTACGCCATGACCGATGAGGAAATCGGCGAGATCTATTCGCTGGCGCGCGACGCGTTCCTGGGCGGGCAGAAGGAAATTCAGCTCCAGGCCTATCCGTTCCGCATGACGCCGGCCAATCTGGCCCGCCACCGCAACAATCCGAATTTGGCCTTCTGGCAGATGATCAAAGAGGGCGACGATCATTTCCAGGTGTCGCACCTCGAACCCAAGGTCAACGTGTGCGACCGCCACTATGTGTTCGACGCCGTGTCGCCGAACAACCCGGCCAGGCCGCTCTCGTTCAATCCGATCGGGCGCTGCCCGAAATACGAGATCGATCCGACCATCGCCAGCGCGGTCGCGGCGAGGCAGCAGATCGACAATTCAAAATACGCGCAACTGGTCAGGGAAGACGTCGCCGAGGCGCCGCTCAACCCCGGAACCGACGGCGGCATGAACCGGGTGTTCGTCTCCAAACTCGAGGACGCCACCTATACGTATGACGACAGCGGGCACCTCCATGTACCGCCGCTGCAGCCCGGCCGCCTGCCGCCGGCCATCTCGCCGCCTCGGGGCTCCGAATCGGACATGACCGCGGCCATTGCCGCACCGCCCTCCGAGCCCGGCTCGGTGAACAATATCTTCGGCAGCATGTTTGCCTCGCGGGCCTCTGCCGAACCGACGGTCGCGTCCGCCGATCCAAACAGCCATTTGGGTTTCCTCAGCGGTCTGTTTGGATCGCAGCACGAGACCGCCCAGCCGGCGCCGGTCCCGTCCGCGCCGGTTCGGACGGCGACAGCCTCGCGGACCCCGCCTAAGCTTCGGCCGTCGGTGCGCACCGCGCCGAGCGCCACTGCGAGCGTGCGGCCGAAAGCGGCGCAGCCTCAGAACGTGGCCGCCGCCAAGCCCAAGCCCGGGCCTGAGCAGCAGGCGAATGCCTACGCACCGCCGGCGCATGATGGCGGCATGATCAACGGCGCACAGCCCGTCGTGCCGGCGGGCAGCTTCAACAGCCGCTGGGCCGGATTTTGATCATCTGAATACTGATCGGGGAATCAGAAGCCGGAAGGCGCGTGCCGGCTTCCGGCTCGCCGCCTAGAGCGCTTCCCGATTACGTTGAATCGGGAAGCGCTCTGGTTTTTATGGATTTGATCGCATTTTCTTCGGAAAACCGGCGTCCACTTTTCCGGAAAATGCTCTAAACGTAACGCCCGTGGCAGTGTTTGAATTTCTTGCCTGAGCCGCACGGGCAGGCCTCGTTGCGGCCGACCTTGCCCCAGGTCGTCGGATCTTTCGGATTGCGCGGCTGGGCCTGCGCCGCTCCCGCCGCCGACGCCAGCGATGCGCCGGCATTGCCGGCCATGGCGCGCACGATGTTCTGGCGGGCAGCCGCTTCGCCGCCTGCCATGGCCATTGCCATTTCGTCTTCGCCGGTCATCGGGTCAACCTTGTGCGCTTCCATGACGGGCAGCATCGCCTGCTGCTCGGGCGACGGCGCCGGCGTCACCTCGACGCGCATCAGCTGCGCCGTCACAACTTCACGCAGCTCGCGGCTCATCGTCTCGAACAGGCTGAAAGCTTCCGCCTTGTACTCGTTGAGCGGATCGCGCTGGCCGTAGCCGCGCAAGCCGATGACCTGGCGCAGATGATCGAGCATGACCAGGTGCTCGCGCCAGAGATGGTCGAGCGTCTGCAGCAGGATCGACTTCTCGATATAGCGAATGACGTCCGGGCCCCATTGCGCGGCCTTGCCCGCCATGTGTTCGTCGGCGCAGCGCTCGACGCGATCGAAGATCTCCTCGTCGGCGATGCCCTCTTCCTTGGCCCATTCGTCGACCGGCAGGTCGATGCCGAGCACGCGCTCGATTTCGCCGCGCAGCCCGGCCGTATCCCATTGCTCCGGATAGGCGTTCTCCGGCACGTGCTTGGCGACCAGTTCGTCGATCGCGTTGTGGCGCATATCGGCGACGATTTCGGCGACCACGTCGTCCTGCATCCATTCGACGCGCTGGTCGAAGATGACCTTGCGCTGATCGTTCATCACGTTGTCGAACTTGAGAATGTTCTTGCGCAGGTCGAAGTTCCGCGCTTCGACCTTCTGCTGCGCTTTTTCCAACGCCTTGTTGATCCAGGGATGGACGATCGCCTCGTTCTCCTTCAAGCCGAGCCGCTGCAGCATGCCGTCGAGCTTGTCGGTGCCGAAGATGCGCATCAGGTCGTCTTCGAGCGAGAGGAAGAATTTCGAATGGCCGGGGTCGCCCTGGCGGCCTGAGCGGCCGCGCAGCTGGTTGTCGATGCGCCGGCTCTCGTGACGCTCGGTGCCGAGCACATAAAGGCCGCCGGCGGCCAGCGCCTTCTCCTTCAGTCGCGCGACCTGCGCGCGGATTTCGGCGGCGGACGGGGATTTTTCGCGCTCGCGGGCGTCTTCGATATCGACCAATTCCTGGCGAATACGCATATCGGCATTGCCGCCGAGCTGAATATCGGTGCCGCGGCCGGCCATGTTGGTGGCGATGGTGATGGCGCCGGGCACGCCGGCCTGGGAAACGATGTAGGCTTCCTGCTCGTGGTAGCGCGCGTTGAGGATGGCGAACACCTTCGCCTTGGTGGCGCCCTCGTCGCCCGAATAGAGCGCCGCAAAGGCGTTGGGATCGGAAAAGTCGTGCTGCTCCCAGCCGTGCTGGCGCAGCATTTCGGCGAGCTGCTCCGATTTCTCAATCGACGTCGTGCCGACCAGCACCGGCTGGCCGCGCGTCTTGCAATCCTCGATCAGTTCGATGATGGCGCGATATTTCTCGCCCGCCGTGCGGTACACCTCGTCATCGTCATCGAGCCGCACCATCGGCATGTTGGTGGGAATTTCCAGCACTTCCAGTTCGTAGATGTCTTGGAATTCGTCGGCCTCGGTCAAGGCCGTGCCGGTCATGCCGGCGAGCTTGTCGTACATGCGGAAATAGTTCTGGAAGGTGATCGAGGCGAGCGTCTGGTTTTCCGGCTGGATCGGCTGATGCTCCTTGGCCTCGAGCGCCTGATGCAACCCTTCCGAATAGCGGCGGCCCGGCATCATGCGGCCGGTGAATTCGTCGATGATGACGACTTCGCCGTTGCGCACGATGTAGTCCTTGTCGCGCGCGAACAGCTGGTGCGCGCGCAGCGCCTGATTGACGTGATGGACGACTGAGACGTTTTCCACGTCATAGAGCGAATCCGACTTGAGCTGGCCGGCGTCGCGCAGCCACTGCTCCATCTTCTCCATACCGGCTTCGGTCAGCGTGACGGTACGCTGCTTCTCGTCAACCTCGTAATCGGTCTTGTCGAGCTTGGGGATATAGGCATCGATGGTATTGTAGAACTCGGAGCGGTCGTCGAGCGGTCCGGAAATGATCAGCGGGGTGCGCGCTTCGTCGATCAGGATCGAGTCGACCTCGTCGACGATGGCGAAGATGTGGCCGCGCTGCACCATGTCCTCGAGCCGGTATTTCATATTATCGCGCAGATAGTCGAAGCCCAGCTCGTTATTGGTGCCGTAGGTAACGTCGCAGTCGTAGGCCTTCTTGCGCTCTTCGTCGTCGAGGCCGTGGACAATGACGCCGACCGTCAGCCCCAGGAATTTGTAGATCTGGCCCATCCACTCGGCGTCGCGTTTGGCCAGGTAATCGTTGACGGTGACGACGTGAACGCCGCGGCCGGCGAGCGCGTTGAGATAGACCGGCAGCGTCGCGACCAGCGTCTTGCCCTCGCCGGTCTTCATCTCGGCGATCCTGCCCTCGTGCAGCACCATGCCGCCGATCATCTGGACGTCGAAATGCCGCTGACCCAGCGTGCGCTTGGCGGCCTCGCGCACGGTGGCGAAAGCCGGCGCCAGGATGTCGTCCAGCGACTTGCCGTCGGCCAGCGCCTTCTTGAATTCGTCGGTCCGCCCGCGCAGCGCCTCGTCGGAGAGCTTCTCGATCTCGCCCTCAAGCGCATTGATGGCCGCGACGCGCGACCGATACTGGCGGATGCGCCGGTCGTTTGAGCTGCCGAACAGCTTGCGGGCGACTGCGCCAATCATCGTATTTTCATCCTTCCGCGTTGCGGCCGCGCCACAAAGTTAACGAAATCGTCTCCGCACAGTGGCGGCCGCCTGTCGCGATCATGGCTGAACTTTCTCGCGATCGGCTTAGGCGTCCAACTAACGGAAAATGCGGCGCTATTCGGGCTTCTGCAAGACGATAACGCAACGGCACGCATGCGTGGCAGTCACCGTCCGCACCCTCCGCGAGACATAGGAGGGGGTGGTTTTCTTGTCAATGCGACGCGCGGTTCGCAAGGGGCGACCCATAGCCGAATTCTTCGATTGCAAAGCGCGGCGGATTTAGCGAGTTTCCGCGCCGAATTCCGCGCCGGTGCGACTGGCTCGACGGGCGCGGCGACCGGGCCAATTACTCGGCCAAGCATTGGGTCAAGCGAAAACAGCCCGCCAAACCTGACAACCCTGCAGGGTTCCGCCCGCAAGCCTCCAGACCGGGCGATTTGTCCCTGCGATAAAGGAACAATCTGATGACATTCATTCGATCGCTTGCAACCGGCCCGTTTGGCGCCTTTTTTGGTGGCATTTTTGGTGCCTTGGCGCTTGCCGTGCTGCTTGGCGCTCCGGCCGCCCCGGCCTCGGCCCAGGACGATCCGGTGATCGCCCGCGCCAACGGTGTCGATATCCATCAGAGCGATCTCGCGCTGGCGGAGGACGAGATCGGCTCGAACATTCCCAACATGGCGCCGCAGCAGAAGCGCGAATATCTCGTCACCTACCTCGCCGACGTCATCGTGCTGTCGCAGGCCGCCGAGCAGCAGAAGCTCGGCGACACTCCCGAGGTCAAGCGCCAGCTTTCGTTCGACCGCAACAAGCTGCTGATGGAAGCGCTGCTGCGGAAGGCCGGGAAGGCGGCGCAGACCGACGAGGCGCTGCACAAGGTCTATGATGACGCCGTCAAACAAATGAAGGGCGAGGAAGAGGTCCACGCCCGCCACATCCTGGTCGCGACCGAACAGGAGGCCAAGGACATCGAGGCGCAGCTCAAGGGCGGCGCCGATTTCGCCAAGCTCGCCAAGGAAAAATCCAAGGACCCAAGCGGCGCCAGCAATGGCGGCGATCTCGGCTGGTTCACCAAGGACCAGATGGTGCCGGAATTCGCCGCCGCCGCCTTCAAACTCGCCAAGGGGCAGATTTCCGACCCGGTGAAGACGCAGTTCGGCTGGCATATCATCGAGGTCGAGGACAAGCGCATCAAGCCGACGCCGACCTTCGAGCAGGTCAAGCCGCAGCTCGAGAACTATGTCGCCCATCGCGCCCAGGCCGAGCTGGTCGATGGCCTGCGCAAGTCCGCCAAGATCGAGCGCCTGGACAAGCCGGCGGCGCCCGCGGCGCCGGCGGGCCCCGCGCTCAACCCCGCGGCGCCGGTGAAGAAGTAAGCGGCGTTCTTGTTCGGCGAATAATTTGGTCAGTGTTTGACGCTTCGCCGGGGCTGTCTCGGTCGTCGACAGGTGCTGCCGGCCGCCGCGGTGTTGATTGCCCAAATTGCGGCGCGTTCTATGATCTGGTCCGAGTCGAGGCTGTTTCAGTCTCGACCGATCTGGAAGTCACTTGTCTGAAATGCGGCGGCCCGCTGCAAAGCCGTGAAGGCCGCTGCATTTTGAAGTATTTCCTGATCCAATCGTAGGGGCAGTTCAAAAGGCGTCGAGCAGGGTAGAGCCAGTCGCAACGCACGCTCGATTTGCACACCGCGGTTCTGCCCTCGGCGCGTAATAGTTCTGGCATAAACGGCGTGTATACGTGCCTTTTATGTCCTCCACCATCGACCCGAAATATTGGCGCGACCGAGCCGCCGACATGCGCGTGCTGTCCGCGGAGACCGACAGTGCCGAGATCAAGGCTTTGCTCCAGACATTGGCGGCGGAGTACGAAGCGCGCGCCGATCAGGTTAACGCCGTCCGCGACGATATGCCAAAATACATGACGCTCCGGCTGGCGGCGCTCCGCCAGCCATGAGCGAACCACGCCGCAGATTGCGTCCCAATGGCGGCGCGAGCCTCGACAGCCACCCGGCCTTGTCAGGCAGCGCGAAACGAAGGAACCGCCGCACCGCTGTCTATTTTTGCGCCACGCGCTGCAGGACGGGCAGCCACTTCTCTTGTTCCTGCTTGACGAAGGCAAGGACTTGCGGCGGCGTCATCGGCCGTGTGTAGCTGCCGACGTTTCCGAGCGTAGCCCGGAAAGCCGGATCGCTCACGACTTTGGCCAGATCGGCGCTCACCTTATTGATGATGGGCTGAGGCGTGCCAAGGGGCGCCAGCAAGACCTGCCAGCCCGTTGCCGAGAACCCCGGCAACGTCTCGGCAACGGCCGGCAGATCCGGAAACTGCGGCAGCCGTTTGAGTGATGCCTCGGCGATGAGCTTCACCTGTTTTGCCTTTACCGCACCAACGATCCCCGAATAGCCTTCGATGATCATTGAGACCCGTCCGCTCGCGACATCGCCTAAAGCCACCGCCGGTCCGCGCGTGTAGGGCACCGTGAGCAGCTTGATGCCGGCGCGATCCTGCAGCACCTCCCCGGTCAGGTGGGTGAGCCTGCCGATGCCGGTGGCCGCGACCGAGACTTTGCCTGGCTTTTTCTTGGCCAGCGCGATCAACTGCGGCAGCGTCGACACGCCGAGCGAGGGATTGACGGCGACAAACATCGGGTTCTCGGCGGCAAATCCGATTGGCAGAAAATCGCGCGGCAATTTTACCGGCAGGTTTGGCGCCACCGTGGGCAGGGCCACGAAGGTCGAGAGAACCGGCAGGTAAAGCGTGTAGCCGTCGGCTGCGGCTTCGGAGGCGGCGCGGGCCGCGACACTGCCGTTGGCTCCCGGATGGTTGACGATCGCGACTTGTTGTTTCCAGATTTTGGACAAGGCTTTGGCGATAAAGCGCGCGTCGACGTCGGGCGTGGCGCCCGGCGCCGCATCTGAAATGATCGTTACGGTTTTGTCCGGATAGCTGGCGATTTGCGCATGAACGGACGCCGGCGCCATCAACACAAGCACCGCAAAGAGCATCGCCGCAATCTCATGAATTCTCGGCATGGGGACCTCCCGACTGGCAGTTTTTCCGGCCCGGAACGCACCGGGTCCGTTTGTCCCAATCGTAACGTCCGGATGCTCTTTAACGACGCGACGCGCTGTCGCAGAAGGTTTGCCAGGCGGGGCGACAGTCGCGTGTGCATACAACCCCGCCCGAATCTGGTTCTGGCGTATCGCAGCCTCTGCGCCGCGGGCACATTCGTTGGCGCGACGCAAGCTTCGCGTTGGGTTCAGATGCGTAAGGCGGTGATCGCGCCGTTGTATGACAGATGATCTCACCTTGCGGTCATCTTCAATCCGGCGTGCCGCCTGGGGCTATTGCTGCTGGAAGAGGATATGCTCGGCCGAACCAAAGCACAGCTCTTGGAGCAGAACTGAACTGGCAAAATGATTTTCACCCTCTCGCGGACCGCACTTCTGTTCGAGGACATCTCCGGGATGCGTCTGCGGCCGGCAAGTCAAAACGTCTCCGCGCCTTGCGGTATTATCCAACCAGCCATCGCACGCCCACGAAACCCGGCAACAGCACGCCGGACGCCCAGAGGACTGCCGAGCAGACGTTCGCGATCTGAAATTTCAGCCATGGCATGCGGTACATGCCGGCGACGATGGGCACAACGGCTCGCAGCGGCCCGAAGAAACGCCCGACAAACACCGCGAATACTCCCCATCGCTCGAATAGCTTGACGCCGCCGGCAATAAGCTCGGGGCGGGATGCGAATGGCGGCATGCGCTCGATATGGCCCCGCATGTGCAAGGTGAGCTCATACGCCAGCCAATCGCCGACAACCGCGCCCAGCACCGCTGCAATCCAGATCGGCCAGAATTTCAGCTCGTAGACGACAATGAGGCCGCCGACGCCGAGCAGAATCCCGGTGGCAGGGACGACCAGCGACACGAACGCGAACGATTCGCAGAAGGCCAGCACGAAGACGAGCGCAGCGCCCCAAGCTTCATGGTGCTGTACGAACGAAATCGACCAGGAGACAAAACCCGCCAAAACGCGACGCTCCCTAAAATCGAATGGATGCGAGCGCGACCGCTGCGACCGCCGCGGGGATAACGAAGCGCAGAAGCGCTCTGAGCGCGGCCGTCCCGAACTGCCCCAGATGCAGTTCGCCCGCGAGGAGTCCCGGAACCATCCCCCAGCCGCCAAACACCGCAAGGCCAAATCCGGCGAGCGGCAACAGCACATTTGAAGTCAGCGCGTCCATAAGATCAAAGGCAGTCGCCTTCGCGAAGCCGATGGCGCCAAGCGGATGCCAATCGGCCCAAAGGTTGAACGAAAGAATGGAAACGAGGCCGAGTGCCGCGCAGGTGCCCGCCGCAACCGCGGTGGCCCGCGGTCGAGACCACGACAGGCGCGTCTGCAGGAAAGCCGTCGGCAATTCGAGGAGCGACACCGCCGAGGCGAGCGCGGCGATGACGAGCAAGGCGAAGAATGCCAGCGCCGCCGGCGCGCCAAACGGCAAGCGCGCAAACGCCAGTGGCAAAGTGACAAACATCAGGCCCGGTCCGCTGGCTGGATCGAGCTTCTCGGCAAAGACGATCGGAAACACAGCGAGACCTGCAAGGCACGACACGACCGTATCGCCGACGATGGTGACGACAGTGACCTGCCGGAGATCGACGTCGCCGGCCGCGTAGCTGCCGTAGGTGATCATGACGGCAAGGCCGACGCCGATGGAAAAGAAGCCCAGGCCGAGCGCGTTCAGCGCTACTTGAGCCGAAACCGCGGAGGGGTGGATTGCGAACAGGAAGCGCAGCGCCGAACGAATGTCCCCTTCGCTCATCGAGTATACCGCCAGGACAACGATCAGGATCATCAGGATCGGCATCAGAATCTTGCATGCCGCTTCGATGCCGTTGGCGATGCCGCGCGCGACGATCACGGCCACGATGGCCATGAAACCCAGATGACACCCGGTCATCGCCCAAGGTGAAGCGAGCATGCTGTCGAACCGGGCCTGAGCCTCGGCGGCGGTGCCGCCAAGGAGCCCGCCTCGTGCGATGCCGGCCAGATAATAGAGCGCCCAGCCGCCGATTACCGAATAAAAGCTCAATATCAGATACGACGTGAGAATTCCGAGCGCGCCGATCAGGCGCCAACTTTTCGACGCGCCGCTC
Source organism: uncultured Alphaproteobacteria bacterium (assembly GCA_963707175.1). Lineage (GTDB taxonomy): Bacteria > Pseudomonadota > Alphaproteobacteria > Rhizobiales > Xanthobacteraceae > BOG-931. The sequence goes on from CAVPQA010000015.1 coordinate 70,115, forward strand.
GCCTTGGCGACCGCGGCGATGCTGCCGACCGCGTCGGACCGGCCGTTGCGGCCCACAGCAAACTCAAGGAGCATGAGCGGGACCACGACCAGAATGAGTCCAAGAATGTAGAACAGCAGGAAGGCGCCGCCGCCGTTCGAGCCGACCTCGTAGGGAAATTTCCAGATGCTGCCCAGTCCGATTGCTGAGCCGATTGTGGACAGAATAAAGCCGATACGGCTGGACCAGCGCTCGCGGCTACCCATCAGGCGGCTCGATTGGAAAACAGACGGCGTATCGTGCTTGCGGCGACAAGATGCCGTGCGACCGCGCAGCCCGGCTTGCCTGGCTTACGTGTCGTTTGCGGCGCTACCATCGCCAACCGCGGCGGCCTGGTCCCAGAGCGTCAACAAGCGACTTCTGCCGGCCATCGAGAGAAGCATAGAACGCCTCGTGGACGGGGCGAATGATCCGGACCGCGCCGAGCAACCCGTTCAATCGTTGCTCCATGACGCGCAGATGGTTTGGACCTGTTTCGATGATTTCCTTTGGACAGGCGGCTGCGATCGCGTTTCTTGCCTCGATCGATGCCCGCGCCAGCCGGACGAGGAGTTTTGTCTGTTCGGCCGTCGGCTTAAGCAGTTGTTCCAGGAAACTGATCCGCCACTCGCTTAGGCCGACCGAACCGGGCGAACACAGCCGCCAATACCAAACCGGACCGGTGGTTCCGATCCCTGTGACTGCGCCGGGCACCAACACAAGCGTCCTGGGCTGCAGCGCGGCACCGCCCGGAGCGTCGGCCTGTTGCGCAGTAGCGGAAGCGGCGAACCCAACAAGCTGCAATGCGACGACCGCCGGCATCAACGAGAACGGTTTCACCATCGGAGTGCTTCAAAAGATCAAACCATCATGATCCTGCAAGGATCGCACGCCGCGCTCATTGATTTTGATCAAATTTGGCAAAAGGTCCTGGCATTTCAATGCAGGACGCGAACTTGGAACGACAAGGTTGATGGAATAAGGCAGGCGCATGCCTCCGCTCATCAAAGCTTGCGCGGGCCGCGTCGCGCCAGCACGTTTAGAAATTCGACCAGCGCGGCGAAAGCCATGGAAGAATAGATGTAGGCCCTCGGGATATGGAAGTGGAATCCGTCGGCCAGCAACGCTGCTCCGATCATCAACAGAAACGCCAGCGCCAACATCTTGGTGGTGGGGTGCTGCGCGATGAATCGCCCCACCGGCCTTGCCGAAAAAAACATGATCATCATGGCGATGACGACGGCCGCTACCATGACGGCGAGCTGATCGGCCAAGCCGATGGCGGTAATGATGGAATCGATCGAAAAGACCAGATCGACGAGCGCCAACTGCAGAATGACCATCCAAAGGGCGCGACCGGGCCCAGCTTCCGCATGGCTTCGCCGGCCCAACTCCACTTCGCCGTGTATTTCGCGTGTCCCCTTGGCAATCAGAAATAATCCGCCGGCGATCAGAATGATGTCGCGCCAGGAGAATGTCGTGCCGTATACGGTTATGACGGGACCGGCAAGCCCGAGCACGAAGCTGAGCGAAGCCAGCAGCAGTACCCTGAAAACGAACGCGAGAGACAATCCGACGGCGCGCGCACGACGTGAATTCAGGGAGTCGAGTGGAGAGGTGAGGACGGCGATGAAGACCACGTTATCGACGCCGAGGACAATTTCGAGCGCGCTCAATGTGATCAGCGCCGCCCAGGCATCCGCGTCTGTAATCAGATCGAGCATCATCAAATCGCCGCGCGTACCGTAAGTCTCGCGATTGCGTGGAGCCGCACCGCTTACGACATCACAGTGAAAATGGCGGCCAATTGATATGGGTCAAGGTCCCCGACGCCGGATTGGACCCAAGCTGTATAGGCGGGTTTCTTTACAGAGAGCCGGAGCAAGGTTATGTCGCTCGCATCGATAATCGTTTACGTCGACGTTGACGAGGCCGCCGAGGACCGCATCCATGCCGCGGCCGATTTGGCCGGCCGATTTCATTCGTGCCTCATCGGCGTTGGAGCGTGGCCTCTGCGGAAATCCGAGCCCAAGCAAGGAATAGAATCTGGTTCGCCATCGGCGGACGAAGACTGGCAGCGAGTGATCGTACAGCGCCTCGAACGACTAGGCGAGCAATTCCGCCAAGCCGCCGGGGCTAGTCTTTACGGCGTGGAGTGGCGATCCTCTCCCCATCTCCCGCGGGAAGTTCTTGTCGAGCAATCGCGCGCGGCAGATCTTCTCGTCATCGGCCAAGGGCTTATTCCCGGCGACGACTATCGCACCTATGACCCGGGCACTGTCATTCTCGGTGCCGGCCGTCCCGTTCTCGTCGTGCCTCGCGGCGTCAGGCGGATCGATTTTTCGAAAATAATGGTTGCCTGGAAAGACACGCGAGAAGCCCGTCGCGCCGTTCGCGATGCGCTCCCATTTCTGAAAAAGGCGGAAAAAGTCGCCATCGGCGTCGCAAATCCGCAGCCGGCTTCGCCAAGCATAAGCGAGCAGGTCGCCGATTTGACGCGCTATCTTGCTCGCCACGGCGTGGCGCTGGACCAGGATATGGAAACCCTGGCCGGCGAGGACGATGGTTCGATTTTACTCGACCTCGCCGAAGACTACGGGGCCACCCTGATCGTCGCCGGAGCATATGGGCGCACACGGCTGAGCGAATGGATATTCGGCGGCGTGACGCGGCGCCTTCTCACCGCAAGCACGATGCCCTGCCTGTTTTCAAGTTAGGCACCCCCGGACCGCCTCGAGAGAGTTCGACACAGTGCGACATTCTCCGCGGCTCGGGCGCTGCTACTTCCCGCGTGGCGATCTGGCGCGATGAGAAACCTTAGGAAGGGCCTGCGATGCGGACATTTCCGCTGGCCGAAGAAGATATTGTCGATCTCCGCTCACGGTTTTGACCCAGAGCAAAGCGCCGTTCGCCGGCATCCGCAATATTGCCCTATCCGAAAACGCCGGGAGTTGCCCCGATGTACAAGCATATTTTGATCGCCACCGACGGTTCCGAACTCGCAGATAAGGCGCTCGAACACGGGTTGGCCATGGCAAAGTGCGATAGTGCAAGCATCAGCATTGTCACGGTGACGGAGCCATGGTCGGCTTTCGAAATGGCCCAACGAGCGCGTGAACACCGACCCGATCCGGTAGGTGAATTTGAGGCGGCCGCTGCAGAGGGCGCCAAACACATACTCGACAGCGCATTGAAGCGGGCTGAGGCTTCCGGCGTGCCGGCTGAGGCGATTCACGTGAAGGATCAATATCCGGCGGAAGGCATTATCGCGACTTCGCAAGACAAAGGCTGCGATCTTATCGTGCTTGCTTCGCATGGCCGGCGCGGCGTCCCGCGGCTCCTGCTCGGAAGCCAGGCCTATGAGGTGCTGACCCGCTGCACGGTGCCGGCGCTGATCGTGCGGTGAAGGCGAAGCAGGACTTTCGTCGCAGCGTTTGCACTTGGAGTGATTTGAAGATCGCGGGCATGCGCCCTGTAGTGCCGTAAAGAATCGCGCAAGGACAGCGGATGCCCAGTCCCGAAGCATCGGTTCAGCTGTTCGTCGCAGGATTCGTCAGCTGGGCGGTCGGATGGTTGCGCCCAAAGCGTATGCCGAACCGTGGCGAATTGTGCGCCGCATAAGACCCTCCGCGAAGCGGTGCTTGAACATCAAAGTTGCTGTGCTGCTTTGACGCGAAAAGAACTATCGCCTGCTGTTCTTTGCCGCGAGTAGCCCGCATCCACATTCAAAGTGCGGCGTTCGCTCCAACTTTGTCAGCGCACTTCGTGCAACGACCTTGGGCGCTTTGGTGCCGATTGATGCAAATCAATGCGGTCTTTGCTTTTTTTTGGCGCTTTGAGGAAGTGATGACTGCTAAATGACGATCGGTGCCTCAACAGCAGATGTGATAGCCAATGAGTGCAGGGTTTGATGCCCCGGCCCCCGAATCGCGCGGCAAGATCCTCGGTTTTCCAACCGAGCCGAGCGCCGCAACCACAAAGCGGGCGGGTGGCAGGAAGTTCATGCTCATCGCGTCGCTTCTCGCGATTTGCATTGTTGGCATCGCGGCCGCCTTGTGGTGGACACTCGGCACGAAAAGCTCCGTGCGCTATGTCACAGCGCCGGTCACACGCGGCTCGATCGTCCAAACCGTCACGGCCACCGGAACGGTTAATCCGGTCCTGACGGTGCTGGTCGGCACCTACGTATCGGGCGTCATTCAAAGTCTTTCCTGCGATTACAATACGGAGGTGAAGGCCGGTCAGATTTGCGCGAAAATCGACCCGCGGCCGTTCCAAGCCGCACTTGCCCAGTATTCGGCGCAACTCGCCCGAGATCAAGCAATCCTCGGCAAGGATCAGAAAAACTTGCTGCGCTTTCAGCAATTGGCAGCGCAGAACTCGATCGCGCGCCAGCAGGCCGAGGATCAGGCCTACGTCGTTCAACAGGACCAGGCGACCGTCAAGATCGACCAGGCGTTGGTCGAGAATGCGGCGCTCAATCTCGGCTACACCGATATCGTGTCCCCAGTCGACGGTACCGTCGTCTCGCGCAATGTGACGCAAGGGCAGACCGTTGCAGCCAGCTTTCAGACGCCTACGCTTTTTCTCATCGCCAGCGATTTGAAGAAAATGCAAGTCGATACCAACGTCAGCGAGAGCGACATCGGCGACATCAAGGAAGGCGACGAATGCTCATTCACGGTTGATGCATTCCCGAAGCGGACCTTCGTCGGCAAAGTGGTGCAGGTACGCCAATCGCCGCAGACGGTACAGAACGTGGTGACCTACGATGTCGTGATCGGCATAGATAATTCCGACCTGGCGCTGAAACCGGGCATGACGGCCTCGGCACGCATCATCGTCGATCAGCGAAGCAACGTCATCCGCGTTCCAGACCAGGCCCTGCGCTTTTTACCCAGAAGCCAACGAGCGGCTTCCGTTCAGCCCAAAGCGCCTGAGCCAACCGCCTCGGGCGGCGCTTCGAATCAGGGCCAAGTCTGGATCCTTCGCGACGGCAAGCCAGTTGCCGTCCCGGTCACACTCGGTCTCGACGACGATACCTACACCGAAATCGTCAGCGGAAACCTGCAGCCGGGCGTTCTCGTCATTACCGCCGAACAGAGCTCTGCGGGCGGCCAGGGAACCGTGTTGCGCTTGCGATTCTGATCGCTTCGTCAGGAACGGGAACATGCCAGAACCGACGATCAGGATAGAGAACGCGACGCGCGTCTATCGCGTCGGAGACGTCGACGTTCATGCCTTGCGGAGCGTCAGTCTCTCCGTGGAGTCGGGAGAATTCGTTGCCATCATGGGATCGTCCGGGTCCGGCAAATCCACGCTGATGGCGCTCCTCGGGTGCCTCGATCGGCCGACTGACGGCAATTACTATTTCGAAGGCACCGACGTCGCAAAACTCAGCGAGCCCGAACTCGCCCGGCTGCGCAGCGAACGGCTCGGCTTCGTGTTTCAAAGCTTCAATTTGCTCGCCCGTACCAGCGCCATCGAGAATGTGGCGCTGCCGCTGTTTTATGCGGCGAGCCGCCCCAGCCGCAGGTCGCGAACCGAACGCGCTCGCGCAGTACTCGGTCTGCTGGGTTTGGGCGACCGCGAGCGCAACACGCCGGGTCAGCTTTCCGGGGGGCAGCAGCAGCGTGTCGCCATTGCCCGCGCTCTCATCAACAATCCGGCCGTGCTGCTCGCCGACGAGCCGACCGGCAATCTGGATACGCGCAACTCGCACGACATCATGGATACACTGCGGGCGCTCAACCGCGACCGCGGCGTCACCATCGTCGTTGTCACCCACGAATCGGACATCGCCGCCTATGCCGATCGCATCGTCACCATGCGCGACGGCAGGATCGTGTCCGATGAGCGAAAGCGCACGAGTAAAGAGCACACCACCGCTGCCGCCAAGCCTGTGCCGGTGCCAGACGAGGCCGCGGCGGCGCTTGGCCTGCGCGCGTCCGGCTCAGTGTCCGCCTTCGGCTTGATGATCGCCTCGGCTGCGTTGCAGGCCATCATCCGCAACAAAATGCGCTCGGCGCTGACTATGTTGGGCGTGTTCATCGGCGTCGCAGCCCTCATCGCGATGGTCGCCGTCGGCCAGGGTGCAAATCAAGCCGTGCTCAAGCAGATACAGAGCCTGGGCACCAATCTCTTGGTTGTCGTTCCCGGCACCAGCACGATGGGCGGTGCACGCGGCGGACTTGGCAGCGCTTCCACGCTCACAGTCGACGATGCCGAAGTATTGCGCCGCGAAGCGCCCGCTGTTGCCAGCGTCAGCTACCTCATCCGGCAGATGGGGCAGACGCAATATAGTAATCAGAATTGGACCACCAACATTCAAGGCGTCAGTCCCAACTATCCGCCCATCACGAATTGGCAGATCGCCGAGGGACGCGGCATTTTGCCCGAGGACAATGATGGCGCTGCGCTGGTGGCGGTGCTCGGCCAGACCGTTGTACGCCAACTGTTCGCGGCCGACGAAAGCCCGATCGGCGCGTTGATTCAGGTCAAGAGCGTGCCATTGCGCGTGATCGGCATTCTCGCCTCCAAGGGACAGACGCCGTTCGGCACCGACCAGGACGACCTCATCATGATCCCGTTCTCGACCGCCGAACGCAAAGTGCTCGGCGTTGCCGCGCCGAGCCAGCAGCAGGCGCCGCTGAACTGGGTCTATCTGCCGTCGCCCAATCCCTACAATCTACAACCGCGACTGCTTGGTCGCGTCAATCAGATCTATGTCCAGGCGACGAGCGAAGACCAGGTACAGACCGCAATAGTACAGATTACCGGCATTCTCGCGCGACGCCATCAAATCCGTCCCGGCGATGTCAACGATTTTCAGGTCCGCAATCTTAGCCAGATCGCCGAAACGGCGCAGAGCTCCAGCCGGATCATGGCGCTCCTGCTCGCCTCCGTGGCATCGATATCATTGATCGTCGGCGGCATCGGGATCATGAACATCCTGCTGGTCTCGGTGACCGAGCGCACGCGTGAGATCGGGCTGCGTATGGCGATCGGCGCCCGGCGTCTGCAAGTCTTGCTGCAGTTTCTCGCCGAGGCCATCTTCCTCAGCGTCAGTGGTGGACTTGCCGGCATCATCATGGGCGTAACAACTTCGATCGCTATTTCACTGATCGCGGGCTGGCCCGCGCCGATTTCGCTTGCGGCGATTGCGGGAGGCTTTCTGTTCTCCGCCGCCGTCGGCATGTTTTTCGGCTACTATCCGGCACGGAAGGCTGCCCATCTCGATCCGATCGAAGCCCTGCGCTATGAGTGACGGCTGAAGCGCAAAGTAGTGCTACCTCCTGATCTCTCCCGCCTTCTCACACCGTCCAGCAATGCTGGCGCCAGTCTGGCAGGTCGCCTTATGATGCCATCCGGTGGGGCCTACCTAATCTTTTGGCGTGCATTTAAGCTGTCGAGGAGCGCTCAATTCCAACTATCGCCGTATCGGGGTTTGACAAATACAAACAGGGCACTCGAATAGATGACGTCAACAGCTCCCACGTTGTAGCCGGAGAGTAGGAGTCCCCATGAGCCATGTTCGATCTCAAGCTCAACAAGGTCCCCGTCATATGTTGCGATCGGTTGCATCGCGATGTGAAGCAGTTCGCCCCGCGGCTGATCAAGGTACTGCAGCCGCAATTCCGACCCGACCTCGGGACGACATAGCTCGAAACCAAGTGCTTGGGCCCGCGCCAAAATATCCTTAACAGCCGCCCCCTGCTTCCCGAAGCCAAGTTCGGAAACGGAAAGAACGACAAGGTCCACTTCGGATTTCGTCCGGCTAAGTGCGAACGCAGGACGGCCGATGATTTCATCTGCCAGGGCGTCCACGTGGCAGAATGGAGGCGGCGCGGGCTCCTCGTGGTAGATCGGGACCGCGAGTGCCGCCTGCTTGGCAAGCTTGCCACCAACTTTCTCGATACCGCAGTGCTCTGAGTCGAGAGCTTCACGCAGCGCATTTTTGTTCTTATAATTGTCGAGAATAATCGTTTTCCAAATCGGAGTATTGTACGCACTGCGAGCTTCCTGCGCATGCAAGCCTTTCACCGGTGTGGCGCTGATAGCCGCGCAGGCGAGCATTCCCAGCCCCAATGCGACGCGTTTCATGGCGTTGTCCTTTGTCGCCCGCCGAGGAGTTGATGATCCGCAATATTTTGCGGTTCGCCGCCAGTTGAGTCGCTGCTTCGTCGCGTTCGGCTTGTGCTCTACCTTCGCGCGTACGAACGACGATCGAAGATCATCGGTCTATCGCCGCCGAACCGGCCGACCTTCGAGACGAGCGAGCGTCGCAGAGGCGGCAAAACAGTCCGCGTGTCGTTTGAGTGCAGTGTGAGCGATTGGCCTATCGAACCGCGTCGTTGTCCGCATCAGACGGATTCATCTGATCAGGACGGCTTTCCAATGTAAATTCACTCATGAGTATACTAAGAGGCAAGCCATGAAACGATCAGCTGCTCAGACGCGATCGCATATTCTCGACGCTGCTTACGGACTGTTTTGGCGTCAGGGCTTTCTCAGAGTGTCTATGGACGAGATTGCGGCGTGCGCCGGCATCACCAAACGGGGGCTGTATCAGCATTTTCGGAGTAAAGATGCGCTGATGGCGGCTACTCTTGCCTATTCCAGCGAGTTGGCGCTCAAGCGACTAGGACAGTTCCGTAGACCAATTAGGACAGACGACGAATTGATCGAGAATTTCTTCGCCCAGCTCTCAGAATGGGCGAAGAAGCCGAAATACTCCGGAGCGGGTTTCACGCGTGCCGTGGTCGAACTCGCCGATCTGCGCGGCCATCCTGCTCGCGCAATTGCGCGAAAGCATAAATCCGCGGTCGAAAAATGGCTCGCCGACGAACTGGCCGCAACCGGAACGCTCTCCGCTGCCGACCGCGCACGAGAGGTCATGTTGCTAACTGAAGGCGCCATGGCACTCATGCTCATCCATGGCGATCCAGGCTGGGCTAACTCAGCCGCGCAGGCAGCCAAGAGGCTGCTGCGGACGCGCCAAGCTCCTAAGTGGAGTGTCCGTTAAGTCGCAAGTCATGGCGGCCAATCTGCCAAAATTCGCCTCCAACAACAGGATGGCCGATACTCCGCAGGAATACGAGGCCATAATCGCACGGCGTTGTTACGTATTTCGGCGCCTACACCGTGAAGGAGGGCGATCATATCGTCATCCTCCAAATCGAGCGCAGCTCGTTTCCAAACTGGGAACGGACCGATCAACAAAGGAAATTCGAATTTGTGGGCGACGAACTGCGATATACGGCAGCCAGCTCGACAACCAATCCGGCGGAGTCCGCGCATAAGGGCGCTCACCAGCAGCAGGGAATGTCGGTGCGCAATCGTCGCGTCTCTTAAAATAAGGCGCAGGGCCATCGCGACGTTGTTGTAGCGATAGCCAGGGCTTGATTGTTGCCTTTTGCTCGGCGCCGGTGCCAGCCAGCGCCTAGCCGGCAAACCTCGAACTCGCATCTCCCAAATCACCGCTAATCTTTGACCTTCTCCGTAAGGGTTTGACCTTCTCCGTAAGGTCCCTTAGGGGCATTATCTGAATTTTCACGATATTTTTTAGCCGCTAGCTTTCCCCCAACAAAGGGGGAGTCGTCATGCAATACGTTCGGGCAGCTCCTGGCCTGCCGTTAAGTCGGTCGTCCTCCGTCAAAGTCACATCAGACGAAACGCTGATTGCCCTTATCGCCAACGGCGACAAGGCTGCCGTACGGCTTCTGTTCGCGCGGCACAACGTGCGTGTATTCCGTTTCCTGCTGCGAATCGTCGGTGACGAGGCGACGGCCGAGGATTTGGTGAACGAGGTTTTCCTCGAGGTTTGGCGCAAGGCCAGCCGTTTCGAAGCACGCTCGCAGGTATCGACATGGATTCTAGCGATTGCCCGTTACAAGGCGCTGGCCTCGCTGCGGCGGCGATCGTGCGACGAACTCGATGACGAGACGTGCGCGAGGCTGGAAGATCCGACCGACGATCCCGAGGTCGCGGTGCAGAAGACTGAGCGCAGCGTCCTCTTGCAGGAATGCCTCAAGCAGCTGTCGGTCGCACATCGGGAGGTAGTCGATCTCGTCTACTATCACGAGCAATCAATCCACCAAGTCTCGCACATTATCGGTGTGCCTGAAAGCACGGTTAAAACGCGCATGTTTTATGCTCGAAAGCGCATCGGCGAACTGATGGCCGAGCGGGGTTTAGAGCGCACCTCGTTGTGATCCAGACGCCCCGGCGAGACCGTCCTTCGGCTTTGGCCAAGTGCGGAACCTTGAAGTCGTCAAGTGGAGGAGCGGCTATGACAGCGAAGTATCAAACGCGAGCGATCGAGGCCAAGAGCCCGGTGAATTGCGACAGCGCAACATTTATTTTCGGGCTGGCTATGGCGGCCGTGTTTGTTGGCATGATGATATTGAACGCAATTTCCTGAGGGTATGTCCAATGGCGGGGGATGTCGCTTGCCGGCACGTTGCTACAGTTGCCACTTCGCAGCGCTATGTCGGTTCTACAGGGACAGCGGACTTATTGCCGACAAGGGGAATCCTACGCGATTGACCCATAACTACCGCTGACCGGGTATTCCATTGCCCGACCCTTTAACGTGGTAGGTGCGCGCAGCAAGCCCATCACGGCATCGCTTCTGCAACAGGTACTGCTAGTCAGGGAGTCTTCAAATCAAAGTTGTGGCATTGGGCGCAATAAAGCACCGACGCTTGATGAACATGGTGGCAGCTTGTGCATGGAATCTCGCCAAGGTGCGATGCGTGAGGATTTGGTTGATCGGATGCGGTCTTTGCAGCCACCTGTGCGTTTGTGCCGTGGCATTTGATGCAGGCTGCCGAGTTTACCGGCTTTGCGGGCGGGATCTCCGGGTGGCACGAAGCACAATTGAGGCCAGCCGTTACGTGCTTGTCGATAAGAAGGCCGTGCCCAGCGCCAGGCGCGGGTGCCTAAGCTAAGGCATGAGTAACGTAAAGCGCGGCAAGGCCAGCCAATGCCCACCGTGCAAAAGACTGAAATCTTCGCATCAGCAGCTGCACCTCCCAACAAACGTTCCAAGCCCGGTGCGTCGGATCGATCAGGGCTCGGAAGGTCTGACGATAAAATCCTTATGTCGGTTTTGAACATTGATCTATGTCAATGTCCAAATTTGTCCCGATGAATACGATATCTGTCTCATTGGAGGACAACGCCATGAGCTTTAATCGACGAAATTTGCTGTTGGGCGGCAGCGGCGCTGCTGCAGCGCTAACGCTTGCCGGCTCCGCAGTCGCCCAGAATGTACCCGCGCAATCGACGCCGGAGAAACCCGCAGATACCAGCGGCGTGCCGAACAACGAAAAGAAGATCAGCATCGTCACGCTTCGCGATCTGGAAGCCCAGGCGCAGAAGGTGATGGCGCCGTTTGGATTTGCGTATGTATCCGGCGGTGCTGGCGACGAATGGACGATGCGCGAGAATATGGCGGCGTTCGACCGCTGGGTCATCAACGGCGATTTCATGAACGGCACCGGCAGTGCCGACACGACGACAACGCTTCTCGGCAACAAGATATCCTATCCGGTAATCACCGCGCCAATGGGCAATCAGGGCTCGGTGCATGCGCAAGCCGACATTCCGAACGTCAAGGGAGCGGCAGCCGCCGGCACGCTGTACTGCGTCAGCTCAGTCGCGCAACAGAGTGTCGAAACTCTCGCCGCCGCCAGCAATGGGCCAAAATGGTTCCAGCTGTATGTCCCGAAGGATCGAGGCTTTGCGCGCGAGATGCTGCAGCGCGCAAAGGCGACCGGCTATAAAGCGATTATCATCACCGCCGACGTCGATATCACCAGCAACCGCGAACGTTCAATGCGGCTGCAGGGCGCGGCTTTGCCGAACTTGAGCATGGGCAACGTGCCGAAGACCGAGGCCGGCAAGGCCGGCAGCGCCATGGACATGAAGGGCAACATGTCATGGGATGATATTCAATTCGCTCGCCAGGAATCGGACTTCCGGTCATCATCAAAAGCATCATCTCCCCCAAGCAGGCGGCTCAAGCGTTAAAATACGGGGTTTCCGCCGTGTGGTTGTCCAATCATGGCGGCCGGCAGCTCGATAACTCGCCAGCGCCTATGACGACGCTCCCGGCAGTTGCCGCGGCGGTGAAGGGCCGGGTACCGATCATCATCGATGGCGGCATTTTCCGCGGCCAGGACGTGTTTCGCGCCTTGGCGCTCGGCGCGAGCGCCGTGGCGATCGGTCGCCCCACTCTCTACGGCTCCGCACTTGGCGGAGCACAGGGCGTCGAGACGGTGCACACGCATCTGAAGAACGAACTCAACATGGTGATGCGGCTCGCGGGCACGCCCAACATCAAGAGCATCAAGCGCGATTTTGTCGAACGCGCCGAGGCGTTGGTTGCGGTCGGCGTAATGTCATAGCTCAAGGACGCCAGCACCGCGCTGCTGCCGCCAGGCGCTGCTGACTTACACCGAAGGTACGAACGCCGGCTGGCCCTATTGTGGTGTGCGAGCCAATACGTTTGCGCATAATCATCAGGGCGCACGTCGGTCGGTAAGCTATCGTCAGTGCTAACCGACGAAGAATTGTGAGTAGCCATAGAGAGAGCAACTCACCCCGCCTACAATAGCGGAGTGAGTTGCGGTTGTCGGAAGGGCTGCATCGAATTACACACTAGTGGTCTGATCCTAACATTCGCATCCCATTTCGGCACTCTCTTATGCGAATGTTAGGATCAAACGACCACTAGCAAGTATAAGTTCTAGCAGTTTGCGGAAAAACCGGGAAGTTGAGCCATTGTCCTCTCACATGAGGGCCGGTGGTTCTGGCGACGTATTTGATAGTTGGTGTCGCTTCGATGCTTGATCGGCCGCAGACTTAAGCAGCGGCCAGTTTTGGGATGCGGATCAGGTTGTAGGCGATCAGGTTGAGCAGGAAATCGGCAGCGACGGCGGCGATGCCGCGGTGCTTGGTCTTGCGCATGGTGCCGTGCTGCTTGCCCCAGCCGAAGATGCATTCGGTCATGGCCCGGCGCGATTGCGACATGCCGTAGCCGTCGTGCCGCGTGGTGCGTCGGTCGATAGCGCTGCGGCGGCGCTTGCCGGTTGAGGTGACGGCCTCGTTCTGCGTCACATGCGGCGTCACGTTGATGGCACGCAGATTGGCGACATGATCGGCGCTGTCATAGGCCTTGTCTTCGCCCACCGTGATGCGCCGGCCAGCCGCTTTGGCTGTGGTCTTGAGCATCCGCTCCGAAGCACGGCGCTCGGCGGTACCGCTGGCAAGCGTGACCATGCCAGCCACCGCCAGCCCATGTCGGTTCTCCATGATGGCGTGACCCATATAGCAGAGCTTCGCCTCCCGGCCGGCGGCCTTGCGGTAAAGCCGGCAGTCGGGATCGGTCGTGCTCGCATGCGTGTCATTCTTGCGCTTTTGCCCATGGAAGTTGGCCCCGCCATCGTCATCGCCGCTGCCGTCCTTGGGACGGAAGCTCTTCTGTGAGGCCCAGGCTTCGATCAGCGTCCCATCGACCGAAAAATGCTCGTCGGACAACAGCGGTTTGACCTGCGGATGGTTGAGAAGCTTGCTCATGAACTTGGCGAACACCTCGCCGTTCTGCAGCCGATCGCGGTTCTTCGTGAACACGGTCGGATCCCACACCGGATCGTCGGGCGAGAATCCCACAAACCAGCGATACAGAAGATTATAGTCCAATTGCTCCATCAACTGGCGTTCCGACCGGATGCCGTAGAACACTTGCAACAGCAAGGCGCTGAGCAATTGCTCCGGAGGGATCGAAGGCCGGCCTTCGCTGGCGTAAAGTCGCGAAAAGCTGCGATTGAGCTCCGCCAGCACCTCGCGCACCAGTGTTCGGATCGCCCTCAGCGGATGGTTCGCCGGAACTCGTGCCTCGGATGAGATGTATGAAAACAACCGGCCCTGATCCACAAATCCGCCCCGCATCCTCGCCTCCACTGATTCGTGATAGAAAACTGAATCAGCAAACTCTTGCTGTGGCGAGGAGTTTTTCCGCAGACTGCTAAAGCGGATTCCGGTCATATTGAAGCATAGCCTGCATGTCTGAAATAGTTGGCACATTCTTGCGGACTGAGCTGGGGGATGAACGAGCGAATTGCTCGATTGAGGCCGGGAACGGTTCGCGCCGCAACCTTGCGCAGGAAGGTCTTGAATTTGCTGTAGGGCATCTCGATCGGGTTGAGGTCTTGCGAGTATTTCGGCAAGTAGCGAAGTGTCGCCCGCGCTTTCTCGATTGCCTCCCGAATGGCCGGCCCCAGGTGGACTCGACAGTTATCCATCACGACGATGTCGTTGCGCTTGAGCGTGGGAACCAAGCACTGCTCGACATAGGCAAGAAACATCTCGCCGGTCATGGCGCCTTCGACCACCATCGGTGCGATCATTTCATGGTAGCGCAGAGCGGCCACAAAGGTGATTGTCTCCCACGTTCCGAGCGGAACGCTGCCGATCACCCGCTCGCCCCGTGGAGCCCGCCCGTGGAGCCGCACCAGGTTCGTGCTGACCGCAGTCTCGTCGATAAATACCAGCCGGGCGGGATCAAGCATGCCTTGCGCTCGCATCCAACGTCGGCGCGCTCGCGCGACATCTGCGCGCTGCCGCTCGGCCGCTTGCAGGCTTTTTTTTGAGGGTGATGTTGTGTCGATCAAGAAACCGCCAGAGCGAGCTGCGGCTAGTGTTGATCCGCCGCTTGCGCAGCGCTGCAACCGTCTCGACCAAAGTCAGGTCCGGCTGTTCAGCAACCAGAGCCAGGATCGCGGTGGCGAACTCCTCCAGCGGAGAAACGCTTCCGCCGCGCGGCTTCGGCGCGGCGCTTCTGCTTTCGTGCCAGCGCTGCAGCCACTTGATCGCCGAGCTTACGCTCACCTCGAAACGTTCGGCCGCCTCGTGTCGCGATGCACCGGTCTCCACAGCTTCGATAACGCGTTCCCGCAGGTCACCAGAATAAGCCTTCGGCATCGCCAGCCCCCGTCGAGGAGAATCAATGCACAAAGACTTGCCCATCCTTAACCGCCTGGGAATCCCACCGATTCAAATCGGACGGGAACCGCTTTAGTGGAGCTTTTGGATTTGACATTCGCTATGGGAGCTGTCGGCTAGGTGGGTAGCGAATGTCAAATCCGCTTCACTAGCTTGATGTTGCTGTTTGCACAGATTGAAGGATTTTGAATCTGCGACATTTTGAGAAACAACGTAGATCTCTTCAACAAATCGTATAGAGCCAACTTGGCATGCTGTTTTATGCGCACATTACGCTTTGTGGCATTGCCTTGCTGCTTTTTGCGAGAGCGGTGCTTGAGTTGTAGCACGACCATGACCCGATCTTAAAGACGCTGCTCGCGGCGATCTTGATGCTCCTGACAGCGTATCTCCTCAAGTAGCGAATTCGATCGCGAATGCGCTTGAGTTTGATCCAAGTCAACGTCGTAGTCTTCGTGACGAGTATGATACGATCCCGGGCCGGACGTCATGTCTGTCAAACGCGAGCGTTTGGCGCGCGCGGACGCGTTCCTCGCCATCTAGCGAAGACCTAGGCCCTCCGGGCGGGCGAGGTGCCTCTCCTGCCTCTCGGAGAAATCTCATGATCGAATATCTCAAAGGTTTTCCCCGCAACGTACTCGCCTTCGTTTGTAAAGGGCGGGTGACAAAGGTGGACTACGATACTGTTCTGGTGCCCGCCGTGCAGAGCGCGCTTCGAACCGCTGGCAAGGTCCGGCTGTACTACGAAACCGATGCCGACTTCGCCGGCCTGGAGCCCGGCGCGATGTGGGAAGATTTCAAAGTCGGAATGGAACACCTGACCCGCTGGGAGCGGGTTGCAGTCGTGACCGACGTTCCATGGATCAGGCACACCGTGCAGTTTTTCAGCTTCCTCCTCCCCGGCACGACAAAGCTTTATTCGCGATCCGAAGCCGCGCAGGCACGCGAATGGATCGCATCCGCTGACTAAATGCAGCCATGCTGTACAGGATCGTTCTTTTTCTAACTTCCGTTGTTCGGTTGCGAACGGGGCAACCTCAGACATTGCGAGATTATAAGTGCACGGCGTAGACGGCGCCTGCGCGTGCCTCGATAGCAAGCCAAAGGCTTGCTCGATGATTTTTTGATTCGCACGAATTCGCTTCCATTGCTGCCGCGGAAAATAAAGGGCGGAGCAAAAACCGCCGTGAAATCAATGCGTAGTCGCCTGTATTGCGACAACGCTTGACTTCTTCTACAGGCCGACTAGAAACGCCGGCCTCTCGCTCTGCGTAAAAGGACGTCAGCCGGTGACGAACGGCTGGCGGGAGCGGGTGCGGTGCCCGCGGGCGGAGGGTTCGTCCCCTCTGCACTCGGGCGGTTTCGGACATCAATCCGCCGGCATTACGACCGGCGCGCGAGGTGCTCGCTGTAACCGGGGCCGGCGCCGGCGGGAGATCCCCGCCACCAAGGCGTCTGCTCCGCGAAACCTGGTCCGAGATTGCACCTTGGGATGCGTGAGTCCCAAGGGCAGAACCGCCGTGGAACGCCGACAGGCGAGCGCGCCCTGCGCAGGGTGCGCGCTTCGCCGGAAGGTGAAGCAGGGAGACCCGCGTCTGTCGGCGTTCTGCTTTCCTTTTTTTCCGTTTGTTCTTTCGTTCTCGGCTTTTGTTTTTGGCTTTCGTGCCGCGCCCGATCGTGACCAATTCGGCCATCCACTGCCGGATTGATCTGACGAAGGTCGGGAATGCGGTGAGGTTCTTGGGAACGGCTTGCTCATAGCTCGGGTGCGAACAAGAAACGCATCGCGAGGATGAGGATTGCTTTGCCTTCCGCCCCCGCGGGAGAGGCTGTGAAGGAATCGGCCTTGCGGATGGTGAATGGTGGATAGCGGTTAGTGGTGCAGAGGCGCCGTGGTGGGGCGTTCATGCGCGGCTTCAGACATGAGCGAGCCTCAATCGGTTCACCACCAGAATGTTGTGCGCGAGCGCATGCCAGAGAGCGACGATCTTGACCTTGGCCAGGCCGCGGAGATTGAGGCCGCCAAGGCCGCGGTTCTTCATATGCGCGTTGATGAGTTCGATCCGGCCGCGGACTTTGTAAAAGCCCTGCGCTGCCGGCGAGGCCATTCGGTTGCGCCATTCCTTGAGCGGCTCAGGTTCTTTGGCGCGTTCTGCAGCGCGATTGCTCAGCGTCTTAAGGCTGACGTCGTCCCGCTCGGGCGGCGGCGGAGCATACACCATAACCGGTCCCTGTTGCCGCGTCGCCAACGCCACAATGTCGTCTGCGGTGGCGAAGTTGGTGTCGAGCAGAACCCGCTTCGGCGCCCGGCCATAGCGCCGCGCGATGTCCTCGATCATCGGTCCCGCCAAGCCGGCATCGTTGCGCCGGTCGGTGGCCGTCAGCGCAAGCACCACGCCTTTGGCGCTCGCCGCCACCGGGATATTGTAGCCGGCTTTGATGCTGCCGTCGGCAAAGCGCATGAAGCGTGCCTGCGGATCGGTCAGCGAGACCCGCGGCTCGCCCTTTTCTGCCTCGGCCTTGGCATGCGTCTTAGCCCGCTGTTGTTTCTCCGCCTTCAGCCGCTCCAGCGTGTCGCGTGCTTTACTGGCCCGCATGGCGATGTCGCGTGCCGCGCGCTCCGACGCCGCCCGCTTGCGTCGCGTGCTCGCGCCAGGGTCGGCATCAAGCTCAGCCTTGAGCCGGGTGACCCGCTCGCTCGCCAACCGCTCAGCGCGGGCAAGGCGGTTCTCCCGCGCAAACGAATCCTTGCTGGCCGATGCCTTTACCTTGGTGCCGTCGATGATGACTTCGTCGAGATTGATCAGCCCTTCGCCAAGCATGGCGGCAACGCTCTCGCTCAACAGGCGGTCAAGCAGCTCGCCGTGCCCGACCCGAAAGTCGGCGAGGCCATGATAGTTCACCGCAACGCCGCCACAGAGCCAGCGATAGGCCACATCGCGCTCACAAAGCCGCTCCAGTTCGCGCGCCGAGCCGACGCCCTCCAGCGTTGCATAAAGCCACAGTGCCAGAACAACGGCAGGATCCGCCGGTGGGCGTCCAGGCTCGCCTTCGCGCGCTTTGATTGCGTCATAGAATGGAGCAAGATCGAGGCCCTCAACAAACGCCCACACCAGCCGGGCTCGATGATCCGCCGCCAACAGCCCCTCCAAATCGATCAGGTCCCACTGCAACTGGTTCCGATCGGGACGCATCACACGCGCTTCGCCAGCCGCCATGGCCATCCCCGTCCCAGAATCACCACCTCACCAACTGAATCATGAAACAAGGAACAAGACCATTTCTTCACAGCCTCGATAGCGGGGGAGGGGGACCGCCCGAAGCGAGCGCAGCGAGCGAAGGGTGGTGGAGGGGGCGACTGACTCGTCGCTTCGCTTTCGTCGAAAGAAATTCGTTGAGGTCCGCGCCCCTTCCACCACCCTGCTGCGCAGGGCGGTCCCCCCACTTGCGTGGGGGAGGATGAAGCAGGGCGTTCGCAAATGCGTCTGGCACCGGCGGAAATATCCAAGTATCTCAGAGCGTCCACGCACGGCTTCGCTACACCCCATTGAAGAGCAACCATGGTCGCCATTTCCCCGCTTGCGCCCGCATCGTTTCCGGAAATGCCGCCGGTCGCCGGCGTGCGGCTGGCGACGGCGGCAGCCGGCATCCGCTATGCGGGACGCACCGACGTGCTGCTCGCCGTGTTCGATCCCGGCACTACGGTGGCGGGCGTCTTCACCCAGTCGAAATGCCCCTCGGCGCCGGTCGATTGGTGCCGCGCGCACATCAAGGGCAGCACCGCCAGCGCGCTGGTCGTCAATTCAGGGAACGCCAACGCCTTCACCGGCAAGACCGGCCGCGTGGCAACCGAATTGACCGCCGCCATCGCCGCCAAGGCGGCCGGCTGCAAGCCCGACAAGGTGTTTCTTGCCTCCACCGGTGTGATCGGCGAACCGCTCGACGCCTCCAAATTCGAAGGTGTGCTGGCGCGGCTTGCCGCCGATGCCTCCCCCGGCGGCTGGGAGCCGGCCGCCAATGCAATCATGACCACCGACACCTTTCCCAAGGGTGCGGCCGCCATGGTGAGGTTCGGCAGCACCGCGGTGACGATCTGCGGCATCGCCAAGGGCGCCGGCATGATCGCGCCCGACATGGGCACCATGCTGTCGTTCATCTTTACTGACGCGCCGATCGCGCCCGCGGTGCTGCGCAAGCTCCTTCGCGACGGCGTCGAGGATACTTTCAACGCCGTCACCATCGACGGCGACACCTCGACCTCCGACACGCTTTTGGTTTTTGCAACCGGCGCCGCCGCCTCGCGCGGTATCGCCAAGATCGCGAGCCCGGCCGATCCGCGGCTCGCCGCCTTCCGCAAAGGCTTCAATGCCGTGCTCGCCGATCTCTCCGAACAGGTGGCGCGCGATGGCGAAGGCGCGCGCAAGCTTGTTGAAATCGTCGTCGAGGGCGCGAAATCCAAGACATCGGCGCGCCGCATCGCGCGCTCGATCGCCAATTCGCCGTTGGTCAAGACCGCGATCGCCGGCGAGGATGCCAATTGGGGCCGCGTCGTCATGGCAGTCGGCAAGGCCGGCGAGCCGGCCGACCGCGATCGCCTGTCGATCTGGTTCGGCGGCATTCGCGTCGCGCACAAGGGTGAGCGCGATCCGGCCTACGACGAGGGCGCGGTTTCGGCGGCGATGAAGAAGCCGGAGATCACGCTCAAGGTTGCGCTCGGGCTCGGCAAAGGCCGCGATCGCGTGCTGACCTGCGACCTGACCAAAGAATACGTGGCGATCAACGGCGACTACCGATCGTAACCGCGTCAACAAACACTGCGAGAAAAGGGGGAGACCACGATGAAGATTTCGCGCCGCTATTTCGTCCATATGGCCGCCGGCGCCGCCGCGCTGCCGGGGGTTTCGTCGCTTGCTCCGTCGCTTGCGTGGGCCGATGCTTATCCGGCGCATCCGGTGCGCATCATCGTCGGTTTCGCTCCGGGCAGCACCACCGACATTCTGTCCCGCCTGATGGGCGCCTGGCTGTCACAAAAACTCGGCAAGCAATTCATCGTCGAAAACCGCCCCGGCGCCGGGGGCAATATCGGCGCCGAAACCGTGGTCAAGGCGGCGCCCGACGGCTACACGCTGCTCATGGTGCCGCCGGCGGTCGCCGCCAATGCGGCGCTTTATCCGAAGCTCAGCTTCGACTTCATCCGCGACACCGCGCCGGTGGCGGGCGTCGTGCGCGTGCCCAACGTGCTTGAAGTCAATCCGTCGGTGCCGGTGAAGACCGTTCCGGAATTCATCGCCTACGCCAAGACCCATCCGCTGAGCTTCGCTTCGGCCGGCATCGGCACGGCTAGCCATCTGGCGGGCGAACTGTTCAACCGGATGACGGGCCTGCACCTGCAGCACGTGCCGTATCGCGGCGACGGGCCGGCCATGGCCGATCTGATCGGCGGTCAGGTCCAGGTCGGTTTCGCCACCATGACGGCGTCGATCGGACACATCCGCGCCGGCAAGCTGCGGCCGCTCGGCGTGACCACGGTGAAGACGTCGGATGCGCTGCCGGGCATTCCGAGCGTCAGCCAGTTCGTGCCGGGCTACGAAGCAAGCTCGTGGTTCGGCATTGCGGCGCCGAAAGGCACGCCCGCCGCGATCGTGGACAAACTCAATCAGACGATCAATGCGGGTCTTGCCGACGCCACCATCAAGGTGCGCATCGCCGACATGGGCGGCATGTTGCTCACCGGCTCACCGGCCGACTTCGGCAAGCTGATCGCCGACGAAACGACCAAATGGGGCAAGGTCATTCGCGACGCCGGCATCAAGGCGCAGTAGTCTGGGAAAACCGCCGCAAGCATGACCGCCGCATTCCAATACGCGCGCACCTCAAGTCTCAAGGTGGCCTACGAAGAGAGCGGCGAGCCCGGCGGCTTTCCAGTCTTTCTGCTCCACGGCTGGCCTTACGACCCGCGCTGCTACGATGAGGTTGCGCCGCCTCTCGCCGCAGCAGGCTGTCGCGTCATCGTGCCGTATCTGCGCGGCTTTGGACCGACGCGATTTTTGTCGGCCGAAACGCCGCGCTCCGGGCAGCAGGCGGCGCTCGGCAACGATCTGCGCGAATTGATGGACGCGCTCGGCATCGCGCGCGCCGTGCTTGCCGGCTACGATTGGGGTGGCCGCGCGGCCTGCATCGTTGCCGCGCTGTGGCCCGCGCGCGTGCACGGCCTCGTCACCGTCAACGGCTACAACATCCAGGACATCGCCGGCGCGGTGAAGCCGGTTGCGCCGGCGCAGGAGCATCGCTTCTGGTATCAGTATTATTTCCACACCGAGCGCGGCCAAGCCGGGCTGACGCAGAACCGGCGCGCGCTCGCCCGCTACATCTGGCAGATCTGGTCGCCGCATTGGGCGTTCGACGATGCCACGTTCGAGCGCAGCGTGGCCTCGTTCGACAATTCCGATTTCGTGGCGGTGACGATCCAGTCCTACCGGCATCGCTTCGGCTATGCGCCGGGCGACCCGGCGCTGGAGCCGGTCGAGCTGAAACTCGCCGCGCGGCCGCGGATCGCCGTGCCGACGATCGCGTTGCAGGGCGAGGCCGACGGTGTCGCGCCGGCGGAGGCGGCCGACCGGCATGCGGCCTTCTTCGCCGGGCCGTACCAGCGCCGCCTCCTGCCCAGGGTCGGTCACAACCCGCCGCAGGAGGCGCCGCGCGCGTTCGCCGATGCGGTCCTGGAATTGACGCGGGCCGTCCAACTATGACTGGTAACTCCCTGTTAACCGCGGCACCGAATGACGGAAACTCTCTATTCGGATTGAAAATGCCTTTACCACCCTTTGTTTAGGCTGAGCGCTGGCCGTGAGCGTCAAAACCGTCCTTGTTGCCGCCTGCGCCCTCATCGATTCCGACGGCCGCGTGCTGATCGCACAACGGCCCGAGGGGAAGGTGATGGCGGGACTTTGGGAGTTTCCCGGCGGCAAGGTGGAAGCGGGCGAGCGGCCGGAAGAAAGTCTGATTCGCGAGCTCAACGAGGAATTGGGAATCGTCGTCAAGGAGGATTGCCTCGCGCCGCTCACCTTCGCGAGCCATGTTTATCCCGACTTCCATCTGTTGATGCCGCTTTATGTCTGCCGGCGATGGGAAGGTTTTGTGCAGGGCCGGGAGAAGCAAAGGCTCAAATGGGTGCGGCCGGGGGAGTTGCGCAATTATCCGATGCCGCCTGCTGACGAACCGTTGATCTCGCACCTGACGACGCTGTTGTGAACAAAGCCAGAGGGGCGACAGGCCATGTTCAGTTTTGCTCGGCGGTTGATGGGCGCCGCCGTCCGCAGTTTTTTGCACGACGAGAGCGGCGCCACGGCTATCGAATACGCCTTGATCGCGTCCGGCATCGCGGTCGCCATCGCGACCACGATCGTGAGCCTCGGCTCGAGCGTTAAAGGGCTCTATTCCAGCGTCGCCACCGCGATGCAGTAAGCGTATCAGCGCCCGGTTTTCTCGCCCGCCGAAATCTCCCGCACGCCCAATACATCGGCGAGCCGCGCCTGCGCCGAGCCCGGCTTGAGCGGTCGTCGCTGGCCCGGGTGCGGCGCCCAGCCCGATAGCCAGACGATGTCGAATGTCGCGCGTACCCGGCCGTCGGAGTCGGCGAAACGCTCCCGATAAATTTCCGCCATGCGCAGCAATGTCGTGCGCCGCAAGGGCGTGCGGCGGCGCGCGACCAGCGTATTGGTCGCGCCCATACGCCGCAGCTCCGCCATCAGCGCGAACGGCGTTTCGTAACGCAAGGTGTAGCGGTCGCTGTCGGCGACCGGCAGCGCGAAGCCAGCGCGCTGCAACAGGTCGCCGAGCGCGCGCACGTCGGCGAACGGCGCGACGCGCGGGGAGGCGCCGCCCTCGATGTCGTTCTCGGCGGCGGCAAAGGCCTGGCGCAATTCGGTCAACGTCTCGCCGCCGGCCAAAGCAGCAAGAAACAATCCGTCCGGTTTGAGCGCGCGGCGGATTTGCACGAGCGCGCCCGGCAGGTCGTTGACGAATTGCAGCGCTAGCGCCGAGACGGCGAGATCGAGCGAGGCATCGCGGAACGGCAGCGCCTCCTCGTCGGCGACGATGAAGTTTGCGGTCGTCCCCTTGCACGGCGCGCGCGCTTCGGGCACCGCATCCATTGTCACGACCCTGCCGACGGAGCCGAGCCGAGACAGCCTAACGCGCACCGCTTCGCCGGGCGTGCCGAGGTCGGCCGCAACGTCGAAACGGCGCAACACCGCGCCAAGCCGTTCGGCAAGGTCTTCGGCGACGCGATCGAGCAAAAACGTAACCGGCCCGAGCAGCGCCGCGCGCTTGCGCCGCGCTCGGACAAGCGCGCGGTCAAAAATCAGCGGGCGATCGCTCATCAGGCAATTTTCTCACGTCCGCCGCGGCGTGAGAAGTAAGGCGCGCGCGGAAAAAGCCTCATCATCCTGAATGACAACGCACACGCGGAGCGATACGCTCGGCCTATGTCGGTGACGCTTAATTTTGCCGTTCCCACGCCCGTCAGGCGGGCCGCCGGGGTGGCGCGCAGCCTGCTGCGCGCGACGCTCGACGTCGCATTGCCGCCGTTATGCGCGGTTTGCCGCGTTCCGGTCGACGGCAAGGGCCTGTGTCCGTCCTGTTGGTCGAGGCTGTCTTTCATCACGCGGCCCTATTGCGAACGGCTCGGCATCCCGTTTGCGTTCGATCCCGGCCCCGGCGTGCTGTCGATGGAAGCGATCGCGAGCCCGCCGGCCTACAACCGGGCGCGCGCCGTGGTGCGCTTCGACGACATATCGCGCGCGCTCGTGCACGCCCTTAAATATGGCGATCGGCTCGATCTGGCGCCGATAATGGGACGCTGGATCGGCCGTGCCGGCCGCGAATTGCTTGCCGAAGCCGATGCACTCGTCCCCGTGCCGCTGCATTGGCGGCGGCAATGGGGGCGGCGCTTCAACCAGTCAGCCATGCTGGCGGCTGCCGTTTCGGCCGAAAGCCGGGTACCGATCGCGGACCGCGCCCTTAAGCGCGTCAAGGCGACGATCCAGCAGGTCGGCCTGACCCGCGCCGAGCGCGCCACCAACGTCCAGGGCGCCTTCAAGGTACCCGAGGAAGGCAGGCCCTCGGTCTTCCGCCGCAGGCTGATCCTGGTCGACGATGTGCTGACTTCGGGGGCGACGGTCGAGGGTTGCGCGCGGGCGTTGCTCCGCGCGGGGGCCGCCAACGTGGATGTGCTGGTTTTCGCCCGGGTTGCCGATCCGGCCCGAACTTCCATATAAACAGATCGATAGAAATTTCCGATCATGATGGCCGACATCGACATCTATACGATCCGTTACTGCCCCTACTGTGCCGATGCCAAGGAGCTTTTGATCCGTAAGGGCGTCCCCTTCCACGAGATCGATGCCAGCGGGAATAGGGAGCTGAGGAAGGAAATGATCGCGCGCGCCAACGGGCGCAGCACATTCCCGCAGATTTTCATCGCCGGGACACATGTCGGCGGCTGCGACGACCTTTATGCGCTCGATGAGGCGGGCGAGCTCGATCCCTTGCTCGCGAAGGTCAAGGACCAGGCGAAGGAAGCTCCCGCATGAGCGGCACCAAGACCTCAACCTTCAAAGTCGGCCTGATTGCCATGCGTTCGGGCTGCGATCCGCAGGCCAATCTCGATGCCGTTCTGGCGGCGATCGATCAGGCCAAGGGCGCTGGCGCCGACTACGTGCAGACGCCGGAAATGACCAACGTGATCGAGAGCAGGCGCGACCGCCTGCTGGCCAATATTGTGTCCGACGACAACGATCCGACACTGGCGACGCTGCGCGAAGTCGCTCGCAAACTTTCAATCTTCATTCATATCGGTTCGCTCGCCATCAAGGCTTCGCCCGAAAAGGCGGTGAACCGCTCGTTTCTGATCGACCGCAGGGGCGACATCGCCGCACGCTACGACAAGATCCACATGTTCGATGTCGATCTGGCCGACGGCGAAAGCTATCGTGAATCCAACACCTACCGCGCCGGCGAACTGGCGGTGGTTGCCGACCTGCCGTGGGGCCGCCTCGGCCTGACGGTGTGCTACGATCTGCGTTTCCCGGCGCTCTATCGCGCGCTGGCCGAAGCCGGCGCGTCGTTTTTTGCCATCCCGTCGGCGTTCACAAAACAGACCGGCGAGGCGCACTGGCATGTGTTGTTACGGGCGCGCGCCATCGAGAACGGCTGTTTCGTGTTTGCGGCGGCGCAAGGCGGCAAGCATGAAAGCGGGCGCGAGACGTTCGGCCATTCGCTGATCGTCGACCCGTGGGGCCGCATCCTCGCCGAAGGCGGTACCGAGCCCGGCGTGGTCATGGCCGAGATCGATCCGGCCCAAGTCGCGGCGGCGCGCGCCAAAATTCCGTCACTGAATCACGGCCGGCGCTTTGAACTGGTCGAGCCGATGGCCGAACCGACGCATCTGCATGCTGTAAGAGTACCGTAATGATCCGCTACACGCTTAACTGCGCCAAAGGCCACGACTTCGAAAGCTGGTTTCAGAATTCAACAGCGTTCGACAAACAGAAGAAGCGCGGCCTCGTGACCTGTCCGGTTTGCGGCTCCGCCAAAGTCGAGAAGGCAATCATGGCGCCGCGGCTGGCGCGCGCCGACACAGCGGAAATTGAGCCGCCGCAACCACCGTCGCCCACGCTGCCGGCGCCGCCGCATGCGGCGGGCGGCGCGATGCCATCCGTCGCGCCAGGCAAGGCCCCGGTCGCCATGATGTCGCCGCAGGAACGCGAACTGCGCCAGAAGCTGAAAGAATTGCGCGACCACGTCACCAAACATGCCAATTACGTCGGCGCCCGGTTTCCGGAGGAGGCCCGCAAGATGCATTACGGCGAGATCGAGCACCGCTCGATCTATGGCGAAGCTTCGCCGGACGACGCCAAGGCGCTGCACGAGGAAGGCATCGAATTTCATCCGCTGCCGATCCTGCCGGATGAATTCAACTAA
The DNA here is from genome assembly GCA_963707175.1 of uncultured Alphaproteobacteria bacterium. Classification (GTDB taxonomy): domain Bacteria; phylum Pseudomonadota; class Alphaproteobacteria; order Rhizobiales; family Xanthobacteraceae; genus BOG-931. Next base: position 96,125 of record CAVPQA010000015.1, read on the forward strand.
AGGCGCCTTCAGGATTTGACCGCCCAGCACACGTAATAGGCGCCGCAGATAAATTCTTTCATCTGCATCGGTCCAAGGCGCGCCAGATTCTCCCAGGGCTTGAGATCGGCGTCGCCCATGAAGATCGTCTGCAGCACCTTCTCGCCGAAGGGGCGGATGAGCTTCTCGGCGAAATTCGGTTGTTTGCCGTCGATAATCGCAAGGCATGCGCCGGGTTTCAGCGAATCCCAGATGCGCGCCAGCGTCTGCATCGGATATTCCAAGGTATGGTAGCACAGCGAGAGCAGCACGAGATTGGCCGGCGGGACGCGGTAACGCGCAATGTCCTGCTTGACCAGTTCGACGTCGAGCCGCTCTCGCCGCGCAAAGCCTGTCGCGCGAGCAAACATTCCGGCCGAAAATTCCACTCCGATCAGGCGACCGTGGCGGCCAACGGCGCTGCGCAAATGCGGAAAATTTCGCCCCGTTCCGCAGCCGAGTTCGATCACCGTATCGCCCGCAGAGATCGGCAGATACCGTATCGACCGCGTGCGGATTCGGCACAGCGACATCAGCAAAAGATGGTCGATCAGCGTGATGTAGGGCGCAAGCCTGTCGTAGCGCTCGCGCACGCGCGCGCTGTGCCGCTCCTGTGCAACAAGCGCGTCTTGCTGCGTTTCAAGCAAGCCGTATTTTATTGGACCGTGCATAGCCGCCCCCTTCCAAGTCGCGTTCCAACTACCCTTCAAACCTGCGTGCAAAGTCGCGGAAAAATCGGCCTCCGACGGCAGGCGAGCCAAAAAGTCGCGCCAGCACTGCTGGCGACGCTACGGCTTTAAAAATCGACGTGATGTCCGCTCTTGGCGGTGATTGTCGCCCCTTCGCCCCCCTGCCTTCGGCTGACCCGTCGGCCTTTCTTTCGGAGAAGTTATGCCGGCTCAGCGGCCGTGCGTAGGGGCGGTGGTGTCGCAGTGTGGAAAATCCGACGCGCTGGTCGGCGCCCCGACGCCGGCTGGGTGAAGAAACCGGGCTCGAGCGGGGCACAACCGTCAGTATTCCAATATCAAAAGCACAACACCCGCCACGACAAGCACCATGCCGATCGCTTCGCGTGGCGTCGTCTTTTGGCCGAAGGCGTAGCGGGCGACCAGCTGCGCAAACAGCACCTCGATCAGCGCCAGCGTGCGCACGCTGGCGGCGGTGGCGAGCGCAAAGGCAAGAAACCAGAACTGAGACGCCAGCGCCCCCATGAAGCCGGCAAACAGCGAGCGTTTCCACGATCGCGCAATAGCAGTCATCACCGCAGGCTGCCGCAACACCAGATAGAGCGACAGCACGATCGCCTGCATGAGCAGGCCGACGACCAGCGTGAAGGTTGCCGCCATGACGAAATTCGGCAAGTGAAGATCGAGAATGGCGCCCCGAAAGCCGATAGCCGACAGAGCGAACAAGCCACCGGAAAACAGCCCGATCAGCGTCGGCTTGATACCGCCGGCCAGCCCCCACCCTTCCTTCCCCCGCGTGCGGGGCAGGGTGGGGTGGGGGATCGACATGATCAGCACGCCGGCCGTAGCGACGATGATCGCAGTCATCAGCGGCCACGATACGGCGTCGCCGAGAAAGATCAGTCCGAAGATCGCGACCTGGATCGGCTCGGTCTTGATATAGGCGATGGTAACGACGAATGAGCGCTCGCCCATCGCCATGAGCATCGTCGCCGTAGCGGCGATCTGCGCAAAGGCACCGTCGATGACCCACGGCCAGAACGCCAAGCCCGGCCGCGGCAGCGGCACGTCGGTGCCGGCAATCAGACCGAGCAGGAAGATCAGCGCGAACGGAAAACCGAACAAGAACCGCACATGAGTAGCGCCCACGGTGCCGAGCGTGCCCGTCAGCTCGCGCTGCATGGCGTTGCGCAGGGTCTGGAAGAACGCGGCAATGACGGTAAAGACGGCCCAGAGCCAACCGGCGAGGATCACGCGGCTTTCTCCGCGACGAGCATGTAATTGGCATCCATGTCGGTGGAGAGCTGGAAGCGGTCGGCAAACAAATTGTAGATCACACCGGCCTGGCCGGTCACGCGCAGCCCGACCTGTTCGAGAGCGAGTTCAAGCTCGTCGGGCGTGATGAATTTGTCCCATTGGTGGGTGCCGCGTGGAATCCAGCGTAGAATGTATTCGGCGCCGACAATGGCGAGCGCGAAGCTTTTCATGGTGCGGTTGAGCGTAGCGACGAACATCAACCCGCCTGGCTTGACCAGTTCGGCGGCCGCCTCGACGAACAGATCGACGTCGGCGACATGCTCGACGACCTCCATGGCGAGCACTATGTCGAAGCGTTCGCCGGATTCCGCCAGCGCCTCGGCCGTTGTGCTGCGGTAATCGATCGCGAGTCCGGCCGCAGCGGCGTGGTGAGCTGCCGCTGCGATATTTTCGTCGACCGGATCGGCACCGACCACCGCCGCGCCGAGCCGCGCCAGAGGCTCGGACAAGACGCCGCCGCCGCAGCCGATGTCCAGGATGCGCAGGCCCGCAAGGCTGTCGAGCCGCGCCGGATCGCGGCCGAAATGCGCTGCGGTGCGATCGCGGATATAGCCGAGCCGCACCGGGTTGAACCGATGCAGCGTCGCCCATGGACCGCGCGGGTCCCACCATTGTCCGGCGAGCCGCGAAAAGTGCGCAACTTCGCCGGGGTCGATGGTGCCCGTTGATTTTTGCGTACGGTCCATGGTTGTACGGTCCACGACTACAGGATCACGCGCTCGCGCGCTTGCGCTTGAAGTGACCGTAGCCGGGGCGATAGCTCTTCTCGTCCAGGAACTGCTTCATGCCTTCCTCGCGGCCGTTCTCCTTGTCGTTGTAGCGCAAGGCGTCGCTCTTGGCGTTGAGATAATCCGCGGCTTGCGGCTCGTTCATGAAGCGCACCGCGCGGATCGCCTCCTTGGTGTAGCGCAGCGCCGCTGGGCTTTTCTCCATCAGCTTCTTGGCGAGCTTGACGGTCTCCTCGCGGAGCCGCTCCTTCGGATAGGAGAAATTCACGAAGCCCATCTGCTTCGCCTGCTTGCCGTCGAATGAATCGCCGGTCATGGCGTAGTAGAGCGCATCGCGATAATTCATCGTCTGGGCCACGTTCCAGGAGACAATACCGCCGGGCAGGATGCCCCAATTGACCTCGGAGAGACCGAACATGGCGTCGTCGGCGGCGAGCGCAATGTCGCAGGCCGAGACCTGGGTGAAGGCGCCGCCGAAGCAGTAGCCGTTCACCATGGCGATGGTCGGCTTCGGAAAGCTTGAGAGCTTCTGCCAGCGCCAGTTGTTGGAAGCGCGCCGCAGCTTGTGGCGCGCGGCCGGATTGCCGGAATTGGCGCGGAAATAAAGCTTGATGTCCTGCCCTGCCGAAAACGCCTGGTTGCCCGCGCCGGTCAGCACCAAAACCTCGGTCGCCGGATCAACGGCAAGCTCATCGAGCGCCTCGTCCATTTCGAGGTGGACCTGCGGACTCATGGCGTTCCGCTTGTCGGGCCGGTTGATCATCAGCCAGGTGATGCCGCCTTCGTTTTCGACGTGGATCGCTTCGTATTTCTTGCCCGCAGGCATGGTTTTCTCCCTTTGTGGACTGCCGCCCATTCAACAGGCGATCCTTGCAGCAGGCAAGGTTAACCGCTGGCGGGCAGCGTCCCAAGCGGCGCCCTATGCGCCGGTTTGCGCCGCTTTGGCACGTTGCACTTCGGCGCGACCTGAACGAGGATAGGCGCTCGAAATCGGATCGTGCATTCCAAAAATCGGGAGGGAGCGATGCAAAAGTTGTTGTGCGGGTTGGCCGGCGTGGCGCTGCTGGTTCTCGGCGCCGGGTCGGCCAGCGCCCAAGGTTCTGTCAAAATCGGAATGATTAACGAGTATTCCGGGCAATTCGCCGACACCGGAGCGCAGATCGATCACGGCGTGACGCTCTGGATGAAGCAGCATGGCGACACCGTCGCCGGCAAGAAGATCGAGCTTGTTCGCAAGGATACCGGCGGCATCGCGCCGGATACCGCCAAGCGCCTGTCGCAAGAGGCGATCGTCCGCGATCACGCCGACATCCTCGGCGCATTCTCGCTGACGCCGAATGCGCTCGCCGCGGCCGACGTCTCCAAGCAAGCCAAGAAATTCATGGTGGTGATGAATGCGGCGACTTCGATCATCACCGAAAAGTCGCCTTACATCGCGCGCACCTCGTCGACTACCCCGCAGTTGAATTACACGCTCGGTCAATGGGCCGCCAAGAACGGCATCAAGACGGTCTACACCATGGTGTCGGATTACGGCCCGGGGATTGACGCCGAGGTTTGGTTCCAAAAAGGCTTCAAGGATAACGGCGGACAGGTCGTGGGTTCGGTCCGCTTCCCGGTCGCGAATCCGGATTTCTCCTCCTTCGTTCAGGCCGCGAAGGACAAGAACCCGGACGCGATCTACATCTGGATTCCCGGCGGCGCGCAGCCGGCGGCGGTCGGCAAGGCGCTGGCCGAGCGCGGCATCGACACCAAGAAGACCAAGATTCTTGGCCAGGATGCGCTCGCCTCCGAAACGGCGCTCAAGAGCATGGGCGACGGCGCACTCGGCATCATCAGCGTGTCCGACTACGACTACAATCATCAGTCGCCGATGAACAAAGAATTCGTGAAGGCGTATAACGACGAATTCCATCGCAATCCCGACTTCTTCTCCATCGGCGGATATGACGGCGCCCATCTGATCTATGCGGCGCTGGAGAAGACCGGCGGCAAGGCTGACGGCGACTCGCTGATTGCCGCCGCGAAAGGCATGAGCTGGGAGAGCCCGCGCGGTCCGATCATGATCGATCCGCAGACCCGCGACATCGTGCAGACCGTGTACATCCGCCGGGTCGAGAAGGTCGGCGGCGAGCTGCGCAACGTCGAGTATCGCCAGCTTCCCGAACGTCAAGGATCCGGCGCACGGCGCGAAGAAGTGAGCGGCGCGGATCGAATGATACGGTTACCCGTAGGCAAGCCACCATGCTCCCGGCTTTGGGTGTGTTGTTCGACGGCGTTGCCTACGGGATGCTGCTGTTCCTGATGTCGGTCGGGCTGTCGGTGACGCTCGGGATGATGAATTTCGTCAACCTGGCGCACTGCAGCTTCGCCATGCTCGGCGGCTACGTCACGGTCACGCTGATGAACGCGGCTCGGCTGGCCGTTCCTCGCCACGCTGCCGGCGGCTTTTGCCGCCGGCGCGGCGGCAAGCATCGTGCTGGAGCGAATCTTCTTTCGGCGTTTCTACAATTCGAACGAACTCAATCAGTGCCTGCTGACCATCGGCATAGTCTTCGTGTCGATCGCGACTGCCGCCTACATCTACGGCACCGACCAGCAGCCGATGCAGTTGCCGACTTATCTGCAGGGCTCTTTCCACGTCGCCGGCGTCGACCTCGCGGTCTATCGGCTCTTTCTGATCGCGGTGGCGGCGCTGATCACGGCTTTGCTCATGGTGACGCTGGAATCGACTCGCTTCGGCGCGCAAGTCCGCGCCGCGGTCAACAATCAGCGGATGGCGCGCGGCCTTGGCATCGACGTCGACCGGCTGTTCGCCTTCACCTTTGCGCTCGGCGGCGGTTTGGCGGGGCTCGGCGGCGGCGCTTGCCATTCCCATGCTGGGACTCGACCCGTCATTCGCGCTGACGTATCTGATCTACGTTCTCATCGTCGTGGCGGTCGGCGGCCTCGGCTCGATCGCCGGATCGTTCGCCGCCGCCATGCTGCTCGGCGTGGCCGACATGGCCGGGAAATACTACGTTCCGGCGCTCGGTTCGGTCCTGATCTACCTGGTGATGCTGGTGATGATCATGTGGCGGCCGACCGGCCTGTTCGGGAGGCGCTAGGCTGTGACCAGCGAGACACTCGCCGCCGCCGCTCCCGCCGCGCCGGCCGGTCCGCATGAATTTCTCCACGCGCAGATGCGCTGGCGGTGGAGCGAGATCGCGTTCTGGCTGGCGACGCTACTGCCGTTCGTGCTCACGCCAGATTACCTTATTCTGGCGAGCCAGGTGGCGATTACTGCGCTGTTTGCGCTGTCGCTCGATCTCATCCTCGGCTTCTCGGGCATTGTCTCGCTGGGTCATGCCGCCTATTTCGGCGTTGGCGCCTACACGGCCGGCCTCATTTCCGTGTGGGGCTGGGGCGAGCCGCTGACCGGCCTATTGGCCGCAGGCCTTGCCGCCGGCATTGTCGGCTATATCACGAGCTTCGTCATTGCCCGCTTTCGCCACCTCGCGCTGATCATGATCACGCTCGGCTTCTGCTTGCTGCTGCAGGAAGCCGCGAACGAGCGCGAGTTGGCTCACCGGCGGCTTCAACGGTCTGCAGGGCGTTCATACCTGGAAACTCCTCGGCACCTTCGATTTCGATCTTTATGGCTATACGGCTTATGCCTACGCGCTCGCCGTATTGTTTGTTATTTTCCTCGTGGCGCGGCGCATCATTCATTCGCCGTTCGGGCTGGCGCTGCGCGGCATTCGTGAGAACGGCGCGCGCATGCCGGCGATCGGCGCGCCGATCCTCTCGCATATCCGCACCATCTACACGATCGCCGCCATGATCGCCGGCATAGCCGGCGCCGTGCTGACGCAGACCACCGAGACGGTTTCGCTTGAAGCGCTCGGCTTTCAGCGCTCGGCCGACGTGCTGGTCATGCTCATCGTCGGCGGCACCGGCCGGCTTTACGGCGGCTTGATCGGTGCTGCGGTTTACATGGTGGCGCGAGACCAATTCTCGGGCCTAAATCCGCAATACTGGTATTTCTGGATCGGCCTCCTTTTGATCGCCATCGTCATGTTCCTGCCCAACGGCATCCTTGGCGGGCTGGAACTTCTGGCGCGACGCCTGAAGGTTCACGCCGTGAGCGCGCTGCGCACTTTCGGCGAGCGGCGTCAACAAGAGCTTCGGCTCGCTCGTCGTCGCCGCCGACGTCAAGATCGATTTGCCGCCCGGCGTGCGTTATGCGCTGATCGGGCCGAACGGCGCCGGCAAGACCACGCTGATCAACTTGATGACAGGGATGCTGCGGCCGGATTCCGGGCGCATTTTTCTCGGCGATGAGGACATCACCGCGTTGCCGCCGGAGGAACGCGTGCGGCTCGGCCTCGTCCGCACCTATCAGATCAACTCGCTGTTTCCGCACCTCACCGCGCTCGAATCGGTGACGCTCGCGGTGTGCGAACGCCGGCGCGTCGCCCGCATCTGGTGGCGGCCGCTTACCGCCTATCGCGACGAAGTCGAGGAGGCGCATGCCATCCTCGCCCGGCTGACGCTGGGGCCGGTCTGCCATCGTCCGACGCGCGAATTGGCCTACGGCCAGCAGCGCTTGCTCGAAATCGCGTTGGCGCTGGCGACCAAACCCAAGGTGTTGCTGCTCGACGAGCCGGCCGCCGGGGTGCCGCGCGAGGAGAGCAGGGAACTATTCGAAGCGATAGCCGGACTGTCGAGCGACATTACGGTGCTGTTTATCGAGCACGACATGGAACTGGTGTTCCGGTTCGCCTCGCGCATCGTCGTATTGGTCGGCGGCAGCGTGCTGGTGGAGGGCACGCCGGCCGAAATCGCCGCCGACCCGCGCGTGCGGGCGGTCTATCTTGGCAAAGCCCATCGGATGCCGGTCCATGGCTAGTTCACTGCTCTCATTCAGCGATGTGCGCGCCGGCTACGGCGCCGGCATCGTGCTCGACGCCGTGACGTTCGAGCTGCCGGAGCGCGGCAGCCTCGCGGTACTCGGCCGCAACGGCGTCGGCAAATCGACGCTGATCCTGACCATCATGGGCATGACTCAGATCCTGCGCGGACGCATTCTCTGGCGCGGCGATGACATCACGGCAGAGCCGCCGCATCGCCGCGCCCGCGGCGGTATCGGCTGGGTGGCGCAAGAGCGCGAAATCTTTTCCGCGCTGACGGTCGAAGAGAACCTCACCGTCGCAGCACGTTCCGGCCGCTGGGACCTTGCGTCGGTCTATGACCTGTTCCCGCGGCTTGCCGAGCGGCGGCGCAATTTCGGCAATCAGCTGTCCGGCGGCGAACAGCAGATGCTGGCGATCGCGCGCGCGCTGATGACCAATCCGGCGCTGCTGTTGCTCGACGAACCGCTCGAAGGTCTCGCTCCGATCGTCGTCGAAGAGCTTGCTGCCGCCATCCGCCGTATGACCAATGCGGGCGGCAACGCCTTCATTCTCGTCGAGCAGCATGCCGATATCGCGCTCTCGCTCACCGAAACCGCGCTGGTCATCGAACGCGGCCGCATTGTTCATTCCGGTCCGTCGGCGGCGCTGCTCGCCGATCAGGCCGCGCTCGACCGGTTGATTGGGCTGCGGCTCGCCGACGCGTAATTCGAGCCGCACAGTGGAGCGGCCTCACAGCGGCAGACCGTGCTTATCGCGTAGCCGGCATTTTGACGGTGTAGGTCTTGGCGATCCCCTCAAGCTCGGTCCAGAGTTTCGCCGGAATCGGAATACCGTTCTTACGGCGTACCGTCTCGGTGCGGCCGGCGCGCTCGCCCGGCATGGTGACCTCGTCGAAGCCCGCTTGCCGCGGCAGACCTTTGAGGATGGCGACCAGCGCGTCGGCATCGTGCTCGAAATCGGCGAGCGGGCGGAAGCTTGCGATATCGATGGCGAGCATCGCCAGGTTGGCGACGTGGCGCGAGCGGTTCTCCGGGCCAAGTGCGCGCGACTGGATCGGCGCCGCCGCCATGATGCTCGACCAGCATCTCGAACATCAGGCCGAGGCCAGAGCCTTTCGGGCCGCCAAGCGGCAGCAAAATCTCGGCCTGTTTCGGATCGGTGGTCGGCTCGCCGTCGGCGGTGAGAACGGTGCCGGGCGGCAGCGACTCGCCGGTGGCGCGCGCCTGCAAAATCTTGCCGTTGGAGATGGTCGAGGTCGCCATGTCGAGTACGATCACGCCGTTGCCGCTTGGCACCGCGATCGCGATCGGGCTTGTTGCCATGCTGGCGACGCGGGTGCCGTAAAACGCCATCAGCGCCGGGCCGCAGCCCATGACGAGCCCGGCGCAGTTCTGCTGCGCGATCCATTGGGCATAGCGGCCGATGGCACCGGTATGCGTGGTTTCGCGCACGATGCCGTAACAGATGCCGATCAGCTTGGCGCGCTCGACGGCGAGCGCTGCGGCCTGCATGCACGCTACCGGGCCGAAGCCGTGGCCTGAGTCGATCATGAAGGTCGCGGGCCGGTCGTGAACGAGCCGCGGCGCGGCTCCGGTGTCGATTTCGCCGCGCTTGATGATGCCGATGTAGCGCGGCAGCCGCGACACGCCATGACCGTCGACGCCGCGCAGGTTGGCCCACACCAGACCGTCGGCGACCGTGCCGGCTTCGTTCGCCTTCGCGCCCAGCGCCACCAGCACATCGCGGATGTAGCGGTGCAGTTCCTCGTGGGGGACGAGAATTTTATCGGTCACGCTGTGTCTCCAATCCAACGTTTCCCGGATGCGGTGCAGCGCGAAGCGGTGCACCGCTGATCCGGGATCGTTCCGACCTCGGCTTTCGTCATGGGCCCGGGTCTGCCGCGCACCGTTCCGCCGCGCGCCATGCTGCGCTGGGCCCGGGAAACGAGATATCAGGCTTTCGCCGCCGGGAAATAATTATCCAGCCATTGCCGCATCATGTTCCAGACACGGGTTGATTTTTCCGCGAACAGGAAATGATCGAGGCCGGCAAACAGATGCAGCTCGGCGGGCTGGCCGGCGCGCTTGAACATTTCGATCGACTGCTCGGTCGGCGTCACCGAGTCCTTGGCGGCGTGGATGAGCATGAGCGGCCGCGGCGCGATGTTGCCAACGACCTCCTCGGCGCGGAAATCAAACATGCTCTGTGCGGTCTCTGCCGGAAACATTTCGACCGACCCGGGCGCCAGCATGCCGACACCCTGCTTTTCCAGATTCTGCCGCACATGATCGGGGATCGGCACAATGTCGTAGCGCGGCACCATCAGCGATTGGCCGGTGCGCTCGCGGTGAGCCTTGCCTTCCTCCAGCATCTTGGTGAACTTCGCCCATGCTTCCGGCGTCCGATGCTGGCCGCGGAATTTACGCTCGCCGTGGCCCCAGCCGCCGTTGGATACGACGGCGGCGACGCGGGGATTGGTGCCGCCCGTATAGACGCCGACTGCGCCGCCGAAGCTCGAGCCGATCACGCCGATGCGGTCAGGGTCGACGTTGCCGTGCTGCGCCAGAAAGCTGAGTGCATTGCCGGTGTCCTCGACCTGCTCGAGGCAGATGATGCGGCCGAACTCGCCTTCACTTTTGCCGCAACCGCGCATGTCGAAGCGCAGCGTGACGTAGCCGAAGTCGTTGAGGACCTTGGCGGGCGTAATGCAGTTCGCGCTGGCACTGTTGGAGCCGAAGCCGTGGAGCACGAGAAAAGCCGCGCGCCGCTCGCCGGGGCGCAGGCCGTCCGGCACGCCCAGGGTGCCGTGCAGGCGCAAGCCCGCGGATTGAAAGCTGACGACTTCTTCCTTCATGGTGCGAATACCCTTCCCCGTCCGGATTTGCTGGCCGGCACTGTAATGGATCGCACGAGTGAGGGAAGGGGAGCCTGGGCGGCCTACTCCGCCGCTTCACAAACCGCCGACGAAGCGGCGTCGCCGACAGCCGTCAGCGCCGCATGCCGCACTGCCGGCCAATGCCGATGAATTGTCAGACTAAGACTAAGCGGTAGGCCAATCGGCGCCGCCACTGCCGTTGCCGCTGACCAAACCTCCGCTCGCGCCTGGGGATTGGTCGCCGAAGTCGGTGCCGGTGGTCGACTGATCGCTGGCAAGCTGCCAGTCGTCCGCACTTCCGGCGCTGGCATAGTACCAAAGGGTGTCGCCCATGCTGCTGTCGCCGATGAAGCTATCGGCGCTGGGAACATTGTTGGCTAGGCTATAATCCGCGGATGAATTGCTCGCGCCGAGCACGTTCCATGCGGCATTCGAAGCCGACCACCAGATGTCGGATTGCCCGGTACCCAGGAAATCGGCGGTCTGCCACTCCGCGATCGGCTGGGCTGTCAGACCGAAGGCGCTGGTACCGAAGCCGGCAGGCGGATCGCCAGCGGCCGGAACGCTAACGTTAACCGTGCCCGCACCTTCTCCGCCCGACGATTGTGGAGCCGGGCTCCCGAGCGGCATCGCCGCCGATATTGCCGATGCCGCCGGCGCCTCAATCGTTGCCGCAGCGCTTGCCCCAACGGATGCTTCCGGTGCAGGGACCGTCACGCCCGCGCCGTTCGCCGGCCCGACTGGCGTCGGAACTGAGCTTGTGTCGGCAGCAGGACTGCTGGCGGTCGGGACCACTGCGTTTGCCATGGCTTGCATCCTCAGCTTACTTGGATCCTCAGCTTACTTGGATCCTAAGTTTACTTGCATCTCAGTTTACTTGCATCTCAGTTTCGTTCCGCATCGCGCGGATCATTCAATCCTGATCGTGTCCTGGGCAGGACGACGGTGCAATAAAGGTATTTCAACCGGCTTAACACAACGAGAATTCGAAAATACCATGCGAAAGTGCGCAATGCAAAGCGTTCGGGGGAAACGAATTAACGCTTTTGCCGTCATTCACGCGTCGCGCCGGTAGGCGGACAGCCCGGGCCGATATGATTTGTCGTCGAGAAACTGGCTCATGCCCTTCTCGCGGCCCTTTTCCGGGTCGAGAAAGCGAAGCTGATCGAGCTTGGCGAACAGATAATCCTCGGCGTCTTCCCACGACATGTCGTGCACACGCCGCGCCGCGTGCTTGGCGATGCGCAGCGCCATCGGATTTTTTTCGAGCAGCGTTTTGGCGAGTTTTTCCACGCGCGTGCGAAGTATTGCGCCCGGCACGGCCTCGTTGACGAGCCCCTTGGCTGCGGCCTTGCGCCCGTCGAAGGTCTCGCCCGTCATGATGTAGTACATGCAGTCGCGCTGGCCCATGACGGAGGCGACCGCTTTGGTGACAGTGCCGGCCGGAATGATGCCCCAGTTGATCTCCGAAAGTCCGAACGCGGCGTCTTCCGCGGCAATGGCGAGATCGCAAGCGATGAGCGAGTTGAAGGCGCCGCCGAAACACCAGCCGTTGACCATCGCGATGGTCGGCTTGCCGTAGAACTGAAGCCGCTTCCATTGCGCGGTGGCGCTACGGCGCATGATCTTCATCCGCTCGTCGTAGCTGAGCTTGTCGGTGGCGCGGAAATACTCGCGCAAATCCATGCCGGACGAATAGGCATCGCCAGCGCCCGTCAGCACTACGACGCCGCAGCGTTCGTCTGTCTCCAGCGCCTCGAACGCGTCGAGCATTTCGAACGACATCGTGGGGTTGATGGCATTGCGCTTTTCCGGACAATTCATCGTTACCCAGGCGATGCGGTCCGCGATCTCGACAAGGACGGTGGTGCCGTCCGAAAGCTTGGCGGTGTTTGCGCTGACGGTCATCGCGATGGATCCTCTTCACCCGCATGAACGGCGCTTTCTAAACTATCGCGTCGGGCTGGACAAAGGCCCGGTAAAATCGGCATGCAGGACTTCAAAATCGAGGGGGAAACAATGGACTTAAAGCTTACCGGCCGTACCGCGCTGATTACCGGCGCGTCGAAGGGCATCGGACTATCGGTGGCGCAGTGGTTCGCGCGCGAGGGCGTCAACGTCAAACTGGTGGCGCGCTCCGGCGAGGCGCTGAAAAAGGAGGCCGCCGCGATCGCTGCGACGACGGGCGTGAAGACGCAGACGCTCGCCGCCGACTTGGCCGATGCCGGAGCGCGCGAGCGCGTCTACAGGGCGTTTTCCGACGTCGACATCGTGGTGAACAATGCCGGCGCCGTTCCGGGCGGTAACATCCACGATGTCGACGAGGCGGCTTGGCGTGCCGGCTGGGACCTGAAAATTTTCGGCTATGTGGGCATGACGCGGCACTATCTGAAAACCATGGAAGCGCGTCGGCAGGGCGTCATCATCAACATCATCGGACTCGGCGGCGAGCGGCTCGATGCCACCTATATCGCCGGCGCCATGGGAAATGCCGGATTGATGGCGTTCACCCGCGCCATCGGCGGCACCAGCCTCGATCACGGCGTGCGCGTCGTCGGCGTCAATCCCGGCCCGGTGCTGACCGACCGCGTCGAAGTCCTGGGGAAGAAGCGCGCGGCACGGCTTTACGGCGACGAGACGCGCTGGAAGGAAAGCTTCGCGCGGATGCCGCATGGCCGTCCCGCGAGCTGCGATGAGGTCGCCGCGATGGTCGTTTTTCTCGCCTCCGACCTGTGTTCGTATGTTAGCGGCACCATTGTCACGATAGACGGCGGTCTCGCCCATCGTGGCGGTATGCCGTAACGGTCGCGCGCGGAAGCAGGCGGCACGCCTGGGCCACACGCATGCGCGGTTGTTTACTTAGACCCGTCCGCCGCCGGCGAGTACGGCGCGGGTGGCGCGGTCCGGGCCGAAGTCGTCAACGCTGTCGATCGACAGCAGATCGGCAAGCCTCGTGCGCGCCCGGTTGACCCGGCTCTTGATGGTGCCGACGGCACAGCCGCAGATCGCCGCAGCGTCGTCGTAGGAGAACCCGGACGCCCCGACCAGGATCAACGCCTCGCGCTGGTCGGATGGCAGCTTGGCAAGCGCGCTGCGAAATTCCTCGAACTCGACGCGGCCGGTCTGCTCCGGTTGTGATTTGAGCGTGTCCGCGTAGCGCCCGTCGGCATCTTCCACCTCCCGCCGCCGCTTGCGGTATTCCGAGCGGAACAGATTGCGGAGGATCGTGAACAGCCACGCCGGCATGTTGGTGCCGGGCTGAAACGAGTCGATGTGTGCAAGCGCGCGCAACAACGTCTCCTGCACCAAGTCGTCGGCGCGATCGATATTGCCGCACAGTGAAATGGCAAACGCGCGCAGGCTCGGCACAGTGGCGAGCACCTGATCGCGTATGGCAGGATCGAGCTTCATGCGGACGATGTCCTTGGTGGGTTTCAGTCTTGTTCGCCGAGCCGGCGAACCAGCTCATCGAGATGGTTCGGCACTCCTTGACTCACGTATGAGTTGTACATCGATCGCAACAGCTCCCCAATCCGGGCCTGAGCTTCCCGTCCCAAGCGGACTTCGGGTTTTTGCGGACGTTTAGCCATCGATGACTCTTCTGGTCCGAGCTTGTCCAAATCCGGTTCGACGGTGTCGAGATTTGTCCTGTGGCTCTTCATTGCATCACTTTTCCCCAGTTCGCCCATTTGGATGGCCCAGTCCGGCTTGAGTGGATCGTCCCACGGCGCCATCCGCTTTCCGGCACCCACTAACCTGTCTAACGCGCGCCCCGGGTGAGTAGTTCCATCGAGAAATAGTCCTTCTGCGAACTTTCGGGAACTTTTCTGGCCGGGAGGCGTTTGCCGGGGTAAGTTTGGGCCTCAGAAGGGGAGGGTTGTCTTGTCAACCTCACAAGCCGTCCTGCAACAGCTGCCATTCCTGCGCCGCTATGCCCGTGCTGTCTCGGGCAGCCAGGCATCAGGCGACGCCTACGTCGCCGCAACTCTGGAATCGCTCATTGCCCGTCCGCAAATCCTTAATGAAGGCAGCAAGTTACGGGTCGCGCTTTACCGCCTGTTTACCAAGATCTGGAACTCGGTGCCGGTCAATGGCGAGGCCGAACCCACCGCCGCCGTCCTGCCGCCGGAGCAGCACCTGACGCAGATCACCCCGCGTCCCCGGCAGGCCTTCCTGCTCGTGGCCTTGGAGGGCTTTTCCGAAGAGGACGCCGCCGAAATTCTCGAATGCGATCTGGCCACGCTGCGCGGCCTGGTCGAGGAATCCGGGCGCGAACTCGCCGCCGAGATCGCCACCGACGTCCTCATCATCGAGGACGAGACATTTATTGCCATGGACATCGAGGCGCTGGTCGAAAGCCTCGGTCACAAGGTCATCGGCGTGGCGCGCACCCACGCCGAGGCGCTGGCGCTCGCGAAGAAGAAGCGACCAGGGCTGATCCTCGCTGATATCCAGCTCGCCGACGGCAGCTCTGGGCTAGACGCGGTCAACGAGCTGCTCGGCTCGTTCGAGGCGCCGGTGATCTTCATCACCGCATTTCCGGAGCGTTTCCTCACCGGCCGGCGGCCGGAGCCGGCGTTTCTCATTGCCAAGCCGTTTCAACTCGCCGCCGTATCGGCGGCGGTCAGCCAGGCGCTGTTTTTCGGCCGCAAGGCGCGCAACCGCGAGCGGCCGCCGGTCGAGCGACAGGCGAGCATGTAATTCAATTGCTTCGACAGCGGCGCGGGCGTGTTCTGTCGATCAGACGTCCGTCCTCGAATCATTGCGGTTTGATGCCTGCACGTTTGATCAGGTCGGCCCAACGCTTGGTTTCGCTAGCGACCAGCGCGCCTAATTCGCTGGGCGTGTAGTGCAGCGGCGTACCGCCAACCTCGGCGAGCTTCGCTTTGATAGCGGGGTCGGCGAGACCCGCATTGATCTCACGGTTAAGCCGCTCGATGATCGCGGATGGCGTGCCGTGTGGCACCCCGACACCTGTCCACGCCTTGATCTCGAACCCGGGCAGCGTTTCCCCGACGGTCGGCACGTCGGGCAAGGTCGGCGATCGTTTCGCCGACATCAGGGCCAGCGCACGCACGTCGCCCACTCTGACATGCGCCAGCGAGACCGGCAAGGCGTCAACCGCGGCCTGTACCCGGCCGCTGACAAGATCGATCAGCATCGGTGCGTCGCCCGGATACGGCACGCGCACGACGTCGATGCCTGCTGAAAGCTGAAACAGCTCAATGGCGAGATCGCTGATGGTGCGCGAGCCGAACGAGGCGACATTCAGCTTGCCCGGATTGGCTTTGGCGTAGGCGATCAGTTCGGCCACGGTTTTGATCGGCAGTGAGGGGTTCACTTCGAGGATCAGCGGCAGGTCGGCGAGACCGGCAACCGGCGCGATATCGTGCTGAAAATCGAATGGCAGTTTTTTGTAGAGCGACGGATTGATGGTGTTGGTGGCGAGTGTGAGCAGCAGCGTGTAGCCGTCGGCCGGCGCCGCGACTGCCGCCTGCACGCCGACATTGGTGCCGCCTCCCGGCCTGTTCTCGACAATGACTTGCTGGCCGAGCCGCTGAGTCAGCCACTGAGCCAACAAGCGTGCCACGAGATCCGTGGTGCCGCCCGCCGGGAACGGAACGATCCATCGGATCGGCCGCGATGGATAAGCTTCCGCCAAACTGGTGCGCGCGAACAGCGCGCAGGCCGTTCCGGCTGCGGCAAGCCGAAGCAAATGGCGGCGCCGGAGTAACTTCTGAAACAACATGGCCGAGTCCTCCCGACATGACCATGGCAGGCGCCAAGCTTCACCCGGCGCCGTAGCGTTGGCAAGCCGGTCTGCCGTCCATTGAAGCGAAACCCTGAATGAAAAGGGCGCAGCCGATCGGCATATCGGCTGCGCCCAACATCGCCGGCCAAGCACGGGGGGAGGGGGAAAGGATGGCCGGGTCGTCACATCAAAGCGCGGCGGCGGTTTTCGTTCCTTACCGTTCGGCCACTGACGCTGAAATTGCCGTTCACGCTGCAGTGAAGCCGGGTCGGCGGCCGCCTATCACGAATTGGTGAGCCATCGGACCAATCGGAACGCTGCCGACACTAATACGTTGGGCCGCCGGTGTTGTTCACAGCCGGGGGGCCTTTTGGCGTGTACGCAGCGGGGACGATTGGGTAGCCGCTGTAACATTTCGGAGAATTCCGATGGCCAGGCTCGTGTCTTTTCGTGTCGCAGGAGCGGCCGTGCTGTGCTCGGTCGCTTTCGCGGTTGCGGCGCCGCTTATCTGTATGCGGCTCCCGCCGGATCCGGGATTGAGCGATCCCGGGCCCGCGATGACGGTGAACCATTTCCGCAAGGGCGACCGGCTGCCGCTGTTGCATTCCGCGTGCGGTGCGGCAGGAAGGGCCGACGCCGAGCGGTTTGCAGACCCAGCGCAAGGTGCCGTTTGGCTGCGATTCCGCTTTTAGTCCAGTGGTTTCGCCCGAATTGGCGACGGTGTACGGCCGCTGCATGGCCTAAGCCGGACGACCGGCTCCGGGCCACGGCGGCTTGACTCGGACTGGTTCGCCGGCCCGGGCCATTCGCTCTACCCGCTTTGAACCTTTTGCCGACTCGCCGCGACCAATGAAGGATGGGCAGGGCGAGGGGATCGCGCACGCTGCTGCTCCCGAAAAGCCGCGGATTTTATTCAAATCGACCAATCAAGCGGCGCGGAACTTTTAATCGACTTGCGCGATTGGGTGGACAAGTTCAAACACGGGGTGTCTCCGATGTCAGCGAAAATCTCGCAGCGTCTCTACGGCGCAATGTTGTTTGTTGGTGTCATGACGGTCGCAGCCGCGCCGGCGCAACGCCCAGAGTTTCAGATACGGCCAAAATGATCCGTCGGCTCCGGTTTATCAGTATACTGACATGGAGGATCAGGCTGCGCCTGCGGTCGCACGGCCCGAGTTGCAGCGCCAAGTAGTGTCCTATCACGGGCAACGAGCCGGCCGGCACCATCATCATCGATCCCGCGCATACGTTTCTTTATCTGACGCTCGGCGGCGGCAAGGCCATGCGCTACGGCATCGGCGTCGGCCGCGAAGGCTTCGAGTGGTCCGGCGTCGAAAGAATCACCCGCAAGGCCGAGTGGCCGGATTGGACGCCGCCGCCCGCCATGGTGGCCCGGCAGCCGTATTTGCCGCGCTGGATCGGCGGCGGCCCCGGCAACCCGCTCGGCGCGCGTGCGATGTATCTCGGCCATACCGACTACCGTATCCACGGCACCAACGATCCGAGCTCGATCGGCAAGCACATGTCGAGCGGCTGCATTCGCCTGCGCAACGAGGACGTGGAGGATCTCTACAGCCGCGTGAATGTCGGAACCAAAGTCATCGTTCTGCCCGACACGCATTCGCGCCAGGTCGCCGCCGACCAAATCGATCTCAGCGTACCGGCGGCGCCGGCGCGGCAAGCGGTCACGCCTCTGCACCTGATGTCGCGGACGGCATCGAGCAGCGCGAATACGGTCAGCGGCGTCTACTGATAAGCGTTGCCCGGCGCCTCGGCCGGGAATTCTCTCACATGGCGGTCTCATTTTGTCGGCCGAAGCGCAACTCGTTTGCGCCTCGGTCGTTTTCATTGATGCACGCCGGTCGCCACGATGGGGAGCGGCTTGAAGTCTCGGAAACGGCGTAAAGGTCGGTGAGTACGATGAACGCGCCCGATCGACCGGTGTCCGAAACGGCCGATCCGAACGGCCACCACGGCGAAGGAGTAGCGACGGACCGGATCAGCCTCGAGTCAGAATTGCGCAGCCGCATCCGGCAGCAGGAGGCACTGGCGCAACTCGGCGAACGAGCGCTGGTGGAGCGCGATCTGGAGCGCCTCCTTGGCGACGCGGTGAGCACAGTGGCGCTCACGCTGTCGGTCGATTTCGTCAAAGTCCTCGAACTGCTGCCCGGCAACGCCGACTTGCTGTTGCGTGCCGCCTTCGGCTGGGGCTCCGATTGCGTCGGGATGGTGATCGCTTCGACCGGACCGGGCACCTATGCGCACTATACGCTGGGGTCGTCGCTGCCGGTCATCATCGCCGATTTCGGGCAAGAAACCAGGTTCAGTATCGATCCATATCTGCACGATCACGCCTGCGTCTCCGGCGTCAACGTGACGATCGCCGGTCGCGATGACCGGGCGTACGGCATTCTCGGCGTCTGCACGAAAACCCCGCGGCGGTTCGCCGCCCAGGAGGCCGCGTTCCTCGCCGCCGTCGCCAATCTGTTGGCCGGCGCCATTGCTCGCCGCCAGCTTGAAACGCGCCACGAGCTGATGATCCGCGATATGCGTCATCGCTCGGGGAATCTGTTTTCGCAGCTCTTAGCGCTGTTTTCTCAGACGGCGCGCACGTCGCGAAGCGTCGCCGAGCTGTCGGAGAAATACCGGGCGCGCGTACTGGCGCTTGCTGACGCGCAGCGGCTCGTGACCGAGGGCGGCGGCAGTCCCGTGCCGATCATGGATCTGCTTTCTGCGCTGCTTGGGCCTTACCTCGATCGCATCTCGTTCAGCGGGCAGAATGTCGAACTTGAGCCCGATCCGGTGTTCAATCTGAGCGCGGCCCTGCATGAGCTGATCGCCAATGCGGTCAAGCATGGCAGCCTGTCGCGCCCGGCAGGGCGGCTGGAATTGGATTGGACGGTGAGTCGCAGCGAGCGCGGCCTCACACTCGCGCTCGATTGGACCGAGAGGAACGGGCCGCCGGCGCGGCGGCCGCGGCGCTTCGGCTTCGGTTCCCGCCTGCTGACGTTGTTGATTGAGCGGCAACTCAACGGCGAGGTCACGCGGACATTCGGCCGCGAGGGACTCACCGTGCACATGAACGTGCCGCTGACACACGAGCGCTGGCCGACTGCTCCGGCGATTGCAGCCGGCATACCCGAGCGGGCTGCGCAGCACTGAATAGTTATGCGGTTTGCCCGGCAAGCGTTTTAGGGATGGACGTCTTCGGTGAACCAGTCGGTCGGCAGATCGTGGCCGGCGCCGTGTTCCTTGGCCTTGCGATATAGCAGCGAGCCGGCCGCGGCGAACTGATAGCCGAGCCCGATATTGTTGATGAAGCAGGTGACCTCGCGGTCGGAGCGGCGGCCATCGACGCGGCCGACAATGAGATCGGGCAACGTCGGCAACTTGTCGAAATTGATCTCATCGGCGACCTCCCAGCCACGGCCGTCGGCTTTCTCAGGCACCACAAGGTCTTTGGTCAGAACATGGATCGGCGTCGCGTCATTGGTGTGAATGACGACGCGGTCGGCGCGCTTGACGGCATCGGTCTCGATTTCCGGACGCTTGATTGAACTCAAGTGCATGCCCGGCTCGACCCAATGCGCGAAGAACACCGGATCGAGCGTGTTGGTGCCGCACATCGCGATGTCCGCGCCCTTGATGGCGTCCTCCGGACTTGCCACCGGCGGTGACCGGCACGCCGAGCAGGTCGGTCATCTCCGCGGCGAAGGTTTCGCGGTTGGCCGCGTTGGGAGAAAAGCACCGGATCGTTTCAATCGGTCGGACGGCGCAGACCGCCATGAGCTGCGCGCCGGCTTGCCAGCCGGAGCCCAGAATGCCGACGGTCTTGGCGTTCTTGCGGGCCATGTACTTGACGCCGAGGCCGTTGGCGGCGCCAACCCGCATGCGCTGCATGACGCCGTCGGGAAAAATCGCAAGCGGCTCGCCGTTCTCGGTCGAGAATAATAGCACCAGCCCGACGTAACGCGCCCCCGGCGCCGCCGGCACCTTTTCGCGCCGAATATTGTTGCCGCGCTTCGGCCAGCTCACGATGTCCGAGTTGATGCGGATTGCGCCGACGCCGAGCTTGGGGATGACGCCGTCCATCGACTTGAGGCTGTAGAGCGCGTCCTCGCGCCCCGACGTTGGCGTGATGCAATCGGAGCGCGTGCGCGACACGCCCCGGCCTTCGGCGAGCTCCTGGTACGCTTCCTCCAGCACCGCAATGCAGTCCGGCATCGTAATCAGCTTGCCGACATCGTCGTTAGACAAAATCAAGGTCATGTTGTTGCGTATCCGCCAGTGGAGATAGCTTTCGGCATCATAATCGGAGCGGGCCGAATAGATAGCGGTTTTGCAGCGGTGCGCGGCATTGCACGCATACGCGGCAGGCTTGCGTTGGCCTGTTGGGTTGGGGACTATCGCCGGTCAGTTCGGAGCCGATCGATGCGACTTGGGATTTGGACGCCGCTGCCGCACACGATCATGGCCGAGCCGGCGATGACGGATGGGGTGCCGGCAGGTCGGCGTGCGCGGCGACTGCGGCGCGGATAAATCCTTCCAATTCGCCCTCGACGTGGTGTCGAAGGGCGAGGCTTTAGGCTTCGATATCACTTTGATCGCCGAGCGGCTGCTCGGCCCCGACCTCGAAGCCTGGATGCTGACGGCGGCGCTCGCCGCTCAGCACCAAAACCATTCAGCTCATGCCTGCGGTCTATCCCGGCATGATCACGCCGCAACTCGCCGCCAAGATGGGCACGACGCTCGACCGGATCACCGGCGGCCGCTTCGTCATCAACGTGGTCAACGGCTGGTTCCAGAAGGAATTCGAGCTGTTCAGCAACGGCGGCTGGATTGCCTCGTCCGACGCCCGCTATAACCGCATGGACGAATTCGTCCGCGTGCTGAAGGGGCTCTGGACCGAGGATCACTTTACGTTCGCCGGCGAGTTCTTTCGCGCCGACGACGCGACCCTGCCGCAGAAGCCGGTGCGCCTGCCGCATCCCGCCGATCTATACCGCAAGCCGTACCGATTCCGGCAAGGATGTGATCGCCGAACATTGCGATCTTTGGTTCGTCAACTATCAGGCCGACTATCGCCGCTTCGAGGAAAGCTTTGCGATCATCCGCAAGGACATTGCCGATTTGGCGCAGCGCGCCAGGGAGTTCGGCCGGACGTTGTCATTCGGCATGAGTGCGCATGTCAGTTGTGCCGAGACCATGGCCGAAGCACAGGCGCGGGCCGACGAACTTGAGCTTTACGGCCAGCGTGATCGCGTCTCATCGACGGCGGCGCGCGGCCTCGGCGCCTGTCTGGTCGGTACGGCTGAACTGATCGCCAAGCGCATGCGTCAGTATGAGGAGATCGGCGTGGAATTGTTTCTGTTGAATTTCCACCCGATGCTGGCCGGACTCGACAATTTCGCGAAACACGTCATGCCGCTGCTGCCGGCCATCGGCGCGGGGAGCCCAGCTGGTGAAAAGCGCATCGGCGCTGGCGGCGTGGGTTGCCGGACGGGCTAATCTATCCGGCCTGAGCCATCGTACGGTTAGTGGTGGCTGCGGTGCCGCGCATCAGGTCCAGCATCGTCGCCCAGGCCGAGGTCCGAGGTCGCGACCTCGTCGGTATTGCGCCCCTTGGACCGCGCCGGATTCTGGAAGCCGTGGCCGGCCTTCGGGTAGCGATGGAAGACGTAGGGAATGCCATACTGCTTAAGCTCGGCTTCGAAGCGGTTCACGTCGGCCGGGGACGGATTTTTATCGAGATCGCCGAAGAACCCGTAGACCGGACAGCGGATGTTCTTGATCAGCTCGAACGGGGTCGGCGTGCCCTCGCCCCAATGAGTCATCATGCCGCCGCCGTAATAGGTCACACAGGCGGTAAACACCGGCTTGGTGGCAGCGCCGAGAAACGACAACCGGCCGCCCATGCAATGCCCGGCGATAAAAAACCGGCTGCGATCGAGATCCGGCCGCGACAGCGCATAGTCGGCGGCCGCGCCGATTTCGGCGATGACTTCGCCGTCCTTGAGGAATTGCTTGCAGTCATGCAGCGGCACGTCGTCGGGACAGTGGTGAAAGAAATTCGGCAAGATGGTGAGATAGCCGGCCTTTGGAAACTCCTTGAAATAATGGGCGGTGCAGGCGTCGAGGCCGCCGCGATGAAACATCAAAGCACGGCGGGATGCGGTCCGCGGCCGGGCGGCGCCGCGACGTGCACGTCCATCGAGCGTCCCATGACGTCTAGATAAATCGTCTCGCCGTCGAACTCGGCATCCATCCTCGGTGGTTTCTGCATCGCTTTATTCCACTTTTTGTGTCAGGGCTTCTGCTTTCGCAATGATTGCCGGAGAATAATCGAACGATTTTAGGATTATGGCCTGGAGCTGCTCACCCGGTAACGGCGACAGCGCGATGCGCATACGCGTGGCGTCGGCGACAAAGCTCTGGTCCTTCAGCGTTGCCGCGAACGCCGCTCGCAACTGAGCCACGCGCTGCGCCGGCACTCCCGGCGGCGCCGTCAGCGAGCGGCCGACCTTTTCCGGCTGCGAAAACAATTCGAGAATTTGCCGCTGTTCGGCGTTGTGCGCGAGGTCGACGAGGCGCGGCACGCCCGGCAGGTCCGGTGCCTTTTCGAGTCCGGTCTGCAGCAGGACATTGACCTTCTTGTCGCGCAGCCAGTCGGCGCGGATCACGCGAAACACAGTCCACGGCATGCTGAGCGCCTCGACTTCGCCGCGCTCCATCGCCACCAGGCCGTCTCCGGTTCCCTTGTAGCCGGTCACCAGATTGAGCTTCAGTCCAAGCAGCCGCTTCAGCATCGTCCAGCGCAGTTGCGAGGCGCTGCCGGTCGAGCAGACGATCAGCGGCTTCGTATAGGCGTCATCGATGGTCTTGAC
Organism: uncultured Alphaproteobacteria bacterium; assembly: GCA_963707175.1. GTDB lineage: Bacteria > Pseudomonadota > Alphaproteobacteria > Rhizobiales > Xanthobacteraceae > BOG-931. The sequence continues at coordinate 119,280 of CAVPQA010000015.1, forward strand.
CGCGGCGCTGTGCCAGGCGAACAGCACGGCGTTGTTGCTGATGATGCGGCCAATCCAGTTCATCCTGGTGACGTCGGCCTTCAACGCGGCTACCTTGAACAGCTGGTCCTGATAGATCGACTCGTCGAGCATGCCGATGACGGTGCCGTCACGGGGCGCGAGGTTGTAGAGTTGATTGGCCGCGCGGATGCCGCCGGCGCCCGGCATGTTCTCGACGATGATGTTTGGATTGCCGGCCAGGTGCGCACCAATGTGGCGGGCGATGAGCCGGCTGAGCGTGTCGTAGCTGTCGGCGCCCGCGCCCGACGGCACGATGATTTCGAGTGTTTTGCCGGCGTAGAAATCTCCCGCGGCGGCTAGCACTGTCGGCGTCCAAAGCGCTGCGCCAATGACTGAAAGCGTAGCGCCGAGTGTCAGGGTGAGCGAGGCGCGCATGGTTCGGCCGCCGCGCTACTCGGCGGCCTGCTGACCCTCTTCTTCGGCGATGGCACGCGCCTCAATGGCGTCGACTTCGGCCTGGTCCAATTTGACCAGGATATTGTGCATGTGCTGCACCTTGGCTGCGTCGTCGTCCGGGCCAAGCAGCGGATAGGCGTCGCCGCCGCGGTCGCGTAGCGGCGGTGCATGCGACTCGATGATCACCGCGGTGTCTTTGCCGCGGTTCCACGCCCAGTGCACCTTGTTGCGCGGGATGCGCATGACGTCGCCTTGCCGGCAGCGATAGCCGCGGCCGTCAACGAAGAAATACATCTCGCCGGAGACGATGTAGTTCATCTGCTCGCAGTCGTGCATGTGCGGTCGCGTGTGGTAGCCCGAGGCGCGTTCGGCGAACATGAGGCTGGTATCGGTACCGTGGACCTTCTGCGCACGGATCACGGAGTTGCCGACGGCCGCCATGGCGACGCGTTCGGTCATTTTCACGTCGCGCCTGTTGACCCGGTAATTGGGCTTATCGGACATCGCAGTCCTCCCTGTTCGCATTCGCCTGTGTTCTTTTGCCCGCAAGACTACCGCCGCCAGCGTTGCGCTGCAATGCGCTCCCGGTCGCGGGCAAGCTCTTGATTGGCCGGGGCCGCAGGCCGCATCATCATTGCCACTCAGCACCCGTCAGATCGCCGGAGATCGCCATGAGCGACATGAATATCGACCCGTTTGCACTCTTCCCCTATCAGGCGATCGTCGATCGCCCGCATATCGCCTGGCCGAATGGCGCTCGGGTCGCCGTTTGGGTGATCCCCAACATCGAGCATTTCCATATTGAGATAGGCGCTCAGGCGCCTGACATCCGTAACCACTCGCGCCGGGACTACGGCAACCGCGTCGGGGTGTGGCGGATCATGGAGACTCTTGCCAAACACGGTGTCCGCGGCACGGTCGCGCTCAATGGCGAAGTCGGCCGGTATTACCCGCGCATCATGGAGGAGGCGGCGCGGCTGAAATGGGAATTGATGGGCCATGGGCTGACCAATTCCGTGCTGCTGACCGGTCTAGCCAAGGACAAGGAAGCCGCCGTGATCGCGGAAGCCCGCGCTGTCATCGAGCAATGGGGGCAGAAGATGCGCGGCTGGCTCGGTCCCGGGCTGAGCGAAACCTGGCACACGCTCGATCTGCTGCGCGAGCACGGCGTCGATTATGTGTGCGATTGGGTGAACGACGATCTGCCCTATCGCATGAATGGCGGGCTTTATTCAATTCCGTATTCGATCGAACTCAATGACATGCCGTTGTTCAACATGCCAAGCATCGGCATCGACGAGTTCTATCGCCGCATCTGCGAGACGTTCGACGTGCTATACGAGGAAGGCGCGAACAATGCCCGCGTCATGGCAATCGCGCTGCATCCGTTTTTGATCGGCGCGCCGCACCGTATCCGCACGCTTGATCGCGCGCTTTCTTACATCGCCGCGCACGGCAATGTCTGGTTTGCCACCGGATCGGAAATCATCGACGCCTACCGGGCGCAGGAGGCCAAGCCCTGAGCGCGAGTCATAGTGAATCGCACTTTCCCATGGCATAATGTGACGGGAGCTTGTTGCGCCAATCCGTCTGCCGTCGGGCTTGCCGCATCGCGCCTCGAACAACGAAGGGGCTTGCCATGGATTACCAATCCATCCACGTCACGCCGATTACGCCGCGTATCGGCGCCACGGTCGATGGGATCGCGTTGGCGAAGCCGCTGAGCAATCGCCAGGTCGAGGACCTGCATCAGGCGCTCGCCGAGCATCAGGTGCTGTTCTTCCGCGATCAGCCGATGGACGTGGAGGCGCACAAACGGTTCGGCCGGTATTTCGGCGAGCTGCATATTCATCCCAGCATCCCGGGACCGGAGGGACATCCGGAGATTCTGCCGATCCATACCGACGCCAATTCCAAGCGCGTCAACGGCGAATACTGGCACTCGGACGTGTCATGCGACGAGGAGCCGCCCGCCGCCAGCATCCTCTATATGCACACGCTGCCGAGCTGTGGCGGCGACACGCTGTTTGCGAGCCAATACGCCGCCTATGAGGCGTTGTCGGAGCGCATGAAGACTTATCTCGATGGGCTTACCGCGGTGCATTCCGGCATCGACGTCTATCGCCGCAATAACGTGCTGATGGGCATCAAGGAGACCGGCAAGACCTATCCACAGGCGTCACATCCGGTCGTACGCACCCACCCGGTCACGAAGCGCAAGGCGCTTTACGTCAACAGCACCTTTACCGCCCATATCGAAGGATTGCCGCGGGAGGAGGGGCGGGCACTGCTCGATTTTCTCTGCGAATTCTCGACGCGGGAGGAATTCCAGGTACGGTTTCGCTGGGAGCCGCACTCGATCGCCTTCTGGGACAATCGCTGCGTCCAGCACCTCGCCATGTGGGATTACTATCCGCAAACGCGCACCGGCCGCCGTGTGACCATCACAGGCGACCGGCCATTCTGAATCTCGCTGGATGACAACCTCCAGGCTCGAGGCGCGACGCCGCGGCCGTGCTCAATCGCTCGTATCGTGCGCGTTTTGGATGCGCGCAGTGTAGACTGCGGGGCTGAGGCCGAACAGCTCCCAGCGCGTCAAATAGGACATCAGGAACGGGTGACAGCCATGGTCGTAGAGCCAGGCCACGTCGCCGGCAAGCAGCGCCTTGCGCTCCGCGTCAGTGAGATCGCGGGGGGCGATCGCGGCTGCCGGATCGCGTTTGACAGCCTCGCGAAAGGCGAGATCGTGTAGCGCGTCACGGCATATCTTGTTGACGGCGTAGACGCTCATGACGGGCCTCAATTCAACCGCCAAGCCACGAAGGCTTGGCCATGATCGTTCTGCGGGAGCACCGTCACCGGCTTGCGGCCGCCGATCGCGCCCAGCAGGGCGATCCAGTTGAGCAGTTCGCCGCCAATATTGCCGGCGCGTAGCATGCGCGCTGTCGTCGAACTCGCTGACGAGTTCGTCGATGCGCACGTCGTTCAGTAGATCTTGCACGTGCTGCGACCACTGCGGATCGGGGGTGCAGGCGGCGCGATTACCGATCGGGATTTTCGGCCCGCCGATCTCCAGCGAAAAGCTGCCGCTGCCGATGACGGCCACGCGCTGCTGCTGCGGCCAGCTTTCGATCGCGGCACGCACCGCTTTGCCGAGCGCAAAGCAGCGTTGCGCAGTGGGCAACGGCGGTGCCAGGCAGTTGATGAAGATGGGCAGCACCGGAATTGCCATTCCCGGCGTCATAAAGTGCAGCGGCACCATGACGGCGTGATCGACCTCAAAATCCTGCACCAGCGAGATGTCGAAGCCGTGGGCGATGGCGGTCGTGCGGATGTGCGCCGCCAGCGCGCCGGGCACCGCGACTTTATAGTGCGGCATCGGCGTCTGATCGTTGGGGCCCGCAGTCGCATCGGCGACGCCGATCGCGAAAGTTGGGAAATTATCGAGAAAAAACGTGTTGAAGTGATCGTCGGTGAAGACAACCAATACGTCGGGTGCGACAGCATCGAGATGTCTGGTCATTTCGGCATAAAAACGCGCCGTTTCGCCCTGCGGTCCTTCACGCGCGGCCAGCGCGGGGGAGCCAGGGTTATGGGGCATGCCGAACCCGGCAACGATTGCAGCCATCTCGTTTGTCCTTGATCAAGCGTCTGGGAGACTACGTCGGTTCGGGCAAAAATAACCGGCCGTCGGCGGCCTGTGAATTGCGGCGGGTTGCCCCGCATCGCAAGACATTATTCCTAACAGGCGCGGAATAACCACCGAGTAACTCGGCCGCTATTGCGCGTGCCCTGCCGCGCGGCGGGGCACGCGGATGCGCAACACCAGCCGCTGCCAGGCATGGCGGCGGCCGGTGCTGTTGCGTAAAAACTATCGATGCTTGTTAAAGCTCAGGAACGGGAATCGAGCGAGAGCCCGATGCTGAACGCTTTCTGCCGCGTTGCGCCCTCGGTCCTTTTCAGCTTCTTGGCAATTCTGGAAGCGGGTGTCTTCCTCTTCGCCATTGCTTTCAGGTCGCGAACCTCGCCTGAAGTCCACGCGCGACGCTTCTTGGTCCTCTTAGCCATAGAGCCTCCCTTTCAAATGCACTCGGTTTGTATCCCTTACGGGAGCGGAAGAAAAGGTGAAAGACATTACAAAGAACATGTCTGTTTCAGTCGATCTACCTGGCGGAATTACCACCGGGGCAATCTTGTTAGGTTCTCCTTAACAAGATATGAGGGCCGAAGCAAATACATCCTGTGCACTTTTCCTGGACGGTTTTGCCGCAGATGAGTGTTGCTTCCGGTTGTGGCGAGCCGGCTCCGCGAGCAGATAACGACGCATTTTTGACTCTGCTTCGCCGAAAGACAGGCCGATCTGCTCGCCCGTTGCAACAAAATACGCCTGTGGACGAGCCGCGACGACGGCGGCTAACGAATGATCAACATCCGCTCGCTATGCTGGGCAAAGGAGCGGAGTTTATGCGGTTTATTGTTCTGAGTTGTCTCTTTGGTGCCGGGACTGCCATGGCATTGTGGGCAACCGTGGCGGCGTGTGCAACGATCGATGAGGTCGTACGCCGCGGCGGCCGGCCATTCCCGTTCGGGGAGCCGTGAGCGGCGCCCGGTCCCGCCTCGGGACCATTCTCTGCAGCGTCGTACTATTGAGCGTCGGCTCGACGGGGCTTGCAGCGCAAAGCTTGGCGTCCGCTTGCCGTGCCGGCCAGCAGCCCAGGCTCCTGGCCGAATTGACGTTCGGCCGCGACATCGGTCGGCGTGTCGGCGTGAGCGAGGCGGCCTGGCGGCGCTTCCTCGCCCGCGAGGTCACGCCGCGTTTTCCCGACGGCTTGACCGTCATGAATGCGCTCGGGCAGTGGCGCGACCGCGCGACCGGCCGGATCGTGCGCGAACCAAGCAAGCTCGTCATGATCGTCCTGCCGGGCAAGGCCGACGATCAGGCGCGCCTCGACGCCATCGTTGCGGCCTATAAGCGGCAATTCCAGCAGCAGGCGGTCGGTATCATTGTTCAGCCGGCCTGCACCGCCTTCTAGCGGTCGTCCAGGGCTTGCGGCGCGACGGCGCCATTCCTAACTTTCCGGACAGACACACCGGGAAGCGTCCGCCATGATCGGGACCACTGACGAGCTTAAACTCGTCGCGTTGGATCGCGACGATATCGAAGTCGTATCTGCACATGTGCAGGACGCCCTGGTGCGTGTGGCCGATATTTTATGGCAACCGCGCGAACATCGCTTCGTCATGGGGCTCAGTCGCTTCGACTGGATGAGCGCTACAGACGCCAAGCCGGTGGGCAAGCCGGACTTTCGTCGGTGCCGGACGGCGTTGCGCTTTGAACGCGTGCTGAGTTGCAAGTGCCGCAATCTCGATCAAACGAACAAGGACGCCCAGCTCAATCTCTTGGCAGTCGAATTTGAGCAGTACGACCCGCCGGCCGGTGTCGTCACCATGACGTTCTCGGGCGGCGGTGTCATTCGCCTGGACGTCGAGTGCCTGGAGGCCGAACTGGCGGATCTGGGCGAGGTTTTCATAGCCGACGGTTGCCCGAACCACTTCGCCGCCGGGCCGATGACGGCCTAGCGGCGTAGCTGCGCTGCCGGCCAGGTTACGCCGTCCGCGGCTGTCGCATCACGGGTGCAGAAAACAGCTTCATCAGAATCACGATAGTTATCAGCGTTGCAGTATAGACGATGAGCTGCATGCCTGTCGGCTGGTCGACATAGCCAATCAGCGTATGCAGGGCGCGGCCCAGATAACTTGAATCGCTCAGAATCCAGGAGGTATCCCAGACCGTCCGGTCGTACGCGGTGAGAATGTCGGCCTGTTGCAGGAAGGCGACCGCCTGGGCGGCGAGGCCAGCCGCCAAGAAGGCGATCAGCGTGCTGGTGACGCCGAACAGGTAGCGCGTCGGGATGGTGATGAGGCCCAGATAGGTCGCGAAACAGACCATCGAGCCGAGAACAAGTCCGACCGCGCCGCCGCCCACCATGCCCCAGCTGGCGCCGCCTTGCGCCGCCGCGACGCCGTAGAGAAACAGCACAACTTCGGAGCCCTCGCGCAACACCGCGATCGCTACCACGATGGCAAGCGCGGCAAGCGATTTCGAGCCGGCGGCGACGGCTTCGCCCGCCGCCTGCAGCTCGGCCGCAAGTTCTCGGCCGTGGCGCGCCATCCACACATTGTGCCAAGTCAACATGATGACCGCGAACCCCAAAATGCCGGCGTTGAATACCTCCTGGCCGCTGCCGCCGAACAACGACGACAGACCGCTGGTGAACAAAGCCACCAGGCACGCGCCGAGCACGCCGGCCGCGACACCGCCGCCCACCCAGAGGCCGCGCCCGGCGACTCCAGCCGTTACCGCCATGACGATGCCGACGATCAGCCCGGCCTCAAACACCTCGCGGAAGACGATCAGCAGCGCTGCAAGCACGGGAGCCTCATTACGGATCGTTCACGCGCGGGTGCTTATTGCACCACCAGATAACCCTGCGTGGCATGGTGGAAATCGTCGTAGTATTTGTATCGCCCCGGCTTGAGTGGATGGACATAGACCACGGCTTCGCTACCCGCAGGCACGATCTTTTCGAAATGCAGGTCGCTACTTTCGAATTCGGACACGATGTCGTTGAGGTTCTTGACATGGAAGACGATCTGTTTGCCGGCGGGCGCATGCGTCTCGGGCGGATCGAACTGATGGTTCTTGATCGTCAGCGAAATCGAAACGGCATCCTCGGCGCGGGCATGGTGCGTGGCCAAGCCAAGTGCCGCCGCGAACAACGCGGTCAGACCGATAGTAATGATCTTCCGTTTGCTCATGGCTAACCGGCTGCCCTCTGATCGGACGAATGATGTAAGGAGTTGGGCAGGAAGGCGCTTTTTGTCAATCCAACAGGCCCAACATTAGAATTGTTATAATAAAAAGGTGCTGCTAGGCGTGAGCGGCGGCAAACAGGACGACAGCATGGCGATCCGTCTCGACGCGCGCTCCGCCGACTTTCCCCAGGCATTTCGCGCTTTTCTGGCCACCAAGCGCGAAACCTCGGCCGACGTCGAGGCGGCGGTGCGCGCCATCGTCAATGCCGTTGTGGCGCGCGGCGACGCGGCGCTCAAGGAATTCACCCTCAAGTTCGATCGGCTCGATCTTGACCGCGTCGGACTGAAAGTCACAGCCGGGGAGATTGCGGCGGCGCAAAAAGCCAGCCCGCGCGAAGCGCTCGCAGCGCTTGAACTCGCCCGCGACCGTATTGAGGCCTATCACCGCCGTCAGCTTCCGCGCGACGACCGCTTCACCGATGCGCTGGGCGTCGAACTCGGGTCGCGCTGGACCGCGATCGAGGCGGTCGGGCTATACGTGCCGGGCGGCACCGCCGCTTATCCGTCATCGGTGCTCATGAACGCGATACCCGCCAAGGTCGCCGGCGTGCCGCGGCTCGCCATGGTAGTGCCTGCGCCAGGCGGGAGGCTCAATCCCCTGGTGCTGGCCGCCGCCAGGCTTGCCGGTGTCGATGAGATTTTTCGCATCGGCGGCGCGCAGGCGGTGGCGGCGCTGGCATTCGGCACGGAATCGATTGCGCCGGTCGCCAAGATCGTCGGCCCCGGCAACGCCTATGTAGCGGCCGCAAAGCGCATGGTGTTCGGCAAGGTCGGCATCGACATGATCGCGGGACCGTCCGAAGTCCTGATCATCGCCGATGGGACCGGCAACGCGGATTGGATCGCCGCCGATCTTTTGGCGCAGGCGGAGCACGATGCCAGCGCGCAGGCGATCCTCATCACCGACGACCAGGCTCTGGCCGATGCCGTCGAGCGCGCCATTGAAGGTCAGCTGGCGCGCTTGCCGCGTCAGACCGTCGCCAGGGCGTCATGGCAGGATTTCGGCGCCATTATTCTGGTGCGCGGCCTCGATGAGGCGCTTCCGCTGGTCGACGCGATTGCGCCCGAGCATCTGGAAATCGCCACCGCCGACGCCGAGCTGCTGGCCGAGCGCGTCCGCAACGCCGGCGCGATTTTCATCGGCGCGCATACCCCGGAGGCGATCGGCGATTACGTCGCCGGCTCCAATCACGTGCTGCCCACTGCGCGCTCGGCGCGCTTCTCCTCCGGTCTCGGCGTGCTCGATTTCATGAAACGCACCTCGTTGCTCAAATGCGCGCCGGAGCAATTGCGCGTGCTCGGTGAGGCCGCCATGGTGCTCGCAACGGCCGAAGGGCTCGACGCCCACGCCCGTTCCATCTCCATCCGCCTCAACCGGTAGCGAGTCTTCGCCATGGCGCGCGCTCCTCGCAAAGATCGAGCCGGGCGTCTTTGTGCTGTTACGCTGGACGAGGCTTCGATCGGCCGGTCGAGCCGTGAAATCGAGCATGAGCGGGCCGTGGCGATCTACGATCTGATCGCCGACAATGTGTTCCGGCCGGCCGGTGACGACGGCGGGGCTTATGCGCTACAGCTCGGAATTTCAGGCAACCGGCTGATATTCGACATCCGCCGCGACGACGGCACGCCGGTGATCGCCCACATGCTGTCGCTGGCGCCGTTCCGCCGCATCGTGAAGGACTATTTCACCGTCTGCGACAGCTATTACGCGGCGATCCGCACCGCCACGCCCGATCGCATCGAAGCGCTCGACATGGGCCGCCGCGCGCTGCACGACGAGGGCTCACACATTGTCATGGAGCGGCTCAAGCGCAAGGTCGAGATCGACTTTGACACGGCGCGGCGCCTGTTCACGCTGATCACGGTGTTGCATTGGAAGGGGTGAGCGGCCCTACGGCGTCGGGCACGCCACCGCCGGCGCGGCCCTTGGCGGTGCTGTTCGCCTGCGGCCTTAACGCGGTGCGCTCGCCGATCGCCGCCGCGCTGTTTTCTCAGATTTTCGGACGCTCGATCTATGTCAACTCGGCCGGTATACGCAAAGGCGAGCTCGATCCGTTCGCGGTCGCGGTCATGGAGGAGATCGGCGTCGATATTTCGCGGCACAAGCCTGTCACCTTCGAGGAGCTGGAAGACTGGGAGGGGCTCAATTTCGATCTGATCATCACGTTGACGCCGCAGGCGCACCACCGCGCGCTCGAACTCACCCGCACCAGTGCGGTCGACGTCGAGTACTGGCCGACGCCCGACCCGAGCGCGGTTGAAGGCAGCCGGGCACAGCGGCTCGATGCTTATCGCGAGCTGCGCGATCAGTTGCTGGCGCGCATCCGCGAGCGTTTCGCGGGTTCCGGGACGGGGAATGAGTAAATGCGTGTATGGACAGCGAGAGATAGCGGCGCGCTACGGTTCGCGCGAGGCGGTGTAGGCGGCGAGCGCCAGCATGTCTTCGACGGTGAGGTTCTTCACGACCTGCTGCATTAGCGCCACAACCGCTCGTTGGCGGCTTTGCCGACCGAGCTTTCGGCGATCATTCCATTTTGATGTGGCGATCGTGAATGACCTTCGACCATTTGGCCTGATCGGATTTGACGAACGCCGCGAACTCTTCGGGCGTGCCCGGCATCGACTCGAACATCTGCGGGTCGAGGAATCGCTTGCGAAACGCCGGATCCTCGAAAACGTGGTGCAATTCGGTGTTCAGCTTCACGACGAGGTCGTGCGGCATGCCGGCGGGGCCGAACAGGCCGAACCACGCGGTCGCCTCATAGCCGGGCAGGCCGCTTTCCGATACAGTCGGAATGTCGGTCACCTGCGGCAGCCGCTTTGAACTGCCGATGCCGAGAATCTTGATTTGACCCGCGCGGTAGGCCGGCAGTGCGAGACTGACGCTGACCGACATCAGATCGACGGTGCCGCTGCGCACGTCATTGAGCGCCGGCACTGCGCCGCGATAATGCACCGGCGTGAACTTGACGCCCGCCATGTTCTCGAACAGCTCGATATTCATGTGCGGCGCCGAGCCGATACCGGCGGTGCCGAAGGTGAGCTGGCCCGGTTTTTGTTTCGCGAGCGCAATCAGCTGCGTGGCGTTATCGGCCGGTAGCGACTTCTTGGCGAGGAGCGCCTGATTGATGCGAACAAGGCCGCTGATCGGCACAAATGCCGTATTGGTGTCATAGGGCAGCTTGCCGGGTGGATAGACTATCGGGTTGATGGTGAAGGTGCCGGCCTCGGCGACCATCAGGGTGTAGCCGTCAGGCGCGGCCTTGGCCACGGCTTCGGCGCCGACGATGTGGGCGCCGCCGCCCTTGTTCTCGACGATGACGGGCTGTCCCCAGGCCTTGGTGAGTCCCTGGCCCAAAGCGCGAGCCGCGACGTCAGTGACGCCGCCGGCCGCAGCCGTCACCACGATGGTGATCGGTCGTTGCGGATAGGAGGCAGTCTGCGCGGCCGCCGGGCCGCAAACCGATGCAAGCGCCAGCAGTGAGCCAAACAAAATCTTCATTGGATGTCCTCGCCCGATCCTCTCCTGCCGCACCCTACCATGGCGCGGTCACGAAGGCTTAGGGCCTTTATGGCACCAATAGGCGCGGGTGTGGGGTCTATCATGTCGCGGTGGCAGGACGAGCGGGCAGAGCGTAACCGGCAGGCGATCGCGCGCCTCGACAAGGCGCTCCCGGATATTTTCCCGTCCGTGGTTTTGTCGCGGGCTCTCGGCCGGCCATTTGTGCCACCGACGCCGCGGCTCGCCATCGACGGCTATTGGCGGGCGCATCCATTGCGCGCGGATCGGTTGGCGCGTGGGTTGGCGGCCAAGACGGGCGAGCCGGGCGGCTGGACGTGGCGGCTTGGCGGCGGCCGCAACAGCGGCCTGCCGGCGACCTTCCGCGCGCCGCCCGCGCCGTATCGCGAGCGCGCTCATGCGCGTGGCCCCGGTTTTTGCTGCGTCTGCGGGCAATCGGTTTATCGCTTCGGCTGGCATGCCGATCTTTGGGATGCCGGTCCGAACAAGAACGCGATGTGGCATTGCGCGTGTGTGATCGCGTGGCAGTTCTGGAACGCGCCAAGCGGCCAGGCGCGGCTTATGCGCCGCGTGCAGGCGCGGCGTTGCGCGCAAAGCGGCGGGCGGCTGTGGAAGAACGCCGAGGTCGATCACCGCGTGCCGTTGTTCCGGGTGTGGAGTGAATTACGCGACACGCCGTGGCCGAAGCTGCTCGATTATTGGGGGCTGCCGAACCTGCAGATGATCAACCGCGGGGTGCACGCCGCCAAATGTGCCGACGAGGCGCGGGAGCGAAGCGCCGCAAGGGCCGTCCAGCCTACAACCTGATCTCGCCCAGATTGATGCTGACGCCGAGGTTGGCTTCGACGGTCTTCGACCGGCCGCTGGAGAAAATCTGCACCGCGTAACGGCCGGAATTCTCATCAAGCTTGTCGAATTTGAAATCGCCGTAATTATCCGTCGTCGTCACCGCGACCGATGTGCCGTCCTTGAGGAGCTGCACGCTCGCGCCCTCGACACAATCGACCACGTCGCCCTTTTCCTCGGACACCGAACCGCCGATGAAGCATTTCGAGTAGCGCCACAGATTGCGGTAGTAGACGCGCGGCTTGGAGCCGAGTTCGGGCTTTATCACTTCGAGATTCTCTTCGCGCGCGAGACGCGCCATCTCCTCGTCCTCGACCTTGACGGCGCGCATCGCGCCGGTCGGGCAGGACTGCTGGCCGCGCGTCTGCTGCCAGCCCTGATCGATGAGGTGCGCGTCGAACGTCCAGGCCTGCGGCAGCTGCAGGTCGTCGTTCCACCAGATGTGGCCGTACGGGCAGGCGTCAACCAGTTCCTTATGCCCCTTGGCCTTGAGCGGGTCGATGATGACGATGCCGTCGGGGCGCTTCTTGATCGCGCCCGATTTGTCCGCCTTCATGCATGGCGCGTCGTCGCAATGATTGCACATTGTCGGAACGTAGGCGATGTCGATCATCGGCACCTGCCCGCGCTCCTTCTGCAGAATGTTGATCCACTTGTGGCCGTGGCGCGGCATCGGCGCCGAATAGCCGGGCCAGTCGTTGCCGACATATTCGTCCATGGCGGCGAGTGTGCACAGATTGCAGTTGGTGCACTCAGCCACGTCGATGATCAGGTTCCATTTGGGCATTTTGTTATGACTCCGCTTGATCATCCTGACCCGCGATAGCGGGGAGGGGGACCGCGCATAGCGCGGTGGAGGGGGCGCGGGCCGAGACGTTGGCACCGTCCTGAAAAGATGGCGTAAGCCTAGATGACGGCGCCCCTTCCACCGCCCTTCGGACGGTCCCCCTTCCCCGCTCTTGCGGGGAAGGATGAAGAATTATTTCGCCGGCACCAGGTGCGCTTCCTGGAGCGTGCGCTTGATTTCCTTGTCCTTCTCCATCGCCGCGAAGGCGGCCGACAGGTGCTCGATGCGGCCGTCCCACAACTCGATCTGCACCAGCGAATTCGCGCCGGCAAGCGAATGCGTGGTCTTGGTCTGGGTGCGTTCGGGCGTGAGCAGGTTGAGGCAGCCGCCGCGATCGACAGATTTGCCGGGCTCGCCCATCGGGTCGTAGACGGCGGAAGACTCATAGCCGTGGGCGACGCCGCGCGGCAACCGCTGCGTCGGCAGCGCGGCGCAGATCACCGCGCCGCGATCGTTGAACACCTTGACCAGGTCGTGCTTGTTGATGCCGCGTTCCTTGGCGTCCTCGGCGTTGAGCCGCACGATCCAGTAATAGTAGCCGTCGACCTTGACGCGGTGATCCTCGATGTTGAGCAGAAACGAGTCCTTGCCGTCGCCCTGGGTGTGGAACGAGTATTTGCAGTGCGGAGTGAGCAACTGCAGCGGATAGCGCTCGAACAATTCGCCAGAATGCGCGCCCTCCCACGACGGCTCGTATTTGACGATCGGCGGCCGCTCGGGGTCGTTGAAGCGCTTGAGCGAATTGCACTCGAATTCAAGCTTGCCGGACTGGGTCTGCAGACCGCGCAGGTATTCCTCGGTGTAGTCCGACGGCAGTGGCTGCGCCTCCGGGACGTCCTTCTTGCGGTTCTCGTAAAACCAGCGGAATGACACCGGCGCGCGCAGCTTCTCCTTCTCGGCCGGGATCACGTAGTAGCCGCGTTGCAGAAACTTGCGCCACGAGATGCGCTTGGGCAGATCGGAGGCGAGAAACACCCGCTTGACCCAGTCGATCTCGTTGATGCCCTCTGAGAAATAGTTGGCGAGCCCGAGCGGCTTGCACAGTTCGTTGAAGATCCAGAAATCGGACTTCGACTCGCCCATCGGCTTGATGGCCGGAGCCTGGAACACGATCATGCGGTGATTGAGCTGTTGCTGGCCGTGATGGCCGTAGCCGCCGAGCCCCGCCCATTCGGAAATGTCGGTGCGTTCGAAATTGGTGCAGGCCGGCAGCAGAATGTCGGCGAACTTGGCCTCGCCCTCGTTCCAGATCGACTGGTTGACGACGAATTCGAGGTTCGGCGACTGGTACATCTTCACCCAACGGTTGGTGTTGTTCATCGTCGAGAGGATCGAGCCGCCGTATTTGTAGAGCATGTGTACCGGCGAATGGCCGGGTGCCGGATAGGCGAAGCGCGCGAACTGGTGCTCGATCGATTTGCCGACCCAGGGGTAGCCCTCGGCCTTACCCTCGGTGATCGCCTCGGGCACGAAGATGCGCGGGATGCGCTGGCCGTTCGAGTTCATGGTCGGCAGCTGCGGCATGCGTTGATACAGCTCGACCGGCATCGAGGTGTTTTCCAGATCGCCCGACATGCCGCCGTCGGCATAGCCGGGGAAATAGAAGTTAAAGTCGAGCGGCGTGCCCCATTGCAGGTTGCCCATGTTGATGCCGGGCTTGCCGAGCCCCTGCATGGCGACGAGGCACACCATGACGCGCGCCCATTGGATGCCGGTCTGGTTGCGGCAGGCGCCGCCGTGGCCGTTGCCCCAGCCGCCGGGCGCCAGATAGACGCGTTTTTTGCCCCACTCGCGCGCCAGGGCCCGCACGTCGCGCGCCGGTACGCCGGTCTCTTTCTCTTGCCACTCGGGAGTCTTCGGGATGCCGTCGTCGTCGCCGAGCAGATAGGCTTTCCATTTGTCGAAGCCGACCGTGTGGGTCTTCACGTATTCCTTGTCGTAGAGCCCTTCCTTGATCCACACGTGGGCGATCGCCATCGCCATCGCGACCGAGGTAGTGGGCTTGGGCGCGAACCACTTGCCGGGCAGGAATTGCGCCGAGGCGTTGTAGTACGGATCGACGTGGACGATCTTGATCCCGAGCTTGGGATTTTTCAGCCATTGGCGGCGCGTCGTGCCCTCCTGCGCGCCATAGGACCCTGACGTCGATTCCGGGTCGGCGGCCCAGTGCACGATCATGTCGCAGTTCTGCAGGCAGTCTTCGACCGTGCCGTAGGTCTCCGACTGGCCGACGCGCAGCGTATAGCCCCAGTGGTGCACGGCGCCCCAGTACCAGCCCTCCCACGAATCCGGATTGTGATGGATGCGCGTCATGCCGACCGCGTTGGCGAAGCGGAACAGCGCGGAGAGGTAATAGCCGATGTTGCCCCAGGTGTGATGCGAACCGTGCGAGAAGGTGATGGCGCCTGGCCCGTATTCGCGCTTTTGCCGCTTGATCTCGTCGGTGACGATCTTAATGGCCTCGTCCCAGCTGATGCGCACGTAGCTGGACTTGCCGCGATTCTGCGGATTGCGCGCGCCGTTCGGATCGAAGTCGACGCGCTTCATCGGATAAAGCAGCCGGTCCGGCGAATAGATCATCGACTTCACGTTCTGGCCATGCGGCGCCAGCGTCGTCTTGCGCGGCGGGGTGAGTTTCACGCCCTTGGCCTCGATGGTCCATGACGCGCCGTCCTCTTCGGTGAGATCGATCGGCGTCATGCGGACGATCTTGCCATCCTTGACGTAGACGAATACCGGCCCGCCGTTGGTCATGTTGCAATAGCGGATCATGCCGCCGCCGACCTTGGTGCCGTATTTGAGACCCGCGGACTGCGCCATCATCAGCGTCTGGGCGAACCAGTTGGTGAGCGCCTCCGGCCCGTCGACGGTAAGGACGAAATCCTTCTGCGCGTTGATCTGATCGAGCCAGTCGATCGGCGGGGTGAGCAGCGAGGCGCCGATCTCGGCATTCTTGAACATCAGCTTGATGTCCGGCTTGGCGTGCAGTCCGGCGCCCGAAGTGACCTTGCCGTTATTGACCTCGATCCAGCGCCCGATCTCCTCGTCGCGCGCCATAATCTGCGCGACCAGATTGTGCTCGCGCAGCCGCGCCTTGAAATCGCCGTTGCGCCGGGCGGCCATCTTCATGAGCTGCGCCGCACCGAACAGGATGATCGGGAATTTGACCTGGGCGAGCGCCATGACGTCCTCCTTCTTGCGCGCACGAGCGCATCGAACCGTTCCGCGCGAGGCATCTGCCCTCGGCAGCACGGACGGTCACGGGCGCGATTTTGCAATAATTCCAGCCTGATTGAAACCGTTTCCGCTGTGCGGGTTCACGCGCCTGGGGCAGGGCGATCCCTGCTGCCGGGTTGCCAGGGGTTGCGGCAGGTTCCGCGCGGGCGGCAGTGGACACATGGGGCGCGCTGTTGTTGTATCCCGCAGAAAACTCACGGGAGGCCGGCATGGCCAGGCTCAGACACATTGCGATTCAGGTTCCCGACCTCGAAAAGGCCGCATCCTTCTACGAAAGCGTGTTCGGCCTCACGCGGCTCAAGAAGGTGGAGGCGCCGATCGGTAATGCCATCTCACTGACCGACGGCGTGATGAACCTCACGCTGCTGCAATTCCCGGAAGGCACCAAGGGCGGCAAGGGCGGGCCGGACTGGGCCGGATTGCACCATTTCGGCTTCATCGTCGACAGCGAGGATGCGACCGAACAGGACATCAAGAAACACGGCGGCGAGTTCTTCATGAAACTGCCGCAGTATCCGGGCGTCGATGCCGAGAAAAAGTTCAAGGACCCGAACGGCATCGTGTTCGACGTGACCGAGCACGGCTGGGGGCCGACGGTCTAGGCGACCCGATTGTGCGGCCACGCGGCCGCGTTCAAGTGGGTAATTTGGCTGACCGCAGCGGCGGCGCCGCGGCGTTTTTGTACCGGACGAGCCAGCGTGCGGCGACGCGCACGGCGCTGAGCGGCAGGTCGAGCAGCCCTGGCACCGGATCGTCCCAGGCAAACACGGCCAACGCCAACGGCCTGCGGAACGACCGCATATAGGCGGCCGGCGACAGCCGGCCGGAGACCATGTCCCGGATGGATGCGGCGAAGTCCCGCGACACGTAGAGCCAGCGGGCGCCGCAGCGCGCCGTCTGCGGCGCGATCGCTTCACCGGTCGCGAGCTGCCATTGCAGTGCGGCAAAATCGATGCCCGCCGCGCGGCCGAGCGCGAGCCAGGACCACGCCCGGGCGTTGACATCGAGGATTTTGTAACGGCGGTCGCGCGCGTCGTATTTGAACTCGACCTCGACCAGCCCGCTGTAGTCGAGCGAGGCGAGAAAGCGGCATGCCTCGCCCGCGATCTGCCGCTGTTCGATGGTCTCGACCAGAGTGCTGGTGAAGCCGAACTCGACCGGATATTGCCGCCGCCGCTGCGCTACGAGGGATGCAACCGGCTTGCCGCGGTCCCATACGGCCGCGTAGGAAAACTGTGCCTCACCACCGCCGGGGATCAGCTCCTGGATCATGATCGTATCGGCGCCGACCAGCGCTTTTGCCTCGTCGTAACGGGCGCATAGCATGGCTTCGTTGTCGGCGCGCCAGGCTTTGGCGTCGACGAATGCGTTGCGGCCTTCGCGTATCGCGGGCTTCAAGATCACCGGAAAAGTCATGCCGAGTGAGACGAGTTCGTCGCGCGAGCGCGCTTGGCGGGTCAGCGGGTGAGCAATACCGAGTCCGTCGGCGCGCGCGTTCATGGCGCGCTTGTCATGCGTCCAGCGGATTTTGTCCCAGTCCGGCGTCGTAAGGATGAATAGCGCGCTGAGGGCCGTGTGATTCTGCGCCACGAACCACACGTCGTCGTCGCTGCCGGCAAACAACACCCAGCCCTCGAGGCCATGCCGGCGAGCGAGATCGGTAAGGAAAGCGAGCGCACCGCTATCGCGCGGGCCGCGCCAGCGGATGCTGCGTTCGGCAAAGCGCGACAGGCCTGCCAGCGGATTGTCGGCGGTGATGAGCCAGACCGGAATGCCGCGCCGGCCGAGGCTGCGGGCGATTTCAAGACTGCCGTGGGCGCCGCCGAGGATGATCGCTCCCTTGCGTGGCGATAGTCGCTCGCCGGCGTTGCTCACCGCGGTGTCCACACATTGGGCGCGGCAGCGACGCCGAACACATGCTCGCTCTGCGCCGATCCGGCCGGCCGCCGGGTCGTGCGTCCGTGGAGCGACTGGGCGACGGCACTCGCCGCGTAGGGCGCACCGGCAATGAAGCGCAACAGCGGCCCGAAACTCTTGACCGCGTAGGAGCCGACGAAATGCAGCTTCGGCACGCTCGATTCGAATCCCGGCCGCAGCAGCGGCGAACCCTCGGCGCGGACGATCCGGTCGAGCAGTTGCGGCCCAAGGATACCGAGCCGCGCAATGTCGACCCGGTATCCGGTGCCAAGCAGAACACGATCGAACACCCGCTCGCCGACATCGAGATCGAGCGCGATGCGGTCGCCGAGTGCGCGTGCGGCCAGGATCGTTCGGCCCGGGTTGCATCTGACCTTCGCGAACCGCGGCTTCAGCCATCCGGAGGCGGCGGCCTTCAGGCAGCGCCGTGAGAACTCCTCGCGCAGCGCAGCCGGCATGTGGCGAATGACGCCCGGCATCTCGACAAGCCAGCTCAAGGGAAACGGCCCGACTTCGGATGGCGACGCCAGCGCTTCGCGCAGGCTTCGGGCGAACGTGTTCTGGGTGGCCCCGCTGGCCGCAATACCGAGCCAGTGAATGTCGCCGCGGCTGATGATCTCGACTTCGGCGCCACTCTCCGCGAGCAGCGCCGCGGATTCGCACGCGCTCTGGCCGCGGCCGATCACCGCGACCCGCTTGCCGCGAAACACCGAAAGATCGGGATGCTGGCTGGTATGGCTCGCGAGCGTGACCGGAACGTCCTTGAAGGGCAGCGGCCGATATTCCTGGTTGCGCAGGCCGGTGGCGATGATGACGCGGTTGGTATCGACCGTTTCGCCGTCGTCGAGCGTCAGGTGAAAGCCATCGCGCATCGCTTCGATTTGCCGTACCGCGCGCCGGTCGACGTCCGGGACGGCGTGCTGCTGGAACCATTCGCCATAGGCGATGAATGTCTCGAGCGGCAGCCGCTCCTTCGCATCGACGCTGTGCGTGGACGCGTAAGCATCAAGCGACAAGGCGTTGTCTGGATCGGACAAGTGGGTGGCGCGCCACGGCGAGCGCAGCAGCATGCCGCGCGGCATATTGTTGCGCCAGAATGTCATCGGCTCGCCGAACACGCGCGTCGCAACGCCGGCGTGGCGTAGGTGGGCGGCGACAGAAAGACCGTATGGACCTGCCCCGACGACGACGGCCTCGCAGGTGCTGGATTGACCCGACATCATGTTCCGATCGTGTATCGGCGGATTTGTGTGGTTAATACGCTGCCAATGCGGCTGAGAAAGCAACGCACTATACCCATAGCAAATTTAACATCCGCCGTCAGAATGCGATCGAATTAATCTTAAATTTGTTGGACCGCGCATTTCAAATTGCAATTAACTCCTTCACGGTAGAGTGTAGCAGTGCAGCGGTAGCGAATTGGGAACGCGGCGGTGTGCATAGCCGTCCTGAGCGGGTTCGATTCCCGCCCGCTGCTCCAACCCTTCCCAGAAAAATCAGTCTTCGTTGTGCCGTGTGGTAGTGTGCCGCGATGGCGATCCCGACCAAGACCATGGCGGTCCGGCTGTTCGAATACGGCGGGCCGGACAAGCTGATTTTCGGTGAATACGATCTGCCGCCGCTCGACGCGCGCGATGTACTGGTGAAGAATTTTGCCGGCTCGGTGTCGCGATGGGACGTCAAATATCGCGCCGGCGATCTCGCGCGGTACCAGCTTCCGGGCCGCGCCGCGTTTCCGCTGCCACAGCAATTGGGCCGCGAAGCAGCGGGCGAGGTAACTGCCGTCGGCAGCGCGGTGGCGCGATTCAAGCCGGGCGACCGCGTCATCGGCGTTACCCATCCGGAAGATCTCGATGCGTCAGAGACCGCGCGCGGCCTCGGCAATCTGTCGCGCAATCTCGCCATCCCCGGTCACCAGGCACTCGGGTCTTACGCACAGTATCTTGTGCGTGAGGAGCGGATGTGGCTGCCGCTGCCCGATGGCATCGACTACGAGCAGGCAAGCGTGGCGCTGTGGCCGTTTTCATCGTCGCATCGCGTCGTGCGCGACCGGCTCAAGGTGGGGCTCGGCGATACGGCATTGATCGCGGGTGCGTCCGGCGGCATGGGGCAGGCGACGATGCAGTTGTGCAAGCTCGCCGGCGCGCGCGTCATCGCGACCACACGGCATGCCGGCAAGGCCGCGCTGCTGCGCGAGCTTGGCGCCGATGCTGTGGTCGTTACCGGCGATGCTGAGCGTGCCCGCGCGGACGTGTTGGCACTGACAGCCGGGGAGGGCGTCGATCACGCGGTTGATTACACCGGCAGTCCGGAGTTGTTGCGGTTTCTCGGCGCCGTGATGCGGCTCGGCGGCCGCCTCGTCGTCTCCAGCGAACAGGGTCGCGAGCCGATGCCCTTTACCGCCGCCGACATGATCCGGCTGGAGCTGAATCTGCTCGGCATTCGCGGTGCGCGCATGAACGACATGCTGACGGTGCTGAATTTGCCCGGCGAGCATCGCATCAACACCCGCATCGCCGCGCGCTTCCCGCTGGCGCGCGTCGGCGAGGCGCACACGCTGCTTGAAACCTCACCCGATCTCGTCGGCCGGATCGTGGTACTGCCGTGGGAGTAGATTATCATTCCGGGCTCGCCGCTTTGCGGCGCCCGGAATGACGAAAATTACGCCCGCCCCGTGTGCTTCTGCGCTGCCTGGAGATGGCCGTAGCTCTGGACCGGGGCGCACATCAGGAAGCGATAGCCTTCCTTGATGATGCGTTCGGCATTGCCGGCTTCGACATGCGGATGGCCGACCACGACATTGTGCTTCTTGCAGGTATCGACAACGCGCTTCATCCATTCCAGCACGGTCTTGTGCTCGTATTGCCGCGGATAGCCGAGTTCCTGCGACAGGTCGCCTTCGCCGATCAGAATGCAGCCGATGCCTGGAACGTTTTTGAGCATGTCATCGAGGTTCTCGACCCCGCGGGTGTCTTCGATCTGCAGGATACAGAATATCTCACCCTGCGGATTGAGCGGCCAGACATCGGCCTTCTGATAGTATTCCTGCTGGCTCAATCCCCAGTAACGTGCCGCCGCGGTCGGACCGTCGCCGCGGATGCCGGCGGGTGCAAAGCGCTCGGCCGATTTCAGCCGCGGATAGCGGCAGGCGCCGACCGCATTGGCGGCTTCCTCGACCGTCGAAATATGCGGAAACACGATGCCGTAGCAGCCGATATCGAGTGCCTGCTTGGCTTGCCACTGCGCCATTTCCACGCCGTTCACCGGGATGCGGACCATCGGAGTGACCCCGGGGACCACCGAGGCGGCTTTGGCGATCTGGGCGCGGTTGAGCATGTATTGCAGGCAGTCGCGCAGCCGGCCGCTGTCCCACGGATTGTGTTCCATCTCGAACACGCAGCCGTCGAATTTCGATTGGCTCATGGCGACGGCGAAGTCGACATGAGCCGGTGCAAAGCACGTCAGCGCATGCTGGCCCGCTTCGAGCGCGCGAATAACGCCGTTGAGCCGCGGTAATTCAGCCATTCCTTGGTCTCCCAATTCGATAATCTCCACTCTATCAGATTATCGCCCCGGTTTGACAATCGTGCGCAGCCTCGTAGCATCCCGGCCGAACCCAAAACCACAGCGAATGGTGCCATGATTATCGATTGCCACGGCCATTACACCACCGAACCCAAGGACCTGCACCGCTTCCGCAAGGAGCAGACCGCCGCGGCCAACGCCAAGGACAAAACCGCGATGCCGTCGCGGGCGTCGCTGAAAATGTCCGACGACGAAATTCGCGAGTCGATCGAGGGCAACCAGCTGAAGCTGCAGCGCGACCGCGGCACCGATCTCACCATCTTCTCGCCGCGCGCCTCGGGCATGGGCCATCACATCGGCGACGAGAGCGTCTCGGTCGAATGGTCGCAGATCTGCAACGACCTGATCGCGCGCGTGGTTTCATTGTATCCGCAGAACTTCATCGGCGTGTGCCAATTGCCGCAATCGCCCGGCGTCGACCCAAAGAACTCCGCCGCCGAACTCGAACGCTGCATCAAAATGGGCTTCGTCGGCTGCAACCTCAATCCCGATCCCTCGGGCGGCTATTTCAACTCACCGCCGATGACCGACAAATCGTGGTTCCCGCTGTACGAGAAGATGATCGAGCTCGACGTGCCGTGCATGATTCACGTCTCCGGCTGCTGCAATCCGGCGATGCACACCACCGGCTCGTATTATCTCAACGCCGACACCATGGTGTTCATGCAGGTTATCCTGTCGGACCTGTTCAAGACCTTCCCCAAGCTCAAATTCATCATCCCGCACGGCGGCGGCGCCGTGCCTTTCCACTGGGGCCGGTTCCGCGGCATTGCGCTCAACAACGGCAAGCCCGAGCTTGCCGAGATCATGGGTAACAACATCTATTTCGACACCTGCGTCTATCACCAGCCCGGCGTTGATCTGCTGACCAAGGTGGTCCCCATCGACAACATTCTGTTTGCGTCAGAGATGGTCGGCGCGGTGAAGGGTAACGATCCGAAGACCGGTTTCGGCTTCGACGACACCAAGCGCTACGTCGACAAGGCGCCGATCAGCGACGCCGACCGCAAGAAGATTTTCGAGCAGAACGCCTTGCGCGTGTATCCGCGCTTGAAGACCAAAGTGGCGGCGACGGCTTAGCGCCGTCCCTCGCTCCGCGAGCACGAACGTTGGCGAGAGCGCGCAAGAAACCGCCGGCAAGGCCGCGTAGATCCCACCTCGTGCACATCGGCCCGCGCGAGATCGAAACCCGCGGTCTCGCGCCGGGGTTCTGGACCGATCTGTATCACCGCTCGATGACGGTCCATTGGCCGGCATTCTTCGGCAGCGCCGCGCTGATCTTCATCGTTCTCAACGCCATATTCGCCTTCCTCTATTGGCTGGGCGACACGCCGATCGCCAACGTGAATCCCGCCATTACTCTGCCGCTCAATCTCTTCTATTTCTCGATCGAGACGCTGGCGACGGTCGGCTATGGCGACATGCATCCTCAGACCAACTACGGGCATCTCGTCGCCACAGTCGAAATCTTCACCGGAATGTCGTTCCTCGCAGTGATGACCGTGCTGATCTTCGCCCGCTTCTCTCGGCCCCGCGCTCGCTTCGTGTTTGCCCGGCATCCGGTTGTTACCGTGCATGAGGGCCGGTCCACGCTGATGATCCGCGTCGCCAACGCGAGGCACAATACCATCTCGCAGGCGACGGCGCGGCTGTGGGCTGTTCCGGCTGGAGAACACCAAGGAGCGCGAGCAATTTCGCCGTTACCACGAACTAAAACTGGAACGGCGCGAGCATCCGATGTTCTCGCTGAGTTGGACGCTGCTGCACGTCATCGACAAGGCGAGCCCATTCTACGGCATGACCGCCGAGGAATTTGCCGGTGCTGAAGGCGCGCTCATCCTCAACCTCGGCGGGGTCGACGATAATTCCGCGCAACGGCTCTATGCCCGCCAGATCTACACCCGCGAGGACATTCGCTGGGAGCATCGCTATGTCGACATCACCAGCACCACGGACAAGGGCCGGCTCGTGCTCGATTACAGCCGTTTCCACGACGTGACACCGGGGGAACAGGTGTGAAAGGCCGTGGACGCGGCCCGCCTCAGCCGGCGCGGCGCGCGAGCGCGTGGTTGGCGCGCCCGATCCAGTTGCCGAGCGCCTTCACGACTGGATTTGGGCGGGTCTTTTTGAAATCAATGGCGATGACGTGGCCAACCGGCGCCAAGCTCCGGTCGCGGCTGCGCCGTTTGGGACGAGCGGCGTGTTTGGTCTTCGCGCGGACTGCCCTTTTGACGGCCCCGAGCGCGATCTGCCCCGCGTGGGTGAGAAACAGCTTTTCGTGGGCGCGGGTCAGCGCCTCAATGGCTTGCGGCAATGGCAGCCATTTCACTTCTTTCACGTCGTCCGCCAGGGCGTGCACCGGCCGGCCCGCGGCGCGCATCAGCCAAAACTGGACGATCTTGAGCCGGCCCTCGGCCACATACGACATCGAACCCAGCAATTCGTGCACCGAGACGTCGTAGCCGGTCTCTTCCGTGACCTCGCGCAAGGCGGCGTCGCGCGGATGCTCGCGCGGCAGCAGCTTACCTTTGGGAAGCACCCATGCCTTTTCGCGCCGCAACCGCACGACCGCGATGCGCGGTCTGGTGACGCCGCGCAAGACAACGCCGCCCGCAGCCAGAATCGGCGCGTGGCCCTTCGCCGAATCAGTCATGCCAAATCTATGCCGGACCCGCCGCCGCAGGGCAAGCTGACAATTGTATGACGGTGAGGCTTAGGCCGCCGGCAATCAGTGCGCCGGCAGGAAATATTTGGCGACGCGGTCGTGGACCGGTTGCGGCGCCGCGTAGGCTTCGTTCAAGAGCGCCTGGATCTGGGCGCCGTCGAGCGGATCGATGATCATCTTTGCCTTGGTGGCATCGGCGACGAATTGCGGGTCCTTCATCGTCTCATCGAACGCCTTGCGCAGCGTGGTAAGTCGCTCGGCAGGAACGCCCGGCGGCGCGACGAATGGCCGGCCGAACTCGCCCGGCAGCACCGCAAGGCGGAAGAAGGTCTTGTCCTCGGGTTTCGACAACAGGTCGAGAGCGAGCGGCACGCTAGCCGGCAAATCCTTGTCCTTCACCAGGCCCATCTGCAGGATCACGTTGAGGTCGTTGTTGGCGATCCAGGAGGGCGATGCAGACTGCAGCGTCTGCCATGCCAGCCCGCAGATGCCCTGCACCTCGCCCTTCTCCAGCGCCAGTCGCATTTCCGTGGTCGAATAGCCGGAGATGATCTTGAATTTGGTGCCGAACAGCGCATTGAGGATGCGCGGAAAGATAGCGGGTGTCGAATTGCGCCCGGTGGAACTGACCAGCACCTCCTGCTTCTTGGCGTCGTCCAGCGTCTTGACCAGGGCGGTCTTCCAGGTCACGCACACAGCCTGCTGCTTGCCGATGCTGCCGATCCAATTGAGCTGACGCGGATCGAATTGCGCGTCGCGGTCGCCGTAAAGCGGCATCAATGCAATGGTGTTGAACGTTGCGGCGATCTCCGAGCCGTCATGGGGCGCGGTGTGGGCCATATAGTTCATGTTGGCGAGCCCGCCTGCGCCAGGCTGGTTTTTCACCACGATCGCGGGATGACCCGGAATGTGCTTGGCGTAATATCGCGCAAACAGCCGCGCATAGAGATCGTAGCCGCCGCCGGCGCCGGAACCGACGATGACCGCGAGCGGCGTGCGACTGTAGAAATCCGCCACCGGCTGGGCATCGGCGGCTGACGCGAGCGCCACCGCCGCCAACGCCGCGACGGCAATCGGCGCCCAACGGTGCGAACGCGAAAATTGCAAAGGCATCCGGCCGCTCCGTCAATTCACGCTGATCACGATCTTGCCGAAATGCTTGTTGGCGCGCATCTCGCTGAGCGCGTCGACAATATCGGCAAGCTTGTAGGTTTTGTAGATCGGCAGGTTCAGCTTGCCGCTCTCCACTGCCGGCCACAGATCGGCGCGCATCAGCCGGACGATCTCGCGCACCTCCTCGGCCGTGCGGGTGCGGAAGGTGACGCCGATGTAGTCGATGCGCTTGAGCGCGTGCTTGTCGTAATCGAACTCACCCTTGGTGCCGCCCAGCCGACCGACGTTGACGATGCGGCCGAGAATTTTCGCGGCTTCGAGGTTGCCGTTGGCCACCGGCGCAGACACCATATCGACGATCAGGTCGACGCCCTTGTCGCCAGTGGCCTTTTTGACGTCCTCCGGCCAATCCGGCTTGCCGGTGTCGATCGCGACATCGCATCCGCATTCGTGGAGCCGCGCGCGGCGCGTCGCGTTGGTCGATGATCCCATGACCAATGAAGCGCCCATCAGCTTGCCGATCTGCATGCCCATCAGTCCGACGCCGGAGCTTGCGCCCTGGATGAGCAGCGTCTCGCCGCGCTTGAGCCGGCCGGCGGTCACCACCGCGTTGTGCATGGTCTGCAGCGCCACCGGGAAGCAGGCAGCCTGCTCATAGGCCATGTTGTTGCCGGGGATGCGGTGCGCGCGCCCGGCGTCGGTCACCGCATATTCGGCAAAGCCGCCCGGCGCCGACGCCATGACGCGATCGCCCGGCTTGAAGTCCTTCACGTCGGCGCCGACCGCCTCGACTTCTCCGGAGCATTCGAGTCCGATGCGCGCGCCGACGCCGCCGACGCTGCCGTGCTGAATTCCCGAGGCGACCAGGAGATCGGCGCGATTGAGGCTCGATGCGCGCACCTTGATCAGGATTTCGTTCGGCTTCGGCGTAGCCTTCGGCACGTCAGCAACTTCGATGCCCTGTTCGCCCAGAACTGCAGCTTTCATGAGGCCCTCCCTATTCGATCATTTCCTTTGCCTTGCGCGCGACCGCCGGCGAAGTTGTTTTGTAAATGTCGTCAACCAAGCGTTCGATCCGTTCACCCGACACCGGCTTGACCTCAAGCTTCATGTGGGCCGCGTCGGCGAGGTAGTCCTTGTCCACCATCGTCGCGTCGAAAGCCTTGCGCAGTTCGGCAACTCGTTCCCGCGGTACGCCCGGCGGAAGCGCAAATGGCCGGCCCATGACCTGGCGGCCGAAAATCAGCCTCAGAATCTGCCGCTGCTCGTCGGTCTTGGCGAGGTCGGTCACCAGCGGCACGTTGGGCAGGTCCGGATGCTTGGCGAGCGAGAACTGCATCAGGAAATTGACCTTCTTGTCGTCGATCCAATCGCGCCGGGTCGCCTTGACGGTGGACCACGGAATCGCGCAACGGCCCTGAACCTCGCCGCGTTCCATCGCGAGATTGATCTCGTTGCCGCCCGGATAGCCGCGCACGATCTTGAACTTGGCGCCGAACATGCGGTCAAGCAGCGCGGGAAACTGGTAGGTGTCATCGCCAATGCCGCCCGATGCGCCGACCGTCACCTGCCGCGACAGCGCATCCGCAAAGGTCGCCACACCCGAGGTGTGCCAAGTCACACAGACGCTGACCTCGTCATTGCCGCTGCCGATGAAATTGAACTTGGTGCCGTCGTATTGCGCCGCCGAGTTGCCGAGCAGCGGCTCGAACGCGGTAGCGCGGCTGACCGCGCCGATCATGGTGCCGTCGCGCGGCGCGGCGCTCGCCATCCAATTGGCGAGACGCAGCCCGCTGGCACCTACCATGTTCTTCGGTACGATCGTTGGATTGCCGGCAATGTACTTGCCCATGTGCCGGGCGAGAAGCCGCGCGTAAAGATCGTAGCCGCCGCCGACGCTCGAGTTGATGTCGAGTTCGATCTGCTTACCCTGATAGAACGGCGCCGCCGTTTGCGCCGATGCAACGCACGGCGCCAGCATCGCGGCCGCCATCAAGCGCGTTGCAAACCTCATCGTTCCCCCCACTGCCGCCAGCGTTGCGGTCGGTCCACGCCAATTCATCGCAGGGTCCCCCTGGTGGTCGTCATTCCTATACCATTGCGGCAAGGAGCAATGCAGATATAGTTGGCAATGCCGGTCCAAACGAAAACAAGGATGCACCATGGCGGCGAACAATGCGATTCCCACGATCGACCTGTCGCCACTGCGCAACGGCAGCGACAGCGAGCGCCGCAAGGTGGCCCGGGAGATCGATGAGGCCTGCACCGAGACCGGATTTTTCATGATCGTCGGCCACGGCGTGCCGCCGGACCTGATCAAGACGACGCGCCAGCGCGCCATCGACTTTTTCGCCCTGCCGGACGCCGAGAAAATGAAGGTCGAGCGGCCGCCCGCCAAAATCAGCCGCGGTTACAATTGCGTGGGCGACCGCTCGCTCGCCTATTCGATGGGCGAAACGGCCCCGCCGGACATCCAGGAGGCGTTTGCGTTCGGCCCCGAGGGCGTCGAAGCGTTGATGGCGAAAGTCGACAAGACTATTGCGCAAATGTACGCGCCGAATATCTGGCCGGAGCGTCCGCGCGATTTCAAAGAGGTCATGCTGGCCTATCACGCGGCAATGTCGAGCGTGGCCGCAAACGTGCTGCGCGCCATGGCGCGGGCGCTCAGCCTGGACGAGGAGTATTTCGTCGACAAGTTCGACCGGGAGGCGAGCGTCGGACGCATCATCCGTTATCCCGCAGTCAAGCAAACACCGCTGCCCGGGCAGTTGCGCGCTGGCGTGCATACCGATTATGGTTGCATCACCTTTGTGCGCGGCGACGACACGCCGGGCGGCCTGCAGGTCAAGGCGCGTCACGGCGATTGGATCGATGTCCACATTCCGCCCGACGCTTTCGTCTGCAACATCGGCGATACGATGATGCGCTGGTCGAACGACCACTGGGTGTCGAACTTGCATCGCGTCGCGGTGCCGCCGCCCGATGCGGCGCCGAGCGACCGCATTTCTCTGGTTTTCTTCCACAATCCGAATCCGGACACCGTCGTGCGCTGTTTCGACAGCTGTATCGGATCGGGCGTGAAATACGCGCCGATCACATCCGGGGAGTATTACCTCGGCAAGCTGATGAAGGCCGGCCACAGCCGCCTGGACGCCAAGCCCGAGGACGCTCTGCTGGGTGTCAATGTGCGCGAGGCGCAGACCGCGCAGTGACGCTGTCTGTGCGACGACCGCGGGCCGTCACATCAGGCCGGCACGCTTGAAGCCATCCAGATAGTGCTCGCGGTCTGAGTCATGTTGAATCGGCATGTGCTCGGCGATCCAGGCGAGCGAAATGTTCGGTTGCGCGCGGCGGAGCTCCTGCAACGCGGCCTTGGCGACGTCGCCGCGTCCGGACATGCCTGCGGCAGCGGTCAGCACCCGGTGAGCGCCGACGAAATCGGTGCGTTGCCGGATGGCCTCGCGCGCCAGCCGCATCGCCTCATCGTAGTTGTGGCCGACGAACTGCGTATAAGAGGCGATGCCGCAATACACAGCCGAAAGCGGATCGTGCGGACTGAGGCGGAGCGCCCGCCGCGCCGCCTGCTCGCCTTCCTGCCAGCGCCCGCAATACGACAGGGTCAGCCCGCAATAGCCCTGCGCCAGCGAGAAATTCGGATTAAGCCGCAGCGCCGCATCGAATTCGGCAAGCAAATCGTCGAAACGGCGCGCCATCAAATAGACGCCGCCAAGCGCGTAGTGCGCCCAGGCGTCCTCTCCGTCGGTGAGGATTGCGGCCGATGCCGCATGCTCGGCGAGTGGCGCCACTTTCGCGATGTCCGCCCAGCCCATGTGGGCGCTGAAAATGTAGCTCGCGGCCAATAGCCCAAGCGCCTGGCCATAATTCGGGTCAAGCTCTGTTGCCTTCTCAAGCAGTGCCTGCGCGACGACATTGTCCTGGCGCGTCACCCGCCAGTAATGCGACAGCGCACGCATAACCAAGTCCCACGCGTCCATGCTGTCCGGCGCTTTGCGCCGGGCACGAAAGTTCTCGGCGGCATAAAGCTGCGGCTCGATCGCAGCAACGATGGCCTCGGTGATTTCGTCCTGCACGGCGAATACGTCCGCAAGGTCGCGATCGTAGCGCTCGGCCCAGATATGTCCGCCGCTGGCGACGTCGTTGAGCTGTGCGGTGATGCGCACGCGGTCGCCGCCCTTGCGCACGCTGCCCTCAAGCACGTAGCGGACGCCGAGTTCGTCGGCGATCTGCTTCAGATGCACGGAGCGGCCCTTGTAGATGAAGGAAGAATTGCGCGCGATCACGAAAAACCAGCGCAACTTCGACAACGCAGTAATGATGTCTTCGGTGATACCGTCTGAGAAATATTCCTGATCCGGGTCGCTCGTCATGTTCACGAATGGCAAAACGGCGATGGCAGGACGGTCGGGCAGCGGTAGTGCGGGGGGCGGCTGCTCGGCATTAAGAGCAGCCGACAAGGCACCGTCCGGTACCACCTGGACCGCGCCGACGAAGCGCAGGCCTTTGCGCGCCGCAGTGCGGATCAGGCGCTGCTCCTCGCCGCTGTCGCCGATGGCCTTGCGCGCTGCGTTGATGCGGCTGGTCAGGGTCGAATCCGAAACGATACGGCCATTCCAGACCGAGGTGATCAAATCGTCCTTGCTGACGACGCGCTCGCGATTCTCGACCAGGTAAACCAGGAGGTCGAACACCTGGGGCTCGACGGCAACCGCCTGGGAGCCTCGCCGCAACTCGCGCCGGCCTGTATCAAGTATATGCCCTGGAAAGAGAAATTGCACTGCACCCCCTTGCGCCGGCACGCGACAAGCCGTTCTCAAGCATTACTCACGCCCTTCTCAGGAGCAAATCAAGGTCCCGGCAAAGTCTTTCCATCGCGCGTCAGGCAGGGTGAGCGCTTCTTGAACGCGACTCCAAGCAACCATCGCGAATCGGAGGAGCCATGACGCACATTCACGCCATCACCCAAGACTCGACCCAAGACGCGCACCGTAGTAGCGGCAATCTGTTCGTTCGAACCATCGCGTTCTTGTACGGGCTGATCGCCTATGCGGTGTTCTTCGTCACCTTTCTCTACGCCATCGGCTTCGTCGAGGGCCTCATCGTGCCAACGACTATTGACGCCGGTGTCACTGCGTCAACCTGGACAGCCGTTATCATTAACCTGGTGCTGATGTCGGTATTCGCCCTGCAGCACAGTGTCATGGCGCGCAAGCAGTTCAAGCGATGGTGGACGCGATTCGTGCCGGCGTCGGTCGAGCGCACCACTTACGTGCTGCTGGCGAGCCTGGCGCTGGCGCTGCTGTTGTGGCAGTGGCGGCCGATGCCGGCGGTGGTGTGGCACATCGCCAACCCCCGCATCGCCATGGCTATCACAGTGCTGTCGCTCCTCGGCTGGTTGATCGTGCTCACCTCGACGTTCCTGATCAATCATTTCGAGCTGTTCGGCTTGCATCAGGTCGCCAACCATCTCAGCGGCAGACCCATGCCGGCGCCGCGGTTTCGGGAGCCGCTCTACTACCGTTTCGTACGGCATCCGATCTATCTGGGATTCATCATCGCCTTTTGGGCTGCGCCGACGATGACGGCCGGTCACTTGCTGTTCGCGGCGGTGACCACGGCCTACATCTTGGTCGGCATCCAGCTCGAAGAGCACGACTTAATCGAACTGTTCGGCGACCAATACCGCGCCTATAAGAGCCGCGTCTCGATGCTGGTGCCGTGGCGCAAATCCGCCTGACCGCTCGCAACAGTCCATAGGAATCGGCGCCGGCCGTCCGCCGGCGCCGATTTTCATTTGTTCGGAAAGGCGAACCGCGTGGCTTGCGGTGCTTCGTGTACCGTGTGCTACTGTGCCTATACTCGGGAGACAAGAACGCGATGACATTCGGCCCATTGGCGACAACCAGCGTCGGCAGCTTTCCGCGGCCGAACTGGCTCGCGCATACCAAACGTAACCAACTCACCTACCGGCTTGACGGCGACGAACTGAAGGAAGCCATGGACGACGCCATGGCGCTGGTCATTCGCGAACAGGAAGAGCTTGGGCTCGATATTCTGACCGACGGCGAGATGCGGCGCACGACTTTCGTGTTCCACATCGCTGGGCGCTGGGACGGCGTCGACATCGAGCGGCAGGTCAACAAGGAGATCTACCGCAACCGCGAAGCCAACCGGATGGTGCCGCGCATCGTCGGCAAGATCGTCCGCAACAAGGCGTCCGCCGTCGACGACCTGCGCACCGCCAAAACTCATACCGGCCGCCCGATCAAGATGGCCGTACCCGGCCCGATGACCGTGATCGACAGCTCGGCGAACGAATTCTACCAGGACGAGGAGGAACTCGCCTTCGACGTTGCCGCCGCGCTGAACGCCGAACTGCGCGATCTGCAGGCGGCAGGCGCCGACGTACTGCAGCTCGATGAGCCGGCAATGACGCGCTACCACGACAAGGTCCGTGCCTACGGCGCCAAGGCGCTCGACCGCTGCCTCGAAGGCATCACGGTGCCGACGATCGTGCATCTTTGCTATGGCTATCCGGGCGGCGGCAGCCTGCAGCACGAATACCATTACGAAGGCGTGCTGCCGGCGCTGATGCAGACGCGCATCTCAGGCTTCCACGTCGAGTTTGGCCGCAGCACGTTCGATCCCAAAGTGCTGCGGCTGTGCGGCGACCGCATCGTCATGTTCGGCTGCATCGATCCGGGCGACTCGCCGGTGCCCACGGTCGACGCGGTCGAACGCCGCATCGGCGAACTGCTCGATGTCGTCGATCCGAAGCGGGTCTGGCTTGCGCCGGACTGCGGGCTGATGACGATCAGCCGGGAGCTGGCGCACCGCAAGCTCGCCGTTATGGTCGAGGCGGCGAAACGTCTTCGCGCCGCACTGTAAGGGCCGCCGCGGGAAAGGGCGCCGTTCCCCACTACGCTCATCCGGGCCCTTCTGTTAAAGTGGCGCATGAACCAAGCCGTCCGTCCGCAAATCCTCGCCTCGGCGTGTCCGCACGACTGCCCGTCGACCTGCGCGCTCGAAGTCGAGGTTTTTGACAAACACAGCATCGGCCGGGTGCGCGGCGCGGCGGCGAATGCCTATACGGCCGGCGTCGTCTGCGCCAAGGTCGCGCGCTATGCCGAGCGCGTCCATCATCCCGACCGGCTGCTGCACCCGTTGCGCCGCGTCGGGCCGAAAGGTTCGGGCGAATTCGCAGCCGTGTCCTGGGACGATGCACTCGATCTCGTCGCCGAAGGGTTCATCCGCGCCGAGCAGGCACACGGCTCCGAAGCGGTATGGCCGTATTACTACGCCGGCACCATGGGCCACGTGATGCGCGATGGCATCAACCGCCTGCGCCATGCCAAGAAATATTCCGGCTTCTTCTCCACCATCTGCGTCAACCCGGCCTGGACCGGCTTCATCGCCGGCACCGGCAAGCTCGCCGGAGCCGATCCGCGCGAGATGGCGAAATCCGATCTGGTGGTGATCTGGGGCACCAACCCGGTCAACACCCAGGTCAACGTGATGACGCACGCCACCCGCGCCCGCAAGGAGCGCGGCGCCAAGATTGTCGTCGTCGACGTCTATATGAACGGCACCATGGAAGCGGCCGATCTGCCGGTGCTGATCCGGCCCGGCACCGACGGCGCGCTGGCCTGCGCGGTGATGCATTGTCTGTTCCGCGACGGCAAAGCCGACTGGGACTATCTGGAGCGCTACACCGACGCGCCGCGTGAACTCGAAGCGCATCTGCGCAGCCGCGATCCGCAATGGGCGTCGCGCATCACCGGCTGTCCCACCGGGACGATCGAGGAATTTGCCAGGCTCGCCGGCGCCACCAAGCGGGCTTTTTTCCGGCTTGGCTACGGTTTCTCGCGCTCGCGCAATGGCGCCTTCAACATGCATGCGGCGAGCTGCATCGCCGCGGTGACCGGCGCCTGGCGGCACGAAGGCGGCGGCGCCTTTCATAACAACGGCGACGTCTTTCATCTCAACAAGAGTTTGATCGAGGGCGCCGACCTGCGCGATCCTAAGATCCGCATGCTCGACCAATCGCGCATCGGACCGGTGCTCGACGGCGACCCGGAGGCGCTGCAAGGCGGCGGCCCAGTCACAGCGCTGCTGATCCAGAACACCAATCCGGTATCGGTTGCGCCCGACCAAGAGGTGGTCAAGCGCGGCTTCGCGGGAGACGATCTATTCGTGTGCGTGCACGAGCAGTTCATGACCGACACCGCCAAGGCGGCGGATGTCGTGTTGCCTGCCACCATGTTCGTCGAGCACGACGACCTCTATACTGCCGGCGGCAGCCAATACATTCTGCTCGGCCCGAAGCTGATCGAACCGCCGGGCGAATGCCGCTCCAACCATGACGTGATCTGCGGCCTGTCGAAGCGGCTCGGCGCCGCCCATCCCGGCTTCGACATGACGCCGCGCGAACTGATCGACCGCACGTTGCAGGATTCGGGTTGGGGCACGCTTGCGGATATCGAGAAAAATCGATGGATCGATTGCCAGCCGGATTTCCGCACTGCGCATTACCTCGATGGCTTCGCCTACCCCGACAAGAAATTCCGCTTCAAGCCGGACTGGCCGAAAGTGCCGTTCGGCCGCTGGCATCGCACTGTGCCCTCGAAGCCGATTCCGGAATTCCCTGACCATTGGGAGGTGATCGAGGAGGCCGATGCCGAGCATCCATTCCGGCTGGCCACCTCGCCGGCGCGCGGCTTTCTCAATTCGACATTCACCGAGACGCCGACCTCGCTTACACGCGAACAACGGCCGACGGTGATGATCCATCCCGACGACGCCGCAGCACTGGGCATCGCCGACGGCGACGCCGTCACGCTCGGCAACGCCCGCGGGCAGGTGGACATCCACGCCAAGCTGTTCGATGGAGTGCGCCGCGGCGTGCTGATTGCCGAATCGATCTGGCCCAACTCCGCCTACGCCGACGGTCGCGGCATCAATACGCTGACCGGCGCCGACGCCGTCGCGCCGTTCGGCGGCGCGGCGTTCCATGACAACAGGGTGTGGGTGAGGAAAACCTGATCGCCCTCAAACACGTAGCCCGCATGAGCGAAGCGACATGCGGGAACTTTGCCTCAAAACAAAATCCGGATTTCGCTTCGCCCATCCGGGTTACGGGAATCTCAATGCCTGCAAGCTTCCGTCAGATCATTAACAAAGCCGTCGCCGAGAAGCGTTTTTTGGTCGTACCCGGCGCGCATGATGCGCTGTCGGCGCGGCTCATTCAGCAGATCGGCTTCGAGACCTATTTCATCGGCGGCTTTCCGGCAGTCGGCGCACGCTACGGCGTGCCTGACGTCGGACTGAAAGGTTTCGGCGAAATCTCGGCCTGCGTACGCGACATCATGATGGCGTGCGACCTGCCGGTGTTCGTTGACGGCGACGACGGCTACGGCGACGTGAAAAATGTCGTCCACACGGTGCAAACCTACGAGCGCATGGGCGTGAGCGCGATCCTGATCGAGGACCAGCAATGGCCGAAACGCTGCGGCCACATGGTCGGCAAGAAGGTCGTACCCGCGGAACTGGCCGTGGCCAAGATCAAGGCGGCCTGCGCGGAGCGAATTAATCCGGAGACCTGGATTTTGGCGCGCACCGACGCGCGCGCCGTATACGATCTTGACGAGGCCATGCGCCGCGCCGAACAATTCATCCGCGCCGGGGCCGACGGCATTTTCATCGAGGCGCCGCGCTCGGTCGATGAACTCAAACGTATCGGCAAAGCCTTCGACGTGCCGCAGATCTGCAATCCGCTGATGGGCGGCCACACGCCGATCCTGACGATGGAAGAATTGGGCGAACTCGGCTTTCATTGCGCCGTGCTCGGCCTCGACACCGTCATGCACGCCGCCAAGGCGATCGAGACCGTGCTCATTGACATGAAATCCGGCAAGTTTGCCCGCCGGGACGACGGCATGGATTTCGAGAGTTACAAGAAGCTCGTCGGCTACGATAAATGGGAATTGATCGACGAGCGCTTTGCGCCGAAGCAATAAGTACTCCGGCATCATGTCCGGCCGCATGCCGGGCATCCACGACTTTGCCTGATGGAAAGACGTAGATGGCCGGGACAAGCCCGGCCATGACGAGGAATTACGTATTGAAGCAGGCCGTTTCGCGACCGCCTCAAGGTGACGGAAACTACACCAGCGCCGGCTCGCGCTTCGCTGGCTGGGCCTTCGGCGCCGGATCCTTCAGATTCAGGATCCGCCGCGCGTTGTCGTAGAACAGCTTCTGCTTGTCGGCGGCCGAGAGCGGGATTTCGTCGATCAGCTTGAGGCACGGGAACGGATCCCAGCACGGATAGTCGGTGCCGTACATCACGTGGTCGATGCCGTAATATTCGATCGCGAACTTGATCCCGGCCGCGTGCGGCGACACCGTATCGGTGTACATGCGCTTCATATAGTCCTGCACCGGCCGCGGCAGCTTGGCCGCCTTGGAGTTCTTGTCCATGCGGCCGGCCTGATACGGCAGCGCGCCGCCGGTATGCGACATCACGATTTTCAGGTTGGGATGTCGCTCCATCAGGCCTGAGAAAATAATCCGCATCGCCGCAACGCTCACCTCGATGACACGACCGAGGGTGAGGTGCAGCGCGCCGTCGTAGCCGTCCGACAGCATGTCCTGGAAGATCACGTCGGTCGGGTGCAGGAACAGCGGCAGGCCGAGCTTTTCGCAATGCGCGTAGAACGGCTCGAGCCGCTCGGCGTCGATGCGCCCGTCCTCGCCGACGCTGCCGGGCAGATTGACGCCCATCAGGCCGAGCCGGTTGACCGCGTCGTCGACCACTTCGATTGCCGTGCGCGTATCCTGCAGCGGCACTGCCGCGCTGGCCCAGACCCGGCCCGGATATTTCTTCTGGGCGCCGGCCATTTCCTCGTTCCACATCAACGCGTAGTCGCGGCCTTCGGACAACGGCATGTCGGAGAACGCAACTGAGAACGGGCCGATCGAGCACACCACGTCGACCTGGTGCCCGGTGCCGGCGTAGTACTCCAACTGCTTGTCGAGATCGAACCACTCTTTCCAGGAATTCAGGTGCGACGACGAACTGGCGGAGCGGCGCATATAGCGGTAGCCGCCCTTGTCGTTGACCTGGGCTTTCGGGAAATCGCTGCGCTTGCAGAGCTTTTCGAAAACTGACCGCGGCCACCAATGGAAATGCGAGTCGATGATATGCACGAAAGCCTCCTGCGGGCGCTCCATGGCTTGCGACTTGCGGCGCGCCAAATGGCTTAAGATTTCAACAAGTTTAAGCGCGGCGGCGTTCCCGGTCAACGCAACCGGGCGCGCTTACCTCATGCGGCATTCACAACCTTAGCGGTAAAATGCCGGTTAAGGGCCCACAGCCCGTAGGCAAAAGCCAGCATCAACAGGCCGCCGGCAATGAACGCCACAGGCCCCGGCCCGAGCCTGTCGAACCATTGCGTATACAGGTGGATCGCTCCGAAAACGGCGGCGACGTTGACGGCCCAACGCCGATTTGCCCGCATGCCCCAGATCGCGACGCCTATGAGCGCGATGGCCCAGCCGACTGAGAAGGCAAGCGGCGAAATGATATTGAGACCGCCACCCGCGGTCAGAATGCCCGGGTCATTGTGGATGAGCGAACGGACGAGCCTGAGATTGTCGCCCCACAGCGAGCCGATCCAGAAGCCGAAATTGACCATGAACACGGACGTGCGCGCCGCGACCAGTGCCAAGCGCTCGTATTCGGCCGGGAGCCGCTTCGAGACGAGATATGTGGCGAGCCCGAGCGCGCTGAACAACACGATGGTCACGGCAGGTTCGTAGATCGCAAGCGCATAGGTGGCGTGCCAGTAGCCGGCCCTGGCGCCGAGACAAGCGCCGAGCGCGAGCACTGCCGCGACCATGAGCAGGCTCGATCGCGCAACGATCGCCGCCACCGCGAGCGCTGCCGTCACGATCAGCATCGCGCCGAGCGTAGCGTCGCCCAATGCGAGCACGCCGCCGCAGAACATCAGCGCCCCGACGACGAGGCAAATCTGCGTGAGCAGGCTCCATCGTTCATCGCGGTTCAAGGTGAGCCCAAGACCGATAGCGAATACGACGAGACCAAGGATGAGTGCCGTCATGGGCGACGGCACCAGCGCGACCGCGCCGGCGCTGACCGCGACAACGCCGAAGCCGACCAGAATATTGATGGCGAGCGAGCCGGTGTCGCGCGCGGACAATGCCTTCAGGCGCTCGGCCTCTTCCGCCGTGAGCTTGCCTTCTTCCAGGAGCTTCGAAAGGTCGAGCGTAATCTTCAAAGTCGCCCCCGGGGGTGCCACCATGCAAAATCATCGGCCAAGCGCGGCACCGTCCTGCGCCGCAGTCCGCGGCCGCTGCAATCATTGTTGAGTTGTGTGCTTGGAGGAATTGGTTCACGATCTCATTAAATCGTGATGATCGGGAGAAATCCGGCGTGACGGGGCGTAGGGGGAAGACATGGACGGGGCAGGCACCGACCGTTATCGGATCGCGGCGCGGATGGAGCGGCTGCCGCATTCGCGCTGGCACAACAAACTGCGCCTCGTCGTCGGCAGCGTGAATTTTTCCGATGCTTTCGATGCGCTGACCATCGCCTATGTGCTGCCGGCGCTGATCCCGCTGTGGCACATCGCGCCCTCGGAGATCGGGCTGCTGATCTCCGTTGGCTACGCCGGACAAGTCATCGGCGGCATTGCCTCCGGCTGGCTCGCCGAGCGATACGGCCGCGTACCGCTGATGGTCGGCAACATCGTGCTGTTTTCGCTGATGAGTTTCGCCTGCGTGCTGGCGGGAAGCTATTCGATGCTGCTGACATTGCGTTTCCTGCAAGGCATCGGGCTGGGCGGCGAAGTGCCGATCGCCAACACCTACATCAACGAGTTCGCCAAGTCGGGCGAGCGCGGCCGTTTTGTGCTGTTGCAGCAATGCTTGTTCCCGGTCGGACTAACGACGGTGGCGCTGGTCGGCACTTTCGTGGTGCCCATGCTGGGATGGCAATGGATGTTCGTGTTCGGCGGATTGCCCGTCCTGCTCGCCCTGCCGATGATCCGCATGCTTCCGGAATCGCCGCGCTGGCTGGCAAGCCGCGGCCGCGACGTTGAAGCCGACCGCGTACTGACAAAAATCGAAACGCTTGTCTCGCCGAACGGCGCCGCTTCGCTGCCACCGATTCCGGCAGACGTTGCGCCGGTAACGGCATCTTCTGCGCGCTTTGTCGAACTATTCGAGGGCACATTCCTCAGGCGCACGCTGTCGCTCTGGGTGCTGTGGTTCTGCGCCTATCTCCTCACCTATTCGATCACCGGCTGGCTGCCAAGCATCATGCGCACGGTCTATCACCTGCCGGTGGCACAATCGAACCTTTATGGTTTTGTCGTAAGTTTCACCGGCTTGTTCGTACTGCTGGTAGCCGCGTTTACGATCGATCGCATCGGACGCAAGGCCGCTTATGTGGGCGGCTTTCTGCTCGCGGCAATTCCGCTCCTGGTCGCCGCTTTCGTGCCGAACCTGAGCGCACTTGCGCTCGGCGCGCTCGCGACGCTGGCATTCGCCGCCATGGGCATGATTCCCGGCTCGCTCGGCATGTACACGGCCGAGAACTATCCAAATCACCTGCGCGCGCTGGGCAGCGGTGCATCGAGCATCTCGCAACGGCTGTCTTCGGTCGTTGGACCGTCATTAGTCGGCCTTATCTTGCCGCATTATGGCGTCGGCGGCGTTTTTGCGATGTTCGCGGTCTTCGCTGTCATCGGTGGCGTGACCTGCGCGCTGTTCTCGCTGGAAACCGCGGGCAAGACGCTCGAACAGCTTTCGCCGGTCAAGACGCCCGCGCAAACCGCCTGATCGATTTTCTCCCTCCAACCACAGTGCAGAGTGCCGAATGATCCTCGACTTTCACACCCACGTGCAGACACCCGAGCAGCAGGCAGCACCTTTCTGGCAAGGCCGCTGTCCGATGACGATCGAGAATGTGCTGGAAGCGCAAAAGGAGGCCGGCGTCGACGCCACGCTGGTGAGCCAGCCGATCCACGAACTGCGTAACATGGATCGCGACCAGCAGCTCGATACGGTGAGGAAGGTCAATCGCTATATCGCCTCCCTGCAGGACAAATATCCGACGATCTACGGCATCGGCACAACTATACCGCACGGCGACGATGCCTTCTTGCGCGAATGGGAGCGTGCCATCAAGCAAGACGGGCTCAAGGGCGCCTGGATTCTTTCCAGCCTGCCCGGCCATTATCCCGATGACGACGAATGCCTGCCATTTTTTCAGCTCGCGACCGAGCTCGACGTGCCGGTTGTCATTCATCCGCCGTCGGTCGGCTTCGGCGAGGAGCGGCTCAAGGAATACCGTCTGGCATCGAGCGTCGGCCGGCCGATGGACAACGCGCTGGCCCTGGCGCGGCTGATCGTGCGCGGCATCTTCGAGAAATTCCCGACGCTGAAACTCGTCGGTACACATCTCGGCGGCGGCATCTGCGAAATGATCGGGCGCATGGACTACGCCTACAACCTGCAGGATGAGGCGTATTTTCTAGGCTCCTACGAGCCGATGCTGATCAAGCATCCGCCGAGCCACTACCTGAAGATGATGTATCTGGAATCGACCTGCTATCATCCCCCAGCGGCGCGCTGCGCCTTCGAAACGGTCGGCGCCGACCATTTCCTCTTCGGCACCGATGCGCCGCCGCTCAAGGTGCTCAAGAAGCAGGGCGTCGAAGTCATCAAGAAAATCGGGCTTGCGCCCGCCGACGAGGCCAAGGTCTATGCCGGCAACGCCAGGCGGCTGTTGAAGATCTAACGTCCACGCGCGAACGCGGCATTCCTGCCGCATGGCGCATGCCGGCGTTTTCTGCAATCATCCGGCCAGTGCCCGCGCGCAAGCGCGCATGGCTATTGGAGGAAACGATGAGCCGATTGTCCCGTAGACGTGTGATCACGGCGCTGACTGGCGGCGCCATGCTGCCGCTGGCGGCGCCATTTGTGCCCGCGCGCGCGGCGCAAAAGCTGCGCGTTGCCAAAGTGGTGCCGTTCGCCTGGACCTTCACGCCGCTCGACATCGGCATCCAGGAAGGCATCTTCGCCAAGCAGGGCCTCGACGTCGAGGCGTCGGCTTCGGCCGGCGACGCCAAGCTGCAGCAGCTCTTGGCATCCGGCAGCGTCGATATCGGGATCGGCTCGGGTCCCGGCATGGCGTTCTCCGCCAAGGGTGCGCCGCAAAAGGCGGTGGCCGAAATGTACGGTACGCCGCGCAACATGGCCGTCATGGTCGGCTACGATTCGGCAATCAAGAACGTCGCCGATCTGAAGGGCAAAAAACTCGGCTGCACCACGGTCGGCTCGCTCACGGCCTGGATCGGCCAGCGCATCAACGAGAAAGAAGGCTGGGGCAACAAGGGCATCGTCGTGGTGCCGATCGGCGGCATGCCGCCGGCGCGCGCCGCGATCAAGACGCACCAGATCGACGGCTATATCGGGGCGCTTGAGACCGGCTACAAGCTTGAAGAAGTCAAGGAATGGCGCGTCATCACCGCGGCCACGCCGTTCGTCGACCATTTCATCACGCATGTTCACTTCGCGCGCAACGAGCTGATCGCGAAAAATCCGGACGCGGTGCGCGCCTTTCTCAAGGGCTGGTTCGAGACCATCGCCTTCATGAAGGCTCACAAGGACAAGGCCGTGGAAATATCCGCCAAGGTACTCGGTTTCAGTACCGCAGTGATGTCGCGCGTCTACGATGAGCAGATCGGCGGTTTCTCGACCGACGGCACCTTCGACCCGGCGGGAGTCGCGACCTTGAAAGAAGTCGTTCATCCAGATGGGCCTGCTCAAGCAGGCGCCGCCGGACAATGAACTGTTCACCACGCAATTCGTGCCGATCAAGATCTGACCGCGGACCTCACTGGAATTCAGAGGAGGGACTTCACCGCAACAATAAACGCGGCCTCTCCACCGCATGCGGCGCGAAAGGCGAGGCGCACAGGGAGGAGTAAAATACATGCAAAAACGCATGCGCAATTTCGGCATGGATACAAAAGCCAGTGTACTGCCGGCACTGCTGTTGCTATGGGCGCTGCTGGTGCCCGGCCTGGCCCGGGCCGCCGAGCCAATCAAGGTCGGCATGACGATGGCGCTGACCGGCGGCGTGGCGCCGATCGGCAAGCAGGTATTGGCGGCGCTCACGATCTGGCGCGACGACGTCAACGCCAAGGGCGGCCTGCTCGGACGCCCGGTCCAACTCGTCTACTACGACGATCAGAGCAACCCGGCCAACATTCCCGGGCTCTATACGAAGCTGATCGACATCGACAAGTGCGATCTGCTGATCGGCCCTTACGCGACCAACATGGTGGCGCCGGCGATTCCGGTGCTGATGCAATACAAAAAGACCACGATCGGCATTCTCGCCAACGCCGCCAACAGCAAGTTCCACTACAAGCAATATTTCTCGATGCTGCCGACCGGCCCGGAGCCGCAGAAATCCTTCGCCTACGGCTTCTTTCAGCTCGCTGCGGCGCAGAAGCCACGGCCGAAGACCGTCGCCATCGTCGCGGCTGACGCCGAATTCGCTCAGAATGCGGCCGACGGCGCCCGGCAGTCGATCAAGGAAATCGGCGGCTTCCAGATCGTCGCCGATCAGAAATACCCGCCATCGACCGCCGATTACGCGCCGATCATGCATGCGGTGCAGGCGCTCAATCCCGATATCGTCTATGTCGCCGCCTATCCGCCCGACTCGGTCGGCATCGTGCGTGCCGCCAACGAAGTCGGCCTCACCCCCAAAATGTTCGGCGGCACCTTCATTGGGCTCCTGGTGACGCCGATCAAGGTGCAGCTCGGACCGCTGATGAACGGCATCGTCAACAACGAGGTGTTCCTGCCGGCGCCGGCTTTCACCTTTCCGGGCACGCTTGATGTCCTTGCCAAATACCGCGTCATTGCCCAGCGCGAACATATCGATCCGAGCGGCTGGGCGTTCCCGCCGCTCGGCTACGCGGCCGGCCAGGTGCTTGCCGAGGCGGTCGAAGGAGCCAAGACCTTCGACCAGGTCAAATTGGCCGCCTACATGCACTCGCACTCATTCTCGACCGTGGTCGGCACCATCAGCTTCGGTCCGGACGGCGAGTGGACCAAATCGCGGGTTGTGTTCACGCAGTTCCAGCACATCGCCGGCCATTCGCTGGACGACTTCAAGGATACCAGTCATGAAGTCGTGGTGTGGCCCGATCAATACAAATCGGGCAAGCTGATCTACCCATACGCCGACGCGAAGAAGCCGTGACACCGTCGGCGCACAGCGCACGCAACATCAAGACCTGGTTCCGCCGCATCCGGCCGGCGGAACCGCTGCCATAATGGACGCCGGACAGGGCGACGGCGTGACTGGAGACTGGAACACACAACGCGTCGCACGCACGGCGCTCATCGTCGCGATCGTGGCGGTGAACATCTGGATGCTGTGGCGCTTCGTACCGGCCTTGACCTGGGCCTGCGTACTGGCGATCGCGACCTGGCCGCTGCGCCAGATGCTGGCCCGCCGCGGCATGGGCAAAACCGCGATCGCAACCGTGTTGACATTCGTGCTCGCGTTTTTGCTGGTGCTGCCGCTGATCGGGCTCGGCGTCCAGGCGGCGCGTGAAAGCGGTGCCGTCGTGCGCTGGATCGGCGATGTCCGCGAGCATGGCGTCGGTACGCCGGACTGGCTCGCTCATCTGCCGATCGTCGGCAACAGCATGGCGGCGTGGTGGCAGACGAATCTTGCCGAGCCAGGCGCGGCCAGGGCGCTGTTCGGCCGTGCCGAAACCGGCGGGATTTTCTCCTTCACCCGCACGCTGGGTATCGAGGTGGCAAACCGGCTCACCATCCTGGTGTTCACGCTTCTGAGCTTGTTCTTTCTGTATCGCGATGGGGCGCGCCTCACCGAAGAGGCGCATGCCATCGCCCACCGCGTGTTTGGACCGTCCGGCGGCCAGATCGGTGAGGACACCGTCGCGGCGGTGCGCGGCACCGTCAACGGGCTGGTTCTCGTCGGTCTGGTCGAAGGCGTGCTGCTCGGCATCGCCTATGCGGCGAGCGGCTTGGCGCACGCGGCATTATTTGGCCTCATTACCGCGGTGCTCGCCACCGTGCCGTTCGGCGCGCCGGTGGTGTTCGTCGCCTGCGCGCTTTATCTGATCGTCCAGGCGAAAACGACCGCCGCCATTGTACTGCTGGTGGTCGGATTTGTGGTGACATTCGTCGCCGATCACTTCGTGCGCCCGATCCTGATCGGCAGCACAACGCGGTTGCCGTTCCTCTGGGTGCTGCTCGGCATTCTGGGAGGGCTTGAAAGCTTCGGACTGATCGGCCTGTTCATCGGCCCGGCGATCATGTCGGTGCTGGTCACGATGTGGCGCGAGGGCGCGGAAGTGTGAAGCTTCGTTACGCCTCGCCCCACACTTCGCGCGCGGTTTCGACGACGAGTTTCAGCTTCGCGATCTCATCACCGACCGTCATGGCGTTGCCGCCGATGCCGGAGGAGAAACCGCATTGCGGCGACAGCGCGAGCTGATCGAGCGGGGCGTGGCGGGCAGCCTCTTCGATGCGTTGTTTCAGCTCGTCCTTGGTCTCCATCTTCGAACTCTTCGTGGTGACGAGGCCGAGAACGGCGGTCTTGCCCTTGGGCAAGAAGCGCAATGGCGCAAAGCCGCCGGCGCGCGGTGAGTCATATTCGAGGAAATAACCGTCGACGCCAATCTCGTTGAACAGAAGCTCGGCGATCGGCTCGTAGCCGCCCTCGGCGATCCAGGCACCGGCGAAATTGCCGCGGCACAGATGCATGCAGATCGTCATGTCTGGCGGACGACTTGCGATCGAATCATTGAGCAGCCTGGCATAGGTCTTCGGCAGCGTATCGGGATTTTCGCCGATATTGGCCACCTGCCGGCGCAGTTCGGGATCGCACAGATAGGCGAGATTGACCTCGTCGATCTGCAGATAGCGGCACCCGGCATCGGCGAGCGCGCGGATCTCGGCACGGTAGACGGCGGCAAGATCGTCGTAGAACGCCTCCATCCGCGGATAGGCGCGCGCATCGATCGCTTCGCGGCCGCCGCGAAAGTGCACGATTGTCGGCGATGGGATGGTCAACTTCGGCGTTACACCGGCCGGCGCGATCGATTTCAGGAACTTGAAGTCGTCGACGAAGATGCCGCCGTCCGGCAGCGACAGCTTGCCCGCCACCTGCAGCGATGGCGGCGAGTGATCGCGCGTGCCGGCGGCGGAATGAAAGCGCACCGTGAGCCGCGACGCCAACGGCTTGACGTTGCCGATCTTGAGCAAAAAATCA
Source organism: uncultured Alphaproteobacteria bacterium (assembly GCA_963707175.1). Classification (GTDB taxonomy): domain Bacteria; phylum Pseudomonadota; class Alphaproteobacteria; order Rhizobiales; family Xanthobacteraceae; genus BOG-931. The sequence continues at coordinate 163,708 of CAVPQA010000015.1, forward strand.
CGCTGCCAGGAATGCCGGTTGTATTCGCCGTCGGTGGCGACCTTGAGCCCCGCTTCCTGCTGCAGCCGCACCACGTCGCGGATCGCGGACTGCTGGATGCGCGTCAGTTCGCCAGCCGCCATCGCTCCCTTGTCGGCCGCCTCCCGCGCCGCAATAAGCGCGTCGGGCCGGATCAGGCTGCCGACATGGTCGGCGCGGAACGGCGGCTTGGTTCGCTGCGGCATGCGTTCTCTCTCGCGTTGCGTCTCGAAATTATTGCGCTAATGCGCATTCGCGCCCAGGCGTTCGGCCGTCCAGTCGGCAGTCAACGGGCGAAACTTGTAGCTGATGTTGAAACAGACGTGGTTGCCCTCTTCGAACACCACGAAATCGGTCGGGCCGGAACTGGCGCGCGCCAAGCGCTCACCCTCCGACGGCGGAATGAGTTTGTCGCCGGCGCCGAATACGACGAGCATCGGGCACTTGATGTTCTGCGCCACGCCTTCGAGCGTCAGCCCGCGCGCGATCTGATGCGCTTCGGCCAGCGTCTTGGCATAGCTGCGCACGCGGAAGGTTTCCTGCGAGGCCGGCGGCATGGTCGGCAGCACGGCGCCGAAGTCGAACGGACCGCAATTCGACACGCAAGCCTTGATGCGCGGCTCGGAAGCGGCCGCGAGCGGCGCATACAGCGCGCCCAGGCTTTGGCCGACCACGGCGACGTTTTGCCCATCGACGTCCGTGCGCCGCTCCAGCATGTCGATGGCGGCGCCGATGACGCCGCCCCATTGCGGTGTGATCGGAAACCGGAACGCAGTCTCGCCCTGGCCGGGTCCGTCGATGGCGAGCGTCGCCATGCCGCGCTCGACGAAGGCCTCGGTCCAGGCATGCAGTTCCTCCTTGCAGGCGTCGAGTCCGGGCAGAATGATCGCGACCGGCGGGCGTGCGGCGCTGCGCGGGCGGCGCATGATAGCCCACCATCTCCGCATCCCGGTATGGAATGCTCACGCGCTCGATCGGCGGATCGGCGCCAGGGCCGCCGCCTGATAACACGCCAGCATGCGGCGGTGCGCGCCGAGATATTGCTCCGCGTCATGCGCGAACAGGTGTTTCGCGTAGTGATAGTAAATCGACGCCCGCAGATTGGCCTCGCGCGCGGTGACAGTGCGGTTTTGTTTGGCGGCCTCGGCAGCCAACGTCTCATGGCGCTTGCCTTGCTCGCACCAGACGCGGCACCAGTCGTCCCAACGATCAATATGCGCGACGAGCCATTGCAGATCGTTCGGATCGACGCCGGTCGCCAGATAGCGCGGCGTCATATGCGCAAAGATCAGATCGACTTGCGCATCGCGCGCCATGGCCACAACCCCGGACCTTCACTCAGTCACCGTAGGAACGGCTAAAGCGAAGCTGTCAAGGCGGCGAGGTAGCGCCCGGACGGCGTCACGCCGGGCGGCCGCGCGGTTGACACCACTTGGCTGTGTGGGATGATCGCGGCCAGAATCGAATGAGTTGCGGGGAAATGCAATGAGAGGTCTTATCGGGATTGCGGCGGTGCTCATGGCACTGTGTGTTGCGATCGCGCCTGATGTGCGCGCAGCAAACTATCCCACCCATACCGTCAAGATCATCGTGCCATTTCCGGCCGGCGGCGTGACCGACATCGCGACCCGCGTCATCGCGCAAAAACTGTCTGAGCGACTAGGCCAGCAGTTCTTTATTGAGAATATCGGCGGGGCCGGCGGCAATATCGGCATGGCCGACGCCGCGCACGCAGCAGGCGACGGCTACACGATCCTGTTCGCCTCGTCGAGCATCGTGGTCAATCCGAACCTGTACAAAAAAGTCCCGTTCGATGTGGCCAAGAACTTCATTCCGGTCACCAAGGCCGGAGCCTCGCCGAACGCCTGGATGGTCAACAGCGATTTTCCGGCCAAGACCATGAAGGACCTGATCGCGCTCTTGAAGGCCAATCCCGGCAAGTACAGCGTCGCGTCGCCGGGCACCGGCACGACGCCGTCGCTGTCGATCGAAATGCTCAAACAGGATCTTGGCGTCAGCTTCATCACCGTGCCGTTCGCCGGCGGCGGCCCGATGATCCAATCAGTGCTCGGCGGGTTCACGCCGATCACCTGCGCGGCGATCGGCAATTCGGTGCCGTTGATCAAGCAGGGCAAGGTTCGCGCGCTTGCGATCACCACCAAGGCGCATCTGGAAACGCTGCCCGACGTGCCGACGCTCGATGAAATCGGCATCAAGAACGAGGAAGCCGAGACCATGACGGGCGTTTTCGTTCCGGCCGGAACGCCGCAAGCGGTGGTCGATCTCCTGCAGAAGCAGATTGCCGAGATCGTCAAGATGCCGGACGTGAAGGCGCGGCTGCTCGGCTTCGGCATCGTGCCGATCGGCGACTCAACCGCGGACTTTTCCGCCAATGTCAAAGATGAGCTTGCCAAGTGGAAGCACGTGATCGAGGTCGGCAAGATCAACAAGATTTGAGGCCACGCTCGCGCCACGCACGATGTGATTCGCCGCCGCGAGGCCCGCGTTTGGCCGCGGCCGCAGTTACGCCGGCCGCGCCAGCCGTGTAAAAGGGCCAGCGAATAATCCGGACACGAGGATCGTCATGGTCGAATATGGCAACACACGTTTCAGCCTCTGCCCCGCAGGCCCTGGGTTATGTCGGGGTCCGCGCCAGGGACTTGGGCGATTGGGCGAGCTACGGCTCGAACCTGCTTGGCCTGCAGCGCATCGACAAGTCGCGCTCAAGCCTTGCCTTCCGCATGGACGATCGCAGGCAGCGCATCCTGGTCGAGGCCGACGGCGGCGAGGGGCTTTCGTTTTTTGGCTGGGAAGTGGCCGATGCCGCAGCGCTCGATGCGCTCGCCGTGCATCTTGAAAGAAACGAGATCAAAGTCGCCCACGGGACGCGCGCGCTTGCCGACGAGCGCCGGGTACGGGATCTGATCGTGCTCGCCGACCCGGTCGGCAACCGGCTTGAGATTTTCCATGGCCCCGAGACCACCGCCGAGCCGTTCAAGCCGGGGCGCTCGATCTCCGGTTTCCGCACCGGGCCGCTCGGCCTCGGGCATGTCGTGCTCAATGTCGATTCGCGCGAGACGATCGACAAGCTGATGGCATTTTATCGTGGTACGCTCGGGTTTCGGCTCACCGACTATTACGATCACCCGTTCGTTGCGCGCTTTCTGCATCTCAATCCGCGCCATCACAGCCTGGCTTTTATTCAAACGGGCAAGAACGCGGTGCATCACATCATGATGGAGCTGTTCAGCTTCGACGATGTCGGCCAGGCCTACGACATTGCACTCGGCGAAGAGGGCCGCGTCGGCGTCACGCTCGGTCGCCACACCAGCGATTACATCACCTCGTTCTACAGCGTCACGCCGTCCGGCTTCATGGTCGAGTATGGCTGGGGCGCGCGCTCGATCGACGTCGAGACGTGGCAAGCCTCGGAACGCAAGGAAGGCCCCAGCATGTGGGGGCACGACCGCGTCTGGCTGTCGAAGGAAGATAACGAAAAGGCCCGCGCGCTGCGCCTGAAAAACGCCGCCGATGGTTTCCGCCGCCCGGTCCAGGTGATGGAAGGCAATTATGACGTCATGGCCGGCGTGTGCCCGTGGTGGGACAGCCTCAAATCGCGGCAAGCCGGCTGAATTCTGAATTTCCAGGCGGCGGCGATTGAGATACCTATGGACCCCCACGCCAAGACCAATAATCCACACACGCGCGCCATTGCCGAATTCATCTCGGCTCTGACCTACGAGAAAATTCCCGCCGAGGTGTGCGAGCGCATCAAGCTGCTCATGCTAGATTCGCTCGGCTGCGCCATCTACGGCGCCAATCTCGAATGGTGCCGCATTCTGCGCAGCACGCTGGAACAGCTCGATGCGACGCGGACCACCTCGGTCTGGGGCACGAATGCGCGCCTGTCCTCGGACCACGCCGCGCTCGTCAACGGCACGCAGGTGCAGGGTTTTGAGCTAGACGACGTGCATCGCAAGGCCGTGCTGCATGTCGGCGCGGTGACCTTGCCGGCGCTGATCGCGGTGGCGGAAAGCCACGCCAAGCTCTCCGGCCGCGACTTTCTGACCGCCGCCGTTGCCGGCTACGAGATCGGCCCGCGCGTCGGGCTGTGCATGGGCCAGGAGCATATCGGCCAGGGCTGGCATTCGGGCGCCACGGTCGGAATTTTCTCCGCCGCCGCCGGCGCGGCGCGCGCGCTCAACCTCGATGCGGACAAGACCGTACACGCGCTCGGCATCGCCGGCACGCAATCCTCCGGATTGATGGCCGCGCAATACGGCGCCATGGTCAAGCGGATGCATGCCGGCCGCGCCGCGCAGAGCGGACTTTATGGGGCGCTGCTGGCCGCCAACGGCTTTACCGGCATCGTCGACGTTTTCGAGGCGCCCTATGGCGGCTTCTGCACGACATTTTCGCGCTCGCAGGATCGGTTCAATCTCAACGCGCTGAGCGCCGACCTTGGCCAGAAATTCGAGACAATGGGCATTGCGCTGAAATTCTATTCTTGCGTCGGCTCAAACCACACCACGCTCGACGCGCTGGCCGACATCCGCAAGCGCCGGCCGTTTGCCCTCGATGAGATCGAGGAGATCGTCGTTTACGGCTCGCAAGTCACCGCCGATCACGTCGGCTGGCCCTACAAGCCGGAAGGATTGACGGCGGCGCAACTCAACCTGCCGTTCTGCGTCGCTACGCTGCTGATCGAGGGCGACGTGTTCGTCGACGAGTTTGAGCCGGATTGCGTCGATGACGCGGCGCGGATCGCGCTCTCGCGCAAGGTTCGCGTGCTGCACGATCCGGACATCACCGCGCTCGGCGCCGCGCACCGCCACAAGGTGCGCGTCGAGGTGCATTTGCGCGACGGCACAATCGAACGCGAGACGCGTGAAGCGCCGCGCGGCAGCGAGCGCTCGTTCGCCAGCGCCGACGACATCGTCGCCAAGTTCCGCAAGCTCACCCGCGGCGTCATGGCGGACAAGCAGCAGAGCGCGCTGGTGGAGACGGTGCTGGGGCTGGAGGAGCTGGACGACAGTCGAGAGATGATAGCGTTGCTGCGCGTGAGTTGATTCCGCTCATTCCCGCGCAAGCTGGAATCCAGACCTGGGTCCCCGCTTTCGCGGGGGATGAGCGGCAAAGTTTGTGGGCATTCCGCTCGCGCTGCATCCCCGCTACAGTTGCCCGCCCAAAGGGACGATAAAATGGAATTCGGAATTTTCGATCACCTGGATCGCACCGGCGCGCCGCTGTCGGATTTCTATGAAGACCGCTTGAAGATCGCCGAGGCCTACGACCGTGCCGGCTTCTATGCCTACCATCTCGCCGAGCACCACGCGACGCCGCTCGGCATGGCGCCGTCGCCGAACGTGTTTCTCGCCGCGCTGGCGCAGCGCACCAGGCGGCTGCGTTTCGGCCCGATGGTGTTTGTTGTGCCGCTTTACCATCCGCTGCGGCTGATCTCCGAGATCTGCATGCTCGACCAGATGAGCCGCGGTCGGCTGGAGCTGAGTTTTGGCCGCGGTGCCTCGCCGATCGAGCTCGCCTATTTCGGCTCCGATCCGGCCGACGCACAGGACATCTACAACGAGGCTGTCGAAGTGATCCTGCAGGGCCTCACCAGCAAAAGGCTTAATTTCCGCGGCAAGCATTTCTCGTTCGAAGACGTGCCGATCGAGCTTGAGCCGCTGCAAAAGCCGCACCCGCCGATCTGGTACGGCGCGCACGCACCCGACAGCGCGGCGCGCGCGGCGCGCAAGGCGCTCAACATCATCAATCTCGATCCGACCGCACATATCCGCGAGACCGTCGCGAGCTATCGCAACACCTGGCAGGACACCAAAGGCCCGGCGCCGCTGCCGAAAATTGGTCTCGGCCGATTCATCGTCGTGGCTGAGACCGATGCGCAGGCGATGCGGCTTGCAAGCCGCGCCTACCGGCCGTGGTTCGACAGCTTCATTTATCTGTCGCGGCTGCGCGGGCGCGAGCAGACTCACCCGCGTCCGGAGGAATTCGAACCGCTGATGGAGCGCGGCCAGGGCGTCGCCGGCTCGCCGGCAACGGTTCGAAGGCTGCTCGCAGCGCAACTCGCCGAGACCGGCTGCAATTATGTCGTTGGCCAATTCGCCTTCGGCGACATGACGCTCGATGAGGCGCTGCGCTCGATCGACCTGTTCAGCCGCGAGGTGATGCCGGCGCTGCGGGAAATTCGCGAGCCGGCGGTCGCTTAACTGTCTCGCGTTGCTTTCAGGTGCGCAAACACCTTGGCGCGCAACGCTGCCTGCTGTTCCGGGCTCCACTTGCGGAACCCCTCGCCGGACTTGAAGCCGAGTTTGCCGGCCTCCACGAGCTTTTCCAAGTAGGGCGACGGACCCGGCCGGCTGTCGATCGCCGGCAGCACGGTCTCGTGGATGGCGAGGGTAAGGTCCGTGCCGACCAGATCGGCATTCTCAAGCGGACCGAGCACGGCAATGCGGCGGCCGAACGAGGCCTTGATGACGGCGTCGACCGTCTCGGCATCGCAGATGCCGTTCTCGACCAGCGAAATCGCTTCGCGCCACAGCGCATGCTGCAGCCGGTTGCCGATAAAACCCGGTACATCTTTTTTTACATGCGCCGGTTTTTTCCCGGCCATTTGGTGCAGATCCATCGTCCAGGCGACCGTCTGCGGCGAAGTCCACGGCGTCTCGATGACCTCGACCAGCGGCACCAGAAACGGCGGATTCCACCAATGGGTGCCGAGCGCGCGCTCGCGTTTGTCCAGTCCCTGCATGATGGCGGTGATCGGAATGACCGATGTGTTGCTGGCAAGGATCGTATCCGGCCGCACATGCCGCTCGATTTCGGCAAACAGCTTCTGCTTCAGCGGCAGATTTTCCGACACGGCTTCGACCACGTAATCGGCATTGCGTACGGCGTCAGCGAGATCGAAGCACGGCTCGACGCGTTCGACGGCGCCCTCGTCATCGCCGAGCTCGCGCAGATTCGCCGATATTCGCGATTTCACCGTATCGAGATTTTGCACGACCGTGTCGGTGATCGTCACGTCGTGACCGGCCAGCCCAAATACCTGCGCAATGCCGTGGCCCATCAGCCCGGCGCCGACGACGGCAATACGTGCCTTAGCCAATTCAACCCGCCGTGTAACCGCCGTCGGCATAGAGGATGTGTCCGGTATAGAAGTCGGAGGCCTTGGAGGCGAGGAACAAGAGCGGGCCGGCAAGATCCGACGGCTCGCCGAGTCGGCCCTTCGGCACGCGCGACAGGAACCCTTTGCGCACCGCGGTAGAGCGCTCGTTGTCCTCGTACATCCATGCCGTGAGCGGCGAGCGGAAGACCGTGGGCCCGATGGCGTTCACCGTGATGCCGGTGTCGCCCCATTCGCAGCCGAGCGCCTTGGTCATGCCGTCGATCGCCGACTTGGAGGAACAATACGCGGTGTAGCCGGCCGGATGGCCAAGGAGCCCGCGCGCCGACGACATCAGGATCACCTTGCCGCCGCGGCCCTGCGCCAGCATCTGCTTGCCGGCGGCGCGCGCCATCAGCCACGACTGCGTGACGTTGACATCCATGACTTCGGAGAACGCTTCCGGCGCCTGATCGACGATCTTCTGCACCTTGTTGATGCCGGCGGCGCAAACCAGGATATCGACGCCACCGAACCGCTTGACCGCCGCCTCGACGATCTTGTCGCACACCGCGGCGGCGGTGGGCCGCACATTGACGGCCTCGACCTTGGCGCCGCGCTGCTCGCAGTCGGCCGCGATCTTTTTCAGCGCGTCGGGGCCGCCGGCGGTCAGTACAAGATTGCAGCCGGCCGCGCCGAGCACTTGCGCGGCGAGCGCGCCGAACGCGCCGGTCGCGCCGGTGATGATCGCGGTCTTGCCGCGCACGTCGAACAGGGACAGCGGGTTTTTCAGAATATCTTCGTCGGACATGGGTGCTCCTCTGTCTCCTTCTCCCCGCATGCGGGGAGAAGGTCGGGATGAGGGGGCCTCGCCGCCAGGCTGAGATTAGCGGGACCAGCTGCAACGCCGTGGCTCGTGCCTCGACGCTCAGAATCGCGGAGAGGCCCCCTCACCCTCGCCTCGCTCGACCTCTCCCCGCAAGCGGGGAGAGGTGAATTATTTCACCGGCGCAACCGCGACCGCGATGGTGCAGACCTCGTTCGACCGGTTGATGATCTCGCGGCTCTCGTTGGGACCGATATAGACGCTGTCGCCGGCCTTGGCGACTGTCTCCTTGCCGCCGGCGATGACCGTCAGTTCGCCGGCCAGCACGTAGTAGATCTTCTCCGGCGGCGAGGCGTCCGGACCCGCACCACCGCCCGGCAGGAAATGCGAAATCCCGAACACCAGCGTCTGCGAGCCGCCCATCTCGGCGCCATAGACGCGGAACGATTTGTAGTTGCGGTGATTGGGCGCCTCGTAGGCCTTGGCCTCGGAAAATTTACGCACGATCATGCGAACTTCTCCCCTTTCTCGATCCGGTATGATCCCTTCGGATCGATGATCGCAACAAGCCGGATGATGCAGCCGTCGCCGCGTTCCCAGTTCCACGGGAACAGGGCGAAGGTGCAGCGCCGGCCGGTGACCTTGTCGATGTCGCCGCCCACATTTTCAATGCCGAGAATGCCGTTCTTGAACAGGATGCGGTGCACCGGCTCCCAGTCCGGGAAATCTTCCTTCCAGTCGCGGCCGCCGGACCATTTCTTGTACTCCTCGGCGAGATGCGGATGCAGCGGCCCGTTGCGCTGCGGACCGATGGCGGTGGCGAGCGGATGGTCGTTGGCCTGGGTGTCGTGGCCGACCACCTTGACCTTCTTCTCCACGAACCATTCGCCGGCCGACGGCACGAAGCCCGGCGAGCGGCAGAAATAATCTTCGCTGTCCTCGTAGAGCTTGTGCCAGCCGGTATTGACGATCACCACGTCGCGCGGGCGGACGATCTTGCCGGCCGCCTTCTCCAGGTCGTCGTAGGTGATCTGTTCCCATTTCTTCTTCGGGATCGAAATGACGATACCGGAGCCGAAGAAATGCGGCAGCGGCACCTCGTCGATGAAAGGCGTGCCCTGCACCACGTGGGCCGGCGCGTCGATGTGCGTCGTGTTGTGCATCGATGTGGTGATGCGCTGCGACAACACGCCCGATTTCGCCATGTAGTGGATGCGCTCGATCTTGACGTCTTCGAAATAAGGCCAATTCGGCGACTGATAGCCAAAGCGATGGGACAGGTTGTAAAACTCAAGCCCCATCGAATTGTTGAGGTTTTCCTCCATCGCGACGCCGCGAATCTTCTTGACCACGCCATCCTCCCTCGTACGCCCACGCGTGCGGGCGCTATAGCATTGGGCGGTATACCATCACATCGGATATCGGATATAGACCCTGTGAGGCGTTGTGCCCCGGGCACGGCGCGGCATCCGACAACGCGGCCGATAGAGGAAACGCATGGTGCAAAAGATTGCGCTGGAGGAGCATTTTCTGTCCCCAGGTATCGAGGAATATTGGTGGCCGACGGTGGGCAATGTCGACCCCAAGCATGTGAGTAATTTGCGCGCCCAGCTCACCGATTTCGGCGAAATGCGGCTTAAGTCGATGGATGAAGCCGGCATCACGCGGTCCGTCCTCGCCATCGCCGGGCCAGGCGTGCAGGCCGAACGCGACGTGGCAACGGCGACCCGCCGCGCGCGGGAGTCCAACGACTTTCTGGCGCGCGAAATCCAGAAGCGGCCCGATCGCTATTCGGGTTTCGCCCATCTTGCGGTTCAGGACCCGCGCGGCGCCGCCGATGAGCTGGAGCGCTGCATGCGCGACTTGAAATTCTCCGGCGCCATGATCAACGGCCACACCCTCGGCCAGTATCTCGATCATCCCTCGCTCTATCCGTTCTGGGAACGCGCCGAGGCGCTCGGCGCCCCGGTCTACATTCATCCGACCGATCCGATCACTCCCTCGCCCGCGCTCGAAGGCGTCGCCGGCCTGCGCCGCGCCACCTGGGAATGGGGCTTTGAAACCGGCTCGCACGCCTTACGGCTGGTGTTCGGCGGCCATTTCGACCGCTTCCCCCGCGCCAAGGTGATCCTCGGCCATCTCGGTGAGACGCTGCCTTACCTGCTTTGGCGCTTCGACAGCCGCGCCAAGCTTTACGGCATCAAGCTTGCCAAGGCACCCTCCGACTACATCCGGGAGAATATCGCCGTGACAACGTCCGGCATGTGCTCGGCGGAGCCGCTCAACTGCGCGCTCGCCGCGCTCGGGCCGAGCCGCGTGATGTTCGCCGCCGACTATCCGTTCGAGTCGGCGCAGGAGGCCGGCGAATTCCTGGATCACGTGAAGCTTGCAGAGCCGCTGCGTGCGGATATCGCGTTCAACAACGCGGCGAGGTATCTCGGATTAAGCCCGTCATCCTGAGGTGGCCGCCATAAGCGCGTTCACGCGCGTCTCCGACGCGCTATGGCGGCCCTCGAAGGATACGGCCGAGGCGCCTGGGCCGTCGTCCCAACGAAATCGGCGAAAGCCGATTTCGACACTTGCCTGTCCAAGTCGGCTATAGCCGACTTGGTTGGCTCGCTTCGCGGCCACCTCAGGGTGACGGGATACAGATCATGCCCAAAGTCCTCATCATCGACGTTCACGCCAAGCTATATCACGATCGCTTGGTCGCGGAGTTCCCCGATCTGGAATTCGTGCTCGCGGCGAACGCCGCCGCAGCGCCCGACGATCTATCAGGCGTCGACGCGCTGATCTGCTTCGGCATTGCCGTCGATGATTCGATTATCAAGCGTTCGACTGATCTGAAATGGATCCAGTCGCTGGCAACCGGCGTCGATCATTTCCTGCGTTGCCCATCGCTCAAACCGGAAACGCTGATCACTAGTGGGCGCGGCATCCACGGCGCCTCGATGCGCGAGGAGATCATCTATCTGATGATGGCGGTGAGCCGCAACGCCTTGCAGGCGGCGGAGGACAAGAGAACGCGCCACTGGGAGCGCCGGCTGTGGAGCACGCTTAACGGCAAGACCGCGGTGATCGTCGGCATCGGCGTGGTCGGCATCGCCATCGGCGAGCTGCTCAAGGCGCTCGGCATGACCGTCATCGGCGTTACCCGTACGCCGCGGGCCGTCGCGGGCTTCGACGACATGCTGCCGACTGACCGGCTGGCCGAGGCCGCAGGCCGCGCCGATTATCTGATCAACGTGCTGCCAGCAACCGCCGAAAACCTCGGCCTGTTTGGTGCCGAAGTGTTCGCTGCCATGAAGACTTCAGCGTACTACATCAATGGCGGGCGCGGCCAGACGGTCGACGAGGCCGCGCTGATCGCCGCTCTGAGTGAGCGGCGCATCGCCGGCGCCGGGCTCGATGTTTTCCAGAACGCGCCGCTACCGGCCGACAGCCCGTTCTGGGACTTGCCCAACGTGTTCATCACGCCGAATGTCGGCGGCTACATTGTCGAGTACGAGGAACTGATCATGCCGCTCGTCATCGACAACATGCGGCTGTTCCTCGCCGGCCGTCAGAGCGAGATGGCGAATATCGTACGGCGCTAAACATCATGGTCGCCTCGATTGAGGAGTGACAGGTGGGGTCGCCGTTGGTTGATTTGGTCCAGCGTACATTGACGCGGCACCTTGTCCGGTCGCCAGCGCAACAGGCGCGCACCGTGCCTGAAGCGATCGCCGGTCCGGCGTGCATACAGGCGTCTGTGGCCGACACCCCCCTGCGCCGCCGGCGAGTCACTGGGCATCCAGCCCACCCTTCTGTTCGATGAATCGCGCAATCTCGTCGACGCCTTTGCCGGCGCGCAGATTGGCGAACACGAAAGGCCGTTCGCCGCGCATGCGCTTTGACTCGCGCTCCATGATCTCGAGCGATGCGCCCACATAGGGCGCGAGATCGATCTTGTTGATCACCAGAAGATCGGATCGCGTGATGCCGGGTCCGCCTTTGGTCGGAATTTTTTCGCCGCCGGCGACGTCGATGACGTAGATGGTTAGATCGGCAAGCTCCGGCGAGAATGTGGCGGCGAGATTGTCGCCGCCGGATTCGATCAGCACCAGATCGAGATCGGGAAATTTCCGGCACATATCCGCGATTGCGGCAAGGTTGGCCGAGGCGTCCTCGCGGATTGCGGTGTGCGGGCAGCCGCCGGTCTCGACGCCGGTGATCCGCGCGGGCTCGAGCGCACCGGAACGCACCAGGTATTCGGCGTCCCATTTTGTATAAATGTCGTTGGTGATGGCGGCGATCTGACAGCGGCCGCTCAGCGTCTTGCACAGCGCGTCCATCAGCGCGGTCTTGCCGGAGCCGACCGGGCCCCCGATGCCGACGCGTAACGGACCATGAGTCGTAGACATGCGGCAACTCCCAACCGGTGCGTAAGTTTAGAACGGGTGGGGTGGCACGGCCAAGCGGCGTTGTGTTTGCGCGGGCCGGGCGCCATGCTGCGGCGGGGTCATCCATAATGATCGAGCCAGTCGACCTGTTCGCAATCGTGCTGGCGCTTGCCGTCGTGATCGGGAGCGTCAACCACCTCTGGATCAAGCTGCCGGCGGCGATCGGCATGCTGATCGGGTCGCTGGTCGTGTCGCTGCTCACGGCCGCCAGCGATCGCATTTTCCACCTGCACATCATGTCGTGGTTTCGCGGCACGCTGAACGCGGCCGATCTGCCGCATTTCTTCCTCGACGGCGCGCTCGCGCTCCTGCTCTACGCCGGCAGCTTGCATGTCGATGTAACGGAGCTGCGTCGAAGAGGTTGGGTGATCCTGCTCCTGGCGACGGCGAGCGTGATCATCTCGACGCTCATCTTCGGCGCCGGCATATGGCTTTTGTTCGGCGCGATTGGGCTTACCGTTCCGCGGGCGTGGTGCTTTGTGCTTGGCGCGATCCTGGCGCCGACCGACGCGGTGGTGGTCGAGAACCTGCTGGGACAGGTGAGGCTGCCGGCGGGATTGCGAGCCGCAATCGTCGGCGAGAGCCTGTTCAACGACGGTGCCGGCGTGGTGCTGTTCCTGGTGTCACTCGGCGTCATCCAGGGCCAGGCCGTTACGCTTGGACATGGCGCGGTGTTCACCGCCCTATTGCGCGAGATTGTCGGCGGCGGCCTCCTTGGCTTCGCCTCCGGCTGGCTCGCGGCGCTGCTGATCCGCCGCGTGCGCGAGGACGAAGGACTTCAGCTCCTCATTTCGCTGGCGCTGGCGCTCGGCTGCTATCGGCTCGCCATCGCAGCGGGACTCTCCGGGCCGATCGCGGTGGTGACCGCAGGGCTGTGCATGTCGTCGCCGTCGCCGCGCTTCGGCATGGCGCCGGAGGCGCGCATTGTCGTCATTCGCTTCTGGTCGCTGCTCGATCAGCTGTTGAACACGATGCTGTTTCTCCTGATCGGTCTGCAGGTTCTTGGCCTGGTCGTCGCGCCGACGCAGCTCGTGCCGATCCTGTTCGCCATTCCGCTCGCGGTGCTCTCGCGTCTGGTCAGCGTTGCCGTGCCGCTCGCCCTCAGCCGCGAAAAGTGGCGCGATAAGGTGCGCGAAACGGCGGTGCTGACCTGGGCCGGATTGCGCGGCGGCATATCGATCGCACTGGCGTTGACGCTGCCCGCAAGTGCATGGCGCACGGAGCTTCTGGTCGCGACCTACGCCGTGGTCGTATTCACGATCGTCGTGCAGGGCCTGACGATTTCGCGCTTTTTGCGGACCCTGTATCCGAGCAAAAACGCCGACCCGAATGGCAGCGAGGCCGAATTACCCGCCTAGCTGCCGTTCGAACCGCTGCCGGTTTTCGGCGCGGCTTTCTTTTCGCTTTCCTGCTGGAGATAGGCAACGATATTCCGGCGCGTGATCGGGTCGAGAACGCGGATCGGCATTTTCACCCCGGCGAGGAATTTTTTCGGGTCCGCCAGCCAGCGGTTGAGATTGTCCGCGGTCCAGGTGAGGCCGGCGTTCCTGAGCGCCGGGGAATAATCGTAGCCGGGTGCCGTGCCGGCGCGCCGCCCGAACACATGGCCGAGCATCGGACCGTATTTGTTGGCGTCAAGCGCGTGGCAGGCGGTGCATTGCTCCGCGAACAGTGCCTTGCCCTCAACCGGGTCCGGCGGGTTGTTGGCCAGAAAACGCGAAAGATCCTTGGCGTTCTGCGGATCGATAGAGCGAAAGAAGGTATAGCCCAGCGTCAGCTGGGCAATGTCGCCCATGTCGGGATCTTTGCCGAACGCCGGATCGACATAGAACACGACCGGCATTTTGACCTTCTCGTGCGGACCAAGTCGCTCGTTGCTGAAGCAGAAGCACTGTATTTTGTTGAAATAGATGCCGCTGCGCAGCGGGGTTACGTTGAAAGTGGCGTGGCCGACGAGCGATTGGTTGCTGAGATTCTCGGCGGTGAAATACACGAGCTTCTGCTCGCCGAGGTGCACAGTGACGGCGCGCTGGTCCGGCACGAAACGCCACGGCAGGCCGGGCGCCACATTGGTATCGAACGCCACCGTAATGGTTTGTTTCGAAACCTTGGCCGTATCGGCGGCGACCCGCTGGGTCGTGCCGGCGAGCCCGGTGGCGGCGCAAAACATGCGATAAAGCGTCGGTGAATAGGCGACCAGACCGCACATGATCCCGATCGCAACCAGGCAGGGCGCAATGACGATGAGGTTTTTTCTAAGTCGAGTCTGCATTGTCGTTTTTCTCGCGCCGGGCGGACTTGGCACGCGGACTTGGCACAAAGACGGTATCGCGCCGGGCTCCAGCTACACCGTGCCGGCAATGATGTCGGCAGGATGATAACGCTCTGCGTCGAATTGTCCGGTGCCAGGCGCGGCGCCGGAGCCGATCAAGAGCGAAACAAACGCGTGTATTGCGTCTCGTGCCGCATGCCGGCGACGTCGGCGCGGAAGGTACAGGAGCCGATTTCGTCGAGTGGTGTAGCGAGCGCCCGCGCCGCGCAAGCCGCAATATCACTTTCAAGCGCGGCGAGCACGCGTTGGCCGTCGGTCTGGCCGAGCGGGATGAGCCGCACGCCGGCGGAAATCCAGTTGGCTGCCAGCGCATGCAGGAAGGCGTGCAACGCCGGCTCGCAGGCGATGCCGTGGCCGGCGCAGGTGACGGCGACCGCGACCGGCAGCGCGATCGCGCCCTGCCACGCGGCGTCAAGCCGCGCCAGCGCCGGGCAGGGCCACGCGGCGCGCGTTGCGTCGAGAAAGGCGCGGCCTTGCGCCGTGGTTTCCAGGAGGCGCTCTTTCGATGTGACCAGCGCGGCGGCGAGTTCCGCGGCTGTGTGCAAAGCGGCGTCGTCATTGGCCGCGATGGCGCGATGGCCATGTACAAAGAGGACGGCGTCACAGAAGCCGCTGCCGCTGCCGATCATCCCGGCGAGCCATCGGCGCAAGCTTTCCGCATCCTTGAGATCGCCGGCCTCGACCGCCCATTCGATGCCGCTCGAATAGGAAAATGCGCCGACCGGATAGGCCGGCGACAGCCATGCCATCAGGCGGAACAGCGCGGACGCATCAACAGCGTCTTTCTCAGTCATGGTCGTCGCCATGATCGTGTTGCGCGTAGGCACCGGGCTGCGGCGCAAACGGCGCCTCGATCGGCGTCACGCGGGCGCCGAGGCCGCGCAGCATCGCCTCGATGACGTGGTCGCGCCGGATGCGCAGCGCATCGCCGGCGATCTGCACCTCGATATGCCGGTTGCCGATGTGCCAAGCCAGTCGCGCCAGTTCTTCCGAGTTGGCCGCGCCAATTTCCACCAGCGGCTCGGGCCGGCCAGCGACGCGCACGATGCCGCCGTCATCAAGCAACAGCCCGTCGCCGTCGCGCAAAGCGGCGGCCTGCGGCAGGTCGAGCAAGAACTGAGTGCCGTGTTCGGCCGTCAGCACGATGCGCCGGCGATGCCGCTCATGGGCATCGAGCGCGATGCTGTCGATCGCACTCGCCTCGTTCCATGCGCCGGCAGGGCGGACCTCGCGGGCGCGCCGCATCGGCGCTCAGTAACTCGCGGCGCGTTTCTGCTCGCGTGCCGCCGGCGGTGTGCCCTTCGGCAGGTCGAACATGCCGCTCGGCAGCGTATCGAGGAAGGTCAGCACCTCCGAGGTCTTCACCACGTCTGCATATTTGGCGTTCATGTCGCACAGATTGATGGCATGGCTCGCCTGCGAGCGGTCGAAGCAGCCTTCCTCGGCGAGCGCGATGCGGTAATTGAGCGAAAACGCATCGAGCACCGTGGCGCGTACGCAGCCCGACGTGGTGGTGCCGGTGACGATCAGGCTGTCGCAGCCGAGCAGAGTCAGGTAGCTCGCCATGTTGGTGCCGAAGAAACCGGACGGCTTCTGCTTGAGCACCACGATGTCCTGAGGCGACGGCGCGATCGGCGCCACGATCTCGTTGCCGTCGAGGTTGGTGACGATGGTCTGGCGATCTTCTTCGTTGCGTGAATTCTTCCACGCCCACGAGCCGGTATCCCAGTTGTCCTCGCGCCGCACGCCGGTCGTGTACATGATCGGCACGCCCTTCTCGTGGCACTTGTCGATCAGCGAGCGGATATAGGGTAGGGCGGTCCAGGCGTCCTCGCCGCAGGAATTGCGCCAGCGCTTGATCGATTCGAGAATCGGCTCAGGCCGGTCGCCGCAGAACGCCCAGTTGACGTCGATGATCAGAAGTGCCGGGCGCTTGCCGAAGCCGCCGCGGGCGCCGTAGCCGGACGTTCCGAATACCGCCTTGTCGCGCTCGGTGAGAAACGAGTTCCAGATGGGTTCGGACATGATGTGTTTCCTTCCGCTGCTTTCCTGTTTCACAGGTTCGCTTTGAACTTGTTGACGTAGCTCATGTCGATGATCTCGTCGTATTTGACGTCCTTCTTGAGGATGCCGGCGCCCATGACGACCGACTTGGCCGTATCCCACGAGGCGCGGCTGACCTCGCCATCCTTGCTCCACAGTTCGTCGGCGAATGAGCGGTCGAGCGTCGCCTTGAGGTCGGCGGGCGCCATTGTGGGGAATTGTTTCTGGGCGATCGCCGCGGCTTCATCGTGATTTTTATCGACGAATTTCAGCGATTTCATCATGCCGCGGACGAAGCCTTCCACCAGTTCCGGCGTTTTCTTGATCGAATCGAGCCGCACATTGAAGGTCGAGTAGGCGTAGGGGCCCATCATCTTGGGGATGTTGATGAACGGTTCGCCCCAGACGCCTGAGCGCACGCCCTGGGTGACGAACGGCTCGGTCGAACAGCCGATCTGGGCCTGCTTGTTGCGCACCACCGGCAGGATCGCGGAGTTGGCGGTTTCGACCAGCGTCACGTCTTTGGTGGCGTCGAGCTTCCACTTCTTGAGCAGGTAGCGCGTGATCGAATTTGGCGTGCCGCCGAAGCCGCTGGTCGCGACGGTCTTGCCCTTGAAATAGGCCGCCCAGTCGGTGTTGGCCGGCTCCTGACCCTTGGCGGCGCAATAATAGACGTTGCCGCGGTCGACGCAGTTGACGACGCAACGCAGCTCGGCGCCTTTCGCCTTGGCGTAGGCGCAGTGCTCCGGGCCGCCGATGAAGGCGAAGGCCTGACCGGACAGCACCGCATTGGTGTGACCGGCGCCGGTTTCGATGGTGACGATCTTGACGGTGACGTCTTCGAACAGATTTTTCGCGATGCCGATATACAGCGGCAGATAGCCGGTGCCGTGGACCGGCTCGGCGATCAGCACTTCCTTGGTTTCCGCCCGCGCAATGGCGGGGGTGGCCAGCGCGACACCCGCCACTGCCGTCGAGCGCAGGAAATTTCTTCTGCTGTATGTCCCGCTGACTGTCCGATTGGTCATTGTCAGGTTCCTTCACGCGTTCGAGGAGAAAAATTGGCGTTATTGCTTGATGCCTTTGCGCAGGACGCGTTCGAGCCACGACACCGCAACATACATCACGATCGCAAGTGTGGAGAGCACCAATACCGCGACCCAGACCAGCGCGATGTCATAGGTGCTGCCGGCATAGAGGATGGCGCGGCCAAGGCCGTGTTGCGACGGCGATGAACTCGCCGACGATCGCGCCGGTGAGCGCGAGCCCGATATTGACGCGCAGCACGGAAATCACCCAGGGCAGGCAGAACGGCACCACCAGCTTGCGGAACACCTGCACGCGGCTGGCGCCGAGCGAATAGAACAGCCGCTCCTGATCCGGATCGAGCGCCTTGACGCCGGCGTAAGTCGTCAGCGTCGAGACCACGACCGTCAGCGCCGTGGCAATGGCGACCTTCGAGGCGAGCCCCATGCCGAACACCAGGATCACCAGCGGCGCCAGCGCGAGCTTCGGCAGCGACTCGAAGCAGATCACGTAGGGCTGCACGACTGCCGCGTAATTGCGTGACCACCAGAACGACAGGCCGAGTAGCGAGCCGGCCGTCGTCCCCAGCACAAAGCCCAAGATGGTCGAGCGGAAAGTATAGGCAATGTCGGTCCAGGCATCGCCTTCGGTGAAGAACTTGATCAGCGTGTCGTAGACAGCGCTCGGCTTCGACCAGAAGAATCCGTCGATCCAGCCCAGATCCGCGGCCGCCTGCCACAGGGCGATCGCGCCCACCAGGATACCGACCTGGATGGTGACGATGAGCCAGAGCGGCCAGTCGCGCTGCGTCGGCAGGCGGCGGAACTTTTTGGCCGGGCGGACGGGCTGCGTCGCGGGAGCGAGATGAACCGCGCCGGCGTGAGATGTGTCCTGAACGGTCATGCCGGTTGCCATATCAGGCGGCCTCGTCGAGCGCGGCGTGATGGGCGTCGCTCAGGAGCTGCATGCAGCGCTCCTTGATGTCGATGAACTCTGGCGTGAGCGTGACGCTGCGCTGGCGCGGCCGCGCGATCGGCACCGGAATGGTTTCGACCAGCCGGCCCGGACGCGTCGCCATCACATGGACTTCGTCGGACAGATAGATCGCCTCCTCGACATCGTGGGTGACGAACACCACCGTCTTGCCGAAATCACCCCACAGCTGCAGCAGCCATTCCTGCATGTGTGCCTTGGTCTGCGCGTCGAGCGCGCCGAACGGCTCATCGAGCAGCATCACGTCGGTGTCGAACAACAGTGTACGCAGCAGCGCGGCGCGCTGGCGCATGCCGCCGGACAGCGAATTTGGATAGGCGTATTCGAAGCCGGCGAGTCCATAGCGGCGCAACAGCGGCAAGGCGCGGCCGCGCGCTTCGTGCAGCGGCAAGCCCTGGATTTCCATGCCGAGGATGACGTTGTCGAGCACCTTGCGCCACGGCAGCAGCAGATCCTTCTGCAGCATGTAGCCGACCCGGCCGATCGTGCCGGTCGCGTCGGCGGCGTCGATCAGCACGCGACCGCCGGTCGGCTGCAACAGGCCGGCAACGATGTTGAAGATCGTGCTCTTGCCGCAACCGGACGGCCCGATCAGGCTGACAAAGCGGCCTTGCGCAATCGACAGCGTTACCGGCGCGAGCGCCACGAACGGCCCGGTCAGCGTGTCGAACCTCATACTGACGTTGTCGAGATGGACTTTTGCAGCGGGCGCCATGGTGGCGATGATATCGCAAGAACCGTGCCAGCTGTAGCCCGGATGACGCGAATATGATTCGGTCTGCACGCTAATTGCCGCGCAATGCCGCGTCGAACGCGCTTGATATTGCTTGCTTGCTCTTGCCCGCGTGCACCGCATCGCCGATGACCGTGACGATTTGCCCTGGCCGGGTCAGCGCCGTGAAGTTCTCGGCAGTGCCGCGCCGCGCGCGATAATAAAACCAATTGCGCAACTTTTCGGACGTAAACAGCCGCGCGAAGCCGGGCAGGCGGGAGATGCCGCGGTCGAGCGCCCCCCTGACAAGCGGCCCGAGGCCGAAGCGGTAGGCGGCGCCCGATGCAACGATGACGCGATCGAACGCGGCCAATTGCTGCGGCGAAGCTTCGACATCGGTCGAGAACTTGAACTGCACTTTTTTCAATTCACAGGCGGCGACCATATCGGCGATGTAGCGCCGGAAGCTTGCCTCGTTCGCCGTCACTTCCTGAAACAGCGGCGCCTTGCCGGCATAGCGGAACGAGCCGCCGGCGACGGCCTCTTTCTCGAACACGGTGACCGTATTGCCGTCGGCGACGAGCGACGCGTAGGTCAGGCCAGCCGGGCCGGCGCCGATCACAGCAATGCGCTCGCCCTGCGGCGGCTTCGCCTCGGCAAATATCGTCTCGCGGCCGGCTGCCCCGTTGACGACGCAGCCGATACGCGCGCCGCCGCGCATCTCGTTGATGCAGGTGTTGCAGGCGAGGCAGCGGCGTACCGGCTCGCCGCGCTCGACCTTCGCGGCCCATTGCGGATCGGCGACCAGCGTGCGGCCGAGCGCGATGAAATCGGCCTTGCCGCCCGCAACCGCGCTCTCCGCGAGCTTCGGATCGCCAAGCCGGCCGACCGCGATCACCGGCACGCTGACGTGCTTCTTCACCTCGGCGGCGTAGTCGAGAAACGGCGCGTCGGGCATGTCCATCGGCGGCAGCACGATCTGCGCGGACGGCAGCGAGCGATAATGTCCGGCGCTGATATGCAGCGCGTCGGCGCCGCCCTGCGCCGCCCAGATCGCGATCTGGCGGCCCTCCGCAAAAGTCAGTCCGCCGGGGAAAAAGTCTTCGACCGAGAGCCGGTAGATGGCGCCCATGTCCGGCAGCACGGCCTTCACGGCGCGCAGAATCTCCAGACCGAAGCGGGCGCGGTTTTCGAGAGAGCCGCCATACTCGTCGGTGCGGCGGTTTTCGAACGGCGCATGAAATTGCGAGATCAGATAACCGTGCGCGGCGTGGATTTCGACGCAATCGAAGCCGGCCGCCTTGGCGCGCAGGCCGGCCGCGACATGTGCGGCGATGGTCTCGGCGATGCGCGCCTTTGTCATTGCCGCCGGCACGATGGTCTCGAACGTGGTCTCGTAAACCGGATGCGGGATGGCGGACGGCGCGATCGGCGTCTCGCCGCAGATGTCGACGCGGGTGTGGCCGCCGCCGTGGCCGAGCTGGATCGAGGCCTTGGCGCCGCCGCGATGGATTTCATCGACCAGCCGCGTGAGCCCGGGCAGGAAGCGGTCGTCGTAGATGCCGACTTCGTGACGGCGATGCCGGCCGCATCTTTCCGGCGAAGCCATTTCCACTGTGATCAGACCGGTGCCGCCGCGCACCCGCGCCATGTAATAGGCGATGCTGTCATCGGTAACGAAGCCCTCGGCATCCGACGTGCGCGTCGTCATCGGCGGCATGACGATGCGGTTCTTGATTTCGACCGGACCGATGCGCGCGGAGGTGAAGAGGATGTTCATGGGGGCGTCATTCCGGGGCGCTCGTCATTCCGGGGCCGAGCGAAGCGAGGAGCCCAGAATCCATATTCACTGCCGTAACAGCTCGTTCGCTCACCTACAAAATCCCCATATCTTGTGATTATGAATTCCGGGCTCGCCGTTTTGCGGCGCCCCGGAATGACGGATCACAGCACTGGAATTTCCCCACCGTCGAGATCGATCGTCGCGCCGTGCATCCAGGTGGCGCGCGAGGACACCAGGAAGGTGACGAGATCGGCCACGTCCTCGACAGTGCCGAAACGGGTGATGCCGAAGCCGCGACACATTTCCCGGCGCGCCTTGTCTTCCGGCCAGCCGGTGCGCTCCATCTGCGCCTCGATGCGCCGCCACAGCCGGTCGGTCTCGACCATGCTCGGGTGGATACAGTTGACCTGAACGCCTTCCTCCCTGCCGCGGTCGGCAAGCGACTTGGTGAAGGCGGCGACCGCGGCATTGACCGAGGCACCGATGGTAAAGTCCGCGGTCGGCTTGCGTCCACCGGTGCCGCCAATCGAAATCAGCGAGCCGTGCCGTTCCTTGAGCAGCGGCCAGCCGGCGCGCGCCAGACGCATGTGGGCGAAGAATTTTAGCGCGTAGCCGTCTTCCCAGTCGGTGTCGGTCAAAGCGAGGAAATCGCCGCGCTTGGTAGCACCCGCGTTATTGACCAGAATATCGAGGCCGCCGAATTCGCGCCTGACTTGCTCGATCAGCTTTTCGGCCGCGCCCGGCTGGCGCAAATCGAGCACCGCAATCGCGGCGCGGCAGCCCATACCGTGGATTTTTCCGGCAACTTCTTCGAGCGCTTTCGCGTCGCGCCCGGTGAGCATCACGTCGCAGCCCTCGGCGGCCAGCGCCAGCGCGGTGCCGCGGCCGATGCCGCGGCTCGATCCGGTCACCAGCGCGACCTTGCCCTTCAGCCCCAACTCCATTGTCATTCCTCCTGCGCCGGCGACGTTGTAACCCGCCTTAACCTCCCCCGCCATTGCGGGGGCGGAAGGCAAGCATTTCCGTTCTCGCGGCACGATTTTTCGCGCCTGAGGTCTGTGGCACGGCAAGAAACAAAGACCTCCCTAAGAGAGGGAGGCGGAGCGCCGAAAGGCGCATACCGAGGCCGCTCCGCGCATCCGAGCGTCGCCGCCCGAGCGGGTTCGCGGCGCGCGCCGCTTTTGGCGGACGCGCTCGCCTTCCGGCGCTCTACCGCGGCTCTTGCCAGAGGCCTTCCGGCCAAAGGCTCAGTCCGGTCCCGCGCTTCATGGCAGCGCCAACGGATGTGACTCCGTCCGCCACCCGGGCAGCCAGCTCCTGGCAGGCCGACTTTCGCCGGCCGGGCGAGTTTCCGAACCGCCCGCGGACGAGGTTACGAACCCCCTCCCGGGCACCGCTCCCGCTCGCATCAATCGGCCGTCACCGGTTGACGTCCCTCAAGACGAGCAGGATGATTTCTTTTAGTTCGCCGCGCGGTGCGATTTCAAGAAAATCCGCCGGCCGGCGCCATCTCTTTGATCCCATGCGATTCTTTTTTTGCTCTTTGTTTGATTCGCGGCCGCGCAAATTGTGGCATTGCTGCCATGATTCGCAACTTTCCGCCAAGGCTCGGAGAGCGCTGACGTTTTCGAGTTGTGGCAGCGAATCGTCCATTCCCGTGGCCGTCTGCGGTTCCGGTCATCAACCACATAGGCGGACGTGCCGCAGGGAATTGCCCGGCAGGTCAGGTGTAAAGTGCATTGTCAGGCACCGCATCGCGGTGTGAAGGCGGGCCCCGGCAGAGGGCCTGGCGAAGACAATGTCAGACACAGACAGGGAGGTCGGAATGCATAGAATAAATCAGCTTCTGTGCCGCACCGCTGTTTTTCTGTTGACGGGGTCTGCGGCGCTCATGGCCGGCGCGTTTGGCGTGGCGACGGTCAATGCGGCTCAAACTGCGCCGCCGGCTCCGATCAAGGCGACCGAACTGATACCGACACCCAACCCATCACTCGCCTATAACACCATGGCGCAAGCCATGGGGTTGTTCGCGAAGCATGGGCTCGTGCTGCAGCTGGGGCCGAAGCTCGGCGGCGGCGGGCCGGTCCGCGTGCAGGCGGTTACGACCGGCAGTACCGACGTTGCGACCAGTGACATCATCTCCGTCTTCGGCGGCATTTATTCCGGCGCCAAGCTCAAAATCCTGATGGTCATGACGCCTTACGGCGATGAAGAGGTCTGGGGCCTGAACAAATTCAAGACCATGAAAGACGCCGTGGGCCAGAGCTGGGCAGTCGCCAGTCTGGGTGGTGCCCAGCGCTTCAATGCCCAAATGACGGCCGAGGGAATGGGGTTCAAGGCGGATGCGTTTCGATTTGTCCCGATTCCCGGCGCCGACGGTCCGCGACTCCAGGCCATGGATACCGGCCGCACGCAACTTGCGACCCTGTCGCATCTGGGAGCTGCACTCGCGGCAGCCAAAGGCTATACGAAGCAGGTTCACGTGCTCATTCCGCACACGGCGAAATATACGCCGCCAATTCCGCGCATTGTGATCGTTGCGCGTGAGGACTGGATCAAGAGCCACGAAGCGGAGGCCACGCGCTACGTCGAGACGATGCTGGAGGCCGGCAGGCAATGGGAGAACCATGCCAGCACGTGGGTCGGGCCGGCACAAAAGATTTTCGCAAATAGTGGGTTGAATGCCCAGCAGCTGAAGGCGGCCTGGCAGCTGTTCCGCGACGGCGGCTATTTCACAATCAACGGCGGCGTCAACCTCGCGGCCACGCAAAAGGTCATGAATTTGTTCTTTAAGCTGCGCCATGAAAGCCCGAACCAGTACCTGTCCAAGGCTTCCGACGCGTATGACACTGGCCCGCTCAAGGCGGCGCTCGACGAGATGGGCGTGGCCAAGGGTGTCGCGGGCCTACCGGATAACCCGGATTGGTACCACGGCGCGGGAGTCGCCGCGAAATAAGCCGGTCAGCGAAGAGGTAGCCATTCCGACGACGGGCTTCGAGCGATGCAATGCAAATGCGCAGGATGGGTTTCGCTTTTGCGAAATCCATCACGCGGCTGCTCGGGTCTGTGATGGGTTGCGCCGGCGCTCAACTAATCTAGCCCATGAGCTTTGAGCTAAGCGACCTCATCGCCTCCGCCCGAACCCCGCATCACGGGCCTGCACGATGACCTGCGCACGCGTGCTGGCGCCAAGCTTGCTGAATATCGTCGACAGATGATTGCGAACGGTCTTCACGCTGATGTTCAGCCTTGCCGCGATCTCATTGTTATTTGAGCCTTGCGCCACGAATTCGAGTAAATCGCGCTCGCGCGGTGTGAGCGCGGCAAGGCAATCGGCCGTTTCGTTCCGGGAGGCGGGGAGGAATTCCTCGATGGCCTGCATGAATTGCGTCCAGGATGGCTCGCCCTCAAGCAGGATGTGATTGCGCGTTTCGAGCGGCAAGAAGCGTGCTCCGGGCACGAGCGCGGCGACCTTACGTCCCTCCTCGAACGGGATCGTTGGGTCGCCGCGCGCATGCATCACCAATGTCGGACATTCAATTCGCGGCAAAATCGTTCGCACGTCGGCTTTCCAATACGAGCGCAGCAACGCCACGGCCTGCTTCGGCGCCAACGTTTCGCGCAGCAGCGCATTGAGCGCACGCTTTTGTTCGGGCGACGCATCCGGAATCTGAAGCGACACATAAAACCGGTCATAGGCCGGCAGGTCATCGTTCCAGCCCAACTCGATCGCCTTCAATCTGGTCTCCGCCTCGTCGATCCGTTGCGGCGTCGGCGCGTCGGCCAGGCGCCCGCGCGTCAGCGCGCCGTAAAGAATAAGACGAGAGACACGGCGCCGATGATTGGCGGCAAAGACCGACGCCTTGGGACCGCCGCCTTGCATTGCAAACAGGACAAATCGATCGAGTCCGGCAGCCTCGACGACCGCTTCCAGGTCTTCGACATGGCGATCGAGCGAAAACTCCACCCCGTCACGATCCGACAGGCCGCAGCCGCGGAAGTCGTAGCGGATCAGCGTGTGCCTGCGAGAGAGAAACGCGAGCCAATGCCGCCAGATCGGATTGTGCCAGTCCAGATCCAGATGGCGCATATAGTGGCCCAGCCAGACCATGGGCGGGCCATTGCCACAGGTCGCGTAAGCGATGCGCGTGCCGTCGCGGCTTTTGCAAAAGCGTATCTGCTGCTGTTCGCGATGCGGCATGCGCCCCAGGACTTGGACAAGATGCCAAATCCTAGCGCGCGTACCGGAAAAGGCTAGGCGGAGCGCAGCGTCGCAGCCATCCTCAGTTGCCGACGGCCTTGATGCCGGCGGCAAGTATTGCGGCGTGCCAGTGCTCAATCTCACTCTTTAGAAAGGCGGCGGTGGCGGCAGGCGTGTCGCCGCCAGCCGAGATCGCGAATTTGTTCAGCTTGGCGACGATATCGGGCGAGTGCACTGCGTCGGCCATCGCGGACGATAGCTTGGCGGCGACGGCCGGCGGTGTCCCTGGCGGTGCGACCACCGCATACCAAAACCCGGATGAAAAGCCGGGCAAGAACTCGGCAATGGCGGGAACCTGCGGCAGCTGCACCAGGCGCTTTTCGCTGCCGACGCCGAGTGCCTTCACGGTACCGGCCGCGATCTGCGGCATTGTGCTGGGAAAGTCGTGAAACATGAGGTCGACCTGTCCCGCCATGACCGCGTTGAGGGCCGGTGCCAGACCCTTGAACGGAACATGCAGCAGGCGAATGCCGGCCTGTTGTGCAAGCAGTTCCATCGCCAATTGCGGCGGGCTGCCGTTTCCGGAGGACGCATAGGTCAACTTGCCCGGATCGGCTTTGGCGTAAGCGATGAGTTCCTTCAGGCCTGAAACGGGGAGACCGGGGCGCCCGACCAAAATGAACGGCCCCCGTGCAAGCACGGTCACTGGGACGAAGGCGTCGGGATCGAATGGCAGTCTTTTGAACACAAATCGATTCGTTGCCAGCGGTCCTGCCGGCGTCGCCAGAAGCGTGTATCCATCAGGTGCCGCGTGCGCGACCAGTTCCGCGCCGATATTGAGCGCGGCACCGGGCTTGTTGACGATCACCACCGGCTGGCCCCAGCGCTGGCTGAGTTTTTCGCCGACAAGCCGCGGCAGAGTGTCGGCAAAGCCGCCTGGTGGCAGCGGCACGACGATGGTTATCGGGTGGCTTGGGAAGTGCGCTTGTGCGGACGCCGCAGACGGCGCCGCGCCGACAAGGATTGCGGCGATGAAGCAAGCCGAGTTCATCGAATTCCATCCGCGGGTCATGATCCTGCTTCCTACGTTCGTGCGTCCTCATTTGAGTGCAGACGCCGATGGGGGCGAATACCGCACCATAGTTCGCGGATGGACCCGGATCATGATGCAGGTGTCCCTCATGGCTGGTGATTTTTGCTTGGATCGTCCCGGATTCCGGGATCGCCCGGCTCAGGTCAGCAAGCCGACCCGGGGGCGGTCCGCTACCATTCGCGGACTCTCATAAGCCGTGCGCCTTGGTCTTCATCCAAGGCTGTGGCGCATCATGGTTCCAAGGATACGTGGCGTCGCCGTAGCGCGGATCCTGCCGCTCATCGAAATAGCATTTTTCGGCGCGCAGCAGCATGTTGCGTTGTTTCTCTGTCAGGACAGCGTGCGACGCATTCCTGTAGTGCCAGCACGCACTGAAGTGAGCGTTCGCCGCAACCTGCTTTTCGGTGAGCGGATGCCGTTTCAGATATTGCTTTTCTGCCTCCTCGTCTCTTTGCGCTGCTCGATTGGCGTAGACAACCAACCCGACTACGCCAACCGCAAGCATTGTCAGCAATGCTCGTCTCCAGAAAATGTATTTCGATGCTCCGTTGCGCAGTGTCATGCAGCGACCGGACCCGGAAGCCGGCATGAAGGCTCAGCCGAATTTCTGCGCCATGGCTTTCTCGACGGCCGGCCGCGCGGCAACCCGAGCGAGCCACGCCGCCACGTTGGGATAGTCGGCGACCTTCACGCGTTCGTGGTCTAGGCCCTTGACGCGCGTGAACGGTATGATGTCGGCGATGGAATAATCGTCCGCAAACCAGTCGCGGCCCGCGAGATGTCGGTTCATGGCATCGAGCTGATTTTTCGCACTCTTCTCAAGTGCGGCGTTGTCGCCCTGTCTGAGGTTTCCCAGCGTCCAAAGCACGTTTGTCGCGTGGAACATCGACCATTTCAGCACGTTGGGATGGTCCGCCGGCGAGCCGAGGAACCGGCCGACCTTCTCGGCCAGGTAAAGGCAGATGGCCACGGATTCAAAAAGTGTCGCCGGCTTTCCCGCGGGACCCTCGGAATTAACCAGGGCTGGAATCTTCCGGTAGGGATTGAGTTTTTCGTAAGCCTCGGTGTTCTGGGCGCCGTTGCGGATGTCGATCTGATGCAACTTGAACGGCAGGCCGGTTTCCTCAACCATGATCAGAGCGCGGCGGCCGTTGGTTGTCCCCCAGGCGTAAAGATCGATCATTGATGTCTCACCTTTGTTTGAGCGCCCCATCATGCGGCCTCTCGGGTCTACGATGGGTTTCGCTGGCGCTCAACCTATTCTACGGGCTACGGTCCGGCCGGGCAGGGGACTTTCGGGAATGACCATCAAGGGCAAGGCCTACATTGCCGGGGCCTACGAGCATCCGACGCGGCACGCGCCGGACAAGAGCGTGGCGCAGCTGCATGCCGAGGTGGCGCTCGGCGCACTGGCCGATGCGGGGCTTACGCGCGACGACATCAACGGCTTTTTCTGCGCCGGCGATGCGCCCGGTCCCGGTCCGGCGTCGATGGCCGAGTATCTCAATCTGCCGAAACTGCGCCACGTCGATTCGACCGAACTCGGCGGCTCGTCCTATGTGGCGCTGGCCGCGCACGCCGCCGAGGCGATCGCGCTCGGCAAGTGCGATGTCGCGCTGATCACGCTGGCCGGGCGGCCGCGCAGCGAGGGCGTCGCCACCGGCACCGTGCCGCGGCTGCGCGATCCGAACCAGCCGGAAGCGGCGTTCGAATTCCCCTACGGCCTGACCACGGCCAACGGTTACGCGCTATGCGCGATGCGCCACATGTATCAGTACGGCACCACCAGCGAGCAGCTCGCCTGGATCAAGGTCGCGGCGTCGCATCACGCGCAGCACAATCCGCGCGCGATGCTGCCCGACGTCGTGACGGTCGCCGACGTGGTCAATTCGCCGGTGATCGCCGATCCGCTGCACCGGCTCGATTGCTGCGTCATCAGCGACGGCGGCGGCGCGCTGATCGTGGTCAAGCCGGAGATCGCCAAAAGCCTGAAACGGCCGCTGGTGAAGATTATCGGCGCCGGCGAAACCGTGAAGCATCTTGCGGGCGGCACGTTCGATCTTACCACGTCCGGCGCAGCGCGTTCCGGGCCGGCGGCGTTCGCCGAGGCGGGCGTCAAGCCTGCCGACATCCGATATGCCTCGATCTACGACAGCTTCACCATCACGGTGCTGATCCAGATCGAGGATCTGGGCTTCTGCGAAAAGGGCGCCGGCGGCAAATTCGTCGCCGACGGTAATCTGATTTCCGGCGTCGGCAAATTGCCGTTCAACACCGATGGCGGCGGCTTGTGCAACAACCATCCGGCCAATCGCGGCGGCATGACCAAGGTGATCGAGGCTGTGCGGCAATTGCGCGGCGAGGCGCATCCGGCCGTGCAGGTGAAGGACTGTGCGCTGGTGCTGGCGCAAGGCACCGGCATGCAGCTCGGCACGCGGCATTGCAGCGCCACCTTGATCATGGAGCGGGAGTGAGATCATGGCGGACGCGCGCAAAATTCCGGCTCCGATCGTCACTGTCGAAACGCAGGTGTTCTGGAACGCTGCGCGCGAACGCCGCTTCGTGGTGCCGACCTGCGGCGCCTGCGGCAAGGCGCACTGGTACCCGCGGGCGATCTGCCCGTTCTGCGGCAGCGGCAAGATCGAATGGCGCGGCGCGTCCGGCCGCGGCGAAATCTACAGCTTCAGCGTCATGCGGCGGGCCAAGGAGCCCTACGCCATCGCCTATGTGACGCTCGCCGAGGGCCCGGCCATGCTGACCAATATCGTCGAGTGCGATTTCGACGCTTTGCGGGTCGGGCAGGATGTCAGCGTTGTATTCCAGGACTCGGAAAACGGTCCGCCGGTGCCGATGTTTCGGCCGGGGTAGAGCTTCACGATCCGCTCGTCCCCGCGAAAGCGGGGACCCAGGGAGCTTGTGGCAGCGTGGTTCATCCCCAACTGGATTCCCGCTTGCGCGGGAATGAGCGGAAAGGGAATGCCACTTACATCCGCAGCAGCTGCTTGGCGTTGCCCGAGAGAATTTTCGCCTTGTCGGCGTCAGACAGCGGCACGGTGTGCATCCACTCCATCGCCGGCGGGTTCAAGACGAACGGCCAGTCGATCGCGAACAGGATGTGATCGACGCTCATCTCCATGACGCAGCACAGCAGCGCCGGATTGGAGAAGTTACCGCTGGTCGTGATGTAGAAGTTGTTGCAGAAAATGTCGCGGAAGCTCATCGACTTCTGCCCGGGCCGCTTGAGCGCCTGATCGATGCGCCAGATCAGGAACGGCAGCGTCTCGCCGAGATGGCCGAGAATGATCTTGAGCTTCGGGTGGCGCTCGAACACACCGGACAGCACGAGGCGGATAGCGAGCGTCGCGGTCTCGACCGTGTAGCCCCAGGCCGGCCGCGCCACCATCGGGAAGTCCTTGACGTAATCATCGTAGTAGATGCGCTGCACGTCCGGGTGCGGATGCGCCGGATGCAGATAGATCGGCACGTCGAGTTGTTCGGCGCGCGCATAGATCGGCCAGAACCGCTTGTCGTCGATAAACACGCCGTTGGCGAGGCCATGCATCATGGCGCCCTTGAAACCGAGCTCCTTGGTGGTTCGCTCCAGTTCGTCGGCCGCGGCGTCCGGCACCGCAGTCGGCAGTGCCGCGAAGCCGGCGAAGCGCTGCTTGTGGCTTGAGATCGACTGGTGCAGTCGATCGTTGACGCGGCGGGCCAGCGCGGCGGCGGTGTCGGCCGGCAGTTTCTGGGTCGACGGCGCGCCGTGCGAGATCACCTGCACGTCGATGCCGGCCTCGTCCATCTCCTTGATGCGCATGCCGGCAAAATCATGCAGCCGCTTGTACTGCTCGCCGGGCCGCCCGGCCTCGCTGCCGGTGTAGGTTTTTTCCAGTTCCTCGTCCCAATAATGCTCTTCGATGGCGATGACCGGGCAATTCGGTTTGGTAAACATTCCTTCTCCCCGTTGCGGCGGATTTTTTGCGTTTCCCTGGGTCGGTTGCCTTAGCAAGCGGCGCGTCGCGAGTCACGTCTGGGCGTTGCCGCTTCTCTGAGGAACCAGTTGGAGGCGCCCGAGTTGATCGCTGCGGGAGGGAACCACGGAGAGCTACATGATTCGGATTATTGCGGCCGGAACCCTGCTGGCGGCGGCGTTGGCTTCACAAAGCGCGCTGGCGCAAGGCAGTTACCAGCATCACACCTTCTGCTTGAAGGCCGGCTCTAGCCAGAATTGCGCCTACGATTCGATGGCGCAGTGCGAAAATGCCAAGAGGGGCAACGCGGACACCTGCGTCCAGAACAGCTCGCCGATGAACCATTAGTCGCCGGCGGCTTAGCGCGGCTGCGAGGGCGGATTAAGCCGGTAATATTCGGCGTCGGCCGTGCTCTGCTTCCAGTTCGGACGTCCGCGCCAGTCGAGATGGCGCGCCGCCATATCGGTCCCGTAGCGCACGCGGAACAGCAGCGTGCGCTGCGGGCCGTTGGCGTATTCGTGCACCTCACCGGGCGGATGCACCACGAAGGCGCCGGGCATGACGGCAATGTTCATCTCCGGCGTACGCATAATGCCGCCGCCCTCGAAGCAGAAATAGATTTCGGTGGCGTGCGGGTGGCAATGATACGGGCTGATCTGGCCGGGTTCCCAACACGCGACGGTGACGTCGCCGTCTTCGACTTTGCCGAGGATTTTTTCCACATGCTGCTTCGGGTCGAACGCGGCCTCGCGCGCCAGATTGAAAACCTGCATCGGGCTTTGCTCCTGTTGCCGCTCGGCGCCTGTGCTGATAACCGGCGGGAAACCTGATTTGCCGTTGTAGCCGAGAATGCGTACGCGTTCGAGCCCGCGAGCGTCCGGGACCCGGTAAGGCGGTATTAATCCCGGGCAACTATCCTTATGCGGGTTCTGCGTTCCGAGGGTCATGAGGGCGAAAATGGCCGAGCGCCGCGGGTCGCCACGGCAAAAGAGTTTTTTGCGCGGCTGCGTCTATTTCAACAAGCGCCGCAATGCGTTCGACTGTCTGATCCGCGATATCTCCGACGCCGGCGCACGCATCATCTTTTCCGACACGGTCAGCATCCCGGACGTCGTCGACCTCTATATCCCGCAGAAGGAACAGACTGTGCACGCCCACGTGCAGTGGCGTCACGGCGACGAGGTCGGGCTTGCTTTCCCCGATGCGATCCGTGCGGCCGATGGCACACCGGACGGCGAACTGGCGCTGCGCGTGGCGGCGCTCGAAAGCCAGGTCAGCGCGCTGCGGCGTGAGCTCAAACACCTGCGGCAGGAAATCGACGGCGACGACGACCGCAGCGCCGCCTGACGCCTCACGCACATTTTGATGCAACGAGGCTGCGCGGTTCGGCGCGGCCGCGCCGCATTGCGCGGCGGTCGCCGCCATGCCAACAATCCGCCTTCGCAGAGCGACAGGGAGAGCAAACATGGCCAAGGCCTATTGGGTGGCGACGTATTTCTCGGTTTCAAATCCGGATGCGCTCGCCGAATACGCCAAGCTCGCAGGGCCCGCGATCGCGGCCGCCGGCGGCCGTTTCCTGGCGCGCGGTACTGCCGCCAAGGCCTACGAGAAGGGTCTGGCGCAGCGCGTCGTCATCATCGAGTTCGACAGCGTCGACAAGGCGGCCGCCGCACACGATGGGCCGGGCTATCAGGCTGCGCTCAAGGTGCTCGGCAATGCGGTGCAGCGCGACCTGCGCATTGTCGAGGGTTTGTAGATCGTCATTCCGGGGCGCGGGCTGCAAGCCCGCGAGCCCGCAATCCATAACCACAAGTGTTGTGGCAATTATTTCCCGCCATATCTGCCTGTTTCGTGGATATGGATTCCGGGCTCCTCGCTTCGCTCGACCCCGGAATGACACGTTTCACTCGTTGAACATCCGCTCGCCCTGCAAGTCGACGATCTGCCGCGCCTTGCTGAGGGTGAATGATACGGCGTCGTCATAGGACGCGCAGGAGTCGGCGCGGATGAAGCGGTGCTGCTTGCGCACGCCGGCAATGTCGCGCTCGATCGTGCCCGCGCACTGATAGCCGGCGTTATTCTTGTAAGGCGCCGCGCGGATGATGAAGCCTTTGTATTCCACCGGATCCGACACCTTGGCGGTGTCGACGGCCTCGCGCCGGCCGAACAGCGCGCTCCAAAACGACATGGCTTATTCCTTCGCTGATGACGATCTTCGGCGGCGAGTTTAGCAGATTTGCCATCGCCCGCCCCATGAACCCGCACCGCGCCGGTCCCGACATAGGACGCAGATGAACATCGACGGCACCGCCGTTTCCAGGACATCGCCAAGGACATCGCCAAGGACATTGCCATGGCCGACGCACCGGAACCCGCTGCGAATCCGCAAACTTATGATCTGCGCGCCGCCGAAGGGCCCAAACGGCTCCTGGTCAAGCTCACCGTTCGCGGCATTACGATCAGCGAGCACGGTCTTGCCTGGACCGGCGCGGACGGCCCACGCGAGGTGGGGTTTACCGATATCGCCGGCATCCATCTTGGCGCCGGCCTGATCGGCCAGACAACGCTCGACACCTGCAGGATCGCGTTCGCTGACGGCGGCGGCCTCGTCACCGCGGACTGGGTGCGAATGGTCTGCCGGACGAGCAGCAGCTGCCGATCTACCGCGCCTTCGTGCGCGATCTGCACGCC
Source organism: uncultured Alphaproteobacteria bacterium (assembly GCA_963707175.1). Classification (GTDB taxonomy): domain Bacteria; phylum Pseudomonadota; class Alphaproteobacteria; order Rhizobiales; family Xanthobacteraceae; genus BOG-931. The sequence goes on from CAVPQA010000015.1 coordinate 196,959, forward strand.
CGCCTAGCCGAGCAGTCGAGCGGCGCGATCCGTTTCACCGCGGGCTTCCCGCAGTGGCGCTACAACATTCTGTGCACTGCCGCCGTTTGCCTCGGGCTGATGTGGATGGCCGCACTCCTCGCGATGTTGTTTCTCGCGCCCGGCCTGAAGGGTCTTGGCGTCGTCATCGCCGGAGCATTCCTGCTGTTCCCGGTGGCGAAGCTGGTGCTCAACACCAAGCCGCGCGACTATACGCCCGAGAATCTCCCGGAAGCGCTGTTGTCGTAACCGCGACGCTCCGGCAATGTGGTGGCTTCCTTCGCCAAGGAGTGGCCAATGCCAAAAGGTTACTGGATCACCTGCTACCGCTCGATCTCCGATCCGAAAAAGCTTGCCGCCTATGCCGAGCTTGCACCGAAGGCGACCGCGCCGTTCGGCTGCCGCTATCTGGTGCGCGGCACCGCGGCGGCGGCGTTCGAGGCCGGCCAGAAGGAACGCATCGTCATCTCCGAATTTCCATCGGTGGAAAAGGCGATCGCCGCCTACAACAGCCCGGCCTACAAGGAGGCGCTCAACGCACTCGGCGACGGCGCCGTGCGCGACATCCGCATTATCGAAGGCGCGGAGTAGGGCGATGGCGCAGGTCCAGGCGCTCAATCCCGAAATCCTCGGCACCCCGCTCGGGCAATATTCGCATATGACCCGCGTCAAGGCGGCGGAGTTTCTGTTCATCGCCGGGCAGGTCGGCATCAAGCCCGGCGCCGACAAGGCGCCTGCGGATTTCGACGCGCAATGCGCGCAGGTTTTCGCCAATCTCGGCGCGGCGCTCGCATCGCAGGGCGCGAACTTCGCCAATGTAGTGGAGTTCACCACGTATCTGGTTCACTCGCAGGACATTGCGAATTTCTACGCCTACCGCACGCGCGAATTCCCGCGCCTGTTCTCGGGCGGCGCCTATCCGCCGAATACGCTGTTGATCATCGACCGGCTGGTGCGCGAGGAGTTTCTGATCGAGGTCAGCGCGGTGGCGGCGCTGTAGGACTGGGCGCCGCCCTTTTCAGTGTTCGGCGCCATCGGCCGGCCACGCGCGCGAGGCCGCTTCGGCGCCGGCTTCGAGCGCTGCGCTCTCCAGGAGATAGCCGAGACCGGTCAGTCCCACACGGTTCGCCTGCTTGGCCAGTTCGAGCGCGGCGGCGCCGATATCGGCGGCGATCCGCCCGGTGTCGGGCGGTGCGGAGCCGCTGTCGCGGCTCCGGATCGTGCCGGGATCAGCCGGCGCGCGGCCGGGGGGGTCCTTGCCGAGCGTGCCGGCGGCCGCGTTGCGCCGCCGCGACCGCGTGCGGCGCGCAAGCCTCGTGAGCCGTCGTCCGGGATGTTGCATCGAATCAAATCCGCGAACACGCGATGGTTGCATATAATTTCTGGATAGTGGTTGATTATCAATGATTGTCAATAACGGTATTCCGCAACTCAAATAATATAAAGAAAATCAATAACTTGCATTTGGCAGCAGCTTCCCTTAGCTAGCCCGGCCCTCCTCAACGCCAGCAACGGCGCATGGCCAAACGTCAGCGAGCCCGCCTGCTCAAAGCACGATTCCCCCGCCTGCGTCAGCTCAGGCAGGAGCAACTGGGGTGGGAAATCATCGATATCTTGAGCCGCCTGCCGGGCGCCAAGCCGAGCATTTCGTCGATCTACCGGCTCGAACAGGGCGACGCCATCCGCATGTCGAGCGCGCGGCGCGTGTTCGACGTCATCAACGGTGCGATGGACAACAAGCTCGACGCCAGCAAGGAATTGGAAGCAAGCTGGTAAGGACGCCAACTCACCGCGGCGCGCAGGTTGCCGCGAAGGTGTGGCGGGCCGCGGTGAACTTTGCCGAACCCATTTTGTCATCCTCGATGAGGTCGACCATGGCGGCGGCGAGATCGTGGCATCGGGCGCGGCCGGGCGGGGAGGGCGGCGCTGCGGGGCGCTGCGCGGCGGGGCCGCAGGTGTTCACGACGACTGCATAAGTGTCGCGATAGAGCGCAGTGTCAGCTTGTTTGGCGTCGAGCAGAGAGATGAGGCCGTTCGCGGCCTCGCGGCACGATGCGGGGCTTGAGGATGGATCGGCAGCAGCTGGCAACGTCCAAAGTGCGATGGCGGCCGAAAGGGCAGCAGGTAGCGAGAGAATACGGCGCGAAGACTTCAGATCGCTGCTTTGCATGCAGGACTATCAGTTCAATTCCAGCGCCGTCAACGTGACGGCCAGCGCCGGAATCTCTTGCGGCACGAGGCGTTCACTCGCCGTCCGATCGACGATGGAGCGGTAGCCCCGCGGTGCCGGGTCGCGATGGATGCGTGTTTGCAGCTTCACGGCGTCGATCACCCACAATTCCCGGATGCCGAAGCTCGCGTACAGGTTCGCCTTGACGCCGAGATCGTAGCCGAGACTTCGAAATCGGCAATTTCAACAACGAGCCGCGCGGTCTCCGCGTTGAGGCCGCGGATGCCCGTAGCCTTTGAATAGAAGACGAAGTCCGGCTCGAGATAGGTGTCCGGGCTCAGCCGGAATGTTGTTTCCGTCGTGAACAGAAGATCGGGGGGAAGAGCACGGCTCCAATACAGAGTCAGGGCGGTCTTTACGATCTCATGCTGGTTGCCCTTGGGCGACATCGGGACGATCTCCCCGCCGATCAACTCGATGCGCTCATCCTCATCGAGGATGCCGGCCGCCGTCATTTGCTCCAACTCGGCCACGGTGAAGCGGCGCCGAGGCAGGCCTTCGGCGGCGGTCGTGGTCACTGGATTCACGAGACGGTTCATCGTTGGGCACGTCAAATTGCGGCCAGTAAGGATACCTCTTATGGGGGCGCTTGTCGAAGAGCGCCGCCTCTAGCCTTTTGCCAAGCCTGGGCAGTAGCTAAGAAACTCGGCAGCGTGCAAGGTTGGGACCCGCACATGACTACGGGGTGGTGCCGACGCGCCGCCCCGGACAATAGGCTCGCGCTAATTGTCCAGGAACGACCGCAACTTCCTCGACCGCGACGGATGCTTCAGCTTCCTTAGCGCCTTGGCCTCGATCTGGCGGATGCGTTCGCGGGTCACCGAGAACTGCTGGCCGACTTCTTCCAGCGTGTGGTCGGTGTTCATGCCGATGCCGAAGCGCATGCGTAAGACACGCTCCTCGCGCGGGGTGAGCGAAGCGAGCACCCGCGTCGTGGTCTCGCGCAGGTTGGCGGCGATCGCCGCCTGGTCGGGCAGGATGGCGTTCTTGTCCTCGATGAAATCGCCGAGATGCGAATCCTCCTCGTCGCCGATCGGAGTTTCGAGCGACAGCGGCTCCTTGGCGATTTTGAGAACCTTGCGCACCTTCTCCAGCGGCATGCCGAGCTTTTCGGCAAGCTCTTCGGGCGTCGGCTCGCGGCCGATCTCGTTGAGCATCTGCCGCGAGGTGCGCACGATCTTGTTGATCGTCTCGATCATGTGCACCGGAATGCGGATGGTGCGCGCCTGGTCCGCGATCGAGCGCGTGATCGCCTGCCGGATCCACCAGGTGGCGTAGGTCGAGAACTTGTAGCCGCGGCGGTATTCGAACTTGTCGACCGCCTTCATCAGGCCGATGTTGCCTTCCTGAATGAGGTCGAGGAATTGCAGGCCGCGGTTGGTGTATTTCTTGGCGATGGAGATGACGAGCCGCAGGTTGGCCTCGACCATTTCCTTCTTGGCCTGGCGCGCCTCACGCTCGCCCTTCTGCACCATGTGCACGATCTTGCGGAATTCGCCGATCTCGAGCCCGGTCTCAGATGCAAGCGTATGGATGTGGGTCCGCAGTTCCCTCATGCGGTCCTTCTCGCGCGCGACCAGCGACTTCCAGCCCTTGGCCGACAGCTTCGAGACGCGATTGATCCAGCGCGGATCGAGCTCCGAGCCCTGATAGTGCTTGAGGAAATCTTCGCGCGCCACGCCATGGCTCTCGGCGAGCCGCATCAGGCGGCCCTCGTTGCTCACCAGCCGCTTGTTGATGTCGTAGAGCTGCTCGACCAGCAAATCGATGCGCGCTTGGTTCAGCCGCAGCGATTTGACTTCCTGGATGATCTCTTCCTTGAGCTTCTTGTATTTCCGCTCCTGGGCCGGCGACAGCGAACCGGTCGAATGCAGCTTGTTCTGGATGTCCTGGTCCTGCAGCCGGCGCAGCCGCTTGAAGGAGTCGGCGATGGTGTCGAAGGTCTGCAGTACTTTCGGCTTCAGCTCGGCCTCGATCGCGGCGAGCGACATGGAGTTTTCCAGATCGTCCTCGTCGATGTCGGCGTCGGCAATCGCGGCTTCCTCGCCGCTGTCTTCGCCGTTGGCCGCCTGCGGCTTGAACGGGGTGGCGGCGGGCGGGGCGGACGGCGGCGCCACGGTCTGCGGCGGCTGCGCGAACGGCGTGACGCCGGCCGGTGCGGCGCCAGCGCCATTGCCGTTGGCCGCGGCGGCCTGATCGGCCGACGGGGCGCCGACCGGCATGCCCTTGGCGTCCGGGCCCGCATAGGTTGCTTCGAGATCGATAATGTCGCGGAGGAAGACTTTTCCTTCGTTGAGCTCGTCACGCCAGATGATGACGGCCTGGAACGACAACGGGCTCTCGCACAGGCCGGCGATCATGGCTTCGCGGCCGGCCTCGATACGCTTGGCGATGGCGATTTCGCCCTCGCGCGAGAGGAGTTCGACCGAGCCCATTTCGCGCAGATACATCCGCACCGGATCGTCGGTGCGCTCGGCCGGCTCGCGCGCCTCGGACTTGGCCGGCGTCTTCGGCGTCGCTTCGACCAGCTCGCCGCCTTCGGACTCTTCCTCTTCGGCCTCCTCGCGGGCCTCTTCCTCGTCTTCGGCGTCGGCCTCCTCGGTCTCGACGACGTTGATGCCCATCTCGCTCATCATTGCCAACACGTCCTCGATCTTCTCGGAGGTGACCTCCTCGGACGGCATTACGGCGTTGAGCTGCTCATAGGTGACATAGCCGCGCTTCTTGGCCTGCTTGATCATCTTCTTGACGGCGGCGTCCGACAGATCGAGCAGCGGCAGCGGGGCGTCGGGGGTCTCGGGGCCCTCCTTCTCGGGGCTGTCGGCCTCTTTGGGCGCGGCGGATTTTTGCACCGCAACCTTGGCCTTGCTCGCGACCGTCCCCACGTTCTTGCTCGCCATCGTCTTCTCCACCTACGCCTATCGCTAACCCGTACCGCCTGTTGCTAACCCGTACCACCCCGCAGACGGGGCTGCCATTCGCCTGACCCGGGCAGGGCCGTCGAAACGGCACTCCTACCTATAGGGGTCTTTATCTCACGCCGGCGGGCCACAATGCCTGCCTTACCCCACACCCCGTCCTAGCTCGTACGCGCCCTTCTTGGTAACCCGTCGCAACGCGGGTGAGGAGCGGCGAGCCGCATAGCCCGTCCGCACATCTCCCCTACCCTATGCCGAGAGAATCGATCTCAAGGTTTTCGCAGGCCTCCGTTAAGCTTAGGCTAACCTTGACACCGCACAGCCGGCGGTCTCCCAAATTGTGCCGTCCCAGTCCGCTGTATCCGCCGGGAAAGGGGCCGTTTTGGCACTGACGCTTACAGTGACCGCCGCTTACAGTGACCGCCGCCTACAGTGACCGCGGGGTGCGACCCGAAGAGGCGCCGAAGCCTTCCACCAGCGCCTCGGTCCCATCGAGCTTGGACAGCCTCGCCTTCACGTCGCACAGCCGGGCATAGTTCGCCTCGCTGTTGTCCTGGCCGAGGGCCATTTCCGCGTCCTTAAGTTCCCTAGTTAGGGAATGCCGCTGTGTATGCAAGGCGACAAGCTGCTTCCAGGTCAGCAAAACATCGGCCGACGCGGCGCCCGGCCGCGCGGCCCAGACCGAGGGTGTGGTGATCGTGCGCTCGATACGGCTCAACATATTGGCAAAACCGCGGCGGACGAGTTCAGCGGCGAGTTCGGCGCGTTCGCCATCGCCGGCCTGCTCGGAATTCTGCGCGAAAGTCTCGGCCGTATGGGCGAAAACGTCGATCACTGCGCCCTTGAGCTTTTGCGTGTCGGCGTGGCGGAACTCGGCGGCCGCGAGTTCCTCGAGGTGGTCATGCAGCAACCAGGGGTGGTTGAGCGCGGCCTGAAGCATCAGCGCCTCGCGGCGCGGGATCGCGGCGCGATGGCCGCGATGCAAGGGGCTGGCGGCGAGGTGCGGACTTGCCGCCACGTACGGCCCATTTTGGGGCCCGTTTTGGCGCTGATCGCCGAAACGGACGCCGCCGCGGCCGGGCGACTGCCTGCGCGATGCGCCGGCGCGGCTTTGCCCATCGAAGCCGCGCTGATACGCCTGACGGGAAGAGCCCTCGACCGGCGCGAACAACTGCCGGAGCCGCGCGCCAAAATCCTGCCGGTAGTAGCGTCGCACCGCCTCGTCGGCGATGCTTGCGGTCACCGCCGAAAGCCTCGCCTCGAGCGCCGCCCGCCGTTCGGGCGTGTCGAATGGGCCGGCTTCGCTCTCGCGCGCCCATAGCACATGGGCGAGCGGCCGCGCCGCACCGAGCACGTCAGCGATCGCCTCGCGGCCCCCGGAGCGGGCCAGATCGTCCGGGTCCTGGCCGTCGGGCAGGGCGGCGAATTTGAGGCTCTTGCCGGGCTTGACCAGCGGCAGCGCCAGTTCGGCCGCCCGGTAGGCGGCGCGCCGTCCGGCATCGTCGCCGTCAAAGCACAGGATCGGCTCGTCGGACATGCGCCACATCAGGGCAAGCTGGTCGGCGGTGAGCGCGGTGCCGAGCGGCGCCACGGTGGCCTCGTAACCGGCCGTGACCATGGCGATGACATCGACATAGCCTTCGACCGCGATCAGCGGCGCCCCGTCATGGGCGGCCTTGCGGGCGGCGGCGATGTTGTAGAGCGTCGCGCCCTTATGGAAGAGCGGCGTCTCCGGCGAGTTGAGGTACTTGGCCGGGACATCCTTTTCCAGCGCCCGGCCGCCGAAGGCGATGACGCGGCCGCGCCAGTCGGCGATCGGAAACATGATGCGGTCGCGGAATCGGTCGTAGGGCACCGCGATGTTCTCGCCGGCGACGAGAAGCCCGGCCTCGATCATGTCCTCGACCGGAATCTTGGCGGCGCCAAGATACTCCTTGAGCGCGTATTGATCGGCCGCCGCATAGCCGAGGCGAAACGCAAGCTGCGTCGCCGGCGCGATGCCGCGATCGGCCAGGTAGCCGCGTCCGCGCGCGCCCTCTCTTGACGCCAGCGTCGATTGGAAGAACACGGCCGCCAGTTCGACGATATCGTGCAGCGTCTTGCGGCGTTCCTCACGCGCTTCGGCCTCGGGTGAATAGGCAGGCAGAGGAACGCCAGCCTCGCCGGCAAGCCGTTCGACCGCTTCCGGGAAGCTCACGCCTTCGGTGAGCATGAGAAAGTCGAAAATGTTGCCGTTCTTGCCGGAAGAGAAGTCGAACCACATCGCCTTCTGGTCATTGACGAAAAACGACGGGGTCTTCTCCTTGTTGAACGGCGACAGGCCCTTCCACTCCCGCCCCGCCTTGCGCAATTTCACGCGCCGGCCGACGACCTCCGAAACCGGAAGCCGCGCGCGCAGCTCATCGAGAAATTGCGGCGTAAAGCGCATGGTGATTCGCCTGGACCGGCAAGGGTAGCGCAACGTCGTCTTCAATATAGGGGGCGCGGTTGCGCGGGGCAGGCGACCTTCGCTTGTCCCGGTTATCCACAGGGTCCACCAGCATTGACGCTGACGAAATACAATTGTATATACAGCGGATACTAGAGTTTGCCGGCGAGGCCTTATCGGCTAGGTGAGTTGTGTCCTGTAGTTGTGGCGGTCTGTTTCGCGTACGCAACTTGTCGTCAGGACTACGGCCATGGCCGACGATGACCTCTCAAGCCTTTTCGCAGGCATTCGCGAGTTCGGCTGGAACCCGAAAAAGCGCGAAACGATTTTGCGTGATCGCAAGATTGACTTCGACGATGCGAGAGAAATCTTCAAGGACTACACCTTTATCCGTCGGTCGGACCGCCATGGCGAAATCAGGTACCAAGTCTTCGGCTATCTCCAAGGCAGAGAAGTCACTGTCATCTGCACGCTCCGGGACGCGCTTTGCCGGATCATCTCGGCGCGGCGCTCGAGCCGTGCCGAGCGACGAAAATATTACCATCGTCTCGCGCGACTCCCCGAGCCGGGGCAAAACTGACTGGGCGGCGCTTGATGCCCTGACCGATGAGCAAATCGAAGAATTGATCAAGAACGATCCCGACTGGAGCGACGACTGGAACTGGGGTGAAGCCGTCCTCGTCATCCCGCCGAAAAAGAAGGCGATCTCGATCCGAGTCGACGAGGATGTGCTCGACTATTTTAAGAAAGAAGGCGCCGGCTATCAGCGTCGCATGAACGCGGTGCTGCGTTCTTATATGCAACAGAAGCGCAAGAAACGCGCTTGATCGCCGAGTACGGCGGTCAGTCGGTGCCATCGCGCGCGGCGAGGCCGTTGGCGAACGCGAGATAAAGCCGCGCAATATCAGCCGTTTCGCCGGTCAGGCACTGGAATGCCGCGGCCGCCTGATGCACGACCATGCCGCCGCCGTTGAGTGTGCGGGCGCCTTCGGCGGCGGCGGCTTTGAGGAACTCGGTTTCGGCCGGCGTGTAGATGACGTCGGCGACCCAGTGCGTGGGTTTGATCGCGGCAACGGGCACCGGATTGCCGGGAAAGCCGCTCATGCCGGTCTGAGTGGCGTTGACGATGCCGGCGGCCGTGGCGATGTCGCGTTCGAGATCATCGGCGAGCCGGCAGCGCGATGCGCCGCAATGCTTCACCACATCGGCCGCCAGCGCCCTGGCGCGCGCAATGTCGAGGTCGTGCAAGACGAGCGTGCCGACGCCAAGGTCCATCAGCGCAAACGCAACTGCGCGTCCGGCGCCGCCCGCGCCAATGAGCACCACGGTCTTGCCGCGCGCGCTGTCCGCCCCCAGCGTTTCGGCAAAGCTGTTGCGCCAGCCGTGGCGATCGAAATTATAGCCGGTGGTGCGGCCGTCTTGCGCAATCGATACAGTATTGATCGCGCTGACCTGGGCCGCTTCCGGGTCGATGACATCGAGCAGCGGCAGAATGTCCTGCTTGAACGGATAGGTGATGTTGGCGCCGGCAAAGCCCGCCGCTCTGATCGCGCCAAGCAGTTCAGGCAGCTGCCGCTCGGGTAGGCGGTCAGCGTCCAGCAGATGATAAAAGCCGTCGATGTCTGCGGCCGCAAACGCATCGGCAAACAAGGCCGGCGACAGCGAGCCCTGAATATTCCTGCCAATCAGGCCGACCAGGATCCTGCGTTTCGTCACGGGTAGTTGCGCGGCGTCAATATCACCCGCCCCCGAGCAGCTTCTTCACCAGCGCACCGGCCTTGGCGAAATCCATCTGGCCGGAGAACCGCTGCTTGAGCGCCGCCATGGTGCGGCCCATGTCCTTGAGCGTTGCGGCCTCGAGTTCCTTGATCAGGCCTGAGATCGCTTCGGCGGCTTCGAGGTCCGACATGGGCTTGGGCATGTAGGCGGAAATAATGTCGATCTCCTCGCGCTCGGCCGCGGCAAGCTCGCTGCGCCCGGCCTTCTGGTAGATGTCGAGCGATTCCTGGCGCTGCTTGATCATCTTGCCCATGACATCGAGGATTTCGGCGTCGTTGAGCGAGGTGCGTTCGGCGCCGCTGGTTTCGCGCTTTAAAATCTCGGCGTTGATCAGGCGCAGCGTCGAGACACGCCGCGCCCGGCCGGATTTCATCGCTTCCTTCAGCGCGCTATTGATGTCGTCGCGCAGCACGGTGTTCGGCTCCTCGAAATTGTGAACGGCTATCCGGAACGGCAGTTGCGTCTCTTTATATAATACGCAACTAAGTGGCCATGACCCAGCCGCAAGATTCCTCCGCCGCCGCCGCGGCCGGCGCTTGGCATGACGGCCAGCCGACGGCGCTCCTGGTACTGGCCGACGGCACGGTGCTCGAAGGCATCGGCTTCGGCGCCACCGGCCACGCGGTGGGCGAGGTCTGCTTCAATACCGCAATGACCGGCTACGAGGAGATCCTTACCGATCCGTCCTATGCGGGGCAGATCATCACCTTCACTTTTCCACATATCGGCAATGTCGGCACCAATGACGAGGACGTCGAAACCGTCAATCTCGCGGCGACGCCCGGCGCGCGCGGCGTGGTGCTGCATGCATCGATCACCCAGCCGTCGAACTATCGCGCGACGCGCCATCTCGATGCCTGGCTGAAGAACAGGGGCGTCATCGGCCTCGCCGGCATCGACACCCGCGCGCTTACCGCCCGCATCCGCGAACAGGGCATGCCCAATGCGGTGATCGCGCACGAGCCGTCCGGCAATTTCGATCTCGATGCACTGAGGCGGCAGGCACGGGAGTGGCCCGGCATGATCGGCCTCGATCTGGTGCCGATGGTGACGACGGCGCAGCGTTTCACCTGGGATGAGACGCCGTGGCGCTGGGGCGAAGGTTACGGCCGCCGCGCCGGCGCCAAGTTCGAAATCGTCGCCATCGATTACGGTATCAAGCGCAACATCCTGCGCCAGCTTGCCGGCAATGACTGCAAGGTGACCGTGGTGCCGGCGCAGACTTCGGCCGAGGACATTTTGGCGCTCAAGCCCGACGGCGTCTTTCTCTCCAACGGCCCGGGCGATCCCGCCGCCACGGGCGAATACGCCGTCCCGGTGATCCGCTCGCTGATCGAGCGGGTGCCGACATTCGGCATTTGCCTCGGTCACCAGATGCTGGCGCGCGCGATCGGCGCCAAGACCGTCAAGATGCATCAGGGCCATCACGGCGCCAATCATCCGGTCAAAGACCTGTTAACCGGCAAGGTCGAAATCACTTCGATGAACCACGGCTTCGCCGTCGACGGCGCGACACTGCCGTCGAACGCGGTCGAGACGCATGTATCGCTGTTCGACGGCTCGAATTGCGGGCTGAAACTCAAGGATCGGCCGGTTTTCTCGGTGCAGTACCATCCGGAGGCGTCGCCCGGACCGCGCGACAGCCACTATCTGTTCGGCCGCTTTGTGCGGCTGATGCAGGAATTCCGGGCCAAATAGACAGTCCAAATTCCAAATTAAGTAAGTACTTGAATCAGGCGTTTTGCCGTGTGCGCCGTTATGAAATCTCAACGGACGCCGGCTTAAAAGGAAGGGCCCGTCCGCGCCGCCAAACCCACGTCATGATTGCCAGCAAACGCTCAGCCCCCGCGACCCTTCATTTCGCCGACGACGGGTCGATCCCCAACAACGCCGCGCTGCCGCTCGTGGTGTATCGCGCCGGCATCGATCTTTCCGGTTCGCCCGACCCCGAACGCCTGATCGAGCAGACCTTCGCCGACAATGGCTGGGGCCATATGTGGCGTAACGGCATCTATCCATACCCGCACTACCACTCGATGATTTACGAGGCGATGGGCATCGCGCGGGGCCGCGCCAAGGTGCGCTTCGGCGGCAAGAAGGGCAAAGAAATCGAGATTGGCGTCGGCGATGTGGTCATCCTGCCGGCGGGCACCGGGCACCAGCTTATCAGCCAGAGTCAAGAACTGGTCGTGGTCGGCGCCTATCCGCCGACCGGCAAATATAATTTGTGCCGCGGCAGCAAGGCCGAGCACGCCAAGGCAGTTCAGTCGATCCCCAAAGTGCCGAATCCGGCGACCGATCCGGTGTTCGGCGCCGAGGGACCGCTGATCGCGCTGTGGCAGGCGTGATCGTCAGTCTCGTCTGGCGCCCACCGTGTCGGCCATCACAGCGCCGCGCTGGCCGAGCGGCTTCTCCTCGCCGATTGTGGAATCCTGTGCGGTCTGATGTTCGATCTCGGCATTCAGCTCGGCGCCGAGCAGCACCACCATCGATGAGATCCACAGCCACATCATCATGGCCAGCACCGCGCCCAGCGAGCCATAGGTGGCGTTGTAGGTGTTGAACTTGGCGAGATACCAGGAGAACAAAAACGAGGCGGCGATCCACACTACCGAGGCGAACACGCTGCCGGCGCTGACCCACTGCCAGCGTGCGGCGCGTCGGTTCGGGCCGTAGCGGTAGAGCACGGCAAGGCCTGCAAGCAACACAATGAGCAGCGCCGGCCAGCGCGCGATCCGGATCAATTCGCCGGCCGCGCCGCCTAGTCCGACCCAGGACAGGGCTATCGGCACGGCAATGACGGCGCCGACCGCCGTGAGGAAGACGGCAAAGCCGCCGAGCGTAAACAGCAGCGCCACCAGGTTGAGCTTGAGCAGGTTGCGGCTTTCCTGTTGCTCGTAGATCACATTGAGCGCATCGATCATCGCCTTGACGCCGCCCATGGCGCTCCACAGCGTGACCAGAATGCCGACCACGACGCCGACGCTGAGCGCGCCGTTGCGCTGCGCCGCGATCCGCATGGCCTGCTCGTTGAGGATGCCGAGCACGTTGCCCGGCACGACGCCCTGCAAGAGCGACAGCTCCTGACCGATGGTGGCGGCGTTGAAGAAGATACCGTAGGCCGAGACCAGCGCGGTGATGGCGGGAAAGATGGCGAACAGGACAAAAAACGCCACGCCGCCCGCGATCGACAGCAGCCGGTCCGAATTCATCTCCTGATAGGTGCGCCACAGGATGTCCTTCCAGCCCGCCCAGGGAATTTGCAGCGGATGGGCCGCGCGGCGGCCGCGGCCACGTTCCGCGGCGCGGCGGTGCTGAACGTCGCGCGGCTCTTCCGAACTGCGCGGCTCGTTGAACGGCCGCTCCTTGTTCGCGGCCGTCGGCGGCTCGAAGCGTTCCGGCGCTTTCAAAGCGGCGTTGGATGGCATCGCCCGATCCTGACCCAGTCCTGCATGGCCAAAGACAACGTCGTGGGCCGGCAAGTGGTTGCGCGCCACGAAAGGCGGAGCGCGAGCGGCCGAAAGGCGCGTCAGCGAAAGAAAATGGCCGCAAAAGAAAATGGCCGCAGATTGCTGCGGCCATCGGCAGATCAGCGGACCGGTCAGTGATTTTCAGGCCGCCGCCTGGCGGTTCGCACGCTGCTCGGCGGTACGGTCGCTCTTGACCTCGCTCTTGACCTCGTTCTTGGCGTCGCTCTTGGCATCGCCAAACTGTGCCCGGCTCCAGTTCCAGAGCATCTTGATTTCGGCTGCCGCGCGGCCGCCGCCGTCGTATTCGGTGACGCCGAGGCCGGCCGCAATCGCGTCCTGATAATCCATGCGTGTCGCCAGCATCGGCTCGGCGAGGACGCCGAGTTCGGTTAAGCCCTTGGCCGCCTGCCCGGCCCGGGAGCTGCGGTATGCCACCGGACACTGATTGAGCACGAAAGCCGCCTTGCGCTTGGCGAGGAACAGTGTGCGGAATGTCGATGCAGTCGCTTCCACATCAAGACGCGTCGGCCGCGCCGGCAGCAAACACAGGTCAGCGGCCTCGGTGATGAGGCGCACGGCCGGGCCGTCGGCGCCGGCGGTGTCGAAGATGGCGAGCGTGAAGCCGGCGCCGGAGAGACCGTCGAGAATGGCGCGCAGCCGCTGCAGGCGTTCGCGCTCCAGCGGCTCGACCATGATCCGGTTCGACGCGTGCGCCGCCGCCCGGCGTTCGCCCCAGCGCACCAGCGACGCCTGCGGGTCGAGGTCGAGCGCAATCACCCTTTCGCCCGACTGTGCCGCCGCCACCGCGAGCGATGCCGCCAGTGTGGTCTTTCCGGTGCCGCCTTTTTGCGTGAGGAGAACGATGGTGCGCATCAAACTAACCCGTTGGTCCATTGCGACCGTGCTGTGGCCGTGTTCGCCACGAGGGCGACCCGGCTCAATTGCTGGGATGCCGCGCCGCTGGCGCGGCGGCGATTTGGAATCTCGATGTCGACGGCCAGCGTCGACACGGTCGAGCCGCGATCCATCGTGATCTGAACCTTGTCGGGATCGAAGGCGACATGGCGGGCGATGACCTCGAGGATTTCTTCGCGCAGCACGCCGAGCAGATCAGGCTGGCTGCGCGTCTCGCGCTCGTGCGCGAGGAGGATTTGCAGGCGCTCGCGCGCAACCGGCGCGGAGCCCCGGCGAAACAGGCTGAGCAGATTCATGCTGCTTTCCGTCCGAACAGCTTGTTGAAGATGCCGCGGCTTTCCGAAGGAATTTGCATGGGGATTTGTTCGCCCTTGAGGCGCTTGGTGGCGTCGAAATACGCCTTGGCCGGGGCGCTGAGCGGCGCGTTCAATGTCACCGGCGAGCCGACGTTGGAAGCGCGGAGCACTTCCTCGCTCTCGGGGATGATGCCGATGAGCGGGATGGAGAGGATCTCCAGCACGTCGTCGATCGACAGCATCTCGCCGCGCGCCGCGCGCCAGGGATGATAGCGGGTGATCAGCAGGTGCTTGTCGACGAACTCGCCGCGCTCGGCCTTTTCGGTCTTGGAGTCGAGCAGACCGATGATGCGGTCGGAGTCGCGTACCGACGAGCACTTCCGGATTGGTGACGATGATCGCAGAGTCGGCGTGCCGCATCGCCAGCGTGGCGCCGCGTTCGATCCCGGCCGGGCTGTCGCACACGATCCAGTCGAACTTGGTGCGCAGCTCGGCGATCACTTTGGCGACGCCTTCTTCGGTCAAGGCGTCCTTGTCGCGGGTCTGCGAGGCCGGCAGCAGGAAGAGATTCTCCAGCCGCTTGTCCTTGATCAGCGCCTGCGGCAGCTTGGCGACGCCGTTGATGACGTTGATCAGGTCGAACACGACGCGCCGCTCGGCGCCGAGCACCAGATCGAGATTCCGCAGGCCGACGTCAAAATCGATGACGACGACCTTCTGGCCGAGATGGGCGAGAGCGGCGCCAAGCGACGCCGTGGAGGTGGTCTTGCCGACGCCTCCTTTGCCCGATGTCACGACCACTACGCGTCCCGATTTCTCCTCGCTCATGTCTACGACCTCTCGTTAATTCATCGCTGTGATTTTCAGCGTGTTGCCGTCGAGCCACGCCTGGGCCGGTCCGCGGCGCAGGCTGGCTTCGATTTCGTCTGCCGTCTTGTAGTGAGGGCCGATGGCCAACAGCTCGCCCTCGAAACGGTGGCAGAAGATTCGCGCGCGCGGATTGCCCGAGGCGCCCGCCATGGCGAGCCCGCGCAGCGTGCCGTAAATGTGGATGGAGCCCCCGGCGATGATCTCGGCGCCCGAACCGACCGAGCCCAACACGGTGACATCGCCCTCGATGTAGACGACCGATTGGCCCGAACGCACCGGCAAATCAATCAGGAGCGATGCCGGCTCCTGTTTCTGCGGCGGTGGGGTCGCCGCAGCCGTCGCCGCCTCGGCCGAGGCCGGCTCGGGAATTTCGATCTCCTGGGCGCCGCGGCCGCCGCGCAACAGCGGCGGCAGCGCCGGCGTCAGGGCGTGCGGCTCAATGCCCTCGATGCCAAGCACACGGATGCCGCGCTCGGCGAGATTAGCTGTGAGTTCGGCGATCTCTGGCGGGGTCAGGCCCGCGGCCGATAGGTCGAGCGCGACCGGGTGGCCGGCAAAGAAGCCCTTGGAGCGCTCCAGCGTGGCGTCGAGGTCCGCAAGCCAGTCGGCAATCGGCGGCTGCGGCGTGAAAACGAACGCCATGTAGGAGCGGGCGCGAAACGTCAGCGACTGCCTTTGGCAGATGAGGCTCGACAAGGCCGCCTCTCCGATGTGGATGATTCTTGATTGGTTAATAATCTGCGGACATTTGGTTAACGCGGAGTTAATGGTTACCTCCGCTTAACGCTTTTTTGACGCGGTGTTCTTGCGCGGGTTTCTGCGCGATGGGTTTTTCGGCCGCGGCGGGAGCCCCGCGCCGTGACCGGCGCGGCAAGCGCTTACCTGGCGCGTAAATGCCTTTCCGCCGCGGCCCAGCGGCGAACGCCAGACAATTACGATTCCCGATACCAAGGCAGCAAGCGGCCGCGGATGCGCATGAACACGGCGTCGAACAACAAGCCCAACAGGCTGATGACGACGATGCCGACGTAAACTACGTCGATCTCGAAAATCTGTTCGGCGTCCAGAATGCGGAAGCCGAGGCCGCTGTGCGCCGCGATCATTTCGGCGGCGATGAGGACGATGAAGCTGATGCCGAGGCTTACGCGCAGGCCTGAGAAGATATGGGGCAGGGCGGCGGGCAGGACGATCTCGCGCAGCATGTCGCGCCGCCTGGACGCGCCCAGCGTCTTTGCCGCCATGATGACGACCGGATCAACGCCGCGCACGCCGAAATAGGTGTTGATGACGACGGGAAAAAACGTCGAATAGGCGATCAGCATGATCTTCTCGAAGTCGCCGACGCCGAGATAGACGATCGCCAGCGGCAACAGCGCGATCGGAGAAATCGGCCGCAACGCCTGGATCACCGGGTCGAGCAGATCGAACACCAGCGCGCTCCGGCCGGTGAGGACCCCAACCACAATTCCCGCAACGGCGCCGACAAGGTAGCCGGCGAACAGCCGGTAGAGGCTCACGCCGGTGTCGTCGAGGAGTTGGCCGGACAGCAACAGCGACCAAGCGGTTTTGAGCACGGCATGAAGTGGCGGAAGATAGTAGGAATCGACCAAGCCGGTGTCGCTCGCCACTTCCCAAAGCACCAGTAGCAGCACCGGCACCAGCCACCGCCGCAAGCTGCGCGGCCGGACGAGCGTTAGCCGAAGCAGCAGCGGCGGAAGCCGGCGCTCGCTATCGCGCGCGGAGCTATTGGCCAAGGACGGCGCGGCGGGCATTTTCGACGAGTTTCATGAGCGTGAGGTACTTGTCGAGGTCGATCGGCTGGTCGATGCCCTGACCCTTCATCATTTCGTTGTCGAGCGCCACCGATTTGGGATCGGGCGCAAGCGTGGGGTCCCATTTTTCGAGGTAAAAGCCCTTCACCACCACGGGATCGGTGATGTGCAGCTCTTTCGCCGTCACCTCTTTCGCCTTGTCCGGGTTGTCGACGATCCATTTCACGGCTGCGATGTGCGTTTTGAGAAAATTCTCCAGCACGGCCGGATTGCGATCGGCGAACTCGCGGTTAACGACGAGGAAGCCGGGGCTGAAAGGATCGAACGGCGGCGCGCCGAGCGTCCAGCCGAGCAGATGCCCGACGCGGTCGTTGATGGCGCGCGCGGCGAAGTCGGTGCCGACGCAGATCGCATCGACCCGTCCGGCCTTGAGCGCCGCCACCTGCTGGGGCAGCGAAATCGTGATGAAATTGATTTTGCCGATGTCCACATGCTCGCGCGCGAGCCGAGTCGTGACAGAAAGATAGAACAGGCTGTGCACGCTCAGAACCGCGACGTTTTTGCCCTCGAGGTCTTTCCACGTCTTGATCTTGTCGTTGGCGACGACGCCCTGGAACGGATGCTGGGCGTCGGCCATGGAGCCGAGCGGGCATAACAGCGTGACCTTGTTCGGGATCAGGCCGCGCTTGACCGCCAGCAGCGCCAGAACGCCGGCGACGGTCGCGATGTCGCAATCGCCCGCGCCGGCGAATTCCGCCGTCTGGGTGCCGCCGACGATCGGTACCGCCTTCAGTTCGATACCGTAACGTTTGTCGAGGCCATTTTGCTGCGCGACCCAGAACGGCAGCCAGTCCTGCAGCGGCACGTTGACGAAACGCACCACGGGGAGCGCCGCCTTTGCGGGCACAGCCGGCGCCAGTGCGGCGGTCGCCAGCATCGACAGCACGGTGCGGCGCTGCAGAGCGCCGCCGGCGCGACGCGTTTCAGGCGCCGTCCGCCTGTGGGGGGTCGACTTCCGAATAGAGGGCATGTTGCATCTCCCTGATGATTTGTTTGGTTTCATCGCTTGGGTCTTCGACATCGCGGGGGCGCGGCAGCTCGATCGCGATCTCCTTTTTGATCCGCCCCGGACGCCGCGTCATGCAAAGAACGCGGTCACCCAGATAGAGCGCCTCCTGCAGATTGTGGGTGACGAAGATGATCGTCATCTTGGTCAGTTGCCAAATGCGCACCAGTTCCTGCTGCAAGGCGCGCCGGGTCAAGGCGTCGAGCGCTCCGAACGGCTCGTCCATGAGCAGGACCCGCGGCTTGACGGCAAGCGCGCGTGCGATGGCGACGCGCTGGCGCATGCCGCCGCTCAGTTGATGCGGCCAATAATTGGCGAACTCGGTGAGTCCGACGAGCGCGAGATGTTCTTCCACCTGGCGCCGGTATTCGTTGCCGCTCGCGGAGCGGAGCATGCGCAGGCCGAAGCCGACATTGTCGAACACATTCATCCACAAAAACAGCGCGTATTCCTGAAACACAAGGCCGCGTTCGACGCTCGGGCCGCGCACGCGGGCGCCGCCGAACAGAATTTCGCCGGAGCTCGGCTGGTTATGCCCGGCAATCGACATGAGCAGGCTCGACTTGCCGCAGCCGCTCGGGCCGATGATGCAGAGAAACTCGCGCTCGCGAACCGAGAACTCAATTCCCTCGAAGGCGCGAAGCGCGCCGAACGCTTGTCCGAGGTTCGATACTTTCAGAATCTCGCCGCGATCTTCCGGCGTGGACATTTGCGCCGTCATTGCGGGCGTGCGCGCCATTGCGGAGCCGCCTGTCCCGGATGGGATCGCGCCGCTGGCGTACTCCGGCAAACTCATCCAACACTCCCGTCTTGGCGCAACGTCACTGCGCGACGACAATTGCCATCCCGGTGATCCATTCGGGAATGAGGTGATAGAAGCGTAGCTCGGGCTGCGGATTGCCGAGCTTGCGCGCGGCCGCCGCAGCCGCCACCCAGGTGCGCACCTCGTGCGCGCCGAACCCCGCCACCCGATCGATCTCAGCGTCGGTCATGCAGTCGAAATCCGTAAGCTCGTAATCCAGCAAACTGTTCAGAAAGTCGCGATCCCATTGTTCGCTCGGCGGCAGGCAAGGGCCTTTCCCGATCACGAGATCGCGTGCCGCCGCGACGACGCGATTTTCGCGCGCGTCCAATTCCTCCTGACTCGGCGTCTGCCGCACAATCAGCCGGCGCGCCACGTCCGGCGGACTCAGTTCCAGCCGGGGCGTCGGCGGGTCGTGCGACAGGCCGCCGGAGCCGACGATGGTGATGCGCAGGTCCTTGCCGGCGAGAAATTCGCCGATCGCTTCGCCGAACCGCCGTACGCGCCGAAACGACGGCCGCGGATCGGCGGCGCAGTTCACAAAGATTGGCAGCACGTCGTAGCGCGCCAGCGCGCCGGTGAGCTTCAAGAGCGGGATGGTAATGCCGTGATCGACTTTCATCTGGTGCGAAATGGCGACGTCGAAGTCGTTCGACTGCAGAAAGCGGACGCAATCGGTCGCCAGCGCGCGCGGCACGCGCAGCGGGCCGCTCTGCAAATGCCAGTCCTTCGAGCCTTCGGCGGCGGTGCCGATGCAGAACGCCGGCATCAGCTCGTAGAAGAAGCCGTTGAAATGATCCGGCCCGAACACGACAACGAGGTCCGGATTAAACGCATGCAGAGCCGAAGCCGCGCCGTCCAGCTCCTTGAAAAATTGTGCCTGAACGTTGTGCCCGGACTCCTCGATGCCGGTGACCATCAGCGGGCTGTGAGAACAGCAGATCAATTGCACCGCCATGCTTCGCTCCCTTACACCCGCGTGTCGCTCATATTGCCTTCGGCGAACATTTCTTCGATCGCGACCACCCGCACCGCCAAGCCCTGATCGAAAGAGTATCGCGCCATGGTAGAAAGCGCCTTGCGGTTTTCCGTCACGCCGTACGACCAGAAATCCGGGCCCATGACCGCTCGCGTGGCTTCGTATTCGGCATTGACCCATGGTAGCCCGATTTTGAGCGCGGTGATCTCGCCGAATTCGGCGTCGGCGAGCCGCTTCGCCTGCACGAACGCCTTATAAAGGCTCGTCGCCAGCCAGGGGTGCTTGTCGAGCAACTCGCGCTTTATTCCGACGGCGTGCATGATCGGGAAAATTCCCCACTTCCGGTAGTAGTCCCGCTCCGCCGTGCGAAAATCCGGAAACAGGCGCCGGACCTGCGGGTGGCCGTCCGCGAAGCAGGGCGGTATGCGGGCCGACATGACGCCGTCGAGTTCGCCCGCAACCAGCATGTCGTTTAATGTCGCGTCGTTGCGCGAAACCAGCGGAAAGCCGGTGGGCAGGTTGAGCGGAAACTTGTCGCGGCGGCCGGGCCTGGTGAGGCCGGCCTGCACCCAATCGATATCGCTCGCGGCAATGCCGAACTCGTCCTGCAGATAGCCGCGAAACCACAATACGGCAGACATTTGATACTCGGGCACGCCGATGCGCTTGCCGCGTAGATCGGCCGGCCCATCGATACCGCGGTCGGTGCGAATGTAGGCTACCGAATGCCGGAACATTCGCGACAGGAAAACTGGAATGGCCACGTACGGTGTCGCGCCGCGCGAGAGCGCGATCAGGTACGGGCTAAAGCCGATTTCGGCAACGTCGAACTCGCCGTGAAAGAAGGCGCGTTCGAACAGCTCCTCGACCGGCATGGTCAGATAATTGACATCGCAACCCTCGACGCCGACGCGCCCGTCCATCAGCGCGCGCACGCGGTCGTAATCCCAGGTTGCAATCGTAATCGGCAATTTGCTCATGAGGACTCAGCAGGCAGGATATCGGCGCGAAACGGTCCCTCTCGGCGGCGGCCCTGCAGCTTGATTCAGGCGCGCCGTTCCTGCTTAACTCGTTCGCGCGGGCGAGGGCGGGAAATTCTGGCCGCAGAATGATCGAAAATATCGAACTTGAAAAGTGCACGGGTTGCGGAATTTGCGACGATGTCTGTCCCGCCGACGTGATTCACATGGAGCCTGAGCCGATGCCATCGCGGGTCGACGGCCTCGCGTCCACCAAGCTTCTCCCGGTCATAAAATTCCGCGAGCATTGTATCACCTGCTTCAGCTGCGAGATTTTTTGTCCCGAACAGATCGTCGACGTGCATCCGTCGGTGAAGAATCGGCCGCGGCCGTGGTGAGCGCGCCGATGCCGAAATTAACGGGGACCTTGCTGGAAACCGACGTGCTCGTCGTCGGCGGCGGCGCCGGCGGGATGATTGCGGCGCTCAGCGCCAAGCGCCACGGCCGGCGCGGCACCAAGGTGGCGCTTGCCAATTCCTGGATGATCGGCCGCACCGGCCACACCGCCTTCTCCAACGCCTGGATGATCGTCGCCGATCCGGACGACGATATCGACGGTATCACGCGCGAAATCGTCGCCGGCAACGACGGTGTTGCCGATCAGCTTCTGGTCCAGGAATCGCTGAAGAATTCGTTCGAGCGGATCGGCGATTTCGAAGCGATGGGCATGAAATTCCCGCGCGGCCCTGACGGCAAGCATGTGCGGCGGCCGACGCGCGGTCTCGATCTGGCGCGGGTGATGTGCCCGGAGGGCGGCGGGCTCGAATTTTGCTGGCGTTTGCGGCTGGCGCTCGCGGAGAAAGGCGTGCGCCTGCTCGACCGGCTGTTCGTCACCGGGCTGCTTGGCGGTCCGTCGGGACGCATCGTCGGCGCGACCGCAATCCACACCCGGACCGGCGCCTTTTACGTCATCCAGGCCCGCACGACGATCGTCGCCACCAACGCCATCACCTTCCGCTCCGGTTTCGTGCGCGACATCACCGGCACCGGCACGCTGCTCGCGCACCGCGCCGGGGCGAAGTTGCGCAATGCGGAATTCAGCTACGTGCGCCCGGGCACGCCCAAGTTTTATTTCGAAGGCATCACGTTTGCGATCCAGGAAGGCGCCCGCTTCACCAACTCCAAGGGCGAAGCCTTCATGCGCGCCTACGAGCCGGAATGGGCCGACGAAGCCGACGTGCCGCGCATCGCGCGCGCCATGGCGGCGGAAAAGATGAAGGGAAACGATCCGCTTTATCTCGACATGTCACCCATCCCGGAAGCCATGCGCGACCATTTCATCCACAGCAAGGTCAGGTGGATGGACAATTTCTTCCGCAAGCTCGGGTCCGAAGCCAACACCGACATGTTCGGCAAGACGCCGTATTACGCACTCAACCAGATGACCAAGATGGGGATCGCAACCGGGCCGGATTGCCGCTCCGATGTGCCAGGGCTGCTCGCTGCGGGGCTGGCGCAGGCCGGCTGCGCCAACCATTTCGCCGGCTTCCATATCGGGCTCGGCATCGGCAACGGCTGGGTCTCGGGCCGCAGCGCGGTGGAGGACCTGGATCGTCTTTCCGCCGCGAAGCTCGATCTGGCCGAGATCGAGCTTTTGCACGACGAGGCGTTGCGCCCGATCAAGCCTGCGGCCGCCGAAGAGTCGGATCGCATCCTGCGCGACCTGCAGGCCATCATGTTTGCTTACGATATCGGCATTCTCAAGCACGCCGATCGGCTGGGGGAGGCTTGCCGCAAGGTCGAGCGGTTGTGCGAGCAATTCAGCGCGATCGCCGCGCCGCATGTGCACGAACTCGTGCGTCTGAAGGAAACCGAGGCCATGCTGCTCGCGGCGCGCTTTATTCTGGGCGCGTCGCTCTATCGCACGGAATCGCGCTTGAGCCATTTCCGCGAGGATTTCACCGCGCGCGACGATGCGCACTGGCTCGTTTGGGTCGATATCGAGCCTGATGAGGGAGCCGACGCTCCAAGCTTCCATACAACCCCGATCCCGACGCCATTGTGTCCCGTGACCGCGAGCGCGGTGCGGCCGAACCGGCTCAAGCAGCGCGCAGTCGCCGGGGTGTGATCGGATAAATTCCGATCGGCCGGAAAATCCCTGCGCAGGTTCAATCCGGCTTGATGCCGGCGCCGCGGATGACGTTGCCGTAGCGGGTGTGGTCGGCGGCGATTTTCTCGGCGAATGCGGCGCTGTCGAGGTAGGAAAGCTCATAGCCGAGCGGCGCTATCTTGGTGCGCACGTCAGCCATCTGATCGATCGTGCCGACCTCGCGGCTGATGCGTGCGATGGCGTTGGGCGGCGCTTTCGCCGGAGCCGCGATGCCGAACCAGACGCTGACGTCGAAACCGGGCACTCCGTTTTCGGCGACCGTGGGCACGTTCGGCAACAGCGCGACGCGCTGCGGAGATCCCACCGCCAGCGCTTTCACCTTGCCGTTCTGGACATATTGCATCACCACATTGGGCGTCGCCCACATTAGCGGGATCTGACCGCCGAGGAGATCGTTGAGCGCCGGCGCCGTGCCCTTGTAGGGCACCTGCGTGATGTCGATGCCGGCCGCCGCATTGAGCATTAGGGCGGCGAGCGAATGCGGGGTGCCCATGCCCGGCGTACCGACTGCGAGCTTGCCCGGATTGGCCTTGGCGTAGGCGATCATGCTTTTCAGATCGGCGACCGGCGATGAGGGGCCGGCGAACAGCACAAGCGGGGTGGTCGCCAGCTGCGCCACCGGTGCGAAGTCCTTGACGACGTCGAACGGCACCTTCTTGTGCAGCCACTGCTGCAGCGCCGCCGACGTTTCGAACATCGCAAGCGTATGGCCATCGGGATTTGCCTTGGCGACCAAGTCCAGGCCGACCAGGCCGCCAGCGCCGGGCCGGTTTTCGACCACCCAAGGCTGGTTGAGCCGTTTCGCCAGCAGCGCGGCGAAGACCCGCGCGATGGTGTCGACGCCGCCTCCGGCCGCAATCGGCACCACCAAGGTCACCGGCCGCGTATCGGGTGCCGGCGTCTGCGCCAGCGCCGTGGATTGCATCGCGGCGGCGAGCGAACCGGCCACGATGGCGGCAGCAATGCCCCTATGGATGGCCGCGTGGACAGCGTGCATGTTTTCCTCCCGTCGCTTTTGCCGGAAGCCTAATGTGCCGTCACCCACAGGACAAACGCGCGGAGCTGCACCCAGCGTTGCCGGGGCGGCAATTCTGGTCTAAGCAGCCCTCGCGCGGGGCCGAACTAGCCAAGCCCTGGCGCCGGCGCGCCTCGCAGGCGCTCTTTTTTTGCGTGTGCTGTCGTTCCGGGATGGCCACCCGCCTTCGCTTGCTCTGCAAGCTACGGCGGGTACAAGTCCGCCGAAGCGTCGAGCGCGCGTAGGCGGAAGGGCTGGACCAGGAGTCCATAACCACGAACGGTGACCATGGATTCCGGGCTCGCGGGCCGCCGCTCGCGCCCGGGATGACGATCACGGATGACAGCCAAGGATGCCCAAGCGAACTGACATTTCCACTGTCTTGATCATCGGCGCTGGCCCGATCGTCATCGGCCAGGCCTGCGAGTTCGACTATTCGGGCACGCAAGCCTGCAAGGCGCTCAAGGCCGAGGGCTACCGGGTCGTGCTGGTCAATTCCAATCCGGCCACCATCATGACCGATCCGGATCTGGCCGACGCCACCTATATCGAGCCGATCACGCCGGAGATCGTCGCCAAGATCATCGAGAAGGAGCGCTACGCGGTTCCCGGCGGTTTCGCGCTGCTGCCGACCATGGGCGGGCAGACCGCGCTCAACACCGCGCTGTCGCTGCGCAAGATGGGGGTGCTGGAAAAATTCGATGTGACGATGATCGGCGCCACCGCCGACGCCATCGACAAGGCCGAGGACCGCGAGCTGTTCCGCGAGGCGATGAAGAAGATCGGCCTGCAGACGCCGCGCTCGCATCAGATCAAGACTTTGATCCAGGCGCTCGAAGCGCTGGAGGATATCGGCCTGCCCGCCATCATCCGCCCGTCGTTCACGCTCGGCGGCACCGGCGGCGGCATCGCCTACAACAAGGCGGAGTTCATCGAGATCGTCGAAGGCGCGGCATCGATGCCTCGCCGACCTCCGAAGTGCTGATCGAGGAATCCGTACTCGGCTGGAAAGAGTTCGAGATGGAGGTGGTGCGCGACAAGAACGACAACTGCATCATCGTCTGCTCGATCGAGAATTTCGATCCGATGGGCGTGCATACCGGCGACTCGATCACCGTGGCGCCGGCGCTGACCTGACCGACAAGGAATATCAGATCATGCGCGACGCCTCGATCGCGGTGCTGCGCGAGATCGGGGTGGAGACCGGCGGCTCGAACGTGCAATTCGCCGTCAATCCGGCGGACGGCCGGATCGTCGTCATCGAAATGAATCCGCGCGTGTCGCGCTCCTCGGCGCTGGCCTCGAAGGCGACCGGCTTTCCGATCGCCAAGGTCGCTGCCAAGCTCGCGGTCGGCTACACGCTCGACGAGATCGAGAACGACATCACCGGCGGCGCCACGCCGGCCTCGTTCGAGCCGACCATCGATTATGTCGTCACCAAGATTCCGCGCTTTGCCTTCGAGAAATTTCCCGGCGCCGAGCCGGTGCTGACCACCTCGATGAAGTCGGTCGGCGAGGCGATGGCGATCGGCCGCACCTTCGCGGAGAGCCTGCAAAAGGCGCTGCGCTCGCTCGAAACCGGACTGACCGGGCTCGACGAAATGGCGATACCCGGCCTCGGCCAGGGCGACGACAAGAATGCGCTGCGCGCCGCGCTCGGCACGCCGTCACCCGACGGCGTGCTCAAGATCGCGCAAGCGATGCGGCTTGGCATGAGCGATGCCGATATTCACGGCGCCTGCAAGGTCGATCCGTGGTTCCTGGCGCAGATCCGCGCCATCGTCGACACCGAGGCCGAGATTCGCGCCAAGGGCTTGCCGGCGACGGCGCCCGTGTTGCGCCGGCTCAAAGCGATGGGCTTTTCCGATGCGCGGCTCGGGCGGCTTACCGGCACGCCGGCCGGCGAGGCCTCGGCGCACCGGCGAAGTCTTGGCGTGCGGCCGGTGTTCAAGCGCATCGACACCTGCGCTGCCGAGTTCGCCTCGCCTACCGCCTACATGTACTCGACCTACGAGGCGCCGTTCGCCGGGCCGCCGGTGAACGAAGCGGCGCCATCGGACAGAATTAAAGTCGTGATCCTCGGCGGCGGCCCGAACCGGATCGGGCAGGGGATTGAATTCGATTATTGCTGCTGCCATGCCGCCTTCGCGCTGAAGGAGGCTGGTTACGAGACCATCATGGTCAACTGCAATCCGGAGACGGTGTCGACCGATTACGACACGTCCGATCGCCTCTATTTCGAGCCGCTGACCGCCGAGGATGTGATCGAGATCATCGATACCGAGCGCGCCAAGGGCACGTTGCACGGCGTCATCGTGCAGTTCGGCGGCCAAACTCCGCTCAAGCTTGCCGAGCCGCTGGAGAAAGCGCGGGTGCCGATTTTGGGCACCTCGCCTGACGCCATCGATCTGGCCGAAGACCGCGACCGTTTCAAGCAACTGCTCGACCGGCTCAAGCTGCGGCAGCCGAAGAGCGGCATCGCTACCTCGCCGGAAAAGGCGCAGGCGATCGCCGAGGCGATCGGCTATCCGATCGTGATCCGCCCGTCCTATGTGCTCGGCGGCCGCGCCATGGAGATCGTGCACGACAGCCACCAGCTCATCCGCTACGTGGCGCGGCTTGCCGCCGATCTCGATCGGCCGTCTGAGTTCGCCGTGTCGGAAAAGCGGCCGCTCCTGATCGACCGTTATCTGACCGACGCCGTCGAGGTCGACGTCGATTGCCTCGCCGACGGCCAGGACAGCTACATCGCCGGCATCATGGAGCACATCGAGGAGGCCGGCATCCATTCCGGCGATTCCGCCTGCTCGCTGCCGCCGCATTCGCTCGACCGGGCGACCATCGCCGAGCTCGAGCGCCAGACCCGCGAACTCGCGCGCGCGCTCAAGGTCGGCGGCCTGATGAACGTGCAATACGCCATCAAGGACGGCGACATATATGTCCTTGAAGTCAATCCGCGCGCCTCGCGCACCGTGCCGTTCGTCGCCAAGGTGACCGGCATACCATGCGCCAAGATCGCGGCGCAAATCATGGCCGGCGAACGGCTCGCGAGTTTCAAGCTCAAGCCGCAAAGCTTTGAACTCGCCAGCGCGAAGCATATCGGCGTCAAGGAAGCGGTGTTCCCGTTCGCCCGGTTCGGACCGGCGGTCGATACCGTGCTCGGACCGGAGATGAAGTCGACGGGCGAGGTCATGGGCATCGACCGCGACTACAATGTCGCGTTCGTCAAAAGCCAATTGGGCGGCGGCTCCCGCCTGCCGAAGAGCGGCACGGTGTTCGTTTCGGTCAAGGACGACGACAAAGTCCGCATTCTCGAGGCCATCCGGATCCTCGCCGCATCGGGCTTTCGGGTGTTGGCGACCTCGGGCACGCAGCGATATCTCGCCGCACATGGCGTCGGCGCCGAGCGCATAAACAAGGTGGCGGAAGGCCGCCCCCATATCGTCGACGCCATCAAGAACGGCGGCGTTCAGTTGGTGTTCAATACGACCGAAGGGGCGACCGCGCTTGCGGATAGCCGTTCGCTTCGGCGCGCCGCCCTCTTGCATAAAGTGCCGTATTACACCACTCTGTCAGGGGCCGTCGCCGCAGCGCAGGGCATCCAGGCCTATCTCAAAGGCGACCTCGAGGTGTGCGCGTTGCAGCGCTATTTTGCGTCCGGGGTCGGCTGACAGTCAGACGGGCCGGGCGGCGGCAGGTAGAGACAGGACATGCATTCGCGTGGCCGGATAGGTGCCGGACCGCGATGCAAGTTTTGACTCTGCGGGCTTGGAGGTTCGGGACCGATGGATAAAATTCCTATGACCGCGGCCGGTTATGCGGCGCTTGAGGCGGAACTCAAGCAGTGCCAGCAGGTCGAGCGGCCACGCATTATTCAGCAGATCACCGACGCGCGCACGCACGGCGACCTCTCGGAGAACGCCGAGTATCACGCCGCCAAGGAAGCGCAATCGCTCAACGAAGGCCATATCGCCGAGCTTGAGGACAAGCTTGCGCGCGCCGAGGTCATCGACGTATCGAAGCTCTCCGGCGACACCATCACGTTTGGCGCGACGGTGACGCTGATCGACGAGGACACCGACAAGAAAGCGGTCTGGCAGATCGTCGGCGAACCCGAAGCCGACGCCAAGAAGGGCAAGATTTCCATCACCTCGCCGCTCGCCCGCGCGCTGGTCGGCAAGAAGAAGGGCGCCCAGGTCGAGGTCGTCACGCCGGGCGGCGCCCGGGCCTACGAAGTGATGAAGGTGGAGTGGAAGTGACGCGCCAGCGTCATTCCGGGGCGCGCGCAGCGCGAGCCCGGAATCCATAAGCCCTGCATCGCAGCTCAAGCGGCCGGTTTTCAAATCCCTCCCATTCCGTGATTATGGATTCCGAGCTCGCGGGCTTTAAAGCCCGCGCCCCGGAATGACGTAAGGGAGGAGTCGGTCGATGAAATTCGGCGTGTTCGATCACCTGGACGATGCCGGCATTCCGCTCGGCGAACTCTATGCCGGGCGGCTCAAGCTTGCCGAGGCTTACGACCGCTCAGGCTTTCACGCCTATCACCTCGCCGAGCATCACGGCACGCCGCTCGGCTGCGCCGCCTCTCCGGGGCTGTTTCTCGCCGCGCTGGCGCAGCGCACCAGCAGGCTGCGCTTCGGCCCGATGGTTTATCTGTTGCCGTTCTATCATCCGCTGCGGCTGATCGAGGAGGTCTGCATGCTCGATCAGATGAGCGGCGGCCGGCTCGAACTCGGCATCGGGCGCGGCGTGTCGCCGTTCGAGACCGCGAATTACGCGCTCGACTTCGCGCAGACGCAGCCGATGTATCACGAAGCATTCCAGGTGCTGCTCAAGGGCCTCGCCTCGGACGAACTGACTTTCGCAGGCAAATTCTACAGCTTCGACAAAGTGCCGATGATCCTGCATCCAGTGCAGCACCCGCATCCGCCGCTCTGGTACGGCGTCGGCATTCCCGAAAACGCCGATTGGCCGGCGCAGAACGACGTCAACGTCCTGGCGCTTGGGCCGCGCGCAACGGTCCGTCCGATCTTCGAGCGCTATCATGCGGCGCGGCACAAACTCGGCAAGGCCGACACCACGCTCTATGGCGTCGGCCGCCATGTCGTCGTCGCCGAGACCGATGAGAAAGCGCTCGCGATCGCACGCCGCGCCTATCCGCGCTGGCGCACAAGCTTCTTTTGGCTGTTCGAGCGCCACGGCGCGGCGCCGCGCACCCACGCCCATTATCCGACAACCTTCGACGAGCTGGCGGCGCTCGGCACCGCCGTCGCCGGCTCTCCGGCGACCGTGGGCGAATTCATTGCTGCTGACGTCAAGGCCACGGGCGCCAATTACTGGACGCCGTGGCTCGCCTTCGGCGACATGACGGTCGAGGAAGCCTTGCACTCGGTCGACCTGTTCGCGCGCGAGATCATGCCGGCATTCGCCTGACGGCGGAGAGCCAACGCTAACCTTGACGCCAGGAGCCTTTTCCTCTGGACCATTGCAAAGCTTGCATGGCTCATAAAAATCCCTAAATTGACCCGGGGTGGCTGCGCGCCTCTTTGGGCGCTGTCTTGGGGCAGGGGCGGCCCATTCCAGTCTGAACGGCGTCGGAATTGGCCCGTTTTGAGGGCTTCAGGCGGGTCCGCAGCGTCGCTGCGTGCCCCGCCCGAGTTGAATGAGATGTGCAAGGTGAGCAGCACTACCCACGCGAAGGTCGTCATTATCGGCTCAGGCCCGGCCGGCTACACCGCCGCAATCTATGCGGCCCGCGCGATGCTCGACCCGATCCTGATCCAAGGCATCGCTCCCGGCGGCCAGCTCACCGTGACGACGGACGTCGAGAATTATCCGGGCTTCGCCGACGTGATCCAGGGCCCCTGGCTTATGGAGCAGATGCAGAAGCAGGCGGCCCATGTCGGCACCCGGCTCGTGGCCGATCATGTCAACAAGCTCGACCTGCAGCGGCGGCCGTTCCGCATCGAATGCGACTCCGGTGACATCTATATCGCCGAAACCGTGGTGCTGGCGACCGGCGCTCAGGCGCGCTGGCTCGACCTGCCGTGCGAACAAAAATTCCGTGGCTATGGCATTTCGGCCTGCGCCACCTGCGACGGCTTCTTCTACCGCAACAAAGACGTGCTGGTGATCGGCGGCGGCAACACCGCGGTCGAGGAGGCGCTCTTTCTTACCAATTTCGCCTCCAAGGTGACGCTGGTGCACCGGCGCGACAGCCTGCGCTCGGAGAAGATTTTGCAGGACCGGCTGTTCAAGCATCCGAAGATCGAAGTGATCTGGGACAGCGTGCTCGACGACGTGCGCGGCTCCGGGAACCCGCTGAAGGTCACGCACGCGCAGCTCAAGAACGTCAAGACCGGCGCCGTCAGCGAGCGGCCGGTCGACGGCATTTTCGTCGCCATCGGTCATGCGCCGGCCACCGAACTGGTCGCCGGTCAGGTCGAGATGAAGCCGTCGGGCTACGTCAGGACCGCCCCGCATTCGACCGCGACTTCGGTGCCCGGCCTGTTTGCCGCCGGCGACGTCGCCGACGATGTCTATCGGCAGGCGGTCACTGCGGCGGGACTGGGCTGCATGGCGGCGCTGGAAGCCGAACGCTTCCTCGCCGGACATGCCGTGTTGCGTGACGCGGCGGAATGATTTCTTGCCTCTCCCCGCGGGCGGGGAGAGGTCGGATTGCAGCGCAATCCGGATGATGGGTTTTGCCGCGCTGCCGAGCGCAGCAGAAAGCTCCGTCATCGCCACCTTCTGCCCGCGAGCCGGGGAGAAGGAGAAGGACCGTAGATGGACTGGGACAAGCTTAAGGTTTTTCACGCGGCCGCCGAGGCGGGCAGCTTCACCCATGCGGGCGAGCAGCTCGGGCTGTCGCAGTCGGCCGTTTCGCGCCAGGTGAGTGCGCTGGAACAGGAACTCACCGTCTCGCTGTTTCACCGCCATGCGCGCGGCCTGATCCTCACCGAGCAGGGCGAGCTTCTGTATCGCACCGCGCACGACGTGTTCATGAAGCTCGAAGCGGCGCGGGCGAAACTGACCGACAGCCGCGAACGTCCCAACGGCGATCTGCGCGTCACCACGACGCCGGGCATCGGCATCCATTGGCTGACGCCGCGGCTCGGCGAATTCATCGAGCTCTATCCGGACATCCACATCACGCTGCTCACCACCGAAGAGGAACTCGACCTCGCCATGCGCGAGGCCGATGTGGCGATCCGGCTGCGCCAACCGACGCAGCCCGATCTCATCCAGCGCAAGCTGTTCGCGGTGCACTTTCACGTCTACGCCTCGCCCGAATATCTGAAGCGCTTCGGCACGCCGCGCACCTTCGACGATCTCGACAATCATCGCGTGCTGGTGCTCGGCGGCACGCAGCCGCCGTATCTGCAGCGCTCGCGCTGGCTGATCGAGGTCGCGCGCGACGGCAAGGGGCCGCGCATTCCGCATCTCGTCATCAACAACGTTCTCGGCGTGCTGCGCGCCTGCCAGCGTGGTCTCGGCATCGCCATGCTGCCGGATTATCTGGTGGAAGAGAACGGCGGGCTGGTGCAGCTGTTCGGCGAGGCCGAGGCGCCGGCGCTCGACGCCTATTTCGTCTATCCGGAAGAACTCAAGACCGTGGCGCGCGTGCAGGCGTTCCGCGATTTTCTGGTCGCCAATGCGCAGCGCTGGGCGTTCTGAATTTCGCGATTTCTAAGTGGCGTTGTGTGTCAAAAGCGCGCGTCGCTTCCCGCTGCATTTCGTCCCGTAAAATCTCGGAATATCTGCAACGCGTACGGGTATACAGACCCATTATCCGCGCCCGCTTTTCGCATGGCTGGCATGTAGCGCGCCTCATTGTCGGCGCTGATGTCAGCCCGCATAGTAAAACCACGCTGCGAGGCGAATCGGTTGCCCCATCCTCCCAGATGGCGACCAATAACGCTGGCAGCTGTTCCCCTCTGGAAGGTGAACGCTGGCGCCCCCACGCCGGCGAACTAAAACCGGGCCTCACGGCCCGGTTTTCTTTTGCGCAAACCCGAACCGTTCTGTCGTCCCCCGCGGCCACTTGAGGTGCTTCCCCAGCGGAGATATCTCATGAGGCATGTTCGTGCGAACGACCATGAGACTGCCGCGCGACTTGCTTGCGCGTGCCAAGCGTAAGGCGACCGCGGAGCGCCGTACGCTGACTTCTCTGATCGAGGAGGGCTTGCGTTTGGTAGTTGTCGAGAATCCAAAGAATTCCGTGTCTGCACGTACACCGCTGCCTGTGAGCAAAGAGACCGGTGGCACGTTGCCGGGCATCGACATTCTCCAACTCTGCTGCTCTCCAAGAAATGGAAGATATTGAATACATCGAGCGGTTGAATAACCGCTTTAGATAATTCTGCCGACGTCAATCGTTGTCTTTCAAAACCGACGTTTCGTTTACCGATGAAAATCTCTATCCTCGACGACTACCACGACACCGTGCGCACGCTGTCCTGCTTCGGCAAGCTTGCCGGGCACGAGGTCACGATCTTCAACGATCACGTCCAGGACACAGATGCGCTGGCGGCGCGGCTCGCCGACGCCGACGCGCTGGTGCTCATTCGCGAGCGCACGCAGATTCGCGCGCCGCTGCTGGAGCGGCTGCCGAAGCTCAAGCTCATCAGCCAGCGCAGCGTCTATCCGCATATCGACATCGACGCCTGCACGCGGCTCGGCATCGTCGTGTCGTCGAGCCAGCATCCGGGTACGCCGTCCTACGCCACCGCGGAAATGACCTGGGGCCTTATCCTCGCGGCGATGCGGCAGATTCCGCAGCAGATGGCATCGCTCAAGGCCGGCCGGTGGCAGATCGGCGTCGGCACGACTTTGCGCGACAAGACGCTCGGCATTTTCGGCTACGGCCGCATCGGCAGTGTCGTCGCCGGCTATGGCCGCGCCTTCGGTATGAATGTGCTGGTATGGGCGCGGCCAGCGACGCTGGAACAGGCGCGCGCCGACGGTTACGCCACGGCGGCGAGCAAGGAAGAATTCTTTGCCGCGTGCGACATCATCACGCTGCACATGCGCTTGGTCGATGCGACGCGGCACATCGTCAAGGCTGGCGACCTGGCGCGGATGAAACCGACCGCGCTTCTGGTCAATACCAGCCGCGCGCCGCTGATCGAGCCCGGTGCGCTTGTCGAGGCGTTGCGGTGCAGGCGGCCGGGCATGGCCGCTATCGATGTCTACGAGGAGGAACCGGTGCGCGACACCGCGCATCCCCTGCTCAACATGGCGAACGTGGTCTGCACGCCGCATCTCGGTTACGTCACCCGCGACGAATACGAGGTGCAGTTCGTCGACATCTTCGATCAGATCGTGGCCCACGCGGCCGGCAAACCGATCAACGTCGTCAATCCGGACGTTCTCAAGGACGCGCGGCGGTGAAACGCCGGATCGTCACCGTCAGCGACAGGATGCAGCGCGGCTACCGTTACGAACTGACGGCGCCCGCGGGACGCAATTTCGATCCCGAGTTCCATCCCGATCTCACGCCCGCGCAGATGCTGCGGCTTGGCGTGTTCGGCGGCAAATACATGACCGACTGCCGCAAGGAATTTCCGCGCAGCTGGTTTGCGCGCGCCAAGCTCGCCGACAAGGGCCGAGACGTCGCGCTGAACTATTTCGGCGTCGATGCCAGCCAGCCGCTGTCGGTGTGGCGCCGGAAAGGCTGGCTCTATCGCGACGACCCGCGCGGCTGGTTTCAGTGGTACTGCCGCTACTATATGGGCCGCCGCATCCCGGACGAGGACGCCCGCCAGATCGGGCGCTGGAAGGCGATCCGCCGCCACGTCCGTCAGGTGCAGCGCCATTGCGAACCGGGCGACGTCACCTGCCGCAAGCGGCAGCGCCAGGCGCTGCTGCACTGGGCCTATGACAGCCGGAAGATTTGACGCTCACGCCGGCTCCAACCCCTTGGCCTTCATGACGCGCTTCGATTCGGGCGTCGTGAGGAATTGAATCAGCGCCTTGGCGGCTGCGGGATCGCTCGCGCCGGCCGATACGCCGGCGACGAACGGCGTCACGCTTTGCAGGTCGCGCGGCAGCGGGCCGACGATGTCGATCCCTGCGACCGCCATCAATTCGGCCATCTGCTGAATGCCGATCTCGGCTTCCCCGCGCAGCACGACGAGGCCGGCCAGCCCCGCGGCGCCGCCGGCGCCATAATGGGACTTGGCCTGCATCGCGGCCGTGATGCCGAGCTGCTCGAAAACCTTGGCGAGATGCGCGCCGCTCTGCCCGCCGCCGACCGGCTTGCTACAGGCGATTGATTTCGCCGCCAGCATGGCGCGCTTGAAATTTTCCGGCGTCGAAATGTCAGGCTTCGGCGCGCCCTTCGCTACCGCGACGCCGATGGTGGAGTCGGCGATGTGCACGGCGCTGCCCGCCGCGATCCGGCCACGTGCGGTCAAATCGTCGATGCCGTTGCGGCTGACGATCGCAACATCGGCCGCCTTGCCGTCGCCGAGCTCCTTCTCCAACCGCAGCGACGGTCCGAGCTCGACGACAGCACGGTTGCCGGTCGCGCGCTCGAAGCCCGGCGCCAGGTCCTCGAACACGGTCTTCATCGCCGTCGTGCTCAACACTTTGATTTCGCTCACGTCATTCTCCCAAGGGCTTATTGGCACGCCCCAACTGTCCCGTTGCTGGCGGCCTGCGTCCACTCCGGCTGGGGGCCATAACCGCGGCCCATCAACTCTGTGTGAATGCGGACCGATATTGTAACCGAACGGCCCGCCGGGCCGTAACTGTGTCTGTGAAATTGCGCTACAAGGGTTCTCCCGCGGTAGCCGCTGGTACCCGCCTCGGCGCACCACTGAAGGAAGGCCAAGACCATGCTGACCCGCAGAAACGTCTTTTATGCCGGCGCGGCTGCCGTTGCGGCAGTCGGGCTCGACCGTCTGTTCCGGCCGCGCGCCGTCGCGGCTGCAACGCCGCCGCATCCTTACGAGGTCACGCACACCGACGCCGAATGGCGCAAGCTGCTTACGCCCGCTCAATACGACGTGCTGCGCGAGGCAGGCACCGAAATGCCGTGGACCAGCCCGCTGTTGAAGGAGCACCGCACCGGCACCTTCGCCTGTGCCGGCTGCGCTCTGCCGCTCTATTCGTCGAAGACGAAATTCGACAGCGGCACCGGCTGGCCGAGTTTCTGGGCGCCGCTGCCGGGCGCGGTCGACGAGGCGGCCGACCATTCGTTCGGCATGACGCGCACCGCGATTTCCTGCCATCGCTGCGGCGGCCATCTCGGCCACGTCTTCGACGACGGACCGAAGCCGACCGGCCTGCGCTATTGCATGAACGGCGTGGCGCTCAAGTTCGAGCCGGCTCCCGAGGGCGCATCGTAGCGCGGCACATCGCGTTTTCCTGCTCAAGCGTCGCGCTTCCTCAGCAGGTAAGTATCCATGATCCATCCCTTGCGGGCCTTGGCTTCAGCTCGCTTGCGGACGATTTCGTCGGAGTGCTCCGGCAGATTTCCGGCGACAAGGATTTCGTCTGCGGTGCCGAGATACGCGCCCCAATAAATGTCGAGGTCGGAACTACCGATCGTCTTGAACGAACAATCGCCGTCGAGCATCACGACGACGTCGCCGGCGTCGCTCGCCAAGCCTTCGGTGAGCTTGCGTCCGGTCGTGATATGGACCGATCCGCCGATTCGATTGAGCGCGATCCGGTGCTTCGCCGCCAAGGCCTGGATCGCGCTGATGCCCGGAATGACGTCGTACTCGAACGCGACGGCGCCGCGCGCAACGATCTGATCGATGATCCGCAAGGTGCTGTCGTAGAGCGAGGGGTCGCCCCAGACCAGGAACGCACCGCACTCGTCGGCGCCGAGTTGTTCGCCGATCAGACGTTCGTAGATGGCCGCCCGCTGCTCATGCCACGTCCGCACGGCCGGCTCATAGGCTGACGCTTTTCGGTCCCGCGGTGGGTCGGCTGTCAGCACAGTCCTATAGGATTTGTTCTTGATGTAGCGTTCGCAGATTTCTGTTCGCAGGCGGACCAAGTCTTGCGTCTCGTCGCCCTTGTCCATGATGAAAAACACATCGACCTGGTTGAGCGCGTTGATCGCCTGCACGGTAATGTAATCGGGATTGCCCGCGCCGATGCCGATGACAAAGACTTTTCGCATGAGTTCTGACCGTGTGTCGCTGTGCGCTGCGCCGCCGCATCACCCGATCGGCGTTTTCACCACGCGGCCTCCCGCCTCGATGAACCAGCGCTCGCTCGCAAACGGCTGGCCCTCGAGCCGCGCCGCCATCCATTCGGCCTGATACTCACGCGGCTCGGGCCCGCGCTCCGTCGCCGTGGTCAAGGCGATGGAGTGGTTGCCGCCTTCGTAGACCATGAGCTGTTTCGGTCCGCCCAAGGCTTTCATGAACGCATCGGTATATTCGAGCGGGCAGAGCTGATCGTATTCGCCGCAGGCGACCAGATAGGCGCCTTTGACCTTCTGCGCATAGCCGTTCCAATCGATGGTTTTGCGAAACGCGTCGAACTCGCGCTCGTCGGTGATGCCGGACATGAACATGAAGCGCTTCTTGAAGGTCGGCGAGGCGCGGTTGAAGATGGTTTCGCCGCCCGGCTCGTAGCATGTGCCGATCGCCGCGCAGGCTTTGTAGCGGGCATCGGCCGCCATCATGATCGCGGTGAAGAACGAACCGTAGCTGACGCCGGTCATGCCGGTCTTGCCGGCATCGATTTCGGTGCGCTTGGCGAGCCAATCGGCCACGCGTCGTTGCCGCCTTCGGCCCAGCCCGATACATCGACATAGATGCCGCGCAGCGGCGGCTCCCAATAGCCTGGGCCCTCGAACGCAAGCACCGCATAGCCGCGCTGCATCCAGGTGTCGTTGTAGAGCGTGACCGAGCGCTCCTTGAAGCCGTCCATGCCGGACACGGCGACGATCACCGGCACCTTGCTGCTGCTTTGATAATAGTTCGGCGGCAGATGCAGGATCGCGGGCAGCGTCTTGCCGCGGTAAGGCAGCTCGATCCATTCAATATGGTGATCGGCGAGCCCCGCATATTTGTTGAAAGTCTGGCGCTTTTTCCGGTTCAGCCCGATCAGCTTGTCGTTGACCTCGTCGATGGTCCACATCGCCGAGGCCCAGTAATTGCAGGCGAGATAATAATTGTCGCGCGCCAGAATCTTGTTGCCGTTGCGTTCGGCCGCGATGGCGGCAGCCTCGCGCTTTTTCGCCAGCGCCTCGAATGCCGGGCCGATGTCGACCAGCCGCTTCACCCGCCGGCGCAATTCCGCCATGTCGGGCACGGCGCGCGGGCCGCCGGCGCGGATCGCAACCGCGGTATGGCTCTGATCCCAGTCGATGCCGTTGGCCTGAATGACGTTGTCGAGTACCCAGCGCTGCTCGTCGAAGCGCTTGACGACCGGCTCGCCCTTGGGGGCTCGCCGCGACCAGTCGGGTGCGGCGGCCGGTGCGGGCGGCGTCTGCGCCGCGGCGGGCGCCGCGCTGACGGTGGCTCCTGCAACAGCGGCGATCGAACCCGTTTGCAGAAATTCGCGGCGATCCATGACGCACCTCCAATTTCTATCCTTGGCCTTATCCGGAGCCCATCGTTTGCGGCCGCCGGCGCCGCGCAGCGCCCGGCAATTCGGCGAGCCGGCCGCGCCCGATGGTGCCCCGCAGTCGGCTTGCGCTCAACCCCGCATGACGCCTGTGCCCGCTAGCTCCCGATGTCCGTTGTGCTTGCGGACACATTGCCGCTGGCGCCTGTTGCCGTCAGCCGGCGTGCTAGGCTCCAGGCCGTGTTGAATGGGACGAGAGCCCCGAGATCGGAGAGCGCAATGAACGCCTTGCTCAGCCGCTTGTGTCTGCTTGCCTGCCTGCTGGCGAGTTCGGCCGCGGGGGCGCAAACCTACCCGGAACGCAACGTGACCATCGTGGTGACGTCGTCGGCCGGCGCGTTGACCGATGTGCTGACCCGCGCCGTGGCGCTGAAGCTTTCGGATATGTGGAAGCATAGCGTCATCGTCGAAAACAAGGGCGGCGCCGGCTATGCGATCGCGGCGCAGGCGGTGATGCGGGCCGAGCACGACGGCTACACGCTGCTCGCGTCGGAAACCGGCTTCTACACGACCGAACAGCATCTCTACCCCAAGGGCAAACTGGCCTACGATCCGGAGAAGGATTTCGTTCCGGTCGCGGGCTACGGCACCATCCCGGCGGCGCTGCTGGTGAATCCGTCGCTGCCGGTGAAATCGGTCGCCGATCTGATCGCGCTCGCCAAGAAGAAACCGGGGTCGCTCACCTTCGGCACGGCCGGGGTCGGCACCGCGCTGCACATCGCCGCACTCGAATTGCAGAATCTCGCCGGCATCAAGCTGACGATCGTCCACTATCGCGGCGCGGCGCCAGCGCTGACCGATGTGATCGCAGGCCACATCGACGCGGTGATCATGGGCCCGTCCGTGGCGCTGACCACGGTGAAGGCCGGCAAGCTCAAGATGCTGGCGTTTGCCAGCGCCAAGCGCGTGCCGCAGTTCCCGGACGTGCCGACCATGGCCGAAACCCTTCCGGGCTACCAGGCGGCCGTCTCGTTCGGGCTGTTTGCGGCTTCCGGCACGCCGCCCGACATCATCAAGAAGGTTAATGCCGATGTACAGAAGATCGTCAGCGATCCCGACTTTCGGAAAAAGTATCTCGATCGTTTCGCAGTGCAGCCGGTGCCCGGATCGCTCGATGGCTTCGCGGCTTATCTGCGCGAGGACTCGGAACGGTGGGGCGAAGTCATCAAGAAGGCGAACGTGAAGATCGAGTGAGGACGCGGGCCGGCGTGGGCGGCGTCCCGGAAAACTCGCGAAACCCGGCGCAATGCAACCGGCAAGAGAGAAATTTTTAATCTGATTTTGTCAAGATCGGCGGCCGTACAGTGCAAGATGCCGCCGCCATGCAACAGCTTTCTCTCATCGACGACCTTGAAACCGCCATCAAGCAAGGCAGTTCGGAAAATCGGGTCCAAACGCTGCGGCGGATTACCATTCTTTTTCTGCACGACGCCAATCGCCTGAATGACGAGCAGATAGGCGTTTTCGACGACGTGCTGTGCCTGCTTGCCGAGAAGATCGAGAAAACCGCGCTGATCGAACTCGGCAGCAGGCTTGCTCCGGTCGACACGGCCCCGATCAGGGTCATCAAGCGGCTGGCGAAGGACGACGAGATCGCAGTGGCGGCGCCGGTCCTGACCGGTTCAAGGCGGCTGACGACGGCCGACCTCGTCGAGATCGCGCAGACCAAGAGCCAGGGCCACCTCCTGGCCATCTCCGAGCGCCCCATCCTGGAGCCAAAACTGACGGATGCATTGTTGGTGCGGGGAAATCAGCAGGTTGTCTCCGTACTCGCCAAAAATGCCGGCGCGCAGTTCTCCGAGACCGGTTTCACCCGGCTGGTCGAGAGAGCTGAAGGCGACGACAGCCTCGGCGAACTGGTCGGATTGCGCAAAGACCTCCCCAGAAACCTGTTGCAGGAGCTGTTGCGGCGGGCGAGCGAGATCGTGAAGCAGAAAATTCTGGCGAAGGTTCCGCCGGAGCGGCGTCAGGATATCGAACGCATCATCGCCAAGGTCGGCAAAATACTCGACCGGAGCAGTGAGCACGATTACAGCGAGGCCGAACGCACCGTCGCTGCGTTAGCCAAGACGGGAAAGCTCGATGAGCACGCCTTGGTGACATTTGTGCGCAAGCGGCAGAAGGACGAACTGGTTGCCGCGCTCGCGCGCCTGAGTTCGACGCCGATCGGCGTCATCGCCCAATTGTTGAACGGGCATCGCAATGACACGATGCTGCTGCCCTGCAAGGCGGCCCAGCTCAGCTGGCCGACCGTGGAATTCATCCTGCACGACAAGCTGGCCGGACAGCCGGCGATCGACGATATCGTCGCTTTGGCGCGAAAAGACTATGCAAAGCTGTCCACGGCCACCGCGCAACGGACTTTTCGCTTCATGAACATTCATGAAACGGTGAAGTGAGCGCTGATCGCCATTGCGTGGCGATCGCCGCACGGTGCGCATCACAATCAGATAAGACCACGTCGTGTCATGTCTGTGCGACGCACGCCGCGCCTGACAAAGACGGGGACACGCCGCGCGCATCCCGCAATGCCGCCGCCGCAAACGGCGCGCGGCGATCGTGTGATCAAAAGCACAGACCATCCGCACAGCACGGCCGATGATCTGCGGCGCCGAGCATGACCCGGCCATCGGGTTTCGCACACCGGTGACGATCATCGCCTGAGCCAAGCCCCCGGTCTTGCTCGGATACGGGGTCACGGTGGAACACCGTCGTGACCAATCTTCACTTCAGCCATTGCGAGCGTGGCCGCAGGGCTTCACGTCTCTGCGGCGCGCACGAAGCGGGTAACTCAAACGGGGCGACGGACCCCTTAAGGAGCGCACACATGGCGTACAACGTGGAAGGGCATTTGCAGGAGCTGGCCAGGCAGGAAAGTACCACGGCGTTTCAAGGCTCGAGCGGCGGCGTGATGAACGCCGGGGCCGGCGCCGAGCAGGCTCTGGCGCGCTGGAGGGATAGATTTGCAATCCCTCGATCCGCCCCGGCACTCGCGCAAAGCATCAGCCTCATCGATCTGGACACCGGAGGCATCGCCTTCGGCGGCGGCGTCCCGGTGGGCGGAAACTCGCATCTCACACTTCGTTCCGACGGCACCTACACCTTCACCGGCCACTATCACGACTCGGGATTCCCCAGCTACAACGTCGAGCTCGCCTGGGGGATCAGAACCAGCCTCGGCCGCGTCTACACATTCGCCCATAACGGACGAGTGCACGGCACCGACGAGTCGGGATCGCGCGACAATGACTGGGCGGGGAACGGGCCGTTGTTGGATCTGACGACCTACTGGAACGAATTGGCCGCGGGCTACCATTGGTCGTGGCGGGCATCGGCGAATTTCGATCTCGTTAGCCTGATCAATAACGTCGTGAATGACCTGAAGCTGGCGGGGCAGATTATCGGCGTCGTAGCGGCCATCGTCGCGTAGCGCTGCAGGACTTTCGGCGCGTCCGCTGTTCGCTCGTCAAACACGGCAACAGCGGACACGCTCGAGGCGGCAGAACGTGCCCAC
Organism: uncultured Alphaproteobacteria bacterium; assembly: GCA_963707175.1. Classification (GTDB taxonomy): domain Bacteria; phylum Pseudomonadota; class Alphaproteobacteria; order Rhizobiales; family Xanthobacteraceae; genus BOG-931. The sequence continues at coordinate 237,756 of CAVPQA010000015.1, forward strand.
GCTCCCATCGAGCACGGCAAGCCCTCCGGCCGCAATGAGGAGCGAAACATATCGGCGTGGCGGCTTCACATCCCGGCGACGAGTTTTACCAGCTCGCTCTGCCGCCTGGTTCCGGTTTTCCGGAAGACATTGTGCAGATGCGTCTTCACGGTCGCCTGTGACAGGCCGAGCAGGTCGGCTATGGCTTTGATGCCGTTGACCTTGAGCACCGCATCGAACACCTGCACCTCGCTCGCGGTCAGCTTGTGGAGTTTGGCGATCTCTTCCAATGGCGACAGTGCATTCGGCACGGTCTTGCGGATAAACACGGCGGCGACGGCGCCATAGCTGTCGCCGGCTTGCCGCCGTCTTCCGGAGGTCAGCGGCAAGACATGGGCGAACCATCGCTTGTTTGAGGCTCCTTCGAGCGGTACAGCGACGCCGCGGACGCCAACCGACGCATCGCCCTTTCCGGCCGACGCAAAAAGATTTCGCAGCGTACGGTTGGCGTCTGACGCCACCACGCGCAGTGCATTGCCGTCCTTGCGCACCAAGGTGGCCTCGCCAAGCATTTTCTCTCCGGTGTCGTTGGCGAAGGTGATCGCAGCTTTGGCGTCGACGAGGAAGACAGCCGCCTCGACATGATCGAGCGTTTCCGCCAGTGCCTGCTCGGCGGCCTTGCTTTGATCGAACAGCCTGCCGATCGCCACCGCACGCTGCAGGTGCGGCACAAGCATGCTGAAGCGCTGGCGCATTCCTGGATCGACGGCAACACTCGTGCGAATGTTGATCAAGGAAGCGCGCGTGGCGCCCTTCTCCAGATTTACCGCTAGTGCGCTCACTATCCCTTGCGGTTCGATCCACTCCTTGTAGAAGCGCGTCTTGACCAGCTCGGCAGCAGGCATGATGTCTTCGGATGCGGTCACGACGCCTGCATCGATGAAGGTTGCGGCGGGAAACATGGGATTCATCGGCAGGTATTTCTCAAAATAGAGCCGCGTATAGACCGGATCTTCGTTGAACAAATGAAGGGCTTCGGAGCGTTCTGTTGCCGCGTCATGCCAAAACAACACCGCTGACGAGCCGCCGACAAAGGCGCAGACGCTTCCGAGCGCTTGGTTCCAAAGCGCCGGATCGATCGCCGCGTCGTAAATATCACCGATGACAGCCGAAAGCTCGGCCGCTTCCGATCCCATTTCCCGCCCCCAAGTGCCGCCGAAATTCCAACACCAAATGTATGCTGGATCAACAGAAAATCCGCATCGCCTCCCGCCCGGTATCGCTGCCGATCGTCGCGCGCAGCGCTGACGGTTGCGCTGTAAGCCGACAAGACCGACCTCGCGCCGGGCCAGGCCGCGACCATCACGGCGGGCTTCAGCGGCATCTTCTGGCAGGCGCACGCCTGATCCTTCAAGCGGGCAGAAGAAAAGATCACGTCCCGACTTTCAGCTCCGTCACCAGCCCGCGCAACGCCGCGACCGTGCTCAGCGGCACGATGCGGCCGGTGCGCGGATTGGCCGAGGGGATGCCCTCGATCGACATGGAGAAGCGCGCGGTGTCGGCCTCAACCTCGATGCGATGGGTGTTGCGGTCGATCGCCGGGTCAGCCCAGATTTCGAGCTTGGTCCGGTCCGGCCCGATGCCGGCGAGGCTGAGCGCGGCGGCGACGTTGACGTTGGCCGGAAAGCCGCGCGCGCCGTCGCGCGCGCTGCCGTCGAACACTTTGCGCGCCGTGTTCAAACCTTTGAGCGTGATGCCGCGTTCGACCAGGTAAGGGGCGCCTTCAAGCCCGGCCGGCGGCTTGCGCGTCACCATGGTGACCGAGTGGATAGTGCCTTCGGCGGCGGCACGCACCGCATCGAGGCCGATCAGCGCGCCGGTCGGCACCAGAATGCGCGCACCGCTTTCCTTGGCGCGCGCCACCAGATCCCAGTGTTCCAGAAGCTGGCCGACGGACAGCGGCATGAACAGCTTGCCGCGGTCGATGACCGAGGTGGCGATGCTGCGAAACATTGCCGGCGGCAGACATTCGACCACCAGGTCGCAGCTTTCCGCCAGCTTTTCGGCTTGCTCGATTGCAATGCCATTGCCGATCTGCGGCAGGTTGCGCCGCGCCTTGTCGGCGTCGCGCACCGCGACCGCGGCCAGCGCCAGCCCGGGAATACCGGCCTCCAGCCGCCGCGCCACTTCGAGGCCGACCGCGCCGAGCCCGGCCAGTCCCACCCTAAGGGCTTCTCGCGCCACGTTTCTTTCCCTCTGCCCGCAGGTACAATACAGTCAGTCTGTATGCGCCGGGCGCGTTTCGCGCAACACGCCGGCGCGCGCCCACCGTTCGATAGACGCATGACCAGTACAACGTCGAGATCGTTCATGACCAATGTCAATCCCAATACCTTCACCACGCGGCCGGAGATCGAAGGCACGTTCGGCGTCGTCGCTTCGACGCATTGGATCGCGACCGCTGTGGGCATGGGCATTCTGGAGCGCGGCGGCAATGCGTTCGACGCGGCGGTGGCCACGGCGTTCACGCTCCAGGTGGTCGAGCCGCATCTCAACGGACCTGGCGGCGACGTGCCGGCCATCCTCTACGACGTGCGCCGCGGCAAGCCGGAGGTGATCTGCGGCCAGGGCGTGGCGCCGGCCGGCGCGACGATCGCGCATTACCGCAGCGAGGGCCTCGATCTGGTCCCCGGCACCGGCCTGCTTGCCGCCTGCGTGCCCGGCACATTCGAAACCTGGATGATGCTGCTGCGCGATTACGGCACCATGCGTGTCGCCGACGTGCTGGCGCCGGCGATCGGCTACGCGGAGCACGGCCATCCGCTCCTTGAGCGCGCCAGCGCCACCATCGCCACGGTGGCGCAGCTGTTCCGCGAATACTGGCCGACATCGGCGGCGGTGTATCTGCCTGACAATGAGGTGCCGGCGACCGGCACGCTGTTCACCAACAAGGCATTCGCGGCGACTTATTCGCGCATCGTGCAGGAAGCCGAGAGCGCCGGCGGCGACCGGGTCGCGCAGATCGAGCGCGCCCGCGCCTCGTGGTCGAAAGGCTTTGTCGCCGACGCCATCGACCGCTTCTGCCGCACCCAGGAGATCATGGACACCAGCGGCCGTCGGCATCGCGGCGTGCTGACCGCCGACGACATGGCGAAATGGACGCCACATGTCGAGCCGCCGCTGACTTACGACTATCGCGGCTTCACCGTCTGCAAGACCGGCCCGTGGGGTCAGGGGCCGGTGACGCTGCAGCAGCTCGCGCTGCTCAAGGGTTTTGATTTCGACGGCCTCGATGCGACCGGTCCAGATTTCATTCATTTGATCGTCGAGGCGTCGAAGCTCGCCTACGCCGATCGCGAAGTGTTCTATGGCGATCCGGATTTCGTCGAAGTGCCGATGGCAACGCTGTTGTCGGATGCCTACAACCACGAACGCCGCAAGCTCATCACCGACAAGGCTTCGCTCGAATTGCGACCGGGGTCGATCGAAGGCTTCGGCGCCGTGATCAAGCTGCGCCGCGAGACCGAGGCGCTGGCGGCTGGTGCCGGCGAGCCGACGGTTGGGCGGATGGGGTCCGGCGAGCCGACCGTCGGGCGGCTCGGCAATACGCGCGGCGACACGGTGCATTTCGACATCGTCGATCGTGCCGGCAACATGATTTCGTCGACGCCCTCGGGCGGCTGGCTGCATTCCTCGCCGGTGATCCCCGAACTCGGCTTCTGCCTCGGCACCCGCGCGCAGATGTTCTGGCTGGAGGAGGGACATCCGGCGGCGCTCGGGCCCGGCCGGCGGCCGCGCACCACGCTGTCGCCGTCGATGGCGCTGCGCGACGGCGAGCCGTATGTCGCCTGGGGCTCGCCCGGCGGCGACGGCCAGGATCAGTGGATCACGCAGTTCTTCATGCGTCACGTGCATTGCGGCATGAATATGCAGGAAGCGATCGACGCGCCGGCGTGGCACAGCGAACATTTCCCGAGTTCGTTCTGGCCGCGCACCGCGCGGCCCGGCGTGCTGGTGCTGGAAGGCCGCGTGCCGCAGACCACGGTCGCCGAACTCAAGCGCCGCGGCCATGAGGTCGAGATCGGACCAGCCTGGTCGGAGGGTCGCCTGACCGCGGCGTCGCGCGTCGGCCCGCGCCGCCGCGCCGCCGCTAACGCGCGCGGCATGCAGGGCTACGCTGCGGGACGGTAACGCGCGAGCAAATAATCACCGCTCATTCCCGCGCAAGCGGGAATCCAGACGGAGCCAAGGCTAAGTGTTGGGTGCTTCGCTGGGTCCCCGCTTTTGCAGGGACGAGCGGATGATGGGTTCAGCTCAGGAATTCCAGCAACGCGGCATTGAATGCCGCGGGTCGTTCCAGCGGCGACATGTGGCCGCAGTTGTCGATGATTTTCAGCATAGCATCGGGGATGGTTTGCGCTATGAGCCGCGCCGCTTTGCTGCACACGTAATCGTGCTGCCCGACCATGACCAAGGTCGGAACCTGGATGGATTTGAGAATACCGGTGAGCCGGAACAACGACTTTCGCTTGGCCAGCACTTCCGACAGCGTGAAGCGCAGGCCGTCGATCGGCGTCGCCCCGATCAGCGCCGCCATGTGGTTGCGGCGGCGCAGGTTGCGCCGCGCATACACCTTGAAGAGCTCGCTGCGCAGCATGTCGCAGAGCAGTTCTTCGACGTCGCCGCGCCTGATCAGATCGCCCCAGCGCCGCGCCATTGATTCGAGCTTGATGGGATCGTCGGCGCCGGCGCCGACATCGGCGAGCACGAGATGAGACACGCGCTCCGGTTTGCCGGCGGCGAGCGCCAGGGCCGGGCCGCCGCCAAGCGAGAAGCCGACAAGCGCCGCGCGCTCGATCTTGAGCGCGTCGAGCACGCCGACGAGGTCGCGCGCCAGGAGGCTTGCCGAGTAACGCTGAGCGGCCGATGGAGCGTCGGTCAGGCCGTGACCGCGCTGATCATAAGCTATGACGCGGAAGCGCTGCTTGAGCGCGCGGATCTGGTGCCGCCACATGCGCTTGCCGCAGGCAAAACCGTGCAGCAGCACCACCGGCGGACCATCGCCGGCATCGCTGACGGAGAAGTTCAGATCGCCGACCTGAATTCTGTCCATGCCGCTTCCCCGGCTGTTGCAGCGGGCAACGTCGGGATATGAGCGTAAATCGCGAGACCGGCAAGCGTCGGGGCGGCGTGCTACGCGGCGACGGTGCTGAGAAAGGCCGCGACTTCGCCGCGCAGCTTTTCGGTCGCTTCTTCGACCTGCTCGGATGCCGTGAGCATGGTCTGCGCCGAACTGCGCGTCTGGGTGACGCCGCCGGCGACTTCATCGAGCGCCTGCACGATGGACTTGGCGCTCGACGCGGCGCTGGCGACGTTGTGCGAGATTTCTCCGGTGGCGGCTTCCTGCTGCTCGACGGAGCCGGCGACCTCGGTGGTGTAGTAGTTGATGTCCTGCATGCGCTGGGTGATGGCGCGAATCGCGGCCACCGCATTGCTGGTGCAGCTCTGCACCGAGAGAATCTCGCGGGTGATTTCCTCGGTGGCTTTCGCGGTCTGTACGGCGAGCGATTTGACTTCGGAAGCAACCACGGCGAAGCCGCGGCCGGCTTCGCCGGCACGCGCCGCCTCGATGGTGGCGTTGAGCGCGAGCAGGTTGGTCTGCCCGGCGATGTCCTGAATGAGCTTGACCACGTCGCCGATCTTGGTGGCGACCTGAGCGAGCGCGGCGATATCGTCATTGGTGGTGTTAGCGTCGGCGGCGGCGCTGCGCACCACGTCGCTCGCCTTGTTGAGCTGGCGGCCGATCTCGCGAATCGAACTCGACAATTCGGCCGCCGCGGTGGCCGCAGTTTCGACGTTGACGGAGGCCTCGTTGGAGCCGTGCACCGCGCCTTCGGCGCGCTGCAGCGTGCGGTCGGACGTCGCCAAGAGCGTCTTGGCGGCATCCTTCATTGCGGTTGCGCTTTGCCGCACGCCGTTGAGCATATTCTCGACCCGGGTGCGGAACGACGAGATCGCCGCGTCGATGGCGCGGCGCCGCTCCTCGCGCTGGCGCAGCGAGTCGCGTTCCCGTTCCGCCGACAATTGATCGGTTACGTCGGTATGCGTCGCGAGCCAGCCGCCGCCTTTCATCGGGGCGCTGACTAGCGAGATGACGCGGCCGTCCTTGATCTCGATGGTCTTGGCTTCGGTGCGCCCCTCCGCGACCTGCTTGAGGCACTCCGCCACATAGTCGTCCGGGTCGCCAGTGAACGTACCCGCCGCGGTACGTTCGACCAAGAGATCGCGCAGCGGCGTATTGCGCTGCGCCTGTTCGGACCGCAGGCCGTACATTTCGATGTAGCGTTGGTTGCAAAGCACGAGCCGCGCGGCGCTGTCGAACATGCACAGGCCCTGCGTCATGCTGTTGAGCGCGGAGCGGATGAGGCGATATTGGGCGCGCACCCGCAAGATGACCATGACGGCGGCGACGCCCATGGCGGCGCATGCCAGAACGATGCCCGCCGCCAGAGCGACGCCGGCGACGGACGCTTGCGCCAGCGCGTGCACAAGCCAATCACGGCCCAACAGGAGCAAGGTGCCGGCCCCGACGGCAAATCCCAAGCTGCCCGCCCCGGCGACCGGACCCCAATGCCGGCTCAGTTTCGATCGATTTGCAGCAGAAGCCATCGGATCCGTATCGAATTGAATTGTCGCAGGATAGTCATGACCTGTTTTTTTGCGGTTAAGGAGTGGTGAACGATTTCTTACCAAGAGTTGAGCGCGCGCCGGCCGCGAAGGCAGGCGGCGCCGCGAGCGCCGCCGCCCAGCCGGACCACGGGGTTTCGCCGGCGTGAGCCATTCATGCTTCCGACACTTTCGTGCCGCCATGGTCGAACGGACGGGGGACTGAAATCGATGATCCGGCGACTGGCTGCGCTAATCGGCTGCGGCCTTCTGGCAGGCGTGGCGCTCGGCGGCTGCGCCAGCAATAACAATCCGATCGGCGGCCTGCCAGGCTTTAACGAGACACTGGCGACGGCCGACGCCAAGCTCAACGTGGAGGCGGCGCAAGCCGTCATTTCGAGCTATCGCACCAATAACGGACTCGGGCCGGTTCGCATCGATCCGGAATTGATGAAGCTCGCGGGCGAGCAGGCGCGCGCCATGGCGCAGCGCGACAAGCTCGATCACAACGTCTGGCGGCCGTTCCAGCAACGCATCCGGCAATCGAGCTTCGACGCCTCGGTGGCGGTAGAGAACATCGCTGCCGGTTACGACACGCTGGCCGAAGCCTTCTCCGGCTGGCGCGCGTCGCCGGCGCACCGCGCCAACATGCTCAATCCGGCGGTGACGAAAATGGGCATCGCCGCGGTCTATGCGCCAAAATCGAAATACAAGGTATTCTGGTCGCTGATCCTTGCCAAGCGCGACGACGAGCGACGTGCCGAGCGCTGACACGAACTCACGGCCGCGCAACGAAACGCGCTGCTGCGCTTTCCGCTGCAAACACCAGCGCGTCATCGAGCCGATCGTTGCCCCAGAACATTTCACTGCCGACGAAAAACGTCGGAGCCCCGAATATGCTGCGCCGGCGCGCCTGTTCGGTTTGCTCGCGCAGTCCTGCTTTGACGGCATCGCTCTGCGCCAACGCCAGTAAGTCCACGGCGAGGCCGAGTTCGGCGAGAATCTCGGTCATGCCGTCCCGGCCGCTGATGTCCAGGTCGCACACGAAATTGCGGTGCATGACGGCACGGCAGAACGCGTCGATCCACGGTTCGTCCGCACCGAGAAGCTCGATACGCGCGGGCAGCACGCCAAGCCGCGGAAACGCCGTCGGCCGCCTCCATTGCAGTCCGTGCTTGCGGCACTGCCGCTCCATATCGCGCCACACGTAAGCGCCCTTTGCCTTTTGCAGCACGAACGGCGAATTCTCCATGCCGAGCGCGCGAAAAATCGGACCCAACAGGAACGGCTTCCAAACGACGCGGATGCCGTGCCGGCGCGCGGCGTCTTCGATGCGCATGACGCTGAGGTAGCTGTAGTTGCTGCCGAACTCGAACCAGAACTCGATGTTCGGCGGCGACTCAGACGGTTTATTTGTTTCGGTCATCGCTTCACAGCCCGCTCGCACGGCCTTTCTTTTAGCAGAACGGCCGGCGCCTGCCGTGCGCGATAAAAACTGTTCGCCGGATTAGAATTATTCATTCATGGGCGGCTGCCTCGCCGGATTAGGCTCGGAGCCTTTCTCGACCATTTGGCACGAGGCAAAACATGACAAGTATCGCTGTTCAGCCCGACGCGGCGCCATCCGGCACTAGACAAGCCGCGGGTAGCTGGCGTTCGCCGCTGCTCATCGTCGGCTGCGGTTGCCTGATCTCGCTGATATCGTTCGGGCCCCGTTCATCGCTCGGCTTCTTTCTCACCCCGATGTCGTTTGCCAATCATTGGGGCCGCGACGTCTTCGCTTTCGCCCTGGCGCTGCAGAATCTGCTGTGGGGCGTCGGTCAGCCGCTGGCCGGCATTATTGCCGACCGCTTCGGAGCGGCTCGCGTCATGTGCGTCGGCGGACTCATGTTCTCAGTGGGGCTCGCGCTCATGGCGCACGCGACCGGTGCTTCGGCGCTCGATCTTTCGGCCGGTCTGCTGATTGGCTTGGGCCTGTCCGGCACGTCGTTCATGATGATTCTGGCGACGTTCGCCAAGGTGGTGCCGCCGCAATGGCGCTCGCTCTCCTTCGGCCTCGGCACGGCGGCTGCGTCGTTCGGGCAATTCCTCTATTCGCCACTGTCGGTCGGCCTGATCAACTCGTTCGGCTGGCAACAGACCCTGATGATGTTTGCCGTCAGCATGCTGGCCGTGTTGCCGCTGTCGCTCGTCCTGGCAACGCCGAAGCCGGCTGACGCGTCCGAAGCCAAGCAGCAATCGCTGCGGCAGGCGCTGTCCGAAGCGTTCGGTCACCGCTCCTACGTTTTGCTCGTGATCGGCTTTTTCACCTGCGGCTTCCAGCTCGCGTTTATCACCGTGCACTTGCCGGCCTATCTGGTCGATCGCGGCCTGTCGGCGCAGGTCGGCGGCTGGACATTGGCGACGATCGGGTTGTTCAACATCGCCGGGTCGGTGCTTTATGGCTTCCTCTCCGACCGGATGCCGAAGCGGCACCTCCTGTCGTTCAATTACTTCATGCGCGCGGTCGCGATCTTCGCCTTCATCTCGTTCCCCGTGACACCGTTCACCTGCATCGCGTTCGGCATCGTCATGGGACTGATCTGGCTCTCGGTCGTGCCGCCGACCAACGGCATCATCACGGTCATGTTCGGCACGCGCTGGCTGGGGACGCTCGCAGGCTTCGCCTTTTTCAGCCATCAGGTCGGCGGCTTTCTTGGCGCCTGGCTCGGCGGTCTCGTCTACGACCGGTTCGGCTCGTACACACCGGTGTGGTGGCTGTCGATCCTGCTCGGCATCATGTCGGGCCTGATCAACATGCCGATCAAGGAGCAGCCGGTGACGCGCGCCGCGCCGGTACCGGCTTAGCCAGCCCCCGTTCACGCCGGGAGGCGGTGACAGCCTTGAAGACGAGTGACCATAAGACGGCAGAGGCATCGCTTCTGCCGCTCTTTTTCATGGCCGGCGGTACCGTGACGGTTCTTTTGGGCGCTGTCGCGTTGTGGGCCTATTTCGGCACGACGCTGTTTTTCGAGATGGTGCGAAGCGGCTTCATCGCCTGCTTTGGTTGAGATCGAACACCAGTTCGACAGTCGGCGCAGCCGCCGAGCGGCAGGTGTAGCCGATCTTGGCTGCGAGCTGCAGCACCGCGCGATTGTCGCGCTGCACGACGGCATAGAGCGTTTTCAGGTGCTGCCGCGCTGCGCGTCGCAACAGCGCCCTGACCAGGAATTCTCCGACGCCGCGGCGCTGGCAATCGGATCGCACCAGCACGGCCATTTCGGCCTCGTCCGGCGAGACCAGGACCCGATGGGTGACGCCGGCGATCGTTCCCGTCGCATCCATCACCCAGGAGATTTCGCCGCTGCCGGCCCGTACGTCGAACAACCGCCGCGCTGTGGTCTCGTCTTCGATATCGAAGGGATGCCCGAAACGCCGGCGCAGATCGTCGCGATGGATGCGCCGCAGAAAGGCGCGCATCAGGCTCCAGTCGGATCCGCTCAACGGCCTGTCCCGCACCGCGACACACGTCTCCGCCGCTACGCCCTCACCGGGTTGTAACCGCGGCCGGGTAGGCCATTGCAGACGGCCATCGCCGCGCCATCGCGAGGCATCGAATTCCAGCTGCATGGAGGAGATAAAGCGCCGCTGCCGCGCCGGCGCACGCGCGACTTTTTCATCGGATCATGAATTTTATTCGCGGTTGAAGGAGCGGTGCATCACCGCTTGGCGCGGTGCGCCGGTCGCGGTTCCGCCGACACGGGCCTTGCGGGCTTTTGCGTGCCGCCGTCCTCGAATTCGGACAGCAGCCAGCGTCGAAACTGCTTCACCTCGGGCTTCTGAAAGTCGGTCTGAGCGGCGACCAGCCAGTAGGCATTGCCGCTCGGTATCGTACGCCCCGGCAGCGGCACCAGGCGGCCGCTCGCAAGATCGTCGTCAACGAGCGGCGAGCGGCCAAGCACGGCGCCGAGGCTTCGGATCGCCGCATCCAATGCCATCTGAATGTTGTCGACCCGGAGCCCATCGCTGATGGAGGGAGGGACGTCAAGTCCGGTCTCCGTGAACCAGTGCGCCCAGTCGGTGGATGCCGCGGTGACATGGATCAGCGGCATGCGCGAAAGCACGGTCCCATCCGCCGTTCCGTCAAACCGTTTTTTCAGCGCCGGGCTGCAGACCGGTGCAAGGGTCTCCGTTGCGAGCAGGATCCAATTCGGCTCCGGTTTTTTGGTTGAGGCAAAACGGATCGCGACATCGACGTCATCGAGTGCGAGATCGACGAACCGCTGTGACGTATCGATCGTCACGCGCAGGCCGGGACATTGCGCGGAAAATAGCGGGAGCCGCGGCAGCAGAATCCGGTGGGCGAAAGTTGGTGCGCTGCTGATCGACAGCGTTCCGGTCGCCTTGCGCCCGGGCAATTGCTCGGTCGCCTTGGCGAGTACGCCCAGCGCTTCGTTGACTATGGGCGCGTAGCGTTTCCCAGCGTCGGTCAGTTGCAGCCCGCGCGGTCCGCGGTGAAACAGTTCGACGCCGAGCCAATTCTCCAGCGTTTGAATCCCATGACTGACCGCGCTAGCCGTGAGATTGAGTTCGTCGGCCGCCTTGCGGAAGCTGTTGTGCCGCGCCGCGGCCTCGAACACGCGCAGCGAACTCAGCGGTGGGAGGCGGAATGCCATGCGGTTAACCGATTCGATCCTAATCCCGGCGTTATAGAGCAGATGGGGCGTCGCGACGATGCTGTCTCAGCGTCAGCGAGTTGCGCGCCAACCGGCTTGGCCGTATGGACATGCCGGGTGCGACTGCTCGCCGGCATAATCGCCACCGCCGGCGCGGCGGCTATCGTCGCGCGCGAACGGCCGAGCATGGGTTTCTGGCTCGCGAGCCTGGCCGGCGCGGCAATCGTCGTCGCCTTCGTGCTGAGCTATGTGAGCGTTGTCAGCCAGTTCCTCGCATTCTTCATCTTCAACGCCGCGATGGCGATGATCGGCGTGGCCCGTGTCGGGCAACTCATGCTGCTGCAGCCGTTTGTCATCGTCGTGCTCGCCGCTCCCGTGAACGGCGAGCCGATCCGGTTGACGACGCTTCTTTACGCCGCCGCCGTGGTCGCGACCGTGGTAATCGGACAGCGCATGCAGGTTCGCCGCGATTGATCGCGGGTCAAGCTTGGATCAGCTCGAACATTTCGCGTCCGTACGTCCCTCGCGCGTCGCCCAGCAGCGGCGCGACGGCGGCGCGGAACTGGGCGTGTTGGTCCGGCGTCAGCTCGACGATCTCGCAGCCTTCGGCGAGGATTGCGGCGCGCGCCTGCCCGTCCTCCTCGATCGCAAGCTCGCGCTGGAAGGCGACGGCGCGGCCGATCGCTTCGCGCACCGCCTCCTGCAGCTCCGCCGGCCAGGCGTTGAAGCTCGGACGATGCAAAAAAATCGGCCGCGAGATGTAAAAATGGTTCGTCACGGTGTGAAAGCGATGAAACTTGTGCACACCGTAGGTGACCGTATTGGCGAACGGATTTTCCTGGGCATCGAGCGTGCCGGCTTTGATGCCGGCAATGGCTTCCGTCAGGTCGCAGCGCACCGGAATGGCGCCGAGCAGTTCGAATGTTCTGGCCTGGACCTCGCTAGGCAGCACGCGGATGCGCATGCCTTTCAGGTCGGCCGGCGTGTAGATCGGCCGCAGCTGGTTGGAGATATGGCGGAAGCCGTTCTCGTACCAGCCGAGGATGCGGTAATTGACTCGCTGCTCGATCTTGGCGGCGAGAAAACGCCCGAGCCCGCCGTCGATCGCCGCGCGGGCGGCGTCGCGGCGGTCGAACAAGAACGGCAGATCGACGAAGCCGAGTTCGGGGACGCGATCGGTGAGATAGCTCGACGACTGATAGCCGAGCGTCAGCACGCCGTCCTCGACGAGCCACAGGATTTCCTCGGCCCGATAGCCGAAATCCATGATGTTCCAGACGTATCTTATGCTGACGCGGTCGCCGAACTGTTGCGTCAGCGCGTCGCCGATGAGCTTGAGCCCGCGTGAGAACGAGGTCGTCGGCGGCCCATAGCCGCCCATGCGGATGGTGATCGGATCGGACATCGGTGTTCCCCGCGCTCGATCCTACGCGGTAAAAGGTGGCGAAAGTCAACGATGCGGCGCGGAGCGGCGCAGGATTTCGCGCAGCCGCTTGGCGGCGGCGATGGCCTTGCCGCGCAACCGCTCGAGCCGCGCGGCGCGGGCGAAATGCGCCTGCGGGCGGACGGCGATCAGCAGGTCACACAGCGCCAATCGTTCGCTCCAGGTGCGATTGATCACCGCATGATCGGCCGTCGCGCACGAGTCGGCGCAGACAATCGACGTGTCGGCAGCGAGCCGTTCGGTCACCAGCGCGATCAGCATGACGCCGGGCGAATAGCGTGCCAGAGCTTCATCATAGGCGATCTTCCAGAACCACGCGGCATCGCCACTGTGCAGCGTGATCCCGGCGGCAGCCGGCTGACCGTCGAGGGCGAGCCGGTCGATGGCGACCTTATGCTCGCCAGCAAGTCCCGCGACCGCGGATTTGACGAAGGTGAGGATGGCCTCATCGCAGGCCGCAGCCGTTCCGGCTTCGCCCTTCCAGCCGGCGGCTTCGAGCGCCAGAAAATCTTCCAGCGCCGCCGCGACCGCATCAGGCTCGGTCGCGGTGCTGTAAGACAATGTGCCTGCTTCCCCGAGCCGCCGCACGGTGCGGCGCAGTTCGCGATACTTGCGCCCGCCGAGTGCATGCTCGAGATAAGCTGATCGCGCGGCGTTCGGGGCCAGCAGGGCGCGCGTATGGCAGTTGAACTCAGCTGACGGCATTTGCGCCCGTCGCAGGATCGCGTCCAGGGCGGCGGCGAACGGACCCTCTCGGGGCACGAACGGCAGCAGCATGAGCGCGGGAAATGCCGCGTCTCCGGCAAGATGGGCAAGCCAGGCGGCGATGACCGGCTCGGCGGCCTCCCGATCGATCAGCGGCGTGCCAAGCGGCGCATAGGGGTGCGTCCAGCCAAGCAGCAGCGGCAGCTTCAGCCCGTAGCGGCGCTTTACGATCCGGGTGGGAAACAGGCCGAGCAGCTTGCGCGGCAGTGACCCCGACCAGACCAGGAGTGCACCGGCGCCGCGTCCGAATGCCGGAGCGGCGGCGAGCGCGAAAGCGGGCTCGTAGAACGCGTTTGGGACCAGCGTACGCGCAGCAAGATCGCGCCAGTCGTCCGTGATCGCGTCAAGCTTGGTCAGATCGAGCCACTCGACGATCAGCGAATCGGCCGCGTAGCGATCGGCAAGTACCGCGCGCCGGGCGCTGGCGATCGCGGCCGCTGTGTCCAGCACGTGCGGCACGAGATCGGTCGGCGCATGGAGCGTCATTGGGCGCGCCTCAGCGACCGTTGTGTCCGCCGAAAATAAAGCAATGCAGCGCCAGCTGCTGTTTGGCGACGAAAAACAGGCTGGCCGACTCGCAGATCAGCGTTATCGCATTGGCAATGGCTGCACCGGCGGCGCCGAGATGCGGGATGAGAATAAAACACAGCCCGAGATTGATCGCGAACGAGCCGCCATAGATGACCGCGCAGCTCCGCCGTTCACCGAGCATGTTGAGCAATCGTTCCGCCGGACCGACAGAGGCGCGGGCCAGAAGCCCGATGGCGAGAATGAACATCAGATAATAGCCGGATACGAACTCGCGCCCGAACATCCGCAGCATCGGCTCGCCCAGTGCCAGCAGCACCACGATCGCAGCGAGCGACGGCCAGAACGTCATACGCACCGCGATGGCGAGAAAATCGGCGAGCCGCTTGCGGTCGCCGGTGACGTGATATTCGGAGAATTTGTGCGCCAGCGTCTGCGCCACCGAGAAATAGATGAAGGCGACCAGCGCCATGGTCTTCGAGACGGCGTAGTAGACGCCGACCTCATCAGGCGGGCGGAAAATTTGCAGCACCAGCACGTCCGCATAGGTGAGCAAGAGAAAAAACGCCTCGACCACGAAGATCGGCGTCGAGGTCGACAGCCACGAACGCACCGCATAGGCCTTGGGACCAGGCTCGACCACCCCGGTCAGTCGGCGCTCAAGCACCGCCCATTGGCCGAGTGTGACGGCCCACCACGCGACCGCAGCGGTCAGCGTTGCGGTCGCTGCATTCATCGGCAGGCCGACTACAAAAGCGACGCCGAGCAACGCCAGCAGCAGGATCTGCCTCAGCACGTAAGTCGGGCTCAGCCCGAGATTCACCCAGCCGTAGGACCGCGCGATGCCGCTCTGCACCTGCCCGAGCCCGCAGATCGGCAGCACGGCGCAGGCGATGTAAAGCGGCCACACGCTGCTCGGTTCGATATGCGGCGACAGTCCATAGACAACGAGCGCGGCGACGATGGCGACCGCGATCGCAACGAACGACGCCAGCCAAAGACTGCCGCGGAGGAATCCGCGCAGCAACGCGAAGTGCCGATGTTCGACGTATTCGGGGATCAGGCGTTGCGCCGCCGAGCCGAGACCGAGATCGACCATGCCGCAGATCAGCAGCACCCAGGTCCAGACCCAGACGTAGATCCCGAACTCGAAGCTGCCGAGCCAGCGCGCCAGCACGATCTGCGAGACGAACGCAAGCACCGCGCTGGCGACGCGAATGAGAAACGCGGCACCGGCAAGCCGCCGCGCCAGCGATAAGTCGCTGCCGTCCGCCAACACGACGCGCAGCCGCTTAATGGCGCCGGCCAGGCAGAGCCGGGACGGCCGCAGCAAAATGCGCGAACGCCACACGTGTTCGGAACCGATCGATGCCACAACGACCTCTACGCCGCCGCCGGCGCGAAATGAGCGGCATCATTAGCAACGAAGCGTTAAGAATAGGTTGGGCGAAATTAACAATTGCTTGGTGAATCGATCGCCGGATCAGGCCGGAATCGCCTCGGCGGCGGCGACCGCGTCGAGCGCTGCGGCAATGACGCGGCGTTCTTCGGCGCCGAGCGGACGTTGCGGCGCTACCGGGTCGCCGACATCATAGCCCTGCAGCGTCAGCGCCGCCTTGATGCACGCCGCGAGATTGAAGCGCGCGAAGATTTCGTTGATCCGCCACAGCGTGCGCTGCAGTTCCATCGCTTGCGGCCATCGTCCGGCGCGGCACAGTTCATAGAGCCGCACGCTCTGCCGCGGGATGACGCAGGCCGGGCCCGCCATCCAGCCAACGCCGCCGATCAGCATGACCGCGGCCGGGATATGCGCCGAGGCGGAAAATACCTTCAGCCGCGCGCAGCGGTTCATGATGGAAAGAAGCCGGCCGGTATTGGTCGAGGCATCCTTGATGTAACGGATGCGCGGATGCTCGCTTAGCCGCGCGATCACATCGAGCGACAAATCGCTGCGCTGGAATTGCGGATTGGTATAGAGCACGACCGGAATGTCGACCGCATCGGCGATAGCGCGGAAATAGGTTTCGACTTGCGCATCGGCGAGGGGAAAGTAGGATTCGAGGATCGCCAGGATGCCGTCGGCGCCGAGCTTGGAATAATGGCGCGCCTGCGCGACAGCATCGGGTGTAGCGGTCGAGGCTACACCGGCAACGACCGGAACACGGCCGGCGGCTGTCTCGATTGTAGCGCGCACGATCTCGGCGCGCTGTGCGTTGTTAAGATAAGCAAATTCGCCGGTTGAGCCGAGCGGCGTCAGCCCGTGCACGCCGGCGGCGATAAGATCGCTGACGAGCCGCGCGAGAACCTCGCTCTTGACACGGCCGGTCTCGTCGACCGGCGATACCAGATAGGGAAAGACACCATGCAGTTCGGTCATATGGTGGTCCTGGGGGTGCAAAGAAACATGTTGGCAGTTTAGTTCGGCTTATAGCGCGCCATCGCGTCGCTCCACACCTTGGTGCGGTCATCGTCGAACACCAGAGCCGGATCCTCGGGCACGGTGTCCCACACCCCTCGGCGCAATTCGTTGTCGAGCTGCATCGGCGCCCAACCGGCGTAGCCGAACGCCACCAGACTTTGCCGCGGACCCTTGCCGAGGCCGATGTCGCGCAGGATCTGCGTGCCGCTCGACAGCGCCACGCGGCCGTCGATGTCGAGGGTGTTCTCGCCGTGATACTCGGCGCTGTGCAGGACGAAGCCGATCCGCGGATCGACCGGCCCGCCGAGATAGAGCTGCACGTTTCCTTTCACGCCACTCGAATCTGCGCCGGCTGCCTGAAGCAGGCCGGCGATCGGCCGCTCACCCAGCGGACGATTGATGACGATGCCGAGCGCACCGTTGCGGTCGTGCTGCGCCACCACGATCACGGTGCGCTCGAACGGCGGGCCGCTCAATGCCGGCGTCGCGATCAAGAGCCGTCCGGCGACCGACGTGGCGCCGGAGACGCCTGGCTCCGTCGGTGACGGCAGCGCGGCATGCAGCACGCTCGCCGACAAAAAAATTGCGGCGGCGACGACGATCCAGCGTAGGGATACACGCGAAACCACGAGCTGCTCTTATCGAACGGCGCCCTGCGCCGCCGGCTTATCGGACAAGCTTATCAGACAAACTGCACCGCAATTCCGCCAAGCTGGCCGAAATCGGCGTGCAGCGTGTCGCCCTTGCGCGCAAACACGACTCGCGTGAATGAGCCCGCCAGGATGAGATGACCGGGTTCGAGCGTTACGCCGTGCTGGCCGAGCTTGTTGGCAAGCCACGCCACGCCCAGCGCCGGGTGACCGAGCACGCCGGCGGCGACGCCGGTCTCCTCGATCTCGGAATTGCGATACATGATGCCGCCGACCCAGCGGAGATCGACATCGAGCGGTCCGATTGGCCGGCCGCCAACCGCGATGCCGGCGGCGGCGCCGTTATCGGAGACCGTGTCAAAAATCTTGCGCGGGTCTTGCAGGCGCGCATCGACGATTTCGATCGCCGGCACGACATATTCGGTGGCGCGCAGCACGTCGGTCAGGCCGATGCCAGGACCGCGCAGCGTCTTGCCAAGGACGAAGGCCAGTTCGACTTCGACGCGCGGCAGACAGTAATTCTCGTGCGGAACGCGGGCGCCGTCCGCGATCATCATCGTGTCGAGCAGATGACCGTAGTCCGGCTCGTCGATCTGCGAGGAACGCTGCATCGCCTTCGAGGTCAGTCCGACCTTGTGGCCGATCAGTTTGGCGCCGGCCGCGATCTTTCGGTTCGCCACCTCGGTGGAGATTGCGTACGCGTCCTCCATGGTGATGTCGGGCCATGTCTTAGAGAGCTGGACCGCCTGTTTGCGCTCCTTTTCCGCCATCATGAGAATATCGGCGGCCTTGTTGCGATCGGCACTGGACATCATGAGAAGAAGACCTTTTGGATCAGCGGCACGCGACCATCAGGACGACGGTTTCCTGCGGACACTGGCCGGCCGCGGGTTCGCGGCCGGACATCCAGACCGCGGGCGGGCAGTTTTGCGACGATTGCACATTGACCGGGTTGCCGTCTTGAAAGCCCTTGGCGCGGCACACATTCGCCGCCGCCGTGCGGCAGTCCGGCGCGCCGTTGGGCGCTAGCGCACAGCGCTGGTGGACTTCGATAAAGCGCCCGGCCGGGATACGGATCAGCGCCGTCGCCGCCTCCTTGGTGGCTTCCGCCGCGTGCTTCAGCGCATCCTGCGTCGCTTCCGCAGCGCTATTGGCGCCGGCGTGCGTACTGTCCCACCAGCGGCCGAATTCGTAGATGAAGCCTGGCTGCCCGGCGGCTGGCGGCGGCTGGGCTGGGAACAGGCCGCGCGGCTGCGACACCGAAGCTGCGGCTTGCGGCGCAATTTGCGCCGAAGCCGCCTGCGGGGCAGCGGCGCCGCTTGGCGATGACGATTGGGCGGTTTGTGCGAATGCCGTCGCGGCTGGCCACAGCGCCGCGGCCAGAAACCACGTCATCGCCGGCGCGCCATGGCGCCGCGGATGTGCAGAACGGGTCATCATGACTTTGCCGATGCTGTCCCTGTCGCCAGCCAGCCCATGCAATTGTGGCGGCCAATTTGGGCAGCGGCAAGGTCACAATCTCACAATTGGCGCGATCGGTGGGTCAGCCCTGGGCTGCATTGTCTCGGTATTCCAGGGCTTTCCAGGGCTTTATTGCGGCCGCCGAACCTCGCGCCAGCGCGACCAGATGAACCATGCGCAGCCGGCTGCAAGGACCGCAACGATGACCGCGTCGAATTCGTGAAACAGCCGGCGCAGTGTCGGGTCGCTGTCCCAGCGTGCGCCCAGCACCATGCCCACATAGGCGAGTGCCAAACACCACGGCCACGAGCCGATAAAGGAATAAATCTGAAATTTCAGCATCGGCATCCGCGCCAGTCCGGCGGGAAACGAAATGAAGGTCCGAATCACCGGCAGCAGCCGGCCGACAAATATCGTGACGGCACCGTAGCGTGCGAAGAACTTCTCAGCCCGATCGAGCTCCTCGTGCCGAACGAGGACATAGCGGCCCCAGCGCTCGAATACGGTGCGGCCGCCATGGGCCGCCATCAGATAAGCGATCGTCGAACCGATATTGCAGCCAAGCGCGCCTGCGGTCGCGGCCCCGATCAGGCTGAAGCGGCCGGCCGACACGAGATACCCGGCAAACGGCATGATGATCTCGGAGGGTAGCGGAATACAGGCGGATTCGATCGCCATCAGGCCGGCGAGGCCGAGGTATCCGGCGGCTGAAATGACCGCAACCACGAAGGACACGAGCACCGATAAGGCGTGGTCGAGCATTGGCCAAGCACCGGAGAGGACGAAAGGACGGCGGGTCAGCGCCGCTTGCGAGCGCGGCGGCCTTCGAGAACGACGATTTTCCGGCGGGCGGTGTCTTCGATCAGCTTCTTGGGCACCTTTTCGGCGATGCCGAGGAGCCGCTCGCGCCGGTCCATCTCCTTCCACACGTCGTCAGGGCGGATATTGGTCGCGACCCACAGCACGACGAGATTATAGATCAGGTCGGCGCTTTCCCTGATGACCGCTTCGCGGCCGCCATTCATGGCGTCGATGA
The DNA here is from genome assembly GCA_963707175.1 of uncultured Alphaproteobacteria bacterium. Lineage (GTDB taxonomy): Bacteria > Pseudomonadota > Alphaproteobacteria > Rhizobiales > Xanthobacteraceae > BOG-931. Next base: position 257,359 of record CAVPQA010000015.1, read on the forward strand.
CCACCTCGACGGCCTCTTCGGCAAGCTTTTTGGCCATCTTGCTGCGCCCGGAGCGCAACAGCCGGGCGGTGCGCGACGTCGACGGATCGTCGTGCCGGCAATCCAGCGTCGCCTGATAGAGGCGGGTGATCGAATCAGTCATGAGGGAAGGAGAATAGCGCGATCTTGTCGCGATTGTGTTAATGGGCCGGCGGCGCGTTCGTTCCGGGTCTTACTCGTCCTGCGCGAGCAGGCTGGCATTGCCCCCCGCCGCCGCCGTGTTGACGGTGACGGTCTGCTCGGCGGCGAAGCGGCGCAGATAGTTCGGGCCGCCGGCCTTGGGACCGGTCCCCGACAGTTCGGCGCCGCCAAACGGCTGGGTGCCGACCACGGCGCCGATCATGTTGCGATTGACGTATACATTCCCGTTCGACAGCCGCGCGGTGATACGCTCCACCGTCAGGTCGATGCGGGAATGGATGCCGAGCGTGAGCGCGGTACCGTTGTCGGCAATTCCGTCGAGCAGCGCATCCAATTCGTCCGCGCGCCAGCGCACGACGTGGAGGACGGGGCCAAAAATCTCGACCTTGAGATCGCTGGCGTCGTCGAGTTCGATGATGGTGGGCGCCACGTAGCGGCCGCGGGCCGGGAGCGCTTCATCGAGATCATAGCGGAAGCGCACACGGCCGGCGTGCGCCTGGTCGGTGATCCAGGCGTCGAGCTTTTCAGTCGCGTCCGAGTCGATTACCGGGCCGACATGGGTCGCGGGGTCGCGCGGATCGCCGACTTTCAGTTCGCGTGCGGCGCCGATGAGCATGTCGAGGATGCGCTCGGCCACGTCCTCCTGAAGGCAGAGAAGCCGCAGCGCCGAGCAGCGCTGGCCGGCGGAGCGGAACGCCGAGGCGATCACGTCGTCGATGACCTGTTCGGGCAAGGCGGTGGCGTCGACGATCATCGCATTGATGCCGCCGGTCTCGGCGATCAGCGGCACGATCGGCCCGCTCTTTGCTGCGAGCGCGCGATTGATGGCCTGGCCGACCTCGGTGGAGCCGGTGAATGCCACGCCGGCAGCGTGCGGATCGGCGACCAGAATTTCGCCGACCTTGCCGTCGCCGGGAACAAAATGCAGCGCGGTCGCAGGTATGCCGGCCTCATGCAGCAGGGCGACCGCCCGCGCCGCAACGAGCGGCGTCTGCTCGGCGGGCTTGGCGACGACCGTGTTGCCGGCGGCAAGCGCCGCCGTCACCTGGCCGAGAAAGATCGCCAGCGGAAAATTCCATGGGCTGATGCAGACGAACACGCCGCGGCCGCGATAGCGCAGCACGTTGCTCTCGCCGGTCGGCCCGGGCATCTGCTGCTCGGCAAGGGCAGTGCGCGCCTGCGCCGCATAATAACGGCAATAGTCGGTGGCCTCGCGGAATTCCGCGAGTGCGTCGTCGAGCGTCTTGCCGGCCTCGGTCTGCAAGAGCGCCAGCAATTCGCCGCGATGCGCTTCGAGGCGTTCGGCGGCGCGTTCGAGGATCGCGGCACGGTCTCCGGTTTGCGTTGCCGCCCAGCGCGGAAATCCGGCCGCCGCCGCCGCCATGGCTCCCGCCGCTGTCTGCGCTTCCGCATCGCGCACGTTGCCGACCGGCCGGCCGTCGATTGGCGACAGCACTGTGCGCTCAAGGCCGCCGCGCACGATGCCGTCGATGACCGGTGCGGCCATGCTTGGCACGACTGTGCCGGCGCGAACCTCCGTGAGTAGCGCGTCGAGGTTCGCGCGTTCGCCAAACTCGATTCCGGCGGAGTTGCGTCGCGCCGGCGCATAGAGATCGGCCGGCAGCGGAATATGACGATTGCGTGCCGCGCCGGCGCTGCCGATGCGGTCCTGCGGTCGGCGCAAGATTTGCTCGATCGGCACACTCGGATCGGCGGCGACCGATACGAACGAGGAATTGGCGCCGTTTTCCAGCAATCGCCGCACCAGATAGGCGAGCAGATCGCGATGGCCGCCGACCGGGGCATAGACCCGGCAGGCGACATCGGGCAGTTCAGCGATGAGCGCGTCGTAAAGCGCTTCGCCCATGCCGTGCAGGCGCTGAAACTCGAAGCCGTCGGCGCCGCCCGCATCCTCGATGACGCTCGCGACGGTGAGCGCGTTGTGAGTGGCGAATTGCGGAAACAAACTGTTCCGCGCCGCGAGCAGGCGCCGGACACACGCCATATAGCAAAGGTCGGTCATGGCCTTGCGGGTGAACACCGGATAATCGGCCAGGCCGCGTTCCTGCGCGCGTTTGATTTCGGTGTCCCAATAGGCGCCTTTGACCAGACGCACCGTGAGCCGGCGGCCGGCGGCAATCGCTGCCTGCTCGATCCAGTCGATCACCTTCGAGGCGCGCTTCTGATAGGCCTGAACCGCGAGCCCGAAGCCGTCCCAACCGGCGAGCGACCGATCCTGCAGCACGCGGCCGATCAGTTCGAGCGAGAGCTCAAGCCGGTCCGCTTCTTCGGCGTCGATGGTGCATTGCAGATCGTGCGCTTTCGCCATCTGCGCGAGCGCCATTATGCGCGGCGTCAGCTCCTTGAGCACGCGTTCGCGCGAGATCGCTTCGTAGCGCGGATGCAGCGCCGACAGTTTTATCGAAATCCCGGGCGGCCGGGCAGCGCGGAATTGCCGGCATGAGCGCCGATGGCCGCGATGGCGCCGGCATAGGCGTCAAAATATTTTTCGGCATCGGCCAACGTGCGCGCGCCTTCGCCGAGCATGTCGAAGGAATAGCGGAGATCGGCGTGGCCGCGCGCACGCGCCAGCGCCTCGTCGATCGTCTGCCCGAGCACGAAATGCGAGCCGATCAGCCGCATCGCCTGCCGCGTTGCCGCGCGCATCGCCGGCAGGCCGAGGCGGCGTACCGCCGCGTCGAGGATCGTTTCCGGCGTCTCGCCCGGATGAATGATGCGAGCGGCGATGCCGAGCGTCCAGGCCGAGGCCGACACCAGAAGCGCCGTGGATTTGACGTCGGTGTCGAACCAGCGGCCGGCTGCGAGTTTGTCTTCGATCAGCCGGTCGGCGGTGATGGCGTCGGGCACGCGCAGCAGCGCTTCGGCCAGCACCATGAGGGCGAGGCCCTCTTTGGTCGAGAGCGAATAGGCGTGCAGAAAATCTTCGACGCCGCCAAGTCCCGTCGCCTTGGCGCGGATCGCTTCAACCAGGCGCCGGGCGCGGCCATCCACGCGCCGTTCGGCGGTGTCATCGCGCGCCGCTTGGGCGAGGAATCTCTGCGCCAGTTCCTCGTCCGGCGCCGCGTACGGCGCTTGAAAGGGCGGCAGGCCGGAAACAGGCGCGTCCATTGCGCCACTCTATTCCTTCAAGCCAAGGCCGGGGAGGGCGCCGTTTCGCTCGTGTGGCTTTCTATTCTGCCGCGACGGCGGCGGGTTGCGTCTCGACGAGCTTTTTGAGCTTGCTGAGGCCTTCCTCGAACTGGCCGCCGACCATCTTGTCGCAATTCATGACCAAGCCCATCAGCTTGCCCATGAAAGGCTGCCGGCCCCGCATCGTCCAGGTGACGCTGGTGTCGGAGCCGCGGCGGACAAGCGTGAACTCGACCGTGTTGTGAGCTGTGAATGGCTGTTGCATGTCGAGCTGCAAGATTACTTTGGAGGACGGCACCGAGTCGGTAATCGCGATGCGGCCGGCCCCGACCTGGCGGTTGCCGTCCCACTCATAGACGGCGCCCTTGCCACGCGGCGCACCGCCATGGGTGCGCTTCATGTTCGGATCCTTTTCGAACGGCGACCATGCGGACTGCGCATGCAGATCGTCGATCAACGGGAAGATCGCCTCGGGCGGTGCCGCGATCAGCGCGGTGCGGCTGACCGTAAACGCATCCGGCTTGCTCGCGGCGTAAGCCAGCACGGCAACGATGCCGGCGGCGACAATGATAACGGTCGTAATCATGTGCTTATCCCCCTTGATGCGCGGGCTAGCCCGCTTGAGCCTGCTTGAGCGCTGCGAGATCGAACTTCTTCATTTTCATGACCGCGCCCATCACGCGATCGAGCGCGGCGCCGCCCGATTGCGAAATCAATTGCGGCAACGCCGACGGCACGATTTGCCAGGACAATCCGTATTTGTCCTTGAGCCAGCCGCACGGGCCTTCCTGGCCGCCCTCGCTGAGTTTTTCCCAGAAGCGGTCGATTTCGTCCTGGCTGTCGCACATGACCTGGAACGAGATCGCTTCTGAGAACTTGAACTGCGGTCCGCCGTTGAGCGCGGTGAAGGTCTGTCCTTCAAGTTCGAACGCGACCATCATGACGGAGCCCGGCGCCTTGCCGTGGACGTCTTGGCCGGCCTTGCCGTAGCGGCTGATCTGTTTGATCCGCGAGTTGCCGAACACGGAGACGTAGAAATTCGCCGCTTCTTCGGCTTGCGTGTCGAACCACAGGCACGGTGTCAGTTTTTGCCCGATGCTCGCCATCGAAAACTCCTTTCTTGAGGGGTGTGCGGTGGCGCTATTTCGCGCCGGCAAGATAGGTATCGAGTCGCTCGAACGTGCCGCCCCAGCCGCCGCGCATGCCGTCGTGAGCCGTGTCGAAGGTTTGCTGTTCTTCGGCTGTTGCGTTGAGCGGCGACCATACGAGCGTGACCTTGGTTTTGCCGCCCGGCTGCTCTTCGAGGGTGACGGTCGTGAGCAGTTCGAGCGGCCAGGTCGGACTGAGCGGATGCCGGGTGATGCCGCCGGCTTCGTTCGAAAACGAATGCGCCCAGACCAGCCGCCGCGGCGGCGTGATTTCGCGATAGGCGAACTTGCCCCACATGACGTTGCCGCCGGGATCGCGCATCGCGCCGAGGTAAGTCCCGCCGACGCGGAAATCCATCTTCGAGGCGACGATGGTGCAGCCCTTGGGGCCCCACCATTCCTTCATGCGCTCCGGATCGGTGAAGCATTGCCACACCAGATCGCGCGGCGCATCGAACACGCGCGAAATGACGAAATCCGCGCTTTTCGTTTCAGCCAGCATATTGCGACTCCGTCGCTTCGCCTCGTGTGTGCTCTCAGTCGTGCGCGACCAGCACCATCCAGCCGACGCCGAACTTGTCGGCAACCATGCCGAACCGCGATGAAAAGAATGTCTTCGCCAGCGGCATGTTTACCTTGCCGCCTTCAGCCAGCGCATTGAACATGCGTTCGGCATCTGCGTCGGTTTGCGCGCTGAGCGCCAGCGCGATGCCGTTGAAATTGGGGCTGCCCTGACAGCGGCCGTCGGACATCAGGAGTTGCGAGTCGCCGATGTGAACGGCCGCATGCATCACCTTGTCCTTGCTTTGCGGCGTCACCATCGACTGATCCGGCGCCTCCTTGAAGCGCATGAGCATGTCGACCTTGGCGCCGACAGCCTTTTTGTAAAACTCGATCGCTTCGTCGCAGCGGCCCTCGAAGCTGAGGTACGGTTGAACCTGCATGTCAGTCTCCTCGTTTGCTGGGGTGAAGTTCCGGATGCCTAATTTGCTCAAACCCCCTTTGATTGAACTAAGGACGCGTGATCTTGGTTCACGCCGACAGGTGTCGAAAGATATTTTTCATGCTGGCCGGCTTTCCGCCATCACGCGATCAAGATGGCGGCGAATATGAGCCGCCTCGGCCGGCGTATGCGCGAGCGCGATCGCCTGGTCGAAGGCAATGCGCGCCTCGCTACATCTGCCGAGTTGCATGAGGAGTCCGCCGCGCAGGCCGAAAAAATGGAAATAGCCGTTAAGCGGCTCGGCCAGCGGCTCGATCATCGCCAATGCGGCGGCGGGCCCTTGCACTTTGCTGACTGCGACGGCGCGGTTGAGCGTTACCACCGGAGACGGCTGTATTCGCTCAAGCGCAGCATAAAGCCGATCGATCTCAGACCAATCGGTCCCGGCCGGCTCCGCCGCGCGCGCATGCACCGCCGCGATCGCGGCCTGGAGCTGATAAGGACCCGGACGGCGATGGCGGTGCGCTTTCTCGATCAGGGCCAGGCCCTCGGCGATCATGTCGCGATCCCAGTGGCGGCGGTCCTGGTCTTCCAGGAGGATGATCTCGCCGTCGGCGTCGAGGCGGGCCGCCGTGCGCGCACGCTGCAGCAGCAGCAATGCCGCGAGCCCCATGATTTCCGGCTCGCTGGCAAACAGCCCAAGGAGAAGGCGTGCCAGCCGGATCGCTTCGTCGCACAGCGGCACGCGTACGTGCCGGTCGCCGCCGCTGGCCGAATAACCTTCGTTGAAGACCAGATAGATCATGGCCGCCACGGCGGCGAGGCGCTCGGCGCGCTCGGCCACACCAGGCGCTTCGAACGGCACGTCGGCGCGCGCTACCCGGCTCTTGGCGCGGGTAATGCGCTGCTCCATGGCGCTTTCGCTGACCAGAAAGGCGCGCGCGATTTCCTTGACCGAGAGGCCTGAAACGATGCGTAGCGCCAGCGCGATCTGCTGTACCGCGGGCAGATCCGGATGGCAGCAGATGAACAACAGCCGCAGCACGTCGTCGCGGTAATGCGAGTTGTCGAGCCGCTCGGCGATATCGGCCTCGGCGTCGCCGAGATCTGAAATCCGGTCGTCGGCCGGCAGCGGATCGTTTCTGCTGCGCCGGCGCGTTTCGTCGAGACCGGCGTTGCGCCCGACCAGCACCAGCCAGGCGGCCGGGTCGCGCGGCGGGCCGTTCATTGGCCAGTTTTTCAGGGCGCGCAGACACGCCTCCTGAAAAGCCTCTTCGGCCTGATCGAGCGACCGGAAATAACGCAACAGCGCACCGACCGCCTGGGGTCGTGCCGCCCGCAGCACGGAATCGATCCACGCAACCTCGCTCACGAAGCTTTGCCTTGCGGCAGATACAGTTTCACCGGCCGAATTTCAAAGACGACCTTCTCCTCGCGCCCAATCTCTTTCGCGATGTCGATCGCCTCTTCGAGCGAGGCGCAGTCGATCAGATAGAAGCCGAGCAGCGCTTCCTTGGTTTCGGCGAACGGACCGTCGAGCACGACCGGCTCGCGGCCCATGCGCACCGTCGTCGCCGCCGTCGTCGGCATCAAGCGCACGGCAGGGCCGAGCTTGCCGCGCGCCGCCAGCTTGTCGGTGACCTTGGCGCGCTTGGCGAGCACCGCGTCGTCCTCCTGCTTGGTCCAGGAATTGACGATGGCCTCGTCGTGGCAGCACAAGAATGCGTACAGCATGATCCCCTCCAGTCCCCCAAAGGACGAACGACTATGCCCCATTCCGACGGCTCGACTAGAATTTTTGAAGGCGCGCTGGGTTGGAACTATGTGACTGAGATGACATAAGTTTCGAGCCGCGCCAGGCGCCGCGGAGTGCTTTCGCCGGCGCGTCGGAACTGGTCCGCGCCGCTGCGCCAAGGCCTTCGGACCGTGGTCGCTACCGCGACGAACTGGCGGCAGGCCGCCCAGACCTGCCGCAGAAGATCTGCGACCAGGCCGAGATAGCCGGCGCGGATCATGTTGGCGGCGATGCCGTAGCAGAGCAGCACGTCGAGCATGGCAGTCTCCCTCATCACCGTCGTAGGACGATCGACCGCGCTCAATTCCGACAGCCTCGACGAAATCTTCGCCGATGCCTGGCCGAGTTGGGGCGATTTCCGTCAGGACTCCTTTCGGACGGTTAAGTGGATCGCATTCTGCGTCGATACTCGCTGAACACACGCATATCCAAGGGCACGCAAATCGACGCCCGCGAAAAGATTTTCACCCGCGCCGAGAAAGACGGGGGCGACGGCAAGTTGCATCTCATCGATAAGGCGAGCGCGCAGGTATTGTTGAATGGTCGAGACTCCGCCGCCGATCCTGACATCCTTGCCTCCGGCCTCGTCCAGAGCTTGCTGCAACGCGGGCTCAATTCCATCCGTGACAAAGTAGAACGTCGTGCCGCCTTTCATGACGATAGGCGCCCGCGGATGATGGGTCAGTACAAAGACCGGCACGTGATATGGCGGATTATCACCCCACCAGCCCCTCCAATCGTCGTCCGGCCATTCCCCACGAACTGGTCCGAACATGTTTCGGCCGATAATCCAAGCTCCAACATTTTCGAAGCTTCGCATCGCGAACTGGTCGTCCACGCCGGTTTCTCCACCTTCCTGGCCGAACATCAGCCTGAAGGTGCGGGTCTTGAATGCCCATTCGTGTAAGGCCATCCCATTCACGCCAAGCGGGTTCTCCAGACTTTGATTCGACCCGGCGCCAAAGCCATCGAGCGACAGTGAGAACGCGCTTACACTCACTTTAGACATGTGGCCTCCTATGCGCTCCGAGAGCGAGCGGATCGCGAGGGCTGCGCCGCGACAAAGTCGGCAAGCCGCGACATGGTCTGCGCCAAGCCGGTATCGGCGCCGTATTCCTTGATGACACGGTCGCGCTCGCCCGCAGTCGGGAAGTCGCCGCGCCAGACCATGCGGGTGCGGCCGTCGAGGTCTTCGAATGTGATCGTCTGCCGGAACTGCACCGGCTCGACATCGTCGCCGCCGCCATGCCGGTAGACGATGCGTTCCGGCGGCACGACCTCCTCGTAGGTAATGCGGTTCTGATAATCGCGACCGTCGGGCCCACGCATGACAAAGCGCCAGACGCCGCCCGGCCGCATGTCGAAGCTCAGCGTCGTGGTCTTAAAGCCGTTCGGCCCCCACCATTGCGCGAGATGATTTGGATCGGTGAACGCTGAAAACACCAGCTCGCGCGGCGCGTCGTATTCGCGCGTGCCGACGATCGCGCGCGGATCGCTGGTCGTATCGACACTATTTCTTGCGGCCATGTTCGGTACTCCTGACTTTCGGCGTTTTGCCTTTCGGTTCCTTGGCCGGTTCTTTGGCCTGCAGCTTTTTCAGATAGTCGCCGAGGCGATCGAAGCTCTCGTCGTAAAAGCGGCGGTAGTGTTCGAGCCAGTCGTCGACTTCTTTCAGTGCCCGCGGTTCGATGCGGCAGGGCCGCCACTGCGCTTCGCGGGAGCGCGCGATGAGCCCGGCGCGCTCCAGCACCTTCAAATGCTTGGATACCGCCGGCAGGCTCATGGCGAACGGCTTGGCCAGATCCATCACCGAAGTTTCGCCGAGCGCCAGCCGGGCCAGGATGGCGCGGCGGGTCGGATCGGCGAGGGCGGAAAAGGTGGCGTCGAGCGTCGTCATGAACCGTCCGGTTAAATAACTGAAAGGTTAAATACCCTTCACGTCCCCGCTCGTCAAGCGGCGTTTGCGGCACCACACGCCCACCGCATCAGTCATATTTCAACCGCAACCGCACTGAACTGTCGGACCATGTCGTTTCTTCGACTCTACGGCCGCGTTCTGGGGCTGCTCGCGCCCGAGGCGCGTCTCGCGATAACGCTGGCGGTTGCCAACATTGCGCTCGCGGTGTCGCAATTCGTCGAACCGGTCCTGTTTGGCCGAATCATCGATCGGCTGACGGGAGCATTGCCGGCCGGCCTTGAGGCGGCTGCAGGCGTGCTGGCCCCGCTGATCGGGACATGGGTCGGGCTGGGCCTGTTCGTCGTCATCTCGGCGGCGCTTGTCGCCTGGTTCGCCGACCGGCTGGCGCATCGCCGGCGCAACATGGTGACGGCCGACTTTTTCGAGCACGTGCTGCAGCTGCCGTTGGCCTTCCACACCGCCGCCCATTCGGGCCGGCAAGTGAAAGTCATGCTGAGCGGCACCTATACGATGTGGTGGCTTTGGCTGACCTTCTTCCGCGAATATCTCGCTGCCTTCGTGTTCGTGGGTGTCTTACTGCCGCTCACGCTTGTGCTCAATTGGCGGCTGGCGATGCCGCTGCTCGGTTTGTGCGGAGCATTTGCGGCGTTGACGCTATTGGTGGTGCACAAGGCGTTCGGTTTGCAGCGCGCGGTCGAACAGCATTATACGGCGATGGCCGAGACCGCGGCCGACACGCTCGGCAATGTCGCACTGGTCCAGAGCTACGCGCGCATCGACCGTGAAGTGTCCGGACTACGCGATCTCGTCAACGCGCTGCTCGACGCGCAACTGCCGATTTTGACGTGGTGGGCCGGCGTCGCCGTGCTGACCCGCGCCGGCACGACGCTCACTATGTTGATCATTCTGGTGTTTGGCACGTATCTGAAGCTGATCGGCCTCGCGTCCATCGGCCAGATCGTCAGTTTCATGAGCATTTCCGGCTTGCTAATCGCCCGGCTCGAGCAAGCGGTCACCTTTGCGAATCGCATGTTCCTCGACGCCCCGAAACTGATCGAATTCTTCGATGTGCTCGATACCGTGCCGGAATTGCGCGATGGTCCCGACGCCATCGATCCTGGCCGCGTGCGGGGCCGCGTTGAGTTCAAGGACGTGTCGCTGTCCTACGACGGCCGCCAGCCGGCAGTGTCGAACCTGAGTTTCACGGCGATGCCCGGTGAAACCGTGGCGCTGGTTGGGCCAACCGGGAGCGGCAAATCAACCGCGCTGGCGCTGCTGCATCGCGCGTTCGATCCGCAATCGGGATCGATTGCAGTTGACGGCATCGACATTCGCGATATCAAGCTGACGGCGCTGCGCCACAATATCGGGGTGGTGTTTCAGGAAACGTTGCTGTTCAATCGTTCGATCGCCGAGAACCTGCGCGTCGGCAGGCCGGATGCCAGCGACGCCGACTTGCGTGCGGCGGCGCGGCGGGCGCAGGCGCTCGACTTCATCGAGCGCAAGCCGGACGGCTTTGCGGCCAGTATCGGCGAACGCGGCCGGTTGCTCTCCGGCGGCGAGCGCCAGCGGCTGATGATTGCCCGCGCGCTTCTGAAGGACCCGCCAATACTCATTCTCGATGAAGCAACCAGCGCCCTCGACCCGATCACCGAGACAAAGGTTACTCTCGCGCTCGACGAGGTCATGAAGGGGCGCACCACTTTCGTGATCGCGCACCGGCTTGCGACCATCCGCAACGCCACGCGGATTCTGATGTTCAGGAACGGACGCATCGTCGAGATCGGCACATTCGATGAATTGCATCGGCTCGGCGGCTTTTTCACCGAATTTGTGGAAGCGGAGTTTGTCGCTCTGCCTGTCCCCGCTGAGTAAGCAGCTGCCGCATGGCTTACCGCAGCCGCTCGAGAATGCTGACGTAATTGGCGACCGCAGTGCCGCCCATGTTGAAGACGCCGCCGAGCGTGGCGTCTTTGATCTGCATGTCGCCGGCAGTGCCGGTCAGCTGCATCGCTGTGAGCGCGTGCATCGACACGCCGGTGGCGCCGATCGGATGGCCTTTGGCCTTGAGTCCACCCGACGGATTGATCGGCAACACGCCGTCCTTGGCGGAGATGCCGTCGGCGATGACGCGCGCGCCTTGGCCTTCCGGCACGAGCCCCATCGCCTCATAGACAATCAGTTCGGCGATCGTGAAACAGTCGTGCACTTCGGCGAACGACAAGTCCTTCCGCCCAACGCCGGCCCGCGCCAGCGCGCGCTGCCAGGCGAGCGCGCAGCCCTCGAATTTGAGCACGTCGCGCCGCGACATCGGCAGGAAATCCTGCACATGCTCGGCGGCGCGGAACACGATGGCTTTGTTGAACGTCAGTGCCGTCTCGACGTCGGCGAGCACCAGCGCGGCGGCGCCGTCGGAGACGAGCGAGCAGTCCGTACGCTTGAGCGGTCCGGCGACGCGCGGGTTCTTGTCGCTCTCGGCCCGGCAGAACTCATAGCCGAGGTCCTTGCGGATCTGCGCATACGGATTGCCGACACCATTCTTGTGGTTTTTGGCCGCAATTCGCGCCAGCGCGTCGGACTGATCGCCCCAGCGCTGGAAATAGAGCGCGGCGATCTTGCCGAAGATGCCGGCGAAGCCGCCGTCGATGTCGGCTTCCTCGCGCACGTAGGAGGCCTTGAGCAGGTTACGGCCGACTTCGGGGCCGGGCGTGGTCGTCATCTGCTCGACGCCGACAACGAGCACGATGCGTGCCGAACGCGCCGCGATCGATTTGAGGCCCTGATGCACCGCGGCCGATCCGGTGGCGCAGGCGTTCTCGACCCGGGTGGCCGGTTTGAAGCGCAGATCAGGCGACGCCTGCAGCACCAGCGAGGCGGAGAAGTCCTGGGCCGAGAACCCGGCGTTGAAATGGCCGAGCGCGACCTCGTCAACGTCCTTCGCGGCGACGCCGGCATCGTTCAGCGCGGCATTCGCCACCCGCACGATGAGACTCTCGACAGTTTCGTCGGCAAGCTTGCCGAAGGGCGTATGCGCCCATCCAACGATGCACGCGGTCATGATCGCTCCCATTGCCATCGTTTATGCGGCCGCAATGTCCGAACGACCGGCCAATTTGTCGCCTTGCCGAACTTTAGTCGCTTTTGCTGGTCTATGCCCTCACCGAATCCGCACTGCGCAAAGTTAGCCCGGATCGGCTTTGCGTTCGAGGCCGCCATGCTGTTACATAGGTTGCCGCGCAGGCTTGGAGAACCCGCCTTGCCGTGGGCCTCGACCACGGCCAACCGAACGGACCGCAACACGTGACACGTAAGCTCGTCATTCGGGGGCCGGGGTTTGTAGCCGCGCTGGGTTCCATTGCGATTGCCGCGACCTTTGCGGTCGCCGCGACGCAGCCGGCGCGCGCCGAAGCCGCCATTCTGGTCGATGCCGGCAGCGGCAAGGTGCTGCAGGCGGATAACGCGACTTACCCGTGGTATCCGGCATCGTTGTCCAAGCTGATGACGCTGTATGTGACGCTGAGCGCGATCCGCGATCACCGCATTACGTTCGATACGCTGTTCACGGTGTCGCGCACCGCTGCCATGCAGTCGCCGACCAAGATGGGCTTTCCGGCCGGCACTCAGGTCACGGTCGACAACGCCATCAAGATGATGATGGTCAAGTCGGCGAACGACATGGCGGTGCTGCTGGCCGAAGGCATCGGCGGCAGCGTTGACGGCTTTGCGCAGGAAATGACCGAAACGGCACACCGCCTCGGCATGAGCGAGTCCAATTTCGTCAATCCTAATGGTCTGCCGGCCGATGGCCAAATCACTTCGGCGCGCGACCTCGCGATCCTGGCGCGGGCCCTGATCCGCCAGTTCCCGCAATACAGTTCTTATTGGCACATTCCAGCGATCCAGTATGGCCGCCGCGTCGTGCGGAATTACAATCCGCTGCTCGGCCGTTATCCGGGCACCGACGGCATGAAGACCGGCTTCATCTGCGCGTCCGGCTTCAACCTCGTCGCCACCGCGACGCGCGACAACAAGCAATTGATTGCAGTCGTGCTGGGCGCGCCGTCCGGTGCGGCACGCGCTGTGAAGGCTGCGGAAATGCTGGAAAGCGGTTTCCGGCAGAACCCGCTGTCGTGGCTCATCCCCTCGCTCGGCACGGTCAGCGAACTCAAGCCGATCGAAGCAGATCCGCCCAACCTGAAAGACGAGATGTGCGGACCGCACCGCAAGCGCATGCAGCAGGCAGAAGCGGATGACGAAGGCTTGGATGCGGCAGGCGCCGACAGCAGCGGCGACGCCACGGAGGCCACGCCGAAATTCTCGGTGCTGCTTTCGGCGCTGCGTGCGCCAAGCGCGAGGAACGCGAACCTGTTGTCGGACGGCGGGCCGGTGATACCGACCGTGGTCTATACCGGGCCGACGCGTCCGCCGGGTTGGAAGCCGCATTCGGCACCGGTGCGAAAGCGCGTGGCCGTGGCCGCCAAGCCGGCAAAGCCCAAGGCCAAGCCGCAGGCGCATTACAGGCCGGCGGCAGTTTCCAGGCCGGCCGCCAAGCCGAAACCCCCGCAATAACGGCGGCTATAACCGTTCTGTGGCCGCATCGCCTTGAGCATGCGCACATTTCAATGCCATCATTGATAGGGCGGCGCGGGGCGCGAGCCGCGCCGCCGCGATCAGGGGCGACGCTCCGTCGCGGGCTCAAGCAAGCAGGAACAGCATGGACGGCAAGATGACGATTCGTGCGCTTCAGGAGATGAAGCGCACCGGAAAAAAGAGCATCGGCGTGGTCGCCTGGGACTATCAGATCGCGCGCATCGCCGACCGTGCCGGCGTGGATTTCGTCTCGGTCGGCAACTCGGTCGGCGTCAATCTGTGGGGCCGATCCGAGGTCGCCGAAGTGACGATGGACGAGATGCTGATCTGCTGCAAGGCGGTGCGTGCCGGCGTGCAGCGTGCGCTGGTAAGCTGCGACATGCCGTACGGGCCGGTGCAGGATGGCGTGCAGGCCGCACTCACGGCCGCTACTCTTCTGCTGCAGGAGGGCGGCGCCGACATGATCAAGGTCGACGCTGCGGCCGAGTTCCCCGACACGGTGCGTGCGCTGGTGAATGCCGGCGTTCCGGTGTTTGCCCAGTTCGGGCTCACGCCGCAGACTGCAATCAAATACGGCATTCCCTACAGCGCGCAGAACTCTCCTCAAGCGCAAGCCAGCGCAGCGGCAGCGGATAAACTCGTCGCCGAGGCGAAGCTTCTGGAAGAGGCCGGCGCGGCGCTGCTTGATTTCACCAATTCGGGGCCGGTCGCCGGTGCGGCGGTCGTGAAGGCGGTGAAAATTCCGGTGATCGGCGGCTTTGGCGGCGGGCCGTGGCTTGATGGCCGCGTACGGCTCGCGCACACCGCGATCGGCTACGCGGAAAAATGGATCGACTCCAAGACCGACACCTATGTCAACACCGCGAAGGCCGCGCTCGAAGCCTTCACCGCGCTGATCGCCGATGCGCGCGCCGGACGGCAGATCAAGGGCTAGCGCTGCGGATTGCCATCCGCAGCGGCGCGTCGGTCACGCGCTGCAGCGATTCAAGCGTCAACCCGGGCACCATTTCACGCACAACAAAGCCGTCATCAGTAACATCGATGACGGCGAGATTGGTGTAGATGCGCTTGACCACGCCCACCGCGGTGAGCGGATAGCTGCAGCGGCGGACCATCCGGCTTTCGCCGGTCTTGGTGGTGTGTTCCATCAGCACCCAGAGCCGCGGCGTGCCGGCGGCGAGGTCCATGGCGCCGCCAACCGCCGGCGCGGTGTCGTTCGACGTCGCCCAGTTGGCGATGTCGCCGTTCTCGGCGACCTGAAACGCGCCGAGCACGCACAGATCGAGATGGCCGCCGCGAATGAGCCCGAAGCTGTCGGCGTGGTGCATGTACGAGCCGCCGGTGCGCAGCGTGATATATTGCTTGCCGGCGTTGATCAGCCAGCGATTGATTTTGTCGGGCGCGGGCGCCGGGCCCATGCCCAGAATGCCGTTCTCGGATTGGAACACGACTTCGCGCTGTTCCGGCACGTAATCGGCGACCTGCAGCGGCGCGCCGATGCCGAGATTGACGTACCAGCCTTCGGGAATGTCGCCGGCAAGCCGCGCTGCAATTTCGCGGCGCGTCATCGGCTTGCAGCCGGCGAGAACCTGCTCCGCCGCGTTCACCCTTTCCTCCCTCAGCGCATGATCCGGAAAAATGGGAACCGGTTTTCCGAAAGATCATGCGCAATCACTTTAAGTCACCGTCGGTTCGCCGTACGGCACGTGCACCACGCGGTTGACGAAAATTCCGGGCGTCGCAATCTTCTCCGGATCGAGCGCGCCGAGGTCGACAATGTGCTGGGTCTGCGCGATCGTCAACGTCGCCGCCGTCGCCATCACCGGATTGAAATTGCGCGCCGACGATATGTAGGTGAGATTGCCCCAGCGGTCGGCCTCCCAGGCCTCGACCAGCGCCACGTCGCCGTGAAGCGCCTCTTCGAGAATATATTTCCGCCCGCGAATTTCGCGCTCCTCCTTGCCTTCGGCCAGCTTGGTGCCGACCGCGGTCGGCGTGTAGAACGCCGGAATGCCGGCGCCGGCGGCGCGCATGCGCTCGGCCATCGTGCCCTGCGGCACCACTTCAAGTTCGATGCGGCCTTCGCGCCACAGCTTTTCGAATACGACCGGGTCGGCGGTGCGCGGAAACGAGCAGACGATCTTGCGGACGCGGCCGGTTTCCAGAAGCTTGGCGAGGCCGAGATGGCCGACGCCCGAATTGTTGGCGACCACGGTCAGATCCTTGGCGCCCTGCTCGATCAGCCCGTCGATCAGCGCGTTCGGCTGGCCGATCGAGCCGAAGCCGCCGATCAGCACAACCGAGCCGTCGCGGATGCCGGCCATCGCCTCGGCCATGCTCTGTACGATTTTGTTGATCATCAACTCCCTCCCCCTGAAAGGGGGAGGGTCGGGGTGGGGGGCGCGGGCCGCAAACTGAGCGTCGCCGCTGTACGCGCAATCGCCTCCCAGACTCCCTCTATATTTTCGAGTACTTCGTTATTCCAAAAGCGCAGAACCTTTACCCCCTTGGCGCCCAACGTTCTTGATCGTTGCTGATCGCTGATTTGCTGATGGACGTTGTTGTGTTGCCCGCCGTCAACTTCGATTGCGAGGCGGATTGTCGGGCAATAAAAATCGACGATGTATCTCCCGATCGGATGTTGCCGCCGAAAGCTCAATCCGCCGAGTTGGCCGCGTTGCAGCACATGCCAAAGCTTTCTTTCTGCTATTGTGGAATCGCGGCGCAAACGTCGTGCAAGCGCGGTCATCTCCTTGGTTCGTGAAAACCGCGAGGCCGCAGACCCCCACCTATCCTCCCCCTTGCAGGGGGAGGAAGAGCCTCGCTGCACGCGCGGAGTATTGCCCATCGTTGTATGTCGCCTGAATTCTTGTGGCAGCACTTACCCCACAACGCGCCGCTTTGGCTCTGCGGCAAACGCCGGCATCACCTCGCGGGTGAAGCGGTGCAGGCTGTCGTGCGCCAGGCCGCCGCCGCCGTTGAGCAACAGATATTCGACGCCGAGCCCGCGCAGTTTTTCCAGCTTGCGGGCGATCTCGTCGGGCGTGCCGTAGAGCGCGCTTTCTTCGCTGGCTTCGCGCGTGTCGGAATACGCCATGATGCTCGCAGTGTTCTTCACGCCGGGCGCGCTCGACACCGCGGCAAGCCGGCGCTGCGCCTCGAGCCGTCGCTCCAGCGCGGCCTGCTTGTCGGCCTCGTCCTTGGCGACGAAGAAGGCACGTGCGACGCCGACCTCCATCGGATCGAACACGCGGCCGCGCTTTTCCACCTCGGCCTTGAAGATGGCGATGCGCTCGGCGACGGTCTCGAACGAGGCGAATTGATCGAGCAGAAGGTTATAGCCGCGCTCGGCGACCTGGCGGATCGAATCCGGGCTGCCGGCGCCCATCCACATCGGCGGGTGCGGCTTCTGCGCGGTCGGCGGCTCGACGATGATATCCTCGAACTGCCAGAACTTGCCGCTGTGCGAAAAGCGCTGCTTCGAGGTCCAGGCTCTCACGATGACATCGAGCAATTCGTTGAACCGCGCGTCGGCTTCCGCCATCGGCACGCCGAAGCCGGCGAATTCGTTGTGGCGGTAGCCCTTGCCGACGCCGAAATCGAGCCGACCGCCGGACAAAAGATCGATGGTCGCGGCCTGCTCGGCGACCAGCACCGGATTGTGCCAAGGCAGCACCAGCACCGCGGTGCCGAGCCGCAACGTGCGGGTCTTGGCGGCGACCCAGGTGAGCAGCGACAGGCTCGCCGACACTTGGCCGAAGCCGGTGAAATGATGCTCGACCAGAAAGGTCGAGTGGTAGCCGAGCGCCTCGGCCTCGACGTTGTAATCGACGAACTGCCGATAGCCCTGGCCGGAATCGACGTCCGGCCCGCCGTGGCGGGCGGTGGCGCTGCCGAATAGCCCAAATCGCATCCCGGTTTTCCCTGCGTTTTCGGCGCCACTTTAGCGAGGACCCCGCGATTTTGGAATGGTTCTCGGGCCCGACAAGCATTCATTTACCAGTCCGCAACTCCAAATTTACCTGTCCGGAAATAGGTTACCGAAGCGGAAAGGTGCCCGTCGCGACGGCGGACCGGGTGATTTGTAAGCGATTATGGGCGCCGATCTCAGTTTCATTGCCGAACTCGAACATGCCATCGCCCACGGTTCGTCCGAACGGCGCTCGCAAATCCTGCAGCGAATCACGGATCTGTTCGTCATCGGTTCGGCCCAGTTCAGCGATGACGATATCTCGCTGTTCGACGATGTGATCGGCCGGCTTGCCGCCAAGATTGAACAATCCGCGCAGGTGCTGCTGGCCACTCGGCTCGCCCCGATTCCGAACTCGCCGCCGAAGGCAATTCGCACGCTGGCGTTTCACGATGCCATCGAAGTGGCGGGTCCGGTGCTGTCGCAATCGCCGCGGCTCGACGACCGGACGCTCGTCGAACTGGCGTCGCGAAAAGGCAAGGCGCATATGCTGGCGATCACGCGCCGGCCGTCGCTGAGCGAGGCCGTTACCAGCGTTTTGATCAAACGCGGCGACCGCGACGTCGTACTCGGCACGGTAGGAAACAGCGGTGCGCGCATTTCCGATGTCGGCTTTGCCATGGTGGTGCAGCGCTCCGAGAACGACGACGCGCTTGCCGCCAGCCTCGGCGCG
Source organism: uncultured Alphaproteobacteria bacterium (assembly GCA_963707175.1). GTDB lineage: Bacteria > Pseudomonadota > Alphaproteobacteria > Rhizobiales > Xanthobacteraceae > BOG-931. The sequence continues at coordinate 275,726 of CAVPQA010000015.1, forward strand.
CGTCCGGACATTCCGCCGCACATGCTGCTTACCCTGGTGGCGCGCGCTTCCGAAACCGTTCGGGTCAAGCTCGAAGCCTCCAATCCGAAAGCCAAGGAAGCGGTTCGAGTGGCGGTGCGGGAAGCCGCCGACAAGATTCAAACCGCGACCATGGCGCAAGTGCCGGAGCATGTGACCGGGGTGGCGGCGGTCGAGCGCCTGCAGCAATCCGGCAATCTCAACGAGGACGCCATCGGCGCGTTGGCGAGCGGCGGCGGCTTTGTCGAAACCTGCGCGGCGCTCGCGGCGATGGGCGAATTGCCGCTGACTTTTGTCGAGCAGGCGATGGCGAGCGATCGCGCGGAGAATATTCTGATCATCGCGCGCGCGGTCGGCCTGTCGTGGCCGACGGTCAAACAGATTCTGTCGCTGCGCGCCGACAAGAACATCATGCCGCAGCGCGACATCGCGCGCTGCCTCGCGAGTTACGAACAACTGCGCTCGCAGACCGCGCAGGAAATCGTCCGTTTTTATCGCACGCGGATGCGCAGCTTGCCGGCACGGCCGGCCTGAGCGGTCCGCGCCGCGCCTTGCCGCTTCGGCAGATTGTCGCGGCAAGCGTCCCTGGCCATGCTCTTTCGGGGCCGATGCCTTATAGTGGCGCCGGGAGGATACCATCATGACACGTCATCTGTTCGCTGCGCGCCTTGCGGCCGCGGCCTTGCTTGCAATGCTTGTTTGCGCGCCGCTCAGCGCAGCGTCCGCGCAGGATTATCCGAACCATCCGATCACGCTTATCGTGCCGTTTCCGCCCGGCGGCGGCGTCGATTTGATCGGCCGGCTGGTCGGGCAGCGGCTGTCGGCCGCGCTCGGCCAGCAGGTCGTCGTGGAAAATCGCGGCGGCGCCGGCGGCATGATCGGCACGCGGGACATCGCCAAGGCCGTGCCGGACGGCTACACGCTCGGCGTCGTGCTGACCGGCATGAGTCTCAGCCCTAACGCCGGCTATGACATCAACAAGGATTTCTCGCCGATCGGCATCATCGCCTCGACGCCGGTTTTCGTCGTCGCCAATCCGTCGTTCCCGGCGAAGTCGCTCGCCGACATCGTCGCGCTGGCGAAGAAGCAGCCCGGCAAGCTCACCGTCGGCACGCCGCCGGCGCCGACCATCAATTATTTTGCCACCCGGCTGTTCAACCTGCTGGCCGGCGTCGACGTCACGGTGGTGAGCTACAAGGGCACCGCAGCGCTGACCAACGATGTGCTCGGCAATCACGTGCCAATCGGCTTCGACACCATTCCGGCGGCGATCTCCAACGTGCAGGCCAAGCAGCTGCGCGCCATTGCGGTGACCGGTGCGGCGCGTTCGGCGGCTTTGCCCGACGTGCCGACCGCCGCCGAATCCGGTCTGCCCGGCTTCGAGGCGGTGCAGTATTACGGCCTCATCGCGCCGGCCGGTGTGCCGCGCCCGATCGTCGAGCGGCTCAACAAGGAATTGCGCACGATGCTTGTGGCCGACGACTTCAAGAAGAAGCTTATCACTTACGGCGACGATCCGGCGCCGAGCACGCCCGAGGAATACGCGGAGAACATCAAGCGCGAAGAAGGCAAGTGGGCCGCGCTGGTGAAGAAGCTCGGGCTGAAGCTGGATTAGTTGCCGGTTGCTCAGGGGTGAGGGGGCGTCGCCGACGCGCTCAGAATCGCGGATAGGGCCCCTCACCCGGATTGCTTCGCTCACGCTCGCAATCCGACCGCTCCTCGCACGCGGGGAGAGGTGAAAGTGCCCGGTTACGCCGCCGAGCGGAACGCCGGCTCGCGGAATTCCACACCGATCTCGGTCGCCGACCGCCAGGCCACGCGGCAGGCCCGCAAGGTGTGCGCCTCGTCGAAGGTCAGCGAAACCTGATCCGGAATATAGGCCGTGCTGACCAGCGCGAGGCGGGCGCCGAGCGAGGAAATGTCGCGGACGACGCAGTCGCGAAGCGACCCGTTCACCGAAATCTTGGCGCACTTGTAGACCGGAGTGCGCCGGGCTCGTCTGCGCTCGTTCATGCGGCCATGCTGCGCTGTAAATGTTTCGCAAAGTCCAACGAGAATTGCGCCAAAATCTTAATGACTGCGAACCATGGGCTTTGCTCGAACCATGCTGAAACGATGGTGAACGCGATCGCATAAGCGGCTCCTCCTGGCTTATGGTGCGGCGCGGTTCTTCTTCGTCCGCCCCCACGCAAGTGGGGGAGGGGGACCGCGCTGCGCAGCAGCGCGGTGGAGGGGGCGCGGGCCTCCACGAACCTCTTTCGACGACCACGAAGCGTCGAGTCAGAAGCCCCCTCCACCACGCTTCGCGTGGTCCCCCTCCCCCGCATGCGTGCGGGGGCGGAAAGCAAGTCTCCGTTCTCGCGGCGCCGGTTTTGCGCCCGAGCTATTTGCACGGCACGAAAACGGGCCTCCAAACAAATAAGGGGAGGCGGAGCGCCGAAAGGCGCGTACTGAGAGACCGCTCCGCGCAATCCAGCGTTGCCGCCCGGGCGGGTTCGCGGCGCGCGCCGCTTTTGGCGGACGCGCTCGCCTTCCGGCGCTCTACCGCGGCTCTCGCCAGAGGGCTCTCGCCCAAGGGCTCAATCCGGTCTCGCGCTTCATGGTGGCGGACAACCGATCCGCGCCCCGGGAAGCCAGCTCCTGGCAGGCCGACTTTCGCCAGCCGGGCGAGTTTCCGAACCGCCCGCAGATGGAGTTACGAGCCCCATCCCGGGCACCGCTCCCGCTCGCATCAATCGGCCGTCACCGGTTGACGTCCCTTAAGACGAGCAGGATGATTTCTTTTAGTTCGCCGCGCGGTGCGATTTCAAGAATTTCCGTAGGCCGTCGCCATCCCACTGATTCGACAAAAATCATCTCGTGCTGTTTGTTTGATTCGCGGCGCGACAATTGTGGCATTGCTGCCATGATTCGCATTTTTTCGCTAACGTGCGGAAAGTGCTGGCATTTTGGAAGAATAGCAGCAAATCCTCTGCTCTTCCTCATAGTCGTGGCCCCTAGGGCGGATTAGCGCAGCGTAATCCGTCATTTCCATTTGATTAAGGCGGCGGATTACGCCTTCGACTAGTTCCATTGCACAGAGATTTTGACTCTTTGAGATTGGCCCGGAGGTCAATGGACAAGCCCATTGGCGGCGCCGAGCATGAGCCCGACATTGTCGGCGGGTGCGGTGGCCTGGCATCTTTGGGCGCGCGCCTCGGGATGCGGGCAGCGCTTACGCATTCCCCGCGAGCCACGACTCCATTGCACGGCAGAGGTCGGCATAGGTGAGTTTGGACGCGTCGAGCCTTTGCTTTTCCGATGCCGATGGCAGGTTGCGGCTGAAGGCGTGGTATTTTGCTGTGATGTAGGCGCCGCCGGGCAGCGAACTCGGGTGAGGGCGGCTGCTGTCCAGCCAATTGCGAACTTCGTGGATTGCCCTTTCGGCATCGCCGCCGTGCGCGGCTATGTCCTGGCCGGAAATGTCCGATAGAGCGTCGCGATAGCGGTAGCCGTCATTGTCGAGGATCAACGCGACTTTGCGGGCCTGTTGCCCGGCACCGAAGCTTTTGGCCGCAAGAAACAAGCCGAGCTCGAACGGCATGTTGAAACGCGGCAGCCTGGTTCGCGGATCGATCGCCATCATCGAAATGTCGTGAATGCCGAATTTCAATTCGCGAATGATGGCGACGATGGCGAGCCGGTTCTGACTCGAGTCGCTGATCTCCCAGGCGGAGCGCGGCCGAAACTCGCAGGCATAGACCGCGAACAAGATAGCGCGAAAGATCGGCTGATAGTCGGGAGAAAACGGGCAGTTGATGAAGACGCTGCGGCTGTACGGAATCCGCCGGGCCACGGCCGATCACTTGCCGGCGAACGCGTGCGACCAACTCGCCAAGCTTGTTGCCGACTTCGCCGGAGAGGTGAGTACGCGACGGCCGGTCTTGGTCCGCAGCGTCACGCTCGCCGGGCTTTTCTTGCGCGCGCCGTTCTTGAGATCATGGGCCGCCGCATTGGTCCATGCTTGGCGCTTCTTGGGCTTCCTAATCATGAATCCTCTCGCGAATTCCATGTGCAACGAGATATAGCGCAAATCCTGTTCTGCAACCACCTCAATCATTGTGTTGCTCGTGTCACTCCCGTCAGCCCATACGCGACTGCCAGCACCCCAACTACGCACGCCCATAGCGCGATGTAGCCGCCGGTGAGGTCGTGGACGAGGCCGAGAAGCGGCGGCGCGGCGATGATGCCGAGCTGGTTGATCGCCATGGCGGCGCCGAGCGTGAGGCCGACTTTGTCGGTGGGGGCGGTTTCGGCCAGATACGCGACCCACGGGCCGTACCAGCCAAGGCCGAAGAAGCCGAGCCAGGCGGCGAGCAGTGCGAGCAACGGCTCCGGAGTCTGCGGTGGCACAAACATCAGAACGAGAACGCCGGCGGCAACGGCGATCATCGAGACCGTCAGCAGGCGAAACCGGAGCGCCGGTTTCCGGTCGCTCCACGCTGCGAGCGCGATGCGGCCGACAGCGCCTGCCGCCTGCGCCAGCGCCAAAAAGAAAGCGCCGCGCGTGAGCGCGATGTGGGCGTGGTCGCGCAGGTCGAGCATTAGCCAAGTCAGGATGCCGTATTGGGCGCTGACCAGGGCGAGGCCGGCGACGATGGCGTTGCGCATCCATGGCTGGCGCAGCAAGGAGGCGACGGCGGCGGCGGTGAGGGGATCGCGCCGCGGCACGGTGTCGGCGCCTTCGGCCGGCGGCCGGTAGATAGCCGCAAAGAACAGTCCGCCGGCGAGCGCGGCCGCCGCGCCGGCGACGAAGGCTAAGCGCCAGCTCCAGGCCGCCGCGACCGCGGGTAGGATCGCTGCCGCCACGGCGCCGCCGAGCGGCAGTCCGGCTTGGCGGATACCCATGGCGAGGCCGAGACGGTCGCCGCGAAACCACGCGGAGACCGATTTGCTGCCGCCGGGCTGCGTCGCGCTGTAGCCGAGGCCGGCGACGAACAGCCAGATCAGCAGCATGGCGTAGCCGGCGCTCGCCGCCGCGAGCAGGAGCGCGGCGAACATGATCGCGGCGCCGATGCCGATGATCAGCCGCTCGCTCTTGCGATCTAACAGATCGCCAACGAATACCAGCGCGAACAGCGGCGCCGCGTAGCTTGCGGTGATGAGCAGGCCGGTTTCGGTGGCGGTCAGCGCAAAGTCCTGCTGCAGGAAACCGGCGAGCGCCGCGAGGCCAAGGAGCGCGAACGAGGCCGTGGCCTGCGCTGCGGTTGCCGCGGTCAGCACCAGCCAGCGGTAGGCGGAGTTTGACGGGGGGGCGGCGGCTGCGGTCATTGTTCGCTACTCTGCCTCTCCGGTGGGGAGTTTCGCCGCCCTCTCAAGGGGGAGGAGAGTAGCCTTCAGATTGCGCGCGAAAAAAGCGAAAAAGAAGCGAAATTACGCGGTAAATCGCGGGCCAGCGGCCCTTCCGCCGCCCAATTCTGCCACCATATTAAATGCCGCGGATCGCCTCTTTTGGGGTCCGCCCGGTGTCGGGTTTTGAGGGTTCGGCGGCTTTGATCTCGATCAGAGAGCGTGCGCCCGGATGACCTTACACTGACAACATAAACCCAATGACGATGTTCTGGCCGTGCCGCTTTGGACGCCAGGACAGGCCGAGGGAGTTTGGCAATGAACTTTGAAAAATACACCGACCGCAGCCGCGGTTTCGTGCAGTCCGCCCAGTCGCTGGCGCAGCGCGAGGGCCATCAGCAATTTTCGCCCGAGCACCTGCTCAAGGTGCTGCTCGACGATCCCGAAGGGCTCGCCGCCGGGCTGATCGATCGCGCCGGCGGCAATTCCCGCCAGGCGCTGGCCGCCGTCGAGGCGGAGCTTAACAAACGGCCGAAGATATCAGGCGGCGGCGCAGGGCAGGTCTATCTCGATCCGGCCTTGGCGCGCGTGTTCGACGCCGCCGAAAAGGCCGGCGAGAAGGCGGGCGATTCGTTCGTCACCGTGGAGCGGCTGCTTCTTGCATTGACGCTCGAACGCGGCAGCGAAGCCGGAAAAATCCTCGCCCAAGCCGGCGTCACGCCGCAGAATCTGAATGCCGCCATCGAGACTTTGCGCAAGGGCCGCACGGCGGACAGCGCGTCGGCCGAGAACGCCTATGACGCGCTGAAGAAATATTCGCGCGATCTGACGCAGGCGGCGCGCGACGGCAAGCTCGATCCGGTAATCGGGCGCGACGAGGAAATCCGCCGCACCATCCAGGTGCTGTCGCGCCGGACCAAGAACAATCCGGTGCTGATCGGAGAACCCGGCGTCGGCAAGACCGCGATTGTCGAAGGTCTGGCGCTCCGCATCGTCAACGGCGACGTGCCGGAAAGCCTGCAAGACAAGAAGCTGCTCGCGCTCGACATGGGCGCGATGATCGCCGGGGCAAAATACCGCGGCGAATTCGAGGAGCGGCTCAAGGGCGTGCTGCAGGAGGTGTTAGCCTCAGCCGGCGCCTACATTCTGTTCATCGACGAGATGCACACCATCATCGGCGCCGGCAAGGCCGACGGTGCAATGGATGCATCGAACCTGCTCAAGCCGGCGCTGGCGCGCGGCGAACTGCACTGCATCGGCGCCACCACGCTCGATGAGTATAAGAAGCACGTCGAAAAGGACGCCGCATTGGCGCGGCGTTTCCAGCCGGTTTATGTCGAGGAGCCGTCGGTCGAGGACACGATCTCGATCTTGCGCGGCCTGAAGGAAAGATACGAGTCGCACCACAAGGTGAAGATCACCGACGCTGCGCTGGTCGCTGCAGCGACGCTGTCGAACCGCTACATCACCGACCGCTTCCTGCCCGACAAGGCGATCGATCTGGTCGATGAGGCGGCGGCGCGGCTGCGCATGCAGATCAATTCCAAGCCCGAGGAGCTCGACAATCTCGATCGCGAAATCGTGCGGCTCAAGATCGAGCAGGAGGCATTGAAGAAGGAACGCGACGCCGCGTCGAAGGACCGGCTCAAGCGGCTGGAGAAGGATCTGGCCGGGCTCGAAGAGAAAGCGAATGCGCTGACCGCGCAGTGGAAGGCGGAGAAGGACAAGCTCAATTCGGCGGCCGAGCTGCAAAAGCAGCTCGACAAGGCCAAGAACGATCTCGCCGACGCCATCCGCCGCGGCGACTATCAGCGCGCCGGCGAATTGCAGTACGGCGCGGTGCCCGATCTTGAGCGCAAGCTGAAGACGACCGAGGCCGCCGGCAAGTCCGGCGTGGTCGCGTCCGAGCAGGTGACCGCCGACAACGTCGCGGCGGTGGTGTCGCGCTGGACCGGCATTCCGGTCGATCGCATGCTCGAGGGCGAGCGCGAGAAACTGTTGCGCATGGAAGATCAGTTGGAAAAGCGCGTCGTCGGGCAGGACGAAGCGGTGAAAGCCGTCTCGACCGCGGTGCGCCGCGCCCGTGCCGGCCTGCAGGACCCGAACCGGCCGATCGGCTCGTTCATGTTCTTAGGGCCCACGGGCGTCGGCAAGACCGAGCTGACCAAGGCGCTGGCCGAGTATCTGTTCGACGATGAGCATGCGCTCGTCCGCATCGACATGTCGGAATACATGGAGAAGCATTCGGTGGCGCGGCTCATTGGCGCGCCACCCGGCTATGTCGGCTACGAGGAGGGCGGGGCGCTCACCGAAGCGGTGCGGCGGCGGCCCTATCAGGTCGTGCTGTTCGACGAGGTCGAAAAGGCACACCCGGATGTGTTCAACGTGCTCCTTCAGGTGCTCGACGATGGCCGCCTGACCGATGGCCAGGGCCGCACCGTCGATTTCCGCAACACGCTCCTGGTGATGACCTCGAATCTCGGCGCCGAATATCTGGTGGCGCAGGCCGACGGCGAGGACACCGAGAAGGTGCGCGACGTGGTGATGGCCGAGGTCAGGGCGCGGTTCCGGCCGGAATTTCTCAATCGCGTGGACGAGATTATCCTGTTCCACAGGCTCAAGCGCGAGCATATGGGGCGCATCGTCGACATCCAGCTGCAGCGGCTGCAAGCGCTGTTGGACGAGCGGAAGATCAAGCTCGCGCTCGATGGAAGAGCGCGCGACTGGCTCGCCGAGAAGGGCTACGATCCGGCCTATGGGGCGCGACCATTAAAGCGCGCCATCCAGAAGTCGGTGCAGGATCCGCTGTCCGAGCTGATCCTGTCCGGCCGCATCAAGGACGGCGAGAAGGTCTCGATCTCGGCCAGCAAGGCCGGCCTGACCTTCAACGGCAACGCGATCGCACAAGCGGCGTAGGCGCATCTCTCCTCACCCGCACGCAGTGCGGGGGAGGGGGACCGCGCGAAGCGCGGTGGAGGGAGCGTTTAACTCGCCGCTCCACTTTCGTTGAAAGAAATTCGTCGCGGCCCGCGCCCCTTCCACCATGCTTCGCTTCGCTCGGATGGTCCCCCCTTCCCCGCCATCGCGGGGAAGGATGTCTTTCACCGCGCTGCCGGGCGCATCACGGTGACGCTTTCGTTGATGCGCTCGCGCACGTGCTCGACGAAATGGCGCGCCGGCCCTTTCGGCAGACCGTTGACCCGCAGCGGATTAAGTCCGCCGGAACTCTCCACGCTGATTGCATCCCAGAAGAAGCCGCGGATGTGGATGACCTCGGCGATATGCGATAGCGGCAGATGCTCGTCGGTGCGCTCCCACGGCACGAACCAGCGCCGCACGATATTGGTCGAAACGCCGACATGGTCGGCGACTAGCCACGCCGGGAAGATCAGGCGCGTCAGGCTGAAATGCAGCGTCGCCCACAGTCGGCTTGAGCGGACGGCGATGCGTTCGTCGGATGCCATCGAATTTCCCGGTGATGTCCAGCGCCCCCGGCGCCGAGCGCGGATGTTAATTCCTAAACACCACTGGCGCCATATGGTTGCCAGTAGTCCTCGCATTCAATTGCGCTTAAACGGGAAGCGGATGGCCGCGGGCGGCCACTAACGCGCCTGCGCCACGCGCGGGCTCGATGAATTCGCCATCAGCGCATCGAGCTGCGCCCGATCGCGCTCGAACTCGGCGAGCGTCTGGCCTTCCAACACGCGGCCGCGCGGCAGCTTCACGGTCATCGGGTTGACGAAACGGCCGTTGATGTGAATTTCGAAATGCACGTGCGAGCCGGTCGACAGCCCGGTCGAGCCGACAAAGCCGATCACCTGGCCCTGGCGCACGCGGCTGCCCACTTCGAGGCCGCGGGCGAAGGCCGTCATGTGACCGTAGGCGGTTTCATATCCGTCGGCATGGCGGATGCGCACGTATTTGCCGTAGCCGCCCTTCGGCCCGATCTCTTCGATCGTGCCGTTGCCGGCGGCGAAGATCGGCGTCCCCACCGGCGCCGCCCAGTCGACGCCGGAGTGGAATTCCTTGATGTGCAGCAGCGGATGGACGCGCCAGCCGAACGGCGACGTTTCGATGCCGGCGGCGACCGGCTTGCGCACCAGGAATTTCTTCGCGCTCTTGCCGGTGTCGTCGTAATAGTCGTACTGGCCGTCGTCGGTGGTGCGGAAATGATAATAGTTCTTGGTTTCGCCGCCGACCGTCAGTGACGCAAAGCGCACCTCATGGCTGCCGTCGCCATTGGGGTCCTCGGCGTAGAGGACGTCGAACAAGTCGCCCGGCTGCACCTTACGCTGGAAGTCGACGTCGTAGGCGTAGATGCCGACCATCTCGTCGACGACCGCCTGCGGAACGTTGTTGCGCAGCGCCGTTTCGTACAGGCTCTGGTAGAGCGTGGCGCCCCCTTCCGGCACGTCGGGCTTGTTCTGGCTTTGCTCGGCGACGTCGGTATCGACGTTATGAACGTCGACCGGCACATAATCCCCGGTGTCGGACAGCGCGGCAGCGGTCTCGATCGCCGCATTGTCTTCGACGATGACGCGCAACGGCAGCACGCGGCCGAGGCCCGGTGGCGCCAGCAGGATGCGCAGCCGCTGTCCTTCCTTGAGCGTGTCGCTGGCTTGCGGTCCGAGCACGGCGAGGATCTGTTTGATCTGGTCGGGCGCGGCGCCGAGGTCGTGCAGGATCGAGCCGACCGTATCGTTCTTTTTGGCGACCACGATGTGCTCGTTGTCGTCGTGCGCCGCGCTTGCCTGGGTCTTGCCCAACAGCGTGACGTTCATCGGCACAATGCGCGCCTCGAAGCCAAGATAGGGATCGGACTGATTGTCAGACGCATAGCCGAGCCGCAGCGAGCCGGTGTGGTCGGGGCTCGACGGCGTCGGCACGCCGAGGCCCGCGGCTTTGGCGACGTCCCGGACGCGTTCCAAGATGTCGTCGATTGGCAGAAGCGTCGAGCGCCGCACTTTCGGCAAGAGAGAGCTCAGTTCGCATACGCCGGGCGGCGCCTTGCCGCGCGGCATTGCGGCGGCGAAGTCGCAGGTGGAGAAAGAAACTTCGGGATCCGGCTGTGGTGTTGCCGCCTGGTCGTCCCCGGCGACGGCCTCGGCGAGCAGCTTCTGCGGATTGAACGGTGGAATCTTTGCCGAAATATCCGACACCGTCAGCGCCAGAGTGCCGAACACGCGCTCGTAAGGCCGCACGCGCACCATCTCGCGCTCGCGGCTGCGGGTCACCGTGGGGACGCGCAAGACTTCGTGTTCAACCGCGGACTCGCTGAAGGTCGGCAGGCGGTCTGTCTTGCGCAGACCGGTAATTTGCTCGCCGATGCTTGACAGCGCGCCGCGCAGCGCCGTGCCGACCCGTTCGGGCGCGGCGGCGAAAGTGGTCTCGCCGTCAAGGGATGCGAAAACGGCGCCTCCCATCAGGGCGGCGCCGCAGAGCCCGGTCAAAATCGTGCCGCTGAACCACTGCACCGACACGCGGCGCCGGTCGAGACCGCCATTGCCGTCGACCGAAAGCGGAGGCTCATGGCCGAGGTCGATGGCCTCGGCTGCTCCCTTCCGACCGCTGACGCGCAGCCTACCCTGGTCCAAGTCCCCGTCCCCCGCACTCGCCTCCGGCCGCGATGTCTCTCCCGCGCCGCCCCAAACTGGGCAAACGCGGGAGGGAAGCTCGCGACGGCGCTTTAAGTCCCCGCCCAACCGGCTCTTTGGAACGGAGCCGAAATCAAGCGACAATCCAGGGCTTTCGGCGATTCCGGACCGTCATTGCGACAGGCAAAACAGTCGAACCGTCGAGCGCCCAAAGCTCAGTTGACGTTGTCGCGACCCCACATTGCGACAGACCCGACACGATTAGGGAAAGGACGGCGGAGGAATGTGGCCGTTGTGCGGCGTGCGCCGCTGCAATCAGCGCAAAACCAAAGCCGGCGGTGCGGCGGCCGTGTGCGCTGCGGAAAATTCGCAGCCCGATTCCCAGCGCTTTTTCGCGTGCATTTTGGCGCGCGAAGGCGTTGACAATGCCGGCGCCACAAGCCTATATAAGCCCCCTTGGCGCGCCGCCGCTGCGCGATGGCGTGTCTAGAGAAGCCCCTCACTGTTTGCGCGGTGATCATCCGGCCAGCCCATGGCCACGTCGGATGTGCGGGCTTCGGTGGCTTGTTCCTCGCTTCTCGCCCCAGTCGGGGTCAGGCGTGAGGGAAAGACGAGAGAAGACGGGGCCGGAAGGTTTCGGGTTGTTTGACAAGTGCATCGGAAGAAAGAGAAACGTGGACGGCGGAGTCCCTGCGGACCGCGTCCTCGAACGGAGAAGGCTTCGGCTTTCCTCGTGAGAGTGCGGTCACGGAAGAGACTTCGGCGGTCTTACGTTTCAAGGTTTTCTACACTGTTGGCCGTGCAAACGGTCAGACGTGTAGGGACCTCGTCAAACGTTGTGATCAGCCGAGATCAAATCTCTTCAACTTGAGAGTTTGATCCTGGCTCAGAGCGAACGCTGGCGGCAGGCCTAACACATGCAAGTCGAGCGCCCCGCAAGGGGAGCGGCAGACGGGAGAGTAACACGTGGGAACGTGCCCTTTGGTTCGGAACAACACAGGGAAACTTGTGCTAATACCGGATAAGTCCGTAAGGAGAAAGATTTATCGCCAAAGGATCGGCCCGCGTCTGATTAGCTTGTTGGTGAGGTAACGGCTCACCAAGGCTACGATCAGTAGCTGGTCTGAGAGGATGATCAGCCTCACTGGGACTGAGACACGGCCCAGACTCCTACGGGAGGCAGCAGTGGGGAATATTGGACAATGGGCGCAAGCCTGATCCAGCCATGCCGCGTGGATGATGAAGGCCTTAGGGTTGTAAAGTCCTTTCGGCGGGGAAGATAATGACGGTACCCGCAGAAGAAGCCCCGGCTAACTTCGTGCCAGCAGCCGCGGTAATACGAAGGGGGCTAGCGTTGCTCGGAATCACTGGGCGTAAAGCGCACGTAGGCGGCTTTTTAAGTCAGGGGTGAAATCCTGGAGCTCAACTCCAGAACTGCCTTTGATACTGAGAAGCTTGAGTCCGGGAGAGGTGAGTGGAACTGCGAGTGTAGAGGTGAAATTCGTAGATATTCGCAAGAACACCAGTGGCGAAGGCGGCTCACTGGCCCGGTACTGACGCTGAGGTGCGAAAGCGTGGGGAGCAAACAGGATTAGATACCCTGGTAGTCCACGCCGTAAACGATGGATGCTAGCCGTTGTCGGGTTTACCCGTCAGTGGCGCAGCTAACGCATTAAGCATCCCGCCTGGGGAGTACGGTCGCAAGATTAAAACTCAAAGGAATTGACGGGGGCCCGCACAAGCGGTGGAGCATGTGGTTCAATTCGAAGCAACGCGCAGAACCTTACCAGCCCTTGACATCCCGGTCGCGAGTACCAGAGATGGAACTCTTCAGTTCGGCTGGACCGGAGACAGGTGCTGCATGGCTGTCGTCAGCTCGTGTCGTGAGATGTTGGGTTAAGTCCCGCAACGAGCGCAACCCTCGCCCTTAGTTGCCATCATTTAGTTGGGCACTCTAAGGGGACTGCCGGTGATAAGCCGCGAGGAAGGTGGGGATGACGTCAAGTCCTCATGGCCCTTACGGGCTGGGCTACACACGTGCTACAATGGCGGTGACAGTGGGATGCAATGGAGTAATCCTGCGCAAATCTCAAAAAGCCGTCTCAGTTCGGATTGTGCTCTGCAACTCGAGCACATGAAGTTGGAATCGCTAGTAATCGCAGATCAGCACGCTGCGGTGAATACGTTCCCGGGCCTTGTACACACCGCCCGTCACACCATGGGAGTTGGATTTACCTTAAGACGGTGCGCCAACCGCAAGGGGGCAGCCGGCCACGGTAGGTTCAGCGACTGGGGTGAAGTCGTAACAAGGTAGCCGTAGGGGAACCTGCGGCTGGATCACCTCCTTTCTAAGGATGATCCTTCAGAGGCGCCTCACGCGTCTCTATCGGATCTCTTGGAAACATCAGGACGGATCGGTCTCAAGCCGATCAGTCCATTGGCGGGACACCGCCGTCTTCATTTCTCTTTCTTCACGAACGAGCAGACCAGGAGTCAGTAATCAGTGCTCAGCGATCAGACGCGAAATTTCTGATTGCTGGTTTCTGACCACTGACTCCTGGTTCGGGCTTGTAGCTCAGTTGGTTAGAGCGCGCGCTTGATAAGCGTGAGGTCGGAAGTTCAAATCTTCCCAGGCCCACCAACTTCGCTCGCGCTAGGGACAGCGAAGGCTGCCTGTCCCGAAGGTCTGATCCCGAGGCTGCTCAAGCCCTGAGCTACGGCTAGGCGCTGATACTGCGCGCGAGCTCGGCGGCTGGCGCTTACCGCCGATCACATCGACTGGCTGCGGGGCCATAGCTCAGTTGGGAGAGCGCCTGCTTTGCAAGCAGGAGGTCGTCGGTTCGATCCCGTCTGGCTCCACCAGACGGCCGTCGCGATCGACGCGCCAGCCGACAGTCCAGCCGGCGATACTCGTTCGTGGGAAACGCTATTCCGGTGCAGGCGGCTTTGCCGCCGGTGCCCGTGTTATCTGACATCGTGAAGAGGAGATCGATCCGAGCGCCCAGTGGCCCTAACAGGTCACGGACGGCGCGCTATCTCCATTGCATTTGCCGCGACGCAAGTCGCGTCTGGTGCAATTGTCGGCGAAGCTTGACCGCCTCGCCGTCGGCTCGATCTTATGAAGCAAACTGGTCTTTCTAATCAGTGCACCGCCGCCGCGAACTCGTGTTCTCAGAAACACAATTCGCTGCGGACCATCGCCGAGATGGATGGGCATTGATAATGAGAGCGATCAAGTGTCTTAAGGGCATTTGGTGGATGCCTTGGCGCTGAGAGGCGATGAAGGACGTACTACGCTGCGATAAGCCGCGAGGAGCTGCGAAGGAGCTTTGATC
>CAVPQA010000015.1:295000-487299 GCA_963707175.1 uncultured Alphaproteobacteria bacterium
CATGGCATCGACGCCGGTCTGCCGAACCTGCTGCCGCCGCTCCAACTCGACGTGACGGCGGCGCAATGGCCGGTCGCGCGCGCCGACGCGGTGATTTGCTGCAACATGATCCACATCGCGCCGTGGGCGGCGTGCGAGGGCTTGCTCGCCGGCGCCGCGCGTATCCTGCCGCCCGGCGGCGTACTTTATCTCTACGGTCCCTACAAGATCGGCGGCCGGCACACCGCGCCGACCAATCAGGAATTCGACGAGCGGCTGCGGGCGCAGAACGCGGCCTGGGGCATTCGCGACCTCGACGAGGTTGCGGCGCTCGCCGAGCGGCACGGCTTTGCGCTTGCCGAGACGGTGCCGATGCCGGCGAATAACCTCAGCGTTATTTTCCGGCGTGGTGCGTAGCCGACGAGCACCAGTGGTAAGGAGTGGCGGGCACGTGCCTCTCGACGTTCCTCTGCGGTGCCGCTGCGGCCACATGCGGGGCATGGCCTGCGAGATCGCGCCGTCGTCAGGCTTCCGGTTCATCTGCTACTGCAAGGATTGTCAGGCGTTCGCGCGCTTCCTCAAAACGCCGAATGTGCTCGACCCATCAGGCGGCACCGATATTTATCAGATGCCAGCTGGCCGCGTGACGCTCACCGCCGGCACTGACGCGCTGCGCTGTCTCACCTTCTCCGGCAAAGTCGTGCGCTGGTACGCCGATTGCTGCCGGACTCCGATCGCCAACACGGCTTCGATTCCCCGCTTTCCAGTCGTCGCCCTCATTCATTCGTTCATGGACTGCGAAGCCGCCGGTCATTCGCGAAACGAGATGCTGGGGCCGCCGCTGTGCCGCATCTACGAACGTTCCGTCATTGGGCCGCTGCCGCCGAATGCGCCGCCGCCGTCGTCATTCGGCACATTCATGCGTCGCGCCTCGAAGATTCTCGGCTGGCGGGTGCACGGGCTCGGCCAGCCCAACCCGTTCTTCGATGATCGCACCGGCGCGCCGATTTCGGCGCCGGCCGCGATTTCGGCGAGCGGGTTCGTTGCTGTTTGAACGGCGCGGGTGTGTGCGCAGGATTGGACCGCTTGCGGCGGGTTACGCCTTCGGCTAACCCGCCTTGCACAATGACCCTGAATTCGCTCTCCGTCGGGCCGATCCCGCTCCCCAACCCGGTGTTGCTCGCCCCGATGTCCGGCGTCACCGATGCGCCGTTCCGGCGGCTGGCGGCGTCGCTCGGCGCAGGGCTGGTGGTCTCGGAAATGACCGCGTGCGCGGCGCTGGCCGGAGCCGGGCGCAGCGCGCAGGCGCGCATGGCGCGGCGGCGGATCGAGGATCACGGCGCCGGGCCGCACGTGGTGCAGATCGCCGGCTGCGAGGCGCGTTGGATGGGGGAGGGTGCGCGCATCGCCGAAGACTCCGGTGCCGCCATCGTCGACATCAACATGGGCTGTCCGGCGCGCCACGTCACCGGCGGCCAGTCCGGCTCGGCGCTGATGCGCGATCTCGATCATGCTCTGACGCTCGTCGATGCAGCGGTCGGCGCGGTGCGTGTGCCGGTGACGCTCAAGATGCGGCTCGGCTGGGATGACGCGTCGCGCAACGCGCCCGAACTGGCGCGGCGCGCGGAGGCCGCCGGCGTGCGGCTGGTCACCGTGCACGGCCGCACCCGGTGCCAGTTCTATAAGGGCCGCGCCGACTGGGCGGCGGTGCGCGCGGTGAAGGACGCGGTGTCGATCCCGGTCGTGGTCAACGGCGATATCGAGAGTTTCGACGATGCCGACGCGGCGCTAAGGGCATCCGGGGCCGATGCGGTGATGGTCGGCCGCGGCGCGCAGGGGCGGCCATGGTTTCCGGGCCAGCTCGCGCACTATCTGGCAACCGGCGAGCGTGCATCGCCGCCGCCGCTCGGCGAGCAGCTTGCGCTGGTGTCGGCGCTCTACGGTGAAATGCTCGGCCTCTACGGCATCGAACTGGGATTGCGCCATGCGCGCAAACATCTCGGCTGGGCACTCGATACCGCGGCGTCATGCAGTGGCGCGTCCGACGATCTGCTCAAAGCCCATCGCGGCCGCGTGCTCACCGCGACAGATCCGGCGCAGGTACTGCGCCTGCTCGCCGAGGCATTCGACGCTCTTGGCGACATCGCAGGTGGGAGTCAGTCCGGCGCTCAGCGCTGACCCAGCTACGATTTTTCTGGCTGACCTTCGCGCCGCAGCGGTTCGCTCGGCGGCGGCTCCCAGTTCTGGTCCTGCTCGTAGCGCTTGGCGTAACGGTAATAGGTGCCCTCGAAATTGCCGAAGGCGATGACGAAGCCGGCCCAGCCGTCGATGAAGCCGCGCTTGAAAACATAATGTTTCAGAAACGCCCAGGCGCCGTGGCCGAGCGCGCTCGCCATCGACACCCGCTTGGCGGCAAGCTTCGGCGCGCCGAGCGTCGAATAGCGGTCGGCCTTGCGCAGGACCTCGCCGAGATTGCGGAATGGGAATTGCCAGATCGCGTTATGCAGCGTGCCGATCGATTTGCCGCCGAGCACTTCGTAGCCTTCATGCACCGGCTCGAGCGTGTAGCGCATGCTGCCGTTGCGGAATAATTGCGGCTGGCGGAAATTCGGGTACCAGCCGGAGCCGCGAATCCAGCGGCCCATCATGTAGTTGCGCCGCGGCACGCGGTAGGCGTCATGCGCCGGCTCGCCGGCGAGCAAGCCGAGAATCTCGTCGCGCACCTCTTTGGTACAGCGTTCGTCGGAGTCGAGGCTGAAAATCCAGTCGCAGCGGCAGGCTTCGACCGCGCGATTGCGCAAATCGCCAAAGCCGGCAAACGGCACCTGCACCACCCGCGCGCCGAGGCTTGCGGCGATCTCGGCGGTGCCGTCCGTGCTGTTGGAATCGACAACGACGATATCGTCGGCCCACAGCACGCTTTCAACGGCGGCTTTGATCTTCGCCGCCTCGTTGAAGCAGATGATATAGGCTGAGATCGTCTGCATGCTTACGCCCGTTGCTTGTGGCGCGAAAGATAGGGGCGGACCTGTTCGAGCACCTGCGCGGGCGAAATCCGCGCCATGCCGCCCGGCGCCGGGCCGCCCTTCGGCACGATCGGATGGATGAATTTCGAGTATCTCAGCACCGGCGTGGCGCCGAAAAAGCCAAACGCCTCGGTGCCGGCGGCGGCGGCAAGATTGAGCGGGCCGGAATCGGTGCCGATGAACAGATCGGCGTGAGCGAGCAACGCGGTCGCTTCGATCAATTTCAGATCGCAGGCATTGACCGCGCTGGCGCCGGCCGCAGCCGCGATGAGATCGTCGGCGCGCTGCACCTGCGCGGGCCCGCCGATTGAAAAAATCGTACCCCCGGTGAGACCGCGCAAGCTGCCCAGCAGTTCCTTCCAGTGTGCATCCGGCCAGTCCTTATCCGGGTGTGATGCGCCGACGCCAAGCACCAGCCAGGGCCGCGGCCAAGCGGCAAATCTCTTACCTATCGCTGTGAGCGTCTCGTCCGGCAGGCGCAGAGCGGGCTCGGTCGTCGTGAACGGGACGCCCATGTCGGCCATGAGCTTGACCAGCCAGTCGATGGGAAAGTCGTGAAAATGGCTCTGCGGGATGCCGCTATTGGTGATGTAGTGGCGCTGCGCGGTGAGCCCGACGCCAATGCGCTCCGGGATGCCGGCGAGGAAGGCGGCCAGCGCCGGGCGAACGGTGCGATCGAGAATCCATATTTTCTGAAAACGATGACGGCGCAACAGTGCGACCAGCTTGAGCAGATTGATGCCGCGCCGCAGTTCCGAACCGGAATGCTCGAAATAGATGGTCTCGGCGACGGCCGGCTCCGCGACGAGCAGTTCGCGCGCGCCGCTGGTCGGCGGAGCGAGAAACGTCACCCGGCCGCCGGGCGATGCGGCGGCGATGGCGCGGATGAACGGCAGGTGCCAGATGACATCGCCAATCCCGGGCTTGGGCTGAATGATCGCGTGCGGCGTCAAAGAGCTGTTCATAGGCGGCGGGTTCTACACACTCTAACTCGCAGACGATATGTATTTGGAAAGCTCGGCGGCCACGCGCGCGATCACGCCGTCCCAGTCGCCGACAGCGGTCTGCCGGAACAGGCGCGCGGTCGGATACCACGGGCTTGCCTCGCCATTGAGCGTCCAGCGCCAGTCGGGCGCGAACGGGATCAGCACCCAGAGCGGCCGGCCCATGGCGCCGGCAAGGTGCGCCACCGCGGTGTCGGCGGAGATGACAAGGTCCGATAGCGCGATCAGCGCCGCCGTATCGGTGAAATTCTGCAGGTCGCCGCCGACATGCAGCACGCGCGTTTCCGCGGCGAGAGACGGCGCATCCTCGGCGCGCACGTCGCGCTGAATGCTGGTAAAGCGCGGGCCCTTGCTCTGCGCCGCCTGTGCCGCGGCACCGGCGAATAGCGGCGTAAGCTGCGCGAAGGCGAGCGAACGGTTGCGGTCGTTGTAGTGACTGGGATTTCCCGACCACGCCAGCGCGATGCGCGGGCGCGCGAGCGCGCCGATCCGCGCCGACCATTTGGCGAGCGAAGCATCGTCAGCCGACAGGTATGGAATTTGCGCCGGCACGTTGTCCGGCTCGGTGCGCAGCGCCAGCGGCAGGCTGCCGAGCGGGCAATGGACGTCGAAGGGCGGCGGCGTCTCGCCGCGGGCAATGATCCTGGCGCCGCCGTCAAGCCGCGCCATCAGCGCGGTCAGTTCGCTCTGCACTTCCAGCACGATCTTGGCGCCGCTGGCGGCGAGGAGCGGGACATAGCGCGCGAACTGGATGGTGTCGCCCAGCCCCTGCTCGGCGTGCAGCAGCACGGTCTTGCGCGACAGCGGATAATCGCCGAGCCACAGCGGCCCCTTGCGGCTTTGCGGCGCCGGCATCCCGGTCCGCCGCCAGCGCGCCTCATATTTCTCAAAGCCCGACTGGTAATCGCCGAGCGTCAGCAGCGCCAGCGCCTCGCTGAACTGGATGTCGGGGTGGTCTTTGCCGGCCGTCCTGGCCTTGCCGTAGCTCTTCACCGCTTCGTCGAGCCGGTTGAGCGCGGCGAGCGCGCGGCCGCGGTGCAGCCACGCTCCGGTATGTTCGGGCGCGGACGCGAGCGCGCGATCGTGCGCCTCGAGCGCGGCCGCGTAACGGCCGAGTTCATGCAGCGCCAGCCCGCGATTATGATGTGCGCCTGGATGGCCCGGCATCGCTGCGAGCGCCGCGTCGAATTCGGTGACGGCCTCCTGATAGCGGCCGAGCGCCGCATAGGCGATGCCGCAATTGAGACGGGCCTCGGCATGCTGCGGCGCGCGCGCAAGCAGTTCCTGGAATTCGGCGAGCGCTTGCTCGGCGCGGCCAAGACTGAGCAGCGCATTGGCGTGCTGATTGAGAATAGCGAGGTTATTGCCGTCGAGCGCGCGCGCCTTGTCGAAACATTCGAGCGCCTCGTCATTGCGCTTGAGCGCGTGCAGCACCTGGCCGAGGTTGGCCCAGGCACCGGGTGCGCGTGGATTGATTTTGACCGCGGCCGAGAGCAGGCGATGCGCTTCGCCCATGCGGCCAAGCTGCGCCTTGACGGTGCCGAGGAGATTGAGCGCGTCGAAATGATCCGGCGCCGCCTTGAGCACGCGGGTAAAAATCTTCTCGGCGTCGCGCAGCTTTCCTTGCCGCTGCAGCGCGACCGCCTCGTGAAACGAGCGATTGATATCGAACGGCGCGGCCATGCGTCACAGCCGGTTGATGCGGGCGATGCGCCGCGTCACGTCTGCCGGCGTTGCGGCATCGGCCTGGTGCTTGAGCGCCAGCGCCGCGCGCGCCGCCGGGCGCTCAAGACAGCGCGTCAGCCAGGCTTTCAGGTTCGGCACCGTCTTAAGCTCCATGTCCATGGCGCGGCTGATCACCGCGGCGACGTTGAGATCGGCGACGGTGAAGTCGTCGCCGAGCAAGTAGGGCTGTGTCGTCACGGCGGCATCCAGAATCCGGAGCGGCGCGGCAACCACCTGCAGGGCTTCATCGCGCTTCCCGGCATCGCGCTCGGCCGCCGGCAAACGCACAGCGTGCAGCGACCAGATATTGACGCCGCGATCGACCTCGGAGATCGCCCAGAAGCTCCACTGCCAAGCCTTGGCCTCGTCCTGTAGTGAGGCGGGATAAAGCCTGCCGAGCGAGTGCTTTTTGGCGAGATAGAGCGTGATCGCCAACGACTCGAACAACACGAAGCCAGCGTCGTCGATGAACGGCAGCCGACCGTTGGGGTTGAGCGCGAGAAACTCGGGTGAGCGCGCGCCGGCCTCGCCGATTTCGATCGGCAGGTGTTCGTAGGGCAGTCCGAGTTCTTCCGCGATCCAGAGCGCACGAAAGGCGCGGGTGCGGGCGATGCCGTAGATACGCAGGCGTGACATGCTCCAGTCCCAGATTTGACGCGAGCATAGCCGACAATGGCGCCGACGAGCCAGCGCCGGCGCGACCATGCCCGCCTATTCGGCAGGGATCGGCGCCGTGGGGCGGATCACGAAGCGTTCGATCTCATCGCGGCGATAGGGGAACAGCACCGCTCCGAGCAGCACGAGCAGGCTGCAAATCGACAAGACTTCGAGCAAAGCCGTGAAGCCACCATGCGCATGCATGAAGGCAACGAGCGGGATGGCCACGGCGCTTACGCCGAATGACAGCAGATATCGCACGGCGTAGACCCGGGCTCGCCAGTCGCTGTTGGCGTAACGCGCGACCATGCCGTCGTTGAATGTCACCTGGCCAAAGATGGTGAAAACCATGGCGACCGCGACGAACACCATGGGCCATCCCGACGAGAACGCCGCCGCGGCGAGCAGCGGCGCCTGAAAAATCGCAATGACGAGGAAGCCGACTTTCAGCGGCTGGCGATCGATGGCCCAGCCCATCACGAGTTGCGACATCGCGCCCACGACGTAAACAATGCAAACCAGCACGCCGACGCCGAACGTCGAACCGCCGAGCTGCGGCAAACGCTCGTCGATCAGCTTCGGCAAGGCGACTGTCGTGGCGTTGAAAACAACGCCGCCGGCGAGCGTCACCAGAGCCAGAACAAGAAAAGCCCGCACCACGACAGCGCGCGGGAAATTCACATGCGCGGTACCGCGGGCCTTCGTTTGATTGGCTTCGGGGGGAACCAGCGCCAGGTATATTGCACCGACGGCGACGGCACTCGCTCCCAACAGAACAAACGCGTACCGCCAGCCCAGCCATTGGCTGATGCCGCCGGTAACCAGGGCGGCAAAGGCCACGCCGAGATTGCCCCACACGCCGTTGACGCCGATCTCACGCCCGATCCGGTCGGCGTGACTCACCAGCATCGCGGTTCCGACCGGGTGGTAGATCGCTGCAAACAGTCCGATGACGGTGAGGCCGATCGCGAGTTGCCACGTCGTCTGGACAAGCCCGGTTGCGAACGTCGCCGCCCCGATGCCGAGAAAGAAAATCGCCATCATGTTGCGGCGGCTCCAGCGATCGCCCAGCCAGCCGGCCGGAAATGAGCCAGCGCCAAAGGCGATGAAACCGCCGAGCGCAAGCGCGATCAATTCACTGTATGGCCGCGCAAACGTGGACTGCATGCTGAGCACCGTAGTCGGAAAGATCAGCATGAACATGTGATCGATCATGTGACCGATGTTGATGAAGCCTATGATGCGCCGCGAGGCCGCCATCGTGTTCTCCGCTGGACTCATGCCTTCGAGGCGGGATATTAGCTCCGTCCGAATTCCTGAGTCCTGCCACAGATCGTCGCGAAACGGACAGGATGAAAAGCACCGATCCGGCGGATTATCAGCATACCAGGCGGCCGATTGCCGGGATGCCGAAGGATTTCAAGGACGGCTCCTGTGTGGTGCCGCATCGGCATCGCCGCTCCCAGCTCGTGTGGGCGACCGAAGGAATCATGGCGGTCAACGCGGCGGAGGCGACGTGGGTCGTACCGCCGCAACGGGCCCTCTGGATACCGGCGGGCACCGTCCATGCCATTCGCATGTCGGGCGCCGTTGCCATGCGGACGCTCTACATCGAACCCGATGCGGCGCGCGCCCTGCCAAAAGATTGCAAGGTCGTGTTGATGACCGGACTGTTGCGCGAACTCGTGCTCGAAGCGGTGCGTGCTCCGCTCGATGAAGATCGAAACGGGCGAATGGGCCATGTCGAGGCGCTGATCCTCGATGAGATCAGCACGCGCGGCGCCGAGCCGCTCCATCTGCCGATGCCGCGCGACAAGCGGTTGCGGGTGATTTGCGAAGCGCTCCTCAAGGACCCTGACCGGCAGGAAACCCTGGAGCAATGGTCGGACAAGGCCGGCGCCAGCAGCCGGACCCTGGCGCGGCTGTTCGCTGCCGAGACGGGCATGCGTTTCGTCGATTGGCGCCGCCAGGGACGCCTTGCCGCGGCGCTGGTCCGGCTCGCCGAGGGGAAAGACGTGGCTTCGGTGGCGTGGTCGCTCGGTTACGCGAGCACCAGCGCCTTCACGGCGATGTTCAGGCGGAGCTTGGGCAAGGCGCCGCGCGATTACTTTGGCCGGGCGGCCGTGTGAAAGCCGGAAGCGCTATAGCGCCGCGACCCAAGACACCAGAATGACGAGTGATTGCAGCGCTGCGATGACCGCTATCGTGACTCCGGCGGCGACAAAGCCGCTCTCGACCGCTCGTGTCACTCCGGCAAAAATCGCAATCGACGAGCCGTTGGGCAAACGCGCAACAGAATTGCTCATTTTCATGTCTCCTCGGTTCGACGCCTCCGTCCGCGATGAAACTCAAGCCAAATTCTTTCAATCGGATGAAGCCGGGCATACGTAGGATTACGGAAACCGCGAGCGGCTTAAGGCCATCGTTCCGGCGCTGTAAGGCAGCGTTGTCAATCGGGGGCCGGGATCGTAACTTGGCCGGCCAACACCTGGGGAATGAAATGGAATTCGGAATTTTCTCGAATGGATTTCGGCCGCATACCACAGCCGCGCAGACATATGACGAAGACCTCGCGGAGATCATCCACGCCGATAAGCTCGGCTTCAAATACGCCTATATCAGCGAACATCATGGCGAGCCGGTCTATATCGACAAGATCGATACGCTGCCGGTGCCGGAACTCTTGATGTGCAAGGCGGCGGCGCTGACCAGGCAAATCCGTATGGGCGCCGCGGTCAAGCTCATCCACCTTGCTCACCCGGTCGATACCGCGATCCAGGCGGCGGTGACCGACCACGTGGTCGGCGGCGGCCGTTTCATTTTCGGGTTTGGTTCCGGATTTCCCAACCCCCTGTTCGCCGGTGAACGCGGGTTGTCGCATACCGACCGCCACGGACGCATGCGTGAATCGCTCGATCTCATCCTCAAATGCTGGTCGGCGCCGGAGCCGTTCGACTGGGACGGCACGTACTGGAAGGGCAAGAGCATCGTCGCTACGCCGAGGCCTTTTACTTTGCCGCACATGCCGATGGCGACCGCGACCGACACCGAGGAGACCATCGATCTTGCGGCTGCGCGCGGCTACACGCTCTTGCGCGCGCAGCTTGAACCGCCGGGCTCGATCCGGCAGAAGGCGGACCGCTACGCCCGCGCCGCCAAGGCCGCCGGCCGGGCCATGCCGCTCGCCAACGTCACGGTCGCGCGCTACGTCTATCTCGCCGACAGCCGGCGCGAGGCGATGGACGATCTGCGGTCTTCGATCACCTACGAACTCGGTTATCAGAAAGCGCGCGGGCTGATCCGCATCATCACCTCCAACTACGATCTCGGCATCAAGGGCGATGACGTCACCTTTGACCAGCTGGCCGATGCCGGCGTCTATTTCCTGGGCGATCCGGATAGCGTCGCCAGGCAATTGCGCGCCTTCTATGAGGCGTCCGGCGGCTTCGGCACGCTCTTGATCGTCACCGGCAAGAATTGGGCAACGCCGGAAAAAGTATTTCGTTCGATGTCGCTGTTCGCCGAGCACGTGGCGCCGAAGCTGTCCGGGCTCGTGCCGGCGCGCGATCCTGATATGGTGGCGGCATAGTCCTCTCTGTCGGCAGGGAAAATCCGCAATGCGCCTCGGAATATTCATGATGCCGGTGCATCCGCCGGCGCGTTCGTTTACCGAAACGCTGGCCGAGGATGAGGAGAAGGCGCTGTACGCCGACGCGCTCGGCTTCGACGAGATGTGGCTCGGCGAACATTTCTCCGCGACCACCGAACCGATCCCGTCGCCCTTGATGTTCATGGCGAGCCTTCTAGCGCGCACCAAAAACTTGAAATTCGGCACCGGCGTGGTCTGTCTGCCGAACCACGATCCGGCTGTCGTCGCCGCCGAAGTCGCGCAGTTCGATCACATGAGCCGCGGCCGTTTCATGTTCGGCATCGGTCCGGGCGGGCTCCTCTCCGACTTCGAGCTGTTCGGCAATGCCGACCGCGGCGCGCGCGGCCGCAAGGCCATGGAAGCCATCGCGACTATCGAGCGCATCTGGTCGCAGGATCCGCCCTACGACCTTCCCGGCGAATTTCGCGCCGTCCGGATCAAGGACGCGATCATCCCGCACCTCGGCATCGGCTATATGCCGAAGCCGTTCCAGAAGCCGGGCCCGCCCATCACCATGTCGGTGTCCAGCCGCAATTCGGCGACCGCGCGTGTCGCCGGCCAGCGCGGCTGGAGCATTCTGTCCGGCAACAACGTTCCGGCCAATGCGGTGGCGACCCACTGGCAGACCTACAGCAAGGCGTGCGCCGAAGTGGGAAAGCCGGCGCGCGGCGAAAACTGGCGTGTGGCGCGCAACGTCATGGTGGCGGACAGCGACGCCGAGGCGCACGATCGCATCTATGCGGCCGAGGGCTCGAACCGTTATTTCTACACCTACATGCGCGAAGTGCTCTCCCGTGTCGGAATTCTCTCGGTGATGAAGCCCGACCCTGACATGCCGGATGACGCGGCGACGGTCGATGTCATCACCGAAGGCTGCGCGCTTTACGGCTCGCCGCAAACGTTTTTGGACAAGCTTATCGCCTTCCGCGAAGAAATCGGTCCCTTCGGCACGCTGCTCATGACCGGCCTCGACTGGAGCGGACCGAACCGCGACTGGGAGCGCAATTCGATGCGGCTATTGGCGCAGGAGGTGTTTCCGAAATTCCGCCAGCACGCCATGGCGCAGGCTGCGGAGTGATGCGGGCACACCGGATCAAACAATGAAGACGCTGCTGATCATCGTTGGCGTCATTCTGCTGTTGTCGGGCCTCGTCTTCATGGGCCAGGGCTCGCGCTATTTTCCATATCCGGCGGAAAGCTTCATGGTCGGCGCGTCGCAGTGGATTTATTACGGCGGCGGCATTGCGCTGGTCGGACTGGTACTGCTCATCGTGGCTTGGCGCTGATCGAATTTGAAATCAGCCGGCGAAGCCGCCGCCATCCAGGAACGCCTGTTCTTCCAGCGTCGAGGTCCGACCGAGCAGCGCGTTGCGGTGGGGAAATCGCCCGAAGCGGCGGATGATGTCGGCGTGCAGCTCGGCCCATTTCAGCAAATCGGCGTCGCCGGTCGCGGCGATAAGCGCAACGGCGCGTTCCTGATCCGCAAGCGTTTCCGAATGTTCGAACGGCAGGTAGAAGAAAACCCGTTCGGGCATGGCGGCTTGCTGGTCGAAGCCCCTCGCAATCGCCCGCTCCGCCGCGGCGCGGGCGAGCGGGTCGGTGGCGAAGGAGCGCGCGCTGCCGCGGAACATGTTGCGCGGAAATTGGTCGAGGACGATGACGAGAGCCAGCGCGCTTCGCGGTTGGTCCTCCCAGGCAGTGAGCAAACCGGCCGCGGCATCGTCGTAGGTCGCAGCGAATCGCTCGCGGACCGCCGCGTCCAACGCCGCGTCATGACCGAACCAGCGCTCGTGACCCGCAGCGAGCCAGAAGGCGAGAACGTCTTCGGCTGTCCATCTCGCCGGTGCAGCGTGTTCACTCATGCGTTCTGCCGAGTTTTCTCAAAAAGTCTGCAGCATCGCCTCGCGGAAAAACTTCGGCAGCTCGGCGATGTCGCCTGCGCCGTAATCGCCCTCGACCGCGGCCGACAGCGAGGCAAGCGTGCCCGCCGACAGGGGCATCGGCACGCCGGTCAGCGCGCCGGTCGCGACCGCCGACATGATGTCCTTGCGCAAGGTGCGGATATCGAGCGTCATGTCGCCTTGCTCGCCCTTGAGCACGCCGGTCTTGGCCTTGAGCCAGCCGGTTGCCGTGGCGCTTTCGGACAGCGCATCGAGCATCGCATCGAGCGCGAGCCCCTGCCTGGCCCCGAGAGCAAGCGATTCCGCGATCGCCTGCACATAGGCGCCGAGCCCGACATTGGCGGCGAGCTTCATGGCGTAACCGGCGCCATGCGGCCCCATATGCAGGATGCGGCGCGTCAGTTTTTCCAGCACGGCGCGCCCGCGTGCCAGGTCTTCGGTGCGACCGCCCACCATTGCGAACAGCGTGCCGGCCCGCACCTGCGGAATTGTGCCGAGCACCGGCGCCTCGATCAATCGCGCGCCCTTGGCTTCGACCTGCGGCGCCAGTTCGCGGCCGGTCATCGGTTGCAAGGTGCTCATTTCGATGAACAGCTTGCCGGCGACATCGCCGGCGAGAAATCCATCGGCGCCGGTAAAAATCCGGCGCACGCCATGATCTTCGGTGATACTGGAGATGATGACCTCAGACCCGGCGGCGACCTCGCGTGCATTGGCGGCGATGCGCAGGCCACCGGCGGCGAGCCTGCGGTTCGCTTCGGCGTTCTGGTCCCAGCCGACGATCTCAAAGCCCTGCTCGCGCAGCCGCGCCGACATCGCGCCGCCCATCCGGCCAAGACCCACAATCCCGACAATCATGTCCCCGCTCCCGATCCCGCCAACCGGGACAATACTAGCAAACTTCTCGCCGCGTTCACGCCGCCGCGCCGCTCGTCAGCTCTTTCTGCTCGCCATAGAGCCATGCCATGCCGGCCATGGCGTCGTCCGCGGTGCGCGACGACAGCATCATGTTGCGCAGTTCCCTGGCGACGCCCGAGGCGTGATAGAAATCGCCATAGACGCGCGCCATGATCTGCACGCGGCCGGTGCGCAAATAACGCGCCTGCTGATAGGTACGGAACGCCGCCGCATAGTCGCCACCCGCCGCCGCCACGCAGTCGGCGAGGCATACCGCGTCCTCGATCGACATGCCGGCGCCCTGCGCCAGGTATTGCAGCATCGGGTGCGCGGCGTCGCCCAGGAGCGTGATGCGGCCCTTGCTCCACTCCTTGATCGGCGGCCGATCGCACAGCACCCACATGCGCCAGCTCTCAATCTTGTTGAGGAGCGTGTGCACCGGTTCGCAGGTCTTGGCGAAGCGTTCGTGCAGTTCGGTCGGGTCGCCGTAGCTGTCCCAGCCCTCCTCGTAGCGGTTGGAGTGAAACACCGCGACGAGGTTGAACAATTCGCCGCTGCGCAGCGGGTAATGCACCAGATGCACCTTCTCGCCGGCCCACAGCACCATGTCGCGCCAGCGCCATCGCTCCGGCATTTCCGACGTCGGCAGCACGGCGCGGTAGGTGATGTGGCCGGCGACGTTCGGCTTGCCGTCGCCGACCACCATCTGCCGGATCGTCGACCATAGCCCATCGGCGCCGATCAGCGCCGCGCCGCGATAGTCCTTGCCGCTCTCGGCGCGGGCGACGATGCCGTCCGCGGTTTCATCGACCGAGACGATCTTCTGCGCGGCATCGAGGCGGATGAGCGGGGATTTCTGGCAGGCCGCGAGCAGCACCGTGTGCAGGTCGGCGCGATGGACGAGTGCGTAGGGGTGGGCGAATTTCTGGCGGAAGGCGTCGCCGAGCGGAATGCGCGTGACTTCCTCGCCGCTGATCGAGTCCAGCATGATCAGGTTGTTGGGAAATACCGCGAGCGCGTTGATCGCCGCCGTCAGCCCAAGCACCTCGAACATCCGGAACACATTGGGTCCAAGCTGAATGCCGGCGCCGATCTCCTTGAACTCGGGCGCCTGCTCCACGACCTGCGACGGGATGCCCTTGCGATGGAGCGCCAGCGCCGCGCTCAAGCCGCCGATGCCGCCGCCGACGATGATGACGGGCCGGTCTTTCCAGTGGGGCATTTTGGGGCGTCTCCTCCAGGCGTAGTGTATCTACACCTCTCGCCGTCACGCGGGGAGAGGCCGTGAGAGGGAGACAGCATGGCAGCCGGCATGATCGACGTGCATTTTCACCTGATCCCACAGTTCTATAGCGATGCGGTGTACGAGGCGGGCAGGGGGCCGGCGATCGGCCGTTATCCGGACTGGTCGCCCCAGCTCGCGCTCGATCTGATGGATGGGCACGGCATCGCGCTGGCGATCACCTCGATCGCGCAGCCCGGCGTCGCCTTCATGCCGGAAGAGCAGGCCGCCGCGTTCGCGCGGCGCTGCAACGATTATGCGGCCGGGCTGATCGCCAAGCACCCGCAGCGATTTGGTTGTTTCGGGCTGCTGCCGATGCACGACATCGACACCGCCATCGCGGAGGCGCGCTACTGCCTTGAAACGTTGCGCTTCGACGGCATCTCGCTGTTCGCCAGCTACGGCGAAAAATTCCTCGGCGACGCCGCGTTCGATCCGTTGCTGGAGTATCTCGATGGCGCCAAGGCCGTGGTCCACATTCATCCGGGGTTGCATCCGTCGAGCCGCGCGCTCGACCTGCAATGGCCGGGCTTCATGATCGAATACCCGTTCGACACGACGCGCGCCGCCGTCAATCTCGTGTTCACCGGTGCGCTGGAGCGCTTTCGAAATATCCGATTCATCCTGTCGCATGCCGGCGGCACGCTGCCCTTCCTCGCCTGGCGGCTGTCGGTGGCGCCGATCATCGACAAGCGGCTTCAGCAGCGCACGCGCGAAGAGATTTTCGCGGCCTTCAAGACATTCTGGTACGACAACGCGCTCGCCTCCGGCATCGAAGCCATGGGCACGCTGTCGCGCATTGCCGCCAAGGAGCGCATCCTGTTCGGCAGCGACTGGCCGTTCTGCAACGAGCGGGTCGTTGCCGAGGAGGTGAAGGATTTCAATGTGCGCGGTTTTCTCGCGCCGGACGTTCGAAAAATGATCGCGCGCGAGAATGCGATGAAGTTGTTTCCACGGCTTGCATGAATGTCATCGTCCGCGAAGGCGGACGATCAGTAATCGCGGACGTACTTATCTTACCCTGAGATCGGTGTTTATTGGATGCTCCGCCTTTGCGGAGCATGACAAACTCATAAACGCCGCACCGCCCCCGGCACGCGCTCCGGCGCGATCGGCACCGCTCCGATCGTCATTCGCAGCAACCGCATTCATCGCCAGACCATGCCTCGCGGCCTTCCTTGACCAGGAACCAGACGATTGCCAGCGACCCAACACCATCAGCCCACCATGCGCCGGTGAGCCATTGGACGGCGAGACTGACGACAACCACAAGCGATAACCACCCGCACGTCACGGCTTCCATAGCGTCGGCGCGAAGGGCGCGGCTTCCGATCTTCTCGGCGATATCGATCTTGCGCCGCGCCAGATAGCGCATTGCGGGGATGGCGATCAGGGCGACGATAAATCCCGGCCATGAAAATTCTTCGCCCCTGCCTTGCCACAGCTGCCACGCGGCTGCTGCGGTTACATAAATCGCCAAGGCGAACAGCAGTGCACCGCCGATGCGGCTCGCCGTGCGCTCGGCACGCTCAGAAAACACCTGCCCGTGGCGTAGCTCGACGGATAATCGCCACATGAGCACGCCGGCCGATGCCAATTCGATCACGCTATCGAGGCCAAAGGCGATCAGCACAAGGCTGCCAGCGGCCAAGCCGGCCGCAATAGAAACTACGGCTTCAACGGTCATCCATCCGATGGTCAGCCATTCGAGCCGAAAGGCTTCGCGTATGAGCGGGAGCCGGTCGGTTCGCGGCGGCAGAATCAGCGGTGGAGGCGCGCAACATTCGGTCATCGGCGTAGCATACCGGCGTATGCCTCTGCATCAATGCGGGGACTTTAGAGGCCCGGCAGCGCGCTTAACACCCGTTCCGGCGTAATCGGCATCGTGGTGATCGGCGCCGCTCCGAGTGGGCGCAGCGCGTCGTTGACGGCGTTCATCACACAAGCCGGCGCGCCGGCGGTGCCGGCTTCGCCCGCGCCCTTGGCGCCGAGCTCGGAATCCGCGGTCGGTGTGACCACGTGGCCGATGTCGATGTCAGGAATTTCGGTGGCCATCGGCACCAGATAATCCATCAAATTGGCGTTGAGCAGCTGGCCGGCCTCGTCATAGAGGCAGTGCTCGAACAACGCCGCGCCGATGCCCTGCACGATGCCGCCCCTGATCTGTTCGTCGACGAGCTGTGGATTGATCACCGTGCCGCAATCCTCCACGCACCAGTGACGCAGCAGTTTGACCTCGCCGGTCCGGATGTCGACGTCCAGATACGACGCCTGCACGCCGTTGGTGAAAGCGAACGGCCAGGCGCGTGGCACGTAATGGCGCGTCACCACGAACTCGGCCTGAAAGCCGGGCGGCAGAGTGTCGGGGCGGAAATAGACGACGCGCGCCACCTCATCGAGGCCCATGCGTTCGCGTCCACTGTTTGCGTCGACCACGACGCCACCTCGGATATCGAGCGCCTTTGGGTCCGCCTGCAGGATCGAGGCCGCTGCGGCGAGCACGTTGGCGCGCAATGCCTTGCCGGCCTGCCAGGCGGCTTCGCCGCCGATGCCGGCGGCGCGCGACGCCCAGGTGCCGCCGCCATAGGGGGTGTTGTCGGTGTCGCCGGTGATGACACGCACCCGTTCGATCGGCACGCCGAACGAGCTTGCGACGCATTGCGCCAGCACGAACTCGGCGCCCTGGCCCTGTTCGGTAACGCCGGAATGCACGAACACCGCGCCGGTGGCGTCGAGCTTAAGCGTCGCGCCGTCCTGCGAGGAAATGCGCGCGCCGCCGACGCCGTAGAACGCCGCCGACGGATTGGTCACCTCGATGAAGGAGGCAAAGCCGATGCCGCGGTGGACGCCGCGCTCGCGCAAGCGCGCCTGCTCGGCGCGCAGCTTTGTGTAGTCCATCATCGCCAGAATCTTGTCGAGCGAGGCGTGATGCGACAGCTTTTCGAATTTGAGGCCGGCGGCGCTGGTCGCCGGATATTTGTCGTCGGCAAACAGATTGCGCCGCCGCAGCTCCGCCGGGTCCATGCCGATCTTGGCCGCGGCAAGTTCGACCAGGCCTTCGGTGACCGCGGTCGCGATCGGGTGGCCGACCGCGCGGTACTGGCACATCACATTTTTGTTCTGGAACACCACACGGGCGCGGGCGCGGTAGTTCGGGCAGGTATAGGGGCCGCCGACCAGATTGACGACCTGGTTGGCCTCGATGCCGCTGGTGCGCGGATAGACCGAATAAGGCCCGATGCCGGTGAGGTCGTCGATCTCGAACGCGGTAATCGTGCCGTCGCGTTTGACGCCGATCTTCGCCTTGATACGGTGATCGCGGGCGTGAATGTCCGTCGAGAAACTCTCGAAGCGGTCGGCGACGAACTTGACCGGGCGCTTGAGCAGTTTCGCCAGCGCCACCGCCGCCATCTCGTCGGCATAGACGTGCACCTTGATGCCGAACGAGCCGCCGACATCCTTGGTCAGCACCCGCACCTGGTGCTCTTCCAGATTAAGATGCTTGGCAAACAGGTTCTGCGTCATGTGCGGCGCCTGCGTGCCCTGATACACGGTCAGGCGCTCTTCGCCGGGATTCCAGTCGGCGACGATGGCGCGCGGCTCGTTAGTGACGCCGGTATGGCGGCCGAACACGAACGTGGTGTCGACCGTCTCGTCGGCCTCGGCAAATCCCTGGTCCGGATCGCCGGCGATGAGCGTGCGCTCGAAAGTGAGATTGTCGCCGAGCGCGGGATGGATCACCGGCGTTGCCGCATCGAGCGCGGTTTCGGCATCGGTAACGGCGGGCAGAACCTCATAGTCGACATCGACTAGCGCGCAGGCGTCTTCGGCCTGCGCCCGCGTGCGCGCGACCACTGCGCACACCGCCTCGCCCTGCCAGCAGGCGCGCTCGACCGCGATGGCGTGCTGCGGCGCCGATTTGATGCCCTTGAGATGCGTGAGCACGCCGACCCACGGCGTAATCACCTCCGCGAGCCCGGCGCCGGTAACGACCGCAACCACGCCCGGCGCCTTCTTCGCCGCCGCCGTCTCGATGCTGTTGATGCGCGCGTGGGCATGCGGCGAGCGTACGAACGCCACATGCACCATGCGCGGCAGCACCACGTCGCTGACATATTGGCCGCGCCCAGCGGTCAGCCGCGCCAAATTAGGCCGCGGCACCGAGCGGCCGATATAGGAGTTCGGCCGGTCAAGCGCGGTGAGGCCGGAGGGCTGGTCGGGAGAGAGCTTCATGGCCCCGTCATTCCGGGGCCGAGCGCAGCGAGGAGCCCGGAATCCATATTCGCTGCCCGTGGTTATGGATTCCGGGGGCGCGGGCTAAGGCCCGCGCCCCGGAATGACAACCTCACAGAAACCGGGTCGGCCACATCAGCGTGCGCCACATGTGCGCCGACGGCGAATTGTCGAAGCCGAGGCCTTCCTCGGGCTGGCGGAAATTGCGCCCGATGATGTCGACGAAGTCGTCGAGATTGACCTTGGCGTTGGGATCGAACGAGTAGATGTCGTTGACGCAGATGAGCCGCGCGCTCATGTACCATTTGTGGTTCTTCGCCTGCTCGTAGTCGCGCACGATATACGGCTCGGGCTTATAGTCGGCGCCGAAATTGTTGATGTACATCTGCGGATATTCGTAGCCGACCGAGCTGTCGGGGAAGAAGCGCAGCGCCTGATGCATGCGCACCGCCCAGCTGACTTCCTCGTCGACGTAGGGCTCGATCATCTGCGCGCCCCAATAGCCGTGGTCGCAGCGGATGAAGCTCGCGACGCCGATGTCATGCAGCAGACAGGCCAGCACGATCTTTTCGTTGTGGCCGTTTTTCAGCGCCAGCGACGCGCTTTGCAGCAGATGGTTGAGCGAGGCGAAGCGGTTGTTGAAAAAGTCGATCAGCGTCGGCTTCGCGGGCATTTTCGGCAGCCGCGGGTCGGCGCCCATCAGAAAATACTTGTCTGGGTTGTTTTTCTTGAACTCGAAGCCGTTCATCATTTCGACCTTGCCGTCGGCCATGCCGAACAGCACCGATTTGGTGGCGATGCGCTCGGCGAGATCGTGCATCATTTTTTCTTCGA
This sequence comes from uncultured Alphaproteobacteria bacterium, assembly GCA_963707175.1. Lineage (GTDB taxonomy): Bacteria > Pseudomonadota > Alphaproteobacteria > Rhizobiales > Xanthobacteraceae > BOG-931. Next base: position 314,188 of record CAVPQA010000015.1, read on the forward strand.
TTTCGTCGGCGCGCTCCGACAGCGACATCGTATTGACGTGCTCGTTCATGACTTAAACTTCCTTTCCCGCCCGGGCTTGGGCGACGGATTCGATTGCATCCACAATAGCCTGATAGCCGGTGCAGCGGCAGTAGTTACCCGAGATGTGATCGCGGATTTTTTGCCGGCTGGGCACGCCGCCGCGGCCGACCAGATCGTGGGCGCCGATCAGCATGCCGGGGGTGCAGAAACCGCATTGCAGGGCGTTGCGCCGCCGGAAGGCGTCCTGCAGGTCAGCGATGGCGCCGGAATCGGACAGTCCCTCGATGGTCTCGACCTCGGCGCCGTCGCATTGCACCGCGAGCAGGAGGCAGCCGCGCACCACCGCGCCGTCGACCAGCACGGTGCAGGCGCCGCACACGCCATGTTCGCAACCGACGTGACTGCCGGTGAGGGCGAGGTCGTCGCGCAGGAAATCGACCAGCGTCTTGCGCGTCTCGACGCGCTCGTTCACGTCCTCGCGGTTGACGCGCAAGGTGATGTCGCGAAAACGCTCGCTCATGGCGCGACTTTTAGCATTTAGGCGGGGCGGACGCCACGGGACCGCTAGCGCTCGCCGCGCCGCGGACTACCGGGCGGATCGACGATATCGCGGACGATGTCGATGGCGCGGCGCAGCAGAATCTGTGAGGCTTCGAGTGTCCGGAAGGCGGCGTGGGCCGTCAGCGTCACGTTGGGCAGACTGGTCAGCGGGTGGTCCTTGCGCAGCGGCTCGGTGTGAAACACGTCGAGACCGGCATGACCGATGCGGCCGCTGCGCAGCCCCGACAGCAAAGTCGTGTCGTCGACCAGGGCGGCGCGCGCGGTATTGACCAGGATCACGCCCGGCTTGGTGCGCGCCAGCTGCGCCGCGCCGAAAAAGCCGCGCGTTTCGTCGTTGAGCGCGAGATGCAGGGTAATGACGTGGGCGCGTGACAGAAGCTCGTTCATCTCCACCCAAGGGTCGTCCGGGTGCCTGGTGCGGTTCCAGGCGATCACCTCCATACCGAGGCCGCGGCCCAGCCGCATGACCTCGCGGCCGATGCCGCCCAGCCCGATGATGCCAAGTGTCTTGCCGGCAAGCTGGACGCCCTCGCGGGTCGACCAGGTGCCGGCGCGGATTAGCCGGTCCATGTGGGCGATGTCGCGGCTCGCCGCGAGCATCAGCGCAATGGTGTGTTCGGCCACGGCGGTATCGCCATAGCCCTTTATGGTATGGACGGTGACGCCCCGCGCCTTCAGTTCGCCGACGTCCATATAGCTCGACGCGCCGGTGCCGAGAAACACCACGTGCTTGAGCGATTTGCATAGCTCGACGCGCTCGGTCGGCAGATAGGAGTGATCGTCGATGCAGATGTCATAGCCAGCGAGCAGCTGCGGCAGCTCGGCGGCCGTCGGAGGCCGGCGATTGACGTCGATTGGCGGATCGCCGGGCCGCAGCACCCGCTTCCAGGCGGAGGCGAGCTGATCATTGCAGTCGATAAAGAGGGTTTTCATTACGCCCCGAGGGAGATTGACGCTCAACGCGATGACTTTTAACACATCGCATGGATTGTCCGGGAGACGCGACATGCGCCTTGCAAGCTACAATATGCGCGGCCGGCCGAGCTTCGGCGCGGTGGTGGGCGACGGCATCGTCGATTTGCGTGGCCGGCTGAGCCGGTTTTCGACGCTGCTCGAAGTGTTTCGCGCGCAGGCGCTTGGCGAGGCCAAGGCCGCTGCCAACGGCGTGCGGCCGGACGTGCCGCTCAGCGCGGTCGAGCTGCTGCCGCCGCTCTTGGCGCCGGAAAAAATCCTCTGCATCGGCATCAACTACGCCAATCGCGGTGCCGACTACAACGTTACCAATAACCCCAAATATCCGAGCATGTTCTACCGCGCGCCGAACTCCATGGTCGGCTCGGGACAGCATCTGGTGCGGCCGAAGATCTCCGAGCAGCTCGATTACGAGGGCGAGATCGCCATCGTGATCGGCCGAGAGTGCAAGCATGTTCCCAAGGAGGGGGCGCTGGAGGTCGTGGCCGGCATCACGCTGGCCAACGAGGGCACCATCCGTGACTGGACGCGACACGGCCAATTCAACGTCACCCAGGGCAAGAATTTCGACGCCACCGGCGGCATCGGCCCGTGGATCCAGACCGAGTTCGACCTGACCAAGCCGCTGCACCTGGTCACGCGCAAGAATGGCGAGGTGATCCAGGACGATACCACCGCGAGCATGATCTTCTCGTTCGCCGACATCATTTCCTACACGACGACCTTCATGACGCTGAAGGCGGGTGACGTCATCTGCACCGGGACACCGATCAAGAAGGTGAAGTCCGATCCGCCGGTATGGCTCAAGCCGGGCGACACCATCGAGGTCGAGTGTCCGGACATCGGCCTGCTTCGCAATGCCGTGGTGGATGAGGCGTGACAAGAGCGGCGCGCTCGGCCTGCATTATCGGCTGGCCGGTCGGACATTCGCGCTCGCCGCTCATTCATAATTACTGGCTCAAGCTCTACGGCATTGCGGGCGAATACCGGCGCGAAGCGGTGCCGCCCGACGAGTTCGCTGCGTTCGTGAAAAATCTCGCCGCGCGCGGTTATGCCGGCGCCAACGTCACGCTGCCGCACAAGGAGGCGGCGCTTGAGCTGTCGCAGCCGGACGATCGCGCCGTGGCGGTGGGCGCCGCCAACACCCTTTGGCTCGACGGCGGCAGCTTGCGTTCCACCAACACCGACGTCGAAGGTTTCCTGGACAATCTCGACGCCTGCGTGCCGCACTGGGACCGGGACTTGCGGACTGCCGTCGTGCTCGGCGCCGGCGGCGCGGCGCGCGCGGTCGTCTACGGCCTCGTGCTGCGCGGCGTCGGCCGCATCATGGTCGTCAACCGCACGGCGGATCGCGCCGAGGCGTTGCGCCGGCGCTTTGGCGAAAGCGTGCGTCCGGTTCCGTGGGACGAGCGCAACGCGCGGCTGGCCGATGCCGGGCTTGTGGTGAATGCGACAACGCTCGGCATGGAACATCAAGGCGGCCTTGTGCTCGACATCGGGCGGCTGCCCGGTCACGCGCTTGTCGCCGACCTTGTCTATGTTCCGCTCCTTACTCCGCTTCTCACGGCAGCCAGGGCCCGTGGACTGCGCGCCGCTGACGGCCTCGGCATGCTGCTGTATCAGGCGGTGCGCGGCTTCGCATTGTGGTTCGGGAAAAAGCCGCAGGTGACCGACGAACTGCGGGCGCTGGTCGAAGCCGATCTCGCCGCTTCCACAAACCGGGAGAGCGGAATATCGTAGGCGGCTCCGGGGTTAAAAAACCTGCGCACCCTGCGCGTAAAACATCGGCTTTGGGAGGTTGAGATGAGGATTTCGCGACTGAAGTTTGCTTTGGCGGCGGCCGCCGCGATGGTGGCCACGTCGGCCGTGGCGCAGCAGCCCGGCATCGTGCGCGTGCGCGCCACCATCGAGAGTGTCAACGGCTCGATGCTCGATGTGAAGGGTCGCGACGGCACCATGATGAAAGTGCAGCTCGCGCCGAATGCCCCGGTGAACGAAATCGTCAAGGCATCGCTCGCCGATATCAAGGAAAGCTCCTACATTGCGATAACCGCCATGCCGCAGCCGGACGGCAGCCAGAAGGCCGTGGCGATCTATATTTTTCCGCCGGGCGTGCATCCGGGCGAGGGATTCCATCCCTGGGATTATTCGCCCAACAGCACGATGACCAATGCGACCGTGGCCAACGAAGTGTCGAGCGTCGACGGCAAAACGCTGACTGTGAAATATGCGGGCGGCGAGAAGAAGATTATCGTGCCGTCGGACTGTGTGATCGTGAACAGCCGCAAGGCAACCGCCGCCGCTCTTAAGCCCGGACAGAAGATCTTTATCTTTGCCGCGAAGAAGCAGCCCGACGGAACGTTGCAGGCGCCGAACCTTGCCTTCGGCGACTACGGCGTCTGGCGATAAACAGCATGGACTTGTTGGCGGTTTGAGTGGCCACGGACGTTGCGCCGGGCGGTCAGGAGCATGACATGAAAATGAAATATGGAATGGCCGGGCTCGCCTTGTTCGCGAGCCTGGCCGCGGCGTCGGCGCTGGCGCAGGCGCCGAAACCCGAGCGCCTCGCCGGCGTCATTGAAAAGGTCGACGGCCATACGCTGCTGGCCAAGTCCGCCAAGGGCGCCGCACTCAAGCTTAACCTTGCTGATAAGGTCATGGTCGTGCGGGTGGAGAAGGCGACGCTCGCCGACATCAAGGACGGCGACTACATCGGCAGCGGAGCGATGCCGCAGCCCGACGGCACGCAGAAGGCGGTCGAAGTGCACATCTTTGCCGAATCGATGCGCGGCACCGGCGAAGGCTTCAAGCCGTGGACGCAGCCCGGCTCGACCATGACCAACGGTACCGTCGGCGCGACCGTGACCGGTGTGAGCGGTCCGGTGATCACCGTCAAATACAAGGGCGGCGAGCAGAAGATCGTCGTGCCGCCGGGCACCCCGATCGTGAAATACGTGATCGGCGGCGTCGGCGATATCAAACCCGGCGCCAAGTTCAGGGTTATTGCGGCGCTCAAGCAGCCGGATGGCAGCTTCAACGTCGGCCGCATCAACGTCGGGCCGTAACCGCCGCCCTGTCCTGCAATTGGCACGGCTATTGCTTCAAAATTAGGCAGAAGCCGTCGCCAAACCCAGGAGGGCGTCCATGGACTCGGTAAAGCCGCCATCGGCCAGGACCCGCGCCGAACTCACCGAAAAAATGCTCGGTATCAAGCGCGAAAACGGCTGGAGCTGGAAGCATATCTGCGGCGAGATCGGCGGCATGTCGCCGATGCTGATCGTCGGCGCGGTGCTCGGCCAGATGAAGCTGACCAAGCCGCAGGTCGCCAAGGCCGCCGAATTGTTTGGCCTCGACAAGACCGAACAGGCTTTGCTCAACGAGACGCCCTACCGCGGCACAGCGATGCCGCCGACCGATCCGCTGATCTACCGCTTCTACGAGTTGGTGATGGTCAACGGTCCGGCGCTCAAGGCGCTGATCGAGGAGGAATTCGGCGACGGAATCATGTCGGCGATCGACTTCGACCTGGCGCTGGAGCGCCAGCCCGACCCCAAAGGCGACCGGGTGAAAATCACCATGTCGGGCAAATTCCTGCCGTACAAATATTACGGCGCGAGCGGCAACGTGCCGGGATACGGGTATAAGGAGGAATAGTCTGGGCGCGTGAACCAGGCTGCCAGCCTCGACGGCTGATGCGACGTTCGCCGGATGCCGGGTTCTGCATCTGAGACCGGACGCGTGATTTAAACCGGCTGATCGGAAGGGGATATGAACCGCCGTTCCGTGTCGGGCGGGGTTCAACCGAGCTTGAATCCAATCTGTTTTACAATGGGCTTCCAACGGACAATTTCACTCTTAAGCCACTGCGTGGCGAATTTCGTGGACGTGTCGGTAAAAGGCTCGATGCCCGACGCCAAGTAAATCTGCTGCAACTGCGGCTCGGCCCATGAATGCGAAAAGCGGGAAGTGACGGCGATCAAGTTTCATTTCAGCCTCCCTCTCTGCGCGTCGAAGATGAGCGCTTGTAGCGGCATGCGTCCGGGATCGGCCCCGAATTCGCGCTGCAGCGCTGCCGCCACCGCATCGACGATCTCGCCTGGCCCGGCGGTGCCGCGCACTTCAATTTCTTCGATGATCGGATTTCCACAAATCAGGCCATGAGCGAAATGCTTCGCTTGAGAAATTGCCTTGTCGATCCTCAAAACGTGCACTGACAGGGCGTCGAAACCCGCTCCAAACAGCGATGCCTTGATCGAATTGATCCGGTGGTAGCCAAACGGGACAGCGAAGAAATCCGGAGGCGCCTGCACGAAAAATCCGGCGACTGTCTCATGGGTAATGCGTGCGAACGGATTGAAGTTGAATGAATCCCAGACGCTGAAATGATAGCGCCCACCGGGCGCCAGCACGCGAAACGCCTCGCGATGCGCCTTGTCCTTGTCGGGGACGAACATGATCCCGAACTGGCAGACCACAGCATCGAAAGTGCCGTCGGCAAACGGCAAGGCCGTGGCGTTTGCTATTTCAAATTTGACTCCCTCGGTGCGGCCAAATTTTTCTTGCGCGATCGCCAGCATGGGCGAGTTGAGGTCGGTCGCCACCAAGCGGGTCGATTGCGGCAAGGCATTGCGCAATTGGCGGGTGACAATTCCGGTCCCTGCGGCGATTTCGAGGACGCATCGCGGCTTGCCGGCTGAAACCCGTTGCGCCAAGTCCACCGCATAATCAGAGAAGAGATGCGGACCAAGCTTTAGGTCGTAGTTTAGCGGAATGTCGCCAACGAAACGCGCCGCGGGGTCCAGCATGGCTTTGGTCCTGGGGAGCGGCGGCGAGATGCCTTCTATCGGGCTGGCGCGCCTTTGTTCAGTGCTTCGCGACTGTGACGGGCTGCATGAAATTGGTCGCGACGTAGTGGCCGATCTTGTAGCCCATGTCGCGGCCGACGCGAGTTGAGAAGCGCCAGTGGAAGCCGGCCCAGATGCGCGCTTCGGCGACTTCATCGACGAAGGCGCGGACGTCGGTCCAGCGGTGAGTGACGCCGGACGCGGTCGGGCTTGTCATCGACACTTGCGGAATCTCCGCCGAGCCGAGCAGCGTCTCAATAACGCCGGCCATGCCGGCGGCTTCGATGCAATGAGCGCACGGATATTCGGGGTGCATCGGCGTCGGGGCCAACGGCTGCCACGCGGCGTCGCGTTCGGTTGCAGGGTTGCCGTCGATATCACCATTGCGGATCGCGGTGACAGGTCGCCAGAATTCGTAATGATACTTGGCGTCAAACACCGCGATCAGCGAATTGGCGCGCGCCATGGCGACCAGAGCAAACAAGCGGGCGCAATCGACAACGTCGAATTCCTTCGCGCCGGCAATCTGTTGCACGAGCGGATAGAACACCCGGCCATCGGCCGCCAGCCAGAACCTTGCCACCTCTGTTTGTTGCGCCGAACGCTTGGTGCTGTTGCGGGCACCAAATTCTTTCATTTCATTGTAGTTCGCGGCCCATTCAGGGCTCGTAAGCGCGGGCGGCGGCGCCGGCCGGAATTGCGCCGCGGTGCTCAACGCGAATGGTTTGACGCCCGGCCATTGCGGCACCACTGTGGCTGCGGTCGGTACGTAGACTCCGGGGGCGGTGCGCGGACGATAGGTGTCAGGGCCCTTGGCGCCGTCGTTTGCTCGCATCTCCAGGATTTTGGCGGCGACCATTTCACCAAGTTTGATGCCTTCAGCCTTAGCGGCGCTGTCGGGAATCTTGGCAAGGTAGGCGGTCAACGCAGTCCTTACGTCGGACTCCGATTTGGGGTCAGCGGCCCCGAGCACGGTGGCGGCTGCTGCCGCTGCGGCAGCTTCCTTGGACGTGGTCGGTGCGGCCGGCAGCTCGACCAAATACGGCCGGTACTTGCGCTCGATCGAGTTGACCGCATCGAACATGGCCAGATGCGTCATGGCGATGATGCGCTCCGCCGGCGGCGGCGGCATTTTATGGCTGACGATGAAATCCATTGTCTTCACGTTCCAGTCGATGATCACATCGGCCTTCACCGGCTGTGCTGCCGCGAGCAGCGCGACACCGGCTAAGGCATTGCGAAGATTGATATTCATCTGGCTCTCCTTGCCGCGGATTGCCGCCGGGGCGGACGCGTGCGACAAACCTTGCGCGATGGTCGCTCGAAGTACTGGCGGAGTTCCGGGAAATTTCCGGGAATTGTCGGAGGTGAGCTGGAGCCATGGCCGCGGAGGGGCAATTCGCGTTCGGTCCGTTTCGCTTCGATGCGCGAAGCGGACAGCTCTGGCGTAGTGGCAGCGAAGTGAAGCTCACGCCGCGGGCGGCTTCCGTGTTGCAGGCGTTGAGTGAGCGGGCGCCGCAGGTCGTGATCAAACAGGAGCTTCTGGACCGCGTCTGGGGCGGGATGGCGGTCGGGGACGACGCGCTGACATCGTGCGTCCAGGAGCTTCGCGGCGCACTCGGCGACGACGCGCGGCGGCCGCACATCATCGAGACCCGGCACCGCCGCGGCTACCGGCTCATGATGCCTGTGGAAGCAATCGTTGACCGAAGCGCCAGCCCGCCGCCGGCGGTCGCGCTCGAATCCTTACGGCTGGTCGGACGAGCTGCCGAGCTCGGAGAGCTTGCGCGCAGTTTCGACGAGGCGCGCACAGGTCGTCGTCAAGTGATCTTCGTGACTGGTGAACCCGGCATCGGCAAGAGCACGCTCGCAGATGCGTTTCTCGCGCAGCTGCAGGACTCGTACGCAGTCAAGATTGCGTTCGGCCAGTGCCTCGATCATCACGGGGCTGGCGAGTCCTACCTGCCGCTGATCGAAGCGCTGACGCGTCTCGCCGGCGGCTCAGACGGGCGGCCGGTGAAGGAAATTCTAGCGATCCACGCGCCGAGTTGGCTGGCGCAGATGCCATCGCTGTGGAGTGCGTCGGAACGCCGCGCGCTTGAGGCGCGTGGACGGCCGACGCGCGAACGCATGATGCGGGAGCTGACCCAGGCGATCGAGGCGATCGCATCGGAAACGCCGCTGGTTCTGAGGCTCGAAGACATTCACTGGAGCGATGCCTCTACGCTCGATTGGATCGGCCATGTGGCGCGCCGCCCCGAGGCCGCGCGCCTGCTGCTGCTGGCGACATTCCGGCCTGCCGACGCTGCGATTTTGAAAGCGGGTCTCGGCCGCCTTGTGACGGAACTTGCGCTGCACGGATCGTGTCGCGAAATCACGCTCGATCCGCTTCGCCTGCAGGCCTTTGAAAGTTATTTGGAGATGCGATTGGGCGGCGGCAGCGGCGCCGCACAATTGCGCCGGATGGCGACGCTGCTTCTTGAACGGACCGGCGGCAATCCACTGTTCATGACCAGCATCGTGCACCAGCTTGCACAGCGGCCCGCTGCCGTTCCGGCGCTCGCCGCGATCGGGTCAATCCCGCATGACATAAGACGCTTTATTGATCGGCAAATTGACGAATTGGCCGATAGCGACCGCGAAGTGCTGACGGCGGCAAGCGTGATCGGCCGCGAATTTGCCACTGCTGCCGTCGCCGCCGCGCTCGACCGTGAGGTCGAGGAAATCGAGGCGGTCTGCGCGCGCTTGGCACGCCAAGGCACATTCATCGGCAAATCTGTATCCACCGTGCCTGCTGTGCCGGTCGCCTGGCCGGACGGCACGCGCACGGAATCCTATACGTTCCGGCACGATCTTTATCGCGAACTGCTGTACGAGCGCCTGCCTAGTACGCGCCGAGCGCTTTGCCATGCTCGCGTTGGCCGCCGTCTCGAGGCAGCCTGGCGCGGCACGCTTGATTCCGTTGCCGCTGAAGTTGCAGAACACTTCGAGCGCGCGGACGAGCCGGCACGCGCAATTCCCTACCATCACCGGGCGGCGGCCAAGGCCTTGCGGCGCAGCGCCAACGCCGAGGCCATCGGCCATCTGCAGCGGGCGCTCGCTGCCGTCCCGACCATCGCCGACGAGGTTCAGCGGACGAAGACCGAAGTCGACTTGCTGGTCACCCTTGGAGCTGCCTTCATGGCGACGCGAGGCTTTGGCGCGACTGAAGTGCTGGAGGCCTATTCCAGGGCGGAGTCGCTTTGCGACCGTCTGGCCGCGCGTGTCGATATTTTTCCGGCATTATGGGGCCAATGGCTATTTCGCTGGGGACGCAGTGAACTCGACGCAGCCTGGCGATTGTGCGAGCGATTGCTGGCTCTCGCCGAGCAGTCCGGCGACGCCGGGCTCAAGCTGCAAGCGCACCATGCGTCGTGGGCGACTTCATTCGGATTGGGCAAGCTTAAGGACGTGCGCGCGCACGCCGAAGCTGGACTCGCTCTCTACGACGCCAGCGTCCATCAGGCGATGGCATCAAGCTACGGCAATCATGATGCCGCCAACTGCGCGCGGTATTTCACCGCCCTGTCGCTGGCACTTGTCGGCAAGGACGAACGCGCACGCGCAATGGCCGACGAGGCGCTTGCCATGGCGCGAGCGCTCAAGGATCCGTTTTCGCTGGCGCTCGCGCATTACTTCGCCTCGGTCACGGCTCAGATTCTCGGCGATATAGCGCTTGCCGCCGAGCGTGCGGAAGCAAGCAGGCGGCTTGCGAATGAACATGACCTTGTGATGCCAAAAGCATGGAGCACCGGAATGATCGGATGGTGCGCCGCAGAGAGTGGCAGCCCCGAGCGCGGCGCTGCTTTGCTGAGGGAGGGGATCGCCGAATTGCACGCGGCGCACTCGCGGCACTTCATGCCTTATCTGCTGGGCCTGACAGCACAAGCCCACATTAACCTCGGCAACATCGCCAATTCGATGAAGGCGGTCGAGGAAGGCATAGCTCTTGCCGATTCGGGCGGCGAACGCTTTTACTGCGCCGAACTCCATCGACTGAAGGGCGAGCTGATTGCTCTGTCGTCCGATGGCTGCAATGTCACAGCCGAGAAATCATTTCGTGCAGCAATAGTGCTTGCACGGAAGCAAGGCGCTAAGAGGTTGGAGTACAGGGCTAGGGCGAGCTTGCAACGCTGGTCCGGAGAAACGCCCCGATAGATATGCGATTTGATCACCCCGGCCGGCTTCCGGAGATCCGTTGCCGCTTCTCACGCACAGCTATCCCGGCGAGAGCGTGTTACGCCGGCCGTCTGGGATTGGAAACCGTCGCGATCCATATCGAAATAACAAGCGCCATTCCTGACAACAAAAAGCCGCTGAGATTGCCCAAAAATCCTGTGGCCGCCTCGAAGTCGCTGCCGATCACGTAACCCAATCCGAGATAGGCTGCGGTCCATACCATGCGGCCCAGCGAGGCAATTGCCACAAATCTCGAGAAGCGATAACGGCTCACTCCTGCCAGCAGGTTCGCCGCTGAACTGAGGTAAGAAGCGAAGGTGCGGGTGATGAATACCGTGAGCAGTCCCCAATGGGTGAATAAGCCCTGCACGCGATCGCTGCGCGCCGGGGTATAACCGAACCAGTGGCCGTACCGCTCCAGAAGGTCGCGGTTGATCGCGCGCCCGATGCCGTAGCCGACAACGTCGCCGAGAACCGAGGCAATGACGATAACAAAACTCGCGGCGATCAAATTCATTCGGCCTTGCGCGACAAGGGACCCGGCGACCGCGCCGGCGATGCCGTCGGGAACCGGCGCGCCGACCGCCCCGGAAAGTTGAATCAAAGCCAGGATCGGGTAGCCATAGACCAGCATTGCCGACAGCATTTCGTCGCTGAACGCCGCGAGCCAGCCCGACGATCTGGAAGAGGTGTTGTTGGCGCCTTTGCCCAAGAGCGCAGCGACCGCGCGTTGCACGCGTTCCACATAGCCAAAGGTGGAAGCTTTGGATTGCGCGGCGGCCGAGCGCAGATCGCTGTTCGGGTCGGTTTCCGGCGGAAGATCAAGACTCCTGATCAAAGCCGCGATGTCGACGTGGTAAGTACGAGCCACATAGCTCAGCGTCATCCAGCCGCGGATGCTGCTCGTGCGCGGTGCGCCCGCCTGATAGGCCGAGCGTAGGAGTTCGAACGATGCGTAGGAGCGCAGCGCGAACCAGAGAGTAGGAAGCGTGAACAGGATGGCCAGTGCCACGGCTGTCCGACGCGCCGCCGAGGATTTGAACTTGATCACGGCTTCGGACCTTCCGGCGGACGAATTAATTCAATGTTATTTTGAATACGATGCTAATCCGTGCCGCATTGAGCCAAATCAATAATCCAGCTCTCGACATCTGCCATTACCTTATCAAGTAGACGGACCAAAACGGGCTGGCCCTGATGATCAGAGCAACGTTGCTCGAACCTGCTGCAGCTGGGGCAGCGGTCATTGGCCCGGCCGGTCTCACCAGCGAGGATGCGCGGCGGCGCCTCAGCGAGGTCGGACCAAATGCGGTGAGCGAAGCCGAGCCGCTACGCTGGCTCGCCTACTTGGCGAAATTCTGGTCGCCGATCGCTTGGCTGCTCGAAATTGCCATGCTGGTCGAGATCGGGCTTGGCAAATACGTCGAAGGATCCGTGGTCGCCGGACTGCTGCTTTTCAATGCCACTTTGGGCTTCATTCAGGAGGGGCGGGCCGGCGCCGCGGTGGCGGCGCTGAAGAAACGCCTTGCGCCCACGGCGATTGCCCGGCGCGACGGCCAATGGGTCAAGGTCGCCGCCGCCGAACTGGTCCCCGGCGACGCCATCAGGCTTCCGCTCGGCGCCATAGTAGCCGCCGATGCCCGCATATCGTCCGGCTCGATCATGGCCGACCAATCCATGCTGACCGGGGAGTCCGTTCCCGTCGACGCGAAGGAGGGCGATACGGTTTACGCCGGGGCGCTGGTTCGCCGCGGTCAGGCAATCGCCGAAGTCACGGCGACGGGATCACATACCTATTTCGGTCGTGTGGCGGAGCTTGTGCGTACGGCGCGTTCGGTCAGCACCGAGCAGGCCGCGATCTTTGCGGCGACGCGCAATCTCGCCGTCGTCAATGCGACGGTGGCGATCGGGATTGTTGTCTACGCCTACGTCATGGCGGTGCCGCCGGGCGACCTCATCCCGCTCGGCCTTACCGTGCTTTTGGCCACAATTCCGGCGGCGCTTCCGGCAACGTTCACATTGTCGGCTGCATTTGGTGCTCAGACGCTGGCGCGGCGCGGCGTGCTGTTGACGCGGCTATCGGCGGTCCACGAAGCCGCCGGCATGGACGTTTTGTGCGCTGACAAGACCGGCACGCTGACGCAGAACGAATTGAAAGTCGTGGAGGTCATCGCGCTGTCCGGTCTCGACCGTGCCCGCGTGCTGGCGCTGGCGGCGCTCGCGAGTTCGGAAGCCGATCAGGACCCGATTGACGCCGCCGTGTGGACGGCGGCCAAAGCCACGGCGCAGCCGCCAGCGGAGCGGCTTATCCGCTTCGTTCCCTTCGATCCGGCGACCAAGACCGCCGAAGCATTTGTTGTCGATAGAGACGGCGTCCAAAGCCGCATCATCAAGGGCGCCTTCGAAATCATCTCGGAAATCGCGCAGTTGCCCAAGGACGCGCGATCTTTGGTTGACGGTCTTGCCGGCCGAGGGCATCGCGTCATCGCCGTCGCCTTCGGTCCGGGCGCGGCGCTTCGCCTTGCCGGCCTTATCGCCATCAGCGACCCGCCGCGCGAGGATTCGGCAAAGCTGGTCGCCGAGCTGCGCGAACTTGGCGTTCGGACCGTGATGGTCACCGGAGATTCCGCGACAACCGCGGCCGCAGTGGCGCGCGCAGTCGGCATCGATGGAGATGCTTGTTCGCCGGACATGCTGGCCGGCAAAGGCCCGATCGAGCATTGCGGCATCTATGCCCGGGTGCTGCCCGAACTCAAATTCAAGCTGGTGCAGGCGCTGCAGCATCTTGGCCATGTCGTCGGCATGTGCGGTGACGGCGTCAACGACGCGCCGGCGCTGCGCCAGGCGCAAACCGGTATCGCGGTTTCTTCCGCCACCGATGTCGCCAAGGCAGCCGGCGCGATGGTGCTGATCGAGCCCGGGCTTGCGGGCATCGTATTTGCTGTCCGTGAAGGCCGCATCGGCTTCCGCCGATTGCTGACCTACACCTTCAACATGCTGACCAAGAAGATCGAGATTGTGATGTTCCTGGCGATCGGCTTCGTCATGACGGGCCAGGCGGTCATGACTCCGGTCATGATGGTTCTGATGCTGGTGACGAACGATATTCTCGCCATGTCGCTCACCACCGACCGCGCCAGCCCGTCGCCGTTGCCGAGCCGATGGCGCATGCGCAACATCACCGCTGCGGCCATTGCGCTCGGCGCGTGCAAGCTCGGTTTCTCGACGGCCATGCTGTGGGTCGCAAAGTTCAAGCTCGGCCTTGGCCCATCGGCGCTGCAGACATTCGCCTTCGTCACGGTCCTGTTTGGCTCGCAGGGCCTTATCTATGTGCTGCGCGAGCGGCGCCACATCTGGTCGTCGATGCCGAGCAAATGGGTGTTCGCCTCGTCGGCCGTGGATATCGGCATCGTGGCCGCACTGGCGCTGTCCGGCACTTTGGTGGCACCGCTGCCGTGGCGGCTGTTGCTCGCCATCTTTGCCGCAGTCGCCGTTTTTTCGCTCGTTCTTGACCAGATCAAGCGCGCTGTAACGTCCTTGTCCCGGGTCGAGTGACGTCGCGCGCGCGGGGTGCTGGCTGAGCTTTCCGTTTTGACCTGCATCAATGCCGGCGACGGCGGCCGGTGTAAACGAACATAAAACCGACTTCGCCATCAGCACGTTGAAAATCGACAAGCGACCGGAGGTGAACGATGGCCGTCCTAGCGCGACGAAATCCATTCCTGCCGTGGTTTATCGGCGTCGTGATTATCGCCATCGCCGACATCTACGTGGCCTACTCGTTTTTTTCGTCCAGTTGTCAGGTGCCGGGGCTGGCGCAGCTCTTGGTTCTGGTGGCAATGCCCGGCGTCTACCTCGCGCTGATGTATTTGACCTTCAGGAGTCAGCCGTAATGACTGAGGCGCCGCAGCCGCGTCGGGCACCGCCGTACCGGCGCCCGCTGCTGTGGCTCGGCGCCGGCGTTATCGTGCTGGCGGCGGCACTGGCCAGCCTTGTTTTGATCCAAAATCACAATAAACCGGCGGCGCTCCGCTACAGCGATTTTTTCAATCAGCTCGGCGGCAACAACATCGCAAGCATCACGTTCTCCGGCACGCAGATCACCGGCACTCTCAGACATCCCCTCGGCCCAGCGCAGGGCGACGGTGCAGCCGCTCCGCGCAGCTTCTACAGCCGAATGCCCGATGTCGGCGATCCTGCGTTGCTGACGGAGCTGCGCAAGCAGCATGTCCCGATCGCCGTCACCTCTTCCTCGGCGTACTGGTGGGGAACGTCGGCCGTGGTCGGCGGCCTCGCGGCGCTTCTGCTGGCCAAGCCGATGCTGCTTATCATCGCCGCCGCTTTTGTGGCCGGCCTGGTCAGGGTGGCGCGCGGCGGCAAGATGGACATGCGGTCCACGCTGGCGATGATTCCGATGTTCAAGTCGTTTGCGGACCAGACCGCGGACCACAAGGAAACCGCTGGAGGGATTCGCCCGGAGGACGAAATGGCCCAGGTCTCTGAAAACCGCTCAAAGCGGGTGTGGTATCTGAGCCCGTCAGTGTGGATTGCCGGCGTCATCGTCGTGGCGCTCGCCGTCTTCGGCGTCGTGGAGATGAACAAAGGGCCGGCTACGATTTCCTACAGCGCTTTCCTCGATCAGCTCGATGCCGGCAATGTCGCCAGCGTGACGATTGCGACAACGCAGATCGACGGCAAGTTCAAGCAGGCCGTCAAGGTACCGGCCGCGGATAAAGCCGAACCGCAAGCCACGTTCCGCACCCAGGCCCCGGCGTTTGGCGATCCTTCGTTGCTGCCGGACCTTCGCCAGCAGCATGTCGTCATTGACGTCGTGTCGTCGACGGGCTGGTTGTCGTGGCTGGCGCGGCTGCCCTGGCCGATGGTGCTCATCATCGCCGCTTTGCTGATCGTCGGACTGGTCAAGTTTGCGCGCGGCGATAAAGCGTCTACCGGTTCAGCCGCGAACGACCCGATGACGACGATGATGGCGGGCTTGTTTGGCAGAGCTGGTCAGGGCGCTGGACGCCCGACGACCAGTGATCGCCAGCCACCGCCACGAGCATGAGCATTCAGCGTTAGCGTTGCCGCGGCTCCTGCCGCCCCTGGCGGCAGGCAGTCTTCAATCCAACTTTGCGAAACGCAACCGCAGCGCATTGCTGATCACGCTGACCGATGACATCGCCATGGCGCCGGCGCCGATCACCGGCGACAGCAGGACGCCGAACGCGGGATAGAGGACGCCTGCGGCAATAGGAATGGCGGCGCCATTGTAGAGGAATGCGAACAGCAGGTTTTGCCGGATATTGCGCATCGTCGCCCGCGACAGCCGGCGCGCCCTGACAATGCCGACCAGATCGCCCTTCAGCAGGGTGACGCCGGCGCTCTCGATGGCAACATCCGTGCCCGTGCCCATGGCGATCCCGACCTCGGCGGCGGCAAGCGCCGGCGCATCGTTGACGCCATCGCCCGCCATGGCGACGGTGCGGCCTTCGCGGCGCAGCCGCTCGACGATGGCGCTCTTTCGGTCCGGGAGTATTTCGGCCTCGACCTCGGTGATGCCGAGCCGGCGCGCCACAGCTTCGGCGGTGAGGCGATTGTCGCCGGTGAGCATGACAATGCGCACGCCGTCCGCGGCAAGCGTCTTTAATGCCTCGGGCGTGGTCGCCTTGATTGGATCGGCAATGGCGACAAGGCCCGCGGCCTTTTTGTCGACGGCCAGAAGGACCACCGTGGCGCCGTCACGGCGCAGGCGATCGGCATCGCCTTGCAGCGCGGCGGCATCGATGCCGAGTTCGGCGAGCAGGGTCGCGGTTCCGAGGGCGACCTTGCGGCCTTCGACCATGCCGATCACGCCTTTCCCGGTCGGAGCGGTAAAGTCGCGAACGTCCGCCGGTGCGATGTTGCGCTCAGCGGCGGCTCTGACGATCGCGGCAGCAAGCGGATGCTCGCTGTCGCGCTCGACGGCGGCGGCAAGCCGCAGCACTTCGGCCTCGCTGAAGCCCGCGGCCGGAACAATGGCGACGACTTTCGGTCGGCCCTCGGTCAGCGTGCCGGTCTTGTCGATAACGAGCGTATCGACCCTCTCCAGCCGTTCCAGCGCCTCGGCATTCTTGACCAGCACGCCAGCGCGCGCGCCGCGTCCGACGCCGACCATGATCGACATCGGCGTGGCCAGTCCGAGCGCGCACGGACACGCAATAATGAGCACGCTCACCGCCGCGACAAGCGCGAACGCGTAGCGCGGCTCCGGCCCAAACACGGACCACACCGCGAAGGTGACCAGGGCGACGGCGATGACCGTGGGAACGAACCACGACGAGACCCGGTCGGCGAGCCGCTGGATCGGCGCCCGCGACCGCTGGGCAGCCGCCACCATTTGCACGATCTGCGCCAGCAGCGTATCGCGGCCGACTTTCTCGGCGCGCATCACGAAGCTGCCGCTTTGATTGAGCGTGCCGGCGATGACCTTCGTGTCCGCGATCTTGGTCACCGGCATCGACTCGCCCGTGACCATCGACTCGTCGACCAGCGAGCGGCCATCGATGACGGCGCCGTCCACCGGCACTTTCTCACCCGGCCGCACACGCAAGCGATCGCCGACGCCGACACGATCGAGCGGCACTTCCGCCTCGCTGCCGTCCTCGGCGATCCGCCGGGCGGTCTTGGGGGCGAGATCGAGCAATGCGCGGATTGCGCCGGAGGTGCGCTCACGCGCGCGCAGCTCCAGCACCTGGCCGAGCAGGACCAGAACAGTGATGCCCGCCGCCGCTTCGAAATAGACCGCGACGGTCCCCTCATGGCCGCGAAAAGCCGCCGGGAACAGACCGGGCGCAAGCGTCGCAACGATGCTGTAGACCCATGCCACGCCGGTGCCGACGGCGATGAGCGAGAACATGTTGAGCTTGCGCGCCACAAATGAGCGCCCGCCGCGCACGAAGAACGGCCAGCCGGCCCACAGCACGACCGGCGTGCCCAGCGCCATCTGCACGATGTTCGAAATGTTCGGCCTGATCCAGTCTTGGAGCGCGGGGAAATGGTCGCCCATGATGAGCTGGACAAGGTTGGACAGGGTTTGTCCGACCGACGCGTTGAAGCCTGCAAAATGTCCGCCCATCTGCAACGCCGCGACCGGCACGGTGAGGACCAGTCCGATCCAGAACCGGCGCGTCATGTCCACCAGTTCGGGATTGGGCGGTGTCTCGGCCGCGACGACGACCGGTTCGAGTGCCATGCCGCAGATCGGGCACGAGCCTGGCCCGACCTGACGCACTTCGGGATGCATTGGGCACGTGTAGATCGCGGCATCCGGCATTGGCTCTTGCGCCATGGATTCTTGCGCCATGGATTCTTGCGGCATCGACTCTTGCGCCATCGGCTCGTGCGCTTTGGCTTTCTCGCCAAGATAATGCTGCGGATCGCCGATGAACTTGGTCCGGCAGCCGGCCGAACAGAAAAAATAATCCTGGCCTTGATAGGTCGTGCGATGGGGAGTGGTCTCGGCATCGACCGTCATGCCGCAGACGACATCCGTCACGAGCCGTTGGGCGGCGGCGCCACCATGCAATGGCACCACCTCGGCCGATCGTTGCTGATGTGCGCCGTGGCGAGCGGCAAGGTTCGCAGAAGAGGCTGGTGATGGGAACGCAAGCGGTTTTTCATGTTTGTTCATTGCCCGGTCCTTGCGCTCTCAGAACTCCCGCCGCGCCATCGGATTGGTCGCGGCGGCGGATGCAACAGCAAAAGACCGAAAGTCATCGATCGGCATTGATCTCAGTCAATTCCGCCTGATGCAGCCCTGAGCGGTGTGACCGCCGGCCGCGGCTAGCGTGCGCCGGGGGCGTGCATCCCGCCCATCATTCCTGGGCCCATCATATGGCCGGGCATACCGCCGCCGAATTTGTTCATCATGGCGGTGTGGAGCGCGGCCATTCCTTCTCGGGCAAAGTCGGTCACTTGCGCCGCGTGGTCCTGCAGTTCGCCAACCACTTTCGGATCGTCCGAGGTTTGCATAACAACCACACCATTTGCGGTGGTCTCGACGCTGGTGCGAATTTTGTCCTTGTCGCGGAAGATGGAATGCAGCGCGTCGCTCTCGATCGGAAGTCCCGGATCGTCCCCGGCGCCGACGCGCTTCATCATGTCGCCGACGTGAGTTTTCAGCAGGGCCGCGATCGGCGGATCGTCCGAACTCGGTGACAGTGCGAATGCCGTTGGGAAGGTTCGTCACCGTGCGCTTGATGCGGTCGTGATTGACGAACAGGGTATGGATCACACGCAGCTGCTCCCTGGTTGCGGAATCGTGCGCCATTCCCATCATGCCGCCGCCCATCATCCCGCCGCCCATCATGCCACCATGCATCATGCCGCCCATGCCGCGATGCATGAAAGGAGGTCCGAATCCCGCCTCTTCCGAACGGGCCTTGAAGGCGTAAGTACCGATGCCGAGCGCCAGGATGGCGGCGCCGAGACCGATCAACTTGGTACGCATTTTCATGGCGAATGATCCTTTTACTTGTTATCGCCCCGTTTATCGGTCTCATAGCCTGAAAACTCTGTTGTTCGTATGATCGTGATCATATGCAACGGGCTCGACCCTCGATATCGGCTTCCCGGTAGCAGAGGTCGTGATGAAGTCAGCGCGCGTAGCAGTGATCGCAGCGGCGGCAATAGTGATCGTTGCGGCCGCAACCGCGGCCGTTACCGTCCGCGCTCAACCCAAGGACACTCCGCCCACGCCGATGCCGGAGATGGATCACATGCTGCACATGCACGAGTTGGCAGCACTTGACCTGCGCCAGCTTGTACCGCTGCCGCTGCCGATGCAGCAAGAAATGCTCGCCAACATGCGCGATCATCTGAAAGCGCTTAATGCTGTCATCGGGGAGATTGCGGACGCCAAATTCGATGCGGCGAGCAGCATCGTGGAAGCACAGCTCGGGATGAGTTCGTTGACGGCGCATCACGCCGCCGAGCTGGCTCCGTACTTCCCGGCCCCGATGCAGCAGGACGGCACCGCCATGCATCACGCCGCGAGTCGGCTCGTGATCGCCCTGCAAGACGCCTCGGTGACGCGAACGTTCGACTCGATGCGCAAGGTCAGTGCGGCGCTCCATGACGTTACGTCAACTTGCGTCGCGTGTCACACCGCCTACCGTCTGCGCTGATCTACCAGCGTGCCCAAGCGTTGTTGCGCACGCTCTGAGACGGCCGGCCCGACTGACGAGATCATGTCAGGCGCGAAAGCTTGATGCGGCCCGGCAAGCGCACGATCTCGCCATTGGCCTCCATGCGAGCAAGCGTTCGGTACAGTACTTCGTGCGTGAGCCCGAGGTCCGATGCGAGTTCCTTGAGCGTTCCCGGCAGCGACACCGTGCGGCCGTCCTTCTCTGCATTGATGGTGAGAAAATGCCTGAACTCGATCGCGAGCCGAATGAATGTTGCGGCGTTCCAGCCGGGTGCGCAGCATCATCACCTGCTGCGCGAGCATCGCGGTGAAGGCTTTCAGGAGCTCCGGATCGCGCTCGAGTTCGCTGAGAAGGATCGCCTTCGGATAGAGCCGAACCACCGCTTCGGTCGTTGCGATGGCGTCACAATGGTAGGTCGACGAAAACAGCGAGGCTTCCGCCAACGTGTCGCCTGCGGAAGCCAGCTGTAAAATGGCCTCTTTGCCGCTTCGATCGACGCGTACCAGCCTCACTTTACCCTCGGCCACTTCATACAACCCAACGGTTTTCTGGCCCGCGCGGAACAGGGTTTGCCCGGCTTGTAGTTTTCGATCACTCGCGCCGGCGCGGACAGGCGCCGAAAGCCAATCGGTCACGGTCATCGAATATGCCGCCCCGGGAGTGAGGTGCTCCAGACACCACCAGCGACGATACAGCAAAATGCGGCTTGGCTGTTGCCGCCACCGCGCAGAGCCCGGCATGGCGACGCGGCAGCTCGGCATGGGTGATTTCGGAGGCAGGAGCCGCAGTGGGCCGCCGACAGGCGAGCCTCCGGCTGTCGGGGCGCTTGAGCAGGAGTGGTTGGCGGAATTCGAGCGGTCCTGAACTGCGACGCTCTCGTTTCATAGCTTTGGCCGCATTTTCCTTGGGAAACCGGCGACCGCATTTCCGGAATATGCTCTAATCCCTGCCTCTTGAAGGTGCGGTCATGCCATGGTCGATTCACTTTGGCGTCTTTCTGCTCGGAACCGGCAATCACACCGCCGGCTGGCGCTATCCGGGCGCCGACCGGACCTTTCTCGACGTCAAGGTGCAACAGCGTGTGGCTGCCATTGCCGAACGGGGACTGTTCGACTTCCTGTTTCTGGGCGACCGTCTGTCCGCCAATCTGCGCAACCACCCGTCCTATACCTGCCGCCTGGAGCCGCTGACGCTGCTCTCGGCGCTGGCGATGACGACGACACATGTCGGTCTCGCCGCGACGATGTCGACGACTTACAGCGATCCCTTCACGGTTGCGCGCGGTTTCGCGTCGCTGGACCATATCAGCGGCGGCCGGGCGGCCTGGAACGCGGTCACGACCTCGGCGTCCGCCGCCGGCGGCAACTTCGGCCGCACGCATCCAAACCACGAGCTGCGCTACGAGATCGCAGAAGAATTCATCAATGTGGTGTGCGGCTTGTGGGATTGCTGGAGCGACAAGGCCATCATCGCCGATCTCAAGACCGGCAAGTTCTTTGACGAAAGCGAGGTCAGGCCGCTCAACCACGAAGGTCCGCACTTTTCCGTGAAGGGTCCGCTCAATACGGCCCGCTGTCCGCAGGGGCGCCCTCTGGTGCTAAAAACCGGATGACGGAACGCGGCAGCCAACGATCCCGATTTAGGCGATGAAGCCGCGCTGTTCGTCTCGCTCATTGCGTGCTCTCGCCGATTTTCGGCCGACACGTCGCCCCGATCCTGCCAGCACCTTACCGAGTGCCGGTTGCGCGCGGTAGCCCTGGGCGGAGGCGCTGCAGTTGGCGAAGGCCCGCCCACCTTTCGCTGCTATTGCTGATTGCCTTGGAATGCAGCGATCGGGGACCACGCGGGAACTCGATCAATCGTCGACCACCTACAGCACGGTCTGCATTTCGATTGGGACGTAGCGATAATTATCATCGTTCTTGGCGACATGGCCGATGCCGGGCCAAGGGAAGTGATAAGCGATGATCGGAATTTTCCTGCGCGCCACCATGTCGAATACGCGCAGCCGGGACGAAACCCCCTGCTTCGGGTCGGTGTCGCGCGTGAACTCAGCGCGTGGATTCTCCATTTGCAGGAGAGGCTGATGACCAAGATCGCCGGTATAGACGATCGCGCTATCCTGCGAGCTGATCACAAAGCTTGTGTGGCCGACGGTATGACCAGGCGTCGAGAGCGCCTGCATACCCGGCATAAACTCATGGTCGTCCTTCAGGAATACCATGCGGTCGCGCAACGGCAGCAGTGCGTCGCGGATCGGCCCAATGTAATGGCCGAGCGCCGGATCAGACAACTTCGCTTCGTCAGTCCAGTACTCGAGATCGGCCTGGGCGATATGGATTTGAGCATTCGGAAAGTTCGGCTTGCCGTCTTCGCCGACGAGCCCCCAGACATGGTCCGGGTGAGCGTGGCTCAACGCCACCACGTCGATCGACGCGGGATTGATGCCGGCGCCTCGGAGATTGGCGAGCAGATATCCGGTCCGCGGGCCGTAGATCTTGCGAAATCCCATGCCTGTATCGATCAGGACGAGCTTCGAGCCGGTGTTCACGACCAGCGCATTCTGGTCGACCGTGAAATCGTTCTTGTCGAGGAAATTGGCGGCGACGATTTCGTCGATCCGCTCCTGGCTTATGCCCTTGAACAACGCCGCCGTGAATGTGCCGAGCTTGAGCGGGCCATCGGACACCACTGTGCATTCGAATGCGCCAAGCTTGAAGCGATAGGCGGCGGGAACCTGCTGGTTCGCCATCGGGTGCGATACTGGGTCCGGTTGCACGAACCCCGAGCCCGCCGCGATCGATAGTTCAGGCGTGCGGGACGTCATTATCGTCTCCTCGCTGGATTCGGCACTCGCCGGTCTTATCCGTGCTTCGCGGGTGCTCACATTTTGACGGGTTGCTTCGCCTTTGCATACGGATAAACGAGCGCGCCTGAGGCAAGGTTCGGCGGCCATACGACCGCCTGCGTGCCCGCATCCTTGAACTCCGACAGCTCGGCGCTCTTGATATTCTGATATTGGACCTGAAGGACACGAGCCTCGGACCAGCCGCCGCCCTTTCCGAACTTGACGTCGCCGACCACTGTCTTGAACGAAGCGTCCCGCGTGAACTGAGCGAGCTTTGCATCGTCAAGCGAGCCCGTACCCGTTACGGCGTTCTCGACAATCTGCATCTGGGCGTAGGCCTGCGGAGCCACATAGTAACCGAGCGGATCGGCGCCCGCGTCCTGAGCGAGCGACTGATATTTCGTCATCATGTCGGCGACACCCGGAAACATCATCTTGGGCACTGGCAGCCAATACTCGTAGTTGACGAGCCCGTTCAGAAGCGGACCAAGCTGTTCCTTGATCGAACCGTTCTGCGGCCCGATCATCGCTCCGCCCACGATTTTCGGCTCCAGCCCAACCTCATTGATGGCTCGAAGCAGACCGACAGAATCGTTCAAGTACGAGCACAGAAACAGGATATCAGGCTTGACTGGCTTTAGGCTGCGAACAAACGGAACGAGATCGGTCGATGACAGCGGATATCGGTCCTCGGAGACGAGCTTGAATCCGTGCTTGTCGGCGTGCGCCTTCGCGCCCAGCACCGGGCTCTTTGAAAAAGGCGCATCCGCGGCAAGGATCGCGATCGATTGGGGCTTCGGCGATTGACTGGCCGCCAGACTGAAGAAGCCTTCGGTCAAAGCTTCGTTCGGTTGCGGCCCGGTTGGGATCATGACGAAATAGTTGACGTAGCCAAATGACGCGTTCACGGCGAGCGCCATCAACGCGACGAGATAGCGGTTGCGCTCGATAATCAGCGGCATCGCCGGCGCGACCGAATTGTCGCCGTACCCGCCAACCACGAGATCGACCTTCTCATCGTCGAGCAGCCGCTTGTAGATGTCGGGCACGAGTTTCGGATTGGTCTGATCGTCGAGACAGATCATCTCTACCTTTCGTCCGAGAAGCCCACCCTTTTGGTTTACGTCGTTCTGCCAAATCTTATGCGCGAGCCGCGCTGTCTTGCCGTTTGCGGCAAGCGGGCCGGTCAGAGACAGGCAATATCCAATGCGAATAGGCTGTTCGCTCATTTGTGTGCTCCCAGCTGTATGTTGGGGCGATAGTCGTTTTGGCGATTGCTCATGAACCAGGTGCCGAGTTCGTAGTCCTGGTATGCGCCCCGGACCAAAGGGTCCTCCTCGGCGATTGCTTTCGCTTCGGCCATGCTTCCGACCCGGAGCACGATCAAGCCGCCAGCCCGTTCCGGGATGGGGCCTGCCAGAACGAGTTTTCCGTCCTTATCAAGTTCAGCGAGATGTGCCGCGTGAAGGTTGACTAACTCTGGAGTCAGCGGTCTGTCGGCGATCGAATTGAGAAAGATCAGATGATACGCGGCTTGTTCGCCGGTATCGGCATCACGATCGGCGGGTGACATCGGTGGCCGCTCCGCATCAGCGCCGGAACGACGCTTGGAGGTTCATGAACACGCCAAGCTGTTCCAGGAGAATCGGCACCGCGACGTAGCAGTGGAACGAAGTGACTTTGCCGTCTTTCAGATGGAAGACGTCGCAGCAGAGCGCACGGATCGTCTTTCCGGTGGGCGGAATCGTTCCCGGCGGGAGCACCAGATCGCCGTTATGCGTTCCGTTAAGAGACAATTCGACCAGCACGATGTCGCCAAAGGTGTGAAGGCTATAAAGCTCCCGATGCATGTCGGGGAACGCGGTCGCATACACATCAACGGTGAGACCGATATCGTTGCCGATATATTTCTTGCCGGCGCTGACGTCGTAAAAGTATCCGCCAGGGGCGAATTGGGCCACGAACTGGGGAGTGTCTTTCGACTTGCCGTCGGCGAGCGCATAGAGCTTGCGGATCACTTGTTCGTTGCGAGCCTCTTCGGCCGTCTGAGTGCTCATGAAAAGTCCTCCCAATCAGATGCGCGTGAACCGAAGCTAGGGGCGGAATTTCCAGGCGATAAGCCGCCGAAACGGCGACACAGCGTTCCCCAGGTGGAACGGTCGACTTCATGCTATCGTGGCAACTCGAACCCACATGGACGCCATGCACGACCTGAACGACGTTCAATTCTTTGTCGCCGTGGTCGAGAGCCAGGGATTCTCGGCAGCGGCGCGGAACCTGAATCTGCCGAAATCGAGCGTGAGCCGCCGCGTTGCCAGCCTCGAAGCGCGGCTCGGCGTGCGCCTGATCGAGCGTTCCACCCGCAAACTCCGCCTTACCGAGGTCGGTGTTTCGTTTTACGAGCGCTGCCGCGCCATCTTTGCCGATCTCGATGCGGCCGAGCGGGAGGTTGCGGTCCAACGCGGCGAGCCGATCGGCCTCGTCCGGCTAAGCTGCCCGACAGGCCTCGCTCAATTCGTTCTGGCTAAAATATTGCCGGATTTTTTGGCCGGCTATCCCAAGGTACGATTGCAAGTCATCGCCACCAACCGAGCGATCGATCTGGTCGACGACAACATCGATATCGCGATCCGCGCCCGCGTGCGGTCGGCCGACGAGGCGGTCATGATGCGAATGCTCTACAGGGGCAAGCTGATTTTCGTGGCCAGCCCGGCATTCGCTTCAGAAAATCGGAATGCGATCCGCGTCGATACTCTGCCGTCGCTTCCATTCCTGAGTTTTTTGGAGAATCCACGGCGGCCAACATGGACGCTCAATGGCCCGAATGCGGCGACCACGACAGTGTCGTTCGATCCGATATTGAGATCAGGCGATTTCACTATGTTGCTTAATGCTGCCGCTGCCGGGTTGGGGATCGCCTTTTTGCCTGCCGAAATCGCCGAGGATGACATCCGAACCAAGCGGCTGGTCCGGATCCTGCCCGACTGGCATTCCGAGGAAGTCAGCGTCCATCTCGTATTCGCCACTAACCGCGGAATTGTGCCAGCCGTGCGGGTTTTGATCGATTACCTCGCCGAGCACTTCAAATTTCCATGCGAGCAACGGCCTCAAAAGAACAAAATCGGAAAAATCCAATTGGGAAATCCAAGACAGACGCCGGGCAAGGCCACGTAAAGCCTTGGGCGACATTACCAACGACCAGCGGTATGTTGCTCGCCCAGCGGGTCATCCATACGGGCCTTTGTATGACATCACCATCTCAATCCGTTCGCGACCAGCGACACGATCAGATTTATCCCACGCTTGATCCCACGGAGATCGAGCGCGTGCGCCGATTCGGCGAAGTGCACACCTTCGCGGCCGGTGAATTGCTAGTGACGAGCGGACAGGTTGCTTCCGGCCTTATGGTCATTCTCGCCGGCCGGGTCACAGTCAACGATCACGGCTATTTCGACGATGCCAAGCCGATTTTGATCCACGGCCCCGGCAATTTCATGGGCGAACTCGCGCAATTGGTGGGGCGCCCCTCACTGGTGGACGCGGTCGCGCAGGAGCAGGTTGAGGCCCTTATCATTCCGCCGGAGCGACTACGCGCGCTGATGATCGCGGAAGCCGAGCTTGGCGAGCGCATCATGCGCGCACTGATCCTGCGCCGGATGGCCATTCTCGAAGCCGGGACGGGCGGGCCGGTCATCCTCGGCCGTGCCGAAAATGGCGACGTTCTGCGGCTTCAAGGCTTTCTGCGCCGTAATGATCATCCGCACCAGTTGCTCAATCCCGAAAGCGACCCGGCCGCCAAAGCCCTGATCGAACGCTTTCACATCGATACCGGCCAGTTGCCAATTGTGCTGTGCCCGGCGGGGCAATTGCTGAACAATCCGAGTGAAGACGAGTTGGCGCGCTGCCTCGGCCTGGTGCGGCCGATCGATCCGGATCGCCTCTATGACGTTGCGGTCGTCGGCGCCGGCCCCGCGGGCTTGGCGACCGCGGTCTATGCGGCGTCGGAAGGGCTCTCTGTCGTCGTCCTCGATTGTCGCGCCTTCGGCGGCCAAGCCGGCGCGTCGGCGAGGATCGAGAACTATCTCGGCTTCCCCACGGGGATCAGCGGCATGGCGCTGATGGCACGTGCTTACAATCAGGCGCAGAAATTTGGAGCCGAGATGGCCATCCCCGACGAGGCGACGCGAATCGCCGGGGACAACGGCGGTCCTTTCACCTTAAGTCTGCAAATTGGCGAACGTGTACAGGCGCGCTCCGTCGTGCTTGCGAGTGGAGCGCGGTACCGGCGTCTCGGCCTCGGCAATCTGGACGAGTTTGAAGCATCGAGTATTCACCATTGGGCGTCACCCTTGGAAGCGAAGCTCTGTGCCAACCAGGAAGTCGCTTTGGTCGGCGCGGGCAACTCCGCGGGTCAAGCCGTTGTCTATCTGGCGGGCCATGCGGCCAAGGTGTGGATGCTGGTGCGCGGCGCCGACCTCGGGGCGACGATGTCGCGTTATCTGGTCGATCGCATCCGGGGGCTCGCCAACGTCGAAGTGGTGACCGGCGCGAATGTCACAGGGCTCGAAGGTCGCGACGGCATGCTACAAGCGTTGCGCTTGCGGGTCGGTGCGAACGGCGGTGAACTGCGCCGTGCCGTCAATCATCGCTTCCTGTTCATCGGCGCCGAACCGAACACGGACTGGCTCGACGGCGCGGGAATTGTGCTCGACCCCAAGGGTTTCGTTCTCACTGGGGCTGATGCGGGTGACAGCCGCTTTCTGCTGGAGACGAGCCGGCGCGGCGTGTTCGCCATCGGCGATGTCCGGGCCAAGTCGGTCAAGCGGGTTGCCGCCGCCGTTGGCGAGGGCGCGCAGGTCGTTGCCGCACTCCACAGTTTTTTGGCCGTTGACTCGCCCAGATCAGCCACCGGCCCGGCTGTCCAGGTTCAAAGGCATCAAACTTAACTGGGCGCAGGCCGCTCCGTTCATGTCGCCAAATGAGGCAAATCAGCAAAATCGCCCACAGTGCTTTCGCTGCTGCCTTCCGAGCTTATAGGAGTGGCAGTCTACGGGCGAGCAAGCGAGTCCGATTGCCTCCCGGTAAGTGGCGCGAGCGGAAACAGCGCCTTCGCGCCCGATGACATGGTGACATGCGGCATGATTCTACGAATCATCGTTTTTGTCGCAATTCATGATCCCTGATTGGGTGAATGAAACCCCCCGGAAAAGGCGTGTAAAATCAAGTATTGGTTGCCAGTACAGGGACAATACTTGACCAATAGTCCCAAATACGGTAAAGCGGCATCAGCTCGCTCGTCACAGGGCACATTCCGGATGGGATCCTGAAGGTGGAGTGAGCGCGGTGCCCGGGCGCGGTTTCGCAAAGCGCGTTCGGGCGGTTCGGAAAGTCGCCCGGCTGGCGAAAGTCGGCCTGCCAGGAGCTGGCTGCCCGGGGAGCGGATCGGTTGTCCGCGACCATGAAGCGCGGGACCGGACTGAGCCAAGGCCGTGAGGCTTTGGCGAGAGCCGCGGTAGAGCGCCGAGAGGCGAGCGCGTCCGCCAAAAGCGGCGCGCGCCGCGACGAACGCAAAGCACGGGCGGCAACGCCTGTCAGCGGGCCCGCGGTATCTACCCCCGCGTCTTTCGGCGCTCCGCCTCCCCTTATTTGTTTGGAGGTTTTTGTTCGTGCCGTGCCGCAAAGCTCGGGCGCAAAAACCGCGCCGCGAGAACGGGAATCTATTTCCGTCCCAGGGAGCAGATCGTGCACTCACATCGCCGCGATTTTCTGCCGGTCGATTTCGCCGATGGTCTTGCAGCCGGTGAGCGCCATGGTGACGTCGAGCTCGTTCTTGATGATCTCGATGGCGCGGGCGACGCCGGCCTCGCCGGCGGCGCCGAGTCCATAGATATAGGCGCGGCCCGACAGGCAGGCGTGGGCGCCGAGTGCCAGCGCGCGGAACACGTCCTGCCCGGAGCGCACGCCGCCGTCGAACAGCACTTCGATGTCGGCCCCGACCGCATCGGCGATTTTCGGCAGCGCGGCGATCGAGGACGGCGCGCCGTCAAGCTGACGGCCGCCATGATTGGAAACGACCAGAGCCGCGGCGCCGCTCTTCGCCGCGATGCGCGCGTCGTCGACGTCAAGAATCCCTTTGAGGATGAGCTTGCCGGGCCACAGGCTTTTGATCCATTCCACGTCCTTCCAGTTCAGCCCGGGATCGAACTGGCCGGAAATCCATTGGGTGAGCGAATTGACATTCTCCGTGCCTTTGATGTGGCCCGAGATGTTGCCGAAGATCTTGCGCTTGCCGCGCATGATGCCGAGCGCCCAGGCCGGCTTGGTGGCGATGTCGATGAGATTGTTGAGCCGCAGCGCGGGCGGCACCGTCATGCCGTTCTTGATGTCGCGGTGGCGCTGGCCGAGGATCTGCAGATCGACGGTCAGCACGAGCGCGCTGCACTTGGCCGCCGCCGCCCGTTCGATCAGCGCGCGGATGAAGCCGCGGTCCTTCATCACGTAGAGCTGAAACCAGAACGGCTTGCCGACCGCTTGGGCGACATCCTCGATCGAGCAGATCGACATGGTCGACAACGTGAATGGGATGCCTGCCGCCTGTGCCGCGCGGCAGGCGAGAATTTCGCCGTCGCCGTGCTGCATGCCGCACAGCCCGATCGGCGCCAGCGCCAGCGGCAGTGCCGCCGGCTCGCCGAGGATCTTGGTCTTGGCGCTGCGGTTGCCGACGTCGACCAGGATGCGCTGGCGCAGCTTGATGCGTTCGAGATCGGCGCGGTTGGCGCGCAACGTCTCCTCCGCATAGGAACCGCCGTCGGCATATTCGAAGAACGCGCGCGGTACCTTGCGGCGGGCGGTCTGCCGCAAGTCGTCAATGCAGGCGAAAGTGGTCATCGTCGCGCTCTCCGGCTCAGGCTTGTGGTTTGATAGCACAACCGGCGCGTTCCGGCCGCTCAAGGCTGTGGTTCGAAGGGAACGTGCGCGGCCGAAATTCGTTATCTGCTCGACTCTGCAGGCCAAGCTGGACGGCGCTGGCGCGGCCCGAGGGGATTTTGCGATGAGGTGGGCGATGGAGCGTTCGCACAAGGACGACCGGACCCGGCAGGTCGATCGCAGCGATCGCGATGCGACGGCGGAACGGAGCCGGCGACCCGATGCCGAGCGCCGCAAGACCCTCGACAAGGCCCTGGAGGACGGCCTTGAGGGTACTTTCCCCGGATCCGACCCGGTTTCGGTGACGCAGCCCGCCCCCAGCACCTGCGACAACAAGGGGAGCTAATCGCCCGCTTGTGCGGGCGGCTGGAAACGGGCGGCTAAGGTATTGACCTTAGTGTCATTTCGCTCTCTATGCTGCCATAAAGAGCGGTAACAATACTGCACCTTTTTTGAGGCGGCCGGAGCCGGGAAGCGGTTAATATCACGTCCCGGTAGAGGCATGCGGCGGGGCAATCAGGCGATGAATCGTAAGCATTTCGGCACCGACGGCATTCGCGGCCGGGCGAATGGCGTGATTACGCCGGAGCTGGCGCTAAGGGTGGGACAGGCGACCGGGCTGGTGTTTCGCCGTGGCGAGCACCGTCATCGCGTCGTGATCGGCAAGGACACCCGGCTGTCCGGCTACATGATCGAAACCGCGCTGGTCGCCGGCTTTACCTCGGTGGGCATGGACGTGCTGCTTCTCGGTCCGATGCCGACCCCGTCGGTCGCCATGTTGACCCGCTCGATGCGCGCCGATCTCGGCGTCATGATCTCGGCCTCGCACAATCCATTCGACGATAACGGCATCAAGCTGTTCGGGCCGGACGGCTATAAGCTGTCCGACGAAGCCGAGGTTGAGATCGAGCAACTGATGGCGACCGATCTCACCAAGCGCCTCGCCGGCAGCCGCGACCTCGGCCGCGCCAAGCGCATCGACGGCGTGCATGACCGCTACATCGAATTCGCCAAGCGGACGCTGCCGCGCAACCTGTCGCTCGAAGGCCTGCGCGTTGTCATCGACTGCGCCAACGGCGCTGCCTATCGCGTGGCGCCCGATGCCTTGTGGGAACTCGGCGCCGACGTGGTGCCGATCGGGGTCGAGCCGGACGGCTTCAACATCAATCACGATTGCGGATCGACTGCGCCGGAAGCGTTGTGCCGAAAGGTACGCGAGATGCGCGCCGATATCGGCATCGCGCTCGACGGCGACGCCGACCGGGTGCTGATCGTCGACGAACATGGCCACCTGATCGACGGCGACCAGTTGCTCGCCGTCATCGGCGAAAGCTGGCGCGATGACGGTCTGCTCGCCAAGCCGGGCATCGTCGCCACGGTCATGTCCAATCTCGGGCTGGAGCGTTACATGCACGCGCTGGGCCTTGAACTGGTGCGCACGCCGGTTGGCGACCGCTACGTGCTCGAACACATGCGCGAGCACGGCTACAACGTCGGCGGCGAGCAGTCCGGCCACATCATTTTGTCCGATTACACCACGACCGGCGATGGCTTCGTCGCTGCGCTGCAGGTGCTTGCGGTCGTCCAAAAGCAGGACAAGCCGGTGTCGCAGGTCTGCCACCGCTTCGATGCGCTGCCGCAGGTGCTCAAGAATGTGCGCTACAAGAGCGGCAAGCCGCTGGAACATGCGAAGGTCCGCTCCGCGATCCACAGCGCGCAGAAGCGGCTGAACGGCCACGGCCGGCTGCTGGTGCGGCCATCGGGTACCGAACCCGTGATCCGCGTCATGGGCGAAGGCGACGACAAGGCGATGATCGAGGAGATCGTCGACGGCATCGTCGACGCGCTCACCGCGCACGCGGTGTGATGCCGCCCCGGGCTACCCCTGCGACCGCAGAAACTGCGCGAACGCTTTCAGCGTGATCTCAGACACGTAGTGCTCGATGCCCTCGGCGTCGGCTTCGGCGGCTTCGCTGGGCACGCCCAGCGCGCGCAGCAGGTCGACCACCAGCCGGTGACGCACGCGCACGCGTTCGGCGAGCGCATGGCCCTTCTCGGTCAGGAACACGCCGCGATACGGCCGCGCGGTGGCAAGCCCGGCCCGCTTGAGACGTGAAATGGACTTGATCGCGGTGGCGTGCGAGACGCCGAGCCGGCGGGCAATGTCGGTCGGACGCGCCTCGCCCTCGCTGGCCAGCAGGTCGGCGATCAGCTCGGCGTAGTCCTCCAGCAAGGCGGTCGATTGCGCCGACCGTGTCTTGCCGAAGCGGCGCGCCTGGGTGCCTTCCGCTGGAAGTTTGCCCATCGCCGAATGGTCCGGGTCCGCCTGTCGCCGCTCCGCCGCAGCGGAAACCATATTCGGCCCGGCGTGTCAAAGTGTAGCCTAGGCTACATAGTATAGCCATTGACAAAAACGTCTCTGCCTCATATAGTAACCTAGGCTACATTTTGGTGTGAGTGCTGCATCGCCATGCTCCAGGTGCCGACAGGGGATAGGCTCGAAGGGCGAGAACGGCCGGTTTCGCCCGGATCGCTGACAGCGCGCACCGTCGCCGCGGCGCAAGCGGTGCTGGCGGGCCGGCCGGCCGGCTGGAGCGGCTATCTGGCGTTCGCCGGCCCGGCTGTCATTGCCTCGATCGCCTACATGGACCCCGGCAACTTCGCCACCAACATCCAGGCCGGGGCAAAATACGGCTACGGACTGCTTTGGGTGGTCCTGCTTGCCAATCTGATCGCGATGTTGTTCCAGGCGCTGTCCGCCAAGCTCGGCATCGTCACCGGTCGCAACCTCGCCGAAATGTGCCGCGACCAGTTTCCGCGGCCGGTGGTGTGGGCGATGTGGGCGGTCAGCGAGGTTGCCGCCATGGCAACCGATCTCGCCGAGTTCCTCGGCGGCGCCATCGGTCTTTCATTGCTGTTTCAGATGCCGCTTTTGGTCGGCATGGTGATTACCGGGATCGTGACCTACGGTCTGTTGATGTTCGAAAGCTTTGGCTTCCGGCCGATCGAGCTGATCATCGGCAGCATGGTGAGCATCATTGCGCTCTGCTACCTGGCCGAGATGTTCATCGCTCCGGTCGATTGGATTTCGGCGGCCATCCACACCGTCACGCCGCAGCTCGCAGACGCTCAGGCTCTGTTGCTCTCCGTCGGCATTATCGGCGCCACCGTCATGCCGCACGCGATCTATCTGCATTCCGGGCTGACGCAGACGCGCATGCCGGTGCGCAACGACGGCGAGCGGCGCAAGGTGCTGCGCTTCTCCAACCAGGAAGTGATCATCGCGCTCGCCGTCGCCGGCCTCGTCAACATGGCCATGGTGATGATGGCATCGGGCGCGTTCCACGCCGGCCATCCCGACGTCGCGGAGATCGAAACGGCCTATCACACGTTGACGCCGCTCCTTGGCATCGGCGCGGCCGGCGTGTTTCTGGTCTCGCTCATCGCCTCGGGCATTTCCTCATCGACCGTCGGCACCATGGCCGGGCAGATGATCATGCAAGGCTTCATCGGTTTACGCATCCCGATCTGGCTGCGCCGGCTCGTCACCATGGTGCCGGCTTTCATCGTCGTCGCGATGGGCGTCAACGCTACTAATGCGCTGGTTGTCAGTCAGGTCGTGCTCTCGATCGCCTTGCCGCTGCCGATGATTTCGCTGCTGATGTTCACCCGGCGCCGCGACATCATGGGCGAGTTCGCCAACAGCCGGCTCACCCAAGTCGCCGCGCTGATTGGAACCGTGATCGTGCTGCTGCTCAACGTCGTGCTAATCCTGCAAACGTTCGGTGTGCCTATTCCCGGGCTGCCGGCCGCCGGCTAGCCGGTCGCTCGCAACGGCAACCGGACTGCGGTTTGGGCGAACATGAGGCATGACGGCAACGAGGACTGGGGTGTTGGGGTGCGTGTCGCTTGTGTGTTGGCCTGCCTGAGCGTTCTCGCCGCCGGAGGGGCGGCTGACGCCGGTAACTCGATCTTCGCCAGCCACGTCAAATCCGCCAGCGGCAGGCCGCGCGCTTGATCCGAACCGCTGGTTTGATTTTGCATCGGTGGCTTATTCGCCCCGTCTCAGGATACAAACAAGGCAAACAATAAGGACCAATACACCTTCTTCAATCCGACGCCGCCGGCATTGATGCGGGAACTGACCACCGACCGTCCCGACAACACGGAAAGCCCGTTCACGGTCGATGCCGGTCATTTTCAGACCGAAACGACGCTGTTCGGCTATACGCGCTCCGGCCGCAGCCCCGATGGCAGCGTGAGTGACAGCTATGAATTCGGCACCACTGACGTCAGGGTGGGCCTGACCAACTCCGCGGAAATGAACCTGATCTGGCAGCCCTATGGCATCGTGCGAACGAACGCGCCGGACCCCGGCAACTCGATGTTGCAGTCGGGCATCGGCGGCTTGGAAATTCGCGGCAAGATCAACCTGTGGGGCAACGACACGTTTGAGAAACCGGGCTCCACCGCCTTCGGTCTATTGCCTTTTATCAGCGTGCCGACCGACCGCGGCAACGGCGTCAGTCCCGATGCGGTCGAGGGCGGACTCATTCTGCCCTATGCCATCAAGCTCACCAAAACGTTCGACATCACCATGAACGCGGGCGTCGAGGCGATCCGCAATGACGACGGCGCAGGATACCATCCGCAATACATTGCCTCAGCTTCCCTCGGCCACGATTGGACCGAGCAGTTGAGCACTTATTACGAAGTCTACGCCGAGCTTGCCCCCGCTTCGAAGCCTGACGTGGTGCTGCTGTCGACGGGAGTGACCTATCAGGTCACCAAGAACGTTCAGCTGGACAGCGGCATCAACCTTGGGGTCACGCCGACTGCCGACCGATTCAACCCGTTCGTCGGAGCGTCATTTCGCTTCTGAGGCGCGGCGGCCCATCAAATATTATCCGAAACGGAACATCCCGGATTGCGCGCCGCGCAATCCGGGCTACACGACCCGTCTCTTTGCTGGTGCGGCCGGTTGCGGCCGCGCCGTCAGCCGACCGTCTTCAGATTCTCGGCCGCCGACTTGCCGGTCTTGCGGTCCGTCACGATTTCGAACGTCACGCGCTGACCTTCCCGGAGCTCGCGCAGTCCGGCACGCTCCACCGCGCTAATGTGTACGAACACGTCCTTGCCGCCGCCTTCGGGCTGGATAAATCCATAACCCTTCTGCGTGTTGAACCATTTCACGGTACCGTTGTTCACGGGCCACCTCTTTCCATAGACACGTCAATATGGACCGGGCGACCAGTGCCCAGTCCGGTTAGCTCGAGATTTTGGTGAAGGATTGTCAGTCAGGAGCGCTTATCGTCGCTGGCGTGGCCAAGTCATTCGGCCGAAAACTCGATCGGCAATATTTAGCGGCAACCGGGCCGTTATGCAAGACCGCCCCGGGCCGAATGTGACAGCGGGATAACAAGCCTTAATGAACTGACAATTGCTGTTGATGTTTTACGCGACAGACTTCGCTTCGCGCAGCCGGCAGTGTCGCGAAGACCGACCACATCGTTGAATTCGATTGTGATTTCTGTTCCCGCGATGCAACAAATTGCGTTCCGAACTCACTGCAGCGCGCCCCGAACCAGCGCCGCGTAAAACCGCTCCGCGGTGTTGCGCGGCTTCGCCAAGCCGAGGCGGGCGAGGCACTCCTCGGCGCCGGCGAAGCCGGATGCAAGCCCACGTAGCGCCATGGCGGCGAGCCCGGCAGGCGAGGCGGACTTCAAGGCTTGCAGCGCCGGTATCAGCCGCTGCTCGACTGCGGTGAAATCCGTGCCGAACGGGAACGCCGGCAGCAGCCCGGCATCGGCGGCTTCGCGCAGGGCGCCTTGGATCGCGTCCGGCGTATTGTTGCGCGCCGCATGCGGCAATTCGAACGAGCGTGCGATCTTGCCGGCATCCTTGGCCTGCCGCAGCAATTCATCCTGGAAGCGCGAGTCCGTGATGGCCAGCATCGCGGCAATGGTTTCGCTGTCACTTTTGCCGCGAAGGTCGGCGATGCCGTATTCCGTCACGACGATATCGCGCAGATGCCGCGGGATCGTCGTGTGGCCGTAACGCCAGAGGATGTTGGACTGACGTTTTGCCCGCGGCGGTGCGCGTCGCGTGCAGCAGGATCGCCGAGCGGGCACCCTCGAGGGCAAATCCCTGAGCAATGAAATTATATTGGCCGCCGACGCCGCTGACGATGCGGCCGTCCTCAAGTCCGTCGGAAATCACGTCGCCCAGCAGTGTCGCCATCATCGCATCGTTGAGAAAACGCGCGTTGGTCCGCGCGCGGCGCTTCTTGGCTTCGTCGCCGAAAAGTTCGTTGACGAACGAGATCGAGGTCATGCCGAATTTCTGCACGGTCTCGCGCGGCATCTCGCGCAAGCTGCGGTAGAACGCGCGCGATCCGACGAAGAAGCCGGCATGCAGCACGACGCCGTTCACCTCGCGCTTGAGGATGCCGGCGTTGAACAGGTCGAGCAAACCCTCGACGAATAATTCCGAACAGCCATAAAGCCCGCTCGTAAACGGCTCGTGATGCACGGCATTGTCGCGCGCGGGCTCGTAGCCGAGCCGCGTCAGCAGTTGGCAGAACTCGGCATTGCGGTGCTGACGCAGGATCAGCGCTTGCGCGACCGCGTCGCCCAGCGAACCGATGCCGATCTGCAAGGTGCCGCCGTCGAGGACGAGGCTCGCGGCGTGCAGACCTGCCGCATAATCGGCGAGCGACACTGGTTCGCGTGGCGATGCGAACAGCGGGAAATCGGTCGCGGCGTTGTCGAGCAGCATGTCGAATTCGCCGGCGCCGATCGCGGCGTCGCCCGGCATGAATGGCAGCTCGGAATTCACCTGGCCGGCAAACAGAAAGTCGACGCGACGCTGGTGGCGCAAGCGTCAACAGATCGAGCGTCAGATCAGGATTGCAGCTCAGGCTGTACGGCCGTGAGGGTTCGTCGGCGCGGTGCGCCACCAGCTGGCCGACCACATTGACGCCGCGATCGAGCACGTAGTGCAGGGCATGCGTGTAGTTGGCCGAGATGTATTGCTGCTGCGCATAAGGCGAAGCGAGCCACTGGCCGGCCTCGAAGAAGAACTCGTTGATCTCGACGTTGGGCGGAACCTTGCCGGCGCGCATTGCGGCGGCGTAGTCGAGCGGCGGATAGCCGGCAAACACCGCTTCGCGATTGGATCGAGAAAGCGGCGCTCAAGCTCGCTTTTGGCGCGCGGCGCGGTGAGCGTCAGCGCGGTGAAGATGGTGAGCCGGATGGAGGGATCGGCCGCGGCCTTGGCGTACAGCGCGTTGGCGATATGGTTGGCCTTGCCGAGGCCGAGCGGCAGGGCCAGCACGATTTTCTTGCCGACTTTTTCGACGATGGCGTCGGCGATCTGCGCCGGATCGTCGAATGTTCGCGGCGGCGCCCCCGCGTCCGAATGGATCATTGCTTGGTGTCCCAGCCCGAATCGGGCTGGAAGCGCGGCCCGTATTGTCCGGCGAGGCGCTTGAGCGTGTCGCGCACGTCGGCAAAGCCGCGCGTGCGCGCATAGTGCATCGGACCGCCGCGGAACGGCGCAAATCCGGTGGCGAAAATCATAGCGCCGTCGAGCACCTTGTCGTCAGTCACCACGCCTTCGCGCCAGCACGTCATGCAGGCGTCAAGCATCGGCAGGATCAGCCGGTCGGCGGTGTCGGGCGAGGGCGTGACGTCCTCGTGCGCTTTGACAGCGTGGCCGTCCTTCCAGTCGTAAAGGCCCTTGCCGGTCTTTTTTCCGAGCTCGCCTTTGGCCACTTTGTCCTTAAGCCATTGCGGCGCGTCGGGCATGTCGCGGTTGAGACTGCTGCGCAACATTTCGGCGACGTGCAGGCAGATGTCGAGCCCGACCTCGTCGGCGAGCTCGATCGGACCCATCGGCATGCCGAAATCGACGGCGGCCTTGTCGATCGTCTCCTTCTTCATGCCGGCGTCGAGCATGAGCAGCGCTTCAAGCAGGTAAGGCGTTAGCGCGCGGTTGACCAGAAAGCCTGGCGCGCTTTTCACCGGCGCCGGCAGCCGGTCGATGCGGCCGAGGAAGGCCCGCGCCTCGGCCAGCACATCGGCCGCGACCTGGTCGTGGCTCACGATCTCGACGAGCTGCATGCGCGAAACCGGATTGAAGAAATGGATGCCGACGAGCCGCTCCGGCCGTGGCAATCCCACACGCAGTTGTTCGAGCGGAATGCTTGACGTGTTGCTGGCGAGGATCGCGTCCGGTTTCATTTTCGGCTCGATGCCGGCGAAGATTTTGCGCTTGAGTTCGAGGTTTTCCGGCACCGCCTCGATGATCAGGTCGGCGCCGCGCGACGCCGTCACCTTTCAGATCGGGAATGAGGCGGTCGAGCGCATCGCGCACGCGGCGGCGATCGTCGCGGCCGATCTTGCCGTAAAGCTCGGCGGCGCGCTTGACGGCGCCGCCGATTGCCTTCGCGCTGGTATCGCCGAGCGTGACGGTAAAGCCGTTCCAGGCGCACCACGCCGCGATGTCGCCGCCCATGGTGCCGGCGCCGATGACGTGAACGCGCTTGCCTGCCCACTTGCCGCCGGCGAGGCTTTTCAGCTTGTCGCGCAGGAAGAACACGCGCACCAGATTTTGCGCGGTGTCGCCGACTAAGAGTTTGGCAAAGGAAGAAATCTCCGCCTTTTGCGCGGCTGCGGCATTGCCGCCGTGCTCGACCCACAGATCGATCAGCGCGTAGGGCGCCGGATAATGCGCGCGCGGCGCCCGCTTGGCGGCTTCGCTCGCCATGCGCGATGCCAGCATTTGGCGCGCCGGCTTGAGGTTCAGGAGCGAGGCGGCAAAGCCCTGTTTGGCCTTTTTCAGGTCGCCGCTGACGGCGGCCTGCACGGCGCCGCGCACATGGCGCTCCTGCGTGACCGCGTCGACCAGACCGAGGCGCGCGCGCGCGGCGGGCGCGCTCGC
Organism: uncultured Alphaproteobacteria bacterium; assembly: GCA_963707175.1. GTDB lineage: Bacteria > Pseudomonadota > Alphaproteobacteria > Rhizobiales > Xanthobacteraceae > BOG-931. The sequence continues at coordinate 352,707 of CAVPQA010000015.1, forward strand.
TGCGCCCGGTCAGCATCATGGTCATCGCCTGGGTCGGATTGATCAGGCGCGGCAATCGCACCGTGCCGCCAAGGCCTGGATGCAGGCCAAGCAGCACCTCGGGAAATCCGAAGCTCGCGTCATCGATGGCGATGCGATAGTCGCAGGCAAGCGCAAGTTCGAGCCCGCCGCCAAGGCAATAGCCGTGGATGACGGCGACCGTTACGGTGCGGCAGCCGGTCGAGACGGTCGAGCACCGCATGGCCGCGCGTAATCAGCGCTTCGATCTGGGCTGCATCCTTGACGCCGCGAAACTGCGTGATGTCGGCGCCGGCGATGAAGCCTCCCGGCTTGCCGGAGCGGATCACGACGCCGCGCGGCGGATTGCTTTCGAGTCTTTTCAGGATGGCGTCGAACTCGGCGAGCACCTCGGCGGACAGCGTGTTGGCGCTGGAGTCTTTTTTATCGAACAGCAGCCAGACGATGCCGTCCGCATCGGTACGCATTCGCCAATGCGTCCAACGGGCTCGACTCTTGCGGCGCTTCCTCAATCGCAAACGGGCCAAGTTCGAGATTGCGCTTGCCGAGAACAGCGAGGGCCGGCTTGCCCGGGTGTGACGTTGTCATGCGCGCCCTTCAGATCGCTTCGATCAGCATGGCGCCGCCCTGGCCGCCGCCGATGCATTCGGTGGCGATGCCGCGCTTTTTGCCGAGACGTTTCATGGCGTTGACGAGATGCAGCACAATACGGTTGCCGCTGGCGCCGACCGGATGGCCGGTGCCGATGGCGCCGCCGTCGACATTGAGCTGGTCGCGCGGAATGCGGCCGGCCGGGCCGGGAAGGCCGAGCGCGTCGCGGCAGAATTCGGCGTCCTCCCAGGCGGCGAGGCAGCCCAAAACTTGCGCGGCGAACGCTTCGTTCAGCTCCCACAATTCGATATCGCCGAGCTCGAGCTGATGGCGCTTGAGCATGGCGGTCGAGCAGTATACCGGCCCGAGACCCATGACCGAGGGATCGAGCGCCGACCATTCGCTGTCGACGATGACGGCTTTGGGCGTGAGCTTATGCTCGCGTACGGCATCTTCCGAAGCGAGAATGACCCAGGACGCACCATCGGTAATCTGCGAACTGTTGCCCGCCGTCACTTTGCCCCACGGTCGCTCAAAGGCCGGTTTGAGCTTGGCGAGCAAATCGGCGGTACGAGTCGGGCCGCACACCGTCGTCATAAGTCGAACACTGTGCCATCGCGAGCGAAGGCAGGCTCCACTTCGCCGGCGAAATGGCCATCCTTCTGCGCCGCCGCCAGCCGCTGCTGGCTCTCGGCCGCATATTCATCGGCCTGCCGGCGGGTGATGTGAAACAGATGAGCGACGAGTTCCGCGGTCTGCCCCATATTGAGATCGGTAATCGGATCAGTGAGGCCACGTTCGAGGCCGATGACCGGCTTGAAAAACGCCGGCCGGACAGCGAGCAGCGCCGAGAGGTGAGCGCTGATGCTGCGCGCGCCAAACAGCTTCGCATACCAGTTGACCGCGCTTCGGTTGTAGACCAGCGGCGCGTGGCTGAGCGATTCCGCGCCGCCTGCGAGGATGAGATTTGCCGATCCTTCGCGTATGTAGCGAAACGCAGTGTCGATCGACTGCATACCGGAGCCGCAATTGATCTGCACGGTGAAGGCCGTCATCTTTTCGCCCATGCCGAGGCGGAGCGCGGCGACGCGCGCCGGATTCATCTCGTCGGCGATCACGTTGACGCAGCCGAGAATGACCTGATCGAAGGCGTCCGGCGCAAACGGCTGGCGTAAGAGCAGCGGCCGGCCGCATTGCACGGCGAGATCGACCGGCGTGAACGGGCCGGGCCGCCCGCGCGCCTTGATGAAGGGCGTGCGGCTGCCGTCGACGATATAGACGGGCCGCTCTACTCGGCCGCTTGCGGATGCGGTGCCGGTTGCGAGATCGGTTGCGATGACACGTCTTCCCTGTTGGCGCCCCGCGCGGTGAGTTCTTCCGGAGCGAAATCGTCGACCGCGACTGCGGCCGCGACGGCTTCCGCCGCGGCTTTAAGCTGCGCCGCCTCATCCGTCGTGATCGTGCGCTGCGCCACGGCCTGATCGATATCACGCGCGCGCGCCGCATGCATGCGGTCACGGATCGGCTGCACCGCGGCCGTCATGGCGAAGGCGCGCTCAAGCAGCGCCAGGCCATGGTCGCGTTCGCTCTCCGGCGGATGAAACAGATCGACAGTCAGGCGTTCGCGCGTCGCCGACGGCGTGGTGATGATGTCGGCGCAGACGTCGGTGACGCGGTCGGACGGACCGCGATGGCGTCGGCCGAACGGCAGAATGCACAGGCGCAACAGCCAGGCCACCGGACGGACCGGGAAATTAGCCAGGATCTCATCGAAGCGCGTTGCGATCGTGGCGAGGCTCGACTGCATGCACCATTCGAGCAGCGGCAGATCGTCCTCCAGCCGGCCCTCGTCGTTCCAGCGCTTGAGCGCCGCGCTCGACAGATAAAGCTCGGAGAGAATGTCGCCGAACCGCGCCGACAGCATTTCCTTGCGCTTGAGTGCGCCGCCGAGCGTAAGCAGCGCCATGTCGACCGTGAGTGCGAAGGCCGCCGCGTAGCGGCCAAGCTGCCGGTAGTATCGCGTTGCCTTACCGGCGTCGGGGGCAGGCGCGAACAGTCCGCCGGTCCAGGCGCGGCCGATGGCGCGCGCCGTGTTGGCGAGGCTGTGGCGGACGTGGCCCCAGAACGCCTGGTCGAATGCGTCGAGGCCGCGGGTGCGGTCAGTGTCTTCAAGCGCCATCATCTCTTTCAGCAGATACGGATGGCAGCGGATCGCGCCTTGACCGAACTGGATCAGCGCGCGCGTGACGATATTGGCGCCCTCGACGGTGATGCCGATCGGCACGCCGCGATAGAGACTGCCCAGATAATTGAGCGGCCCCTCGATGATGGCCTTGCCGCCGTGCACGTCCATCGCGTCGTTGACGCAGACGCGCATGCGCTCGGTGGCCTGCGCTTTCATGATCGCGGTGACGACGGCGGGATGGTGGCCGTCATCGAGCGCCGCACAAGTCATGCGGCGCGCTGCATCGAGTAGATAGGCGCTCGCCGCCATGCGGCCGAGCCGCTCCTGGATCGCTTCGAATTTGGAGATCGAGACGTGGAATTGCTCGCGGATGCGCGCATACGCGCCGGTGACATGGGCGGTGTAGGCTGCGCCTGCGGCGGACAGCGACGGCAGCGAAATGCCGCGGCCCGCTGCCAGCGCGCTCATCAGCATTTTCCAGCCCTTGCCGGCCTGTTCGACGCCGCCGATGACGTGGTCCATCGGAATGAATACGTCGTGTCCCCAGTTCGGCCCGTTCTGAAAAACATGCATTGCCGGCAGGTGGCGGCGGCCGATGCTGACGCCGGGCAGGTGAGTGGGCACCAGCGCCAGCGTGATGCCGACATCGTCGCGCTGGCCGATCAGATGATCGGGATCACGTAGCTTGAACGCGAGCCCGAGCACCGTGGCGATCGGTCCGAGCGTGATGTAGCGCTTGTGCCAGTTGAGCCGGATACCCAGCACCTCGCTGCCGTCAAACGTGCCGCGGCAGACGACGCCGGTGTCAATCATCGAGGCGGCGTCGGAGCCGGCTTCCGGACTGGTCAGGCCGAAGCAGGGAATTTCTTCGCCGCGCGCGAGTCGCGGCAGCCAATAGTCGCGCTGCTCCCTGGTGCCGAACTGCATCAGCAATTCGCCCGGTCCGAGCGAATTCGGCACCATGGCGGTGCAGGCTGCGCAGATCGAGCGCGACGACAGCTTACGGATGACTTCCGAATGCGCGTAGGCGGAGAAGCCGAGGCCGCCATACTCCTTCGGAATGATCATGGCGAAGAATTTCTTCGCTTTCAGAAACGCCCAGACTTCGGGTGGCAGGTCGTGCCACTGCCAATTGACCTTCCAGTCGTCGACCATGCGGCACAGCTCTTCGACCGGGCCGGCGAGGAACGCCTCTTCCTCCTGCGACAGTTTCGCGGGCGCGCAGGCCAGGAGCTTGTTCCAATCCGGATTGCCGGTGAATAGCTCGGCGTCCCACCACACGTCGCCGGCTTCGATCGCCTCGCGCTCGGTGGCAGACAGCCGCGGCAGCGCATGCTGCGCCAGGCGAAAGATCGGCTTGGTGATCCAGTCCCGACGGAAGGTGGAGGGCATTGGACTTCCCCTTGCTGGAGCGATCGCCCGTCGCTGTCAGGATGATACTCTTTTAGAATATAGGTTTTACCGCAGGAAATGTTACTTTTTGACGTATTGCCCAGACGCCAGGCCTGGGTGCATTGCACGCCTCACAGCGGCGGCCTTTCGGGCCAATTCGTCCTTACCTCTTTCAGCGGGCAATTGCGGCTCATGTTGGACAGGCTCGAACACTATCTCAGCGGCAAAATCCTCCAGTTTCTGGAGCGTCCGACGGTGCGCTACGCACCGTTCTTTGCGCCTGATCCCAGCGTGGTGCGCGCCGCATTACAGCCCGGTGACATCCTGCTGGTCGAAGGCAATACGAGGCTGGCCGCGATTATCAAGTTCTTGACCCAATCCACCTGGTCGCACGCCGCGCTCTATGTGGGCGATCGGCCGGGAGACAGCGCGGCAGGCGGCGAGCCCAATGTGCTCTTGGAGGCCGATGCCGGCCTCGGCGTCGTCACCGTGCCATTGTCGAATTACCTCCACTTTCACACGCGCATCTGCCGCCCGGTGGGACTGACCGCCGAAGAAAAGCAAAAGGTCATCGATTACGCGCTGGCACGCATCGGCAAGCAATACGACTCCAAGCAGATCGTTGATCTCGCCCGCTATCTGTTTCCTTATCCCCCGGTGCCGGTGTGGTTCCGGCGTCGCATGCTGGCGATTGGCGCCGGCGATCCCACCAAGGCGATCTGCTCGTCGCTGATTGCGGAGGCCTTCCAGTCGATCCATTACCCGATCCTGCCTGAGCGCGTGACGATCAATGGCAAGAGCTTTGGTGTCGCGCCCTATGTGCAAAGCGAGGTCGATCATATCCGCAAGCACGGGCTGTTCACGCCGCGCGATTTTGACGTCTCGCCGTTCTTTGCCATCGTCAAGCCGACGTTGGCTGCCGGTTTCGACTTTCACCGTGTTGCCTGGGCGCCGCCGGGGCCGGCGTTGGAGGGCGTCGCGAGGCTGCCGAATAAGTAAGATGGCTCAACTCTGCGGCGCCGACGCGATCGGCTGCGGCTTCCCGTCAGCGCCAACGCGCACGTAGGTAAACACGCCTTCGGTCACCTTGATCGGTTCGTCGCCGAACGGGCGCCGCACCCAGCTTTCGATCTTGATCGTCACCGAGGTGCGGCCGGTCGCCTCGATCGTGCAGTAGCAGGTGACTTCGTCGCCGACCAAGACCGGGCGATGAAACGCCATGGCGGCGATCGCGACGGTCACGGTGCGGCCGCCGGCGCACCGTGTCGCAACCGTCGCTCCGGCAAGATCCATCTGGCACAGGAGCCAGCCGCCGAAAATATCGCCGTGCGGATTGGTGTCGGCCGGCATGGCGATGGTGCGAATCGCCGGCTCGGAGGTCGGGCAGATCTCAGACGTGTCGGATGATTTTGCGGAAGCGTCGGGCACGCGGCGACCGATATCAGGAAGATGAAAGCGAAGCGCCAGCGTAGGCGATTTTGCGCTGGCCTGCCAGTCGGTGATGAATTATCTCATGCCGGTTTCGTTACCGGCTGGAGCGCGCTCGCCACGGCGCTGCGGCTATAATTCAAAGCTGATTTTGATTCGGAGGCGTTCGTGGCCAGAGCCAGACATAAGCGCAAAATGTTCCACGCCAGCGTGCAGGTGACACGCATCGAAGATTGGTGCGTCGAAGCCGAATCCGAGGAGGAGGCGCGCGCCTTGCTGGCGAGCGGCGCAGGCGAGCGGTGCGGAGGCGGCGATTGCATTTACGTCGAAGTGCAGAATTGCAGCGAGTGAGGCGGCACGGCGCGGGGGATGCATGACGGTAGACTATGCGGCCGCGTCACTTTGGAACCAGGCGTGCAATTCACGGTTATTTGTTCTGCCAGTGTGCGAATTTTATCAGGAGGAATTGCGATGGCGAAGAAGAGGAAACGCAAATACTCGCCCGGAGCAAGCCGGGACGTCGAGCAGGAAATGCGGCGCTATAATCGCGGCACGGCGCGAAGCGGTCGCGGCGGCAAGGGCGGCAAGGTGAAGAGCCGCAAGCAGGCGATCGCCATCGGCCTTTCGAAGGCGCGCAAGGAAGGCAAGCGCGTACCGAGGAAGAAAAAGTAGATCAGCGCCGCCCCGCGCGGGGTGCTGCAACTGATCTCCGAATTCGCTATGTTGCGCCGACGGAGGCGCGATGCCGGGCAAGCGGGTGCAGATCGATGCCGAAAGCTGGGCGGCGCTGGACCTGTTGGCGCGCGACCGGATGATGACGTTTCAGGAGCTGGCCGACGAGGCGTTCGCCGATCTGTTGAAGAAGCACGGGCGTCCGGTCGATCTCCGTGCCGCACTGCGCAAAAGCGCGGGGGCCAGCGCGGATGTGATTCCGCTCAAACGGGCTAAGAGCAAACCCGGCCGTCGCCGCCGCTCCAAATAGGCGCTCTACCCCGCCTTCCGCCGTGCGTGCGGCCGGGCGGCTCGTTTGACGGGAGCTTCTTTTCCTTTCTTGCCTGAAATCGGCAACAGCATCTCACGCTGGCCTTCGATTCGTTTGCGGCCTTTCTTGGCAGGCTTCGCGGAACGAGCCGACTGCCCACCCTCTGCTTTGACACTGTTGCGCAGCGCATCCATCAAATTGATGACGTTGGAGGGCGCGCGCTCCTTGGGCTGTTCGATCTTTTCGCCCTTCTGCTTCTTGCGCAGCAAGTCCTTGAGCGCGTCCTCGTATTCGTCCTCGAATTTTTTCGGTTCGAATTTGCCGCGCTTGGTGTCGACGATGTGGGTGGCCAGTTCAAGCATGTCCTTGGGGATCTTTTCGTCCTCGATGTCGGCGAAATACTCGTCTGGCTTGCGCACCTCGTAAGGGTAGCGCATCGTCACGCCCATCATGCCTTTGCCGCGCGGCTCGAGCGCGATCATGTGTTCGCGGGACGTGAAGACGACTTTGGCGATTGCCACCATGCCCTCTTCGCGAATGGCATCGCGAATGACCGCGAAGGCCTGCTGGCCGACCTCGCCATCGGGAACGACGTAATACGGGTCGGCGAGATACAGGTCGTCGATCTCGTCCTTGGGAACAAACTTGTCGATGTCGATGGTGCGCTTGGCCTCCAGCGCGATCGCGTCCAACTCTTCGGGTTCCAGCTCAATGTACTGGCCCTTATCGACCTCGTAGCCTTTGATGATGTCGGCAGCCTCGACGTCCTCGCCGGTCTCAGCATCGACCTTGCGGTAGCGGATGCGGTTGCCGGTGTTGCGGTTAAGCTGGTGAAAGCTGATCTTCTCCCGGCTCGATGTCGCCGGAAACAGAGCAATCGGGCAGGAAACGAGCGAAAGCTTCAAGTAGCCTTTCCAATACGCACGCGGGGCCACGGCCAACTCCAACCAAAGGGAATACGATTCAAACCGGCGCCCAAGCGGCCGGTTCCTGATTTTTACTTTAGCACTTTTTATCGAGACTTAACAGCGCGGCCGCGGAACATCGCGAGCGCGCAGACGTTTCCTGTTTGTTCGTCACGTAGCGGAAAATAATGCGCGTTGCACTGGAGTCATCCGGACTGAAGCGCGGGCAACCCAACGCCAACGCGCAAACAGGCTTGCGTGTGACGCGTGGCGCGGAAAATGCCGTTTCGCTTAGCTATGTTCGCGCAGCCAGCGCTCGGCGCCGGGATGCAGCGGCACGTCCCGCGGCGACGTGTCGGTTTCACGCACCATCGTGACCGCAGAGTCGTTGCCGCCTTTCTCGAACGGGATCTCCGCCTCGCGTGCCGCGAGCGCGGCGCAAATGTCGTAGGCCGTCTGATCGGGCAGCGAGGCATTGCAGTAGATCGGCCAGCCGGAGAAATCGAGCTGCTCGAAATCCTTGGCGAGGCCTGGAAAGCGCGCCTTGGGGAGCGGAACGCGGCGCCAGCCGAGTTTGCCCATCGCGGCGAACTCGTCTTCATTGAGCTCAATCGGCACGAGCCCGGCGGCGAGGGCCTCGTTGAGCCAGACCTTGATGCCCTCGTCGAACACCGCGTCGATCTCGCCGCGCGCCATGGGTTCAAGCCGGCGCTTGTCGGACGGCCCGCCGCACAGCACGAGGCGGCCGCCCCAGGATTCGATGTCTTTGAGCGTGAAGCCGTGCAGCGCGAATGCCTGGTCGATCAGCACGTGGGTCGAATGCGTCGGGTCTTCGCGCACCGAGACACGCAGTGGATAACGCTTCGTCTTGATATCGGCGAGCGAGCGGACACCGGAGCGCGGATGCACCGCGAACACCATGCGGTCCCAGCTCGGATAGGAGGCAACGATGCGCACCGGCAGCGGCTTCTTGAACAGGCCGACGCCGCGATAGGCCTGCGTCAGCAGCGCCGACGGATTGACGAAAGCGCACTCGACGCCGCCGGCCGCGACTTCCTCGGCAAGGATCGCCGAACCCGTCGCCATGCGCAGCCATGGCCGAAACCGCTCGCCGGACCCGGAGCCGACCGTGATGATCATGTCGCGGTTGCCGCCGTACGGCGTATCGGGGTTGCCGGCAATATGCAGGCCGATCTCCCACAGCGTCTTGCCGCGGACGAAATTTGCGCCTTTGGGGAGGGATTCCATTGAAGCGTTTCTCCACTGTTCTTGGGGGCTGACATACTAGAGCCTGTCTTCAGTTGAGCAAGATGATAGCGGATGCGAGCTGCAGTCCGGCGAGAAAATTTCTGGCAAGTTTGTCGTAGCGTGTGGCGATAGCGCGAAAGTTCTTGAGTTTGTTGAAGAAACGCTCAACGAGATTGCGTTCGGCATAGAGTGCGAAGTCGCATTCGCGCTTGATCTTGCGATTGGTCTTGGGCGGAATCACCGGGATAATGTCACGTGCAGCGAGCTTGTCGATCAGCGGATCGGCATCGTAGGCCTTATCGCCAATTAAAGCCTTTGGCGCGACACCGTCAGTCAACGGCTCTGCGCAAGCCAGATCGTGGGCTTGCCCCGGCGTGAGCATCAAATCGACGGGATTGCCCAAGGCGTCGACGAGGGCGTGAATTTTGGTGGTCAGTCCGCCGCGGGATCGACCGATCGCTTGTTCGCCGTTTTTTTTCGCGCGCCGGCGCTGTGCTGATGCGCCCGCACGATGGTGGCATCGATCATCATGTATTCGTTGTCGTGGTCACTGGCCAACTGCTTGAAGATGCGATCGAAAACGCCACTCTTCGTCCATCGACCAAAGCGCTGGTGGACGATCTTCCAGTCGCCAAAACGCTCGGGCAGATCACGCCAAGGAATGCCGGCTCGATACCTGTAGAGAACAGCTTCAACGAACAGCCGATTATCGGCCGCGGTGCCGCCGACGTGGCCTTCGCGGCCAGGCAGAAAATCCTTGATCCGATCCCACTGGTCGTCGCGTAATGCGTAGCGCCGCATCGGTCAGCCCCTCCTTTAGGCCGACCGCCCATGAATCACTCAATTGCTGATTTGGGAATCCCCTAACTGAACACAGGCCCTAGGCGATGCGCAGCCGTGCTCAAGGAGCCGCCGCATAAACATAAAGCAACCCCGGGACCATAGCCCCGGGGTTGCTCAAATTACGGCTTGCGCGCGAGGGCGCGCGACGTTCGTCAGCTAGCGCACTGTTTGTCGAGCGGCGCGAACATATCGCCGAAAGTCTTGGCGTCGGGGGAATTCTCGTCGATCTGATCGAGCCCCTCCATCAACTTTTCATAATCGGGGCCGATCTTCTCCACCAGCGCGTCGGCCTGCTTGGCGAGCGCTTCCATCTTCTTTTGATCCTTCTTGTCCTGGGCTGCGGCCATCTGATCATTGATTTTCGACAGCTCGCAATAAGCTTGGACCTTCGTCTTGTCGGCCATGATCAGCTGCACGACCTTTTGTACGTCCGCCTTGGTCGGCTTGGGGGCTTTCGGCGGCGCGCCCTGCTGCGCCTGCGCAACCGCCGACATGGCGATCAGCGCAGCGGCGGCGATGGTAAACTTCAGTTTCATGAATTCCTCCTGAAAAGTGTTACGGGACACTCGCCCACAATCGTGATTTTCACGGTCGATTGTGGCAATCACAGTAGCGAAGCATTTTAGACCGAAATTTGTCCACAGGCGCATATGCTCTCACGCGCAGGCGAAACTTTGGGTTTATTCAAGCGCATCGGAGGCGAAATCCAGCGCATCCCGCGGTGTCGCTACACGTAATGCCGATGACGCTGATGCCCGGCGTCTGCACCTTCTGCATGATGGCGATGACGATCGGGATCATGGTCGAGGCGAGCGCCGTGGCGCTGGCAAATCCCAAGTGAATGACGACGAGGAAAATCGCCATCACCGCCAGGATGCCGAGGCCGGCGAGTTGATCGAGTCCGAACCATTGGACGATCAAACCGGCGAGCCATTGTGCTGCATGCGTCTGCAACAGCGCCGTGCCGATCCCGATCCCGACCCCGAACAGAACGACGGTGCCCCAGGGAATGAGCGCGTTGGCCTTTTTCCAATCCATCACGCCAATCCCGGGCAGGAATAGGAGCGCGACGGCGACGGTGGTCGTTGTCTGGCTGTCGAACGAATGTAATTTTCCTTCCGTCGCCCAGAAGCAGAGCAGAATGAGCGCAATGGTCAGCAGGCGTTTCATGATCGGAATGACGGCGGCTGCGCGCGCAGTCGCGCTCGGCACGAGGAACGCAAGCACGATGGCAACGATGATGGTGCCGATGACCACGCGGCTCGTTCGCGCGGTGCAAAACCACGAGTGCGATGCGATGATCAAGCCCCGTGATGGTCATCGCTGCGGCAAGAAACAAGGCCGCAGCGACCAGGATGAGCGCGGGGGTTACTGAATCCGCCTGCCGCTATCGTGAGGCCTGCGACGGTGCCGTAGAGCGCTTTTGGGTTGGCGACATCAGGCGCCACCGAACTGCTTTCCGCAAGCGCCGTGGCCCAATCTCCGGCACGTTGGCCGCCAAGATCAGGCAAATGCGCCAAGGCGCATTGATTAAGGTCAAGCGGGCAAGAATTACGTCGCTACCACTCTCAGGGCACGCGACCTCATCAAAACCCGGAGATGTGGTCTTTCTGGCGACGATCACCGCTTCCGGGGCGTGGCCGCGTAGGATACGTGGTGTCTCGGATGGTGGTGACGATGACCGTGTCGCCAGGCGCGAGTTGCCGGCACACCGTCGTACCAGGCGTTGTGCGGCAGCGTCTTATCGACGATCCAGCCGCCAACAAACGGAATGACACAGCCCGCAATGCCGCTATAGGCCTCGCGCGGGGTAAGCTCGCGGTGCACCGCGATCGTGCCGATGATCGGATAAAGTACCATGCAGCCGAACGTGGTGACGGCGAACGCCGCGCCCGGAGACATCGTCCGCACCGCCGGTACGCCGTGCTTGTGCGTCAGCGCGTAAGAGGCGCCGGTCGTGGCCACGCCGATGCCGATCCCAGTCGCCGTCAGGCGGGGATCTTCATGGCCAAACAGAAATGTCCAGAGCGGATTTTCGGCAGCGCGTACAGCTTGGCTCTGCAGCCCGATCGCCAGGATCAGGGCCGCCGCTCGCCCCATCTTCCAAAGCATTCAGTGACCCTTGCCCCCGGCCGGTCGTTGCGGCCGAATCCGGCCGCCGCCACCCGTTACGCCGAACATGATGTAGCCGCCGCTCACTGTCGAGCGAAGCGCGGTAGAAATGTGCCGAAATTCCAGCAGCTGTGCTGAATCGGCAACGCTTCATCCGCTGTCAGCGGAAACAGGCGAAGCCGCAGAATTTCTACGCAATTTAGGCGTTTATTCGTTAACCGGGTCCAACGGGAATGCCGGTCTTGCGGCGGAGAGTTGCAACCGGCCGGGGCCTGCGCTCCTCGGACTCCAAGACCAAGAACGGATCACGCCAAGTCCACAGCCAAGCGTTTCAGATCGGCGAGCGAGCAATGCGCCAGCGCGCCTTCATGCGTGGCGCGCAACACCACGCGCGGCGCTTGTCCGGCTTCGAACGCTTCCTGCCATCGGGGCGCGCACAGGCACCAGCGGTCGCCCTCCTTGAGACCCGGAAAGCCGAATTCGGGCACCGGCGTCGACAGGTCGTTGCCGCGCGATTTGGAAAATTCGAGGAAGGCGGATGTCATCACGGCGCACACGGTGTGGCTGCCGACATCCTCGCGGCCGGTGTTGCAGCAGCCATCGCGATAGAACCCCGTCATCGGGCTGATCGAGCAATAGTCGAGCGGTTCGCCAAGCACGTTGCGGGCTGCCATGGGCCGCCGGCGCTCCTCGTGCCTGTCATCTCTCAGCATGAGACACTTGAAATTTCTTGGGCAGGAAACCGATGGTGCTCCCTAGGGGACTCGAACCCCTGTTTTCGCCGTGAGAGGGCGACGTCCTGGGCCGCTAGACGAAGGGAGCCTCGTTCCGAAATAGACCTTATATTACGGCCGTGCAAGGCGGCCCGCGTTCACCGCTCGGTGGCGAAATGCAGCTGGCCGATGAGCTGCAATGTCTTGAGATCGAAGAGGCGGACCTCGGTGGCGCCATTGATATCGAAGGTCACGACAATCCGCCCCTCGGATATCGTGGTGGAATCGACGTGGGCGTCCTTGGGCAGGAAAACGGTGCCGTTGACGATGGTGCCGGCGGCCTCGTTGCCGCGGTTGAAAAAGCGGTAGCCGATGACGCCGACGACCGCCGCGATCGCAATCGCGGTGGTCAGCGCCGATATGATCATCAGCCAGCGCACGCGGGAGACTGTTGCGCTGAGATCGCCGTCGGCCTCGGTCTTCGCCGGTTCAGTTTTTGCGGACGATTTGTCTGATACATTTGTTTTAGGCATGACGCTCACCATGACGACCAGATCGATTGTTGCCGCGGAGGGCGACGCCGGTGCGCGGCTTGACCGCGTGCTGGCGGCGCATGTCGCCGAACTGTCGCGCAGCCGGCTCAAGGCGCTGATCGAAGCCGGCGCGGTCGCGGTCGGCGGCCGCACGATCCGCGATCCGAGCTATCGCGTCAATTCCGGTGCCGCCATCGTGCTCGACGTGCCGCCGCCGCAACCGGCCAGGCCCGCGCCCGAAGCGATCCCGCTCGTCATCGTCTACGAAGACGAGGACGTCGTCGTCATCGACAAGCCGGCCAACATGGTGGTGCACCCCGCGGCGGGGCACCAGACCGGCACCCTGGTCAACGCGCTGATCGCCCATTGCGGCGCGAGCCTGTCCGGGATCGGCGGCGAGCGGCGGCCTGGCATCGTGCACCGGCTCGACAAGGACACGAGCGGGCTGATGGTGGTGGCGAAGAACGATAAGGCGCACCGGGCGCTCGCGGCGCAATTTGCCAGCCATGGCCGTGACGGCGACGCGTTCGAGCGCGGCTATCTGGCCTTCGTCTGGGGCGCGCCGGCGCGGCCGCAAGGCACCATCGACCGGCCGATTGATCGCTCGCCGCACGCGCGCGACCAAATGGCGATCCGGGAGGGTGGACGAGAAGCCGTCACCCACTGGCACGTCCTGGAGCGGTACACGGCCGGGAAAGAGCCCCCGCGCGGCCGTTGGGCGGGGCAGGCCGGCCGGCCCGGGACGCCCGCCGAGCCGGTCGCGAGCCTGCTCGACTGCCGCCTTGAAACTGGCCGAACCCACCAGATTCGGGTGCACTTGGCCTCGATCGGCCATCCGGTCATGGGAGATCCCGTTTACGGGACCGGATTTCGAACCAAACGGGCTTTGCTCGCGACCAATGCTCAAGCTGCCCTGGCGAACCTTGGCAGACAGGCTCTCCATGCCTATCTACTGTCGGTCAGGCACCCGTCGAGCGGCGAAATACTTAGGTTCCGGTCGGAACTCCCGCCCGATCTCACCCGTTTACACGATGAATTGGTCCGCGGTCGGGCGGAATCCAGCCAAATGTCTCCGGACAGAGGGTGAGGATTTAACCGATTTCGCAGTTTTTCAGCGGTCGGTTGATCAAGATCAACGCGGCATCGCGCTGAAGTGATGCTGCATTCTCTTCCACGGACCTGATTCGACCGTGTATGTTGCGGGTGCGAACTTGAACTGGCGCCGTCGGCTCGGGGAGCGGCGGTCCATTCGCCCGCCGCCTGCGCGGGGGCATTTTTAGGAGGGCGCTGTCATGGCCCAAACTGCTGCACTGCCGGTCTTGTCGGGCGAAACCGGCCTTACCCGATACCTCGAAGAAATCCGGCGGTTCCCGATGTTGGAGCCGCAGGAAGAATTCATGCTGGCGAAGCGCTGGCGCGAACACGGCGACCGCGACGCCGCGCATAAGCTTGTCACCAGCCATCTGCGGCTCGTCGCCAAGATCGCGATGGGTTACCGCGGCTATGGCCTGCCGATTTCGGAAGTCATTTCCGAAGGCAATGTCGGCCTGATGCAGGCGGTCAAGCGGTTCGAGCCCGACAAGGGTTTCCGGCTCGCGACCTACGCGATGTGGTGGATCAAGGCGGCGATCCAGGAATACATCCTGCGCTCCTGGTCGCTGGTGAAGATGGGCACCACCGCCAACCAGAAGAAGCTGTTCTTCAATCTGCGCAAGGCCAAGAGCCGGATTTCCGCACTCGAGGAAGGCGATATGCGGCCGGATCAGGTCAAGCTGATCGCCAAGCGCCTCGGCGTGACCGAGCAGGATGTCATCGAGATGAACCGCCGGCTCGGCGGCGACGCCTCGCTCAATGCGCCGATCCGCGACGACGGCGATTCCGGCGAGTGGCAGGACTGGCTGGTCGACGACAGCGTCAGCCAGGAAAGCCGACTTGCGGAGTCGGAGCAGTCGGAGAACCGCCATAAGGCGCTTGGGCAAGCGCTCACCGTGCTCAATGATCGCGAACGCCGCATCTTCGAGGCGCGGCGGCTTGCCGACGATCCGATCACGCTCGAAGAGCTCGCCGACGAGTTCGGCGTGTCGCGCGAGCGCGTGCGCCAGATCGAAGTGCGGGCCTTCGAGAAGGTGCAGAAGGCGGTCAAGAACAACATCGCCTCGATGGAAAATCCCGCCGCGGCGGCCGCCGCGATGCAATGATCGGCGAAGACAATTTCAGGCGCGCGTAAGGCAAAGCCCCGGGGGACTTCCCCGGGGCTTTGTTTGTACGTAGGAATGCCAGCCCTATGCGCTCACACCACGATCCGCTTTCCTGTGCGCGCTACGTAAGCTCCCTTAGGGGCGTTATCTGAATTTTCAGCATCGGCTCAAGCCGCTACCGATAGCTTGTCTGCATCTGCTGAAGCCAAGCAAGTATGTGTTTCCCCCGCTTGCAGTACGGCGACCGCATGGAAGCAGGGAGGACAAGATGATCGGAAAGATCACGGCCGTCATCGGTGCAGCCGCCATCTCCGGGCTGATTACTTCAGTTGTGCCCGGGCATGTCCCGTACGACGCAACGGGAGCGGCTCAGCGCGGCAATTCTCCAGCCCGACAAATCGATACAATGGTGGTTGACCATACCAACAAAGGCGACCGGCTGATCGTCGGGCAACGCCCGTCAGGCTCTTCCCGCAACGAGGCGCCAGCACCGAAGACGGTGCCACTGGGTTGCGACACGGTTTTCAGTCCCGTCGCGGATCCGACGCGTGCCCAGATCTTCAAGCGCTGCATGGCCTGAAGCGCTTGGCGCCTTGGCAGGTGGACGCGCCGCAATCACGCGACTGCGGGCAGCCCGCGCAGCAGCTTGTCGAGCGTGATCGGATAGTCGCGAACGCGCACGCCAGTGGCGTTGTAGATGGCGTTGGCGATCGCCGCGGCGACACCGCAGATGCCGAGTTCGCCGACGCCTTTGGCTTTCATCGGCGACGAGATTGGGTCGGTCTCGTCGAGAAAGATCACGTCTTGATGCGGAATATCGGCATGGACCGGCACTTCGTAGCTGGCGAGATCGTGGTTGACGAAGAAGCCGCGGCGCTTGTCGATCGCAAGCTCCTCCATTAGCGCGGCGCCTACGCCCATCGTCATAGCGCCGATCACCTGGCTGCGCGCCGATTTCGGATTGAGGATACGCCCGGCGGCGCACACCGCCAGCATCCGGCGAAGGCGTGTCTCGCCCGTCGCGGCATCGACTGCGACTTCGACGAAATGCGCGCCGAAGGTCGATTGCTGATATTTCTGGTCGAGATCGCCGTATTCGATTGCGTCCTCGGCCGAAAGGCCGCCTTCGCCGGCCGCCTCGGCGAGCCGCACGCTGCGATTGCCCGAGCGCACAAAGCCGTCGGCGAACGCCACATCGGCGGAATTGAAGCCGAGCTTGCGCGCCACGGCTTCGCGCAGCTTGACGCATGCCGCATACACGCCGGAGGTGGAATTGTTGGCGCCGAACTGTCCGCCCGAGCCGCACGACACTGGAAACGCCGAGTCGCCAAGCCGCACGGTCACGTCCTTCAGCGCCACGCCCATCATCTCGGCTGCGGTCTGCGCAATGATCGTGTAGCTGCCGGTGCCGATGTCGGTCATATCGGTCTCGACCGTCACCATGCCGCGATTGTCGAGCCGCACCCGTGCCGCTGACGGCGCCAGCAGATTGTTGCGGAACGCGGCGGCAACGCCGACGCCGACGAGCCAACGTCCCTCGCGCGTTTGGCCCGGCTGCGGCTCGCGCTTGTTCCAGCCGAAGCGTTCGGCGCCGAGGCGAAGACACTCGTTGAGTTGGCGCTGCGAGAAGCGGCGCTCCGGATGTTCGGGATCGACCTGGGTATCGTTGAGAATGCGAAACTCGATCGGATCGAGCTTGAGCTTCTCGGCCATCTCGTCGATCGCGATCTCAAGCGCCATCATTCCCGGCGCCTCGCCGGGCGCGCGCATGGCGTTGCCTTCGGGCAGGTCGAGCATGGCGAGCCGCATCGCGGTCATACGATTTTGCCCGGCGTAGAGCAGCCGGGTCTGACCGACCGCCGTCTCGGGATCGCCGCCCGGCAGATTTCCGGACCAGCTCTCGTGACCAATGGCGGTAATCTTGCCGTCCGTAGTCGCGCCGATGCGGATGCGCTGGATCGTCGCCGGCCGGTGCGTGGTGTTGTTGATTATCAGCGGCCGCGGCAGCGCAACTTTCACCGGCCGCTTCGCCGCGCGCGCGCCGAGCGCCGCGAGCAGCGCGTCGGCGCGCAGAAACAATTTGCCGCCGAAGCCGCCGCCGATGAATGGCGAGACCAGATGAACCTTGTCTTTGGCGATACGGAGCGTCTGCGCCATATCGGTGACACCCCAGTCGATCATCTGGTTCGAGGTCCAGACGGTGAGCTTGTCGCCATTCCACGCGGCGATCGAAGCATGCGGCTCCAGCATCGCGTGCGACTGGTCGGGGGTCGTGTAAGTGGCGTCGAGCTGAACTGGCGCCTTGGCAAACGCGCCGCCGAAGTCGCCGGCGGCGGTGTCGGCCGGTCCGCCGAAACTCGGCTCGTGCTTGATGGCTCGGCCCTGCGCGCTTGCGAGGTCGAATGCACCATGGGCCGGAGCATAGGTGACGTGAACCAGTGCGGCAGCGGCGCGTGCCTGCTCGAACGTTTCGGCAACGATGAGCGCGACAGCCTGGTGATAATGCTGAATGTCGGGGCCGCCAAGCAGTGTGGCGACGTTGTATTCGCCTTTGGCGAGTTTGCCGGCATTGTCCGCGGTGACGATGGCGAGAACGCCCGGCGCCGCCTCGGCATCTTTCAGATCGATGGATATGATGCGGCCCTTGGCGATGGCCGCGCCGACTATATAGCCGTAGGCTTGGTTGGCGACGACATCGTGCCGCTCATACGCATAAGGTGCGGTGCCGGCGGTCTTGAGCGGACCGTCAATGCGATCGGTCGCGAGACCGATCACCTTGAGCTGATCGATCGGGTTGAGCGTTGCAGGATGTTCGAATTTCATGGCTCAGCCTCTCGCTTGCGCCAGCACCGCGGCGAGCGTGCGCTCGGCCAGAGGCAGCTTAAATGCGTTCTCGCGTGTCGGGTTGGCATCGGCGAGCAAGCGCGCCGTAACGGCCTTGGCGCCACGCGGCAGCTCGGTCTCGGCCGCCGCAACACGCCACGGCTTCGGCGCGACGCCGCCCAGCGCGACGCAGCCGGTGCCGTCGTGCTGGATGACCGCGCCGACCGAGACCAGCGCGAAGGCGTACGACGCGCGGTCGCGGACCTTGTGATAGATGTGCGTGCCGCCGAGCGGCTTGGGAAGCGCCACCGCGGTGATGAGTTCGCCTGGCTCCAGCACGGTCTCGACGTGGGGCGTGTCGCCGGGCGGCCGATAGAAATCGGCGATCGGAATACGCCGCGCTGTGCCGTCAGGGCGCACCGTTTCCACCGCGGCGTCGAGCGCCATCATCGCCACCGCCATATCGCTCGGATGAGTGGCGATGCAGGCGTCGCTGGTGCCGACGATGGCGAGCTGGCGGCTCACGCCGCCGAGTGCACCGCAGCCGCTGCCGGGCATTCGTTTGTTGCACGGCTGGTCGGTGTCATAGAAATACGGGCAGCGCGTCCGCTGCAGCAGATTGCCGGCGGTCGTCGCCTTGTTGCGCAGCTGCCCCGAGGCGCCGGCGAGCAGCGCGCGTGCCAGCAGCGCATAGTCGCGGCGCACCCGCGCATCGGCGGCGAGATCGGTGTTGCGCACCAGCGCGCCGATGCGCAAGCCGCCGTCGGGCGTCGCTTCGATCTTGTCGAGGGCGAGACCGTTGACGTCGACCAGATGCGATGGCGCCTCGATCTGCAGCTTCATCAGGTCGAGCAGATTGGTGCCGCCGGCGATGAACTTGGCGCCGGGAATGCGCGCTGCTGCGGCCGCCGCGGCGGGCGAACTGGCGCGCTCGTAGGTAAAGGATTTCACGGCTGCCTCCCGGCGATCTCGGTGATCGCGTCGACGATGTTGGAATAGGCGCCGCAGCGGCAGATGTTGCCGCTCATACGCTCGCGCAGTTCGCCGGGGGTCAGTTCCGGGCGGGCGATCAAGTCGGCGCTGACGTGGCTCGGGATGCCGGCCTCGATTTCGCCGAGCACGGCGACGGCCGAACAGATCTGGCCCGGCGTGCAATAGCCGCACTGATAACCGTCGTGCTTGATGAAGGCGGCTTGCAGTGGATGCAGACGGTCCGGCGTGCCGAGCCCCTCGATCGTGACGATGCTGCCGCCCTCGTGCATCACCGCGAGCGTGAGGCACGAGTTGATGCGGCGCCCGTCTACGATCACCGTGCAGGCGCCGCATTGGCCGTGATCGCAGCCCTTTTTCGTGCCGGTCAGATACAAATGCTCGCGCAGCGCATCGAGGAGTGTCGTTCGCGGATCGAGCTCGAGAGATCGGGTCTGGCCGTTCACGGTAAAAGATACCTTGGACAGGGCATAGGGCATGCAGGTTCTCCGATGACCGCAATTTGTGCGTTGGCCGGGTTCGGTGTCGGTGTGGCCCCAGTATGACCAGGGCGGCGGGTTCCGATCAGCAACTGCGCCGGGCTAATTCCGTTTCAACGGGCTGTGGCAGATTGGGTTCCGGTCAAGTCACGCGCTATACCGCGTGCAACCGCCACTGTGTCCGCATTTGCGGCCACGAGGGTTAGCGACCGACTGAGCAACTCTTGGAAAAAAGGGGATTTTAGAGCGTGCCGCGCGCGGTCAATGTTTTATCCTGGCCCCCGAGCGGGCGGCCTGCAATAGGGCGCCTGGCGGCTGCAGAAATAGCCATTCGAAATAGGTGCCTGGGCGGTGCCCGGTGACGGGATCCACGCCTTCGGACGTGTAGCTGTCACGGCATCGTTTTGAGCAATATCGCGCTTTGGCAAGGGGGCGCCGGTAAGAAATCGGTCCGATGCCGCGATTGCAGCCGGGATGCGCGCATTTCATGACACGACCCATGCCCGAAACTGCGATGCGAGCGAGGACAGTCGCCGCGAGCGGGCCGCGGTGCAGCGTGGACCGCAATAGATGAAACCGCTCGCGATTTCCCGCGTATAGCTATCGCCGACTGGCTCGCAGCACGACGCGCAGTGGGCCTGGCCGCGCGGCATCCGGTCATTGACGAAGATAAAACGGGGACCGGCTTTCCCCGCTTTTGGCTTCGCGCTCTTCTGGGCGACTGTGAAAGGGCGACGGTCGCCCAAGGGCCGAAATTGGTCTGACAGCACGGCAGGTCTCCATCACCGCTCTTGCGCTGGTATGCAACGTGCGTACCAGTTTCCCATGCAGACTTTCGCCTGATCCTGTTCGTAGGCTTATCAGACGCACCGGCCGGGCGCGCAATTCAGGTAATCGCCCTAAGGGCGACCACGTAACATTGCTTTTTTGGGCTGACACGGTGCGAGCCGTCAGAGAAGGGGCCGTTAAGGTGGCGGGCAGGGCGATATCAGCTTGCCAGCGCCGTCTTTTTGCCGCGCGCGGCGTCGAGCGAATCGCGAATGATCCGGCCCAGTGCCGAAATCTGATACGGCTTGCGCAGCACGGGAAACTCCGGCTCGCTGTCGAATACCCTGGCGTAGCCGGTGGTGAGAACGACAGGGATATCCGGATAGCGCGTCTTGACGGTGCGAGCGAGCAACAGGCCGTCGATCTGCCCGGGCAGCACAACATCGGAGAAGACGATGTTGACGGCGCGCGATTGGCCGAGCGCCTCTAGCGCGGCTGTGGCGTGTTCGACCGCGACGGTGCGATAGCCGAGCTGTTCGAGCAGCGACACCGTCACCGCACGCACATCCGGGTTGTCCTCGACTACAAGTACGGTGGTGCTGGCCGGGGCGGTATATTGGGTAACATCCTCCTGCAGGGGCTGGTCGATCGCGGCGTGGCTGCGCGGCAAATAGAGGGTGACGGTCGTCCCGCGCTTCAGCGCGCTCTTGACGACGGCGGTGCCGCCAGAGCGGCGCGCGAAACCATAGACCTGTGACAGGCCAAGACCGGTGCCCTTGTCGGCGCCCTTGGTCGTGAAGAAAGGCTCGAACACGCGGCCGATAACGTCATCGGGGATGCCGGAGCCGGTGTCTGCGACGCTCAGCGCGACGAAGTCGCCGGTCAAAGCCTCGGGCGTGTCGTCCGCATTGAGCCGAACGTTCTCGGCCGTGATCGACAACCGTCCGCCGCTCGGCATCGCATCGGAAGCGTTGACCGCCAGATTCACCAGCGCCAGTTCAAGCTCGGACTTGTCGACGCGCACCGGCCAGGTCGTGTCGGGAACGTCGGTCGACAATTCGATATTGACGTGAAGCGTTCCAGCCAGAACATCGCGGAATGCGGTGATCGTTCCGGCCGGGCTGACGACAGTCGGGTTCAGCGGCATGACACGCGAGAACGACAACAACTGGCGAGTCAAATTCTCCCCGCGGGTCGCGGCAATCTGGATCGCTTCCAGCGCGCGCTTGTCTTTCGGCTCCGTCAGGCGACGCTTGAGGCTTTGCGCGTGGCCACTGACGATCATCAACAGATTGTTGAAGTCGTGGGCGACGCCGCCGGTGAGCGCGCCAAGAGCCTCCATCTTCTGCGCGTGGGCGGAGCGCTGGTTGGCGCGATCGAGCGCCGCGGCAGCTTCCTTCTCCAGTGTCACATGGCGGCCCGAGACATAGATCAGGCCTTCCTCGGCCGTCATGGTCCAATGGATCCAGCGCCACGAGCCGTCCTTGTGGCGGAATCTGTTCTCCATCCGCACCGTGCCGACGCCGTGGGCGAGCTGAGCGCGGCCTGCGATCGCGGCTTCGGCGTCGTCCGGGTGGCGCAATTCGCTCACATGCATCATCTTGATTTCGGCTTCGCTCCAGCCAAGCAGCCGGGTCCAGGCCGGATTGATGCTGACGAAATGTCCGGCAAACGTCGACACGCCGAGCAAATCTTCCGACACGTTCCAGATCTGGTCGCGCTCGCGGGTGCGTTCCCGGACTTCGGTCTCCAATTTGTCTTTGAGCTGGCGCAGCTCGCGCTCCGCGGTCTGGCGCGCCTGTTCGGCCTGCATGCGCTCGGCCGCGAAGCCGAGCCGACGCGCTAGATTGAGAGCAAGGTCGATCTCGTCGCGGGTGAACGGATGTCGCGTCTCGTAGTATGTCATGAACTTGCCGGCGACCTTGCCGTCCGACGTCACCAGCGGAATGAATGACAGCGCGCGGATACCTTCGTCCTTGACGACGGCTGTGATTGCCTCCGGCAACTCGGCATGCTCGATGTCGTCGATGCAGATCGGCTGCGGATTCGTCTCACCTACCGACCAGGGAGAGTGGCCATCGACGGCGGCGCGATAGCGGTCGGACAATCCGCGCCAGGCGACGAAGCGCATCGCGCCGGTTTCATCCGGGCGGAGCACGGAGGCGCGGCTGCAATGCAGGGCGCGCAGTATGGCGTCGAGCGCCGCCTGATACACGATGCTCAGCGACTCGGCGCGATAGAGCCGGTTGGTGAATTCGTAGAGTGCATTGTGCTCGTCGGCGCTTCGCGCCAGTGCGGCCTCGGCACGGTCGCGTTCCTGAGCGCGGGCGTGTAACGCCTCGGAGGCTGCCGCAATCCCAGTGACGGCCTCGTCGTACTCGCGCACTCCGGTGGGCGTCACCTTCAGCGGCTGTTCGGAGGCAATCGCGGTCGCCGCCTTCTGCAACTGCATGGCGCTGCGATGCAGACGGCGTGCCACCAGCCATGCCAGGAGCACGCCGAGACCCGTGCAGCCCAGACAGGCAGCCATGAGCCCCCACAGTGTCCGCCGCAATGGCGCCGTGAGAATGCTCTCGCGGATACCGATTCCGACTGTCCAGCCGTAAGCCGTGCGCGTGTAACCATCGATGATCCGATGGCCGTCGGTCGCCACGTGATAGACGACGCTGGTGGGATTCTGCTCGATGGCGTCCCGCCAGCCTTTGCTGGCCGGCTGGCCTGTTTTGGTCCCTCCGCATCGGGCAGCCGGGCGACGAAGTGGTTGCTCTGATCGACGATGGCGGCCAGCCAATTTTTCAAATAATTCTGGTTCTGTAGCAGGACGACGAACCGCGCGGGGCTCAGCGTGATATCCAGCAGATATGCGATGCGCCCATCGCGGAATACCGGAACGACGGCAAACGACTTCAGGCGGTGAGTGCCGAAGCCCCTGACGACGTCCGAGACGGCGGGTTTGCCGGTGCGCAACGCCTGCCGCTCGGCCTCGAACAACGGACGGCGAGGGAGTGCGCCGCCAAGAGGCAGTCTGGTGTTGACCAACACCTGTCCGGCGGGATCGAGCAGGATCAGCCAGGAATCCGGCAACTCGTCGAACGAATCTTTGGCGCGTTGCCAGAACTGAGTCCAATTGCCGTCCAACAAGGATTTGGAATGGGCCAGCGTCGCGGCGACCGCGATATGCTTGTCGATCTCCTGGTCAACCGCGGCGGCGAGCGATCCGGCATTATTAAGGAGCGCAGCCTCGGTCGATTCCCGTTCCGCCGCCGCAACACGTGTGCTGACATAAAATGACAGCCCGGCCAGCGGTATCGCTACGACGAGCGCCAGCACGACGAGATAAAAGCGCACCGAATGGGGGCGCGAACGTGTCATCGCGGCGTTCACGCGGGTCCCCGCATGTCGGGGCACTCCAGAACGCTCTGACGGAATGAAGGGTAGGCCTGACCCCGCCTGTGCATAACCCTGACCCAAACCAACTGGGTAAGACGCCCCACAACGTAATATGTTCCGGCCATTTTGGGGAGGCCGTGAGTCGCCGCGATCAGCGCGGTGGAGGCGAGGGGCAGGCGCGGCCCTGGCCGCGAAGCCGGAATGCGATGCGACCTCTTGTCAGGCGCTGCAAAACGGGGGCATTTCAGCCTTCTGAGACGTTTTTTCGATCGAAAGAAGCCGGCGAATGGCGCGTTACCGGGTTGCGGTCGATACGGGCGGGACATTTTCCGACTTTGTCTATCTCAATGAGACAACCGGCGCGGTTACCATCACTAAAGTACCCTCCACGCCGGACGACCCATCGCGGGCCATCTTGGCTGGCATCGAGGCGCTGATCGCGCCGTCCTCCGGCGCCGTGGGGGCGGCGGCCGGTGCGGCCGAGGTCAGCTACTTCTGTCACGGCACCACCGTCGGCACCAACGCACTGCTCGAAGGCAAGGGCGTACGAACCGGCCTTCTCGTGACCAGAGGCTTCCGTGGCATCTATGAAGTCGCCGAACAGGCGCGGCCTTATGGTACCGCGATCTTCGACGTGATGTACGACAAGCCTGTGCCGCTGGTGCCGCAGAGCCGCACCGGCGAGGTCACCGAGCGGGTCGATTTCCGCGGCAATGTGCTGGTCCCGCTCGACGAGACGGCGCTACGCGCCACCTTGCGTGATCTCAAGGCCAAACAGATCGAGGCACTGGCGGTCTGCCTGTTGTTCTCGTTTCTGCATCCCGAGCACGAAGCGCGCGTACGCGACATCGCGACCGAGGAATTGCCGGGCTGCAATGTGTCGCTGTCGTCGGAAATCCAGCCGCAGATCCGCGAATATTACCGGCTCTCGACCACGGTCATTAACGCCTATCTGCAGCCGATCCTTGCCCGCTATATCGACAGCCTCGATCGCCGCCTCGGTGAAGCGGGTGTTGCCACGCGGCAGAAATACATCATGCAGTCGAACGGCGGCATGTCGACGTTTGGCGAGGCCGCGCGCACCGCCGTGACCACGGTGTTGTCCGGCCCGGCCGGCGGCGTCACTGCCGGCGTGCATGCCAGCCATCAGAGCGGCATCGGCAATATCATCACGTTCGACATGGGTGGCACCTCGTGCGACGTGGCGCTCATCAAGGACGGCGAGCCGATCTTCTCAAGCCGCGGCAAGATCGAAGGCCGCGATATTGCGGTGCCGATGATGGATATCAACACGGTGAGCGCGGGCGGCGGCACCATCGCCAAGGTCGACCGCTTCGGCGTGCTCGAAGTCGGCCCGCAAAGCGCCGGCGCAGTACCCGGCCCGGCGTGTTACGGCCGCGGCGGCGTAGCCGCAACAATTACCGACTGCAACTTGCTGCTCGGTTATCTTTCCGCCGGCAATTTTCTCGGCGGCCGCATGAGACTCGACCGCGCCAAGGCTGAGGCGGCAATCGCACAGGTCGCCAAGCCATTATCGCTCGACGTTGTGGAAGCGGCTGAAGGCATCGTGCGCATCATCGACGTGAAGATGGAGGAAGCCATCAAGGCGATCTCCACCATGCGCGGCCACGATCTGCGTGACTTTTTTCTGCTCGCCTTCGGCGGCGCCGGGCCGCTGCACGCTGCGCGTATGGCGCACGATCTCAGCATGGCGGGCGTCATCGTGCCACTCTATCCCGGCGTGTTCTCGGCCATTGGGTTGCTCATGTCCGACGTCAAGCACGACTACATTCGCTCGCGCATGACGCCGATCTCTGCGCTGTCGCACGGCGACGTCGAAGCAGTGTTCGCGCCACTGGAGGCACAGGCAAAGAGCGACCTGCGCCGGGACGGTTTCGCCGAGCAGGAAATCCGCGTCGAGCGCGCGCTCGACCTGCGCTACGCCGGACAGGGCTATGAGATCACGATATCCTGCACCCCGGACGAAATCGCGGGGCTCCCGACCTTGCGAAAGAAATTTGATGCCGAGCACAAGGACCGCTTCGGCCATAGCGCGCCGGAAGAGCCGGTTGAAGTCGTGTCGTACCGCGTTCGCGGCGTCGGCCTGGTGCCGCCGGTCACGATGCCGGCGTTCAAGCCGCATGGCGGCAAGCTTGCCGACGCGCTACGCGAGACGCGGCCGGTGCGCTTCGACGGCAAGATCGTGGCCTGCCCGGTCTACCAGCGCGAAAAACTCAACGTGGGGCTGACATTGCGCGGCCCCGCCATTCTCGATCAATTCGACTGCACCACCGTCATCTGCGCGGGGCAGACTGTACGTGTCGATGAATGGAAGAACCTGATCGTGACGGAGGAGGCGTAATGCTTATCGACGCCGTCGATCTTGAAGTCATCAAGGCGAGCCTCTCCGGCATCGTGCAGGAGATGCAGAACTCGCTGTTCCGCACCGGCTTCTCGACCATCGTGCGCGAGTCGCAGGACGCCTCCTGCGCATTGATGAACGCCGAGGGCGAAGTGGTGGCGCAGCACGTCGTGTTGCCGCTGCATATCGGCGCATTCCCGGCGTGCTGCGCGGCCGTGCTCGAAGAATTCGCCGGCACGATCGGCGAGGGCGATGCTTTTCTGATCAATCATCCGTACCAGGGCGGCAGCCCGCACGCGCCGGACGTCTGCGTGCTGACGCCGGCCTTCGTCGGCGGTGAACTGTTCGGCTTCTGCGGCTCGATCGCGCACAAGGGCGACATAGGGGGCCCGGTGCCGGGAAGCTGCTCCGGCCAGGCGCGCGAGACCTTCAACGAAGGCCTGCACCTGCCGGCGGTGCGCTACCAGCGCAAGTTCGAGCCGCTGACCGATATCGATCGCATCATCGCCGCCAACAGCCGCACGCCCGAACTGGTGCTCGGCGACATCCGCGGTCAGCTTGGCGCCGACCGCCTTGGCGAGCGGCGGCTCAACGAACTGGTCGCCAAATTCGGCAAGGACAAGGTGCAGCAGAGTTTCGCCCGCCTGTTCGAAATCGGCGAAGCGCGCGTGCGTGCCGCCATCGCCGAGTGGGCGGACGGGCGCTACGAGGCCGAGCGGTTCGTCGACGACGACGGCATTGAACTTGAAAAGCCGGTGCGCATCCACGTGGTCGCGGAAAAGCGCGGCGACCGCCTGCATTTCGATTTTTCCGCATCGGCGGATCAGACGCGCGGGCCAGCGAACATCCGCCCGCCGCTGGTGCAGGCGGCGTGCGTCTATGCGCTGATCTCGATGATCGACCCGCACATGTACGTGTCGAGCGGGCTCCTGCGCGCCTTCACCATCGAGGCGCGCGAGGGCAGCGTGCTCAATCCTCGCTTCCCGGCACCGGTCAACACCTATAACCCGACCGTGCACGCGCTGGTCGACGCATTGTTCGCCGCGTTGGCGCCGATCGTACCGGAGAAAGTGCGCGCCGACGGCTCGGGCAGCCGCTCGATCGTGATCGGCGGGCGCAGCACCTCGGCCGGTAAGGGTTACGTGCAATACGAAATCATTGCCGGCGGCGGCGGCGCGCGCCCCACCAAGGACGGTGCGTCCGTCATTACCGTCAACCAAAGCAATGCCCGCATTGCGCCGATCGAAATCATTGAGAGCGAATTTCCGACGCGCGTCGTGCGTTTCGAACTCATTCGCGATTCCGGCGGGCCCGGGCTTTATCGCGGCGGGCTCGGGGTGCGCCGCGAATATCTTAATCTTGCCGATGCGCGTTTTTCCATCCGCTCGATGAAACACGTCATTCCGCCCCACGGCATGGAAGGCGGAAGCGACGGCCGGCCCGGCGATATCTGGATCAATCCCGATACCGATGGCGCCAAGCGTCTGCCGACGCGCTACGCCGATTATCCGCTGAAAGAGGGCGACACCTTCCGTCTGGATACGCCGGGCGGCGGCGGCTATGGCGATCCGTTGGAGCGCCCGCCCGAGAGTGTGCTCGCCGACGTGCGCGAAGGGCTGGTATCAGCTGAGATGGCTGCGCAGGCCTACGGGGTCGTGCTCAAGCGCGAGGGCAGCAATTTGGTCGTGGATGCTGCGGAGACGCAGGCAAGGCGCGCCAAGGTGACGATCTAGGCCAGCGAACGTGTGGTCCTGACTCTTATGCGTCTGCGCAACAAAATAGGAGATGTTTCGTGCGCGAACTCGGACAGTGATCGTTTGCGGCATGGTATCGGGCTTCGCAGGCAATGATTGAGGAGGTGTGAGGCATGAAGACCTTAGGTTTCATCGGCACCGGCGGCATGGGCAGCGGCATGGCGGCCAACCTGATCAAGGCCGGCTATCGTCTGGTCGTGAACGACCTGAGGCGCGAGCAGGCCAAGGGAGTGGAGGCCGCGGGCGCACAGTTCAAGGACTTGCCCAAAGCAGTAGCCGAATTGTGCGAGCTCGTGCTCTCGATGTTACCGAACAATGATGCAGTCAGGGCCGTCGGCCTCGGCAAGGGTGGGCTCGCCGAGGCGACCAGCGGCGCCAAGGAGTGGATCGATTTTAGCAGCATCGATAAAGAGACCATCGTCAGCGTCAGCGGTGAGCTCAACAAAACGGGCTGGACCGTGGTCGATGCTTCGGCCGGAGGCGTCGAGGAGGTCGCGGTGGCCGGCGAACTGGCGCTTTGGCTTTCGGGCTCGAAGGCATTGTTCGATGAGCATCAGCCGATATTCAAGGCGATGGGCAAATCGATTCTTCACGTCGGTGAACTCGGCAACGCCAAGCTGGTCAAGAACGCCATGGCGATGTTGGCCGCCGTCCAACACCTGAGCCTTGTTGAAATCTGCTGTTGGCTCAGGAAGGGCGGTCTCGACGCGGCCACCTTCCAGACCATTATCAAGAACTCTCAGCAGGATTCAGTGGCGACCCGGCGCATCATGGAGATTTTGGTGAGCCGCAAATTCAAGCTGCGCAAGTCCTGGATGCCAAAGGACGTGGGCTTCGGGCTCGATATGGCGCGCAAGATGGAGGTGCCGATGCCGTTTGTCGGCCTAGCCTACCAAATGTTTGCTATCGCGCAGGCGACGGGTCAGGACGGCTATGAGGCGACTGGCATTGCCTGCAACCTCTACGACGTGATCAACGGCAATAGAACCAAGGCCAGCTGAGATCCTAAAATCACCCGTAGCGCGCAATCGTCTTGCTGAGTAAAATTACGGCAAGAGGCGACGAAGTGTCCGACACCAAAACGATAACGGCCGATGTGGAGAAATGGCTCGCCGCGCTCCAGGGAGCGCTCGCCGCGCGCGATGGAGACGCGCTTGAAGGCCTATTTGTGCCGGAAAGCTATTGGCGCGACGTGCTGTCATTTACTTGGGGGATCGGGACCGTAACGGGTGTCGATGCGGTCGCCAGGAGCCTGCAGGCAAACGCGCCGCGCGTGCGGCCATGCGGTTTCGAGATCGATGGGCGGCGCACGCCGCCACGCCGCGTGACTCGCGCGGGCATAACGGCGATCGAAGCAATCTTCCGTTTTGAGACCGCCGAAGGGCGTGGCAGCGGCGTGTTGCGGCTTGTCCCAGACGCGTCCAACGG
This sequence comes from uncultured Alphaproteobacteria bacterium, assembly GCA_963707175.1. Classification (GTDB taxonomy): domain Bacteria; phylum Pseudomonadota; class Alphaproteobacteria; order Rhizobiales; family Xanthobacteraceae; genus BOG-931. The sequence continues at coordinate 381,849 of CAVPQA010000015.1, forward strand.
CGGGGCGCCGAAGGCCTGGACGCTGTTGACGGTGCTGGAAGAGATCAAGGGACACGAAGAGCGGCCCGGCCGTTGGCGTCCGCAAGGCAAAGTCTATTCGCGCGACTTTCGCGGACCCAATTGGCTCGATGAGCGGATGGCATCTGCCGCGTATGCGGACCGCGATCCCGCTGTCCTCGTGGTGGGAGGCGGTCAGGCTGGACTGACCGCTGCCGCACGGCTCGGCCAATTGCAGGTCGATACGCTTATCGTCGATCGCGAACAACGCGTCGGCGACAATTGGCGCAACCGCTATCACGCGCTGGTCCTGCACAACCAGACCCATGTCAATCATCTGCCCTACATGCCGTTTCCGCCGACTTGGCCGGCCTATCTACCGAAGGACAAGGTCGCTGGCTGGTTCGAAACGTATATGGAGAGCATGGAGCTCAATTATTGGACTGCAAGCGAATTTGAAGGAGGAACCTACGACGACGAGAAGAAGCGATGGTCCGTGACGATTCGCCGCGCCGACGGAAGCGCGCGCGAACTGCATCCGCATCACATCGTCATGGCGACGGGCCTCAGCGGCATCCCGAACCTTCCGGACATTCCGAGCCTGCGTAATTTTGCCGGCATGGTCTTGCATTCAAGCCGGTATACCCACGGCAATGCCTGGAAAAATAAAAATGCGCTTGTGATCGGGTCCGGCAACAGCGGCCACGATATCGCTCAGGATTTGCACGCGAGCGGCGCCAGCGTAACGCTGGTGCAGCGCAGTTCGACCATGGTGGTCAATGTCGAACCGAGCGCACAGCTGCCCTACGCGCTCTACGACGAGGGGCCGCCGCTTGAGGACTGCGACCTCATCACGATGTCGGTGCCGCTGCGGCTCGCCAAGATGAGCCACGTCATGCTGACCGAACAGGCCAAGCGGCTCGATCAGCCGTTGCTCGATGCTCTGGCGCAACGCGGCTTCAAGCTCGATTTCGGCGACCGCGGCACCGGCTGGCAGTTCAAATACCTGACGCGCGGCGGCGGTTATTATTTCAACGTCGGTTGCTCCGATCTGATCGTCGACGGCGAGGTGGGGCTCGCGCAGTTTTCCGACATCTCTGAGTTCGTCGCCGAGGGCGCGCGGATGCGAAACGGCGAGTTGCTCGCGGCCGACCTGATCGTGTTGGCGACCGGCTATAAGGGACAGGAGCATCTGGTCGGCAAGCTCTTCGGCGCCGAAGCTGCGCGCCGGGTCGGCCCGATCTGGGGCTTCGGCGACAGCCAGGAACTACGCAACATGTTCGTACGCACGCCACAACCGGGCCTGTGGTTCATTGCCGGCAGCTTTGCCCAGTGCCGCATCTATTCCAAATATCTCGCTCTGCAGATCAAGGCGTGCGAACTGGGGCTATTGCCGGCGAGTGGCGGCGCCGACAATGAGCACGAGACGGGCAATGTGCCGACCGCCCGCAAGGTCGCGGCGCAGGTCTCGTAGCGCTCTGGTCGCGAGCGCCTATTCGCGCACAGTTCCACGCAACGGCCAGCGGCAGACAAAAATCATCACGCCGGCGAGGGCGCTGATCGCGGCGATCATCAGAAAAAACTCAGGCTTCTCCATCCGGCTCCAGAAGCTGCCGAGCCAGCCGGCCAGAAAACCGCCGGTGAAGCTTGAGGCGAGCCAAACGCCCATCAGCATCGACAACATCCGCGCCGGCGCGACCTTGGTGACGAACGACAGCCCCACCGGCGACAGATAAAGTTCGCCGACAGTGAGGACGGCGATCGAGACAAGAACCCAAAGCCAGCTCGCTTGCCCGCTGCCGGCGTGATAGGCGGCAAAAGCCCTGATGAGATTGGCGATGGTGACGCCGAAGCAGCCCAGCGCCATCTTGGTGATCGTCGAAGGCTCGGTGCTGCGGGAGGCTTGTCGCGCCCACAGGGCCACAACAAAAGGCGTGAAGGCAAAAATCATGAATGGATTGAAAGCGAGGAACGAGGTGGTCGGGATTTGCGCCATCCAGCCAAACAGGTCGATATGCCGATCGATGTTGGCGTCGATCCACAGGATCATCGTGTTGCCCATCTGCTCGTAGGTGGCCCAGAACAGCGTGTTGGGAACGAATAGAACCAGCAGGGCGACGATAGCGCGCCTTTCATCGCGCGAGAGCGATGAAGCACTCTGGTCCGAAAGGAGCTGCGACGGCGTCACCAGGTCGATTCCTCCCTCGTGCGCCGCGCTGGCAAGTCCTCCGCTTTCAGGTGCGAAGGAAAGATCGTCTCGCGGCAACAGCGGCAGGGCGTAAAGATAAATGACAAGCCCGATGCACATGCCGACCCCGGCGGCGGCGAAGCCGTAATGCCAGCCCAATTCCTCCCCGAGCGTGCCGCAGACCAGCGGCGCCAGGAACGCGCCGACATTGATGCCGACATAGAAGATCGAATAGGCGCGGTCGCGCCGGTGATCGCCCGGCGCATAGAGGCCGCCGACCTGCGTGGAGATGTTCGGCTTGAAGCAGCCGCTGCCGATAATCAGAAACAACAACGCGAACAGAAACAGCTGCTCGACCGCCATCATGAAATGGCCGATCGCCATCAGTATCGCGCCGATGACGACGGTATGGCGGCGGCCAAGCACGCGGTCGGCCAAAAGCCCACCGAAGATCGGCGTGAAATAGACCAGCGCGGTGTAAAACCCCCAGATTTGCGACGACAGGGGCTGCACCGGCAACGGACCGAACACCGCTTCAAGCATGCGCTTGACGGCCGCGAGCCCGATCACGCCGCTCGAATGATCCCCCAGCAGGAGATACTTGGTCATGTACAGCACAAGCAGCGAGCGCATGCCGTAGAACGAGAAGCGCTCCCACATCTCGGTCGAAAACAGGAAGGTCAGCCCGCGCGGATGGCCGAACAGCTCGGCGCTGCTGGCGTCGGATGAGATGAGCGAGGATTGGACGCCATCTGCCACGCGGGTTTACCCCTGCATTGTCATGCCCCGCGCATGCGGGGCATCCTGTAAGCGCAGACGGACTTGCATATTCTCAAGCGCCGGTGATTACTGGATCATCCGCTTCTGCGGATGATGACAATAACTAAGCACAAGCGCACGGAGGAAGCCCTGTTTTCCCGCTATATTTTGCCGGCCGTAGTTGCCGGCATGCTGACGACGCAGGCCTATGCGGCCGATCCCGTCCTGCTCCACGTCAATACGTTCCCGACCGCCCGCGCGTTGCCGTTCTTTGTGGCGCGGGACCATGGCTTCTTCGCCAGGCATGGGCTCAAGGTCGACCTGCAATTCACCAAGGGCTCGAAGCCCCAGCGTGAGGCGCTGGCCAATGGCGGCGCCGACATCGTGCAGGCTGCGGTCGACAACGCGGTGGCGATGATCGATGTCGCCAAGGTCGATATTGTCATCGTCGGCGGCGGCGATTCCGGCACCAACGAATTCTACGTGCAGAACGCCATCAAGAATTTTGCCGATATCCGCGGTCATGCCATCGTGGTCGACGCTACCAACACGGCCTACGCGCTCCAAGCCAAGAAAATCCTGCTGCAGCACGGCCTCAAGGCCGGAACGGATTACACCCTCAACCCAGTCGGCAACGGAACACGGCGGCTCAAGGCGCTGTTCGACGACACCAACAATGCCGGCGCCATTCTCAACCTGCCGTTCTCGCTGCTGGCCGCCGCCCGCGGCCTGCACAGCCTTGGTCGCACCACCGATATTCTCGGCTCCTATCAGGCGGGCGGCGCGTTCGTGCGCCGCGCCTGGGCGCGCGAACATGCTGACAAGCTCGAACAATACCTTGCGGCCTACATCGAAGCATTGCGCTGGTCGCTCGATCCCAAAAACCGCGCCGCCGATGCCGCAATCCTGGAACAGAATTATAAGCTGCCGCCGGACATCGCCGCCAAGAGTGTGGAGCTGATGGCCGAGCCCGGCTTCGGCTTCGCCCCTGACGCCAAGTTCGACCTCAAAGGATTTAGGAATGTGCTGGCGCTGCGCGCCGAGGTCGAAGGCGGCAAGCCGGCCGATCCGCAGCGCTACATCGACCTGAGTTATTACGATCAGGCGTTAAAGCTCCTGAAGTAATAATCGCCCGTACATCCAGGGTATGTCATGGCCGGGCTTGTCCCGGCCATCCACGTCTTTAATGTGTCCCGCGCCAAAAAACGTGGATGCCCGGCCATAGGCGAGCGAAGCGATGCCGTTCTTCGAACGGCTATGGCCGGGCATGACGAATGGAATGAGGAGTTGCCATGCCCGCTACCTATCCCGAAGAAGCGAAAAACTTCCGGCTCATCGGCCACGATCCGTCGGCGGCCTGGGGCGGCGGCTCGCTGGTGCAGGTGCACAAGGGGCACGCCTATGTGGGCGCGGTCGGCGGCTCGAGCTATAACGGCCCCGAAGGCTTTACCGTGCATGACGTGCGCGATCCGACCAAGCCGCAAAAGGTCGGCGAATTCCGCGCCCCGCCCGGCATTCATTGCCACAAGCTGCGCATCGTCGGCGACGATCTGCTCTACGTGAACTCTGAGCGGCTCGCCGGCGACAAGGGTAAGAACGCGCGCGCCGGCTTTTTCATCTTCGACGTGTCGACGCCGTCGGCGCCGAAGCCGATCGGCTTCTATGACATGCCGGGCTCCGGCCCGCACCGTTTCGGCGTCGATCTTTCCCGCGGGCTTGCCTTCATGCCGAACGACGCGCCGGGCTGGTCGAAGCGGGTGATCTGGACGCTCGACATCAAGGACCCGCTCAAGCCGGAAGTGATCAGCATCTGGGGCCTGCCGTGGATGAAGACTGAGTTCGACGAGGTCGGCAACGATCCGCATCCGGCCGAGGAGGCCACCACCCTGCACGGCCCGCCGATGATCCGCGGCAACCGCATGTATTGCGCGTGGTGGGGCGGCGGTGTCTCGATCATCGACTGCAGCGATCTGCGCAATATGAAACTTGTCGGCCATACCAAATGGACGCCGCCGTTTCCCGGCTCGAACCACACCTGCTGGCCGATCGGCGACCGGCCCTATCTGATCGCCACCGACGAGGCACGCGCCAAGCAAAAATACTGGGACGCGCAGTTCATGTGGATCATTGATGCGCGCGATGAGACCAATCCCGTGCCGGTCGCAACCTTCATGCCCGATCGCGAAAAATACTATGACCGCCCCGGCCGCTTCGGCGCCCACAACATCGTCGAGAACCTGCCCGCCGGCGGCCCGTGGAAGGACATCGTGTTTCTCACCTACTTCAACGCCGGCCTGCGTGCAGTCGACGTGAGCGATCCGCTGCACCCGAAGGAGATCGGCTGCTACGTGCCGGAAACCCCGGAAGGCACGCCGGGCATCCAGTCAAACGACATCGGCGCCGACGACGACGGCCGGCTTTATCTGATCGACCGCTGGGGCCAGGGGATGCATATTTTGGAATATACCGGGTAGGACGTGTTCGAAGATCGAGGTTGGTAAGCAATCCCTGCATACTCTTCTTCCGAGCATGAGGAGCCTTTGTGTCAAGCGGTGTCGTTGAGCAACGATACACCGGATTTTAACTCGGCGTTTTCCTTAAAAACTTTTTCAATAGTTCAACTTTGATCCGGATCAGCGACTGCACCGCCATTTCCAGGCAGAGGGCGGGGGCGACACAACCCAGCTGGTCGCGGCGCGGGTGTTTGCCTTATGACCAAACCCATTCGTTATGATGAAACTCAAATTACGCATTCTCGCGCCGCGGGTGGTGATGCCCGCTTTCGGATTATTTTCGATGCGGTCAACGAGGGAATTTTCATTTCTGATCCGGCGACGGGCCGCTTCACCGAGGTCAATGAGCCGGGATGCCGCATGTTCGGCTACACCAGAGCGGAACTTATCGGCTGCGATATCGTCAAACTCTCGAGCGGCGTCCATCCCTACACGCAGGAACGGGCGATTGAGCTACTCCAAAAGGCTGCATCTGAGGGCCCACAGGTCTTTGAATGGCAAGGTAATAGCAAAACCGGATCCCTGTTTTGGGTTGAGATATCGCTCCGCTTCACCGAATTCGGCAAAATCCCGGCCGCTGTAGCCATCGTACGGGATATTACCGAGCGAAAGCTGTCGCATGACAAATTGCGCGAGGCGCAAGCTGCGCTTGTCGAGGCGCAGGTGTTGGCGCGTGTCGGCAGCTTCACGGTCGATCTGCTGAACAATCGCACGACCTGGTCGGATGAATGTTGTCGGATTATCGGCTTCGACCCCGTCACCTCTGTCGCTTCCTTTGACGCCTATCTGGCGCGTATTCACCCGGACGATCGGCCGGCTTTCACCGAAGCCTACAAGCAATCGTTGGCGGATCGCGCTTCACGCGTGTTGGACCAGCGCGTCGTCTGGGGCGACGGCACGGTCCGCTTCGTCCAGCAGCGATGGCAAAACCATTACGGCGCCGACGGCCGGCCGCTGCGAACGACCGGCACCGTCCAAGACATTACCGAGCGCAAAACCGCCGAAAGCGCGATTACCGTGAGCGGCGTCCTGCATGCCGTCATCGCCAGCGTCGCGGCGTTGATCAACAGTCCATCGCTCGACGAGGGAGCGCCGAAGGCGCTTCGTATGATCGGTGAGGCGCTGAAGGTGGATCGCTGCGTTGTCGTCGAAAACGTGGATCGCCCGGGCGCACCGCCCAACATGGTTCCGACCTATCAATGGAACAGTTCCGGCTTGGAACCATTGCCGCCGCCTTTCGTCGCCGAAATGGTCAAGCACCCGGACGTTCTGTCCTGGCTATCCCCGTTGAGCGAAAATAAGCCGGTCGTCACCACGCTTGCGAACGCCAACGCGACGGTCAAAAATATCCTCCGCGCGTTGAAATCGACCTCCATCCTGCTGATACCGATTCTCGTCGCCGGGAGAAATTGGGGCCACATCGGTCTCAACGACGGCACGCCGAACCGCAAATGGAGTGCGGCAGAAGTCGAGACGCTGCTTGCCTTGGCGACCCTGTTCGGCGTGACGATAGAGCGCGGCCGTCAACTCCAAATACTCGCTGATGCCGACGCTATCATCCGGCACAGCCCGGCCATTCTCTATCGGCTGTCGGCCGAGCCGGGCATGCCGATGACCTATGTTTCCTCCAATGTCGCCCGGCTCGGCTATGATCAAGCGAAACTGCTTGCCGACCCGACCTTCTATCGCACGCTCATACATCCCGACGATCTAGCCAAGGTCACAAACGACCAAGAGCAAGTGCTGCATGGGCAGCCCCCGTCGGCAGCTTTCGAGATCAGATTCCTAACGCCAGACGGCACCTATCACTGGTTCGAGGTTCGTCGCAAAGAGATAGTAGGCAAAGAGGGCGAGAAAAAAATCTTGGTGGGTGAATTCATCGATATCAACGATCGCAAGCTGGCGGCAGAGGAATTAAACAATTCGCATGCCTTGCTCGAAATGGCGGAGCGTGTCGGCCATGCCGGCGCATGGGAATGGGATATCGTCCATAATCGGTCGACGTGGTCAACCGAGCTGTATCGCATCTATGGGCGCGATCCAAAAGAATTTGCGCCCACCATTGCCGGCTTCTTCACGTGCGTACACCCCGATGATCGCAGCGGGCTCAAGGCCGCCCTCGATGCCACGCTGACGCGGCATCAGCCGTTCGACGCCGAGTTTCGCATCGTTCGGCCCGACGGCGAAGTTTGCGTGGTGCACGCTCGCGCCGAGCCGACGCTCGATGAGGCCGGCAATCCTGCCAAGTTAACGGGGCACGTCCAGGATATCAGCGAACTCAAAGCCGCCGAAAATGCCTTGAAACAGGAGCGCGATTTCTCGGCTACGCTGATTGACAGTCTGCCGAGCCTGTTTGTTCTGATCGACGACAACGGGCGCTACAAGCGCTGGAATAGCAATCTGTCAACATTAACCGGCCTGACCGATGACCAGCTCCGAGGGCACGATGCATACGACATCATCGTCGAGAACGATCGCGATATGGCGCGGGAAAAACTGGTTGGGGCAATCGCACAAGGTAACGCCGATGTTGAATTCGGCGTCCGCAATGCAGCCGGCGACGTGCGCACTATCCACTGGAGCGGTCAGCCAATCGTTGTTGACGGGCATCCTCATCTTATCGCCGTCGGCACCGATGTGACCGAAGCGCGCAAGGTCGACGCGCTGCTTCACGCCGTCGTGCTTGGCGCAAGCGAGATCGAGGTAGGGACAAATCTGGATGCGTCGATCCGCAAGGCGATAGATCTTGTGAGTACGGCGATCCGAATCGACCGCATGGGCGTGCTGGAGAACCCCGCAACGCCCGATTCCCCGCCCATCTACCGATTCGCGTGGAACGCCCCCGATGTTGAACTCACAATTGACGAACACTTTTTTGATAAACTGACGACGTGGACGCCGCAGATGGCGGCTTGGCAAGCGCCGGTTCGCGAAGGGAAGATCGTCATCGCCGATTTCCGGACTGCGACTGGCGATGCCAAGAGGATGTTCGAATTTTTGCGAATAAAGTCGGTTCTGCTGATCCCGATCTCGGTTCACGGCAAATACTGGGGCGTTGTCGGGTTCGACAGCTGCAAGCAAGAGCGGATATGGTCCGATGCCGAGATCAACATTCTGAGGATGTTGGCCGACCTGATCGGAAGCGCGATCGAGCGCGAGCGCTACGTCAAGGAGCTCAGCGACGCCAGTCGGATTATCGAGAGGAGCCCGACTATTCTCTATCGGCTGTCGGCCGCGCCGGACATGCCGATGATCTATGTTTCTCCCAATGTAGACCGGCTCGGCTACGATCAAGCAAAAATGCTTGCCGAGCCGACGTTCTATCGCACGCTCATACATCCGGACGATCGAGCCCGGGTCGCAACCGACCAGGCGCAAGCGCTGCGCGGAGAGGCCCCGGCCGCGGTGCTCGAAGTCAGGTTCCTGGGGGCCGACGGCACTTATCGTTGGTTTGAGAATCATCGCACAAGCATCGCGGGACAAGACGGCGCGCTGACAGGCATTGAGGGTGAGATCATCGACATCAACGAGCGCAAGCTGGCGGAGGCAAAGCTGCGGGCGAGCGAACAACAATTCCGCGCCATATTCGAATCGGTCAGCGACGTCATCATTGTGCGTGAGATCGGTTCTTTTGCGGTCGTCGATGCCAACCCGCGCGCTTACGAACTATACGGATATACAATCGACGAATTTCGCCGATCTGGTCTCAGCATTATTTTTGCCGACAAGTCGCAATCGGCGATAGACAAATCGGCTCGCCTTGCGCAGCTGGCAGCGTCCGGCCAGCCGCAAGCTTTCGAATGGCTGACCAGGGCGAAGGACGGCCGCACGATCTCGGTCGAGGTGACGCTGCAGCGTACAACTTTAGGCGGCCGTGATTTCATTTTGACCACGGCCCGCGACATTACCGTGCGCAAGCTGGCCGAGGAACGAGTTGCGTACGCGGCGCGTCACGATTTTCTGACCGAACTCCCCAACCGCTCCGTGTTCGTCGAAGAACTGGAGCGCCTGATCGCCCACACACGGCGAGGCGACAAAAGCTTCGCAATTCTCTATCTCGACCTCGATCATTTCAAGGATGTCAACGATGTCCTGGGGCATCCCGCCGGGGATTTGCTGCTTCAAGCGGTCGCCAAGCGGCTGTGGGCGGCCGTTCGCCAAGTCGACACCGTGGCGCGCTTCGGCGGCGATGAATTCGCCGTGCTCAACACTGACATCGGGGAGCCCGCGGACGCCGTCGTGCTGGCAGACAAGATTCTGAAGACGCTTGGCGAGCCGTTTACGATCCAGGGCAACGAAATTCGCTCCGGTGCGAGCATCGGCATCGCCGTATACGAGGAAGGCGCGGCGGATGCCGAGGCGCTTCTGTCGCACGCCGATGTGGCGCTGTATCGGGCCAAAGCGGAAGGACGGGGGACCTACAGGTTCTTTACCGAGGCGATGGACACGGAGGTACGCGGTCGGGTGAAGCTCACGTCCGAGCTTCGCGACGCCATCAATTCTAATCAGCTCTTTTTGATGTATCAGCCCCAGGTCGATACCGAGACGGGCCGCATCATCGGCTTCGAAGCGTTGGCTCGCTGGAATCATCCGACGCGCGGCATCGTTTCGCCCATCGAATTCATTCCGATAGCGGAAAAAAGCGGGCTGATCGTTGCGCTCGGGCGATGGGTGCTGCGCGAAGCCTGCCGGCAGATGAAGGAATGGCTCGCTGCGGGCGTTGCTCCGCCGCTGGTCGCCGTGAATGTGTCCGCGTTGCAGTTCAAGAAATCGCTCGAGCTGGAAAACGATATCGTGGCGATCCTGGCCGAAACGGGTCTGCCGCCCGAACGTCTTGAGCTCGAGATCACGGAAAGTGTTTTCATGGAGGTTTCCCGCGATCGCGACGAGGCTCTTCAGCGGCTGCGCAAATCTGGAGTGCGTATCGCGATTGACGATTTTGGCACCGGCTACTCGTCGCTCCAATATCTCGGCCGCCTTCCGGTGAACCGCATCAAGATCGCACAGAACTTCATGCGCAGTCTGACGCCGGGATCGCGCAATGCGACAATCGTGAGAACTGCAATCGGCATGGCGCGCGACCTCGGACTCGACGCCATTCTGGAAGGCGTCGAGACTGCGGAGCAGTTGAGGATGATTAAATCTTGGAGCGGCCAGAAGGTTCAGGGCTTCTATTTTTCCAAGCCGCTGCCTGCCGGTGAAGTGCCAGCACTCCTGCGCAGAGGCAAAATCTTTCCGGCACGACCTGATGCCGTGAAAGCCGTTGCTGAATAGCGCGGCCATAGTCGGGGTGATGCGGCCATAGTCGGGGTGATAGAGGACTTACCCCGGCAGCCCGACGCACTTGCGCGGCGGCACGCCGAGCGTCACCGTCTGTCCGATCTGGAAATTGTCGGTGCGCATGTGCGCGCGCAATTCGCGGTCGCCAAGATCGACGATGTAGTCGACCACCTCGCCGAGAAAGATGCGGTTGACGATCTCGCCGTTGAGCGCATTCAAGCCTTCGATCAGCGCGCCGGTGGCGGTGGCGTCGAACAGCACCATGTCTTCTGGCCGCGCCGTGACCAAGGCTTTCATGCCGGTGCCGTCCCCGCCTGCGAGAAGAGATCGCCGGCAATTAGGCGGCTCGACCGAGCGTGGTATTGCCGTATGGAACTTTAGGACCAAAATCGCGTTGCGCTGGTGCGGCCAATTAAGAGGTTTGCCATGCGCGGGTCAGTTACAGCGGCTTCGGTGGGCGGGACGGCCACGAATAGCCATGCCGACTGGTTCAGGATGCTGGCGGTCAAGACCGCTTTTTATTCCGGACGGCCGCTCACGTTTATGCTTGCTGTCGCCATCGTCGCGGTTTGGGGCGTGACCGGGCCGGCGTTCAATTACAGCGACACTTGGCAACTTGTCATCAACACCGGCACGACGATCGTTACCTTCTTGATGGTCTTTCTCATTCAGGCCACGCAAAATCGGGATACCACGGCGGTTCAGCTCAAGCTCGATGAATTGATCCTTGCGGGCCGGGCGCGCAATCTCATGGTGGCGGTGGAAGAGTTGAGCGACGAGGAGCTCGATCTGCTCAAGAATCAAATCAAAGCGCGCGGCGAAAGCGCGCGGGAAAAGGCGAGCGCGTGATGAACTGTCGCGCGCGGGCGTCTTGGCGCGCTATTTTACCTGAGCCGCGAGCCCAGTAATCTCGGGATCGACGAACCGGCTGATGTCGCGCGGCCCGTCGAAATCGTCCATTTGCTGCATCGCCTTGATGAGATTGCCAACAACGGCCGATTCGATCGAGCCCTTGTGATCGAAGACGTGGAGCTGGCGATAATAATCATACGTCGCTCCGACGTCGGCAGGGCTCAGGCCCGACCGCTTGACCAGGATGTCGATGGCCTCGCTGCGATTGGCGTCGTTATTGAACCAGTCTACGCCTTTGGCCATGGCCGTGAGGAATCCGAGGAGGAGCGGCTTGTGCTGCTTGGCCCAAGCGATATTGGTCGCATACCCGGTGAACGGCAGACCTTGCGTGTATTTTGCAACGTCCGCCAGGTGCGACAGGCCGATGCTCTTCGCCTTGAAGCTGAACGGCGGTATCAGCAGCGTGGCATCGACCGCGCCCGATGCGATTGCAGCAAAACGCGCACCCGTAGTACCCGCGAAAATCATGTCGTATTGGCCCGGCTTGACGCCATTGGGGATCAGCGTGCGCTCGAGATAGATGCGCGTAATGTCCTTGGCGCCGCCGATACTGATGAGCTTGCCGCGCAGCTCCGGGATCGTCTTGATGGCGGGCTTAGCCCACAAGGAATATGGCGCCACCTGGGTTTCGACGCGCAGCACCGCGATCTTGGCGCCCTTGTCGATGGCGAGCAGCGGATCGGTCAGGCCGCCGGATTCGATGTTGGCCGATCCGCCCGCAAGCTGCTGCACGGCCGCCGCCGACGAAGGCGCCGCGACCAGATCGAGCGTGACGCCGCTCTCCGCCATGTAGCCTTTGGCGATCGCGATGAAGATCGGCCATTGCTGCGCCGATCCCTTGCCGGTCGTCACCATGGTGATGGTTTCGGCCGCGAGGGCAGCCGTCGCGCCGCAACCGATCGCTGCGATCGCGACCGCAACACCAAACAACCTGGGCAAAACTAATGTCATGGCGTCTTCCTGACCGGCATTGGGGATTGGGGATGGCTCGGAGGCTTCGTCGCTCGAACCGGACGATCGAAGCATATTCCGTGCCGCACGGCTCGTGAAGCTGTCTCGCCGCCGCGCCCCCCTTGGTATTCGAGGTATACTATTGGTTGCCCGCAGAAATGAGTTCAGCCCTTCAGCCCGACGCATTTCTGCGGCGGTACGCCGAGCGTCACCATCTGCCCGATCTGAAAATCGTCGCTGCGCACGCGGGCGCGCATCTCGCGGTCGCCGAGATCGATGATGTAATCCACCACCTCGCCGAGGAATACGCGGTTGACGATCTTGCCTTTGAGCGCATTGGCGCCGTCCGGCGGCGGCGCGCCGTCATAAAGGACAATGTCCTCCGGCCGGGCGGTGACGAACGCCTTCATGCCGGCGCTGATCGGCTCGGCGAACACGCAGCGCATCACGCCGTGCGCGGTCTCGACCGCAGTCAGGATGCCGTCCACACCGCGCACCGTGCCGGGCAAAAAGTTCGCCGAGCCGACAAAGTCGGCGACGAACGGCGTTTTCGGCTCGCGGTAGATCTGCTGCGGCGTGCCGCGCTGCACGATGCGGCCGGTATCGAACACCGCGATCTCGTCGGACAAAGCCAGCGCCTCGGACTGGTCGTGGGTGACATAGACCGTGGTGATGCCGAGCGTGCGCTGCAGGCGTTTCAATTCGAGCCGCATCTGTTCGCGCAGCTTGGCGTCGAGGTTCGACAGCGGTTCGTCGAGCAACAGGATCGCGGGTTCGTGCACCAGCCCGCGTGCGAAGGCAAGCCGCTGCTGCTGCCCGCCGGACAGCTGCGTCGCCGGCCGCCGCGCGAAGCCGGTGAGCTGCACCATGTCGAGCATGCGCGCGACCCGGTCCGTAATCTCCGGCCCTGAATATTTCTTGGTGCGCGACACGCGCAGCGGAAAGGCGACGTTCTCGAACACCGTCATGTGCGGCCAGATGGCGTAGGACTGGAACACCATGCCGATGCCGCGGTCGCTCGCCGGCACGAAAATCCGCTTCGCCGAATTGAATACGGTGCGATTGCCGATGACGATGCGGCCGGTCTGCGGCCGTTCCAGGCCGGCGAGGCAGCGCAACGTCGTGGTCTTGCCGCAGCCGGAGGGGCCGAGCAAGGTGATCAGCTTGCCGGTCTCGACGTCGAGGCTGATGCCGTCGACGGCGCGCACCTCGGCGCCGGATGCAATATACGATTTCTGCAAATTCTCGATCGTGAACATCGTCTTAGCCCGCGGTTGCCTTCGCGCCGCCGCCGCGGGAGCGCCGCTGCACCCGGATTTCCAAAAAGCGCAGGCCGGCGACAATGACAAGCAGGGGTGCGATTTGAATGACGCCGAGCGCCGCCACCGCGCCGTAGCTGCCACCTTCCTCCCACATCGTCAGGCTGATGGTGGCGAGCACGTTGACGCCAGGCCCGACCAGGAAGATCGAGGCGCCGAGTTCGCGCACCGAGAGCACGAACACATAGATCCAGGCGGCGAGCAGAAACGGCAGCAGCAGCGGCAGCAGCACGCGGCGCAGCACCTGGCCGGTGCGCGCGCCCGACACTTCGGCGACTTCTTCCAGCTCGCGGTGGATTTGGGTGATGCCGCTCGACGCAAACCGCATGCCATAGGGCAGCGACAGCGTCACGTAGGCGATCAGCAGGATCCAGATCGTGCCGTAAACGCCGATCGGGATCACCAGATAGGTGAACAGGATGCTGGCGCCGACGATGACGCTCGGCACTGCGATCGGCGCCGACGCCAGCGCATCGAGCAGCCAGGCGAGCCGCGACGTCGAGCGCCGGGCGATCCAGGCCATCACCATGGTCAGCGCAACCACGACGGTGGCGGCCATTGCCGAGACCACCACGCTGGTTCGCACCGCGTCGATAAAGATCGGATAACGCAGGATGTAGGCGTAGTTCGCCAACGTCGCCTTGGGCGACGAGTGCATGAACGGCTGCGACAGGTTCGAGAAAAACGATTGCCAAGCGAGCGTGAACAGCGGCAGCCCGAGCGTAATGAGAAACATCAGTATGATGGCGATCGATACCGGCCAGCGCCAGCGGCCGAGTTCGATGCGGGTCGGCATGTAGCCCTTGCCGGTGATGGTGGCGAATGCCTCGGCGTTGCGCGTCGCCCGGCGATAGAAATAGACCGCAACCAGGCAGACAGCGAGCAGCAAAAGCGCGAGTGCGCTGGCGACGCCGAATTCCGGCGGCGTTTCTATGGCGGCGTTCTGGATCCGGGTGGTGAAGACCTCGATGCGCGCCGGCAGGCCGATGACGCGCGGTACCTCGTAGGACGACAGCCCCATGATGAAGAGCAGCAGGAGGCCCGACAGAATGGCTGGACGCAGGAGCGGCAGCGTGATCTTCGGCACCACCTGCCAGTAGCGGCCGCCGGAGACGAGGCCCGCTTCCTCCATGCGCACGTCGAGCGCGCGCAACGCTGGCCCGAGGGCCAGATAGGCGAGGGGGAAATAATGGCTCGACAGCGACCAGATCATGCCGGCCATCGAATAGATGTTGAACGGCGCGTTTTTCAATCCAAAGGCCGACTTCAACACCGCGTTGACCCAGCCGATGTTGGGGCTGAGCACGAAGATCCAGGCCATCGCCATCAGCAGGCCCGGAATGGCGAATGATAAGAGCGCCAGATTATGAAACAGCATCGCGCCCGGCGCGTCGGTGCGCTCCACCGCCCAAGCGACGAAGCCGCCGATCGCGAAGGTGACGATCGCGGTGCCGGCCGCATAGATCACCGAATTGCCGATCAGCCGCAACAGGCGCGCGCCCGAATAGGCATCGACAAAATTGTCGAGCGTGAACGCGCCGAAGCCGAGGCCGGTGTCTTCGGTAAAAGCCGTGAGCAGGAGGCCGGCGAGCGGCACCAGCACCAACCACAGCCCGATGGCGACGCAGACGATCAGCAGAAAATTCGGCCGCCGCCAGCGTGGTGCGGATTCATCCGCGGGCTGAAGATCAGGTACAAACTCCGCCGCGGTCACGCGCGATACTCCAGCTTTCCGTCATCCTGAGGTGCCCGTGCGCAGCACGGGCCTCGAAGGATGCCGGCCGAAGCGCCCGGGCCGTCGCCCTTCGAGGCTCGGCGCTTCGCGCCGGGCACCTCAGGGTGACGGATCATGGTTTGGCGCAAACGATTACTGCCCCTTGAACAGCTCGTTAAATTTGTGCTGCCATTTGGACTCTTCCTGCGGCGTGAGCAGGACGGTGATCACCTTCTTCGTGTTCATCAGCTTGACGATACCGGGCGGGTTGGACTCGACATCGGGACGCGTCGGGATGCGGCCGAACTTGGTGAGGAACGTCTCGCACTCCTTGCTCAGCATGAAATTCGCGGCGAGCAGCGCCGTGTTCGGATGCGGCGCCTTGGCGCTGACGCCGACCTGGCCGAAGAACAGCGTCACCGGGTCGAGCACGAAATAATTGATCGGCCCGCCGGCGAGCTTCACATGCAGCGTCAGGTTCACATATTGGTTCAGCTCCAGCCAATATTCGCCGGAGCCGACCGAACGTGCCGCCGCCAAGTGACCGTTGGTCACCACGGGCTTCACCGTTGCCACAATGTCCTTGACGATCTTGGTGGCTTTGTCATCGCCGTAATACTCGAACATGGCCTTGAGCCACTCATTATCGGTGCCGTCGATTGCGACGTGGCCGGCCCATTCCGGGTGCTTGGCGAAGTCTTCGTAGCTCTTGGGTACGTCCGCCGCCGTGACGTGCTGGGTATTGTAGTTTGGCGCATTATAGTTGGCATAGACGCCATACCAGCGCCGGCCGGGATCGCGCGCCGACGACATGATGTTCTTGGCTTCGGAGGGATCGAACTGCAGCAACAGCTGCGGCAGCATCTTGTTGATGGTCGCGGTCTGCGCGATATCCCAGGATTTCTGGTTGCCGCGATATTCGAGCATCATCCGCGACATCAGGATGGCGTCCGAACCGCGCACGTAATTGACCTTGATGCCGGTCGCCTTGGTGAACAGCGCCCATAGCGGCAGGCCTTCGCCCTCGTTGGTCGAGGAATAGATGGTCATCACGCCGCCCTCGGCCTTGGCGGCGGCGAGCAGTTTGGGGTCGAGCCAGGCGTGGCTCTCCTGCGCGGCCGCCTGCGCGGCAAGGCTCGATGCGAGCAGCAATCCGGCCAGGCCGGCTTTGGTGAACTGACGGAACAAGAGCGCCTCCCTTTGAGATTTTCGGGCCGATTACAACACCGTCCAGGACGGCCGTCGAGCGCGCAGCTGCGTGACGCGGTGGTGCATGAGCCTATTTTTCGAACGCGTGCCAGTTCGGCTCGTCAGGCGGTGGCGCCGGCTTGAAGCCGAATGTCTTCTCGAACCGCTTGGCGTAATCCGGCCAGGCCTGCGGGTTGACGATGCGCGGCACCGGCTTGCCGTCGAGCGCGTCGAGCATCTGTTCGGCGGCGATCTGGCCCATGCGGGCGCGCGACTCCCGCGTCACGCCCGCCATATGCGGAGTGACCATGACATTGTCGTATTTCATCAGCGGATGCTGGGCCGGCGGCGGCTCCTTCTCCCAGACGTCGAGGCCGGCGCCGGCGATCTTCTTGTCGCGCAGCGCCCGCTCCAGCGCCGCTTCGTCGTGGATCGAGCCGCGCGCCGAGGTGATGAAATACGCGGTCGGCTGCATCAGCGCGTATTCCTTCTCGCCGATCAGGTTGCGCGTCTCCGGCGTCAGCGGGCAGTTGATCGAGACGAAATCGGATCGCCGCATCAATTCGTCGAGTTCGACCTTAGCGGCGCCGCGGGCGCGCACCACGTCGGCTGAAAGATAGGGGTCGTAGGCCAGGACCTGCATTTTGAACAGACCGCCGGCCAGTTCGGCAATGCGCCGGCCGACATTGCCGAGGCCGACGATGCCGAGCGTGCGGCCATAGGCCTCGCCGCCGATATGGTTGATGCGCGGGCCGAGCGTGCCGGCACGCAGCGCGCGGTCGGTCTCGCCGACACGCTTGACCAGGCACAGCATCATGCCGATGACGTGTTCGGCGACCGCCTCGGCATTACCGCCCGACTGATTGACGACCAGGATTCCGCGCTCCGTGCACATTCGCACGTCGACGGTGTCGTAGCCGGCGCCGTTGGTCGAGACGACCAGCAGGTTCGGGGTGCGGCCGAGCAGCTCGCCGCTGACCTGATAGTGGCGCACCAGCTCGTCGCGGGCCGAGCCGATCTGGTAGGCGTGCGCGGCGGCGAGAATCTCCAGCGCTGCATCGTCCGGAGCCTTCTGCTCCAGCATGTCGAGCCGCACGTCGTCGCGCTTGCCGAGCAGCTCGGCGAAGCCCTGAGGCCGGTGCGGTGCGACGTAAAACACCCGCTTGCTGTTGACTGCGGTATTCATGGACGCTTCTTCCCCCCTTTGGCGGACGATCGCTCCCACACGGACCCTCGCCCCCTAGCCCGGAACGGTGCTAGATTGCCGTCAAAACCACACGGGCGGCAAGCCGGGCAAATCGGCAGCGCGCCCGGCCAAAAGGATTTGCCGCGATGAACGATACCAGTCGCAAGATGAAGCTCGGCGCCTTTCTATACCCCACCGGCCACCATCTCGGCGGCTGGCGTCATCCGCAGGCGCAGGCGGATGGCGGCATGAATTTGCGGCACTATATCGACCTTGCGCGAAAGGCCGAGGAGGGCAGGCTCGATTTCATCTTCTTCGCCGATACGCTGGGCGCGCGTGACGCCGCGAACGTCGAGGCGTGGAGCTACTCGCCAAAGTATACCGGACAATTCGAACCGCTGACGCTGTTGTCCGCCATCGCCGTCGTGACGGAGCGGATCGGGCTGGTGACGACGGCGACCACGACCTACAACGAGCCGTTCCACATCGCCCGCAAGTTCGCTTCGCTCGATCACCTGAGCAACGGCCGCGCCGGCTGGAACCTGGTCACATCGTCAAGCCCCGACGAAGCGTTCAATTTCGGTCTCGACGCCCACGTGCCTCATGCCGAACGTTACGATCGAGCCCGTGAATTCGCCGACGTCGTGAAAGGACTCTGGGATACGTGGGAGGACGATGCCTTCCTGCGTAACCAGGAATCGGGCCGCTATTTCGACCCGGCCAAATTCCACATGCTCAATCACACGGGCCGCTGGTTCCGGGTGCGCGGCCCGCTGAATGTGGCGCGTCCGGTGCAGGGATATCCGATCATCGTGCAGGCGGGTTCCTCGGACACCGGAATGGAGCTTGCGGCCGAAACCGCCGACGTCGTCTTCACCGCGCAGCGGACGCTCGAGCAGGCGCAG
Source organism: uncultured Alphaproteobacteria bacterium (assembly GCA_963707175.1). GTDB lineage: Bacteria > Pseudomonadota > Alphaproteobacteria > Rhizobiales > Xanthobacteraceae > BOG-931. The sequence continues at coordinate 400,761 of CAVPQA010000015.1, forward strand.
GCGTTCTACGCGGACCTCAAGGGCCGCATGGCCAAATTCGGCCGCAAGCCGGACCACCTCAAAATTCTGCCTGGGGTGATGCCCATCGTGGGCCGGACGTCCCAGGAAGCCGCGGAGAAGTTCGACAACTTGCAGTCGTTGATCCATCCCGCGGTCGGCCTGTCACTCTTATCCGACATGCTCGGAGGCATCGATCTTTCAGGCTATCCGTTGGACGGTCCGTTTCCGCAGGACCTGCCGGATTCGAACGGCGGCAAAAGCCGCGCGGCGCTGATCACCGAAATGGCGCGCAAGGAAGGCTTGACGCTGCGCCAGGTCTATCTGCGGATTGCCGGAGCGCGCGGCCATTGGACCATCGTGGGAACACCGGCCGAGATCGCCGATCAGCTGGAGCAACGCTTCCGCGCCGGCGGTGCCGATGGCTACAACATCATGCCGGCATCGCTGCCGACAAGTTTGAATGAGTTCGTCGAACTGGTGGTCCCGGAACTGCAGCGCCGCGGTTTGTTCCGCCTCGATTACGAGGGCCCGACGCTTCGCGACAATCTCGAAGTGCCGAGGCCGGCGCATCCCACCGCAAGGGTCCGGAATGAAGCGAAGCTGCCGTCGGAAGCCGTAATGGCCGATAGCTGAAACGGGGGCTAATCGCGCGGCATGGTCGTCGCCACAAGCCGCGAAACATCCTCGCTCTCATCGACGCGCCAGATCGCCTCGATCAGCGGCGCGATGTCGTGGCGCGGATTCCAGCTTTCCGCGGCGGCGCGCAGTTTGTCTTCCAGATCACGATCGCTCATCGGATTGGCGTCGCTGCCGCGCGCTGCGGCCTGTGTGAGGTTATGAACGGCGCCCTCGCCGGTCGTGATCGCGACGGTGGCGGCGGTCGTGGCGATCTTTGCATCGCCCGTCATACTGACCTTACGGCGCAGCGCCTGCACGCGCAGGTCCCGCACGCACTGATCGGTGAACTGGTCGAGCCCGGCCTTGCCGATGAGCAACGCGGCGGCGACGGCATGCTGCACGCTGACCTGAAACTCGCGGCCGGTCGAAATATCCGGCCGGTCGGCGCGGGCCACCATGAGCGGATTGCCGGTGACCACGACCTTGTCCACAACAGCCGCTGGATGTGCGCGCCGCCATTCCAGCACGCAGTCGAGCACCGGATGCACGACGAAGCCGCACGGATACGGTTTGTAGGCTGTTTTCAGAATCTCCCACGTCTCGCCGAGGCGGTCGGTGAGCAGCGACAGATCCGGCGTTTCGCCGAGCGCGTGGTAATAGCCCTGCACGCCGTTGAGCGGCTCGGCCGGTCCGGCGAAATCGCGCGCCGCGAGCAGCGCCGACCACAGCCCATTGCGCGCCGCATTGCCGACGCCGACGCTTTTGGCCGGCGTGCCGAGGCATTCGCACAGCCCGGCCGCCTGCGTTGCCGCCAAGCCGAGCGCCCACGCCATCTGCGCGGCGGTCAGGCCGAGAAGCCTGCCGCTGCCGGCCGCGGCGCCGAATACGCCGCAGGTCGCGGTGATGTGCCAGCCTTTGGCGTAGTGCGACGGCGACATCGCGAGCCCGATGCGGCACGCGATCTCCTGGCCGAGCACCAACGCAAGCAGCAAATCGCGGCCGCGAACCCGCCGCATGTCGGCGAGCGCCAGCAGCGCCGGCACCAGCGGCGCGGTGGGATGGATTGCGGTCGGCACATGGGTATCGCAGAAGTCGAGTACGTTGGCGCCTGCTGCGTTAATGAAGGCCGCGGACAGCGCGTCGAGCCGCTCGCGCCGTCCGATCACACCTGCCTGGCCGCCTGCGGAGAAGGCGGCAAGCGAGGCGAGTAAGGTCTCAATCGTGGCGTCGCGGCAGCCCGTCAGCGCCACGGCAAAAAGGTTCATCAGCGAGCGTTTGGCTTGGTGTGCGACCTCGGCCGGCAGCGCCTCCCAGGGCGTGGCCGCCGCCCACTGGGCCAGGTTTTCAGTTACAGGCTGATTTTGCCGCATCCCGCGTCCCCCGCCGTTCTATTGACAATTAATCGAACGGCCGGTTGACTTTAGCCAAACAATCAAGCCGCGCCAGCCGCGCCGGCCAACTTTCAGACAAGGCGGTCTCAGCGATTGTCCGTCGTCTTCGCGCGCCATCCGGCCGCTCGCCGCCGCCCATAACCCGAGGGGAGTACGATATGCGTTTCCTGGACCATAAAATCCGCTGGCAAACGGCGGCTGCCGCCGGAGCATTGCTCTTGTCGCTCGTCGCGCCGCACGATCAGGCGCGCGCCGAGGACAAGACTTATACGATGAAGCTCGGCCTCGCCACGATCAACGACGCCCAGCACGAGTGGTGCAGGCAATTCGTGGCGATGGTCGAAAAGGATTCCGGTGGCCGTATCAAGGGGCAGATTTTTCCGGCCAGCCAGCTCGGGCCTATCCCGCGCGAGATCGAAGGCACCCAGTTCGGCGCGATTCAGGGCTATATCGGTCCGCCGGAGTTTTTGGTGGGCGTCGACGCGCGCTACGAGGTCATGTCCACGCCGGGCCTGATCAGCGACATGGCGCACGGCATCCGCGTCACCGGCGATCCCGAACTGCAAAAGACGATGTTCAGCCTGGGCTCCCAGAAGGGGATCCACGGCGTCGCGTTGTGGGTGTCGCAGCCGTCCTCGATCGTGTCGCGCGAGCCGATCCGCCACCTCGCCGACCTCAAGGGCAAGAAGTTGCGCGTGCTCGCCGCCGACATGCAGCAGGAAATGGTCAAGCGACTCGGCGCGTCGCCGATCGCAATGACGCTCGGCGACGTGCTGCCGGCAATTCAGCAGGGGGCGATCGACGGCGCGGTGCTGGCACGCTCCGTCGATACGGCGATGCGCTATTACGATGCCGCCAAATACATCACCGAGACCGGGCAGCCGTTCATCTTCTCGATGGCCTTCTTGAGCAAAAAATGGTTCGACTCGCTGCCCAAGGACCTCCAGAAGATCCTCGATACCGACGCGGAGAAAGCCGCTGCCGCGACCAACAAGTGGCAGGCGGATTATTACGTCAAGTCTGGCGAGATCTGGAAACAGCATGGCGGCGAGCTTATCGACCTGCCGGCCAACGAGCATGCCGAGCTGATAAAGACGGTGGAATTGGTCGGTCCGGACATCGTCAAGCGGAAGCCGATCCTGAAGCAGGCCTATGAGGTGTTTGTCGCGGCGGCCAAGCGGACAGCGAAATAACCGCAGGGCTTGAACTCGACGGTGTCGGCATCGCACTGAGCCTGGAGCGCTTCCCGATTGCGTTGAATCGGGAAGCGCTATGATTTTATAGACTCCGTTCTGAAATCCGGCGGCCACTTTTCAAGAAAATGCCCTAAGCGCTCTTGAAGCCAAGCGCCTTGCTGGCAAGCGCCGCGCCTTCGGACAGCGACCGCAGCTTGGCCCACGCGATCTGCGGGTGCGAGCGGCCGCCGAAGCCGCAATCGGTGCCGGCGATGACATTCTCCTTGCCGATGCGCCGCGCGTAGCGTTGCAGCCGCTGCGACAACAGCTCCGGATGCTCGACCACATCGGTCGAGTGCGTGACGACGCCCGGAATGAGGATTTTTCCGGCCGGCAGTTTCACAGTGTTCCAGACCGCGACTTCGTGCTCGTGGCGCGCATTGGCGGCCTCGATCAAATAGCCTTGAGCTTTCACCTTCAGCATCAGGTCGGCGATCTTGTCGAGGCCGAGATCGTAGGCGTGCGGGCCATGCCAGCTGCCCCAGCACAGGTGATAGCGCACGCGATCTTCGGCGATGTTGCGCAGCGCGTGATTGAGCGCCTCGATGCGCATTTCGCACCGGGCCCGGAACGCCGCCAACCCCATGCCGATGCCGATGCGGTCCCACAGTGCGGGCAGCCAGGCGTCGTCGACTTGTAAAATAAGGCCCGCGGCGGCAATCGCTTCGTATTCGGCCCGCATGGCCTCGGCGAGCGCATACACATAGTCCTCATCGCTCTTGTAGAAGCGATTGTGCCGATAAACCTCGAGGCTTGCCGGTGCGGTCGAGGTGAGAAACACGTCCGCGGTCCCGGCGGCCGCAACCGTCACGTCGATTTCCCGCTCCAGCTCGGCGCCGCCCGTGTAGGTGACCGGGCCGGTGCAGGCCTGGACCGGACGCTTCTTCGTAATCTGCATGCCCGGTGTGTAGAACAGCGTGCCGCGTTCGCCGGCGTAACGGTAGAATTCGGCGAATTCCTCACGGTCCTTCCCTTGCTCGATCAGCGGCTTGCCGGCTGGCTCGGCGATCTCGGCAAAGCCGCCGAAGCGGTTCTGCATGTAACGCAACCAGTCGCCGCCCTTGGCGTATTCGCCCTCATTGACGATATCGATGCCGGTCGCGCGCTGCTGTGCGACGACCGCTGCAACGTCGGCGGCAAGGTGTGACGTATCGCCCGCGGCGAGGCCTGTGTCGGGCGCGGGGAACGGCAGGCTGCCGACATGGGTGGTGAGAATCTTTTTGTCGCTGCGCCGCATGGAACCGGGTCCCCGCCAGCTGGTCGCCACATTCAACCGTGCAGCGCGCTTATAGAATAGATCGGTCGGCTCCGATATTTGGGCGCATTGGGGACACGCCCGGACCGGCGGAGGTCGGCGCCGTCGTGGTCTGGCCGGATCATGCGCTCGGGTTAGGGCGCTGAGGCTCTCGGCACCTGGCAGGGTGGCGATCGTGGGCCGTTCGGGACATCGGGCGGCCCACCGCTTCTTTGGCCGCGCAAGCCGCATTCTCATCAGCGCCGCGCCCAAGTATAAATCTGGACGGCCGCCCGACACGCGGCATCGGCCCGGAAACTGCCAAGGGGAACTGAGGAGGAAGCGCGTGGATATGAAATTCGGCATCGGACAGCCCGTGCCGCGGGTCGAGGACCCGCGCTTCATCACCGGCCGCGGCCGCTACGTCGACGATTTCGACCTGCCGCGGCAGTGTCACGCTGTTCTCGTCATGTCGCCGCACGCGCACGCGCGCATCAAGCGGATCGACACCGCCAAGGCCAAGGCCGCGGACGGCGTGCTCGCCGTGCTGACCGGCGCGGATGTGCTGGCCGACAAACTCGGCGCGCTGGCGCCGCCGATGCCCGAGGACATGGGCGGTCCGAAAGGCTTTCGCACCCAGCGTACCATTCTCGCCACCGACAAGGTGCGCGCCGTCGGCGAGCGCGTCGCGTTCGTCGTTGCCGAGACGTTGACGCAAGCCAAGAACGCCGCCGAACTGGTCGAGATCGATTACGAGCCGCTGCCGGCGGTGATTGACGTCGAGGATGCGGTAAAACCCGGCGCGCCGGCCATCTGGGACGAAGCGCCCAACAATGTGTCCTTCACCCTGATGATGGGCAACAAGGACGCAACCGACGCTGCGTTCGCCAGCGCCAAACACAAGGTCTCGCTGAAAGTCCGCAACACCCGCATCACCGCCAATTCGATCGAGCCGCGCGCCGCGATCGGCCACTACCATCCCGACGCCGACAACTACACACTCTATTCGACGTCGCAGAATCCGCACGGCACCCGCTCGTCGGTCGCCGGGCAGGTGCTGCGCATTCCAGAAACAAAACTGCGCGTCATTTCGCCCGATGTCGGCGGCGGCTTCGGCATGAAGCACGGCGGCTATCCGGAGGATGCGCTCGTGGTGTGGGCGTCGCGCAAGGTCGGCGGCCGGCCGGTGAAATGGGTGTCGACACGCTCGGAGGCTCTCCTTGGCGACGCGCAAGGGCGCGATCAGGTCGTTACCGGCGAACTCGCGTTCGACGAACGCGGCAAGATCCTGGGGCTCCGCGTCAACGCGCTGCATAACATGGGTTCGCACGTGTTCGCCGCCGCCATGGTGGTGCCGCTGTTCGCGCTCCGCCTCGCGCCCGGCGTCTATCAGGTGCCGGCGGTGCACGCCTTCGGCCGCGCGGTGCTGACCAACACCATTCCGCTCGCGCCCTATCGCGGCGCCGGCCGGCCGGAGGCGACCTATCTGATCGAGCAACTGCTCGACAAGGCGGCGCGCGTCATTGGCATTGATCCGGTCGAGATCAGGCGGCGGAATTTCATTCCGTCATCCGCCATGCCGCACAAGATCGGCACCGGCATCACCTATGACAGCGGCGATTTTGCCCACGTCATGGACGAATGTCTGAAACTCGCCGACTGGGACGGCTTCGCCAAGCGCTCAGCCGACTCCAAAAAACACGGCAAGCTGCGCGGCCGCGGCATCGGCTATTTTCTCGAAGAGGCCGCCGTGTTCAACGACCGCATGGTGTTGCGCTTCGATCCGAGCGGCATGCTGACGATCCTGGCCGGCACGCATTCGCACGGCCAGGGCCACAACACCGTCTATGCGCAAATGGTGCACGAATGGCTCGGCGTGCCGTTCGAGAACATCCGCTACGTGCAGGGCGACACCGATGCGGTGCCGATCGGCCGCGGCTCCTACGGCTCGCGCTCCATGCATGTCGGCGGCAACGCGCTCAAGCGCGCCGCCGACAACATCATCGAGAAAGCCAAGCCGATGGCGGCGATGATGCTGGAAGCGGCCGCCGGCGACATCGAGTTCAAGGACGGCGCGTTCCGCATCGTCGGCACCGACCGCGCGCTGCCGCTCACCGCGGTGGCGCAGGCGTTCTACCGCCCGGCGATGCTGCCGCCGCAATTCGACGTCGGGCTCGAAGCCTCCGGCACATTCGCGGCCGAGCCGCCGAATTACCCCAACGGCTGTCATGTCTGCGAGGTCGAGGTCGACCCGGAGACCGGCACGGTCATGCTTGATCGCTACGCTGCAGTCGATGACGTCGGCAAGATCATGAACCACCTGCTGTGCGAGGGGCAGATCCACGGCGGCGTCGCGCAGGGCGTCGGCCAGGCGCTGATGGAAGCGATCGTGTTCGACGGCGCGGGCCAGTTGCTCACCGGCAGCTTTCAGGATTACCCGATGCCGCGTGCCGACGATTTCCCCGACCTGCAATCCGAGCTGACCGAGGTGCCCGCGCAGACAAATCCGCTCGGCGTCAAGGGCGCAGGCGAAGCCGGCGCCACCGGCGCGCCGCCGGCGGTGATCGGCGCCATCCTGGATGCGCTCAAACCGCTCGGCATCGAGCACATCGACATGCCGGCAACGCCGTCGCGCGTGTGGGCGGCGATCAAGGCGCAGCAAACAAAAGTCGCGGCGGAGTAATTCCTCTCGACGTTCGCCCCGTCACGCCACCGACGCCATCTGGATTTGCAGCAGGCGATCGAGGTAGGCGCGCCAATCGGCGGCCACGACGCAGCCTAAGCCGCCGCCACCGGGAACCATTGTTCCGGCCGCAGCGCTTGATCAATCCGGCGTCTGATCGGCGCGACTCCATCGCTTGCTGCGCACGCGGTGGAGATTCTCCGCCCTGCTTACGGCCGCCACAGCCAGCTCCCGAGCACCACGGCCGCGATCGTACCAGCCAACTGCGCGGCGATGAAGGCGGCGACATTGGCGGGCGCGATCCCCGCAAAGGTGTTTGACAGCGACCGCGCAATGGTGACTGCGGGATTGGCAAACGAGGTCGAGGCCGTGAACCAATAAGCGGACGTGATGTAGAGCCCGACGGCGTATGGCAGCGCCGCCGGCGTCCGCGCCACGCAGCCGAAGATCGTCAGCAGCAAACCAAACGTGGCAATGCACTCTGCAAACCATTGGCCCGGTCCTGCGCGGACGGTGAGCGACACCTGCCACAGCGGCAGATCGAACATCGCATGTGCCGCCCATACGCCCACAATGCCTCCGGCAATCTGAGCGGCGATGTAGACGGCGGCGGCACGCGCAGGCAGTTCGCCGCGCAACGCGAACGCAATGCTGACAGCCGGATTGAAATGGGCGCCCGAAACCGGGCCGAAGGTGAGGATCAGCACCGCCAGGATCGCGCCGGTCGGCAGCGTATTGCAAAGCAGCGCCAGCGCGCCGTTGCCGCCGGACAGCCTTGCCGCCATCACGCCGGAGCCGACCACCGCTGCCAGCAGAAAGGCGGTTCCCAACCCCTCCGCGACAATGCGCTGCGCGAGTGGTGTTTTCACGTCGGCTCGGCCGCTTTCGCGGTGATCTCGTTGAGCCGGCCGATTTCGCGCAGCTTTTTTTGCAGGCTCAATCGATCGAGCGAGCGCAAGGGCAGCGACGACGAAAATGCCGATGCGCCGCTCGAGCATTCGATAGGCTTCCTTGAAGGCAAGTGCGATCTCGGTCGACGTTCCTTTGGCTTCGGCGGGATCGGGCACGCCCCAATGCGCCGTCATCGGCTGTCCGGGCCAGACCGGAGAGGTTTCCCCAGCCGCGTTGTCGCAGACCGTGAACACGAAATCGAGCAGCGGCGCGCCAGGGTCGGCGAACTCGCTCCACGATTTCGAACGCAAACCGGACACATCGTAGCCGAGGCTTTGCAGCAGCCGGATCGTTTCAGGATGTACTCGTCCCTTGGGCTGGCTGCCGGCGCTGAACGCGCGGAATTTGCCGGCACCGAGTTTGTTCAAGATGGCCTCCGCCATGATTGAGCGGGCCGAATTGCCGGTACAAAGAAACAGGACGTTGAAAGGACGCTCGGCCATGGCGCTTGCCTCAGGCGGCCGCGCGGCCGCACGCCGCGGCAGGCTCTGCGGCTTTCGGTGCGGGCGCGCAACACGATTTCTCATGAGCTACTCGCGCCGCGCGCTCGCCCGAACCGTCGCCGTAGTCGGTGCTGTCGCCTGTGGTGTGAAACGCCTCCCAGGAAATTCCGGCGGGATCGTCGATCCAGGATTTTTCCGATGTCGCGTAGCAGCAGTTCGTCAGCCCTTGCTCGGTGACGCTGCCACCGGCCTCGCGGAGACGGCCGTAAATCTCGTGCAGCTCGTCGCCGTTTTCCGCCTGAATGCCGAGATGATCGAGCCCAACCTGCCGGCCGCGCGTCGAAATGGCGAAATTCACCCGCGGATCGTCGAGCATCCACTTGGCATAGTCGGTTTTGATGACCGACGGCTCGGCCGCGAACAGCGCCGAATAGAAGCCGATCGACTGTTTGAGATCGTCGACGGCGACATGGACGTGAAACCGCTTCATCGTGCGCCTCCTTATGCAGAGATTTTGGCGCGCCGCCCGCGCGCCGGCTTGCAGACATTTGCCGGGCCGCACGCCTCCGGCGCGCCCTGGCAGCAATTCTCGGTCAGGAAGCCGATGAGATCGTTCATGGTCTCAAAGCGCGCCGCATAGATCATCGACCGGCCATCGCGGCGCACCGTGACCAGTCCCGCGTCGCGCAGCCGGTCGAAATGGAATGTCAGGGTGTTGGGCGCAAGCGCAAGTGTCTGCCCGACCTGACCGGCCGGGAGGCCCTCGGGTCCGGCCTGTACCAAGAGGCGGAAAACATCCAAGCGGCTGTCCTGGGCGAGCGCGGCCAAAGCCGCGACAACATGGTCCTTTTTCATATTTCAATAATTATTGAAATAATGGCGTGACGTCAAGAGATATTTCGATAATGACTGAAATAATTTTCGGCCGCGCTGGCGGGTGGGCGATCGTCATTGAACGTCGCCACGGAGGGCTTTCGAATCATGGCCCGTGATCCGCGCCCGCGGCATTTGCGTCCAAAATGCCGGCAATAAAAACCCCGCGGAATCAAACGGATCGATCGGCGATTGATTTTTCCGATGGCAGCTATACTTCCTTGAAATAGAGAGAAGACGCCCGGTGTCCGCGTCTGCGGCAGAACGGAAATCTCCAACCCGAAATCGGATAAAAGGTGGGAATCATGACACGTATCGCGCTCACCGTTGCCGCGCTGGCGGCAGCCTCATGTTTCGCCGCTGCCCCGGCCCAGGCCGGCACCTACGGCAATGCTCCGTGGTGCTCGGTGGTCAATCTCGGCATGGGCGAAGTGGAATGGGACTGCGAATATGCCTCGGCTGCCGCCTGCGCGCCGGCGGTGATCGCCGGCAATCGCGGCTTTTGCAACCGCAACCCGTATTTCGCCGAGGAACGTAGGTGGGCACCTGCGCCACGCTACCGTCGCCACCACAGATATTATCGGTAACGAAGGCCGGGCGGGTGTCTCCATGCTCGATACGTCGGCTGGCGCGTCAGCGCAATTTTCGCTAAACGAAGACCAGATTGCGGTCCGCGACATGGCGCGCGCGTTTGCCGACGAAGTCTTCGCGCCGAATGCAATTGCCTGGGATGAGGCCAGGCATTTCCCCGTCGCCGAAATGCGCAAGGCGGCCGAGCTCGGCATGGCCGGCATTTACGCCGCCGAGGACATCGGCGGGTCGGGCCTGTCGCGGCTCGACGCAGTGCTGATTTTCGAGGCGTTAGCGAGCGGGTGCCCGACAGTCGCAGCCTATATCTCGATCCACAACATGGTCGTGTGGATGATCGACGCGTATGGCTCGGAAGCGCAGCGCCGGAAATGGCTGCCGCCGTTGTGCAAGATGGAGCTGTTCGCGAGCTACTGCCTGACCGAACCGAATGCCGGTTCGGATGCGGCGGCGCTGCAGACGCGCGCGGTGCGCGACGGTGATTGTTACGTGCTCAACGGGCAGAAGCTGTTCATCTCGGGCGCCGGCGCGAGCGGCGTCTATGTCGTCATGGCGCGAACGGGAGGAGAAGGTGCGGGTGGCGTCTCGTCATTTATCGTGCCGGGCGATGCAGCGGGTATCTCTTTCGGCGCCAGTGAGCGCAAGATGGGCTGGAACGCCCAGCCGACGCGCGCGGTGACGTTCGACAACGTGCGGGTGCCGCTCGCGAACCGACTCGGTGCCGAAGGCGAGGGATTTAAGATTGCCATGGCCGGCCTCGACGGCGGCCGGCTCAACATAGCGGCCTGTTCGCTCGGCGGCGCCCAGGCGGCGTTTGAGAAATCGCTCGCCTACATGCACGACCGGCGCGCTTTCGGCAAACGCCTCGATGAATTTCAGGCGCTGCAATTCCGCCTCGCCGACATGGCGACTGAACTGGAAGCGTCGCGCACATTCTTGTGGCGCGCGGCGGGGGCGCTCGACCGCAAGGAGCCGAACGCCGCCGTGCTGTGTGCCATGGCCAAGCGGTTCGTGACCGATGCGTGCTTCGAGGTCGCCAATCAGGCGCTGCAGCTCCACGGCGGTTATGGCTATCTCGCCGAATTCGGCATCGAAAAGATCGTGCGCGATCTGCGCGTGCACCAGATTCTGGAAGGCACGAACGAGATCATGCGTCTGATCGTCGCCCGCAGCCTTGTCGGCCGATGAACGGCAGCGCCGAACGGGTCGTGCGCGACGGCGATATCGTCGTACGCGAGCGGGGCGCGCTGCGCCGCATCACGCTGAACCGGCCGAAGGCGCTCAACGCGCTCACGCTCGACATGGCCGCGGCCATGCTCGCGGCGCTCCGCGCCTGGCAGAACGATCCCGTGGTCGGCGCGGTGCTGATCGACGGCGCCGGCGAGCGCGGGCTGTGCGCCGGCGGCGACCTGCGTGCGCTCTACGACGCGGCGAAGACCGGCGATGACCTGCCGGCGCGCTTCTGGTCGACGGAGTACCGGCTCGACCTCCTGATCGCGCGCTATCGCAAGCCGGTGATCGCCATCATGGATGGCATGGTGATGGGTGGCGGTGTCGGCGTTTCGGCGCATGCGGCGCATCGCGTGGTAACCGAGCGCTCCGCGGTCGCGATGCCCGAAGTCAGCATTGGCTATTTTCCCGACGTTGCCGCCTCGTTCCTTTTGGCGCGTGCTCCCGCCCGCATCGGATTTCATCTGGCTCTCACCGGAGAGCGCATCGGCGCGGCTGACGCGATTTATGTCGGGCTTGCCGACATTCATATTCCTTCGGAGAAGCTTGCGGCAATTCCGGCCGCGCTCGCCGGCTGCCGCACCGCGCCGGAAGTACGAGCATGCCTCGGCGGCATGTCTAATCCGCCCGCCGCGGGCAAGTTGGCGGCGGCGTGGCCGTGGATCGATGCCTGCTACGGGGCGAACGACGTCGAAGGCATTTTTGCCCGCCTTCACAACAGCACCGCGGCCGAGGCTCGCACGACGCTCGCGACTTTACAAAATATGTCGCCGACGTCGCTCAAGATTACATTGCGCAACATCCGCTCGGCGTTATCATTCGGCACGGTCGAGCAGAGTTTCCAGCAGGACTATCGGCTCTCGCTCGCCTGCATCGCCGGACACGATTTCATCGAGGGCATTCGCGCGGCCATCGTTGACAAGGATCGCACACCGATCTGGAGTCCGGACAGACTTGAAGACGTGACCGAGGCCATTGTCGATCGACACTTTGAGCCCATCGGCGAGCGTGAGCTGAAATTGGGCGAGTAGGAGGAGCGCGCATGTCGACCATCGGATTCATCGGCCTCGGAAACATGGGCGCGCCGATGGCGGCCAATCTCGTCAAGACCGGCGGCCATGTTTTGGGGTTCGACGTTGTGGCTGCGGCGCGCGACGCATCCGCTCGAGACGGCGTGCAGATGGTCGCCAACGCGCGCTCGGCGGTGGACGACGCCGAGATCGTCATCACCATGCTGCCGGGCGGTGAGCACGTGCTGTCTGTGTGGGACGACATCGTGCCGCGGGCGCGGCAGGGCACCTTGTTCATCGATTGCTCGACCATCGACGTTGCCAGCGCCCGCAAGGCGCACGCACTCGCCGCTGCGCGCGGCATCGCCACGCTCGACGCGCCGGTGTCGGGCGGCGTCGGCGGGGCGAAGGCGGCGACGCTGACCTTCATGGTGGGCGGCTCGGACCACGCTTTCGCGCGGGGCAAGCCGGTGCTTGAGCGTATGGGCAAGCGCATTGTGCATTGCGGCGAGGCCGGCAACGGGCAGGTCGCGAAGATTTGCAACAATCTCATTCTCGGCGCCTCGATGATCGCGGTGAGCGAAGCCTTCGTACTCGGCGAAAAGCTCGGGCTGTCGCACCAGGCGCTGTTCGACGTCGTATCAGGCTCGTCCGGCCAATGCTGGTCGCTGACCAGCTATTGCCCGGTGCCGGGCCCGGTGCCGGCAAGTCCCGCCAACAACGCCTACAAGGCAGGATTCACGGCTGCGCTGATGTTGAAGGATTTGAATCTCGCCAAGCAGTCCGCGCAATCGGTCGGTGTCGAGGCCGCGCTTGGTGCGCAAGCCGGTGCGATTTACGAGCAGTTCGCCGAGCAGGGCCACAGTGCGCTCGACTTTTCCGCGATCATCAATCTCGTGCGCCAGCACTCGAAGAAAAGCTGAAGCGCATTCGGCCGGTTATTGGATCAGCATCGGCAGCGACACGAGCCGCAACTCGCCGACGGCGCCGCCGTAACTCGGAACGAAATCCGGATCGGCGAGATGGGCCTTGGGAAATCGCGCCAGCAAACGCTTGATCGCGATGGTGATTGCCGTGCGGCCCAGAATATTCCCGATGCAATGATGCGGGCCGGTTCCGAAGGCCATGATGCGCTTCGGGCGGCGATGAATATCGAAGCGCAGCGGATCGGGAAAGACTTGGGGATCGTAGTTTGCCGCGAGCGGTGAAGGCCGCACCACCATGCCTTTAGGGATTTGCGTGCCGCCGATCTCGGTGTCGCGCGTGGCGATGCGCGGGAAGGTGAAATAGCCGTTGCTGGCGATGCGCAGGCACTCCTCGATCGCCTCCGGAATGAGGCGCGGGTCGGCAATCAGTTCGGCGAGCTGATCCGGGTGTGAATAGAGCGTGTAGAGCGCGCCACCCGCCGCGCGGCTGGTAGCGGAAAGCGCGGCGCCGCAGATCGTGAAAATCTGATCGAACAGCTCGCGATCGCTGAGTTTATCGCCCTGATCGCGGGCGGTGATGAGGTCGTTGATAAAGTCGGGATGCGGGTTGGCGCGCCTTTCGGCGATGAGCTCGTTCACCGCGTCGGCCGCCCGCGCGAAGGCCGCGATGCATTCCGGCGCAAACGGCTCCCCCGGCTTGGTATAAGTGGTGCGCGGCAGCACTTCGTGAAACGCCACGAAAATCTGCTTGCGGCGTTCGTCAAGGTCCGCCATCGCGGTCAACAGCGCACCGACCACGAGGTGAGCGCCATAGTCGGCCATGCCGTCGAATTCGTTGCCGCCGGCCTCGATGCGGTCGAGCATTTCCTCGATGATTTCGGTGATGCGGGCTTCGAGCCGGCTCAGGCTGCGTGACGAAAACGCCGGCAGCAACAGGCGGCGAATCCGGGCGTGACGTTCGCCGTCCATTTGGGTGACGAACTGCACGCCCATGAATTTGTCGAATTGCTCGAAGCCCGGGCCGCGTGGCATTTCCGAGGAAAAGCGCTCGGTGTCGGAAAACACCTCCTGGACGTCGGCGTAGCGTCCGCACACCACCTGGGGCGGGCCGCGCCCGAGCCCGAGCACATAGAACGGCGGACGTCGCGCCCATTCCGCCAAAATGCTGCGCGCATTCCGCTTGAACGCGCTGCCGCCCAGATCGATATCGACGGCGTTATGGATGTCGAGCTCGGCAAGAGATGCCATCGTCGGACCTCGATTGTGGCAATAAACATCGCACGGGACTCGCCGATCGTCCATCCGCCGCCAGTTGAAAACTGCGGGCCCACTGGCCCCAGAATGTTTCTTGGGAAAGACAGATTCCGGCCATTACGCGGTCATGCGCCCGACGCGGTTCAGCGTCATCGCTGCGTTCGAGGGGAAACGCCATGCGAACCTTATGGTCCGATGCGCGCCACTTTCAGATTGCCGCGCTGTCGTCGTTGTTGTTCATAAATTTCTTCTGGATCGATTTTGGCGCCAAGCCGCTCTACAGCGCACTGGCGGTTGCCGCCGCGATCGTGACGCAAGTCGTCTGTACGCGCTTATCCGGGTCGCCCAAAATCGATCTGCGCTCAATCGATCTGCGCTCTCCGCTCATCACCGGGTTGTCCTTAAGCCTGCTGTTGCGGGCCAACGCGCCGTGGCTGCCGGCGGTCGCCGGGATCGTGGCGATCGGCTCGAAATTCGCCCTGCGCATTGACGGGCGGCACATTTTCAATCCGGCAGGCTTCGCCATCGTCGTGCTGTTGTCGGTGACAAACGGCATTTGGATTTCACCGGGCCAATGGGGCACCAGCATCTGGCTGGCGTCGTTATTGGTGTTTCTCGCCGTTCTTGTGCTGCAAGCCGCCCAGCGCTCGGATATCGCTCTGTTCTTTCTTGGCGGTCACGCCGCCTTGCTGGTGGCGCGCGCGTATTGGCTTGGCGATCCGCTCGCCATTCCGCTGCACCGGATGCAGAGCGGCTCGCTCCTGATCTTCGCGTTTTTCATGATCTCCGACCCGAAAACGACGCCGGATTCGCGGATCGCGCGTTTGCTTTTCGCATTGGCGGTGGCGGCGCTTGGCCATTACCTCGCGTTCTTCATGCAGATGCGGGCGGCGCTGTATGTGGCGCTGATCGTACTGTCGCCCGCCACACCGCTGCTCAACAGACTGATTCCGGGGAAGACATTTGAGTGGACTCCAACCATCCAAGGAGCATCTTCATGACCAAGACCTTCATGACCAAGACCTTCATGAGTAAGTCGTTGCGTTCGCGGTTGAAAGCCGGTGTCGCGCTTACGGCAATCTGTGCTCAGCTCGCGGTCACCGCCGGGCCGGCAAACGCGTTCTGCGGCTTCTATGTGGCCAAGGCGGACGCCAAGATGTTCAACAAATCCTCGAAGGTCGTCCTTGCCCGGATAGGCCAGCAGACGGCCATCACCATGGCGAGCGATTACGAGGGCAAGCCGAATGAATTTGCGCTCGTGGTGCCGGTGCCAACGTTTATCAAAAAGAGCCAGATAAGCGTCGTCGACGAAAAAACCGTGGACCATCTGGATGCATTCACTGCGCCGCGGCTGGTGGAATACTACGATCCGGATCCCTGCCAACGCCGATATCCGGTTGCCGCGATGGAGTTTGCAGCAGCTAATCGGACTGCCGCCGTCCCGGCCGCGCCGATGCAGGCCGCCTATCCGGGCGTCAAAGTCGAGGCGCGCTACGATGTTGCCGAATACGACATCTCCATCCTTTCGGCGGAGCAGAGCGACGGCCTGATCCGATGGCTGACCGACAATAGCTACAAGATTCCGGCTGGAGCCGAACCGGTAATCGGCAGCTACATCAAGCAGAAGATGCACTTTTTCGTCGCCAAGGTGAACATCAAGCGGTTGGCTGCATTGGGACGTGCGTATCTCAAACCGCTGCAGGTGCGCTATGAGACCAGCAAATTCATGCTGCCGCTGCGGCTCGGCACGGTGAATGCCAAAGGTCCGCAGGACTTGACCGTCTACGCGCTGACGCGCCGGGGCCGGGTCGAAGCCGCCAATTATCGCACCGTGAAGGTGCCTTCCGATGTCAATGTGCCGCTGTTCGTCGCCCACGATTTTCCGAACGTCTACAAGGCGCTGTTCGACCGCGCCGTGGCGCATGAAAACATGCGCGGCGTGTTCGTCGAATACGCCTGGGACATGGGCTGGTGCGATCCGTGCGCCGCGCAGCCGCTGAGCAAACCTGAACTCGCGGAGCTTGGCTGGGTTACTGACAACGGCGGGGACGCAGTCGCCAATCGCTGGCCGCAATCGAACCCGCCGAACGCATTCGTGACCCGCCTTCATGTGCGCTACGATTCGCAATCGTTTCCGGAGGACCTCAATTTCATCGAGACGAGCGACCGGCAGAATTTCCAGGCCCGCTACGTTCTCCATCATCCGTATGCCGGCCTCGCGAGCTGTGAGGCGGGGAAGCGCTACGAAGCCTCGCTGCCGGAGCTCTACAAGCATGAAGCGGATAATCTCGCCGATCTGACCGGCTGGCCGCAGCAGACCATCGCGGCGCGGATGGCTGCCGCGGGCCAGCCGATTGCTGAGAAGAAATAAGGGCTGCGGTTCAGGACATCCGCAGGAGCGCTTTCTCCAGCATGACGTGAATGCCCTTCGAGCCGTTGACCACCTGGGTGACGCGCAGGTCGGCGGCGAGGCTGCACAGCGTGTACGCATCCTCGCGCGACAAATTTGTGCGCGCGCAAATCAGCTTGATCATGTCGCGCAGCGCGATCACCACCGCATCGTCGAGATCGGGGTCGAACGCCATGGTGATGATGTGCGTCGGCGTCTCGGCCAGCGGCCATTCCAGGGTCATGTCGGAGCGGACGTGCAACTCGAAGGTGCCGATCAAGCCGGTCTCGATCGCGGTGATGCAGACCTCGCCGTCGCCCTGCACGCCGTGCCCGTCGCCCACTGAGAACAGCGCGCCGTCGACATGAATCGGCAGATAGAGCGTGGCGCCGGCGACCAGCTCCTTGTTGTCCATGTTGCCGCCGTTGCGCCGCGGCGGCGGCGAGGCCACCGGTCCCCAGCCCGGCGGCGGCGCGACCGCCATGATGCCGAAGAACGGCTTGAGCGGCAGTTCGAGGCCCCACGGCAGCGTGCCGACCATGCGGGCGCGATCGAGCGGGATGTGGATCACGCGCGCCGTGTCGAAATCATCGGGCAGGGCGCCGGCCAGCGGCCGGATGACGTTGTAGCCCCAGTCGTAATTGAGCTCGATCGACTTGATGCGGACTTCCAGCACCTGTCCGGCCTTGGCGCCGCGCACCGCCACGGGACCGGTCAGGATGTGCGGACCGTTGAGCCGTTGCGGTACGCTCTTGTGGATGGCCGGCAGCGCCGCAGGGATGGTCAGCCCCGAGTCGGGTTGCGGCAATTGCCCGGGCGCCCCCGACACCGTCGAGATCACAACGGTATCGCCCGGATCGACGGTGATGAGCGGCTTCAGGGCGGCGTCAAAGTAGCCCCAATGTACGGTGTCGGTGGCAGCATCCAGACGATGAGTGGGCATTTCGTGTGTCCGTCATTTCAAAACCGCCGGAGGATACATTGGCGGATTGCTCAGCGCACCGCACCGGTAACTCAATTCATGCCCTTTCTGCCATGTCACCTGATTGTCATAAAAGCTTGTTTTAGTCTTCATGGGCTGGGAAGGCGTTCATGCAAATCGCAATTAATGATGACGGGTCGGCCGCCACGGTCACGATGGTCGGGCGGCTCGACATCGCGGGCGCCGAGGTTGTCGCACTGCCGCTTGCCACGCTATCCGGCAGCAAAAGCTTGCTGTCTGTCGACATGGCCGGCGTGACATTTGTCGCCTCGATCGGGCTTCGGCACCTTGTCGCCGCGGCCAAGGCGATGGGACGCCGGGGTGGCCGCCTGGTCCTGCTCAACCCCAACACGGCGGTCACGGAGGTGATTACGGCCTCCGGTCTTGCCGATCTGCTGCGGATCGAGCGTAGCGGCGCACACCAGAACTGAGCCGGCGCCGCCGGGCGCCATCGGCTCTTGCCGGCCGCGACAATCGTGGCCGTTGGGCCTAGGTCCGGACCATGCAGGCGATCGCGCCGTTTCTGACCGGTCTCGGGCTGTTCTTCTGCGGCGTGCATTTCGTGGCAGCGAATCTTGTTCCGCTCGCCGGACGCCGCTTTCGCGCGCTTTTGATGCGCATGGGGCGGCGCCCGTGGATGGCTGCCGCGTTCGGTACCGCCGCGGGCGTCGTCACCCAGAGTGCCAATGCGGTGACGGCGATCATCATCGGCCTGGTCAGCGGCGGCCTGGTTGACAAGCGGCGCTCGATCCTCATTCCGACCTGGTCCCATGTCGGCACGTCGGTGCTCGTGATCCTCGTCGCGATCGATTTGCAGTTGGCCGCGAGCTATCTGATCCTGCTGACGGGATGTGCGGTCTATTTCGGCTTCGATCGCAACGACCGCGTGCGTTTTGCAATCGGGACGCTGTTGGGGCTCGGGCTGCTTTTTCTCGGCATGCAGCTGATCAAGTCGGGCGCGACGCCGTTGCGCGACTTGCTCATCGATGGAGGCTTCATCGCCGGCATCGCCAAACAGCCCGGACTGTTGCTGCTGGTCGGCATCGGGCTGTCGCTGGTGTGCCAATCGTCGTCTGTCGCCGGCGCGCTGGCCGTCGCTGGCAGCAGCGCCGGCCTGGTCGATCTCTCAGGCGCTTGCTGGCTGATTTACGGCGCCAATCTCGGCTCCGGCCTCAACTTTGTCCTGCTGGCGAAGACGCACCGCGGCGAAGCGGCACAAATCGCATTGATGCAGGCGGTGCAGAAATTTTCCGGCTTTTTGGTCGTGATCGCCGCGGTGATCGTTGATCGCCTGACCGGGCGCCTTGTGATCGAAGACAGTGTTGCGGTTCTCAGCCACACGATTTCCGCGCAGGTCGCTTGGGTCTTCCTGCTGTATCAGCTTGCGGGGTCATGCATCTGCACCGCGTTCGTCGGGCCGATCATTGCGCTCCTCGAACGCGCCGCGCCGCCCAGCAAATTGCAGGAATTGTCGAAGCCCGCCTATCTGATCGAGGACGCTCTGGTCGAACCGTCATTCGCCATCGAACTCGTCGGCCGCGAGGAACAGCGACTGATGGAGCGCCTGCCGGCGATGCTCGATGCGGTGCGCGCCGACGTGGAAGGAGAGGCGCTGCCGCCGGCGATCCTGCGAACCGCAGCCGCGGCCATCACCCGCGCGATGGCCGGCTATCTCGAATCCATCAGCGAAGGCAGGCTCGATCGCGCGGACCGGGAAAAGGTCGTGCGTCTGCAGCATCGGGCCGCCAATCTCAACGCCATGCACGAGGGCCTCGATGAGTTCGTCACGGCGTGCCTGGCGTCGCGGCAATGGCCATCGAGCGCCCGCGTCGCCGATCAGATGATCGAATCGCTGCATGCGCTGCTTAATGCGCTGGTCGAGGCGGCCGCTGCGAACGACGAGGGCGATCAGGAAATGCTGCTGGCGCTGCTCGGGCACCGCGACGAGTTGATGGAGCGTATTCGCCAGCGCGTCCTGCGCGAAGACCCCAATATGCCGGCCAAGGCCCAGGAAGCGCTGTTTGCCGCCACGATGCTGTTCGAGCGCGTGGTGTGGCTTGCGCGCCGATGTGCGATTCTGCTTAATCCCGATCGCGCCGCAGGCAGCAGTGAAAGCGTGGCAGTGCCGGCAGAATAGACGGCATGAACAACCCGAACGCCATAATTCTCGTCGATCTGCCGCCGCTCGAACCGCTGGGACGTCACCGGTGACGCGATTTGAGGCCAGCACACTGCCAACTCCGGATGCGATCGCCGCATTGACCGATCAGGTCGTGGCCTTTCTCGAACGGCATGACGTCGATGTGCGCGCCACGCATCACACCGGCTTGGTTTTAAATGAAGTGCTGACCAACTTGGCGACGCACGGCCGCTGCAGTGATCGGCCTGCTAAAATCGCCGTCACAGTCGGAGCGGACAGCGTGACCGGGGAGATTGTTGACAGCGGGCCGGCCTTCGACCCGCAACTCGCTCCAGAGCCGTCGCTTGACGTAAGCCTTGACGAACGTGCAATCGGCGGGCTCGGCCTGTTTCTCGTGCGCAAACTGACCTCAAGCCTTGAGTATGCCCGGCGGAATGATGAAAATTACATGACCTTTGCCGTCCGGCGCGAAGGCGGCACGGACGGCAACAAGGCTCATTGATCGATCGCGAGGACGAAGACGGCATGGAAATTTTTGACGAACGCATTGGCGACACCTTCGTTGTCACGGCGAAGGGTCGACTCGACGGCAGCGCCAGCACACCATTCACCGAAAAGGTCGGCGCGCTCCTCACAAACGAAAGCCCGAAGCTGTTGATCGATTTGGCCGGCGTCGACTTCGTCAGCAGCGCCGGCCTGCGGGCGGTTCTGGTGCTGCTCAAGAAGGTCAAGGCCGCCGGTGGTTCGTTCGCGCTCTGCGCGGTTCAGGAGCAGGTCCGCGAAGTGCTCGACATCACCGGCTTCACCGCAATGTTAAGCATTCATCCGGCGCGCGCCGAGGCGATCGCGGCGATGGCTGGTAGCCGGACTTGATCTCCTGCAATCACAGGCTCGTCCAGATCAGCGTCACGCCCGAGATCAGCAGCAGCATCATGATGATGCGCTGATAACTATGGTCGGCTAACCGCCGGTAGATGAAGGCACCGACCCACGCGCCGCCGATGGTGGCCGGCAACGCGACCAGCGCATCGAGGCCGACCTGCCGCGTCAACATTCCCGAAGCGGCGTGCGCCACGAGCGCCAGCGACAGGATCGCCAGGTTGAAAAACTGGACCACGGCACGGCGCTGTTGTTTGCTCCAGCCGCGGACGTCGGTCCAGATGACCGGGAATACGCCCGAGAGACCGGTCAAGCCACCGAGCACGCCGCCGCAAAAGCCGACGACGCCGTCGGCGGCCCCGCCGCCCCAGGCGTGTTCGAGATGATGCCGGCGAACGAGCACATAGGCCGGATAAACCACCAGAAAAAACCCAAGCCCAAGCTTGAAAATCTGCGGATCGATATGCGGCAGAATGAGCGTCCCGATCGGAACGCCGATGACGCCGGGAATGACGAAGCACAGCACGCGCTTCCATTGGATGGAGCGCCATATCAGATGCAGCGTCTGGGTTTGCGATACGACGGAGCAAATGATCGCAAGCGAGGCGGCGGCGGTCGGCGGGATGCCGTAAACCCAGATGCCGAGCGCCGTGATGGCGGTGCCAAATCCAGTGAGGCCATTGACGATGCCGCCCGCGAGCGCGCCCGCAAGCACGATCGCCGCCTGCTCCAACCCCATTCCCCCGCTCCCAGCACCAGCTTTGCGCGTCAATACGACGGGCTCGGCCCCGAGCGCAAATTTAGATGGAGCGGACGATGGGGCGGAGCGGCGCTGCCGCCGACTTAACTTCGCCGGCCGGCGGCGCCGATCAGCACGCCGACGCCGATCGCGACGGCAAGCGTCAGGAGTGGGCGCTGCTTGGCTTGGCTGGCGATGCGGTCGAGGGCGTCGCTGCCGACCCTGCCGCCCATCCGCACGGCCCGGCCGCCGAGATCGGCAGCACCTTCCGTCGCCGCGCGCTGGCCCCGCCAGAAACGATCGGCGATATCGTTGAGGATAGGAGCCACGGTGTCGGTAATCAGATCGCCGGCCGCGGATGCGTTCGCCGACGCGCGACGCCCGGCCTTTCGCCCGAGCGCGGCCAATTCCCGTTCGATGGCATGCAGGTGATCGACGATCGCGGTGACACGGGGCTCGGCAAAGTCGCCCGAACGCGGCTGAAACATCGCAATTCCTCCGAAACAGAAATCCGTTCTGGCTAACCCGGCAGCAGAACAAACGTTCCGCACGGTGAACTTTTACGCATGTCCGCGCGTTAGTTGCCGAATTTGCCCCAATGGAGCCCGTCATGCCTGAAAACCGAACGCAAAATTCCGACTTCAACCGCGCTCTTGGCGACGCCAAAAAGCACGCCTCGAACGCCGCCGGTGAGGTTTCGGATGCCGCCCAGGATCTTTACGATCAGGCCCGCGACAGTGCCAGCCAAGTCGCCGATGCCACCACGACGGCCGCGCGCAACACCGCAGGATCGTTCGAAAAAGCCCTGCGCGACACTATCGAAACCCAGCCGTACACGGCTGTCGCCATCGCTCTCGGATTGGGCTGGCTGTTCGGCCGAATGCACCGGCCCCTGTAAGCTGGCCGTCAGCCGCGCAACGCGACCGATTGGCCGCCATCGGCCACGATGGTGGCGCCGGTGACGAAGCGGCCGGCGTCGGAAACCAAGAGCAGCAACGGACCGTCGAGATCGCGCTCCTGGCCGAAACGGCCGACCGGGATGTGGCGCGTCAGCGCCTTGCCCCGTTCGCTTTCGAGGTAGTCACGGTTGAGTTCGGTGACGATCCAGCCGGGTGCGATGGCGTTGACGCGGATGCCCTTGAAGGCGAGTTCAAGCGCGAGCGCCTTGGTGAGCTGGATCACGCCCGCCTTCGCGGTCGCGTAGGCGACGACGCCCTTGTCGACATTCAGACCGAGCACCGAGGCGATATTGACGATGGCGCCGCCTCTGCCGGCCGCGAGCATCCGCCGCGCCGCTTCCTGTGACCAATAGAACACCGCGTCGAGATTGGTGCCGAGCACGCGCCGCCATTCCTCTTCGGCAAGATCGATGGCCCGGCCGGCATGCGCGACGCCCGCATTGTTGACCAGGATGGTCACCGTGCCGAACGCCTTCTCGGCGGCATCGAACGCAGCCGACATCGCCGCCCGGTCGCGCACGTCGGCGTCGACCGCAAGCGCGCGGCCTCCGGCCTGCTCGATCCGGGATTTGAGCGCGGCCAGCCGATCGGCACGCCGCGCCACCAGCACGACCGCTGCACCGTTCTCGGCCAGAACTTCGGCGAACCGGACGCCAAGCCCGCTCGACGCGCCGGTAACGAGCGCGACTTTTCCGGCGAGATCGAACAATGCTGCTGCGGTCATGAGCGTCCCCGGCATGCGGGTGATGGGTGACCCATTGCCCATCTGCAAGAATTGCGGGATTTAAGGGGTGGGATCAAGTTTAGCGGGCCGTCGTCGACGGCTGATTGGAAAGTGAGCGGGCGATGGGTTTCCTGGACCAGCGGCAGTGGATGGCAAGCCTTGAACAGCACGGCGAGCTGCGGCGGATCAAGGCCGAGGTCGATTGGGATCGCGAGATCGGCGCCATTTCGCGGCGCATGCTCGAAAAGAAAGGCCCGGCGCTGCTGTTCGAGAACATCAAAGGCTACACCAACGGCCGCTGCAGCAAGCTGTTTGTCAGCGGACTCGGCGCGCGATCGCGGTTGGCGCTGGCGCTGGGTTTTTCCCGCGATGCCGGCAATCGCGAACTCGTCCAGCACGTCATGAAGATGAACCGCGAGACCATCCCGCCCGTCGTTGTCCCGACCGGTCCGGTGAAGGAGGTCATCGTCCGCGGCGATGCCATCGATCAGACCGAATTTCCGGTGCCGAAATGGCATTATCTCGAAGGCGGCCGCTACATCCACACGTTCACGACGATCGTCACGCGTGATCCCGATACCGGCGTCATGAATGTCGGCATGTATCGCGGCATGATCGGCAAAAAGAACACGGCGCCGTTTCTGCTGATCAAGGGCGGCCAGCATTGGGGCGCGCATTTCGTCAAATGGGCGGCGCGCGGCAAGCCGATGCCGGTCGCCTGCGTGATCGGCTGGGACCCGATCATGTCGTTTCTCTCGGGCTCGCCGCTACCGGCCGGCGTCTGCGAATGGGACGTGATGGGCGGCTATCGCGGCGAGCCGGCGCAGCTCGTGCGCTGCGAAACGGTCGATCTTGAAGTGCCGGCCAGCGCCGAAATCGTCATCGAGGGCACCATCAGCGACGATCCGGCGACTTATGAACTCGAGGGACCGTTCGGTGAATTCACCGGCTATGTCTCCGACCTGCCGACGCCGCGCCCGACCATGCAGATCAGCTGCATTACGCATCGCAAGGACCCGGTGTTGTGCGGCTCGCTCGAGGGCACGCTGCCCGGCTCGTACAGCGAGAACAGCGTGATGTCGTCGGTGCAACGCGCCGCCATCGCCTGGAATATTCTCAACGGCGCCGGCATTCCCGGCGTGCTTGATGTCTACGCGCCGCCGATCACCAACGGCGTCAATCTGCGTGTCCAGATCAAGAAGCACTACCAGGGTCAGCCCAAGCAGATCGCCGCGGCGCTGTGGGGCAACAGCGCCGCCCAATACCGCTACAAGCACGTCACCGTGGTGGAAGAGGACATCGATCCCGCCGACGACGAGCAGGTCGAATGGGCGTTTGCGCACCGCGTCAACGCCGGCGAGGGCGGCATCGTGATTTTCCCGGGCATCTTCGGCTCGCCGATCGATCCATCGACGCCGCTGGAAGACCGCAACGTGCCGCAGCTCGGCACCGGACTGTGGAATCGCATGTTGATCGACGCGACCCGGTCCTGGAAACACGCGCGGCAGCCACAGTGGAACAACGAGCGCTTCCCGCCGACAGTGAAGCCGCATCCCGACGACGCCGCGCGCGTCGAGGCGCGCTGGGCCGAATTCGGCCTCGACGATCTCTAGCAAACCGCTGAGCGCGCTGACTAAAGGCTGGACAGGCCGGACTTCAGCTCCTCGGCGTTCATGCACGGCAAGAACTCGACCGTGGCATTGATGCCCATGAACAGCGGTTCGGCAATCCGCACGATGTCGGGCGTAACTTTCAGGTCGAACACCGCGATCATGGTTCGCAGCCCGTCCATGGTGGTGAAATACGCGGCCTCAGCCTTCGCCGTCTCCAGCGTCTTGCGAATGATCTCAGGCAAAGAGCCGTCTTTGATCGCGCGATTGCCGTCGGCGGTCGGTAGCTGAACTTTCATCATCATGCGCATTGTCGCCCTCCTAGAATATTGAAAAGACTAGGCGGACTTTGCGCGGGCCGCAATCAACCGAAAATTTTCCGGGCGGACGAAAGTCTCACGAGCCATAGAGTTTGTGCGGCAGCCACGTTGCCAGCCCGGGCAAGAACCATAAGGCCAGCAGCATTGCTAGCTGGATCAGCACGAACGGAATGATGCCGAGATAAATGTGCCGCGTGGTGACTTCCGGCGGGGCGACGCCGCGGAGGTAGAACAGCGTGGGGCCGAGCGGCGGATGCATATACGAGGTCTGCAGGTTCACCGCCATCATCATGCCGAGCCAGACCGGATTGACGCCGGGCATTTTCAACAGCACCGGCGCAACAATCGGCACTACGACGAAGATGATCTCAAAGGCATCCATCACGAAGCCGAGCAGGAACAGCGCCAGCAT
The DNA here is from genome assembly GCA_963707175.1 of uncultured Alphaproteobacteria bacterium. Lineage (GTDB taxonomy): Bacteria > Pseudomonadota > Alphaproteobacteria > Rhizobiales > Xanthobacteraceae > BOG-931. The sequence goes on from CAVPQA010000015.1 coordinate 426,351, forward strand.
CACCGCAAGCGTCGCCCCGGCGACGCCGCCCGGCAAGCCGGTCAGCACCCGCTCCACCAGCACATCACCGCCGAGGCCGCGGAATACGAGACTGAACGGCGTTGCGCCGATCAGGATGAGAAAAATCATGCTGGTGATCTGCGTTGTCCGCACCAAGACGGGGACCAGGAGACCGCCGGCGGCGCCACTACGGAGCGCGGCGAGCAGGATGGCGCCGACAGCGCCGACCGAAGCGGCCTCCGTCGGCGTGGCGACGCCGCCGAGGACGGAGCCGAGCACGGCCAGGATCAGCGCGATTGGCGCAATCAGGGCGGCTGTCAGGCGGCGCGCCAGTTTCAGCCCGTGTGGCGCATGCGGGTCAGGCGCAAGAGGCGGGGATTTTTTCGGCGAAAAGATCGCGACGCCTGCCAGATACAGCATGTAGAGCGCGACAAGCGTGAAGCCGGGCAGGATCGCGCCCGCGAACAGATCGGCCACCGAGACGGTCTGGGGGGCGAAATTGCCCTGCGCCAGTTGGGCGGCCTGATAGGAGTTGCTGAGCTGGTCGCCGAGCAGCACCAGCACGGTCGCCGGCGGGAAAATCTGCGCCAGCGTCGCCGTGGCCGCGATGGTGCCGGCGGCGAGCGCCTTGTCGTAGCCGTGCCGCAGCATCGCCGGCAGCGCGATCAAGCCCATTGTGACTGCGGTGGCGCCGACAATGCCTTTGGCGGCGGCGAGCAGCACGCCGACCACGACAACCGAAATGCCGAGCCCACCCGGCACCGAGCCGAACAGACGGCCCATCGTTTCCAGCAGGTCTTCGGCGATGCGCGAGCGTTCGAGCATCACGCCCATGAAGATGAAGAGCGGGATGGCAAGCAGCACGTCGTTACTCATGATGCCGAACACGCGTTCCGGCAGCGCACCGAGGAGGACCGGATCGAACAGGCCGGCGGCGGCTCCGCCGGCGGCAAACACGAGCGATACGCCGGCGAGCGTCAGCGCCACCGGATAGCCGGCCAGCAGCACGATGCAGAGCGCGGCTACCAGCGCGACGGCAAGGATTTCGTTGGCCGCCAACTTAGCCTCGTCCGCTTGCGGGTGAGGGCAGGGCGACGGCCCCGCCAAGCACGAGCGCCGCGCGGATAGCCTGCGCCACGCCTTGCAGGCCGATCAGCAGCGCAAAGACGGGGATCAGCGTCTTAAGCAGATAGACCAACGGCAGTCCGCTCGCTTCGCGGGAGCGTTCGAGAATCGCCCAGGAGCGCTCCACGTAGGGAATTGAAATCGCTGCGAGCAGCGCCGCAAAAGGCAGCAGAAAAAAGACCGCACCAAGCAGGTCGACGAGTGCCCGGGTTCGCGGTTTTGCTTGCGCATAGAATATGTCGACGCGCACGTGGCCGTCGGCTTGCAGCGTCCAGGCCGCGGCCAGCATGAACAGCCCGGCATGCGCGTAGAGCACGGATTCCTGCAGCTTGATCGAGCCCAGACCGAGCGCGTAGCGCATTACCACGACGGCAAATTCCGCCAAGACGACATAGAGGCAGCACCACGACGCTGCGCGGCCGATCGCCGCGATGACGCGATCGATACTGTCAGCGATGGTTCGGAAAAAGCGCTCAATGCGGTGATGCATGGTCGGGCGCAGTTTACGGGCTTCGGCGCATGTGACAGGCTCTCGCGGCCCAGTATAATGGGCATTACCGGCCGCCGCGAACTGTGCGCCGGCCATGCCGCGACGATCGCGAGGCTTTTTAAGAATGCCGGGGCAAATGCCATGACTCACGACCATCACGACGACCACCACGATCACGACCACGGTTCGGAGCTGTCCGAAATGCAGCTGCGCGTGCGCGCGCTTGAGACCGTGCTTGCCGAAAAGGGCTATATCGATCCGACGGCGTTGGACGCGATTATCGAGGCTTACGAGACCAAGGTCGGGCCGCATACCGGGGCTCGCGTCGTCGCCAAGGCGTGGAGCGACCCGGCGTTCAAGCGTTCGCTGCTGGAGGACGCCAGCAAAGCGATCGCTTCGTTTGGCCTCATCAACCGCGTCGGCGACCATCTGATCGCGGTCGAGAATACGCCGCAACGGCACAACATGATCGTCTGCACGCTGTGCTCGTGCTATCCGTGGGAGGTGCTCGGGCTGCCGCCGGTCTGGTACAAGTCGGCGCCGTATCGCTCGCGCGCGGTCAACGATCCTCGCGGCGTGCTCGCCGATTTCGGCGTAAAGCTGCCCGACGACGTGCAGATCCGCGTCTGGGATTCAACGGCGGAAACGCGCTTCATCGTGCTGCCGATGCGGCCCGCCGGCACGGAGGGCTGGAGCGAAGGGAAACTTGCCGCGCTCGTCACGCGCGACAGCATGATCGGCACCGGCCTCGCGAAGCATCCGAAGGAGGTCGCCTGATGGACGGCATTCACGACATGGGCGGCATGCACGGCTTCGGCAAAGTCGAACCGGAGCCGAACGAGCCGGTGTTTCATGCGGCGTGGGAAGGCCGCACCTACGCGATCAACCGCGCGCTGGGTTATACCGGCATCTGGACGATCGACGAGATTCGCGCCGGCATCGAACGCTTGCCGCCCGAGGTCTATCTCGGAAGCTCCTATTACAGGAAATGGGAGTTGCGGCTGGAGAACCTTTTGGTGGAGAAGGACCTGGCGGGCGCCGATGAGCTTGCCGCGGGCCATGCATTGCGGCCCGGCAAAACGCTCAGGCGCACCCTCAAGGTCGAGGACGTGCCGAACACGCTGACCCGCGGCTCGTTCAGCCGGCCGGCATCAGGGCCGGCCCGCTTCAAGGCCGGCGATCGCGTGCGCACCAAAAACATCCATCCGGCAACGCACACGCGGTTGCCGCGTTACGCACGCGGTAAGACCGGCGTCGTGGAAGCCATCCGAGGGTGCCACGTGTTTCCCGACACGGTGGCGATCGGCAAGGGCGAAAATCCGCAATGGCTCTATACCGTGCTGTTCGACGGCCGCGAATTGTGGGGTGAGGCCAGCGATCCTTCGCTCAAAATCTCCATCGAGGCCTTCGAGCCTTATCTGGAAATGGCCTAGACCCATGGCTGACGCCGCTACGCAGCGCGCCACGCAGGAAGTGCGCAGCATTCCGCGCAACGCCGAGGGCCCGGTGTTCCGCGAGCCGTGGGAAGCGCAGGCGTTTGCGATCGCGCTGTCGCTCAACGAGCGCGGCCTGTTCACCTGGAAGGAATGGGCGGCGACGCTGGGCGACGAGATCAAGAAGGCGCAGGCCGCCGGCGATCCCGACACCGGCGAGACCTACTATCATCACTGGCTGGCGACACTGGAGCGGATCGTCTCCGAGAAAGGCCTGTCCGATGCCGGAACGCTGGCGCGCACCCGCGACGCGTGGGAGCGCGCCTGCGAACGCACGCCGCACGGCACGCCGATCGCGCTACGGCCCGACGACTTCCGCGCCTGACATTTCGCGCACCAGGGCGGCAACAAGGTCTGCGGCCGGCATCGCGCGCGACCGCGCCACGCCCTGTCCGGCCCACAGCGAAATATAGTCGGCGGCTCCTTTCGCCCCGGCGGCGTTGCGCATCGGGCGCGTCAGATCGTTCTGCTGGCGGAACGACAGGATCGAATTTTCCTTGCCCTCGACCATGGCGATGAACGCGTTTTTGATGCCGCGCGCCGGCCGTCCGGAAAATGCACGAGTGATGACGGTGAGGTCGTTCGTCGCGGCGAGCAGCGCCCTTTTGTAAGCCTCTGGTGCGCCCGATTCCGGGCAGGGCAGGAACGCAGTGCCAAGCTGCGCGGCCGCGGCGCCAAGCTTCATCGCGGTCGCGATGTCGCGCCCGTCCATGAGACCGCCCGACGCGACCAGCGGCGCCTGAACGGCGGCGCGGCATTCGGCAACGAGCCTAGCAATCGGGATCATCGATTGCTCAAAAGCCGAGAGGAACGTGCCGCGGTGCGCGCCAGCCTCGGCGCCCTGGAGGACGATTGCATCGACGCCCGCTTGCTCCAGGAGACGCGCCTCTTGAACGGTGGTCGCGGTCCCGCTGATGAGGATTCCGCGCTCCTTCAAGGCCGCGATCTGCGCGGCCGACGGCACGCCGAACGTGAAGCTGAAGAGCGGCGGTCGCTCCTCTAGAACGGCTTCGAGCTGCGCCTCGAACGGGCTCGGCGGCACCGGCGGCAAGACCGGCGGCGGCAAACCGAGTGCAGCGTGCGCCTGTGCGAGGATGGCGAGCATTGGCTGCGGGTCGACGCCGCGATTGGCTTGGTAGCCACCGGCGAACAGATTGATGTTGAACGGCCTGGACGTGAGCTGACGCAGGCGGCGAACGGCTGCGGCGATCTCCTCGGGCTTTGAATACGCACCGCCCCAGGCGCCGAGCCCGCCCGCAATCGACACGGCTGCCGCAAGTTCGGGCGTGCCGCCGCTTCCCGCCATTGGCGCCAACAGGATCGGATGCTCGACGCCAAGCCGCTGCAAAAATCCATTGACGGCCATCGCCGGTCCTCCTTGTCGACCGCAGCGCAGCTAGTCCGAACGGCCGAAGGCGCAACGGCAAATCACGAAGGCGAGCCATCTTCTTTCTTAAATCTCGCCTTCGCCATACGCGAAACACGCCGCGGCAAACAACTGCCGCCGCGCCGCTCACGTCGATGAACCGATGCGCGCGAAATCCTACAGCAGCGAGCCCGGATTTTTCCGATAGCGGTTCACGATGGCATCGGCCGTCATGAAGGCCAGTGCCTGAATGGTCAGTGTCGGGTTGAATCCGCTCATGGTCGGATGGGCGGCGCTGCCCATGATGAACAGGTTCGGGATATCCCAGCTCTGACTGTATTTGTTGACCACCAATTCCTTCGGGTTGGCGCCCATACGCGCGCCGCCCTGATGGTGCGCGCCGGGCGCGCCGTTGCCCAGCGGCGCAGTCCACACATGCGCCGGGTTCATCGCCTGGCCGATCTCGACCAGCTTCTTCTGAATGAACTCGATCCGCGCTCGTTCGTTCGGCCGCCGCCAGTCGTAAGTCATGCGCGGCGCCGGCAGGCCCCAGGCGTCGCGCACGTGCGGATCGAGATCGATCATCTGGTCCGAATAGGGCAGATTTTCCGTCTGTCCGGTGAGCGCGGTGTGCCGCGTGTAGTACTTGGCATAGAAGTCGCGGAACGCGGCGCCCCAGCGCGGCACGCCGGACGGCGGATTCATGCTCATCGCCGTGCCGAGCGGACCGCCTTCGAGGCCAGCAGGCCCCGCCGAAATCTGCGCCCCGCGGATGAAGCCCAGATCCTTGTGATCGAAATTGTCGGCGTTGTAGTCGTCGAGCGAATTCTTTTGCGCGCTTGGGCCCATATAGACGTTGACGTGGCGGTCATCGAACGCCGCGAACGCCCGCGCGCCGATATGGGCCATGATATGCTTGCCGACGTGCCTGCTCGAATTGGCAAGCCCGTTGGGGAATTTCGCCGTCTTCGACAACAGCAGCAGCCGCACATTGTCGTAGATGAAGGGAGCGAGAATGACGATGTCGGCTTCGATCGTGTTATCGGAGCCGTCGGGACCGTAATAGGAGACGCCGGTCGCCTTGCCGCTGTTGTCCGAGTTGACGTGGTGGCACAACGCACCGGTGATCAGCCTGAAATTGCCGGTGGCGTCGGCTTCCGGAAGCTTGGTCACCAGGATCGAGGACTTGGCGCCGACGTGGCAGCCGAATGCCTGGCAGAAGCCGCAATAGGTGCAGCCCGGCCGGTCCTTGTACGGCTCGGAAAGGATGGCATGCGGCGTCGAGAACGGGTGCAGGCCGAGCTTCTTTGCGGCCCCGGTGAAATTGACGCCGACCTGATCGGTGAGCAGCGGCTTGAGCGGGTACTCGCGCTGGCGCGGCGCCTCGAACACATTGCCGCCGTCAATCTTGTTGCCTCTCAGATTGCCGGCCATGCCGGAAACGCCCAGCTCATATTCGGCCCGCTCATAAAAAGGCTCGAGGTCCGCGTAGGAGAGCGGCCAGTCGATCACCGACGAATCCGCCGGAATGGCGGCCTTGCCGTAGCGCTCGATGGTCGCCGAGCGGACGCGGAAATCGTCCTCATGCAGGCGCCATGATACCGCGCCGTAGTGCACGGTGCCGCCGCCGGCCTCATTGCCGTTATTCTGCGAAGGGATCGGATGCGCGGTCGCGTTGGCGTTCGGCCTCCAGGTCACCGGCGTGCGCTTCGGATCAGGCCGCAGGTCCTGGCGCTGGAAATAACGCAGTTCGTCGTGCGGTTCGAAATCGGCAGTCGTCAGCCGCGGGCCGCGTTCGAGCCCGATCACCTTGATGCCGGCTTTGCTCAGTTCGGCGGCGAGGATGCCGCCGGCTGCGCCGACGCCGACGATGACAACATCGGTTTTCTCGATCGTCATGGCTTCAGCCCTTCCTCTTCTTGAGCTGCGACTGCAGGCCGACAATAGGCGCGCGTGTGAACGCTTCCTTGCTTTGCATGTCATCGGGCGTGAACATCATCTGCGCGCCGGGAAAACCGACCAGCCGCCAGCCGACGAAATCCTTGTTGCCGCCATAAACCGGGTCGGCGAACATGCCCTCCATTGTGTGCCTTCGCACGGTGTTGAAGAACGCCTGTGCGGTCGGCCAGACGAATTCGGGCGCCTTGCCGTGTTCGAGGGCGGTGATGGCTTCGTCCTGTTGCGCGGCTGTCAGATTGCGGAACGGCTTGCTGTAAGCCTTCATGCAGTGCGCATCGAACTGGGCGAGGCCGTGCCGGTAGAACTCCTGCTGGTCCTTGTAGGCGCCGGCCAATGCCAGATCGATGTAGTTGAGCACGTCGGCGTCGGTCGCGCCCGGCTTGCCCGGCGCGCCGGGCATCAGCCGTTCGGCGAACGCCTTGATGGTGCGGCTGTTGTCGTCGTTGAAGAACGCGCCATGCGCGTCGGACATCGGCGCCATCGTCATGCCGGGCTCCATCGCCATGCTGCCGGCCGGCGCATCAGCCGCCGCAACCTGCTGGCCGGACTTGGCGAGCGCGTCCGGAACAAGCGTGACGCTTGCGGCCGCTCCCGCTGCCGTGCCGACAAGGAACGCACGACGGCCTTCATCATGCTTCTTCATGAGTCTCCTCCCTTTGTCCGCGCTCGAGTCATCAGTCCGACGTTGGCGCCGGCACGCGCGATACGATCGTGCCCGCGCTCAATCTAGTGTCACAGCGCTGCAGGCAGCGACGATTAGACTGTTCTCTTTAGCGACGGCACGCAAGACGCTTGCACAGAACTGAGGCGAGACGACAGCGCATGGATGACAAAATCACGAACAGCGATGCTGCATGCTTCGTCGGTTCTAATGCATCGCGATCTCGGCGCGCGGCACGAGCGCGCCCGGATGACGGATGATGTTGCCGGCGAGACGATGCGCTGCGCCGGCCGCCTGTGCGGGTGTGTCGCCAATGAGCCGGGCGGCGAGATAGCCGGCATTAAATCCGTCGCCGGCCGCCGTGGTGTCGACCGGGATGAAGACTTCCGGAACAGGGATGAATTCCTGAGCGCCGGCCGTCGCCACGAGCGCGCTGTTCGGCCCGTTCTTCACCACGATTTCGCCGATGCCGAATGCCTGCAGCCGCGCCACCGTCGCCTCGGGGCTGGGATCGCCCCACAGCACCGCCTCGTCGTCGAATGTCGGCAGCGCGATGTCGACGCGCTTGAGCGTCTCGATGAACACCGTACGCGTGCGCGGCAGGTCGCCGCTCCAGCCGTGCGGCCGGAAATTGCCGTCAAACGCCACCTTGGTGCCCTGCCGGCGCGCGACTTCGAGCACGGCGAGAAAGCGGCCGAGACCCGTGTTGGAAAACAGCGACAGCGTGATGCCGGAGAAATAGACGAGCTTCGCCGTGGTCAGAGCTTCTGCAAGCCGCATCCAGTCGGGCTGTTCGAACAGCTGACGCACCGGCGCGCCCTCGCGCCAGTAACGGGCGCGGCGCTCGCCGGCCGGCTCGTTCTCGACGAGGCATACGGCCGGCAGGCGGTTCGGAACGCGCAGCATCAGATTCGAGGCAATGCCCTCGGCGCTGGCGAGCGCCACCATGCTTTCCGAATACGGATCGTCGCCGAGCGCCGTGGCGAAAGCGACGTTGATTCCGGCGCGGGCGAGATAAATGGCGGTGTTGAACGCATCGCCGCTGCACGACAGCGCGAAGCGGCCGTCGGCGCCGCGTTTCAATTCGATTACGGCTTCGCCGACGCAGATGGCGGGCGATTTTTCGGCGGGCTCGCTCATCTCGCTCCTTGTCGGGGCGCGACCATGCCCGGCCGAGTGAGCCTTGGCAATCCCGCGAGAAAATAGCCGAGCGCGCTTAGGAGCGAGATGCAAAAGCTGACCGGCCAGTCGCTGTAATAGGCCATCGTGATGCCGAGCCACGCTTCGGCGAGCGCAATGACGGCCGACAGCGCAATGCCGCTCCAGAGCCCGCCGGTCAGACGCTGCGCCGCCGCCGGCGGGCCGACCATCAGCGCGAAGACCAGGAGCACGCCAACAATCTGCGCGCTTTCCGAAACCGCCAGCGCCACGATCGCCAGAAATGCGACGGAGAGGAAACGCACCGGCACGCCTTTGGCTTCTGCTAATTCCGGCTGCAGGCTTGAGAAGATCAATGGCCGCATGATCGCGCCGAGCGCGGCGAGCGTAATCGCGCCGAGAACTGCGAGCGTTGCGATCATCGTTTGGTCGACCGCGAGCACGTCGCCGAACAGCAGCGCCGTCGCCTGAGCGGCGAACGCGGTGTAGTAGTGCAGGAACAACAGCCCGAGGCCGAGTGCCAGCGCCAGTATCACGCCGATGGCGACGTCGCGGCCGCTGAGCCGTTCTCCCATCAGTCCCATGCCGATACCCGCCGCGACCGTGAAGCCGACAAGCCCCCACAGCGGTGCCAGGCCGATCAGCGCCGCGCCGGTCGCGCCGGCAAATCCGATGTGTCCGAGCGCATGCCCGGCAAAAGTCTGGCCGCGCAGCACCAAAAAGTAGCCGACTACGCCAGAGACGATCGCCGCCACGCCCGCGGCAACAAACGCGTTGCGGATGAAATCGTATTCAAGCATGGCGGTGATCGTGGTGATGGCCGTGCGTGTGGCCGTGATCGTGCCCAGAACCATGATCGTGCAGATGGTCGGAGCGCTCGACGTCGCGGCCGTGCGACAGCACGAAGATATGGCCGTCGGCATGCACCACGTCGATCGGCGCGCCGTAGAGCTTTGACAGCACCGGTGCGGTGACCACTTCGGTCACCGTCCCGAGCGCGGCTTGACCGCTGCCGAGATACAGCACGCGGTCGAGCGCGCCAACGAGCTGGTTGAGTTCGTGCGCCGAGAACAGCACCGTGATGGCGCGTTCGCGGGCGAAGCCGCGGACCAGATCGATCACCGCCTCCTGATAACGATGATCGAGGCTGATCAGCGGCTCATCGAGCAACAACAGCCGCGGCTCGCCGAGCAGCGCCTGCGCCAAGAGGAGGCGCTGCCGCTCGCCGCCCGACATGTCAGCAAGCGGACGCGCGGCGAGATCGCGGGCGCCGACCGCACCCAGCGTTTGCTCGATCATCATTCGGTCGGCGCGCGACAGCGACGGCACGCCCCAGCGTTCGCCGCGTAGCGAACTGGCGATGAAGTCGCAGCCGCGCACACGCAGATCCGGCAGCACCGTGCGGACCTGCGGCAGGTAGCCGATGCCGGGATCGCCGCGCCGCGGCGCCCGGCCGAACACGCGGATGCTGCCCGCGCTCGGCGCGATGAGGCCGAGGATGGCGCGCATCAGCGTGGTCTTGCCAGAGCCGTTCGGGCCAAGCACGCCGATGAACTCGCCGGGCCGGATGGCGAGGCTGACATCGGCGAGCACATCGCGGCCGCCGACCGCGAGCGTCACATGATCGAGTTCGATGACGTTCTCGCCCGCCGTCATGACTCGGACCCATCCAGCGCCTTGGCGGTGGCGTCGAGTTCGCTTTGCATCCACGCCAGATAGGTTTGGCCGGGCGGCGCGGTTTCCGTGACGCCAACGACCGCGACATGGGAGGCATGGGCGAGATCGACGAGATGGCTGACCAGATTGCTCGACGCCTGTTTGTTGTAGAACAGCACGCGGACCACCCGGCTCTTCAGCTCACTCTCGAACTGCGCCAGATCGCGGGCGGCGGGTTCGGTGCCGTTCATGACGGCGAGCTGAAAACGCTCGTCGTGCATTTTCAGACCAAGCGCCACGGCCATGTAGCCGAACACCGGCTCGGTCGCCGTCACCGGCGTGCCGGCGTATTTGCTGCGAAGCGCGGCGATCTTGTCGTCGAGCGGCTTGAGCGACGCGAGAAATGTTTTGAGCCGCGCCGCGTACTCGTCCTTGTGCGCCGGATCGGCCGAGGACAATGCGGCGGCGAGCGCGCCGGCGACGGCCGGCATGGTGCGCGGATCGTACCAGAGATGCGGGTTGTCGCCGGCTTTCTTATGCATCAGATCGGCGGCGACGATGACGGCGCGGCCGGGCTGCGGCGACACGCGAAGAAGCTTCTCCATCCACGAATCGTAACCGGCGCCGTTCCATACCACGACTTCTGCCGCCGCCACCTGACGGACGATTGTGGGCGTGGTCTCGAACAGATGCGGGTCCTGATCGGGATTGTTCAGAATGCTGACAACGGCAACACGGTCGCCGCCGATCTCTTTCGCGACGCCGCCATAAAAGTTCTCCGCCGCCACCACGGCGATCTTGCCGGCGGCGTGCGCCGGAAGGGCAGGGGCCACGGCCAGCGCCGCGACGGCGGCAAGCCCGATAAACAGTCTCATGTCAAAGCCTTAAGCGTCGCCTCGTCAAAGTGTAATATTATAACATTACAGCGGCAATCCCTCGCTTGTCCTCCCCCACGCAAGTGGGGGAGGGAGACCGCCCGAAGGGCGGTGGAGGGGGCGCGGGCCGCGACGAAAACTCTTTCGACCAAAATCATGCGGCGAGGCAGATGCCCCCTCCACCGCGCTGCGCGCGGTCCCCCTCCCCCGCTATCGCGGGTGAGGAAAGCAAGTTCGCTCTCGCGATGCCTTCAGCATCCGAGCCCTGCCACGCCAAGAACGAAATAAAGAACCAAACAACGGCACGAACTGTTTGCCTCCGCAAAGGAGGGAGGCGGAGCGCCGAAAGGCGCGGGGGTAGATACCGCGGGCCCGCCGGCAAGCGTTGCCGCCTGTCTTTGCGTTTCCTCGCGGCGCGCGCTCCTTTTGGGAAACGCGCTCGCCTCTCGGCGCTCTACCGCGGCTCTCGCCAAGTTCTTAGGTTTGGCTCAGTCCGGTCCCGCGCTTCATGGTCGCGGACAACCGATCCGCGCCCCGGGCAGCCAGCTCCTGGCAGGCCGACTTTCGCCAGCCGGGCGAGTTTCCGAACCGCCCGCGAACAGAGTGTATGGCTCCGCCCGCGGGAACCGCCCTCGCTCCCTCTCGGGGAGTACCCTCGGCCGAAAGGCCCCTCACAAATCGTGAGCGAGGTAGAAGCCTTGTAGCACATTCGGGGACGTTGTCAAGGAAAAAGGGACAATGGTGGAGTGTTCGGCTGAAATATTCGCATTGGCTCCCAGTCGAATGGGACTGCGAAACCTTGAAAGGCGCACCTCGGTAGGTCATGTCACCGAGCATGAAACGCCAAACGCACCTGCCGTCTTTCTTTTCCAAGGTTTCGGTGAAGGGCCAGACTGTCATTCCGCGCGAGGTGCGCGATCGCCTGCGGCTCAAGCCCGGCGACACGCTGCGCTATCGCCTGACCGCCGAAGCCGTGCTGCTCGATAAGGCGCCGGCGAGTGACGGCGACGATCCGTTCGCCCCCTTCTCGGAGTGGTTGGGCGAGGCGGACGAGAAGGCCTACGGCGATCTCTGACGCGGCGTTGATCCGTTCGACGTGGTGATGCCACTTATGAGCGCGGCACGTATTGAGGTCTCGGACCTATATGAGGACGTTCCGATAAGTCGAGTGGCGCTGGTAGCAAGAGCTTTTTCGGTAACGGCTCCGGCCCATGCTCCCGCAACATTCGAGACCGTCGAGCGGCAGGAGTGTCGCGGTATCTGAGGTGAACATTGATTTTGGCGGCCTGCAGCCTGCCATCTTCAACTCGCTCGGCTAGATATCGAAGCGCTGGCAAATCAAGCGATAAATATCCAACCTTAGTGCTTTTCTTGCCAAACTGAGGTGGTCCCGGTTATCTGAACAGATTTTCCGCCTCGATAAGTGGAGCCTCTGCCAGGGTTAGGCTGCCAAGCGGATAGGCAGCGGTGGGAAGTAGGCTTGATCGGGTGTGGCGCCGTCAAGGCTCGAATGCGGTCTACGGCTGTTGTAGAAGTCCAGGTAGCGGCCGATCGAACTGCGGGCCTCGCTGACGCTGTCGTAGGCCTTCAGATATACCTCCTCGTATTTGACGCTGCGCCACAGCCGCTCGACGAAGACATTGTCCCGCCAAGCCCCTTTGCCGTCCATGCTGATGGCAATGCCATTGTCGGCGAGCAGGCCGGTGAAGGCTTGGCCGGTGAACTGCGAACCCTGGTCGGTGTTGAAGATGTCCGGCTTGCCGTGACGAGCCAAGGCATCCTGCAGCGCCTCGACGCAGAACGCCGCCTCCATCGTGATCGATAGCCGCCAAGACAGCACGCGACGGCTAAACCAGTCGAGCACCACCGCCAGATAGACGAAGCCGCGCGCCATCGGGATGTAGGTGATGTCCATCGCCCACACCTGGTTCGGCCGCTCGATCGAAAGCCCCCGCAGCAGGTACGGATAGACCTTGTGGCCAGGCTCGGGCTTGGTGGTGCGCGGACGGCGATAAAGCGCCTCGATCCCCATCCGCTGCATCAGCGTCTTGACGTGACGGCGGCCGATCTTGCACCCGTCGGCGACCAACAGGCCGCGCAACATGCGCGAGCCGGCGAAGGGAAACTCCAGATGCAGCCGGTCGAGACGGCGCATGATCGCAAGGTCGGCGTCCGGCACCGGCCGCGGCAGGTAATAAACGCTGCCGCGGCTGATGCTCAGAACCTCGGCCTGCCTGGTGATCGGCAGATCGTGCTTACGGTCGATCATCGCTTTGCGCTCAGCAATCCCGCCTTGGTGAGCGCGCCTTCTAAAAAATCGTTCTCCAGTGTCAGTTCGCCGATCTTGGCGTGCAACGACTTCACGTCGATGGCGGGCTGTGACGCTCCGTTGCTGCTGCCCGGGCCAAACACATCGGCAGCACCGCCCTCAAGCTGCGCCTTCCACGATGTGATCTGATTGGGGTGAACGTCAAACTGCTCGGCAAGCTGGGCCAACGTCCGATCGCCTTTGATGGCGGCAAGCGCAACTCTCGCCTTGAAAGCCGGTGTGTGGTTCCGGCGTGCTCGTCTCTGCATGGTCGCTCCTGATTCGCAGGCCATAGCGTGCCTGCCATCAGGCAGAAATTCCACTTATCCTCCTGTGCAGATTTCCGGGGCCGGCTCTAACCGTTTCACTAAATTCAAATCGGTAGAGCTGACAATGAACGTAGGATAGTTCTCACCGTGCAGGATGCTGTTCCTGACGTTCAAACACCATGTAAAATAAGCTGCCAAATTTTTCACGGTTTCTCGCACTTTGCTCCGCTTTTCAAAAGTTTCAAATACTATAGTGAGAAGACTAACTCGTTTTTGCTCATCCTGTGAAAGATAATACTGCTCCGAAATTATTCGGTTGTATTTCTTTCGATCTAAATGATGAATGTACAGATCGAAAAGGATGCGCTCGAAGGAATTAAAGCAGACGGAGATGACGGCTACCGCATGGAGATGATTCTTTGGGCCAGGATTGTATCGATCAAATTGAGGCCACTTATCGTCGAGGCTAGGCATGGGCGGCTCTTCAAAGATTTTTGTATCCCGGATTGCGCGAAATCCGGGGCGGGATTGACGCCCAAAGTCAGCTCCTGGGCTTCGTTTCGCTCAACCCAGGCTACATTCGTCAATTCGGCTTGAGCAGCGGCACGAGCTTGTTCTTCTCCGCGGCGTCGACGGCGAGATTGTGGGTGAAGCCTGCGGCGTCGGCGAAATAGTCGGCCGGCTGGAAGGTGTGTTTGACCACGCGCTGGGCGGCGTCGCTTTTCATTACTGCGATGCACGCCGCCTCAAGCTTGTGGGTCACGGCGTCCGGCATTCCGGCCGGCCCTAAGAGTCCGCCGTAGCTGAGCGGCGCGACATCAAAGCCTTGTTCCTTGAAGGTCGGCACGTTGGGCAGCGACGGATTGCGCTTCTCGGCAAAGATGGCGGGCATCGGCAGGCCCGAGCCGGCCGCGGCGGTGAGCGGCACCGCGGCGAAGTTCGATCTGCCCGGAGCGCACGTTCTGCAGTTCCTCGGCCGGGCCTTTGAACGGAACGTCGTTGAACGTCACCTTGGCCTGATCGGCGAACGCGATCATGGCGAGGTGCGGGATGGTGGCGATGCCGGGAATGCCGACCGTCACCGCGCCCGGCTTTTTCTTCGCCGCCTCGACCAGATCGCGGGCGGTTTTCAGCGGCGAGTTCGGCGGCACCACGACGACCTGGTCGTTCTTGAAAGTCTGGCAGATCGGGGTGAAGGATTGCGCCGTGTAGCCGGCCTGCTTGTTGACCAGCGGCTCGACGGTGATCGAATAGGTCGCGCCGTGCATCAGCGTGTAGCCGTCCGGCTTGGCGCGGGCGACATCGGCGGTGCCGAGCACGCCGGCGGCGCCCGGCTTGTCGACGACGATGACGGGCTTGCCGAGCCGCGACGAGAACCCGTCGGCGAGCACGCGGCCGAGGATATCGGCGCTCGATCCCGGCGAGGTCGGGACGATGATCTGGACGACATGGTCCGGATAGGTCTGTGCCGCCGCGCTGGTTGCAAGTGCGAGGGACGCGGTAATCGTCATGCCAAGGGTTGCCGTGATGGCGCGCTCGCCCATTGTCTCCTCCAAGTTTCCGATGCCGGCCCCGGCGCCGGGGCCGTCGCCCTTCGAGGCTCGGCGCTACGCGCCGAGCGCCTCAGGGTGACGGACCAGTGAAAAACGATACAAGAAGCGGGGCCCCGATCAAGCCGATCCATGTGACCCAAGGGCGGGATGCAAGTGCGGTGATGCAAGCCCCGCCGGATGCCTATATAGGGGAGGCCAACGGAGGGACGAAATGACTGACAAAATCCCGGTCACCGTGCTGACCGGCTACCTCGGCGCCGGCAAGACCACCTTGCTCAATCGCATCCTTTCGGAGCCGCACGGCAAGAAATACGCGGTCATCGTCAACGAGTTTGGCGAGATCGGCATCGACAACGACCTCGTGGTCGGCGCCGACGAGGAAGTGTTCGAGATGAACAACGGCTGCATCTGCTGCACGGTGCGCGGCGACCTGGTGCGCATCCTCGACGGCCTGATGCGGCGCAAGGGCAAGTTCGACGCCATCATCGTCGAGACCACGGGGCTCGCCGATCCGGCGCCGGTGGCGCAGACCTTTTTCATCGACGAGAATGTCGGGCGGCGCACCAAGCTTGACGCGGTGGTCACGGTGGCGGACGCCAAGTGGCTCAACGACCGGCTCAAGGACGCGCCCGAGGCCAAGAACCAGATCGCGTTTGCCGACGTGATCCTGCTCAACAAGACCGATCTGGTGACGAAGGATGAGCTGAGCGACGTCGAGGCGCGCATCCGCGGCATCAATCCTTACGCCAAGGTGCACAAGACTGAGCGGGCGAAGATTGCGCTCGCTGAGGTGCTGGACCGCAACGCCTTCGATCTCGACCGCATCCTCGATATCGAACCGGCGTTCCTCGAGGGCGAGGAGCATGACCATGACCATCATCACGATCATGGTCATGAGCACGGGCATGGTCACGATCATGATCATCACCACGATCACGATCACAAGCACGCGCATTCGCATGGCGGCTTGAAGCACTACCACGACGAGGACATGCAATCGATTTCGCTCAAAAGCGACAAGCCGCTCGACCCCGACAAGTTCTTCCCGTGGGTGCAGGACCTGGTGCAGAAGGAAGGCCCGAACATTCTGCGCTGCAAGGGCATTCTGTCATTCAAGAACGACGACGAGCGCTTCGTCTTCCAGGGTGTCCACATGATTCTCGACGGCGACCATCAGCGGCCATGGAAGGCCGACGAGAAACGCGACAGCCGCATCGTATTCATCGGCCGCAACCTGCCGGGCAAGAAGATCGCCGAAGGGTTTGAGAGCTGCGTCGCGTGAGCCTTTTCCCTCCCCCCTTGTGGGGGAGGGTTGGGAGGGGGTCGTGAGGTGACGCCCATGCGTCCACGCCCGTAACATCACCTCCCGACCCCCACCCCTGACCCCTCCCCACAAGGGGGAGGGGAAGAGCACGCCATGACCGACTCCCGCACCGATACCAACACCGTCTCCGTCGTCGAACGAACGCGCGCCGTCGCGGCGGGCGGGGCGATTGTCGGCGCGCATTTTTTGGGCCGCTCGGCCGTGTTCGTGCTCGGCGAAGAAGCGCTGGTGTTCGCCGAGCCGGAGGGAGAGGTGCGCCGCATGGACGTGCATGGCGGCGTGATCCTCGCGTCGGCGAGCGACGGCACGCGCATCGTCACGGGCGGCGATGACGGCAAGGTGGTGACGACGGACTTGGGCTCGACCCGCGTGCTCGCGACCGACGCCAAGCACCGCTGGATCGATCATGTTGCGCTCGGGCCGGACGGCGCGGTCGCCTGGTCGGCCGGCAAGACCGCATTCGCGCAAGGCAAGGAACTGCGCGCGTTCGAAGCGCCGTCGACGGTCGGCGGGATCGCGTTTTTGCCCAAGGGCTTTCGCCTCGCGATCGCGCATTACAACGGCGCGACGTTGTGGTTTCCCAACGCGGCGCAGGCCGTGCCGGAAAAGCTCGAATGGAAGGGCTCGCATCTCGGCGCTACGGTGAGTCCCGACGGCCGGTTTGTGGTCACCAGCATGCAGGAGCCGATGCTGCACGGCTGGCGGCTGGTCGATCGCCAGCACATGCGCATGTCGGGCTATGCGGCGCGCGTCACCTCGGTGGGCTGGACCACGGGCGGGCGCTGGCTTGCGACTTCGGGCTCCAACCAGGTGATTCTCTGGCCGTTCGCCACCAAGGACGGGCCGATGGGCAAGCAGCCGCGGCTGTTGGCGCCGGCCGAGCAGAAAGTCGAGGTGGTGGCGTGCCATCCGCGCCAGGACATCGTCGCCTCAGGCTACAGTGACGGCATGGTGCTGATCGTGCGCGTCGAGGACGGCGCCGAGATTTTGGCGAGGAAACCCGGCGAGACGCCGGTCACGGCGCTGGCCTGGAGCGCGGACGGCACGCTGCTCGCATTCGGGACGGAGAACGGCGAGGCCGGAGTGATCGATCTCCGGTGAACCCAGGCAATAGTGGAGCTGCCATGTTCTTAAAGCTGTCTGCCGCCGATGGCCTGCAATTCGAGGACCGTGGCAATTTTCGCGCTTTCAAACTTGTCGTCGAAGACGACCGCAGCCGCCTTGAGGATGTCCGGCGCGCGCTTGCCGGAAAGGCTGAACTGCCCGATGCCGATACTGTCTGGATTCTTGAAGAGGCGTTGCGTCACTGGCCGGGGCTGGAACACGATGCCGGATGGCAGCAGAATTTTTCGGCGATGATCGAGAAGGCGCGGCCGCACGGCTGGATCGACGACCAACGCAAGGCCATCAAGGCCCATATCGAATGGGTTCCATCCTGAGACGGAGGCCGGAACACCGTTCCGAGTTCCCCGTTATCAGAGCATGACAGCGAACACACAGCTTCGGCAAACGGCGCTGGCCGGAATGCTCGCAGCCGGCATGACGCTGGCGGCCGGCATGACGTTGGTAGCCGGCATGGCGATGGCGAAAGCCGCCGATACGACCGGCTGCACGCCGCAGGAAAAATCCGCCCAGACCTTGAATCAGAAGCTGAATGAGACACAGGGCGTGATTTGTCCGCCCGACGTCACCCCGGCCGCGCCGGCGATCCCCGCACCAGGAACGCCGGGCGGTGAGCGGGGTGTGCAGCCCAAATAAAACTCTCCCCGCGGGACGAGCCGAAGCTCTGATGCTTTTTCGTTCGCGGCGCAGCGTGAATTCAAGAAATTCCGGCGGCTGCAGCTCTCACCGGTTTTCTTGTTGACGAGGTTTATGTAAGCTGGCGGCGCTCTGAAAGAGCTCATGAGGGGGGCGAATCATGTCTGATAGCGAGGGCGCCGGCGCGGCGCCGCCGGCTGCACCGGCCACAACGGCGAAGACCGCACCGTGGAAAGTTCCGCGGTGGCTGTCCGCGATCGTCGGCCTGGTCTTTCTCGTCATCGGCCTGAGCAGGCTCTATCATGTCCTTTATCCTGCGCTGCCGGGTTGCGATGCGGACACGACGACCGGGCTGATCCGCAGAATTTTCAAGGACAAGAACGTCGAGCTGACGAGTTTGACCAACTTCAAGACGCTAACGGATACGTCGGCGCAAAAGACCTGTCAGGCAGACGTGAAGACAGAGAAGGAAGCCGCGGTGATCTCGTATCAGATCACCTGGCAAGGCAGTAACGTGCAGGTCCTCATTACGCATGTCGATACGCACGCGCGCTAGTGCGTGCGGCGGCTTTAGCGCTCAGGCGCGGGTTTGCGTCATAATAACGCTGCGCCTTGCAGCCCTCTTCCGTACGCTTCGGCGGCTGTGTAGCCTTGTTGCGAAACCGCCGGGCGAGACGCCGTTCCCGTACCGGCGGCGGGGCTTCCGGTGGGCGGACAATCTGAACAATAAACGCTCGCGCGGGTGCCGCCGTTCGGCATCGGTCAATTTGGGAGGATATTATGATTTTGCCGCGTCGCACATTTCTGCATCTGGCGGCGGGCGCCGCCGCGCTGCCGGCGCTGCCGCGCGTCGCCGGCGCGCAAGCCGCCTATCCGTCGCGGCCGGTGCATGTCGTCATTGGCTTCACCCCGGGCTCGGCCGCCGATGTCGTCGCCCGCGTCTACGCTCAGGCCGCTTCGCCGATCCTCGGCCAGCAGGTCGTGGTCGAAAACAAGCCGGGCGCAGGATCGAGCATCGCTGCCGAATATGTCGCGCACGCGCCGAAGGACGGCTACACGGTGTTTCTCGGCACCTTGTCGATCATCACCAACCAGATCATCAATCCCAACAAGGCGCTGAACCTGGAAAAGGATTTCGAGCCGGTTGCGCTCATTCAAGACGCGCCGATCATTCTGGTGGTCAATCCGTCGAGCAAGATCAACAGCGTCAAGGAGCTGATCGCGCTGTGCAAGGCGAAGCCGCACGAGGCGCTCGATTCCAACGTCATCGGCGCCATGCCGCATTTCGCCAGCGAGCTGTTCGCGCAGCAGGCCGGCATCAAGCTGACGCAGGTGCCGTATCAGGGCAGCCCGCAGGCGGTGCAGGATGTCGTCGCCGGGCGGACGCTGATGACGTTCTCGCCGGTCTCGACCGTGGTCGGTCTGGTCGCGGCCGGCAAGCTCAAGGCGCTGGCGACGACGACGAGCGAACGCGCCAGCGCGCTGCCGGACGTGCCCACCATGAAGGAATCCGGACTGCCCGGCGTGCAGACGAGCCTGTGGTTCGGGCTCTACATGCCGACCGGCACGCCGCGCGCCATCGTCGACAAGCTCGCCGCCGCCTCCAAACAGGCGATGCATACGCCGGCCGCGATGGCGGCGTTGCACAAGACGGGCGACGATCCGCTCGACGCCGGCCCCGACGAATTCGGCAAGTTCATGAAGAGCGAGATCGAGCGCTGGACCAAGGTCGCGCAAACCGCGGGAATCAAAAAAGGCTGAGGCACGTTATAGCGCCGTAGCGGCCGCAGGGCGGATTGGCGCAAGCTAATCCGCCATTTTTTTATGTTTTTGGTAAACGCAAGCGCCGGTGTATTTGGTCCGGACGACAGCCAGCGATTGCGACTAACAACAAACATCGTGCGGCGGTTTGACACGCGACAATGCTGCACGATAGCTTGGCTTTGGCGACACTGCGATTTTTTGAAATCGTAAGAGAACTTCCAGGGGGCGAAATGGGTACGGTTCCGACCACTGCGGTCACGACTTACAATGACATTGCTAGCGACGCGAACTTTTATGGCAATGTTCCGCTGCTATCTAAGAACAGTGTCGTCAACGGGCAATTGAGCGGCGATACCGCCACGAACGTCGGTACCGACACGAACGACTATTTCATCATTGATGTCGCGGGAGGCTCGCGCGATTCCAGCGGATCGCTGACATCCACCGACACGCTTACCATCAGCTATAACATCCAGGCAAACGGGACCGGGCCGGTCGATATCTCGGTAGGTCCCGAAAACTATTCAGACGTTTCGAGTGATTTCAACGAGACCATCGAGAAATCGTTTTTCCGTGTCTCGGGTACGGGAACTCTGACCATTACCGCGGCCAACTGGACCGGGTACACGGGTTTTTCCGATTACGGCGTGAAAATCTCGATATCGCCCACGAGCCAGTCACAAGGCGATTTCCACGGCACGTATCAGCTTAATTTCTCCACCAGTGGAAGCACGCCGACGCCTACACCAACTCCTACACCAACGCCGACGCCCACACCGACGCCAACGCCAACTCCGACGCCGCCGAGCGACAACGGAACGAGCAATCTCGTCAGCGCTCCCAACGGTCACAGCTACGAATACATCTCCTTCAACGGCACGGCGCGCACCTGGGCCCAGGCGAGCGCCATGGCGACCGCGCTCGGCGGCTATCTGGCGACCATCGGCAGCCAGAGCGAGGATGACTTCATCAGGAACAATGTTATTGCCGGTCATTTGACGCCCGGCTGGAGCGCGGCTTTCATCGGCGCGAGCGATGCCGGCCATGAGGGCGTCTGGCAGTGGGTGACCGGACCGGAACAGGGCACGACGTTCTGGCTCGGCGAATCCAATGGCGGGCCGGTCAGCGGCCAATACGCCAATTGGGGCTCGGGAGAGCCGAATAACGCAACCAGCAACGTCGACGGTTCGGAAAACTACGCTGTGTTCGAAGCCGGCGGCACCTGGACCGACGTGGCGTCGATTCGCGACGTAAACAACACGCCGGGATTTATCGTCGAGTTTTCCACGCCCAACGGCGGCAGCAGAGGCCGCGCCGTGGGGGATTTCAACAAGGATGGCACCGCAGACGTGGCGTGGTTCAATCTCTCGTCAAATGACGTGGATGTCTGGCTTGTCAACAATGGCCATTGGAGCGGCAGCGTTGACGTCGGTACGCATCCCGGCGGCTATCAGATCGCGGGCTCGGGCGATTTCAACCACGACGGGACGGCCGACATCCTGTGGTTCAATCCTTCGACCACCGACACCGAAGTCTGGCTGTTGAACAATGGGCATTGGGCCGCCAGCGTCGACATCGGCAAGCATCCCACCGGATATAACATCGCGGGTATCGGTGACTTCAATCATGACGGCACCAGCGATGTGCTGTGGTACGATCCATCGACCACGAACACTGACATCTGGCTGCTGAGCAACGGCCATTGGTCCAGCAGTACCACGATCGGCACACATCCGGCCGGATATGAGATTGAGGGAGTAGGGGATTTCAATCACGACGGCACCAGCGACGTGCTGTGGTTAAATCCCACGACGATGGACACCGAAGTCTGGCTCGTGAACAACGGTCACTGGGCCGCCAGCGTCGACATCGGCACGCATCCGGCCGGCTATCAGATCGCGGGCGTCGGCGATTTCAATCACGACGGAACCAGCGACGTGCTGTGGTACAATCCATCGACGACGGACACCGAAGTCTGGCTGCTCAACAACGGCCATTGGGCCGCCAGCGTCGATATCGGCACGCATCCGGCCGGCTATCAGATCGCGGGCGTGGGCGATTTCAACAACGACGGCACGAGCGACGTGCTCTGGATCAATCCATCGACCACGGCCACCGATGTCTGGCTGCTCAACAACGGCCATTGGGCCAACAGCACGACCATCGGTACGCATCCCGCCGGGTATCAGGTGGTCTGATGGAAGCTTGTCCGAGCAGACGATGGACTTAACGCTCTATGTGCATCCTGGCTGGAAACCGCTGATCCGGCCGGCTCCGGCACGGCGCGCCTGGATGGACGAAACGCCGGAGTCGTTTGCCTATCGCTGTCTGCCGCTCAACATCGCCAACGCGCACGGCTGGGAGCTGCTCAACTCGTGCTCCTTCGAGGCGCAGTGGAACGGCCAGCGCGACACCGGGGCGATCACGATCAGGCCGCTGCCCGGATGGCCGACCGAAGGTCTGGCAACGTCGTTATTCGGCCAAGGCATCATCACTTTCCATATCCCCGGCATCTTTCGCACGCCGCCCGGCTGGAATTTCTGGATCAGCGGTTCGCCCAACCGGCCCAAGGACGGCATCTATCCGTTGACCGGCGTCGTCGAGACCGACTGGTCGCCGTTCACGTTCACGATGAACTGGCAGTTCACGCGCGCAAACCACTGGGTGCGCTTTGTCGCCGGCGAGCCGATCTGCTTTGTCTTTCCGGTGCAGCGGGCCGCGCTTGAAGAGTTCACGCCGAAGCTCGCTCCGATCGACGCCGAGCCGGGCCTGTTGCAGCGCTTCCAGGATTGGAGCAAGGCGCGTGAGACCTTTCACCAGCGGGTGTCGCGCGAGCCGCCGAGCGTTCCCGCCGATAAGTGGCAAAAGCATTACTACCGTGGCGTCGATATCAGCGAGCGCGCACAGGTCGACGACCACCGCACGAGGCTTCGGCTTCGACCATTCGATGTTTCCGGCGTTGCAGGGCCGCTGGTGGTGCCGGGCGGTGCCGATTCACTGACGAAATCCGCGTCTCCGCCACAGGAGATCAGCCAAAAATCGGCAGTGGTCCGAAGGCCCAAAGCCAATTCCAAATAGCCAAGCGTCTCGGTTAAGGCCTCCATCGCCTGCTTCCAGCCGTCGCGACGGCCGTTGTTTCGGCGCAGTGGGTGCTATACATGTATAGCACATTGGAGGCCCCGACATGCTGGCTCTTCGCTTGCCCCCTGAAATCGAGCAACGGCTCGATGCGCTCGCCAAGAAAACCGGCCGCAGCAAGAGCTATTACGCGCGCGAGGCGATCCTGCGCCAGATCGAGGATATTGAGGACTATTATCTGGCGCGCCGGCGGCTTGGACGCGGCGGATCGCGTGTGACGCTTGAAAGCCTTGAGCGCGATCTCAAGAAGCGCACCAAACGTTAGAAGCTTGAGCGGCGCATGCCCCATTCGGAAAACTGGTTCGCGCTTTTCCGGGACGCGCGCTGATGGCTGCGCCAGCCTGGCGGGTGGAGTTTGATCGGGCCGCCGCGCGCGATCTGCGCAAGCTCGGCGTTGACGCCGAACGGCGGGTGTTGCGCTATTTGCGCGAGCGCATTGCCGGCAGCGACGATCCACGTCGTCTGGGCCATGCGCTGACCGGCGACCGCAAAGGACTATGGCGCTACCGAGTTGGCGATTATCGTATTGTCGCCGCCATCGAGGACGACCGGTTCGTGGTGCTGGTGGTGACCGTCGGCCATCGGCGCGAGGTCTATCGCTGAGTTGGCACATCGACGTCGGCGGATTACGCTTTGAATGGCGCCTACGCTGCGCTAATCCGCGCTACGGTGATGCGCGGGCTGTGGAGGGAACGATGGTTGAGCGAGGTCAGGCTGAAAAGGCCGAAAACGGCGCGACGGCGCGGCTGCGCCAGCGCTTTCCGACGGTCGAGGACCTGCGCACCCGCGCGCGGCGCCGGGTGCCGCGCTTCGGCTTCGATTTCGTCGATGGCGGCGCCAACGAGGAATATTGCGTCGACCGCAATATCGCCGCGTTCCAGGCCATCGAGCTGTTGCCGCGCTACTGCATCGAAGGCAAGGCGACCACCGACACCGAGCTGTTCGGCAGGAGGTACGCCGCCCCGATCGGCGTCGCGCCGATGGGCTCGGCCGGCCTGATGTGGCCGGGGGCGGAAAAGCTGTTCGCCGCCGAGGCGCAGCGCCAGCGCATTCCCTATGTGCTGGCGACGCCCGGCAATGCCTCGATCGAGGAGATCGCCGCCATCGCGCCGGACGTGTTCTGGTTCCAGCTCTACCGCTTTCCCTACAACGACCACGCCATCACCTTCGATCTGGTGCGCCGCGCCGACGCGGCCGGCGCGCACGTGCTGGTGCCGACGGTCGACTCGGCCGGCAAGTCGAAGCGGCCGCGCGACATCAAGAACGGCTGCCGGGTGCCGTTCCCGATCAACCCGTGGACCACCTATCAGGTGCTGACGTCGCCGGCCTGGACCATGCAGCTTCTGCGCAACGGCATGCCGATCACGGCGAACCTCGTGCCGTATGCCGAGAAGGCGAGCCAGAATTCGACCGCTGAAGTGATGCAGCTGCGCTCCGGCGGCAGCCACACCTGGGAGGAACTCAAGCACCTGCGCGATCGCTGGAAGCGGCCGTTCGTCGTCAAGGGCATTCTGCATCCGGAGGATGCCGAACGCGCGGTGGCGCTCGGCGCCGAGGGCATCTGGGTGTCGAACCACGGCGGCCGGCATTTCGACGGCGCGCCGGCATCGATCGACGTGCTGCCGGCGATCGTTTCCGCGGTCGGCTCGCGCGCGGCGGTGATGGTCGACTTCGGGATCCGCGGCGGTCTCGACGTCATCCGCGCGCTCGCGCTCGGCGCGAAATTCTGTTTCACCGGGCGCTGCTTCGCCTACGGGCTCGGCGCGCTCGGTCCCGCCGGCGCGCCGCATGTGGCGGACCTGTTCGTCGACGAGATCAAGACTGAACTCCTGCATGTCGGCGCACGCTCGGTCGCGGAAGCCGCGCACATCAAGGTGCGCCACCCGAATGCCTGGCGGTTCGATAATTATTGAGGGGAAGCGCGTTACCCCGTCTCCTTGCCCGTCTCCTTGCCGACGTCGTAGTTGTAGAGCCAGGCGACCTGGAACGGGGTGTTGTCGCCGCTCTTAGCTCCGGCGCCGAAGCGTTCGCGCAGCGCGAATTTGACGTTGCGGCGAAGCTGCGCCCAGCGCGAGGCGAGGTGGTTTTCCTTGGCGCGGGCGCGGGAGCCGAGCACGGCGGCACGCGCGCGCGGCGCGCGGATGCGCTCGTAGTCCTTCAGGGCCAAATCGAGGTCGCCGGGCTCGCGCGCGATCGTCGCCGCGAGCACGCAGCCGTCCTCGATCGCCATCGCCGCGCCCTGGCCGAGATAGGGCAGCATGGCGTGCGCGGAATCGCCGAGCAGAGTGGCGCGGCCGACGCTCCAGCGCTCCAGCGGATCGCGATCGTACAGCGCCCATTTGTACCAGCGCGTGCTGCATGGAAAGATGCGACGCAGATCGGAGTGCCACGCCGCGTAGGTCGTCACCGGCTCGGACACGGCGCATTCGCGCGTCCACGATTCCTCCGTCCAGCCGTCGCTGTCGAAATGCGCGACGATGTTGAGAAGCTCGCCGCGCCGCACCGGGTAATGCACGACATGACCGTGCGGCCCCATCCACATCGTGCCGTCGACAATGTTGATGTCGCGCGGCACCGCGTCCGCCGCCGCCATGCCGCGCCAGCAGATGCAGCCGGTGAAGCGCGGCGCGTCGGCGCCGAACAGACTGTTGCGCACTGCCGAGTGGATGCCGTCGGCGCCGACCACGATGTCGGCCTCGATCTCGCTGCCGTCGGCAAAGCGGGCGACGGCATTGTTCGCGCGGCCCTCGACCGAAACGGCGCGCATTCCGGTACGGATCTCGGTGGTTTTGAGCGCGCCGGCGAGGATCGCCAGCAGGTCGGCGCGATGCACTGACAGATTGGGGGCGCCGAACTTTTCGCGAAAATCGCTGCGTCGCGTACGCGAAATGTAGCGGCCGCTGTCCCACGAGCGGATGTTGAGAAAGTTGGTGTCGCAGGCGGCGGCATTAAGCTTGTCCTCGACGCCGAGCGCGCGCAGTGCCTTGACGGCGTTGGGCGTCACGTTGAGCCCGGCGCCGATCTCGCTCAAATTCGGCGCCTGCTCGCAGACGATCGTCTCGACGCCGCGGTTCTCCAGCGCCAGCGCCGCGGCGAGCCCGCCGATGCCGCCTCCCACTATGGCAACGCGCGGCGCGCGTGACATTCACGTCCTCCCGGAACCGTACGGTGGATCATGCGCACGTTTCCGGCGCGGGTAAAGCGCGCATGGGGCTGTCACGCGCCGCGCCAGAAGAAATACACGGTCAGCACGGCGCCGAGCGCGATGACGAAGCCCTTGATCAGCCGTTGATCGAGGCGCTGCGCCCAGTGCGCGGCCATGGAGGAGCCGGCGATCGAGCCAATCACCATCGGCGCCGCCTGCGGCCAGCGCACCACATCGGCGACGATGAACGCCACGATCGCGGCGATGCCCATGATGCCGACCAGCGCCATCTTCAGCCCATTCATCGCATTGATGTCACGCATGCCGAACAGCGTGAAGGCGGCAAGCATCAAAAAGCCGATGCCGCCGCCGAAATAGCCGCCATAGATGGCTATGATGAAGAGACAGACCAGTGCACCGGACGGGCTGAATTTCATGCGCCGCATGAGTTCGAGCGGCGCGAAATTGCCGACCGCAAACACCAGCGTGGCGAACAGAATGAGCCACGGCACCAGCGCGGAGAAAACGGTTGGCGGCGTGTAGAGCAGGAGCAGGGCGCCGATCAGCCCGCCGATCAGGCTCAAGATCACAACGCCCCGCACGCTGAATTCGGTGATGGCGAGAATGCTGCGCCGGTACGCCCACGCCCCGGCGAACGTGCCGGGAAACAGCGCGACGACGCTCGAAGCATTGGCGTCAATCGGATTGAGCCCGGCAAACAGCAGCGCCGGGAAGGTGACCAGCGTCCCGCCGCCGGCGAGCGAATTCAGTACTCCACCGGCGAACGCCGCGATGAAAAGAATGAGGGTGGTCATCGAGGCGATGGGACCAACGCTGCGGGCTGCCGCGGAAGATCGGTTCTGCCGCAGCCATGGCCGCGTTGCGATTCCAAGTCAAATGCCGCCAACGGCCGGAAAACGCACTCGATGGAACCGGCCGCCGCGTCACGCACGCTTTCGGGCCGGCGCCCCAACAAAGCCGAATTTACGGTGTTTCCCGCGCTGTCACATGTTTCGCTGATCTTCCGACACAGGCCGGAGCATCGTCCTTACGGTATCCTACTTATGGACAAGACCTGAATTTTAACGCGCGCCGGCGCGTGCACACTCCCCTGCGACGCTGCCGCTGGTCGGCAGGGAACAACGGGAGACAATGATGTCCAGCGCAACTTCGACTACCCTGCATGATGCCCGCCGGCCGGTTTTCGCCGAGAGTCAGGATCCATTTCGGCTCGGCATGATGTATTCGACCGGCATCGAGGGGTCCGCCGACATGGTGTCCGCGCACAAGTGGTTCAACATCGCGGCGATGCTCGGCAATGCCGAAGCGGCGCGGCTGCGCCGCGAGATCGCGGAAGAGATGACGGACGCCGAAATCGCCGCCGCGCAGCGCGCCGCGCGCCATTGGATGACGAGGCACTAGTGGAGCGGATTTGACATTCGCTACCCACCCAGCCGCAAGCTCCTTTAGCGAATGTCAAATCCAAAAGCTCCACTAGCACTTATATTTGCTAGTGGTCCTTTGATTCTAACATTCGCATCTGAGGGTGCCGAAATGGGATGCGAATGTTAGAATCGGACTACTAGGGTTCGCATTTGCATGCGGTGTATCGGCAGGTTTTCATGTCGGAACTTTCAATCACCATGCTGCGAATAAGTTCGCCGCCGCCTCAGCAGCCGGTGCCGACCTCTGAACGGTCGCGCAAACGGCTGCCGGCAGCGCGCTATCTCGGCTTTTCGCTGTTGTTCGTTGTCCTCTTCGGTCTGGCGGGCCTGTTGTCCTGGTGGATTTACCTTCGGCCGGTCACCGTGACGGCCGTGCCCGTCGCAACGAATGTGAGCGAGCAAGTCTTCGGCCTTGGCGTGATTGGCGCGCGAGTCCAGTCGATCGTGAATTTCAAGGTGGCCGGTGTGCTGAACCGCTTATTTGCCGATCAAGGCGACCGGGTGAGCGCGGGACAGACGCCGGGGGCGCTGTGGGCGTTCTAAACGCGCTGCAGATACGAGATTGCCCGTCCTTGTGCTGCCACAACGGCTGGCGCAAGCTTGCGGCGTGGTGCAAGAAACCGAAACTCAAGTCGCGATCGTGGGGGGCGGGCCGGTCGGACTGGTGCTGGCGTTGTTTCTGGATTTTCACGGCGCCAAATGCACGATCTTCAACACCGAGCCGGAGAGCCGCTGGCACCCCAAGGGCAACGGCCAGAACGCCCGCACCATGGAGCTTTACCGCCGGCTCGGCTTTTCCGACGAGGTGCGGCGTCTCGGCCTGCCCGGCGACCACCCGTTCGACCAGGCGTATTTCACCCGGCTGTCGTCGCACGAAATCTATCGTTTCCCGATGCCGAGCCGGGACGAGCGCATCGCCAAGCGCCGTCAGATGCCGGTCACCGATCAGCTGCCCGAGCCGATGTTTCACGTCAATCAGATGTATGTCGAGCGCTATCTGCTCGAGCGCGTGCGCCGGTCGCCGAACATCGACGTCCGCTTCGGCTGGCAGGTTGATTGGTTCACGCAGCACGAAGACGGAGTGCGGCTGCACGCCCGCAAGAGCGGCGGCACCGATGAAATCATCTGCCACGCCGACTATGCGGCGGCGTGCGACGGCGGCACCGGCTTCATCAGAAAGACGCTCGGCATCGCCTATGAGGGCGACGTGCAGAAGAAGGACGCCTATTGGGCCGGACAGTTCTTCTCGATCTACATGCGCATCCCGGAGCTGTATAAGTTCGTCGGCCATCGCCGCGGCTGGATGTATTGGGCGATCAATCCCGACCCGCACACGCGCGGCGTGATCTTCACGCTGAACGGCGTCGACGAATTCATGATGCTGATCAAGCCGGAGCGGGGCCACAGCGATGTCGACATCGCCAAAGTGGCCGACTGGCTCAAACGCACGATCGGCGCCGACATTGCGGTCGAGATTCTGGCCTACCATCCGTGGCACGCCGGCCAAGCGCTGGTCGCCGAGCGCTATCGGGCTGGCCGCATCTTCATCGCCGGCGACGCCGCGCATCTGTTCACGCCGACCGGCGGCTTCGGCATGAATACCGGCATCGACGACAGCTCGAACCTGGCGTGGAAATTGGCCGCGGTGCTCCAAGGCTGGGGCGGGCCGCGCCTGCTCGACTTCTACGAAGCCGAGCGCAAGCCGATCGGGTTGCGTAACACCGGCGCGTCGCGCAAATACGCCTCGCGCATGCATGACGCCGTCGTGCCGGACAATATCGAAGCCGAGGGTCCCGCCGGTGACGCCGCGCGCGCCGCGGCGGCGAACATGACGTATGTGCGTTACAACCATTTCAACCGCGACGAGGACAAAGACGCCGTCGGCGTGCAGATCGGCGGCCGCTACGACGGCTCTCCCGTCATTATTTCGGACGGCGCGCCGCCGCCGGATATTTTCCCGGAGACCTACGACGAATATATCCCCAGCGGACTTCCGGGCGGGCGGGCGCCGCATTTGTGGCTCGACGATCGCCGGGCGATGGGCAGTTCGCTGTTCGACAAATTCGGCCGCGGCTTCACCCTGCTCCGATTCGACTCTGACGCAGCGGATGCAGCGCCGCTTCAGCGTGTCGCGGCGGCGCGCGGCGTTCCGCTCAAAGTCCTTGATGTCACGCTGCCCGAAGGGCGCGAACTCTACGGCCGCGCCCTCGCGCTTATCCGCCCGGATCAATACATCGCCTGGCGCGGCGATCGTTTGCCCGACGACATCGACGCCTTGCTCGCGTGCGTCACCGGGTTTTGATCCAGCCTCGCGCACAAAGATGCGGTAAGCTCCAAGCGAGCTTGCCTGACGATGCCGGAGCAGGATTCGTTCTTCCAACGGCGCCGTCATGACGGCAAACGATCGGAGATTTTGGCATGAAGCTGCTGTTCAGTGTGGCCCTGCTCGCCGTTCTATTCGTTCCCCCTGCACACGCCACGGACCTGGACTGTGTGAGCACGACTTTCAACCTGCTGTCGCCCAACGACAAGGTCTGCGTCAGCGTTTTTGAGGATCCGAAAGTGCCGGGCGTCGCCTGCCATATTTCACAGGCCAGAAAGGGCGGTTGGGGCCAGCCTTTTGGTCTGAACGAAGACCCGTCGAATTTTTCCATCTCGTGCCGGCAGGTCGCCCCGATCAGCGTTGACCTGTCCAAGCTGACCGACAAGGAAGAGGTGTTCAGTCAGAAAACCAGCATCTTTTTCAAGGCGACGCGGATTTATCGCGTGCTGGACAAGCCGCACAACACGCTGGTCTATCTGGCGATCAGCACCAAGATCATCAACGGTTCGCCCGCGAACGCGATCTCAACCGTGCCGATCATGCCGTGGCCGCACTGACGCGATGCGGATCCGGTCGTCGTCGCGCCGGCGCAGTTGCAAGCGGCTTGTATGCCGCTCTCAAGGGCCTATTGCCGCCAAGCGTTGACGTCTGGCCCGGGCTTGACCGTGCTGTCGTGCACGTCAGTGCCAAATGCGGGCTTGTCCTCGGCCGCCCGCCAGCTTGACCAAAGTGCCGGGCGCGGCTTCAATCCGGGTAAAGATGTGATTTGGACGCGTGTAGGAGGAAGCAGATGACCTTCCGCATCGCCATCGTGCAGCCGATTGCGCACCCGCCGGGCGAAGACGAGCGCAACGTCGCCGAGGCCGTCCGCTCGGTCGAGCATGCCGCGCATGAAGGCGCCGATTTCGTGTGCTTTCCGGAGACCTATCCGGGGCCTTGGCGCATGCCGGCGGCCTACGATCCGATCCCGGCTTTGGCCGAGGCGGCGGCGACCCACGGCGTGCACGTGGTGTTCGGCACCATCGAGCCGATCGATCGCAAGACGGCGACCGCCCACAATCTGATCGTCATGGCCTATCCGGACGGCCGCACGCCGGTGCGCTACCGGCGCACGCACCCGAATGGGCCGTGGATCTATACGGGCGGTCCGATCTGGGAATTCAAATACGTCGCCGGCAACGAGTTTCCGGTGTTCGATACCGCGCACGGCAAGGTCGGGCTTGCCATGTGCAGCGAAGTCTACATGCCCGAGGTGACGCGCTCGCTGGCATTGCGCGGTGCGGAACTCATCTTCATGCCGGCCGGCACCGATAAACGCCGGCTGTGGGCGACCTGGCGGACGCTGATCTGGGCGCGCGCCATCGAAAACCTGGCGGTGGTGGTGACGACGCAGAATTTGTTCGATCATGGCCAGCGCGGGCTCGCCATGGTGGCGACGCCCGAGGAGATTTTGTTTGAGAGCACCGCGGCCGGTTTAAGCGTGGTCGATGTCGAGCTCGACCGCGTGCGCTATCTGCGCGGCACGCGCGACGAAGTCGGCTCGTCACAGAACTGCGCCGCCAAACAGGGCGTGCTCGGACTGCAATGGCAGCGCCCGGAGCTGTACGACCGGTTCTATCCGCGGCCGTTGCGCGAAGCGGCCGAGTAAGACGGATGGTCCAGTTGCGCGTCATTGCGGGGAAAAGCGCGGCGATGAGCTCCATAACTCCGGCTTGCGAGATTATGGGGCGGTGTTGCGCGGGCGTCGTCACTCGCGATTATGGATTCCGGACTCGCCGTTTCGCGGCGATTCGGAATGACCGATTGTAACCGCCGTGCCGATACGCTCCGAACTCGGACCGTGGCCGTATCTCGGCTACACGGGAAGCCGCATCGATCGCGCCGCGCAGTGCCGCACCGACGATGCCGCGTTGGCCAAGTTCGCGAGCGATCCGGCCGCCGGATTTTATCTGATCGGCGGCGAACTCGTCGTGCTGCGCAAAGAAGGCGATGCGTTGCAGCCGCTGTTCGCGTCCGACGAGGCGGGGGCCTTCGAAGGCGCGCGCGAGATCGCATTCCTCGGCCTGATGGACGGCGCGCCGCGCTTTGGCCTCAGCCTTGATGCCGGCGCCGTCGAACCGCTCAAGACGCGCGACGATCTCAAGCTCACCGATCTGCGCAGCATATCGGTGCACGGGCTGGTCGACGCCGAGCATCTGCCGCCGCTCGCCGAAGCCAAGGCGCTGCTCGGCTGGCATGCGCGGCATCGTTTCTGCCCGAATTGCGGCGCGCCGACGAACGCGGTGGACGCCGGCTGGCGGCGCGATTGTCCGTCCTGCAAGGTACAGCATTTTCCCCGAACCGATCCGGTGGCAATCATGCTGCCGATCGCCGGCGAGCGCTGTGTGCTCGGCCGCTCGCCGCGTTTTGCGGCGACCATGTGGTCGTGCCTTGCCGGCTTTATTGAGCCGGGCGAAACGATCGAGCAGGCGGTGCGCCGCGAGGTGCTGGAGGAAGTCGGCATCGAATGCGGGCGGGTCAATTATTTCACGTCGCAGCCATGGCCGTTCCCGATGTCGCTGATGATCGGCTGTCACGCCGAAGCGCTGTCCGACAAGATCGCCGTCGACCGCAGCGAGCTTGAAGACGCCCGCTGGTTCGGCCGTGAGGAACTGGTGCTGATGCTGCTGCGCAAGCATCCGCAGGGGCTGACCGCGACAGTGCCGCACGCCATCGCGCACCACATCATCCGCCGTTACATCGAAGAAGGCGGCGACGTCTTGCGCTGAGGTTCAGGCGCACGAGGCGCGCCGCTTGAGGAGGCGCCGGCGCGGCCTCTCCGGGTGAACGCGGAATACCGATTGCCCCGTCGGTGTTTTTCCCGTGCTGGCTGCAGACCCGCCAATGGTGTCTGAGGAGGGGTGCTGCCGTCAGCAGTGGCTCCGCCCAAATGCTCATGGCGAAGAATATGTTCGGGCGCCGGTGTCCGCCTTTGGACTTGATTTAGAATTTTTTTCTATATACATGGGCGGTAAGGCTTTTATTGGAAGAATATCTCAGATGGACCAAATCGACCGGAAAATCCTTGCGGTCCTGCAGGATGATGCATCGTTGTCGGTGGCTGAGATCGGGTTGCGGGTGGGCCTGTCCTCGACGCCATGCTGGAAGCGCATCCAGCGGCTGGAGACCGACGGCGTCATTCAAAAGCGCGTCGTTCTGGTCGATCCCGACCGTATCGGGCTCGGCATTTCCGTGTTCGTCTCAATCGAGACCGGCGATCACTCGCAGGAATGGCTCGATCGCTTTGCCCAGGTGGTTGGCGCCATGCCGGAAGTGATGGAGTTCTACCGCATGGCCGGCGACGTCGATTACATGCTGCGGGTCGTCGTCGCCGATATCGCCGGCTACGATGCGTTCTACAAGCGGCTCATCGCCGCCGTGCCGCTGAAGAACGTCACGTCGCGGTTCGCGATGGAGAAAATCAAATCGACGACGGCGCTGCCGATTGCCGCGGCGGCTCCCGCGTAACGGTGCCGTCCGTCCAAATCTAGTGCTGCTGGGCCGACCCCGCCGCGATCGCCTGGGCGTTGCGCGAGGTGATCTGGGTCATCGTCTTGTCGAAATACTCCGGGGTGTCGCCCAGCGTAATGCGCCGCGAGCAATCCGGCGTGCAGCTATAGGTCTCGCGGTCGAGGCCGCGATACACCACGACGGTCGGATCAATCGGCTCTTCGACCTGGACGTTGTGTTCGGCGAGCACGGCGCCGTCCTTGTCGAGCACGATCACATTGGTCGCGCCGTAGCCCTTGCCGGTAATCACGGCAAGGCCGTGTGGCTCGACCGTGAGGTCGGCGATCAGCGGATTTCCGATCACGACCGTGACGGCGCGCTCGGGCAGTTTGATGATCCTGGCCTGGTCGATGTGGACCACGACCGGGCCGGTGGCGCGCGCCGGCGCGGCGGCGATCAGCGATGCAAGGGCCGCGGCAGCGAGCCAAACGGCCAGTCCCGGGCGCAAGCGGCCCCGCGCGCTTTTTTCCGTCATCGATACTCTCCGATACGCTACGCGGATTCGACAACCCAAAGGTCCGCACGCCAACATGCCTAATTGACTGCAAATTGGTGAACGAACTGCAAATCAACCGCCGTGGCGGGCGCTCACCGCCACCGCGGTGACACTTACTTAACTATGCCGGAGGTCTTAGCGCCGCCGGCTGCTGTGGCGGCTGCTTGAACGGATGGACAAGCTGAGCGCCGAAGCTCCGCGGGTAGGGATGCTCGGCGATGCCGTAACGGTCGGGCAGCTGGCCCGCCGGCATATAGAACGTGCCGAACATGACATCGAACAGCGAGAACGTGCCGGCGAAATTCTTTTCGCCGCCGCGGTCCGGCGAGGTGTGATGCCAGCGGTGAAACACCGGGCCCGCAAAGACGTATTTGAATGGCCCCAGCGTCCAGTCGAGATTGGCGTGCACGAAGGCCGAATGCGCCACCGTCAGCGGTCCGAGCACGACGAAGACGTTGGGCGAAACGCCGGCGAACAGCATGGTGACATCGGCCAGCACGCTGCCGAGGAACAGGTTGATCGGGTGAAAGCGCGCCGCCGAAATCCATTCCAGCTCCTCGGAGGAATGATGCACTGCATGGTATTTCCACATCGTCTCGCCGTGGAACCAGCGGTGCGTCCAGTACATGATGAAGTCCTGGCCGATGAGAAAAATGATCCCCTGTGCGACGAGCGGCAACGCGGCGAGCGGCCCGTGACCGTGTTCATAAAAGGCGACGAGGCCGTCGGCGCTGGTGATGCCGAGCAGGATGGCGGCGACGGCGATCAGCATGCCGATGCGCAGAAAGCGGGTGATGATCGGAATAATCAGCCAGTAGCAGAGATCCGTCACGAGATCGCTTTTCTGCCACCAGACGCGGCCCGGATTGCACGACCAGAACCAGGTCAGCACGGTGAATAACAGCGCCACGCCGATCGAGATCGGAACGGTTTTCATGAAAGTCTGCCCGGCAGTCGCGACGACGGCGAGCAATTCCTCGGTCATTGCAGAGACCGTTGTTGTGATGCAGGCCGTGCATCGTGCGCAGAGACAGTCAGTGCCGGGTGGCCAGGCCGGCAAGGCGCGGGGCGACGCGCACCAGATACGCTCGTAACCTGCCAATTGGCTGCGAATGGTGTTCGCGGAAGCCCTTACGCCGGCAAATGAGATCGTTGGGTAAACGATCGTTTAATCACCTCGTCGACAACGTGCCCGAGATCATTCGGACCGCGGAATGGATATTTTACGGTTGGGGTGCATCATTCGCGGTATCCGGAACCGGCTTGGCCTCGCCTGTGGCAGGGCGGCCTTCGAACGGCGGCGGGCTCGCGATGGTTCGAAATAACGCGGCGCTTTTTGGGCGCCTGACAGGGCAAATTTGCAATTTCGCCCGCACGCAACGGGGCGCGACCGCCGTTGAATTCGCCCTGATCGCGCCGCCCTTCCTGGCGACGCTGATCGCCATCCTGGAAGTGACAGTGTTTTTGTTCGCCCAGCAGGTCCTGCAAAACGCCGCCGTGGAAGCCGGCCGGCTGTTCATGACCGGGCAGGCGCAGAACGGCAATACCACGCAAACGCAGTTCACGAACCAGGTCTGCCCCATGGTCAGTGCGCTGTTCAACTGCAATGCGCTGATGATCAACGTGCAGACCTACAGCAGCGTCACCGGGGCGAGCGCGTCGGCGCCGTCGCTGACATTCAACACGCAGGGGCAGGTCACCAATACCTGGTCTTACAATCCCGGCACGCCGGGCGAACTCATGGTGGTGCAGCTCATCTACGAATGGCCGATCATCAGCGGGCCGCTCGGCTATGTGCTGCCGAATCTCGGCAACGGCCACGCGGAGATGATGGGCGTCTCCGCCTTTCGCGTGGAGCCTTATTGACATGACGGCGATCTTGCGGGCGCATCGGCGTTTTGCGGCATCGACTCGCGGCATAGCGGCGGTCGAGTTCGGGCTTGTGCTGCCGGTGCTCGTGCTGCTGTTTCTGGCTTCGATCGATGCCGGCCGGGCGCTCGCCGTCTATATGAAGGTGCGCGCCACCACCTACACGCTGGACGCCATCACCAATCAATACTCGACGGTGCAGTCCTCCGACCTATCCTCGATCGCAGGAGCGGCTTCCCTGGTGCTGGCGCCGTATTCGACCACGCCGGCGGTGCTGACGGTGTCGCAGATATCGGTCAACAGCGCGAGCAGCGCCACCGTGAGCTGGAGCTATTCGCTCAATGGCACGCCGCTGACGCAAGGTTCGACCGTAACGCTGCCGTCGGCACTCTCGACCTGCAGTACCTATCCCTGTTTCCTGATCTACGGCCAGGTGAGCTACACCTACTCGCCGCTGTTCGGCTATTTCACGCCAGCCGCGCTCAACCTCTCCGATACGCTTTATGTCACGCCGCGCAACAGCCAGTGCGTACAATATCCGACGGCGGGGGTGAGCACCTGCGCGGCCTCCTCCGGTTCTGGTTCGGGGTCAAGCGGATCCTCCGGCTCCAGTGGTTCCGGCTCCAGCGGCTCCTCGGGCTCCGGCGGTTCCTCCGGTTCGAGTGGCAGTGGCAGTGGCAGTGGCAGTGGCAGTGGCAGTGGCAGCGGCAGCGGCAGCGGCAGCGGCGGCAGCAACTGGTGGTGGAACTGGTGGTAACCGCCCGCCGCCTCGGGCGGTAACGGTGGTCGACGAGCGCCGCGTCACTCAGCTTCAATTTTTCAAAAAACGATAAAGCGAAGCGGCGCTTGCCTCCCTCGTTTCGCGGGCGCGCCGGCAGCCGTGTCGGCTACCAATCAGTTTGTAATATGGGCGGTGCTCACCGCCTGTTCGAACATCGTTACCAGCGCGCTTTGGATGTCGGTCGGCGAATTCGCCGTGTAGAAAAAGTTGGGCGACGCACAGCTCTGCAGGGCAGATGGGATATGTGAAATGTTGGCGTTGGCGTATCCGTCTTCATTGTCAAAGATCGTACTTGGGTTCGCGATGGGTTGATACGGAATGTACAGGACGGCGACGGTGATGCCGCGGTTTTTCATCGTCGTGCAGTAGTCCGTCGCATTGGCGCCGCCAGTCTGATCGTTGGGACTGTATGTGGGAAGCACCGTCGACGAATTTTGATAGGGCACGTTCGCTGAAGCCGTCCAGTTTTCAGAACCCCAGCCGCCGTTCCATTGGTATTGATAATCCTGCGAGCCGTCGGTGACGATGAACACATAGGGCAGCGCATTACTCGCACTCACGCCGGTGCCGACCGAGGTGATGAAACTGTTCATGCTGTGAAGCGCATTTTCGAAGTGGGTGCCGCCCGAACCCAGGGTCGAATTCTGGCCGGTATCGAGCAGACTGGCGAGCTGCGTGGCGAAGTTGGTGATCGTGGTCCCGGTGAGACTGGTGGTCAGCCCGACCGAGCAGGAATTGCTGCTGCCCGCATTGGATGTGCACAGGTAGCGAATGAACGGAAACAACCCGACCTGGAATTGGTTGGATATCCCGTCGTTTGTTTCCGTTGCAGATGCTTGCGACAGCAGCGCCGTGACCGCATAGCCGACAGCATCGGCGCGCAATTGGATGCAGGACGTCGTGCCGGCGGTCGGGCAACTTGAAACCGGCGTGTTGGTCCAGTTTACGTTGGCGCCGTTCTGGGTGTTGGTGCCGCTCGAAAACGACGCCGGAGTCGTCCCCAAACGTGAAATGGTAAATCCCTGGCAATATCCTCCCGGGGAAGAGTTCGGTACGTAGCCTGAATAACTGTGGCCTACAGCGGGGATCGGACCCTGATGGACGGGATTGCCGCTCTGTGCACAAGCCCCTTGCGCGGCGAAATGGCAGGCGAATTGACAACCCTGCGGATAACCGGGATTGCCAAGATTGTTATCGGGATTGACGGCCATGAGCCGCGCCTGTTCGGCGGCCGTCGACGGAAAGCTCATCGAGCCGGAAACATCCAGCATCAGATAGAAGTTGATGTAAGTCGGCAGTGTGTAGGTGGATGTCGAAGATCCGGAGATCGAAACGGTCCTGATGCCGACGATGCCCATGAACAGCGTTGGAACCTGCGCGGTAAAAGAAAT
The DNA here is from genome assembly GCA_963707175.1 of uncultured Alphaproteobacteria bacterium. Lineage (GTDB taxonomy): Bacteria > Pseudomonadota > Alphaproteobacteria > Rhizobiales > Xanthobacteraceae > BOG-931. Next base: position 464,247 of record CAVPQA010000015.1, read on the forward strand.
GTTTGCCGTCAACGTCAGGCCGCTTTTGGCAACGGTGGCCGACGACGTCAGGTTGGCATAGCCGGCGGTTGCGGCCGACGAGGTCAAATTCGCATTGAAGTAATTGACTGCGGTTGTCGAGCCTCCCGAAACGGCGCCATTGCCAGTCATGCCTTGTGCGGTGGAGACGATCGGCGAATTGTGCGAAACGGTGGCGAGCGAAGCGGCGTCGGCGGCCGCCTGCAGCTTGGTCTTGACCAGCGAAGCCATCGAATAGTCGACGACGCAGCCCGCGGCGCTGACGAGCGGAATGGCGGTCAGCGCGGTGATGATCGCGACGTTGCCACGGGCGTTGCGGCGGAAATTTGCTGCCAGCATTCGCAGGCGCGCGCATCCGGCACCGAGTAGTCGTAGCGTAGCGATTGCACTCTTCATCGACGAACTCCCTGAGCACGCGGTGCAATTTTTATTTGAAATGTCTAAGTTTCCACCTGGCAAAAGTGCGAAACCCGATGCGCAACTAATGGCCGGAAATGTCTTCCGAAAGACTTAATGATAATCCATACTGGCGTGCGCGTGCGACATGGACCCGAACCGCGCCGGGCCATCAAATAGAAGCCGTGTTTTCTGCCGAGCTGTTGGCTAATGGAGCGTTGTCGAATTTGAAAAATTATCCATCAAATTTGTCATTGCGGCGGCACCGAAATACGGCATTAACTACGTCAATGAATGGACCTAAAGCGGCTGGTTTATTTGATCGGCTTAACCGGCTCGAAATTTCTCATTGCTAGGTTCCATCCGATCCAAATCGGTCAGCACAAGGCCGCTGGATCACGCTCAGACAGCCACGTGTGGACCTAAGGAGCCAAGTGATGAAGACCCTTTTGTCGCGTTTCGTGAAGGATCAGTCTGGCGCCACGGCCATTGAATACGGCCTCATCGCCGCCGGTATTTCGGTTGCGATCATCGCCGTCGTGCAGGGCCTCGGCACCAACCTGAAGAACACCTTCAGCAGCGTATCCAGCGCCCTCCAGTAAGCGGCGCTCGACCTCTGCTACGAGAGGGCTCCGGTCGCGCGCCGGAGCCCTTTCGCTGTCAGCGCGGCGGTAACGGCCCGTCAACTCGCGCCGGATAAGCGTTGCGTCAGAATCGGAGAGCTTCCGCGCAATGTTGACCGAGGCGATCGCCCTGACGCTGTTCCCAGGTGTGATGGCGTTCGCCGCCTCCAGCGATCTGTTTACGATGACGATCGCCAACCGCGTTTCAATGGTCCTGGTTGGCGGCTTCGTGCTGCTTGCCATTTTGATAGGAATGAGCCCGACGGAGATGGCTTGGCATGTCGCCGCGGGCGGCATGGTGCTGGTCCTCACCTTCGTTATGTTCAGCTGCGGCTGGATCGGCGGCGGCGACGCCAAGCTGGCGGCGGCCACGGCGCTGTGGTTCGGCTTCGCACATCTGTTGGATTATTTGATTTACGCTTCCATTCTCGGTGGCGCCCTGACTTTGGCGCTGATCCAGTTCCGGATGCTGCCGCTGCCGGCGCCGCTCGCCCGGCGCGAATGGATCGAGCGGCTGCATCGGCGGGGTGGCGGTGTGCCATACGGCATTGCGCTCGCGGCTGCGGCGCTGCTGGTTTATCCGCACACCGAGTGGCTGGCCGTGCGCGGTCTTTAACGACGCGTTTACGAACAGCCGCAGGAAGCACGGCGTAACCCAAGATTAACGCGACTTGGATACGCCTCATTAACCATGCTTTGACGTTTAGCTGGTCAAATTCGGCCATGACGGCGCTCCGCGCCAAAGCGTCATTTGGGAAGTGAAGCGTAATGAAAGCCGCGCGTCTCGTCGTACTGGGTGTGGCCATCGCCGCCGGCGGTGTGGCCGCGTATCTGGCGAGCCGCGGCCACAATCCGCATCCCGTGCCGGCCAGAGCACCCGTGGTCACGCTCGAAACCGTTGAAGTGCTGGTGGCCAAGAACAATCTAAACCGCGGCGACGTGATCGCCGGCAACCAAATCGGCTGGCAAGTTTGGCCGAAGGCGTCGGCGAACGGCAATTTCGTCGTGAAGTCCGCGCGGCCCGATGCCGTCAAAGACTTCACCGGCGCGATCGTGCGAGTGCCAGTCGCCGCCGGACAGCCGATTTTCGACCCGATGGTCGTGCTCGCAAAGGGCTCGGGTTTTCTCGCTGCAATTCTGCCCAAGGGAATGCGCGCAGTCGCCATGGACATCTCTGCTGAAAGCGCTGCCGGCGGCTTCATCCTGCCCGACGACCACGTCGATATCCTGCTGACGCGTCACGACAAGGCGGCGGAAAAGATCACGGGCACCGAGAAGATCGTCAGCGATACGATCTTGCGCAACGTTCGGGTGCTCGCCGTCGACCAGGCCGTCGAGGAGAAGGCCGGCCAGAAGGTCGTCGTCGGCAGGACCGCGACGGTTGAGCTCACGCCGCAGCAGGCGGAGACGCTGGCGATGTCGCGGCAGCTCGGCACGCTTTCATTGTCGCTGCGCAGCCTGGTCAATTCGCAATCCTCAAAGCCTGAGGGCGGCCAAGCCAGTGACCACGCCCCGTCGATGCACACGGTGCGCTTCGGCGTCAGCACCATGACGACGGCCGACCGATGATGCGGAGGGAGAGAATCGCCATGGCGGCAAGGACATCGACCCGGGCGGTGGGCCCCGTGAGCCTCGTCGCCGCATTGCTTACGTCGCTTGCGGTTGCCGTATTTGCCGGCGGCGCGGCGTTTAACGCCGCGTCGGCACAGACCGTGAAGGTCGTCGCCAGCGACAGCACTGCCAGCCACGTGACGTTGGGCGTCGGCAAGTCGGTTGTGATCGATCTGCCACGCGACGTCAAAGACGTCCTGGTGTCCGATCCGAAGATCGCCAATGCGGTGGTACGTTCGTCGCGCCGAGTCTACATCATCGGCATCGCCAACGGCGCGACCAACATTTTCTTTTTCGACGCGGCAGGCAAGCAGATTGCCGCCTACGACGTCGCAGTCGCGCGCGACGTGTTGCCGATCCAAACGGCGATCCGGCGGTTCATACCAGATTCCGATGTCAAGGTTGAAGCCGTCGGCGACGGCATCATTTTGACCGGAACGGTCGCCAATCAAGCCGAGGCGCAGCAGGCTTACGAAATTGCAGCGCATTTCGTCCAAGCCGGCGACGGCCTTTTTAGTAGTAGCGGCACAAGCACCCCAACCGGCGGCGGCGGCGCCTCCGGAAGCTATAGCGGCACTAGTCAGTCTGTCTCTCTAGGCCCCGGCGCATCAAACGGTTCTGGCATCGGCGGCAGTAGCGCCAAAATCGTCAATGCCATCGTCGTCCGCGGCCACGACCAGGTCATGTTGAAAGTCACCGTTGCCGAGGTTGAGCGCGATCTCGTCAAGCAGCTCGGCATCAACCTGTCCGGCAGCATCGGCTACGGCACGGCTGTGGTCAACTTCAACAATACCAATCCGTTCTCGGCCTACGGCCAGTCGCTCAGCGGTTCCGCCATCGCCGGCGGATGGAAAAACATCAACGCTACGCTGCAGGCCATGGAACAGGCCGGTGTAATTCACCTGCTAGCCGAGCCAAACCTGACAGCGATTTCCGGAGAGACGGCAACTTTCGTGGCCGGCGGCCAGTTTCCGATCCTCAACGGCTACTCCTGCTCGGCCACGTCCAACACTCCGGGCGCGCCGACGACGTGTCAGCCGTCGGTCAGTTTCAAGAATTTCGGCGTCAGCCTGAATTTCACCCCGGTCGTGCTCAGCGCCGGCCGTATCAGCCTCAAGGTGCTGACCGAGGTGTCGGACCTGTCCAGCAGCAACTCGCTGGTTATTACCCAGCCCGGCACGACGGCGACGGCAACCATTCCGTCGATCCGCACGCGCCGCGCCGACACCACGGTTGAATTCCGTCGGGCGGCTCGCTGGCGATGGCCGGCATGATTCAGGACGAGACCCGGCACAACATCAACGGCTTCCCGGGTCTGATGGAGCTGCCCATCCTCGGTCCGCTGTTCAAGAGCAACGACTACATCAACCAACGCACGGAGCTGATGATCCTCGTGACGCCCTATATCGTGCGCGCGGTGCCGCAGAAGGACTTGTCGCGGCCTGACGATGGCTTTGCCGATCCCAGCGATCCGGCGCAGGTGCTGCTCGGCAATTTCAATCGGCTCTATGGCGTCGGCGGCAAGACCGAACCTCCGCACGACACCTACCACGGCAATTACGGGTTCATCCTCGATTGAGGCAGGACATCTGGAGACCGCCGATGCACCATGTCCGCACCCCGATCGCTGCTCGTTGCGCCGGTTCCCGGCTGGCGCTGCGCACCGCGCTGGCCGTTTCGTTCGCCGCGCTGGTGTGCGGCTGCAATACCGATCAGCAAATTACCGGCGCTCCCGCCGCACCGTATGATTATCGCCTGCGCCATCCGATCACGATCACCGAGAAGGATCACACGCTGCAGCTCTTCATCGGCGCCAATCGCGGCAGCCTCACTCCCGTGCAGCGCGCGCAGGTGCTGGCGTTCGGGCAAACCTGGAAGGATCAGGCGACTGGCGGCGTCATCGTCGATCTGCCGGTCGGCAGCAGCAACGAGCGCTCCTCGGCCGACTCGCTGCGCGAGATTGAAGCGATCCTGGCGGCGACCGGCGTGCCGCCGCGCAGCGTCGCAGTGCGCAACTATCGGGTTTCAGCGCGAGTGCTGGCAACCGTGCGCATCAGCTACCCGCGGATCGCCGCCCAAGCCGGGCCATGCGGCTTATGGCCCAAGGACATCGGGCCGAGCCTCAATCGCGATTATTTCGAAAATCAGCCGAATTGGAATTTCGGCTGCGCTACGCAACGCAACCTCGCGGCGATGGTCGAGAATCCCGCCGATCTGGTGCAGCCGCGCGCCGAAACGCCGGCAAATGAGATGCGGCGCACGACCGTGATGGGAAAATACGTGCAGGGCAGCCCGACCTCGACCACATCCGGAAACTTCACGCCGCCAGTCGGCAAGATCACCGACTTGGGCAGTGACGCGAATTTGGGGCAATGACGCAGAATACCGATGCAACAGGCTGAACAGGCAGACGCAAAGGAAATCGTCCCGGACGATATCGTCGCACGCGACGAGCAGATCGCTCCCGCGCCGCGCGTGTCGGTCCAGGCGTTCTGCGAGACGGTTGAAACCGCCGCGGCCATCCAGGCGGCCGGCGAAGACCGGCGCATGGCCAAGGCCCATCTGCGCATTCAGATGGGCGGCCTCGCGGCCGCCGTCGAGGCCTATCACGGCTCCCCGACGCCGAACGTCATCATACTGGAATCCGAGAGCCGCGGCGAAGACATCCTGGCCGGCCTCGACCAGCTCGCCGAGGTCTGCGATGCGGGCACCCGCGTCGTCGTCATCGGTCGCACCAACGACGTCCAACTCTACCGAGAGCTGGTGAGACGCGGTGTCAGCGACTATCTGATCGCGCCGATCGGCACGCTGCAGGTGGTGCGCGCAATTTGCGGCCTGTTCTCGGCGCCGGACGCCAAGCCGGTCGGTCGCGTCATCGCCGTGACCGGCGCCAAGGGTGGCGTCGGCGCCAGCACGATTGCCCACAATATCGCTTTCTCCATCGCGCACGACTTAAAGCTCGACTCGGTCGTCACCGATCTCGATCTGGCCTTCGGCACCGCCGGGCTCGACTACAACCAGGATCCGCCGCAAGGCATCGCCGAGGCGGTGTTTTCGCCCGATCGCATCGACACCGCATTCGTCGATCGCCTGCTGGCGAAGTGCACCGATCACTTGAGCCTGCTGGCGGCGCCGGCGACGCTGGACCGGGTCTACGATTTCGGCGCCGACGCGTTCGAGGCCATCTTCGATTCGCTCCGCGCCACGGTGCCGTGCGTCGTGCTCGATGTGCCGCACCAATGGAGCGGCTGGACGAAGCAGACGCTGATCAGCGCCGATGACATTCTCATCGTCGCGGCGCCCGATCTGGCGAACCTGCGCAACGCCAAGAATATCTATGATTTCCTCAAAGCGGCGCGGCCGAACGATCACCGGCCGGTATACTGCCTCAACCAGGTTGGCGTGCCCAAGCGGCCGGAGATCAAGGCCGCCGATTTCGCCAAAGCGCTCGAGGCCGAGCCTGTGGCGATCATCCCATTCGAACCGCAGCTTTTCGGCTCGGCCGCCAACAACGGGCAGATGATTGCGGAAATCTCCAAAAGCCACCGCACCGCCGAAATGTTCCGCAGCCTCGCCCGGCTCCTGACCGGACGGGCGGAACCTAAAAAGCAACGCGGCGGTCTCCTGTCGCCATTGATAGAGAAACTGCTGCAGCGTCAAGCATAGAGAGAGTGTCGGAGTAGCGTCGTGTTTGGTAAGCGTGATATTCTTGGAAATGCCACCGCGGTGGTCGAGCGGCCGCAGCAAGAAACTCTGCCGCCGCCGCCGTCGAGCGCCAAGCCGCCGGGACCTGCCGCCGCCGCGGAGGCCGGCCGCACGCCGTTTCCGTCAGCAGGTCTCGGCGCGCCGCTGATCGGGGCGCCGACCGCCAAGCAGAACGCCGGCCCGAAGGCGCAGCCGCAGCAGCAAATCCCCAGCGCAATCGACGCTCGGCGCTCGGAATCCTACTATGAGGTCAAGGGCACGATTTTCGGCGCGCTGATCGAAGCCATCGATCTCGGACAGCTTGCCAAGCTCGATGCCGATTCGGCACGCGAGGAAATTCGCGACATCGTCAATGAGATCATCGCGATCAAAAACATCGTGATGTCGATCTCCGAGCAGGAGGATCTGCTCGATGACATCTGCAACGACGTGCTTGGCTACGGGCCGCTCGAGCCGCTGCTCGCCCGCGACGAGATCGCCGATATCATGGTCAACGGCTCGGGCACGGTTTACATCGAAGTCGACGGCAAGATTCAGAAGACCGGAATCCGGTTTCGCGACAACCAGCAGCTCCTCAACATCTGCCAACGCATCGTCAGTCAGGTCGGCCGGCGCGTCGACGAATCCTCGCCGATCTGCGACGCGCGTTTGCCCGACGGCTCTCGTGTCAACGTCATCGTGCCGCCGCTGGCGATCGACGGCCCGGCGCTCACCATCCGCAAGTTCAAAAAGGACAAGCTGACGCTGGAGCAACTCGTCAGGTTCGGATCGATTTCGCCAGAGGGCGCCGCAATTCTCAAGGTCATCGGCCGCTGCCGCGTCAACACGCTGATCTCGGGCGGCACCGGCTCCGGCAAGACGACGCTGCTCAACTGCCTCACGCGCTACATCGATGACGACGAGCGCATCGTCACCTGCGAAGACGCCGCCGAGCTGCAACTGCAGCAACCGCACGTGGTGCGGCTGGAGACGCGTCCGCCCAACCTGGAAGGCGAGGGGCAGGTGACGATGCGCGACCTCGTCAAAAACTGCCTGCGCATGCGGCCGGAACGCATCATCGTCGGCGAGGTGCGCGGTCCGGAAGCGTTCGATCTGTTGCAGGCGATGAATACCGGCCACGACGGCTCGATGGGCACGCTGCATGCCAACATGCCGCGCGAGGCGCTCTCCCGCATCGAGTCGATGATCACGATGGGCGGTTACTCGCTGCCGTCGCGCACCATCCGCGAGATGATCTGCGGCTCGATCGACGTCGTCATCCAGGCCGCGCGTCTGCGCGACGGCTCGCGCCGCATCACCAACATCACCGAAGTGATAGGCATGGAAGGCGACGTCATCATCACGCAGGACATCTACATCTACGAAATCCTGGGCGAGGACGCGAGCGGCAAGCTCATCGGGCGGCACAAGTCGACCGGTATCGGCCGGCCGAAATTCTGGGAACGGGCGCGCTATTACGGCGAGGAGGCGCACCTTGCGGCCGCCCTCGATGCCGCCGAGGCCGCGGGCGAGCAGGACAAAAACAGAGCGTAAAACTGTAATGGAAACCTATGGGCTGTTCTTTTTGGTAGCGATCGCGATCGGTGGAGTCGCATGGGTTCTGCTGTATCCGATCCTGTCCGGCGAGCGGAAAGCCGAGCGGCGCATGGCGAGCGTCTCACGCACCGAGCCGGCAGCCCGGCCGATCCGCGGTGCGCAGAAACCGCGCCGCGAACAGATCGAAGGCACGCTCAAGGAATTGGAGCGACGGCAAAAAAAGGCCAAGCGGCCGCCGCTCTCAGTGCGCCTCGGGCAGGCCGGGCTGAACCTGGTCGAAGCGTAAGTTCATCACGATCTCAATCGTGCTCGGCGTCGTCACCTTCCTGATCGCGTTTTTGGTCAACCGCGGCATCATACCGGCGCTGGCGTTCGGCCTCGCCGGCGGGTTGGGCATTCCGAACTGGATGCTCAAGTTTCTCAAGAAGCGGCGCGAGGCGAAATTTCTCGATGCCCTGCCGGACGCGGTCGACGTCATCGTCCGCGGCATCAAGGCCGGCCTGCCGCTCCTCGACAGCATGAAATTGATCGCCAGCGAGGCGACCGAGCCGATCCGCAGCGAATTTCGCGGTATCATCGAAACGCAGGCCGTCGGCATTCCGCTCGGCGAGGCCAGTCTCAAGCTCTACGAGCGAATTCCGGTCGCGGAAGCGAATTTCTTCGGCATCGTCGATTTCCATTCAGCAGCGCGCCGGCGGCAATCTCTCCGAGGCGCTCGGCAATCTTTCACGCGTGCTGCGCGACCGCAAAAAGATGAAAGCGAAGATCAAGGCCATGTCGCAGGAAGCCAAGGCTTCGGCTGCGATCATCGGCTCTTTGCCCCTCATCGTGATGGGCTCTCGTCTGGTTCACCAGCCCGACTTACATCGAGCTGTTGTGGACCGATCCGTCGGGACGCATGATGCTGGCGTGCTCCGGCATCTGGATGTCGATCGGCATCTTCGTGATGCGCAAGATGATCAACTTCGATTTCTGAGGCGTCCGCCGATGCGTGCTTTGCTCGAACAGCTTCTCGACCCGCAGGTTCTCACCATGCTGTTTGCCGCCATTGCGGCTGGCGCCACGGTGCTCACGCTGGCGATGCCGCTACTGGCGTCCGACACCCTGAACAAGCGCATGAAGGCGGTCGCACTGGAACGCGACAAGATCCGGCAGCGCGAGCGCGAGCGGTTGGTGCAAGGCAGCAAGGCGTCGCTGCGGCAATCGCCGAAAGCCTACATGAAGACGATCGTCGACGACTTCAATCTCAACAAGTGGCTCGGCCAGGAGCAGGCCCGCACCTTGCTCATGCAGGCCGGCTTCCGCGGGCAGGCGCCCTACATTACCTACCTGTTCTTCCGCATGACGATGCCGATCGTCATGATGCTTGCCTCGCTATTCTACATCTTCGTCGTACTGAAACTCGATTACCCGTTGCATGATGAAGCTGGCGATCTCGATCGGCGCCGCGTATTTCGGCGTGTACAGTCCGAACCTGTTCCTCAAGAACAAGATTCAGCGCCGGCAGACGTCTATCAAGCGCGCCTTTCCCGATGCGCTCGATCTGTTGCTGATCTGCGTCGAATCCGGAATGTCGATCGAGGCGGCGTTCCGCAAGGGTCAGCGAAGAGATCGGTTCGCAGTCGGTTGCGCTCGCGGAGGAAATGACGCTGACCACCGCGGAGCTGTCATATCTGCCCGATCGACGCGCGGCCTACGAGAATCTGGCTCAGCGCACCGGCATTGAAGGTGTGCGCGCCGTGTGCCTCGCGCTGCAGCAGGCGGAACGCTACGGCACGCCGCTCGGCACGACGTTTGCGGGTGATGGCGCAGGAAAACCGCGACCTGCGCATGTCGGAAGCCGAAAAGAAGGCGGCAGGCCTGCCGCCGAAGTTGACCGTGCCGATGATCGTGTTCTTCCTGCCGGTGCTGTTTGTCGTCATTCTCGGTCCGGCGGCCATCCGTGTGATGGCGCTGCGGTAACAACGCGGCGTCAACTCTGCCCGCTGCCGGAGCGGCGAAGCGCCGGCTTTCTTCTTCTGCAGATCGGGCCGCGCCAGCATCTGGCGCAAATAGGCGACATTGGCGGCGGCCTGGTCCGGCGGCAGTTCGGCGCGGGCGATAGCTTCGGCTTCGGCGAAGCGGCCCTGCAGCCCGACGACCAGGGCCAGGTTCTGCCGCACGCGCGGATCGACCGGATTCTGTTCCGCGGCCTGGCGCAGCACCTTTTCGGCATCCGGCAGGTTGTGCGTCAGGGCGTAAGACAGGCCGAGGTTGGACAGGACAGACGGTTCGTTGGGGACGATCTTGAGCGCGGTGCGATAATAGCGTTGCGCCTCGGCGTGACGACCCATCTGGTCGAGTACGGCGCCTTGCGCGGAGAGAATGCGCCAATTGGGCTGATCCGGCGTGTGGGCGCGGCTGAGCACATCGAACGCTTGCTCATAGTCGCCGTTTTCCGCAAGCGCCCGTCCGTATTCGGCGAGTACCGGCTTGTTGTATGGATTTTTGATCGACAGCCGCTGCAGCACGGCCAGCGCCTGGGCGCGCTCGCCGGTGGCGCGCAGCGCCTGCGCGTAATGCAGCGCCACATCGACGTTCGATGGATCGTTGCGGTATTGCTGGTCGTAGGCCACGAGTTGGCGGCGCCACTCGGCCGCGGGCCGGTCGTCAGGCGGGGTCAATGCCAGCGCGCCGGTGGTCGCGGTTGTCTGCGTCGTCTGGCAGCCGGCTGCGACCGCGGCGACGGCGGCAAGGATCGCGGCCGAAACAAATAGACGTGCGGGGCGGGATCGGCTCGAACGCATCTCGATCGCTGCAGTATCGCTGCCCAGGCCCTTGACGGGGCACGCGGCAAGGAGCGCTGCACGTGGCGCGCACTGTGCGCCGCTGCAGCGGACCGCCCAGCAATAGAGCGTTAACCCTAATGGGACGTTAACAGCCAAAGGCGGCAGCAAACCCTTGCTGCCTCAAAGAGTTAGCCGCCGCTCGCGGCGGCGCCGAGAACGCCCGCAAACCCGTTCGCCTCCACATTCACCAGGCGCTGTTTGCCGAAATCCTGGAAGACCGCGCCGAGACCGTCTCGGCGATTCCACCCGACGACATGCGGTACCGGGAGGCACTCCTGGAGGGCGCAAGTGCAATCGTTGGGCGCCAGGGCCCACTCGGCAAGTGCGTGCCGCCGCGAGGAGGGGCGCGCGGAGCGATGTCACTCACGAAAAGATCCGGGCGTCCGTCCGTTCTTGAATAAGCTTCGGTGGAGGCGCACAAGACGCCAATGCCATACGGCGGGTTTCGCAAACTTCCGACAGTGGTGATCTCCATGCATTCTATGAAGGTGCTTGTTTCTGGCGCGGCAGTGATGCTCCTCGCGATATTGCCGGGCTACGCGGCCGATGCCGCGCACGGCCGCGCGCTGGCGCAGCGATGGTGCGCGGCGTGCCACGTCGTTTCGGCTGGTCAAAAGCAGGCGAACGCCGATGCGCCGCCGTTTGCCACGATTGCCCGTTCGAATTTCGACGCCAAGTCGCTTGCCTATTTCCTGCTCGATCCGCATCCGAAAATGCCGACGCTGCCATTGAGCCGGACTGCGGCGGATGACATCGCCGCTTACATCGAGTCGCTGAAATAGGAGCGGCAGTCTATCAATCGTACACTATGTCTAATCGTACACTGTGTCGATGTAGTGCTCGGAATCGACGACGGCCTCGATCACCGTAGGGCCGCGCGCAGCGAGTGCCGCCATCACCGCTTCCTCCAGTGCCGCGGCGCTATGCACCCCGCGGGCCGGGACGCCGAAATAATGTGCCGGCGGCTCGCGATAATCTTCGTCCTGCAACGCCGTACCGTAAAGCGGAAATTGGCGGCGGATTTGCTTCACCCTGATCAGCGCCAGCCACTTGTCGTCGAGCACGACGATTGGCAGCGTAATGCCGAGGCGTTTGGCCGTGGCTACCTCGCCGCATGTCATCTGAAAGCAGCCGTCGCCGATCAGGCAGACGACCGGCAAATCCGGCCGCGCCAGCTTGGCGGCGATCGCGGCTGGCAAGCCGAAACCCATCGATGACCAGCCGTTGGTGATCAGGAAAGTTTTCGGCGCATAGGCGGTCCATTGGCTGGCGATCTGATGGGTATGGGCGCCGACATCGAACGCGAGCACGCCATCGCGGGGCAGGGCGCGGCGCACGGCGTCGATGGCGGCATGCGCGGTGAAGGCCGCGCTTGCCGGCCGCAGCGCGGCCTGAAAAGCGGCGCGGTGGGCGCCGATCTCCGGCGTGGTCCATCGCGGCATAGCGGCCGCGCATTTGACCAGGCGGCGCAGCGACGATTCCAGGTCGCCCGTGACCTGGTGGACAAGTTTGACCGACGTCGCGATATCGGCCGGCTCGATGTCGATTTGCACGAGCGGCACGTCGCCGATCCAGGCCTCGTATTCGACTTCGATCGTGTCGTAGCCGAGACCGACGATCAGATCGGCGGCGCGAAGGAGCCGCCGCTGCACCTGGCGGCTGGCACGCTCGATGCAGCCTAATGACAACGGATGCGTCTCGTCGATCAGGCCCTTCGCCATCGTGGTGGTTGCGAACGGCAGATTGAAGTGCTCGACCGCTTGGCGCAGCAGCGCCGGGTCGCGCAGCCGCATCGCCGACGCGCCGATCACTGCGACTGGCCGCTGCGCGGCGCCGATCAGCTGCGCGGCGCGGCTAATCATGTCATCGGCAGCCGAGACGATGCCCGAAGGCGCAGCGAGTGCTGGCACCGGCTCGTTCGTCGCCGCCAGCGCCACGTCTTCCGGCAGATCGAGATGAACCGGCCCCTGCGGCTCGCTCAGTGCGAGCCGGATCGCATCGGTAAGCGTCGCGGCGACCTCGCCCTTGCGCAGCGGCAAGGTTGCCTTGGTGATCGGCCGGAACAGCGCATGATGATCGATCCACATCTGAATGCGGCGGCCGAGCTGGTCGGTGTTGAGATTGCAGGTGATGGCGATCAGCGGCGACCGGTCGAGCCAGGCGTCGCCGATGCCGGTCGCGAGATTGGTGGCGCCCGGCCCGAGTGTGGCGATGCATAAGCCCGGCGCGCCGGTCAGCCGCCCGGTGACGTCGGCGGCAAAGCCCGCGGAACCCTCATGCGCGGTGAGCACAAAATCGACGCCGCCGGCGCGCATCGCCTCCATCAGCGGCAGGACGTTGCCGCTGGGAATGCCGAAGCCGCGTGCGATGCCGGCCGATTTCAGCGTGGCGACGATCAGATCGGCATTGTTCATTGGCGGCTGGCGGTCCTTGCTGCGGATGGTGCGCGCGTTATGGCACACTTCCGAGTGCCGCAGAAAGTTGTTAAGCGTCAGAACCCGCCATTGTTGGAAGTCCGTGCATGCCCGCCAAAACGACATCGCGCTCGCCGGCGCCGCGCCGCGGAGCGTCATCGCCTCCGCTAGACCGCGAACTGGTTGACGACCTGGTCGCCGCCAACCGCACCCTGGCCCGGCTCGGCGTGCTCGACGCCTTCGGCCATATCAGCGTGCGCGACCCGCGCGATCCGCATCGCTATCTGATCTCGCGCTCGATCGCCCCGGAATCGGTGACCGCCGCCGACATCTTGCGGCTCGACCTCGACAGTCAGCCGGTCGATCCCAAGGACGAGGGCAAGCTGCTCTACCGCGAGCGCTTCATCCACGGCGAGATTTACAAGGTGCGGCCCGACGTCAACGCGGTGGTACACAGCCATTCGCCGACCGTGGTGCCGTTCACGGTGACCCGCGCCAAGCTGCGGCCGCTTTTGCACAATGCGGGTTTTCTAGGCCTCGGAGTGCCGCTGTTCGAGATTCGCAAGCACGCCGGCGGCGGCACCGACCTGATGATCCTGACGCCGAGCCTCGGCAAGGACCTGGCGCAGAAACTCGGCAAAGACGCCGCCGTCATTTTGATGAGGGGCCACGGCGATTCCGTGGTGGCGCCCTCGCTGCCTAATGCGGTGTTCCGCGCCTACTACACCGAGATCAATGCCCGCCAGCAGCTGCAGGCCATCACCATCGGCGGTCCGATCAATTTCATGACGCGGGCCGAAGCGCTCACCAGTAATCAGGCGATGCTCAGCGCCTCAGCGCGGCCGTGGGCGCTGTGGCGCAAGCGCGCGCTTGCGGAACGCTGAGCGAAAAAGGGAGAACGGCGATGAAACGCTTCGCGATTGCACTCGTCCTGCTGCTGTCTGCCGCGTCGGCCGCATCCGCCGACCCGATCGCGGATTTTTATGCCGGCAAGACGCTGCGCATGCTGGTCGGTTACGGCCCCGGGGGCGGCTATGACCTTTACGGCCGGCTGGTTGCCGAGTTTTTGCCGAAATACCTGCCCGGGCATCCGTCGATCGTTACAGAAAACATGCCGGGGGCCGGCAGCTTTGCGGCAGCCAAATACATCGCCAACGTCGCCCCTAAGGACGGCACGGTGCTCGCCAGCCTGGCGCAGACTTTTGCGCTTAACAGCGCGGTCGGCGGATCTGGGAAGACCAACGCGGCGGACTTCCATTACATCGGCCGTGCCACGACCAATATCGACGTCGGCGTGGCGCGCGCCTCTTCCGGCCTCAAGTCGATCGCTGACGCCCGCAACAAGCAGTACAGCGTCGGCGCCTCGGGCCGCGGCTCGACCACGGATATCTATGCGGAGGCGCTGAACGCTTACGGCGGCACCAAATTCAAGATCGTGCTCGGCTATAAGGGCACCAGCGAAATCCTGCTCGCGATGGATCGCGGCGAGGTCGACGTCACCGGTGCCTACGGCCTGCCCGCCATGCTGACTTCGCACCCGGATTGGATCAAAGGCGGCGCGACGCTGCTGTTTCAGGCGGCGCTCAAGCGCAGCCCGCTCATTCCGAATGTGCCGGCGCTGCCGGAATTGGCTCTGACCGACGAAGGCAAGGCCGTTCTGCGCGCCGTCGCGTCAACGGCAGAAATCGGCCGTTCGATCATCACCGGGCCGGGCGTGCCGGCGGAGCGGCTGGCGGCGCTGCGTCAGGCATTCGCGCGAATGGTGAAGGATCCGACTTTCGTCGCCTCCTGCAACAAGCGCCATCTGATGCTCGACCCGGCAAGCGGCGAGGATATGGATGCGATCGTGAAGGACACGTTCGCATTGCCGAAGCCGACCCTTGCCAAGATCGGCGCGATGTTGAGCAGCAAGTGAGGAGTGCTGCGAATGTACCGGCTTGTCGTCGCCGACCTGGACTCGCCTTCGTATTTCGTGGCCACGGCGGCCGTTGAGCTCGGTTTTTTCCGCGAGGAGGGCATCGAAGCCGAGGTTGAACGCGTCTATGGCGCGCTCAACGGGCCGGAGCGGCTGCGCAACGGTGAAGTCCATTTCCTCGGCGGTCCGGCCTATATGGCGACGCGCGCCTTTCCGGGCTGGAAGGGCGCAAAATTGCTGTGTGCGTTGGCGCAATATTCCTACTGGTTTCTGGCGCTCCGCGCCGATCTTGACGTGAGGCGTGGCGACCTCGACGCGCTGAAAGGCTTGCGCATTTCAGCATCGACGGCGTTCCCCGAAGTCGGTTTGCGTCACCTGCTCAAACAGTCGGGCATCGATCTGGAGCGCGACAAGGTTTCGATCGTGCCGATGCCAAGCACCAAGGACGAGCATTTCAAGTACCGCGTCGGCGTCGATGCACTCAGCCAGGACATCGCGGATGCCTATTGGGGCAACGGCATGCGGCTCGCGGTCGGCGAAAAGCTTGGTGTCGCCAAAGTGCATCTCGATCTGCGGCGCGGCGACGGTCCGCCCGGCGCGCGTTTCTACAATTTTCCGGCATTGACCACGACGGACCGGTTGATCGACGAGCAACCGGATATCGCCGCCGGCGCGGTGCGGGCGATCGTCAAAGCGCAGAAGGCGCTCAAGGCCGACCCATCGCGCGCCACGGCGATCGGCGAACGGCTGTTCGCGCCGGAAGCCGCTTCACTGATCGCAGGCCTGATCGCGCGCGATGCGCCGTTCTACGATGCGACGATCACGCAGGACGCCGTCGACGGCATCAACGCTTTCGCCATGGCCAACGGGCTGCTTACCGGACCGCTGCCCTACGATCGGCTGGTAGCGACGCAATTTCGCGATCTTTGGACCCGCTAGTCGCGCGGCAAAAATGGGCAGCGATGTCTGCTTCACGGTACAGCAGACATCGCCGCGAAGCGCGGCTGGTTCAATTGGGTGACGATCCCTCTGTGAGTGATGTGTCGTTCGTCACAGTCGCTGCGGAAACACTGTGCTATTGACAAAAATCAGTCCGCCCTGATGTGCGGCCAAAGCGCGGCTTTACGGAGAAAGCCCGGCAGATTAGCATGCCGGCGGGCGAACTCCCTTGCTGGCGCCCTTGACGGCAAATTGCGACGGTGTGTGGCCGCATGTGTTGCTTCGTTGAACAGAGAATCGATAATCGATTTGGAGGGGCAAATGAAGACGATGTCAGGCTGCTCTTTTCGCTCATGGTTCTCGATCGCGAATTTTGCTGTGATATGCGGTCTAGCCGTCACGCATCCGGCGTCCGCGCAAAATGCCGGGATCGTCAATCCCGGCCAATCGCTGAATTGGCAGCCGGGAGCAATCGCCCACGCACAGCAGATGCGCCGTTACCACGATCCGGACCATGGCGCCCAGCCGACGCCACCGATCATTCCGAAATTCGAACTCGATGCCGATCCCAGTGGAGTCGTCGGTACATTTCAGCCCGGCGTTGCCACCATCACGTCAAATAATGCGTTCTTTCAGAATCTGGGGACCAACAACCGCACATGCCTGACCTGTCACCAGCCGGCAACCGGTTGGAGCGTCAGCGCGGCAAGCGTCAAAGCCCGGTTTGCAGTCAGTCGAGGCAATGATCCGATCTTTCGGCTGGTCGATGGCGCCACCTGTCCGACTGACGACGTTTCGACGCCGGCGGCCAAGCTGAAGGCCTACAAGCTGCTGCTCGAAAAGGGGTTGATCCGTATAGGCTTGCCTCTTCCGGCATCGTCAGTCTTGCAGTTCGCGGTGACCGATGTGGCCGATCCGTACAATTGCACCACAAATCCGGCAACCGGGCTCACCGGCCCGACGACCGGCATCCTGTCGATGTACCGGCGGCCGCTGCCGTCGACCAATCTCGGTTTCTTGTCGGCGGTCATGTGGGACGGCCGCGAGCCGAGCCTTGCCAGCCAGGCCACGGACGCGACCCTCGGCCATGCCCAGGCCAACGCGCCGCCAAGCGCGGAGCAGGTGGCAGAGATCGTCGCTTTCGAGAGCGGCATATTCACCGCGCAGGAAGACGACAATTTGGCGCAGGTGCTGCATGATGATGGCGCGACCGGCGGCGCCGTCGCGCTCTCGCTGCAGGTTGCCAAGTTCTTCATCGGCGTGAACGACCCGTTGGGACAAAACCCGACCGGCGCGCCGTTCGACCCTGCGATCTTCGACCTGTATAGGCCGTGGCTCGGACTTGAGGGCC
The DNA here is from genome assembly GCA_963707175.1 of uncultured Alphaproteobacteria bacterium. Lineage (GTDB taxonomy): Bacteria > Pseudomonadota > Alphaproteobacteria > Rhizobiales > Xanthobacteraceae > BOG-931. The sequence continues at coordinate 481,583 of CAVPQA010000015.1, forward strand.
GCAGTCGGGTGACGTTGGACCGCGAGTCGATTGCGCGCGGCGAGGACGTATTCAACAACACGAGTTTCAACATTACCGGTGTGACGGGTCTCAACGACGCGCTCAACATGCCGAGCATCTCCGGCTTTTGCGGCACCTGTCATGACACGCCCGATGTCGGCGACCATTCAGTCAAGGCACCCTTGAACATCGGGGTCGCCAACGCCGGCGCCAATGCGCCCCCGGCGCTCGATATCTCCGGCCTGCCGGTGTTCACCCTGAAATGCACTCAAGGCTCGCTGTCCGGACAGACCTTCGTGGTGACCGATCCGGGCCGCGCGATGATCACCGGAAACTGCGCCGACATTGGCAAACTCAAAGGTCCGATCCTGCGCGGATTGGCGGCGCGGGCGCCCTATTTCCACAACGGCTCGGCGGCCACGCTGATGGATGTGGTGAACTTCTACGATCAGCGCTTCAACATCGGCTTCACCAATCGGCAGAAGCAGGACTTGGTGAATTTCCTGAAAACGCTGTAGAGCCGACGCGGCTCAACCGGCGGGCGCCGCTGGAACACGCGCGTTTTCGCGGGCGCAATACCGCAGTGGCTTGATTGCCGTGTGAGCCGAACGGCACCTGACGGTCTTCGGCGAACACGGCCAGCGTAATCACACCGAGGCGTGCGCGGTGCCTTGTTTGGCCTTGAGCGCGTCGCCCGCAGCTTCGTAAAAACTTGCCCCTTCGGGCAGTACGATCGAGGCCGAACGCACGGCGTGCGTTGCGGGATCGAGACCGTCGGGTTCGGCGCCCTGCGCGACGGCAAGCGCGGCCTTGCGCAACCGCACCCGCGCCATGATGACGCCGTTGTCGGTCGAAACCAGGTTTTCCTTGGTGCGATCCTGGATCGGGCCGCAGCTTTCCTGAATCGCGGCGTCCTGCATGGCGATGCCTTTGACGCCGCAATAGGACTTGTGATGCTTCTGCGCCACGCGGTCGATCATGTAGTCGTTGTCTTTGTTGACCACCGGGCGGAACGAGCCGGGGATGAGGTTGACGTGGATGCCGCCGCCGCTGCCCATCACCTCAAGCTCGTGCGCCGACAAGGGCCGCGACGGATGATGGGTGAAGCACCACGACATGCAGTTGTCGTCGTCGACCGGCACGAAGGCGTGGCCGTTGAGTGCGTTGTCGCCATAGGGCGGGATCATGGTGTGGAACGGCATCACCCATTGGGTGATACGCCAATAAAGATTACCGGGCGTCGCCGGGCGGCGCACGCCGATCACCATGCCGCCATCGTTTTCGATGACCTCGAAGCGCACGGTTGTCTCGCGGGTGAATTCGGCGCCTTGGCCGACATGCAGCGGATCGCTGCGCAGATCGTGGCGGTGCAAGAATGAAACGTGCACCGAATCGATGCCGCCTTCGAGCGCCTGCAGCCAGTTGCATTCCTGGGTGCGCTTGCTGACGAAGCGATGGGTGCCGGGCACGATCGCCCATTCGAAATTCGGTTTGGGCGGTTTCTTCTCCGCCGGGCCCATATAGATCCAGATCACGTCGCCCATTTCGAGGCACGGATAGGATGCGAGCTTGATCTTGTTGCAGTACCCGCTCTCAACCGGCTCCGACGGCACCTCGACGCACTGGCCGGTGACGTCGTATTTCCAGCCATGATACGGGCAGCGCAGCCCATTTTCTTCGTTGCGGCCGAACCACAACGACACGCCGCGATGGGCGCAGAACTCGTCCATCACACCGACGCGCCCGGCCGTGTCGCGAAACGCGATCAGCCGCTCGCCGAGCAGCTTCAACCGCACCGGCGGGCAGTCCGGCTCCGGGATTTCGGACGACAGCAGCGCCGGAATCCAATAGCGCCGCATCAGCGCGCCCATCGGCGTGCCGGGGCCGGTCAGGGTGAGGAAATCGTTCTGTTCGCGCGTGGTCATGGTGTTCATTCCCAAGGTAGCGGTTAAAATTGTCCTTCCCGGGAAGTCTGTCAATTTAGGGCGCCGCATCGTGGCAGGCGCAACGCAAGACGGCCGCGCGTGCTATGCTCGAACCGCCCGCCGGAGACTTAGGCCCATGACCAAAACACTTATCCGCAATCATTCCCATTGGGGGGCCTTTTTGGCCGAAGTCGAGGACGGGCGGGTCGTCGGCGTGCGGCCATTCGAGCACGATCCGGACCCATCGTCCCTGATCGAGGCGGTGCCCGACGCGGTGCATTCCAAGACCCGCATTGCTCAGCCCTTCGTGCGTGAGGGCTGGCTTAAGGACGGCCCCGGGTCCGGACAAGGCCGCGGCCGCGAACCCTTTGTGCCGGTGTCGTGGGAGCGCGCGCTCGATCTCGTCGCCGACGAATTGGCTCGCGTGAAACGCGATTACGGCCATGCCGCCATCATGGCCGGTTCGCAAGGCTGGGGCTCCGCCGGCATCTTTCATGAGGCGCGCGGACAAGTGCGCCGCTTCATGGCGCTGTTCGGCGGCTTCATCGACCAGACTTCGAACTACAGCTTCGGCACCGCGCTGGTATTTCTGCCGCATGTGCTTGGCAGCGCCCAGGCGGTGACCGGTCCGCTCACCTCGTGGTCTTCGATCGCGCGCCACGGCAAGCTGATGGTGCTATTCGGCGGCGCCAATACCAAGAACATGCAGGTGGCGAAGGGCGGCTGCGGGGCGCATTCGACATCGTCGTGTCTCGCCGATCTGGCCCGCACCGGCGTGCGCGTCGTCAACATCAGTCCGATCCGCGAGGATGGACCGCCAAGCGTGGCGCCGGAATGGATTGCGATCCGGCCCGGCACCGACACGGCGATGCTGCTGGCGCTGAGCCACACGCTGATCGCGAACGGTCTGCACGACCGCGAGTTCCTCGGCCGTTATTGCAGCGGGTTCGATCAGGTGCAGGCGTACGTCATGGGCGAGAGTGACGGCCAGCCGAAGGACGCCGATTGGGCCGCTTCGATCACGGGCGTTGATGCCGATACGATCCGAACACTGGCGCGCGACATGGCGGCGACGCGCACCATGGTGGCGGCCTCGTGGTCGTTGCAGCGCGCCGATCATGGCGAGCAGCCGTACTGGGCAGTGATCCTGCTGGCGGGGTGCCTCGGCCAGATCGGGCTGCCCGGCGGCGGCTTCGGCTTCGGCTACGGTTCCGCGATGGGCATCGCCGAACCACCGGCGGCGTTCCGTACCCCGGGAATGGAGGTCGCCGCCAACCCGCTCAATCGCGCCATTCCGGCGGCGCGGATCGCGCAATGTCTGCTGCATCCGGGCGAGCCTTACGACTTCAACGGCCGGCGCAGCACCTATCCGGATATCAAGCTGGTCTACTGGGCCGGGGGCAATCCGTTCCACCACCATCAGGACACCAATCAGCTGCGTGCCGCTTTCCGCCGGCCGCAGACCGTTATTGTGCACGATCCATGGTGGACCGCGACCGCACGCCATGCCGATATCGTGCTGCCGGCGACGACGACGCTCGAGCGCAACGACATCGGCTGCGCGCAGCGCGACCACTTTGTCATCGCCATGCAGAAGGCGATCGAGCCCGTGGGCGAGGCGCGCGACGATTACAGCATCTTCACCGCATTGGCGCGGCGGCTCGGCTTCGAGCCCGAGTTCACCCAAGGCCGCGACGAGAGCGGATGGCTGCGGCATCTGTACGATTCGTGGCGAGCCAGCGTGCGCACCAATCAGGCGGCAATTCCCGAATTCGAGACTTTCTGGAGCAACGGATTTTTGGAAATCCCGCGCGGCTCCGATGAGTACGTGATGTTCGAGAAATTCCGCGCCGACCCCGTCGCCAACAAGCTGACGACGCCGTCCGGCCGCATCGAGCTGTTTTCAGAAAGAATCGCCGGCTTCGGCTACGACAATTGTCCGCCGCATGCGACCTGGATCGAGCCGTCGGAGTGGGTTTTTGGCGCGGAGGCGCAGACCTATCCGCTGCACCTGGTTTCCAGTCAGCCGCGGCACAAGCTGCACAGCCAGATGGATGCCGGCCCGATCAGCGCCCGCGGCAAGATTGATGGCCGCGAAGCGGTGGCGATGAATCCGGACGATGCGCGCCGCCGCGGCGTCAAGGATGGCGACGTGGTGCGCATCCACAATGCGCGCGGCGCCTGCCTTGCCGGCGTGGTGCTGAGCGATACGCTGTCGCCGGGCGTCGCCAAACTGTCGTGTGGCGCCTGGTACGATCCGGCCGGTGACGAAGACGGCGCGGTGTGCGCGCATGGCAATGCCAATATGCTCACGCACGATCGCGGCAGCTCGAAATTGAGCCAGGGGCCGTCGACCGGCACCAACATGGTTGAGATCGAACGTTGGACCGGCCCGTTGCCTCCGGTGCGCGCATTCGAGCCCCCGCAGATCGCGGCAGCGGGCGCCTGAAAACGTCTCGATGGCGCGGCCGTGCAACGGACGAGATCGCCATCAAATTTTGATCTGGCTCAAATCAGGTCGGCGAAAAATCCCGTAGCCTCGCTTTCGATTGAAGACTGAGAGCCGACGCCGGCGCGATCTAACGAACGCGCTTCGGCGCAGCTTGGACGAGAGGATGACATCAATGACGCAGGCGCGGCCAAGAATCATCATCGTTGGCGGTGGCATCGGCGGACTGTTCGCGGCGAATGCACTGGTCGGACAGGGACTGCAGGTGACGGTTTACGAGCAGGCCCCGGCGCTCGGCGAGGTCGGCGCCGGCGTATACCTGACGCCAAATTCGGTCCGCCAATTGCAGCGGGTGGGGCTCGGACCGGCGGTCGAGAAGTGGGGCGCCAAGGTCGGCAACAATTCGCGCTACTTCCACCATGATGGCTCGCCGATCGCGTCGGTCCAGGTCACCGATTCTTCGGGCTGGAATGCGACCTATGGCATGCATCGCGCGGACCTCGTGGAAATGCTGGCCAAGGCGCTGCCGTCCGCCGTCGTGCAGACAGGGCACCGATGCACGGCATTCGAGCGGCAGGGCGAACTGGCCAGGGTCACGTTCGACAACGGCGTCGTTGCCGAAGCCGACGCCGTGGTCGGGGCGGATGGAATCCATTCCGTGCTGCGGCCGCACGTCTTTTCGTCATCACGCCCGGTGTTCTCGGGCACTGTTGCCTATCGCGGACTCGTTCCAGCCGAGCTTGTGCCCGAGTGGCCGACGGAAAGCTGGCTGATGTGGCTCGGTCAGGGCAAGCATTTCCTGGTCTATCCGCTGCGCGGCGGTGCGCTGATCAATTTCGTCGGCTTCGTGCCGGCAGACAAGGAGATGAAGGAATCGTGGTCGGCCGCCGGCGATCCTGACGCTCTACGGCGCGAATTCGCCGGCTGGGATCCGCGGATCGGCGCGCTGTTGCGGCAGGTCACCAAGATATTTCGTTCGGCGCTCTACGATCGCGAGCCGCTCCCGTACTGGACCAAGGGGAGGCTGACGCTGCTCGGCGACGCCGCGCACGCCATGCTGCCGCATCTCGGACAGGGCGCCAACCAGTCGATCGAGGACGGCATGGCGCTGGCGACCATTCTGGCCAACACCGACCGCACCACCATCCTGGCCGCGCTTCTCGTCTATGAAAGGCTTCGCCGCGAGCGAACCGCGGCGTCCAGTCCGGGGCACGCCGGAATGGGCTCCGCTACGACTCGTTCCACGGCGACCTCAACATCCGGGACGCCGAGATCACGGCTCATTCCGAATTCCGCAAGCAGCTCTATGACCACGATGTTGTTCCCGAGGCGCGAGCCGCCGC